>MKSF01000039.1 GCA_001897155.1 Bacteroidetes bacterium 47-18 | reverse complement strand
CATCTGTCAAAAAATCTTCTGGTCGCATAAAACTGTGTATATTTAAAAGTAAAAAAATCGGAGTATTCAACCCCGATTTTTAGCATTTACACAGTTTTTGAAATAGTGTCATTATTTTCATCATCAAGCGCTTTAAATTTGATAAATTCTTTCAAAATACAATTCCGGTAAAATAATTTTCACTTCTTGGTCAGAGCTTTCCTTTTTCCAATAAACTATAAAATTCACTTTCGCACTTTTCAATTCATAGTTTTTTTCTTTCATACTGGCAATTTGTTCAACGAACTGCTTTGAGAATTTCAAAACGGATTTTCCTTTCTCTCCCAAACATTCATCACCCTTAACTGTTAAGTTGTCTCCGCTTTTGAGTTGATAAACCAAATGTTGTCGAGTTATGAAATAGTCAAGCCAAACGTCTTTTAACGACAAGTGCATTGCTAATTCGTTCGGCTGTAAATGTGTTTCTTTGTTTTCAATTCGTTCTAAATTATCTGCTGTGATGTTGTCAAAAATGTTTGAGTTAAGATGAATTGTCAAGTTTGTTTTTGCTCTTGTCATTGCAACATACAAAAGTCGTTTTGCTTCGTCTGTCGCAGGATTGAAGTTTTCAAGCATTAGAAAAACATTGTCAAATTCTTTTCCCTTTGCTTTATGAATTGTTGAAACAAAAATTGTTTCGCCATTTTCGTTGAAAAAATCTTCAAGTTTAGATTCACGAATAAATACTTCTAAGTCTGATTTGTATTTCCTTTTCGGATTGGTCGCTTCAAAATCTTTAATAATGTTTCCTAAAATCTCTAATTTGTTGCTGTGGCGAAACTTGTTTACTACTTCACGTTTTGCATTTGCCCAAATTTCATCACTCATAGTATAAACATCATCAGTCAAATTCAACTGATTTAAAAAATAGCGAACTTCATCTATATTATACAAACTAAAACCGTCATTGCTCTGAATCAATTTTGCTTGAATGTTATTTTTTAAAAGCAATCCTGTAATCTGTAGTGCTTCTTCATTGGTTTTTGTCAGTACACAAGTTGTTCCCGAAAGTCCTGTTAAGAGAATATCCTGAATAAGCGGATTAATAAGATTGCCACTTTGATAACGAATGATTTTTATTTGCCCATTGTCATTTTGTTTTGCAATGATTGGCGTTTGTTTTAGTCGGTGTGAAATTCGTTTTGCGAACTGATTTGAAAAATCAACCAAATTATTTTTGCTTCTGTAATTCTCAACTAATTCGTGTTTTACGGCTTTGTTTTCACGAATAAATTGTTCAAGATGTTTTGAACTTGCCCCTCGAAATTCATAAATATTTTGGTCGTCATCGCCAACTGCAATTACCCGCATTTCTTCGTTCTGTTCCATTAACGCACTTATCAATCCAAACTCGTCTTTGTCCATATCCTGGGCTTCGTCAATTACCAAAACGGTTTTTGTTATTCGGCTTGCTTCAACTTCGTTGTTCTTTATCTTCTGAATTGTCTTTTTTAGAATTTCATCCGATTTTTCTAAACTGCCTACTTTTCCCAACAAGTCAAAACAGTAAGAATGGAAAGTTTTTATTTCAATATAGTTTGCTGCATTTCCAATAAGTTTAAGCAAACGTTTCTTAAATTCGGTTGCTGCTGCTCTTGAAAATGTAATCATTAATAACTGTTCGTGCTTCACATCTTCCATCAAAAGCAATGAAGCAAGTTTGTGAACAAGCACTCTTGTTTTTCCACTTCCCGGACCCGCTGCAACAACAATGTGTTTTGTTTCGTTGTCGTTTATGATTTTTAATTGTGTTGGCGAAAGTTCTCCGAAAAGTTGTCTGAATTTAGCTGGCGTAATGTTTCGTTTGATTTCATTTTGCCGACTGCCCGGAAAATATCTGTGTAAAAACGATGAATAATTTAAATGAAAATAATCTTCTACAAACTGCAAAGCACTTTTGTAGTCCTCAATCATTTTTTTGGCGTATTCGCCAACGATGTGAATTTGCTGAACTTTGTTTTCGTAAAACTGATGCAGCTTTTGATAATCGTCTTTTGTATAACGTTTTTTGTTGTCTTGTTCAGTTCGTTCAATGGTCAAACGATTATACACAACCAAAAAACCGCCTTCAATCTTTATCGCTTCAATTCTTGATAAGTAAAATAACGTATCTTCAATATCGTCAAGGTTGATATTCACTTTGAACAAACTTGAACTTTTCTCGTAAGCGGTTTTTAATTCCTGAACTGAAAATTCAACGAGCACTTCTTCTTTTGTAAAATCTTTTTCCGAAGCGTTCACATTGCTTTTTTCATAGAGAAACTCAACAATAAATTTTGCCAAAGCGTGTCGTTTTTCTAATTTCTCTTTCAATAACTCTTTTGGGTGTAATGAAAGAACAGCAATGTGGTTTTTGGATTCTAAGCCTTTTCGCTTAATCCAATTCTTGATTGCCCAAAAATTGAAAATGGTTTTGATATTGTTTGTACTGATGTCGTCAATCCCTTTTTCTTCCGCTTGTTCATTTAGTTCTTTTATGTGAAATACTTTTTCTTGTTCTTCAACAATTGGAAGCAAAAAGTTTTCAATTTTACTGAATGTATCAACGATGTTGAACGAACGATTTTTGTTTTCTCCTTTTTTGATAAAAGCGGTTAAATCTTTTGCATCGGCTAAAATCTTTTCTTCACGCAAAAGATTGACAATGTTTATCACTTCTTCTTTTACAATTCCTAAGTGGTCGCTGATGTAATCAATTCTTGATTCTGCTGCTTCATCGTTTGTTTGCTTTCTGCTTTTACTGGAAAAAAGTTTCTTGATAATTCTTACACCTTTTTCTTTTTGGTTTCCAACAAATTTTTCGGAAGCATTGATTTTGTCAATGGCTTCCTGTGCATTTTTTGCAAGAATACTATTGGCAAAAACTCGCGGCATATTTTGTCCTCGTTTCAAATATCCTGCATCTTCCAACGCAGCAATGGCTGTTGTAACTCTTGTTTCAATTTCTACAACATTGTCGTCCCAGCCTGCTTTTCGTGCAATTTCCAAAGCGGAATTTGAAACCGTTGAACGGAATCTTGTAATTTCTTTTATCGCTTTCCAAACTTGCTGAATTTCTTTAATGGAAAGTTTGGTTTGGTTCAATAAAATAAAATGTTTGCTTAAATCTTCTTCGTTAAACAACACAAAACAATCAGCTGTAATATTTTCGTCTCGTCCTGCTCGTCCTGCTTCCTGAATATAGTTTTCAAGTGAGTCGGAAATTTCATAGTGAATCACCATTCTAACGTCTTTTTTGTCAACGCCCATTCCAAAAGCAGAAGTAGCCACCATTATTTGAGTTTCTCCATTGATAAACGAATCTTGGTTTTCAGATTTTTCCTGCTTATCCATTTTACCGTGATACGGTTTTGCACTAAAACCGTCTTCTTTCAAGCGTTCAGCAAGCGTGTAGGCTTTTCGTGTTCGCGAAACGTAAATGATGGTCGGACAATTCTTTTCTTCAATTAAGTCTCTCGCTGTTTGGTATTTTTCTTCTTCGTCTCCTTTTTCAAAAACTTTGTATTGTAGATTTGTTCGTGATGCTATTGAAGTAAACAACTCAAGATTAAGCGAAAGTTTTTCTCTGAAATAGTCTCGTATATCTTCAACTACTTTTTGTTTTGCTGTTGCTGTGAAACACGAAACAGGAATGCCGTCTTCAAGATTTTTCTTTTCTTGAATGGATTTGATAAAATCCCCGATGTATAAATAATCAACCCTAAAATCTTGTCCCCACGATGAAAAACAGTGAGCCTCGTCAATTACAAAACGTGCAATTTTTCTACCTAATACTAATTTCTCAATCGTTTTTGAACGTAGCGATTCTGGCGATATGTAAAGAATGGAAGCCGAACCGTCTTCAACTCTTTCAAAGGATTTTGCTCTTTCAATCGGGTCAAGCAAGCCGTTTATGGTAACTGCATCTGTAATTCCAATTTTTTCAAGATTGTCAACTTGGTCTTTCATTAATGATTGCAAAGGCGAAATCACAATGGTTAAACCTTTTGAAGTTTCTCCGCTCATCAAAGCGGGAACCTGGAATGTGATTGACTTTCCCCCACCTGTCGGAAAAACAGCAAGAATAGATTTATTGTTAATCGCTGCTTTAACTGCTTTTTCTTGTAACGGTTCGCCACCGTAACTTCGGTAAGAATCAAAACCGAAAAATCTTTTTAGCCCTTTATTTGCGTCTAATGCCAGATTACAGTATTCACAACCACTTACACAAGGTTTGTTTCTTAGACGAAACATTATCCGTTCCACTTCGGGATAATTTTTTAAAACCCAAGGCGGTGTTATGGAATGTATTTTTTTGTGCTGAACAAAAGAGTTGATTAGCGATAAACAGTAAGCAAGTTCAATCGGTTTTTCTGAAATGATTTTTGCTAAATCAACCTGTTCGCAAATTTCATTTTTGAATCTTGTTCGAATTAGTTTTTCAATGCCTGTGCTTGTAATGTTGTATCTGATGTAATGAAAAAATGCGTAAAACTCTTTTTTGTCGTTTAACAGCAAATAAAAAATTTGTTTGAGTGTGTTGTCTATCTGCTTGAAAGTAGCAATTTCGTCATTCAACAAATCTTTCGCTTTGATAGAATCATTCAATGGATTGTTTGTGTCTTCCGATTGCAGTTTGTCGTCTTTAAGTAACGAATGATACGGCTTTGTCGGGAAAAGCAAAGGCGAAAGAAACAAGGTGTCAATGATATTTGCCGAACTTATTCCTGCATCATTAAGGGCTTTACCGATGTATTTTATGTCGTGGTTGAAAATATTATGTCCGCAAATGAATTGTATTCCCTTGAGAAATTGAATAAATTCTGCTACAGAGTTTTTGTGAAACAAGTTTCCATTGTCCTTAACACTTCCAATGTCCATAATTTTTCCACTTGCAGGCTCAACTTCTATATCAATAAATGCAACTGAGTTCAACATAATATTTTCTTTACCTGAAATTTTGTTTGATGCCTTCTCAGGGTTTCCCAATATATTTTTTGCCCTAATTAATTAGTGGATATATTAACCTTTGGCATCCAAAGTTTATACATCGCGAAAAGTAAATCTTATACTTTTAGTTGTAAATTAATAAAATGATTATTTTTTTCTAATATTAGATTCTATATTTTTTAAAAATATGATCTGTATTTGTTTCTATAACTTTTGTAATGAGTCTATAGTAGTTTTTCCAACAAACCTCCACAATATATCTAAAATATACAATGGGTGTTTCCCCGTATTTTTAAGGGTGTTTTTCACGGTTGTCAAACACAAGGGAACCCGTTTTGCCGGCGATTTTATTTTTTATAATTTAGCGCTGCGATAATACCCGTCAACTCCGATAAAGCGACGGAGCTGAGACCAGGCATCAAAGGGCCTTTAAAAACAGGTCATTAAAACTGTAACGATATTTATGAAGAAGCTTTTAACCCTGAAGCACTGGCAGCTGTTTTGCCTCCTGATCGTGCTGCCTTTTATATTGCAGCTGATTCACTGGAGCATTGCTATCGTCACTATGGATATGAAATGGTTCTTTTTGCTGTTTCCACTGGTGACGCTGCTATGTATGGCAGTGTATCTCGGATGGATATACACGCTGGGTACACAACTGGTGAAAAAGCTGCCCCCGGGTGTGCGTATGAATGTAGGGGTGTTTAAGATACTGCTGGCCATTCCGGCCGTTTATATCACTTCAATAGCCGTGATGATAGGATTTTTACCGGAAATGCCGGCATTGGCCAGCGATGAGGATGCGATGAAGGCGATACAACTGATTCTGCCTTTGCACCTGTTCTCTATGTTCTGCATGTTTTACAGCATATACTTTAATGCCAAAGCGCTGCGGTCGGCAGAGCTGAAAAGGAAAGTGTCCTTCAGTGATTTTACAGGGGAGTTTTTCCTGTTCTGGTTTTTCCCTGTGGGTATCTGGCTGCTGCAGCCCCGGATCAATAAGCTGTTTGAGGCTGCGCCGGAAAGAGAGACCGGTCCCATCCTGTACAGGGAGGACTAATCAGTAATCATACAATAAGTATATAACCCTGCGCTGCTGCATCTGCCGGCAGCTTGTCTGCTGACGGTATTATTTTTAGGTGCTGAATGGCGTAAATGTGGTTTTTTTGTTAAATTGCAACGGTACATTTATTTTATTTTTTAATTAAAACTAAATTACCCGTGGACAATTACTCACTTGATTTTATCATTGGCGCTATGAACGCATGGCAGTATAAGAAAGAAGATAAGGCTTTCGTTTCCGCCCTGCTGGCCAATTCACACTCCTTTACCATTACGGTACCGCAGGTCACTGACACAGAATTTTACCATCTGTATATCGGCCTGGACCTGAATGCCTTCCTGAGAACAGGCACAGACAGCGGACCGAAACTGTATGTTTTTGTGCTGCCTGCATCGGCAGACAGCCCGGCTTATATCCGGGACAATTGCAACTCTTATACGGATTTTATAACCACTTCCCTGGTATGCCCGAAAGTGCTTACCGATACGGAGATCGATTCGGACGAAGCGCTGAGGCGTATCAATAACTGGTCGTATATCACGGAATGGGTGACCTATAACCAGGTGTTCAACGCCTTTAAGATCCCGGCTGCCGACCTGGAGCAGGACCCGACGGAAAGCGTTACCTTCACCGGCTTTTTCGGGATAAAGGAAGTGGCCGGTCTCAAAATGCCGGATATTGTGATCGCTAAAACGACCGCCGCCGGTACGGAAACCTTTTATGATATGGCACGGCTGTGCCCGCCATTCAAATCGCAGGATGACAAAACGTCGCTGGGCCTGTTAGAGTTCGTGTATGTCGCTAAAGCTTTTTGATGTCGCTAACTTTATAACGATCTGCCTTT
Organism: Bacteroidetes bacterium 47-18; assembly: GCA_001897155.1. Classification (GTDB taxonomy): domain Bacteria; phylum Bacteroidota; class Bacteroidia; order Chitinophagales; family Chitinophagaceae; genus MKSF01. The sequence goes on along the minus strand of MKSF01000039.1, from coordinate 25,094 downwards.
CCTGTATCCTGGTAGTGCTGTCGGTGGTGAATGCTTTCCTGCTGCGTACCAGGAGCAGGGATTTCAGGGTGCTGGCCATATATATTATCGCCTGCTGTGCTTTTGACCTGGCATCATGGGGACTGTCACTGTCCGGGACTGAAAATATCGTGATGCTGCCTTTGTTCAATGCCGTGGAGCTGCTGCTTTTCTGCCTGTTTTTCAGCAGGCAGCTGCAGTCCCGGCTACCTTACCTGCTGCTGGCAGGAGGACTGCTAACCGGCACCTACGATCTGCTCCACTCCCTGAAGGAAGCTGCGGAGTATATCAACCTGGGAAGGGCATATAACGCGGTAGGCATTATCAGCATGGTATTTGTCCAGATGTTCCGGAACGTGGGTCGCAATACACGCCTGGCCCGGCTGCATTACGGGATGATCTTCTATTTTTCGGTAACATTTGTACATTTCCTGATGCTGAACTTCCTGATCACTGTGCCTTCGGAGCTTAAATTTGTTTTCTGGATGATCTATGCCGTGTCCTGTGCCGTTTTTTATTGTATGATCACGCTGTTTTTATGGAAGAATCGGTTGTCCTGATGTATTACCTGCTGGTAATACTTGTATTTATCATCATCCTTACCGTTCTGTTCTCCCTGCTGCACCGGAAGTCGCTGAGAAAGCTGCTGGAGGCGGAGCTCGAAAGGACCAAAGCGGAAGTACAGCACCAGAAGAATATGGTGAAGACCATCGTGAGCGTGCAGGAAGCGGAACGTAAGCGGATCGCAAGGATCGTGCATGATGATATCGGCAACCGTGTGAACATACTTTCGGTATGGCTGAACCACCCGGAAGCGTGGAGCAAGGACCGGTCGCGGGAGATCGTGATGAAGCAGTTGCCATCCCTGGCGGAAGCGGTCAGGAATATTTCCCATACGCTGTACCCGGTAGCTATAGAGTATATAGGACTGGTAGCGGCGTTGGAAGAGCTGGCCATCAACGTATCGGTGATCCTGAAGACGGATATCATCATACAGCATACCTACACGTCCCCGGGACTGGATGTGGAGGTGCAGGTGTACCGGGTGATCCAAGAGTTTTTGAACAATGTGTTGAAGCATGCCGGGGCATCCCGGATGCAGGTACATATACGCAGCACGGAACGGTCACTGGCCTTCCTGCTGGAAGACAACGGCAGGGGATTTGATCCCGCTACCATCCGGAACGGGATGGGACTGCAGAATATAGAGTCCCGCATTCGTTTGATGCAGGCGGCCTTTAAATGGAAAAGTGCTCCGGGAAAGGGTTGCAGGCTTATTATTATAATTCCCGCATATGAAACAATTGGTTAAAATAGCGCTGGTAGACGATGAGTCGTTATTCCTGGAAGGGCTGATATTGCTGCTCTCCGGTACAGAGAACCTGGAAGTGGTAACACGGGCGTATGACGGTCCCCGGTTTCTCCGTAACCTGGAGGAGCTGCCGGCAGACCGGTTCCCGGATATCATTCTGGTAGACCTGCAGATGGAGCCACTGAACGGGTTCCAGCTCGTGGAAATGGTGAAGAAAAATTATCCCGACCTGAAGATCATTATCCTGTCTTCTCACTATAAGCAGGCCATGTTCGGCCATATGATCAAGATGGGCGTATCTGCTTTCCTGCCTAAGAATGCTTCGAGGGAATTGCTGCTGGAAGCCCTGGAAAGCGTTCATGCATCAGGGGTATTCCTCACCCAGAAAGACCACCAGATGCTGGTGGATTATATGAAGAACAAGCCCAAGATACAGCGTTTCGGCGAGCCGGAAGAGCTGTCTGACAGGGAAAAAGAAGTGCTGAAGCTGATCTGTATGGAGCTGACCAGCCAGGAAATAGCGGACCAGCTCTACCTGAGCAAGCGTACGGTGGAAAGCCACCGCCAGAATATACTGGACAAGACCGGCGCCCGTAATACGGTGGGACTGGTGGTCTACGCTATTGCCAATGATATTTACACCCCGCCCGCCCTCTTCTGATTCCGTATAAATACGGAAAATGATTTTTGGTATTTTTTACGCTGAAAAGCCTCCTGGCTGTAGGCTTATTTTGTAGTGTTCCTATGCTGCGGCAACTATCTTCCAGACCTGGATGTGCGTATGACCGTAAAGGCAGCTTCTGGAACACCAGGAAAAATACCGATCCGATGCTCACGGCAACTTATACACTGCATATTGCATTTACAGATGCGCAATTACAAAGATTATACGCGACCGGCGCTAATGTGATCATTGCAAAGCCCGGTCCCGGTTCTCCCTATGTGTCCTGGCAGGTCTTCAGGCCTTTGCGGAACAATACCCTGTCCTGGCAGGAAGCTTATGGTATCTATATTGCAGATGCACCTATTTGTGATGGTGCCGGCCTGGTGCCGGTGGCCGGTGTGCCGTCAGGTGCTGTCATGGACAGGCTCTATACCCTGGATAAGAAAGGGAATATAAGCGGCCCCGGTACTGACGGTTTGCCTGGCGCCTTTGCGTTGTTGAATAATTGGCGTAGAGGTAGGGGATGCCTGACCACAGGATTGTTTCAGAACGCCCTGATAAACGGCAGGGAGGTGACAGGCAATGCTGTATCTGCAGTACCGGTATTGTTCCAGAACACAGCGGTGATACGGCCTGCTCCCACCCTACAACTCTGGGTGCAATCCGGGGTGGTAAGCAATACGGTAATAACGCAGGTGGAATCCCCGGTGACTACCTTAACATTCGGAGAAGGCCGGGAGCGATTGGCTGTGGCTTATGATGCTGATGCCGGCATATTCATCCCTGCCGCGACCGGTGATTATGCTGCCGCTGTACCCATTCCTGAGCTGGGTATGGTCTGGTAAGCCCTTGTCCGCTTCTCTCCAGGTATTCTCTATGCGGTACTATCTGCCTGTCTGTAGATAGCTTGTCCTGCCTTTTTATGACCTGTCGGCTCCGGCTACGTATAAATACGGAAAATATTTTTTGGTGTTTTGTACGCTGAGAATACTGCCGGTACTGTGCTTACTTTGCAGTGTTCACTAATGGAAACTTGCAACTGCATTGGGAGCTCCGGGGTGCCGAAAAGCCGGGTACAGCAAAAGAGTAGGACTGTTAAAATCAGAGCTATGTGGGACCCTATCACCTTACCTGAAATATTACTGGATAAAAGGACGCCGGCAGAGCAACTGAAGGACGCCTGCGCTTTTTTTTTCGCTGCGGACCTGCCTGAAAGCAGGCGGCAGGAGAAAGGAGCGGCAGTGTATGCGGATGCCGGCGGTATGATAGGATTTATAGCGGGAACAGCAGCAGATAATGATCCCGTGGTGCGTCAGCGCCTGTCTGAGCTGAAGTATTACCTGGTTGCCATAGCTGACATTGTAACGGACTATGTCAACCGTTTCGCGGAGAAATATGGCGCCGTATTCCGGACAGATCCTGAGCTGTGGTCGCTGGCCTTTGCCAAAGTACCCCTGATGGGTCCCGGTGATGTGGACAGCCAGATGTATGTAAAGTATATACAGGGTACTGAGCTTGCCGCTTCCCTTGCGGAGCAGATACTGGATGTGGCGCCGGAGCCGGGTGGTGCGCTGGATCGCTTTAAGCGCTTCCTGGGCCGGTTGGGTGACATCTTAAGATCGGGTGTAAGGGGCCATAAGGATTGCTACCGTACCGTTACCCTGGGCATAGCCATAGAAGTAGTAAGAGAGGCGGATAAGGTGCTGTATATACCCAGGATCAGGCAGTACCACGTCAGCTTTGACCGGTCGAATATGCAGTGGGTCTCGGCCTGCGGGAGTGAGGCATATATGGATATCCGTTGCAGCTATATGTACGCTGCCAACGTCCTGGATAATGAAGCGCTTGAAGATGCCGGCGCGAGGAGCGTGCTGGAAGAATTTATCCGGAGGGCGGGAAAAGCGGGTATCACCGATGCTCCCACTTTTTTTAATGAGGACTTTTAAATGCCCGGCGTACCGGGTAGTATAATAACTGATTCAGACACCTGCTAAAGCAGTGTGCATCGTATTCTTACCATCAGTGCCGTATCATCGCTATAGTAACCGCATATGCAATATGATACGCACATAGCTGCCCGAAAGGGCAGCTTTTTTATGCTTGTCCATCATTGCCTTTACTGATATAATATAAAAAGCGGCTCCCTTTGGAGTGCCTGGGGAGCAGGCGCATTGTCAGAAGACAACTAAATGACCTTAAGCCTGGAGGCCAGCTCTACCAGCATTGCGGTGTTGTGGGAGCCGGTTTTTTTGTAGATCTTCCTCCGGTGGGTAGCCACGGTATGATCGCTCAGGTAAAGGGTCGCCGCGATTTCTTTATTGCTTAAGCCTTTACAGATCAGTTGCACGATCTCCAGTTCCCTTGGTGACAGCATCAGGCGCTCCTTTTCATAGACCTTGACCCTGTAGCCATGCAGCTCATTCAGAATATCCTCATGAACATACATCAGGTCATCCTTCACGGACCGGATAGCTTCGAGTAAAATGTTTTTATTGGCAGATTTGGGCAGATAGCCTTTGATATCCGTTTTTTCAATGAGGTTATAGGCCATGTCTACATCCGTATTCATGGAAAGGATGATGATCCTGACATCAGGATGCTGCTGCTGGAGCAGCAGGGCCATTTCATAACCGTCAATTTTAGGCATCATCAGGTCCATGATCAGCACATCAATGGTGCCGGGATGCCCGTCCAGGTATTGCAGCAGCTCGTATCCGTCCGTGCATTTGTACACGACTTCAAGATGGGCTTCGTTTTGTAATAATAGGGTAAGGCCGTCCAGGATGATGTGGTGGTCGTCCAGTATGGCGATGCTGATAGTGGAGGTATTATGATTCATCACGAATGGTTGGGTATTGAGAAGGGTTGATTGTTAAGCATAATATAGGCGAATTGTATGGTTGCGATATTATTCCGGGGAAAACGGGATATCAAAATTGACCTGTGTTCCCTGCCTGGGTTCGCTTTTGATCCGGATATTGCCCTGGAGGAATCTTATCCGTGTGTAAATATTATTCAGGCCTATGCCGCTATGCTTCAGTATATCGCTTGTATCAAATCCCACACCATCGTCCGCTATGGATACATGCAGCCTGTTGTTCCTGATATGGAAGGTGATCTGTAATGTCCGGGCGCCGGAGTGCCTGATCACATTATTGATGCTCTCCTGGATCACCCGGTAGATGATCAATTGTATATCAGGTTCCATCTTATCTACATCGGCGTCCATTTCCAGGTAAATGTTCAGCTTGTCGGATCTTATCTTTTCCGTGAGCAGGTGCAGCGCATTTTTTAGGCCGAGCCTTACAATGTTGTTGGGCATGAGCCGGTGCGATATATTCCTGATCTCGTATATGGCATCGTCCAGCAGCGCCATGCTGTTCTCAAAGATATTGGCTTCCTCTTTTGTTTCCACTCTTTCGTCCAGTGCCTGCAGGTTCATTTTCAGCCCGCTCAGGGTTTGTCCCACACCATCGTGCAGGTGCTGGCTTAGCTGGCTTCTTTCGTGCTCCTGTGCCAGGATAACGGCTTTGGCTGCCTGGTGCTGCTCTTTGATGACGGCGTCCTTTAATTTGCGCGCCTGCCTGTTCTTATAGTTGAGATAGACAAAATAGAGGGTGACCATCAGCAGCAGGAGGAGCACGATGCTCCCGTATAGCAGGAAGTTCTTCCTGTCCAGCTCGAGCTGCTGCTTCTTGATCAGTAGCTCTTTTTTATCGGTCTCATATTTTACTTCCAGTTCTGCTATGGCGTCGGCGGTGGCGGTTTCATTATTCCTGGATATGATGCTGAGCATTTCAGATATCTGTTCCGCCGCCTCTTTATACCGCTTGCTTTCATAGTAGTTCTCCCAGAGCACGGAAGCGATGGAATAGTCCTGGGTGGTTATATGGTTGTCATTGGCTACGCGGAGCGCTTCCCGCGCCATTTGTATGCCCAGGTCGAACCTTCCCAGGTCCTTGTATAATACGGATAGCTGCAGCAGGTCTGAAATGATATAAAAGGGGTCGCCCAGTTGTTTCCTGATCTCGGTCGCTTCTTTCACTTTCCGGATGGCCTCCGCGGTTTTGCCCTGGGCGTTCAGTATCTTCCCGAAGGTATTCAGCGTATTGGCCTGTATCAGCAGGAGCTTGTTGCGGCTGCTCAGCTCCAGCGCTATGTGTGCATATTTTAAAGCGGAATCCACATTGTCTATACCAATATAGCAGTCGGCAATATTCAATACGCTGGCAGCCTTCAGGAAAGCGTACTTTTCCTCCGGTATATCCACATTCCGCATATACCACCGGATAGCATCCGTATGCCGGAGCATCTGCCTGTTGCAGGCTCCTATATTATTGTAAAGCCTGTATATATCATCCTGCCTGCCGGTCTGCTCTACTTCCGGCAGGATGTCAAAAAAACAGTCCAGCGCCTGCTTGTAATTGCCTTTCCGGATCTGGATCGTACATTTCATGATGTTGACCTTGTTGACCAGGAAGCCGGTGTCCGCGGGGGGATGGATCTGCAGCAACAGCATATTGCAAAGCTGTATGGCGGAATCATAATTATTGGTATTGAAATAGTAATGGGCCAGGTGAAAATGCGCCAGGTTCGACAGGTTCTCATCTCCGAGCTCCGCGGCCAGTTGTACCGCCAGCCTGCTGTATTTGCCGAAAGTATCTGCGGGTATGGAAGCATTGTTCCGGCATATCTGCAGGGCACTGTCCAGTGCCTGCTCAACCGTACCGCCGTTGTCCCGGTGCACGCCTCCTTGCCGGTTACAGGACAGGCATACCGTTATCCATAAGAGTAAGATGGGCAGGGAAAAATAAATTTTCATTCGTTTAGCATCTGGAATGTTAAAGTAAGATACGGACTGTTATGGAGATAATAAAGCGGGTTGTACTGCAAATGTATCTTAAACAGATAATATATAAATACCCTGAATAAGGTATTGTGCTGATGGTGTGTGATACGGTAACTTTATCAGCTAAATTTTTAGCCGGTCCATACGTGAGAAAAGCGGGTAGCTGCAAAGCACCGCTAAAGATCTCCGAAGCGTGATCGACAGCCTTAAACCAAACGATAGCCTATGTCTTAGAACAGGGGCGATAGGTCCAATAACCGGGAAGAGGATTGCGTGATAGTGGTCATATGCTCACAGGGTGGTGCACGGCGGAAGACCTTTATCCATTGAACCAGTGCAGGGGTGTATTCAGACAGCTCCTGCATTTTTTATTATAGCATAATGCGGCTGCGCGTTTTATAAGGACAGCTTTTAACAATTATAGTTTTTCCTGCGTTAGTGCCTGCATTGGTTGAGTATGCTCCTGCTCCGTCTGCGGCATTTTTAATTATTGCCAGCTACCAGCCGGTATAAGAGAGGCCTTATCTCTGTCCGGAATGACCTGTACGCTGATCATTTAATTATTTCCTGAAGCAATAAATAAGTCTCCTTCCTGGATGTGGGATGCTGGCAACAGGGTGTTTTTTCTTGTCTTATGGCAAGTCATATGTTGTTTTTAGTTTATAACTTCAACCCCGGAAAGGATGCCTGCGGGCATTTTTTATTCACTTTTAAAACATTATCTATGAAAAGATTGCAATACACTATAGATATTAAGGCGCCGGCGGCCAAGACGGCTGGTGTCATGCTGGGTAAAGACACTTTTAAATTATGGACATCGGTATTCAACCCTACATCTGATTTTGAAGGCGGATGGAACAAGGGCGATAAAATTTATTTCATCGGCACCGGCGCAGATGGCAGGCAGGCGGGTATGGTTGCCGAGATCGCCGAGCATATTCCCGGCCGGTTTGTTTCCATTCGTCATTACGGCATTTACGATAACGGGCAGGAGATCACCGAAGGTCCCGATGTGGAAAAATGGGCCGGCGGATTGGAAAATTACACCTACGAAGAAAAGGACGGCACAACGACCGTAACGGTGGATGTGGATGTAACGGAAGATAATATTGATTACTTCAACAGCACTTATCCCAAGGCGCTGGAAAAGCTGAAAACGCTTTGTGAAGCGTAAATTGTCACATCAAAGCTCATTCATACTGCCGGGACATCCCGGATGCTATAAAAATTTATCAAAATGAAAATTGTAAAAACAATCCTGTTCTCTTTATTCGGATTGCTGCTGCTCAATAGCGGCCTGAACAAATTCCTGAATTATATGCCTGTTCCCGAAGGCCTGCCGGAGGCATTGACAAAGGATAATGATGCTTTTGCCGAAATTTCCTGGCTGATGCCTTTGGTGGGCTTTGCCGAAGTGCTGGGCGGCCTGCTGATCCTGGTACCGCGAACCAGGGCTTTAGGTGCTTTGGTGGTCTTCCCGGTAATGGCGGGCGTGCTGCTTACACACCTTACTGTGGCTCCCGGAGGACTGGTCATGGCATTGATACTATGGTCCATCTTATTGTGGATCATCATTGACAATAAGCAGAAATACCTGCCTTTGATAAACAGGTAACAGTATGGATCCCGTATTACAATATATCGCCGGCTTTGAGCCAGAGATCAGGGAACGGCTGGAAGCGCTGAGAAAGCTGTTCCTGGAAACGCTTTCCGGAACGGAGGAAAGCATCCGCTACGGGATGCCTGCCTATACGGTCGGGAAGCATCACCTGTATTTTGCAGGCTATAAAAGGCATATCGGGTTTTACCCGGTGTACGGACTGGCGGCGATAGAGCGTGAGATAGAACATTATAAGGCCAGGCGGACAAAAGACACGTTGCACTTTCCGCATGATCAGCCCTTGCCCCTGGACCTGGTAAAAAAGATCATACTGCTGAAAGCAACACAATAAAAACGGAACACCAATAATAAACAAGCACCCATGGCTAAAACAGATTACAAAAGCATAGATGAATATCACAACGCGTTTTCAGGCGAGGCGCTGGAAAGGATGCAGCAGATAAGGGCTGCGATAAAGGAGATAGCGCCTGAGGCGGAAGAGGTCATCAGCTACCAGATCCCCGCATTCAGGATCGGGAAAAAATTCCTGGTCTATTATTGCGCTTTCCCTGGGCACCTCACGCTTTCCAGTCCCTGGAGCGAGGCATTGCTCCGGCACTTTGAAGCCGATCTAAAGGGGATGAAAGTAAGCAAATCGGCTATCCGGTTGCCGCTGGATAAGCCGCTGCCCCTGGCATTGATCCGGGAGATCGTGGCATTCAGGAAACAGGAGGTGGAAGGTTAGATAACGCTTTTATGAAATTTTGAAACGAGCTTTCGGTAATATATTCTTACAACATGAAGAGAACAGACAGCACCACACGATTCAGCGACAGGGTCAGCGATTATATAAGATACCGTCCGCATTACCCGGATGAGGTAGTCAGCTACCTGGAGGAGGAATGGCATATCAGTCCCGGCAGCCATATTGCAGATATCGGCTCCGGCACGGGCATTTCCTGCAGGCCTTTCCTGGAAAGGGGATATACCGTAACGGGTATAGAGCCTAACGAAGCGATGCGCGAAGCTGCTGTCACTTTACTACAGGCGTATTGGCAGTTCAGCGCGCTTGCTGCTACGGCCGAAGCCACTACGCTTCCTGATAATAGTATAGATGTCATAATGGCGGCCCAGGCATTTCACTGGTTTGACCAGCCGGCGGTACAAAGGGAATTCAGCCGTATCCTGAAGCCCGGGGGACTTATAGTGCTTATGTGGAACGAACGGCTGGCAGTCAGCGATTTTGAAAAAGCATATGATGAGCTGATCATCCGGCATGCGACAGATTATGTACAGATAGACCACCGTAATATCGATCAGCAAAGTATTGAAGCGTTCTTTGCACCCAATACATGCAGCTACAAGGTATTCCCCAATTTTCAGCAGTTCGATTTTGAAGGGCTGAAAGGCAGGCTGCTGTCCTCATCGTATATTCCGAAGGAAGGGCAGAACGGATACGACGCAATGATCCATGAGCTGCGTGCTTTATTTGATCAGTACCAGTTCGCCGGGTATATCCGGATCAATTATGATACCAAGGTGTACAGCGCCAAAGCTGATGGGTGGCGCCCGGATCATAAGTGAGGATGTGACCGGAAAACGGGATAATCCAGTATGCCCGGAACGTAGATCCGGTTTGATGATGTAAGAAGCATTCAGCAGCATTGTAACGGATCCCTGACGATAAAACAAATTTTGAGTACTTCTTTGTCCTGGCCCCGCAGCTCAATCCCAATGTTTGATAAGATCAAAGGGGTTATCTGTGGTTATCGTGTAGAAGAGATCGAGGACCCTCTTATGCAAAAGATACGCTACCCGGATAAGCTCATTGATGAGCTGGCTAAAGGAAAGGCTATGGAAAAGACCCTGGGACAGTAAAAACGGGCAACCGGGCCGCAGGGTCATACATCAATCTGAAAATGTTGATCCGGGCTATACTTACGACTGGACCTGGTTTTTGTATGATGTGACCGAAAGCCGCACGTTGCAGAAGTGTACAACCGGTACGGGTATTAAGATCTAACTATAAACCTGCTGCTTGCCGTACAACCCGATGTGCTTAAGGTCAGAATGTATGTGCCTGCACTTAAAGCTTCGGTAGAAAGTGCAACCTGCCTTTTATCCTGGCTGTTTTGCGTGATGACCGTTTTGCCCGTAATATCGGAAACGGTGAGATGTACCGTTCCTTTAAGGCAATCATCGTCTAAACTGATATGCAGTACATTTTTGGCAGGATTGGGATATATGGAAAAAGCATTGTTTGGCTCAATTTGCCGGATATTCACAGGCATACCGGCAAAGAATATTCTATCGCCCTGCTGGAATCTGCCCATATAAATATCATCCCTGCCGTCATTATTAAAGTCAGCTACATAAACAGCGATATTGTTTCCTGCTGCTTCAGCGGGCAGGTAATCGTTCGTGTGGTCGGTAAAAGTTCCTGTACCGTCATTCAGTAAGACCGCAGGCATTTCATTCATAAAAAAGCCTGCTATCAGATCAGGCTTACCATCTCCGTTAAGATCGGTAAAGACCGCATCAAATGTATGTTTGCCGTCACGCGGAAGCCGGGTAGCAGTAACATCGGTAAAATGACCGGTGCCGTCATTGAGATACAGCCGGTCCTGGATATCCCTGCCTGCCACTGATGCCATATTGGAAAAGAACAGATCATCATACCCGTCACCGTTCACATCGGCTTTGCTTACTTTTCGTGATTCCATATTGATAGCCGTGGCTAACCGGGTGGCCGTTTCATCCGTAAACACTCCTGTGCCGTCATTGATCAGTAAACGGTTGCCGTCTTCGTTCCCCACGGCCAGGTCCCAGTCCCCGTCATTGTCTACATCCACCAGTAAAATATCCTGCGTGATGTCATCTATCAACGGTATTCTTGCAGCGGTCTCATCTGTAAAATTCCCGGCTCCGTCATTAATAAGGATCCTGTTTTGCCCGTTATTGCCGAATATCAGGTCAATGTATGTATCTCCGTTAATATCAGTTGCAACTACAGCATTGGAAACAAACTTCGGAAGCCGTGCGCTGACATCCGTAAAGTTGCCGGAACCCGTATTCAGGTAAAATTCGTGCGTGGAATCATCTTCGCTGGCAAATACAATATCTAACCAGCCGTTACCGTCAAAGTCAGCAACAGCAATGTCCTCGCTATCGTGACCCACGTCTGTAAACCTCCCGATAGTCGCGTCCGTAAAATTGCCTGCACCGTCGTTGAAGAGTATCCTGTTGCGCTGCCATTCTTTGGCCAGTACAATGTCGGGATGGCCGTCGCCGTTAAAATCGGCCACTGCTACGTCCATAGTGCTGCCACCTATTGCTCCGGGTGGTAAACGTGATGTGGCATCAGAGAAAACAGCCTGGGAAAAAACCGGAACATTTCCCAGCAAAAGACAAAGAAGTAAATGCACCTTGTTCATATGACTATCATTTAGTGTTATGAATCAAAGTAAAGGGAAGCCATTAATAGATGCTTGTCAAATCCTGCAAATTTTTAAGGTACAAAACGGGACGGAGCGCAGCCATACGTCTTTTTGAAAACCTTACTAAAGGTGTGAATATCCGGGAACCCACAATTAAAGGCAACATCAGTAACACTCATCCGGTGTTTGCATATCAATGATACGGCCAGTTCCATTCTTTTATTGACGAGGTAATTGTAGGGAGTGATATGATATATTGTCTTGAACAATCGGAAAAAGTAATACTCAGAAATAGCTGCTTCTTTAGCTACTGTTCCTATAGAGATAGGTTCTGTAAAATGGTTGTCTAAAAATGCTTTTCCCGCCAGCACTCTCCGGTAAAGGTCTTTTCTTGTAGAGGACTTTACCTTATCTACATTATTAAGCTGCCTGAATATACTGATGTGGTCCTGCACCAGATTTTCAGCAAGCGTATAAAACAATTCCTTTGATAAAACAGTGGGTGTGTCTTCAGCAGATAACAATTTTGCACCCAGCTCTTTTAATACCTTACCCAGGTGGGTATCTGCGTCTTTGTATTTGTTATCTAAAAAATTGTCTGTATGAAAAAAAAAGGCCAGGCCGGCATCCGGGAAGGGGGTGTCCGGCCTTATGTGCAGCGCCGCAATTTCGGAGATGATTTCCGGCTCAATGTCTATACACAAGCCGATAACCGGGTACTTACTGTCAACCTCAACATGCCCTTCGTACTGTGCATTGGCCACTATATATTCTCCCTTTTCTACCCTGTACCTGTTATCATTTACTGTATATTTTTCACAGCCATCCACCACATACTTGACAGAAAAGCTACGGAAGTCAAAAGATTCCTCAAACTGCCTGAGAGTTGACAGGTTAAGAATATTGGCATTCCTGGGCAGCTCCCGGAGCCCCAGAATATTTTTTTCGTTTATCAGATTGACCATTCACACAATAAAAAGCTACCTACCAAATTTAATCAAAATGTGCCAATAGGTATTTTGAATGTATTAATAATTCAATACGCTGTAGTCAATAAGCTCATCGCCTTTAAATACCAGGAACCAGATCTTGCCATAATCCTGCTCATCGATATTGGCAAATTCATTCTTCCCGATCAAAGCATTGACCAGCGGCGGCACTGTATTGGAATGTCCTGCTATCACCATTCTTTTTCCTTTCCCGGCCCGGATCATGGCTGCAATGCTGTTGCGGTCTGCGGGGTTATAGGTAAGCACTTCTTTCCCCTGTGCTTTGGCAAGGGGGGTAATGGTTTCCATAGCTCTTTTATAAGGCGTGGCATAAAAAGCATCAATAGGAACATCTTTTAAGAAACGGGCGAGCAGGGCTGCTCTTTGGTGACCCTTGTCGGACAAGGACGGGTCTGTTGTGCCGTCTTCGCCTTTTTCTGCGTGTCTTAACAGGATGATGGTTGAGACCCGTCTCTCTGAGCTGTCTTTTATTTGCTGCCGGGCTGTTTCCCGTTGTTGTGTCAGGCTTTGTGCTCCTGAATAATGCGGGCATAAAGAAAGCACAGAGATGAAGATAATCAGGATGGTTCGCATGTTGTTATGATTATTGGGTGGAGACGGGTAATCGCCCGTCTCCTACGTGATTGAATTATTTAATTGATCTTTATACCAATTTTGGGGATTGTTGATGATATAATTCCTGATGGCCTGCCGTGCTCTTTCGTCCCTGATGATGAGGTCGTGAAATCTTGGCTGCTATAACAGCAGATACACCTATAAGGTTGCGATGTTATGTGCAGTACTTTTTTTAGTGAGATTTTCTTTAAAAGAGATGATAGATCTTAAAAATTAGTTTCAATTAAAACGATTTCCAGGACAGAGTTATCGGGTTTTAAATAACGCATCTTCATAAAGCCATAAACCTCGCTAAACCAATATTCGGCTTTATATGTCCCGATTTCTTCTGTATAATTAATATTTTGTCCGGTGAGTTTCACACATTCAATGTCCTGATCTTTGAAAACTAAAGTGTCTTTTTCGTTGTTTTGTTTTAATTGTTGTTTGATCTTTTTCCCGGAAGCAGGCTTAAATTCGGATTTTAAAGTATTTAGTTCTATCTCCTTTTCTCTGATGGAATTTAAGGGGTAGCTGATGCCCGGCATAGGCGGAACCTGTAAAAAAGAGAAATCTCCAAGCCTTGGTGGATGAATAAACACCCCGCTTTCATCTTCCTCAACACCTGTTTTTTCTTCGTATTTCTTAGAGTTAATTTCATAAGTATAAATGATAGGTGTTTGATTAGCTATGAATGATATAAAATGCGGTTTAGATACTTTCATTTTAATCAAGCAGAAATCTGTTAATGCTCCTTCATTATCTATGAATTTTGCATTGAAAGTCCATTCCCTGTTTTTACTGTAAATATTATTGGATGTATGCTGTGCGTTAGAACAACTACTAAGGAGAGCCGGCAGGAAAATGGCTGCTATAAAGGATAAAAATTTTCTCATAATTTTTTGGTTGAGTGTTACGATCGTATTGCACACACCTCACAAATATACGAAACCTTAAACGCTTATAAGTTTTTACAATCAATCCTACAAGCACTCCAGCCACTTGAAGATTACGGCTAAAAACTCGCTGTTTGCTTTAAAAAAGAATAGGTATTTACATTATGACTTTGTTTTAATAAATTGTTATATTTGAAAATATTTTATTTATTAACCTTATATCAGCCACACTATGGAGCTGCGCTAAGGCCGCCACTATTACAGACCATGGAGACGTAGCTTTAATATCTGGTACTATTGTGCCTGCTGACCCTTATATAGGATGATGGGGAATAAGAATTACTGCCGGGGATGCGGAAGCTCGAATGATCCCAACCGGGGGCGGGCGGGTAGGGAAAGATGTTGCTTTTATCAGAAATCACATAGGCATTTAGTCCGTCAAAGCGCCATATGAATCATAAATTGATAGTATTATTAGGCATATTGCCCGTATTTTCCTGCTATGGTGAGAAAGATAAGGCCGCTCACCCGGAAGGCGTGTACACTACCTATATTCCTAATGTAATAGACAGGGTGAAGCTGGAAATTCATTTTCACGGACGGATGACGGCTACGCCCCTGGTCATGCTTTATTTACGAAAAGATCTCACATATGTATGGGGAGGTTGCGACAACCAGGTATCTGAAACCGGCCGGTATAAAATAAGCCATGATACGATCGTACTATATGACAGGTACAATACTGTCAGCCAGGCAGCGATAGCGCAAACGGGTTACCTGGTAAGCAGGAAAGATATGCTGTATGCCTTCCAGCCCTCGGCAGACAAGGGGGCAAATAGCAGCTACAATGAAATAATCCCGCTAAAAAGAAACTGGATAAAGGCACACTATGGTTTCTTAAGAGGGCAGGACCTTCCTTATGATTCCCTGAAAACAAATTATGAGATACGCTCTCTTGGAGAGCAGCAAGAATGGTCTGACAGTACAAAAGCTGCTATGCGAAATAAATAACAACACTATGCTGTATGGTCATTATTAAATGCTAAAAACCGGAGGCGGACCGCCCCCGGTTTTTAACATTTAAATTATATCAGCCCACTTTCAATATCAATCCGATTGAAGAATTGAAAAAGTTGTACGAAGAGAAGATTGCACTCTATGAAAGGATGCTGAAAGGAAAGGAGAACTTACATTAACGGTTCGGGGCTTGGCGTAGTGGCGGATTTTTAGCACAAAAGTTCAATCGAAGAACGAATGTTGAACCTTGCACGAATGTCCAATCGAAGCTGTTCAGCCCCGCTTTTGGCAATACCTTGTTATTAAAAGTATTAAATCGTATGTCGTCTTTTTCACTCAAAAACATAATTATCAATATGTTATAAAATAAGCAAGAACAAAATAATGCAGGATAAAGCAATGAAAAGTTAGTTTTGTTGTATCAAATGTTGTATCTTTGTATCAGGTTGCATCGTTTTGAAAGCATTGATTTATAAAGGGTTTCATTGGTTTGCACTCGATTGTTTCTTTTAGTACAACAAATATAATACTTTTTTTTATGGCTTCAATAAAATTAGTTCTGCGGACAAACCAAGAAGACAAAACAGGTCATAGCCCTTTGTACATAAGGGTTATAAAGGATAGGAAAGCCAAATTTGTAGCCACAGGCGTAAAGCTGAAACGCAACGAATGGGACGATGATAAGCAGAAGATAAAGAAGAACCACGCCAATAGTGCGAGAATGAACGCCTTTCTTGCTCAAAAAATTGCTGATGCAGAGGGAACTATTGCAGACCACGAACGCAAACGCAAGTCCGTATCAGCCCGAAAACTCAAAGAAGCCATAAAAGGTAAGGATATGGCAAACTTTTTTGAATATGCTTACAACCGTTGCGAGCGTATCAAGGGAACGGTATCGGTTGCCACTTACAAAAACTACAAACAGTACGTTGCTAAGTTTGAAAAATTTATCGGACACAGGGATGTATATTTTGATGATATAACCGTAACGATGCTGAAAGACTATATCAATTATATGACTAATACACTGAAGAACGGAGCAACCACCATACACTATTCATTATTGATTTTATCCGTAATGTTTCGGGATGCACAAAGGGAAGATGTAATAGAAGAAAACATTTATCCGTTCTCAAAAGTGAGGGTAAAAAAATCCGAGAGCAAACGCCTTTTCCTAAAGAAAGAACAGATAGAAAAACTACGCACTTTAAAAATTGAATACACAGGTAAAGATGAAGTATTTCGGGATATGTTCATTTTTTCGGTGTATGCAGGTGGTTTGAGGTTTAGTGATGTCGTTAGTCTGAAATGGAAAGACTATAATGAGAAAGAACAACGCATTACCAAGACCATTCGCAAAACAGGTAGAACCCACAATTTTAAAATCGGTCAGATTGCAATAGACCTTCTGAACCAATACAAAACAGCCATATCTCAACCGAGTGATTTTGTTTTTCCGATATTGGAAGATGTAGAAAGGTTTGATACAGATACCGAGTACCAGGCACATATCATCAATGCCAAAAATATTCTATGCGGTCAGAAATTGCGTAGGTTGGGTAAGGATATGGAATTGCCGTTTACGCTTTCTTTTCATTTAAGCCGTCATACATTTGCTACCAATGCGTTAAACAATGGTATGCGTATAGAATATGTTTCAAAGCTGTTAGACCATTCAGACATCGGTATTACGCAGATTTACGCCAAAGTAATCAGTGAAGAATTGGATAAAGCAGTAGAACAATATATCAATTAATTTTTTTGCGTTAAAAAAGACCGATTGGTTTATTTTTTATTTATCTTTGCATTGTATTGCATCAATATGCTTTTATGAAAATGTCAAAATCAGAAAATACAAAACAGTTTATTGTTGAAAAAACCGCACCTGTATTCAATACAAAAGGATATGCCGGTACTTCAATGAATGATATTATGAGTGCGACAGGTCTTTCAAAAGGTTGTATATATGGCAACTTTGAGAATAAAGATGAAGTTGCTTTGGCTGCTTTCGACTACAACCACAACAAAGTAAACGAGCATATGAAAGTACGGATATTGGCAACCGATAATTCCATTGAAAGATTATTGGTCTATCCGAATACTTACAAGAATTATTTCAGGTATCCTTATTTACTGGCAGGTTGCCCCATCTTAAATACATCAACAGAGGCAGATGACACCCATCCGAAGTTGCGAGAACGGGCAGAAAAAGCACTTGATTTCTGGAAAACATCTATAGAAAACCAAATTAAGCGGGGTATTACAAGAAAAGAAATTAAGGATGATACTGACCCAACGGAAGTTGCGGTAGTAATGATTTCAATGATTGAAGGAGCATTTATGCAGGCAAAGGTTACAAACAGAACAAAAGAGCTGAAAATAGCAATGGAGTTTTTGGAAAAAATGATTACAGCATTAAAAGCATAATTTTTTTACCCATAAAAAGACCGATTGGTCTATTTTGATAATATGGTTGTGAATAAAATTAAATCGGTTCTAAAACGAATTTTGAAAAAAGTAGAAGCAATTATAAACAAAGCTTATGACAGAGATTTTTACGGTCATTTATAAATTTTGAAAAATGAGAATAGTAAAATATACACCCGAATATCAACGGCATTTTGAGCAATTAAACAGAGCTTGGGTAGAAAAATATTTTGAAATGGAGCCAATGGATGAGGCTTTACTTTCAAATCCCGAAGACAATATTATAAAAAACGGAGGTCAAATATATTTTGTCGAGCATCAAAATCAAATCATCGGAACAGTTGCTTTACTGTTCGTCAGTAATGGCGTTTATGAAATGGCTAAAATGGCAGTTGATGAAGCGTTTCAAGGCATAGGTGCAGGAAAGTTTCTTTGCAAAGCCGCTATTGAAAAAGCTAAACAAATAAATGCTGATAAGTTGATATTGTTTACCAACTCAAGATTGAAAACAGCCATCGAGATTTATCACAAATTTGGTTTCAAAGATGTGCTATTGAATGGACAGAAATATAGCAGAGCCGATACCAAGATGGAATTGTTATTAAAACCGCAACCTGTTATTAAGTGGTTCGACAGGCAATTCGATTTCAATTTTGGGATAGAACAGTTCCCGGATTTATTAAAACGTCTGGAAAAAACTGCCGCCCAAATTCTTGAAATTACAAATGGAATACCTGAGCAGGATTTGAATTTGAAACCAACCGGAAAGTGGTCAATTAAAGAACACACAGGGCATTTATGGATTTTAGAACCGTTGTGGCAAAAAAGGTTTCTGGAAATTAAGGAAAATAAAGTCGAGATGTCACCTGCCGATTTGAATAACTCAGCAACAGATAATGCATCATTTAACCAATACAACATTGAAAAAATAGCGAACGATTTTCAGCAGGAAAGAAAACATACCATCAGGCTTTTAGAAAGCTTCAATAAGAAAGATTTATCTAATAGCGTGTATCATCCAAGATTAAATCAACCAATGCGGATTATCGACCTGATGTATTTCGTTGCCGAACACGATGAACATCACTTAAATACCTTGTTGAAAATTCGGAACAATCAAGCTCACTTTTAACCATCATCAGTCCTATATGCAAACTGAAAAAAATATTCTTGCCTATTTAGCCCTTGTCGTGGTTTGTGTCGTATGGGGTACAACCTATTTCGCTCTTAGAGTTGGGGTTGAAACTTTTCCGCCATTTCTTTTTTCTGCCATTAGACAAGTTCTTGCAGGCGGTATTTTGTTGATAGTATTACAATTTTCCGGGAAATTAAAAATTGACAGAAGCCTGCTTTTCAAGCAATTTATTTTAGGCATATTGTTGATTGCTCTCGGGAATGGTACAGTAGGTTGGAGCGAAAGGTATATACCAAGTGGATTGGCAGCGTTAATCGTTTCCATATTGCCTGTTTATATTGTTGCTATCAACTATTTCTCCGGAATTGATAAACGAAAACCCAATAAATACATTGTTTCCGGTCTTATATTAGGAAGTGCCGGTATAGTCCTGATTTTTAAAGATAACCTGAAAGATTTTGCAAACCCCAATTACCTTATCGGGATGTTGGTCGCATTCGGAGCTTGCTTATCCTGGGCAACCGGAAGTGTTTATACCAAACATAAAGTTCCGAAAGGAAATGTTATGACAAATGCTGCATTACAAATGCTTTTCGGAGGAATTTTCCTCTTTGTGATGAGTTTATTAATGGATGATTATTCAGAGTTGAAAACTATAAATACAGAAACCATTTGGGCTCTCGGGTATCTTGTTATTATCGGTTCTGTATTAGCTTATCCCTGCTACGTATATGCCTTAGAAAAACTTCCGATAGGCATCGTTTCATTATATGCTTATATCAATCCCTTCATAGCATTGATATTGGGTTACGTTCTCTTAAATGAAACAATTACAGAGGTAACTGTTCTGGCTCTCGGGTGTGTATTAAGTGCTATTTATTTTATCAACTTAGGATATAAAGCCAAAGAAGTTGAACCCGGTTTACACAGTTACAAAAAATAAACACTGAAAAAATGTAAAATAAAAATTGATGGATACAAATAGAAAAAAACAGTTGCAGCAAAGTTTTGAACGTTCAGAAATAATGAAATTATTTCGTGCCGAAGCCAATATAATTTCAGAAGGACATTTTGAGATTACGGTATCAAAGCAACCTTTTATGATGCGTCCGGCAGGAATGTTCAACGGAAGTACCATAGCAGCATTGGTAGATGTTTCTTCAGGTTATGCGGCAGCTTCCACCACACTTTCAGACAGCTATTTTACAACAGTAGAATTGAAAATAAATTACCTGAACCCTGCAATGGGCGAAAGACTTATAGCCAAAGCACAAGTGATAAAGAATGGCAAAAGACTTTCAGTAGTGAGGTCAGATGTTTTTGCTGTTCAGGACAATGAAGAAGCATTAGTAGCTACGTCCTTGGTTACATTAATGCAACTTCAAAACAAGAATAGCGAAACACAAATTGATTAACTCCAAAAACGCAACCCAATGGAAAACAGCAGCATTAATTCCTTTTTGAATTATTACGAAAAACTTAGAGAACGTACCAATAGATTGATTACGGTAATCCCTGAAGAATCTATGAATTGGGCATACAAGCCCGGTAAGTTTACTATTGCCGACCAGATACGCCATATTGCAGCCATAGAGCGATTTATGTATGCCGAAACAGTACAGGGAAATCCGTGTAAATATTTCGGGTGCGGAAAAGAGCTGGCAGACGGCTATGATAATGTTTTGAAATTTTTCAATGAAAAGCATCAGGAAAGTATGGAAATATTCAGCCGTTTGACAGATGATGATTTACAGCGAAAATGCCTGACTCCCGGTAATGCTTCAATTTCAATATGGAAATGGCTTAGAACGTTGACGGAACACGAAATACACCACCGGGCACAATTGTACATTTATCTGAATATGCTTGGTGTGGAGACCCCGCCAATGTTCGGACTGAGTTCAGAGGACGTTATAAAAAGAAGTAGTAATAACATTTAAAATCAATCAATATGGAAAGTTATTTAAACAGCGTAGTAAAACAATTCAAATACTACAAAATGCTTGGAGAAAAGGCAATGGAGCAATTACAGGAAGACCAATTATTCTGGCAGTATAACGAAGAAAGCAACAGCATAGCTATTCTTGTCAATCACATTACAGGAAATATGCTGTCAAGGTTTACCGAATTTCTGACCGCAGACGGAGAAAAACCTTGGCGAAACAGGGATGCGGAATTTACAAATCCATTCAATAACAAAGAAGAATTAATGAACCGATGGAATAAAGGTTGGGCGTGTCTTTTAAAAACGTTGGAGCATCTTACTGATGCGGATTTAGAGCGTGTTGTATATATCCGTAATGACGGTCACACGGTGGTCGAAGCTATCAACCGGCAATTAGCACATTATCCTTACCATATCGGACAAATGGTTTTCATCGCCAAAATGCTGAAAAATGAAGATTGGCAAACCTTGTCCATTGCCCGAAACAAATCAGCAGATTACAACAACCGTAAGTTTTCGCAGGAGAAAGACAGAAGACATTTTACAGATGATTTATAATCAAAATGACGATAAAATGAAAGACCAAAACTTAAAATATCCAATCGGGCGATTTGTAAAGCCGTCGGTTATTTCCAAAGTGGAATTACACAACTGGATAGAAATTATCGGAGCATTTCCGAAAGCATTAAAAAATGAAACAGAACCAATGCCCGATAACCTTCTTGATACGCCATACAGAGAAGGTGGCTGGACGGCAAGACAGGTGGTTCATCACTGTGCAGATAGTCATATCAATGCGTTCATTCGTTTCAAACTTGCTTTAACAGAGGATAATCCTATTATCAAACCTTATAACGAAGCCCTATGGGCAGAACTCAGCGACAGTAAATTTTTACCCATACAATCTTCTTTGTCTGTATTGGAAGGCTTGCATTACAGATGGTATATTCTTCTGAAAAATATGGATGATGAAATGCTGAAAAGGAAATATACCCATCCCGAACACGGAACGGAATTTACTTTAGACGAAGCTGTCGGAATGTATGCCTGGCATTGCAACCATCATTTTGCACATATAAAATTGGTAAGTCAAAAATCTTAAATGTTATAGTTATGACGAATGACAAACTAAATATAGGGCCTGTTTCATTAAAACCTTTTGTCCCGGCACTTGACTTTGAACTGTCTAAAAAGTTTTATCAGGATATAGGCTTTCAGCTTGAATGGTCTGACGGTAATCTTGCACATTTACAAACAGGAACTTGTGGTTTCTTATTGCAGAACTATTTTGTTGAAGACTTTGCCAATAATATGGTTTTGCATCTTACTGTAAATCGTTGCGAGGACCTGTATAAAATCTTAAAAGCTACAATATCGAAATATTCATTCCCGGTTTACTTAGAGGAAATTACTATGAAAGAATGGGGTGTGCGTGATTTTGTATTTAAAGACCCATCAGGTGTAATGTGGAGAGTTGCAGAAATTAAAAAAGAAAATACAATATGAAAACAATATTAATCACAGGAGCAAGCCGTGGCATTGGAGCGGCTACCGCTTTGCTGGCTGCTGAAAGAGGATTTGCAGTGGCAGTCAATTATAACAAAAGCCGAGAAGATGCAGAAAAAGTAGTAGAAATCATCAAACAAAAAGGAGGTTTGGCTAAAACATTTCAGGCAGATGTTTCCAAAGAAGAAGAGATAGTTCGCTTATTTGGAGAAGTTGATGCCAAGTTAGGCAACCTCACATCATTAATTAATAATGCCGGGATATTAGAACAACAATCCCGATTAGAAAATCTGACCCTACAAAGATTGCAACGGATATTTGAAGCCAATACATTCAGTGCGTTTCTATGTTGTAGAGAAGCAATCAAAAGAATGTCGCCTAAATACGGAGGAAACGGAGGAACAATTGTCAATGTTTCTTCCATCGCTTCGAGAACCGGAGCACCGTTTGAGTATATTGATTATGCTGCATCAAAAGGGGCTGTTGATACGCTGACCATCGGATTGGCAAAAGAATTAGCTGATGACGGCATTCGTGTAAACGCAGTTCGTCCTGCATTTATTCATACCGACATACACGCAGATGGTGGCGAACCCAACAGGATTGAGCGGATAAAGGAAACAATACCGTTGAAAAGAGGCGGATTAGCAAGCGAAGTGGCAGAAGCTGTATTATGGTTGGCTTCCGAACAATCATCTTATTCCACAGGGATATTTATTGATGTGACAGGAGGTCGTTGAACAATATTCTTTCAAAAATTAAACATAAAAGCAATGCGTACAGAAGATAAAATGGTCAGCATCCCGAAATCGCTTTGGAAACTTCACGGACAGCAAGCCTATAAAAGTGATTTGATATTAACGTATCTCTTAGCAATCACAGTGATGCTTTTCAATATGTTGAACATAAAAGAACTTGAGTTATGGGAGATAATTGTCATAGCGGTTTTGTCTGTCGATATTGGTGGCGGTGTGGTAAGTAATTTTACAAAAAGTACCATTCATTATTATAAAGAAGCTGGTTTGTCGCCACATCTTTTTATTTGGTTTCACGCCCTGCAAACTATGGCTTTGGCAATTATTTACAATGAGTTTTACCTGCCTGTAGCTATAGTAATGGGTGTTGCAATGGCAGGAGCAAGTATTGCAGTTGCTTTCAGAAACACCGTTTTTCAATTACAGATAAGTGTATTCCTTTTTGCTATTGTTGTATTGCTTCTGAATTTTTATTCCGAATTACCGATACCGCTAAACACATTAATTGTACTGATGGCGTTCAAAATAATGGTTGGTTTTGCAGGGCATTATGGAAAACATCAGATTAAACACTGACAGATTAAACGAAAAAATAAAGATGAAAGAGATACAAGCAATTTGTTTCAAATAGCAACATTACAGCTTAGCCTATGCCATACATCAGTAAAATTACAGATAGCGTTTGTTTCCCTGAAACCACATCTATTGCCAAAGAGGAAATGGAAAATCCTTTATTTGACATTACTGAAGAGGAAATAGGCAAAAATGCTTCATATTGCAAAGTGCTCATTAATAAAATTCTAAATCTTCCGTACGCTTTGCTACCTGACTTTTTCAGTCATCACTGTAATCTTATCTCCGACCAGATTAAGTGGCTCAACAAACTGGAAAAACTGATTTCGGAGAATGAAGAATTATTTGCATCTACTACCAATCGAGGCAGAATGATGAAATGCTATACCATTATAGAAAGCAAGCGAAAAGAGATTGAGTTTTCAGGATATAAACATACGGTTGCAAACCTTCCGATGCAGTACGTCAATGCTGAATGTGAGAAAAGGTATTTTTCATTCAAAGAAACCAAAAACAGAGTGGACGAATTACAGGACTACACTCAAAAAATTATGTTCCTTACCAAAGAGAAATTTGATTACGAACAGGCAAGCATTGACTTTATAAATCCAAAGCTACCCGATTACTCAAACCAATGTCAAAAAGAAATAGACCAGATACAGCATTTAAACCGTCTAACAAATGAATTTTCAATTGAGCAAATGAACAAGAATAAAAACGGAATGCCATTCAATAAGCTCAAAATAAACTGTAACATCAATCAATTAGTGGATATATTTTACCAATTGCACAGAGAATTATTTACAAACGGAAAACCAATCATAGACGGTAACATAAATGATTTCGTTGCAGTAATTGTAAATTCATTCACAGATAAGGACGGCAGGGAATTAAGTCCCGAAACCGTAAAAACAATGCTTACACCGTCCAAGTCCGATAAACGCCCCAAACCTCACAAAAGAATAGACATTGACAAAATGCTGTAAATAAACTTTGTCCCGAAAGACCAAGTACGGACATAATGACTTTTTTACATTGCTGTCCTTTGCTTCCATAAACATAAAATTTCAATAAAATGGAAGCAGTAATTTTAAGCAAAGACCAATACACAGAATTGGTAGCAAGATTGGACGAAATCGCAACACGTCTTAATGCAAAGAACGAACCCAAAAAGGACACCTTTTTAGACAATCAGGAGTTTTTACAACTGATGAAAATTTCCAAACGTACAGCCCAAACGTGGCGGGACGAGGGGCGTATTTCATTCTCACAGGTCGGCAATAAAATTTACTACAAATTGTCAGACGTTGAAAAACTGTTGCAGGAACATTACAACAAATCATTTGCTAAAAAATA
>MKSF01000038.1 GCA_001897155.1 Bacteroidetes bacterium 47-18 | reverse complement strand
CAAGAGGCCGCATGAATCACTCGGTAATCTTACTCCTGTTGAGTACAAAATATTGGCTGGTCAAAAGAAAAAGGCTCAAGTAATAGCTGTCTGAATTATGGGGTACTTACACATGCATTAAATATAATTTTATATTTTTTAATAAATTTTCAATCCCTTTTTAGGAGTCGAGTTTTTGATATGTTCATGCTTCGATGATTCATAGATGTAATTTCTCCTAGTTCCAATAACTTCACCCGTAGGTTGGAATATTATTCTTTCTTCTAAAATTTTATATTCTGACAAAGAAGTAGCTCTCTTCTCAACTTTCTTAGTATTAACGTTAACTATTTCTCCTGTAAAAATATTGTGTTCAAAAGAACCAAACCAAGTCGTTTGATCTACAACATATAATATTTCCCGAGTTTCATAAACAATATTGGTAAGACCAACTCCTGCAGAAGCCGCCGCAATAATAGCTTCGGCTCCTTGTGATAATCCCCATCCTCCTGCGACCCACCACGATAACACACCTCCAGCTGCACTAGCTAATGCAGTGCCCACTTTATCTTCTTTCCATTCTCCTGATTCAAACCGAGCATTAGTTTGTTCTGTGATCAAACCATCCCTGGTATAATCAGTTGAATAATGCCAAAAGCGCTTTTTATATCCATCTTCACCACCTGAGCCTTTCAAAACCGTTCCAATCGGATCAATAGAATTCTGAGCATAGCTATTGCTGCTCTGACTCTCCGAACGGTCAAATAACGAGCGTAACCCATTAAACACTTTCATCATACTCTTACCTAAAGCAAGAACTGCATTAGCGCCACTATGCACCGTTCCCATCATATTGCCGCCACCACCACCGGCAGACATTAAAGTATTTAAAGCATTGAGTCCAAAGAACGTCTTACGCGATCCTTTTTCATTCCTGATGGATTGGTCCATCTCGGACTGCTGCTCCATAATAGTATTCTCTACAAAAGGATTGAACATCTCCCCGCTGGGGTCTATCATCATCCCGGGACTATTACCCATAGCAGCATAAGGACTGAACACCTGCTGACCACCACTGTAGGCCAAGGGTTCGATATTTAAGAACTTCTATAGCCACAATTGTAAGCTCACCTATATTTATCTACCAACTCCTTTGATATACTTGCTCCCCGGTAACTGCACCAGGAGCAGTTTTCTGCCCTTAAAACAGAACGGGACAGGTAACAACCTATCCCAACCCGCTTTCTAAATTAAAATATCAATTTTGATAATCAATACTTTAAAGCCGCTCTGAAGACATTACATATATTCATATTATCAGTGTACTTAGGCAGCCATACCTGTCCTCCTCCACTCTGAATACCGCCACTACCGCCGCCACTTGCCATCACCATCGTGTTGGAACCGAACATAAAGCCGATATTATATAAGCCGCTCATCACACCATCCATAAATGCACGCACTGCCATTGCATCCAATCCAGCATAGTCCGTGCCGTTATCCTGAACCGGCTGCGCATCTTTTGTCATCTCCCCATTGGGGTCTATCATCATACCGGGGCTGTTACCCATAGCTGCATAAGGACTGAACACCTGCTGGCCACCACTGTATGCCAATGGATCAATGCTCAGGAACCTCTATAGCCACAAATATAATTACCACATCTATATGTATCCACCAACTCCTTTAATACACTAACTCCCCGGTAACTGCACAAGAGGCTATTTTTACCCTTAAAACAGAACAGGACAGGTCATAACCTATCCCACCCCACTTTCTAAATTAAAATATCAATTTTGATAATCAATGTTTTAAGCGCAATTTTATAAGCTACCAACTCCTTTGATACATTACCTTACCTATTTAGCGAAATGTTCCCAGGTTAAGCAAATCATACTTTGACAGATAAAAGCATCTGTTCTTTTCATCTATATAAAATGATACTGATTGTTTAACACCACGCTTCCTGTAATAAAAAGCCTGTGAAATATCTCCCTTATACAAAAAATATCTGTAAAATGCCCCTTGCGATTTATCCAACCGGATATAATCCAATATAGCCTTATCGCTTGTATCTACTAATATCTGACGACCTTTGTGCATCAGAAACGGGCCATCATAGATCATTTCCCGCTCTTCCTCATTATACACTATTGTAAACTCACTATTTGCAAACACCTTAATATAAGTATTGGGACCATGTTTTTCAGACTTAATACGATAGGCATAAGGCATATCATACCCTTCTATAATATCCAGGCGGAACATGGCTATCGCGGAATCTATTACACTACTCAACAGGCTGTCTTTAATATGGCACTGCTGCAGGTACATGGTGTCAATACCAATACTATATTTTGTTTCTCGCTTCTGGGCTTGTACCTCAGACAAGCACAAGAACAAAAATGCCACGATAATAAACAGGTTAATTATTCTCATTTTGCATGCTGGTTTATAAATTGATAAAACTTATAGGAATCTCCGGGACGCATCACATCATTTTTAGCGTCTTTATATTGATTTAAGTGTTCATTCCATGCGCCCCAATCATCATCACTTGGTTGTGCCTCTAAATGATACGGATGCGTATGGATGCTCAACCAATAGACCAATTCGGAAGGAAATTTATCTAATTCGTAAAAATTTGCAATGCTGGCGTTATGTTTTTCTTGATTATGCAGATATGATGTAGCGATCCTGCTGTGGACAGCACCACTTTTTAGCTTATACTCTACATAGCTCCATTCATTGGAAGATTTGCTTACAAAGATGAATACTCCTCTGGCCATCTCCGGGTTATTTTTGAAACCTACAATTTGTCCATCTTCCTTCGTGGTCAACTGTAGTCTTGCATTACCAATATCCAAAGTGGCATCATCGCCCTGTACCATCCTGCCTTTCTTATCTATCCTTACGATCCTGTTGTGGCTCAGCCCGTTTCTACCGCCTTTGGAAAGTTTCACACCATTATAATGGTAGTCTATTCCTTTCGCCTGATCCTGACCGTCATAATCTGCCCTGTCAAAAAGCCTTCCCAGTTTATTCCATAGTTTGATAATACCTTTGCCCATTGCTGCAATAGCGTTACCGCCACCGCCGGCAGCCATCAGCGTATTGTTAACATTCATCCCGAACAGGGGGTTGATATTGAACGACCCATTGCGGGTAAGTTCGCCCAGATTCCTTGCACCTATCGCATCCATTCCCCCGTGAACAGCATAGTCTCCATCCTGTACAGGATCCGCATATTTGGTTTTCTCCCCGTTGGGGTCTATCATCATCCCCGGGTTATTGCCCATAGCTGCATAAGGACTGAACACTTGCTGACCACCGCTGTAGGCCAGCGGGTCAATGCTTAAGAACTTCTATAACTACAAATGTAATTACGAATCTGAATTTACCCACCAACTCCTTTGATACACTTGATCCCCCGTAACTGCAACAGGGAGTTTTTTTTACTCTTAAAACAGAATGGGACAGGTCATAACCTATCCCAACCCGCTCTCTAAAATAAAATATCTCTTTTGATAATCAATAGTTTAAATCCGTTTTTATAAGATACCAACTCCTTTGATACATTACCGATACATTACCTAATTTCAAATCAATATCTTTCCAATTCAAAACTGATCTGATCCATTTCAAAAACTCTTTCTATTCCTAAATTATCATCTGTGACTAGAACATATTTAAATTCTGGTTCTAATATATAAAATCCATTTTTAAATCCTGTAATTTTTTCAAAAGTCATATTACTAATTTCCACTAGTCGATTATTTAATACATCAAGAATTTCATTTCCGTTTATTGACTTGATATTTACTTTAAAGTTTGGTAATACTTCGGGGGCAGTAATTCTACTACTTTCCCCATTATAATCTGCACCTTCACCATACACTTCCAAATAATTATTTACATCAAGTACTTTTCTTTCAACAAGCAATTCCCAATTAGCTTGTAACCAATCATTAATTGAATCTTCGTTCGTTGTATAATCTCTGTTAATTAGCAACGGAGATACTATTGACCAACTACTATTTAAAAAATCAACAAATATTCTAATTGCTTTATCTATTTCCATAATGAATTATTTGAAAAGATTTAAGAAATTAATTTCACTTTCTGTTGGAGTTCTTTTATAACCTTTCGAACCCGGTAAGAACTTATCAAATTTAACTTTCTGTAAAGCTCCTGCTGGCGCACTGGGATGGGGATTAGGTATCCATTCCTTTACACGCGCTGCATTAATATCAATTTTACTTCCATCCTTAAATATTATTTCAACTGCTTTACCATTTCTTCCCATACGGGTCGTAGTCGTTACCACTTCTTTTCCGAATATTTTCATTCCTTCCCTAGCAACTTGAGCTGCCGCTCTTATTGCTTTCAGTCCCTTTACTCCTCCCAAATATTCTAATCCTCCTGCTCCACCATATTGAAATCTTTCAAACTCACCATTTTCATCATAATATGCCGGACCTATATTCTGAGTTACCAATATATTAAATATACTATAGGGTTCAATACGCTTAGGGTATCCACTAGAATGCTCAAAATGTAAATCACTAAGATGAGAGGAAATAGGAACTATGTAGTTTTTTTTCTTATCTACTAAAGTCACGCCTTCTAAAACATCACCATCCTCATCCGAAATAGCTGTTTCCGTTCTTGACTCATAATACTCCACATACATATAGGTATCATCACCTCCGAAATCCAGCTGGTAGCTACTGATAACTTTCCTGTTCAATGCCTCTTCAAAAAATGCCAATACATTGAAATATATTGTCCTTGCCGGCTGATAACTTACACTCCCACTGCCGGCTGCAGATGTATGCCAATGGATCAATGCTTAAGAACTTCTATAGCCACAAATATAATACCTGTTCATATTAATCCACCAACTCCTTTGATACACTTGCTCCCCGGTAACTGCACCAGGAGCAGTTTTCTGCCCTTAAAACAGAACGGGACAGGTCATAACCTATCCCAATCCGCTTTCTAAAATAAAAGATCAATTTTGATAATCAATAGTTTAAATCCGTTTTTATAAGATACCAACTCCTTTGATACACTGCCCCTGTTATTCCAGTTATTTAGCAGCAGCATTTAACTACTCGGATAAGGATAAAGACTTGTAATCACTTCATATCTATTTCCAACAGGCAATTCCAGCCTATATACCATTAAACTTGTGATTCTAAACTTTCTTCCATCTTTCAAAAATATATCCGAATAGTTATAACTATCCCAAGGAAACCAATGCATACGTTTTTCTGACATAGGAGCGCTCATTGTATGAAAGATATGCTTTATATCGTCCAAATGAAACTCTGATGCCATATTCTTTTTTGTATCTTTAATGACAACATTCTTTTCTATATCATCATATATCATTTCCATCCCCTTATTGATGGAATAATAGCGTAAATGGATCAAACCTAATGGTATGAAAAATAATAAGAATATTATTGGTATTATAACCCAATAATCTGCTAAATTATCTTCTGGTGCAGTCCTAAAATACAAAAGAATAGGAGCAAGAAATATTGCAGTAAATAGAGTAATCAATACCGATTTAAAATTCTTCCATTCATTTGCTTTTGTAATTTTATAAGTATATTTCATATAATAAAATTTTAATAACCATATATACCCATTCCTCTATATACTCCATGTAGCCACGAATTAAATCCGTTATTAAATTCCTGTCTTGCGGGTTCCACTACATAAGGTTCTACTACTTTGTCATATCCTAATTCTGCAACCCCAAAACCAACGCCTGCAGCCGCTCCATAAGGGCCTCCTAGAGCCCATCCCGTATAAAGTGACGTCCCAAACCCTGCAAGATGATAACCAAATCTCCATCCGCTCATTTTTCCTTGATAAACATCAACACCATCTTTAGCTAATGAAACTCCTCCTAAGAAAGTACTTGCATTACCTGCCGCCTTACCAAAGGTAGTCCATCTGCTTACTGGAGCTGTATAACCCGGTCTCCATCCATACTGGGATTGCCGCAATGATTGTTTGCTTAAGCCATAAGCTTCAGATGCACCAGCAGAAGCATCTATTACAATCCCAGCATAACTTAAAATCGTCCAAAAATCCGTCCCCCCTCCTGACTGCTGATTTTGTAAATTTCCTCTTGTAGGTAAGCTTAACTTTGCTGTCCTTAAACCTAAGCTATATTGATCTATTACATTATGAGTACCTCCATCTTCTCCATCTTCCGAAGGGCGGGACGATGCTGTCACATAATAATACGTTACATATATAGAGTTATCAGGAGCAATAACATAGCTTTTTATACCAATAGTATTTTCCATACTAGCGATATCGCTTATCGCCGCTCTGTAGATATTACACAAACTCATATTATCGCTATACTTAGGCAACCAGACCTGACCCACATTGTGAACACCTGCACTGCCGCCCCCGCTCGCCATCACCATCGTGTTGGAACCGAACATAAAATTAATATTGTATAAGCCGCTCATCACGCCATCCATAAACGCTCTTACCGCGATAGCGTCCAATCCGGCGTAGTCCATGCCGTTATCCTGGACCGGCTGCGCATCTTTTGTCAGCTCCCCGTTGGGGTCTATCATCATCCCCGGGCTGTTGCCCATAGTCGCATAAGGACTGAACACCTTCCGGCCGCCGCTGTAAGCTAAAGGGTCAATGCTTAAGAACTTCTAATAAAAACAATATAAGTACCTGATCTGTATTTACCCACCAACTCCATTGATACACTTGCTCCCCGGTAACTGCATTAGAGGCGGTCTTTTGCCCTTAAAACAGAACGGGACAGGTCATAACCTATCCCACCCCGCTTTCTAAAATAAAATATTATTTTTGATAATCAATGCTTTAAGTCCATTTGTATAAGCTACCAACTCCTTTGATACATTACCGGTCATAACCTATCCCACCCCGCTTTCTAAATTAAAATATCAATTTTGATAATCAATATTTTAAGTGCAATTTTATAAGCTACCAACTCCTTTGATACATTACCTACCTATTTCCTTAACTATTGGGATAGGGATAAAAAGATGTAAAAACTTCATACTTATCTCCAACTGGTAACTCCAATCTGTATACCATCAAACTTGTAATTCTATACTTTCTCCCGTCTTTCAAAAAGATATCAGAATAATTGTAACTATCCCAAGGAAACCAAAGCATACGTTTTTCTGAAAAAGCAGGAGTCATAGTATGAAAAATATGTTTTATCTCATCTAATCCAAATTCTGAAACTGTATTTTTTTTCGTATCTCTAATAACAATTACCTTTTCCATATCATCGTACAGCATTTCCATATCAGCATTTATAGATTGGTAACGTAAATGAATGGCACTTACAGGAATAAAAAACAATAAAAAACCAATTAGAAGAAATGGAATATAATCAAAAAAATCTCCATTGGGTGTTCTCAAATAAAATATAATTGGGCCAAATACAATGATTCCGAATAGAACAATTAATATTGAACTAAAATTCTTCCATTCATTGGCTTTTGTAATTTTATAAGTATGTTTCATAATAACCAATATTAAAAATTTTTATTAATAAATTCATTTATAAATAAATTGAATTTATAATTAAAATCTACTCTAGCAGGCTCAACTACATAAGGCTCAACTACGCGATCATACGCCTGTTCTCCTCCCCAAAAAATTACACCTGCTGCGGCACCATACCAACCTCCCAGTTTTGCACCTATATAAGTAGAAGTAGCTAATCCTCCTAAATGATAAGTAAATCTAATTTGACTCATACTATTTTGTGACACCATATATCCATCATGTGCCAATCCAGCTATACCTATACTCCAACCTAAATTACTAAGTACTTTAGCTACAGACGTCCATTTGCTCAATGGAGCAGTATACCCTGGTCTCCAAGAATTACGCATTTCCCATATTGTCTGTTCCCATTTTCCATAAGTCCCTGCAGTATTACTCATAACATCTAACCCCATACCCACATATCCCAATATTGCCCAGAAATCTCCATGTTGCTGCTTTTGCAAATCTCCTCTGGGTGGTAAGCTGAACTTCGTAGTCCTTTCACTAAGCGCATATTGATCTATTAAATTATACGTACCTCCATCTTCCCCTTCTTCCGAAGGGCGGGACGAATGCGTCACATAAGAATACGTTACATATATAGAGTTGTCAGGAGCTATAGTAAATCCCTTAATACCAACAATATCACTGGGTACGTCGCTTAGAGCCGCTCTGAAGACATTACACATATTCATATTATCAGTGTACTTAGGCAACCAAACCTGCCCCACATCCTGAACACCTGCACTGCCGCCACCGCTCGCCATCACCATTGTGTTGGAACCGAACATAAAATTAATATTGTATAAGCCGCTCATCACACCATCCATAAATGCTCTTACCGCGATAGCGTCCAATCCGGCATAGTCCATCCCGTTATCCTGGACCGGCTGTGCATCTTTTGTCAGTTCCCCGTTGGGGTCTATCATCATCCCGGGACTGTTACCCATAGCCGCATAAGGACTGAACACCTGCTGGCCACCGCTGTAGGCCAAGGAGTCGATACTTAAAAACTTCTATAGCCACAAATATAATACCTGTTCATATTAATCCACCAACTCCTTTGATACACTTGCTCCCCGGTAACTGCACCAGGAGCAGTTTTCTGCCCTTA
>MKSF01000037.1 GCA_001897155.1 Bacteroidetes bacterium 47-18 | reverse complement strand
GCTTACTGCTGTATTCCTATATCTCAAATAACTTCTATAATTCGCAAAACTTAAGGCAACAAACCCATCCGTTTCGGGAGTGCAAAGGTAATAATCTTTATCCCTATAATCCAAATATTTTTAAAGGTTTTTCTAAAAAAATTTCAAAACCTAAAAACACCAAACCCCACACCTAATACCTCAATGCAACTCTTAAGAACTCCTCCCTCCCATCAATCAGGAAGGAGCGCAAAGGTAAGGCTTTTAATACCACTCCGCCAAATTATTGTGCTGATCTTCAACCATTTTAACCATTTATAAAGATATCACTCAAAAAATTACAGGCAATACCCAAGCAGGAAAGCACCTAACCACCTGACCATCAGCCTCCTATCTGCATAGTAATGAATTGACGGAAGGATTATTATGAATGGGAAAGCCCGGCATAGGGAGTGTTCGGTTATTAAGAATAACCTGCCCAGAACCTTTACTATAGTGTATGGCATTTGCAGGCCGTACCAACAATTCATCCAGCGCAAGATAGGACGCGCCAAAGTCCGCACTATGTACTATCACATCTACCTGAACGGTATGCGGAGGCGCAGTAAACCTGGTATCATATAAGAACCAGAAATTATCTTCCATAGTAACATTCCCGCTTCTAACCAGGTAGCTGCCCAAGTCTTTTCCTTCCTTGTCTTTAAAGAACAGCTCAAAAACAGGGTGCCTGTAGTCCGTCTGATTGACCTGCGCCCAGATGCTGAAAACATAGTCTATACCTGATACCGTATCCGGCAAAGGTACAGCGGTAATATAATCCCTCTTCTCCCCGGAACCGGCGGCGCTCCACGACCTGGCTCCCCGGTAACCGTAGTCTAGGTTGCCCATGGACTCAAAATCTTCTTTATAATAATACCCCAGGGCGTCATGAAGCAGCCCTGCCGGTGACGCAGCAGCAGTTGCTTCCTGTACTATTTTGTCCCGATATTGCGCGCTCAGCCTTTTATAAGCAGGCAGATCTATGGTATATAGCGTCATATCATCTTCCGGTATATCGAGGATCTCCCGTGCATATTGCAACCATTCCGATTCTTTATAGGATAATGGCTCCGACCGGCTCACAGCCAACAGCAGCGGCTTATCATTAAAGCATTCCAGGATCGCTTTCTTATTGAATGGGCCGTCCACGATCTGAACAGATGCGAAGGTCTGGCTCCAGGATGTACGCGACATCATCACATCCACTATGGGCAAACCAAACAACATAGAGAGCCTGGTAGCATTGGCCATTATATTACTTTCCGTTTCCTGCTGCAGCCACAACTTCTCCGAGCCAATGTGAAAATAGGGCAACATCAGGATCGCCTGATATGCTGTCATATCTATTTGCTTATCCGCTAATGCCTTACGCAGGCGGCCATCCTTATCCGTTATTTTATCATAGGTAACCATCGCGGGTATCAGCATTTTCCTGTAATGCTGCGCGTAGCCAAAGATCTGGATAGCCCACACGACACCCGCCAGGCCCAGGACACCATACCCCATGATCTTCTGCCTCACGGCTAATTTCAGCGACCATCTATACACAACGATGCAAGTATAGATCATAAATAAGTAGTAGAATATCCATGAGAACCGACCTATGGTCCGGAACTGCCGGAGCGTTGAAATATTATCTGCAAAGAACTGCCTGAACCAGACAAAAGGAACACCCATCCCGATGAGCAGGGACAGGAATGCCACAATCAGCCAGATATTGAATTCAGGAGCTATATGCCATGATGCTGCAGCACGTACTTTTTTACTGAACAAATAAGAAAATACCCTAACGACAAAGTAAATAGCCACAACAATACCCACTACTCCTATATAAATATAGCCTTCAGATGCGGGCAATAACTCAGACTTACCAAAGACAGGCGCCAGCAACTGTCCCAGGTAGGTATCGGACACGAATATATCCTTGCCTTCCGTAGCGCCATTGAATACACCCAAAGGATAATTGGTTCTGTCTGTTATCGTATCGGTAGATCTCATATAGTAATTCAGACCCGCGAATACCGCACCAATCGCTACCAATAGGGGAAGCACATGACGCACGAGCTTCCTGGCAGGAACGGCTTTTCCATACAGCAAACAGTACGCAAGCACATAGCCCATAATCGCAAGAGCCGTAAGAACAAAGTTGTAGAGATGCAAAAATGTAAATAACGAGAGCATTATAAATATCCACACGACATTTTTCAGCCGATGGTGCTGATGATACTGCATCAGCTGATAGATCATGAAAGGCAGCAGGCAGGAAAACGACATCCCGAAGTGCATCAGCATCTTAAATACCTGCGGTGACCCATAAGCAATGAGCAATGCCCCGATACCGGCCCATAGTGGGGCTACCTGGTAATTGTAGAAGATTTTAAATAAATAGTGTACACCTATCAGGTGAGCAACCAACATGGAGATATGCAGGATACCGATACAGTAATGGACGATACCCGGGAAACAGACAGCCAGCTTTTTAATGCCCATTGAAAGCAAGGGCATATTGTCTGTAAAAATGATATGCTCACCAAAAGGGTAATTCATACCCGTAAAATGATGCCCGGAATCATAACAGATATAATACCAATAAGTAAAATAGTTCTTTATACCATCGCCTCCGCCCGTTACCAGCATAGAATTGGGAGCGAATACAAAGGGCTCAAAACAAAAGGCAAATAATAAAAACGCGCCCAGCCAAAGCAATAAGTAATAAAGCACCGGATAGGTAACGCGAGTGTTGGTAGACATATAATATTAAAAACCGGATTGATGTAATGAATACACCGGCAAGTTAGCACCTTTGCAGTAAAGAAAAAACCACACACAGGATTCAAAAATAAAGATCCTGTGGACCTTACCCCGGATATTAACCTGCCAGTATGCTATACATTAAAACAGCCGGGACGGTTTTTTATTGTTTTTTGAGAAGCTTTTTTCATACCGGGACACAAAAGGAGAGTGTAGGAAGGCCGATATAGCGCAAATGCATTACAAATTCATAACATGAAAATACCCCCGAAGGAAATATCCTGCCGGGGGTACAATCTTTAGCAAAGCGATCAGAGCTTATCAAGAATTTTATCCGCTATACCATAGGCCAGAGCCTCTTCAGCGTTCATCCAGTAATCTCTTTCCAGGTCTTCCAATACTTTTTCATACGTCTGACCGGTTGCTTCAGATAATATTTTGGCCCCCAGCTCCTTCGTTTTCTGGATTTGGCGTGCATGGATCTCCAGATCAGCACTTACGCCCTGGAAGTAGCCTCCCAGGCTGGGCTGGTGTATCATCACTTCTCCATGCGGGAATATGTAACGATGACCTTTTTCTCCTGCAGCCAGGAGTATGGACCCCATACTGGCCGCCAGCCCCATACATATGGTATGCACCGGAGAAGTGATCATCTGGATCACATCGTACATGACCATGCCGGATGTCACCACACCTCCCGGGCTGTTGATATAGAATTTGATCGGCTCCCCGGGCTTATCAGCTTCCAGCAGCAATAGTTTATTGACAATATCCCTGGCAGATTTATCTTCAACGGGCCCCCATAAATAGATCGCCCTGTTTTTGAAAAACAGTTCTTCCTGCTTTTTGGCAATTTTGCCACCGGGCATATCTTTTTCCACTATAGGCTTCTCATCTTCCTCCTCATCCTCATCGCTTTGAGTAAATAAATTCAGATGCGCTAATTTATCAAAATTCATATTATTAATTTTTTAATTAAATTCAAATATTTAACTGCGGATATTACTTTTCCGTATTCCTGGCTTTCTTAGGATTGCGCTGCAGCACCTCATCCACAATACCATAAGCCTTGGCTTCCTCTGCAAGCATCCAGTAATCACGTTCACAATCCTTGGCCACTTTCTCATAAGGCTGACCGGTATGCTCGGTAATAATAGAGTAAAGGTTGTCTTTCACCCTTTGGATCTCCCTTACCGTAATGGCAATATCCGTTGCCTGCCCGCCAATGGCGCTGCTCGGCTGATGGAGCATGATACGGGAATGCTGCAATGCCGTACGCTTGCCGGGAGTGCCTGCGCACATCAGGACAGCGGCCATACTTGCTGCCATACCCGTACATATCGTAGCGATATCCGGGTTTACGATCTGCATGGTATCATAAATACCTAATCCTGCATACACGCTGCCGCCGGGAGAGTTGAGATACATTTGTATATCTCTGTTCCGGTCCGCGCTTTCCAGGAACAGCAGCTGTGCAGTAACAATATTGGCGACGTAGTCATTTATAGGCTCACCCATAAAAATAATACGGTCCATCATCAACCTGGAAAATACATCTAACGCCTGTGCATGCATAGGACGCTCTTCCAGTATATAAGGAGTCAAATTGGTAGGGATCGCATTATTGATATATTTTGCATAATTATCAAAAGTATTGCTGCTGATGCCCTGGTGCTTTATCGCGTATTTTCTGAATTCGTTTTGATCAAACATTGAACTGATAGTTTTAATGAAAATTGAATTATGAAAGATCCATAATAACCTTGTTGCAAAAATCTCACCTGTTTTTATAACTGGACAAAACGTCCGATTGTTCTGTAATATTAAGTCAAAATATGTAATTAATCCGACATTTTGTAAGTTTTGATCAGTGGGATTCGTCCGCGCTCGGCCCGTAGATAGCCGGTACGGGAATATCCAGCAGCCTGAGGTAAACGGACAGTTGGGCACGGTGGTGTATTATGTGGTTCTGGCAGATAAAGCGGATAGCCATAACCTTAGGTAACTGCATCAGAACCTGGTCCTTAACCTTGAGCGTCCACAGCGTTTCATAATCACTTTCGTCCCAACTCTCCAGGGCTTCCCTGGTCTGCTTCAGGTTCGCTTCCGCATAAGCCGCCAGCTCTTCCGCGCTTTTTATCTCCGGACGGCTCAGGTCTTCCGTTGCAAAATCCAGGATATCGCTTTTAATGATCCGCGCAGGCCAGCTGCAAAGGTCCGCGACATGGGTAGCCAGCGTGAGGAAGCCCATACTTTTTTCATGGGGTTTCCAGTCGCCTTTTTCAAAATCCACTCTCGCCAGGGTTTTCAATGTACTGGCTCCTTCCTTCTCCAGCTCCTTTATCAGAAATGCTGCTATAGTCATATGGTATGTATTTTATGGTTATAAATCATATTTATTCGTGATGATAGGGAGAATTATGCAATATACTGAATGCCCTGTACAATTGCTCCGCCATTATCAGCCTTACCAGCTGGTGCGGGAACACCAATGAAGATAAGGACCAGGTCTTCTGTGCCTTCTGCTTCACTGCCCTGGTAATGCCCCAGGGCCCTCCTATCAGGAATACCAGCGTCTTGGGACCGGCATTCATAATATGCTGCAGTTCCTGTGCCCAGCCGGGAGATGACAGCATTTTACCCCGCTCATCCAACGCTATCAAATAATGGTGCGGGGTAAGCTTATTTAATATCAATCTTTCCTCCTCCTGCATGGATTGCTCCGGCGCGGTGTTGCCAGACCGCTTAGGCGGCGGTATGATCACCAGGCTTACCGGGCAGTAGTTCTTCAACCGTTTCAGATAAAACTGTATGCCTTCCTCTATATAACTGTCGTTTCTGCTACCAACAGACCATATTTCGATATTCATATCTACAAAAATAACTGTATTGCCCGTAAAACATAATGCCAGCTTATAAAACAAATATCATATTTTTCCCTGTACGGTTAAACAATCCGCTCTCAGAAGGGTTGAAATATACCGCACCCGGTCGCAACAGGTAAAGATATTGTGAAAGCAAAAGTCCGCCCTTAATGTCCTATTGATTAAATAGCAGTTTTTTATAACTTTACATTTTACATACTTATACCTATATTCTATTTAATAATGAGATTTTTTAATAAAAGCCGCATAGCCAGCATCATATTAGTTTTGTCCCTGTTTGCAGCAGGATGCCGTTCGCAGAATGACGAAAGCCTCCTGACCCCGAAAGAATTCCAGCAGACCATTACAGCAACAAAAGGCACAGCCATCGTACTGGATGTCAGAACACCCGAAGAATTTGTTAAAGGTCATTTGGATAACGCCATCAATATAGACTGGAATGCAGGAGAAGAAGCGTTTGCCAATCAATTGCAGCACGTGCCGAAAGACAAGCCGCTCTTTGTCTATTGCCAGGGCGGAGGCAGAAGCGCCGGCGCTGTCATAAAACTACAGAACATGGGCTTTACGAATGTCCAGGAGCTGAAGGGCGGCTGGGTGGCCTGGAATTCCGAGTTCGGCAACAGCGCTCCTGCCAAAAACTGGACCGGTATGACCATGGAGGATTTCCAGGAGAAACTGAAAACCGATAAAGTAGTGCTGGTGGATTTTAACGCCCAATGGTGCGCACCCTGCCAGAAGATGAAGCCTTTCCTGCACGAGATGCAAAAGGAAATGGGCGATAAGCTGGAGGTGATCTTTATAGATACCGACCAGAATCCTGATATTGCCACCTTATTCAAAATTGAAGCCCTTCCGACGCTTATGATATACAAAGGCGGCGTAAAGGAGTGGCATCATTTAGGCTATATGAGCAAAGACGATCTGATAAAGCAAGTAAAAACCCATTATTAAGATGCCCGGAGCCATTATAACAGGATCTACCAAAGGAATAGGAAAAGCCATTGCCGATATGCTTATCGCCAATGGCTTTGATATTGCGATCTGTGCCAGGACCCTGGCGGACCTGGAACAGCAGCAGGCTGATTATAACCGCCGGTACCCCGGCCAAAAAGTATATATCCAGGCAGTAGATGTCGCTGACAGATACGCTGTGATCGATTTCGGCAGGCAGGCTGTCGCATTCCTGGGAGGCGCCCTGCATATCCTCATTAATAATGCAGGCCTGTACTTCCCCGGAAATGTGCTGGATGAAGAGGACCAGCAATTAGAGTACACCATGCAGGTAAACCTGTACAGCGCCTATCATCTCACTAGGACCGTTACGGAGGCCCTGGTACAGACCCCCGGGAGCCACATCTTCAATATGTGCTCTATCGCCAGCCTGCAGGCATATCCCGGGGGGGGATCCTATAGCATTTCCAAATACGCATTGCTTGGCTTCAATGATAATATACGGATGGAGCTGAGGGATAAAGGCGTAAAGGTGACGGCCATCTGCCCCGGCGCTGTATGGAGCAATAGCTGGGAAGGCAGCGGCATCCCGGCAGAGCGCATCATGGAAGCGGATGATATCGCCGCAAGCATATGGAACGCGTATAATCTTTCTCCCCGTGCCGTTGTGGAGCGGATCGTCTTAAGGCCGCAACTGGGAGACCTTTGAATATATTAATGCTCAGGTAGGTATGCTGCACTTCACAGATATGATGGGACATCAGCTATCGCTCGGGAAATATCCCGTGCGGATCGTATCGGTAGTCCCTTCACAGACGGAACTGTTATTTGACCTGGGACTGGATGAGGAAGTCATAGGCATTACCAAATTCTGCGTGCATCCCGAAAAATGGTTCAGGACCAAAAAGCGGGTGGGCGGCACCAAAACATTAAATATAGACACGATCTCAGCCCTGCAGCCGGATCTCATTATCGCGAATAAAGAGGAAAACACACAGGCAGATATTGAGCTGTTACAACAGCGCTTCCCGGTATGGCTGAGCGACATCCGGACCGTAGACGATGCCTTCCGGATGATAACTGCCATAGGCACACTGGTCAATAAAGAGCGGGAAGCCGATGAGCTGCTATCCTTGCTGAGATCTGATTTTTCCACGCTGCCCCCTGTTTTCAAAGATAAAAAGGTCGCTTATTTCATATGGAAAGATCCCTGGATGGTAGCAGCGGACCAGACCTTTGTGGACAGTGTACTCCGGCACCTGGGAGCAGAGAATGTGTTTGGCAGCCTTACCAGGTATCCGGAAGTAACACCGGCTCTCATCCGTGACAGCAAGGCGGACCTTCTCCTGCTGAGCAGCGAACCCTTCCCGTTCAGAGAAAAGCATACCGAGGAGCTCAGGCAATTGTTACCGGACGCCAGGGTGATGCTGGTAGACGGAGAAGTATTCAGCTGGTACGGCAGCCGCCTGCGACATCTTAAGAGTTATCTCCTGGAGCTGGAAAAGTATATGAGCAGGTAACAGCACCCGGCATGGCAGCATTCACAACTGCATCCCGGGACCAGTCGCAGCAGCCTGTCCTTTTGAAGTACAAACACATCCTCAGCATTTGAATATTTTGGTATAAAATACCGTTATCTTTGCACATAGTTATGGAAGCCTTAAAAGCAAAAGTTGATGCGCTGCTGCAGGAGATAGCAGGCACAACCATCACAGATGCAGCAACATTAGAACAGTACAGGATTAAATACCTCGGGACCAAAGGGATCATTAAAGATATCTTTGGAATGATGAAAGATGTGCCCGGCCCGCAGAAAAAGGAAGCCGGTCAACTGCTGAACTCCCTGAAGGTACAGGCAGAAGCGCATTATGCTGCTCACGAGCACCTCAAAGAAGGAGCTGCCGCAGGAGGCGCACAGGTGACCGACCCGTCCCTGCCTGCCGTGCCGGTGAGCATCGGTACCCGTCATCCGCTGAGGATCGTGGAGAACCAGATCGTAGGTATATTTGAGAAGCTGGGATTCGTAGTGGCGGAAGGGCCGGAAATAGAGGATGACTGGCATAACTTCACGTCCCTGAACATGCCGGAAGATCATACTGCCAGGGATATGCAGGATACATTCTATGTCAGCCAAAACCCCGACTGGCTTTTGCGTACCCATACCTCTTCCGTACAGGCCCGCATCCTGGAGGAGGGAGAGCTGCCTGTGCGCATCATCTGCCCCGGCAGAGTGTACAGGAACGAAACGGTCAGCGCCCGCGCGCATTGCTTTTTCCACCAGTGTGAAGGTCTATATGTAGATAAGAACGTGTCTTTTGCCGACCTGAAGCAGACATTATATTATTTCGTAAAGGAAATGTTCGGCGAGCATACGAAAATACGCTTCCGGCCTTCTTATTTCCCGTTTACAGAGCCCAGCGCGGAAATGGATATCAGTTGCAGCGTCTGCGGCGGCAGCGGCTGCAGCCTCTGTAAGCATACCGGCTGGGTAGAGATCCTGGGTTGCGGTATGGTGCATCCCGACCTGTTAAGGAATTTCAGGATAGACCCCGAAGTGTACACCGGCTTTGCCTTCGGTATGGGTGTGGAGCGTATTACCCAACTGAAATACCAGGTCAACGACCTGAGGCTCTATTCACAGAACGATATCCGGTTCCTCAGGCAGTTTGAGCAGGTACTCCCCTGATGTATCTGATAATATTTTTTCAATGGAGATAGGATACTTCAATTTAGCATCCTATTTTTTAGCCTTAAATAATAACGCACCATTTTGATCTTAGTTACCGGCGCCAGTGGATTTTTAGGATTGCAACTGTTACAGGAGCTTATTGCCCGGCAGAAGCCGGTAAGGGCGATCTATAATAGTACCGTACCTCAGTTGCAGCATCCGCTGATACAGTGGGAAAAAGCAGACCTGCTGGATATTTTCGCAGTGGAACATATTTTCCGTGATGTAACTCATGTGTATCACTGCGCCGCTATCGTATCATTTGACAGCGCGCATAAGGAAGCGCTGATACAAAACAATATCCACGTGACGGTCCATGTAGTGAACCAGGCGCTGGAGCAGGGCATTGACAAAATGATCTATGTGAGCTCCATTGCCGCGATGGGAAGGTCGCAGACCGCTCAATTTATTGATGAAGAGACCTTCTGGACGGAAAGCAGGGAGAACAGCACGTATTCCAAAAGTAAGTATTACGCGGAAATGGAGGTATGGAGAGGTATAGCGGAAGGCCTGAATGCGGCTATCGTCAATCCCGCCATCATCCTGGGCGAAGGTGATTATTCCCGGGGGTCCGCGCAACTGATGTCCAACGTTGCCAAAGAATTTCCTTACTATACGGAAGGGGTCAACGGCTGGGTGGATGTCAAAGATGTAGCCAGGGCCATGGTGCTCCTGATGGACAGCGATATTTCAGAAGAGCGGTTCATACTCAGCACCGGCAATTACAGCTACAGGGAAGTATTTACACTGATGGCTGAAAAGCTGTCTGTCAGGCCTCCTTCACGGCATGCTACCCCCTTCCTCGCATCTATTGTATGGCGGCTTGACTACCTGCGCTCCAGGATCACGGGCAAAAATCCCCTGATCACCCGGGAGTCTGCCCGGACCGCCCGGAACCGGTGCTATTATGATAATTCCAAATTCCTGGAGGCCTTTCCGGCATTTGAATACACCCCTCTTTCCGCAACGATCGAACGTATGGCTTCGGACTTTAAAGTCCGTATAAACAGGGAAAAATCCTAACGTTTCTTTGTCACTATAATTCCTGCCTTATAGCTATCTTTACATAGTAATAAAACACCCGGACGATGATAAATTTTGGTGCAGGTCCCGCCCGGCTTCCGGACGAAGTGATATCCGGCATGCGATCGGCTTTCCTGAATGTTGAAAACAGCGGATGGTCTTTGGCAGAGCTTCCGCACCGGAGCGCTACGTTCAAAAATATACTCAGCGAGGCGAACAGCCTTGTAAAAAGACTGCTGAACGTTCCGGAGAATTATGAGGTGATATGGATACAGGGCGGCGGCAGGATGCAGTTTGCTATGCTGCCAATGAACTTCCGCTCCTCCGGCAAATCGGCCGCCTATCTTGAATCCGGCTACTGGGCCAGGGACGCGATGAAACATGCGTCCTATTATCTT
The DNA here is from genome assembly GCA_001897155.1 of Bacteroidetes bacterium 47-18. Classification (GTDB taxonomy): domain Bacteria; phylum Bacteroidota; class Bacteroidia; order Chitinophagales; family Chitinophagaceae; genus MKSF01. The sequence continues at coordinate 232,666 of MKSF01000037.1, read as the reverse complement.
CCAACCGTAAGCCTGGGCAGCAGCGAGAGCAGTAGCTTCAGCTATATTCCCGAACCTGTGATCCCGGAAGGCATACCGCTGGCGTATGCCCATATTACCAGCAACAATACCATTTACGGCACCCAGATGACCACTTTTCCGCAACTTGATATACCACTGGTGGCAGATATGAGCTCCGATATCTTCACCCGGCCCATTGAAGTTTCAGATTTTAAAATGATCTACGCGGTAGCCCAGAAGAACCTGGGCATTGCAGGCGTGACCATGGTGATTATCGACCGGGAGTTTGCGGAACAGGCAGACGTCCACATCCCGGAGATCCTTAGCTATGATGCCTACATCCGCCACAATTCGCTTATCAATACGGCACCGGTAACAGCCATTTACAGTTGCCTGCTCAACCTTCGTCACATGCAGCAGAAAGGCCTGGCAGCTATCCACGAGGCCAGCCTGGTAAAATCAGGGATGCTGTACGATTACCTGGAAAACTGCGCCGCCATAAGGCTTTTCGCGCTTAAGGACAGGAGCCGGATGAACGTCTGTTTTACTTTCATCGACGAGCGCCATAATGAGGGATTTATAGACTTTGCATTACAGCATAACATTACCGGCATAGAGGGCCACAGAAGGGTCGGCGGTCTCAGGGTTTCCCTTTACAACGGTATCTCCGTTGCCGATGTTCAAACCCTGATCTCCGTACTGGACAGCTATATTGTCCGGCATCTTTAATTGTGACAATACTGTGACAATAATAGGTGCAAAAAAGAGGAAATTTGCAGACAATAAATGTCCCAACATTTTTCCTATGAAACGTATATATCCCCTACTTATAGGTGTCCTGTCATTCGGAGTGCTTTCTTGTGAGAAAAAAGAAACACCCTATCCTATACCGGACCGGCCGGCATCCTCCGACAGTATGAAAGAGGCCATGGTGGAACTGGGCGCGGATTACAAAACACAGGTATATTTCAGCTTTGAGAACGGGGTGGTCAAAAGCTTACCCTACGAAACCTGGGATATCAATTTTACCACGGACGCATCGGATAATGAGCTCAGGGTAAACGGAGGAAAGCTAAACCTCATTTATGTCACTGACGCCACCCGTATGAGCGAAATTTCCTCATCCTATACTATTAACTCTGCCAAATGGAAGTATGACAAGCCCAGCGGGCTGTCCCAGACATCCGGCCTGGGTGTATTGAACAACAGCGCTATACTGGGTAAGGTGCTGATCGTCCAGGTAGGAGCCGACAAAAGCTATAAACTGATCATCAAAGATGTTTCCCCTACAGCCTATACCATTGCTACGACCAAAGGACTGGATGATAACACGGAAACGGAATTTGTATTAGAGAAGGACCCGAATTACAATTTCATTTATTTCAGCTTCGAAGACGGGATCGTAACGGTAGAGCCTCCTAAAAAGGATTGGGATATTGTCTTTACCCGTTACAGGTATATCTATGAAAAATACAACCCGGACGGTTCCGATTTTTTATATGGCGTAACCGGCGTATTACATAATCCGTATAATACGATGTCCGCAGGTGATTCCTTAAGGACCCACGACTTCTATACCTTTACCAAGGACTCCCTGGATCAGCATATGGAATTGCAGACCAACCGGGATGTGATAGGATGGAACTGGAAATCGGTAGATATCAATACAGCCAAGTATAAGGTCAATTCCAAAATGGTATATGTTGTCAAAGACCAGAAAGATATATTATGGAAACTGCATTTTTACGGCTATACCAACGATGCCGGCCAGAATGGCTATCCTAAATTCCGGTATGAAAAGCTCAAATAAATAACTGCCTATCTATAGATAGGCAATAAAGCCATTATAAATTACCAATTATTATAAGAGATCCCTCACATTCGACCAACACCCTCAGCTCTCCCTTATAGTAAAAGCGGTCTCCGGCCAGCAGAGAGGACAATGCTCAGCGAAGGGTACCCGTAATAAAAGGTTAGTTACCTGTAAGCAGATTGTCACTAAATAATATTGCTCCTTTATAAGTAAAAAGCTACCGGAAAATTCCCGGTAGCTTTTTACTTATGACTGCTACAGCCTACTTACTCCCTTATATTTTATCTACCCATACCGACTTTATATAAAAGGTACCTTTTTAAGATTCCTTCTTTACTTATGATAGTTACGACCTGACCACCTTTATCCCGTCTGCTGCGTTGGTTTAGCACGCATACTGTCTGTGGCAGCTATACTGCTTTCTGCTATTTTTAGTTTAAAGACGCCAGGTATCTGGAGATACCTCTGCCCGGTTTTATTAATTACATTACAGATTGCATATAAAATAAAATTGCGTCCACTTCCGTGGACGCAATCATCAGTATTCGAACTTATTTCGGGAAGCAGGCAATATTATTTATTACCTTCCTCTTCTTCTTTCAGTTTGTTCTTGATATCAGCTAAAGCACCTAAGTCACCAAGGGTTGGTTTTTCAACTTTATCCTGTACTTTTTTCACTGATTCTTTTGTTTCCTTTGCCTGTGCTTCTCTTTCATCAGCTTTAGCCTGTTCCCAAGTACGGCTGTGAGAAACAAGGATTTTCTTTTCGTTACGGTCAAACTCCAGAACCACGAAAGAAGCGGTATCCTCGTTGCTTAAAGAAGTCTCATCTTCTTTACGGAGGTGGCGGGTAGGAGCAAATGCTTCCAGGCCATGCGCCAGTTGCACTACTGCACCTTTATCATCTTTACGGATGATGGTACCTTCGTGAACGGAACCTACAGGGAATACGGTTTCAAAAGTGTTCCATGGATCTTCTTCCAGTTGCTTGTGGCCCAGAGATAATTTGCGGTTTTCTTTATCAATAGATAAAATAACAACGTCTATCTTCTCACCAACTTTAGTAAACTCGGAAGGATTGTTGTAACGTTTGGTCCAGCTAAGATCGCTGATGTGGATCATACCGCCGATACCTGTCTCCAGCTCAACGAATACGCCGTAAGGAGTGATATTCTTAACTACACCGGTATGCCTGCTGTTTTCAGGGAATTTATTTTCGATATCTCCCCATGGATCATCAGTCAGTTGTTTGATAGATAAGGACATTTTCCTGTCTTCCCTGTCTAAGGTAACGACTTTTGCTTCGTACTCATCACCCATTTTGAAGAACTCTTTTGCATTGATAGGCTGGGAGCTCCAGGTAATTTCAGATACGTGCACCAGGCCTTCAACACCAGGTAAGATTTCCAGGAAAGCACCGTAATCTTCGATATTTACTACTTTACCTTTTACTGTAGAACCTTCCGCAACAGCTTCCGGTAAATTTTCCCAAGGCTGAGGCGTCAGTTGCTTCAGGCCTAAGCTGATACGTTTTTTATCATCATCAAAGTCCAATACCACAACGTTCAGCGTCTGACCGTTGCTTAATACTTCGCTCGGATGAGATACACGACCCCAGCTGATATCTGTAATATACAATAAACCGTCTACGCCACCCAGGTCAACGAATGCACCGAAGTCTGTAACGTTTTTGATTGTACCTTCTAAGATTTGTCCTTTTTCAAGTTTAGACATGATCTCACCACGTTGCTGCTCTAAATCGCTTTCGATAAGGGCTTTGTGAGAAACCACGGCATTACGGATCTGCTCGTTGATCTTAACAACCTTGAAATCCATAGTTTTACCCACGTACTGATCGTAGTCCGTAACGGGTTTAACATCGATCTGGGAACCGGGCAGGAACGTTTCAAGACCGTTAACGTCCACGATAAGGCCGCCTTTGGTTTTGGACGTGATCGTACCGGTAACCACTTCTCCTGATTTGAAGTAGTCCACAATGTTCTGCCAGCTGCGTACCTGACGGGCCTGCTTGCGGCTTAAAGAGAGCTGACCGTCACGGTCTTCCTTCTCCAGAACAAGCACTTCAACTTCGTCACCGATCGTGATGTTCGGCATATCACGGAATTCATTCAGTGATATCAGACCATCAGATTTGAACCCGATGTTGATGATGGCATCCGTTTTGGTCAGACCAACAACCGTACCTTTTAATAATTCTGCTTCATTGATAGACTTGAAAGTCTCCTCGTACGATTTTTCCAAGGCCTCACGTTGGTCCTGGGAATAAGAAGCTACGTTGCGCTTATCGACACTCCAGTCGAAATCATCATGCGCTGTGATGTTTAAGTTTTGTGACAAATTAATTTCCTCCTTTTGTAAAAAAGTATTTTAGGGTGCAAAGATACGATTAATATTAATATAAATGTGAAAAACTTTTCAATAAATAAATTTGGTAAAAATATTTCCGCACAGTAAATTTGCACTCCATTTATGCACTGTTTTAATACAGATGCGGTCCTATAGCTCAGTTGGTTAGAGCACCTGACTCATAATCAGGGGGTCCTTGGTTCAAGCCCGAGTGGGACCACAAGACAGGAAAGGGTTTCAGCGTTTCAAAGCTGGAACCCTTTTTAGCACAGAAAAATTAATGTTATCCTGCCGTTTTTATTTAAAGACAGAGCGCAGACCCTGATATAATAAGGGCCGATACCGCTACCAAAAATCATATGAAACATTCAACAGGCTGGCTTCCCTCTCTGCAATATGAAAGAGGTATCTTTGATAAGTCAGCTAAATAGCGGTCTGAAATGCGGGGATTACGGATAAGGAAGATGATGAATGTTGAAATATTCCCGCATAAGAGCTGAAGATTTCAATAATAGCATAGTTTTTGTAGTATTACTGTTACTATTGTTCTTACTACAAATTATGGTTTGAATTATATGTACCCCAGCACAATCCGGAAAGGTTCTTTAACGTTATCCGGAGGACAGAGCACGAAAGAGAATATTCACAAACATTTTATACAGATTCAATCAATTACATTTAAATAACAAAAAAATGAAAAAACAATTTTCCTTTTATTTTCTTTTACTCCTGTTTCCACTGCTTACCCAGGCACAGGTATGGACTACTTATAATACCAATAACAGCGGGCTGGCGGAAGACCTTGTCTATTGCATAGCTGCGGACGCTCAGGGCAATAAATGGTTCGGAACCTATACCGGCCTGAGCACATTTGACGGCAGCAATTGGCATACTTATTACACTTCCAACAGCGGATTGGCCAATGACCAGGTCAGAGCTATTGCCATAGATGCACAGGGTACCAAATGGTTTGGCACCTCGTACGATGGTGTCAGCAAATTTGACGGAACAACCTGGACTACCTATAACACTAACAATAGTGGATTGTGCTACGACAACATCACTTCTATCGCTATAGATGCTCAGGGCAATAAATGGTTCGGAACCATATACGGCGTAAGCATGTTCAATGGCACAACCTGGACTACCTATAATACCAACAATAGCGGGATCGCAAATGACTATATCAATTCTGTTGCCATAGATGCACAGGGAAACAAGTGGTTTGGCTCTGCATACAGTGGCCTCAGCAAATTTAACGGCACTACCTGGACTGTTTATAACACCGGCAACAGCGGGCTGAGCCATAACAAGGTACAGTCGATTGCCATAGATGCTCAAAACAATATATGGATCGGTACTATGGGCGGTGGCATCAATAAATTTGACGGTACCAACTGGGCTTCCTACCACACAGGCAACAGCGGACTGAAAGATAATAATGTTACCTCTATTGCTATAGACTCCCGCAACAATATATGGATTGCCGGTTATGATTACGGTATCAGCAAATTTGACGGTTCTTCCTGGACGGCCTATAATACCAACAACAGCGGACTGGCGGATGATGCGGTCTTCTCCATCGCTGTGGACGCCCGGGATAATGTATGGGCAGGAACTTATTCCGGTGGAGTTTCTACCTTCGGCTGTGTATCATTTGTACCTGCTATTACTGCAAACGGGAACACGCTTTCCACCGCTACCGGTTACAATAGTTACCAGTGGAGCCTTAACGGTACAGCTATACCTGGCGCTACCAATAATACATACACCGCGCAAGCTAATGGAGACTATACCGTAGCAGTAGTGGATAACAACGGCTGCAGCGGCACATCAGATGTATTTCCATTCTCCTCTACAGGTATAGAAAATATTACTGCAGCCTCTGTAAAAATATATCCCAACCCTGCGAACGGAGTTGTTTACATTGCCTCACCTGTACCAGTAAACGCTACACTCATAGCAGTAGATGGAAAAGTAATACTGTCAGAGGTAAAGGCTGTTACGCTCAACCTGGAAAAGGTACCCGCCGGGGTATATAGCCTGAAGCTGACCGACGAAGCAGGTAAATTTATCAAAACAGAACAATTAGTGCTGTTGGGAGAATAAGACTAATTAACATTAAGAATTAAAATATAACAAGCCCCCATAAAAAGCATTTCCGCTTTTACGGGGGCTTTTTTTTAACAAAGACATGAAGTGTCCTGGCATTCCCGGGCCGCAGGGTATATATCCCTGACAGGTATTACTATTCAGGTCCGCACGGGACCACAAGCCGGCAAAGGGTTTCAGATGTATCTGAAACCCTTTGCACTTGCACAGGATCTACACAGGAAATTTACATGCAGGCATAGCTGCTACATTTTTCAGGAGATTGAGACCCGCCCGGGTCCTGCAAATTCTTCACGGCTCCGTAAACGCCACAGCACACGAATCCTAAAAAACCGGCGCCGCATTTTTTTATACAACAAATAATTATTAACTTGCAAATAACACATATCCTGGCCTGCATTTGACAGGTGTATGGGATCAAATCACCTGCCGGTTGCATGTCACCGGAGCCGGCAGTAGTATAAACCAAGCCCCAAGGAATTACCAACCCTCTGCCATAAAAAAATCTGATCGAATAATTTTCGTCCAGGTATTTACCTGTATGCACTTCTCTTTTTTAAGATGAATGATGTCTTTGCTATGATCAGGCCTTTATATTCAATAACACACTTATAATGAAAAGTTATGAAATCTTTATTTTTACGTGGTACCTGGATGATGCTGATGGTCATCTGCTCTTTTAACGTCCTGGTGAAGGGGCAGATCAATGTGGCCTTAACAGCTGTTTCCGCGCACTCCGGCGGGGGCGCCGCGCCCAACTACGGACCGGCATTGTACAATGACAATAATATCCCTACCTATTTACAGGGCGGTACGCTTCTATGGGGATGGGTGTCCTCAAACGGGTGGATAGAATACACCTGGAGCACCGCCCAGACTATAGATTCCGTTACCCTGCATAATGGCGGGGCCGCGACGAACAGGCATTTTACAAGCCTGACCCTGCAATACTGGAACGGCACCGCGTATGTAAATATCGGGACAATTTCCGGGGCTTCGGTCAGCATTATAGGCTACAGGCTACCCAGCCCGGTAACCACCACAAGACTAAGATTTAATACCATAGCCGGCTCAAACCCTGCCTTCAGGGAAATCCAGGCCTGGAGCAGCCCCTCTGCGCAAAACGATGCCGGAGTACTGGCCCTGAATACTCCCCAGGCAGCCTTCTGCCCGGGAAACCAGGCGGTCAATATCCAGATCAAAAACTGGGGTACCAGCAACCTGAACCAGGTAAACGTGAACTGGTCGGTAAACGGCGTGAACCGTACACCGGTTGCTGTAAGCACGCCCATTGCTCCGCAAGCTACATTGAATGTAAGCCTGGGGACTGAAAATATAACTGCCGCTACCGCCTTGAAATTCTGGACGTCCAACCCTAACAATGTAGCGGATGAGAACAATATGAATGATACTTTCCAGGTCGTTGTTGAGCCTACGACATTCCGGATGTATAGTAAAGACAGCAGCGTATGCCTCCACTCAGAAGTCAAGTTAAACATCAGGCCCAACGCGGGTTTAAGCTTCAATAACATTACGTGGTTTAACGGCACAAGCAGCTATACCGTGCTCCCCGGAGTTAATGATACGGTATATACCATTACCAATGCATTGCTTTCCAACAATTACTATGCAACGTTCCAGCTGAACGGGCAGTCCTGCACTACGGACACATTCGGAATAACTGTAGTCAATCCCCAGATACTCTCGGTAACTGACACCGGGGCCTGTTTCCCGGATAGCTTCACGTTAGAAGCCGTTGCGAGTCCCGGCGCGACCGTCAAGTGGTTTGATGACCAGTTTGCAACAGCTCCCATTCATACAGGCAATACGTACCAGACCCCCAACCTCTCCATGAATACCACTTACTGGGTATCTGCTTCCGTGGGCAACCAGGGTGGCAATGACAGTATTTTCATCCCGCTTGCCAATGGCAATACGACAGGCGTGAATAACCACATGTTCAGGGTACAGACATTCGAGGATATCGTTCTGGATTCTGTCGGCATAAAGCTCAGCACCGCTGCCAATACAGCAACTTCGTGGAATATCTATTACAGGCCGGACGACTATACGCTGGTTGCGGGCGGGAATACCAGCAATGCAGGATGGATACTCCTTACCACGACTACCAATATGATGTCCAAAGGAAGCACGGATTATACCATTATTGCAACCGGCCTTAACCTGCCCATACCTGCCAACTCAACTTACTCCCTGTTCTTTTCACCGATTGTAGGAGCGTTAAATTATGCGACAAACGCTACCGGTACCATAACCGCTACCAACGCCGACCTTAGAATTCTTGCAGGGCACCGCGGCACTAACCCTTTCAGCCAGACCACCAGCGGCGGCCAGCCTATCGTGAAGCTGCACTATACCAAACCCAGCGGCTGCGAATCCGCCAAAGAGCCTGTAAACGTCCGTATCCATGGCGATTTCAGCGTAGATCTTGGCAGCGATATCAATCAATGTGTTGATGAAGGTTCACTATTATTCCTTAATGCCAGGAACGCGGGCATGAACTACCATTGGGATAATAACTATAACGGGCAGGTGAGAGTAATAGATGCCAGCGGCACTTACTGGGTTACGGTAGATAACGGCCTGGGCTGCCATAAGTCCGATACCGTTAATGTGACACTTAAGTTCAATCCCGTTTCTGATTTAATTACAGACACGCAAACCTGCATCAATGCCCCTGTTGTGCTGGATGCCGGCGATAATGGTATAAGCTACTATTGGAACAACGGAGCAACGACCCCGCAAACAACCGTAAAATCAGCAGGAATATATACCGTTAGCATCACGGGAGCGAACGGATGCGTCACCACAGATACTGCCGTAGTAATGCAGTCAGGACAGGCGCCGCTGCATGAAGGGATTTACGTCAGGAATATCAACCAGCAGACTTTTTCCTTCGCTCTTTTCAATCCCGAGTATGTTACGAGTGTTGCCTGGGATTTCGGTGACGGCAGCCCCCTGTCGTACCTCCTCAACCCGACCCACTCATTCCCAAGAAACGGGAACTATACTGTCAGGCTGGTTACATACAGTGCGTGTGGCAGCAGCTCTGATACGACTACCGTTCATATAACAGGGCTATCCGTTGCAGACAATAACTATAGCCACCAGGTAAAAGTATATCCTAACCCGGCTAACGATTTTGTTAATATTGAACTGGCAACAGCAACATACATCCGGGACATACAGGTGGTGGATGTAACAGGAAGGACGGTACAGCATATAAAAGACCTTAAAACCCATAATACCAAGGTTTCAACCCGGGAGCTTCCCGCCGGCATCTATGTGCTGATCGTGGCAACCGCTGACGGGCTTTCCTACAGGCAGAAAATAGATGTAGTCAGGTAGAAAGACCCTGCTAACCTTTTTCATAGCCGGCAGATTAAACATACTTAAGTGACTATCTGCTTACAGGAAACAACCTTTATTAAGGCTTCGCTGAGCAGCGTCCTCTCTGCGACTCAGATACCATTTTAGCTATAAAGGAGCTGGTGGTGTTGGTCATTCCGAACGGAGGTGAGAAATCTCTTATAATAATTTTTAGTCGTCAATATAAAAGTCTGCCTGGAAAATCAGGCAGACTTTTTTTGTACACAGGTCAAATTACTTACCGGGCGCTATATAAGCCTTTTTAAAAACTGACCAGTAAGGAAGGCATAAATTTTTACGGTACACAGATGTCCCTCTATTATCAGGAAACCCGGCCATTGCTGGCCGGGTTTCCTGATAAATAATATAGCTTAACTTTTACCTGGATAAGTGCATGCTTCTTTCTTTGTACAGGGTACGGAAGTAAGGATCCTTCAGGTCTTTAATAAACCGGATCGCCTCCCCGGTGGATTTCATTTCGGGTCCCAGCTCTTTGTTCACATTCGGGAATTTGTTGAAAGAGAATACCGGCTCTTTAATCGCATACCCTTCCAGGTGCTTATCGATAGTAAAGTCCTTTATCTTCTTAACGCCCAGCATGACCTTAGTAGCGATATTCAGGTAGGGGACGCCATAGGCCTTTGCGATAAACGGTGTGGTACGGGAAGCTCTCGGGTTGGCCTCTATCACGTATACTTTACCGTCCTTGATAGCAAACTGGATATTGATAAGCCCTTTTACATTCAGCTTCAGGGCTATTTTTTTGGTAATATCTATCATCTCTTCCACTTCCAGCTTGCCAAGGTTGAAAACAGGCAGCACGGAATGGCTGTCTCCCGAATGGATGCCGGCAGGCTCGATATGCTCCATAATACCCATGATATGCACTTCCTCCCCGTCGCAGATGGCATCGATCTCGGCTTCCTGGCAACGGTCCAGGAAATGGTCTATCAGGATCTTATTACCGGGCAATAAACGTAAAAGGTTGATAACGCTCGCTTCCAGCTCATCGTCATTGATCACGATACGCATCGCCTGCCCGCCCAGTACGTAAGAAGGGCGCACCAGCACCGGGTACCCCACTACATTCGCCACATCTATGGCCTCATCTGTAGTATAGGCAGTACCGTATTTGGGGTATAAGATGCCCATTTCTTTCAGGAGGTCGCTGAAACGGCCCCTGTCTTCCGCTATATCCATATCATCGAAAGAGGTCCCGATGATACGGATACCTTTTTCGTGCAATCTTTTAGCTAATTTCAACGCCGTCTGTCCGCCCAGCTGAACGATCACGCCTTCCGGCTGCTCATATTCAATGATCTCCCATATATGTTCCCAATAAACAGGCTCAAAATACAGCTTATCCGCAATATCGAAATCCGTCGAAACGGTTTCGGGATTACAATTGATCATAATAGCCTCATAGCCAGATTCTTTAATAGCTATTAAGCCGTGGGTACAGCAGTAGTCAAATTCTATCCCCTGACCAATTCTGTTGGGTCCGCTTCCTAAAACGATAATTTTCTTTTTGTCGGTTTGGATGGATTCGTTTTGTTGCATTGATATTAAAAAAGAGGCTTTTTGTAGCCTTCTCAATGCGCAAAATTATAACATTTGAGGTGAATAACGGAGCTTTTTTTAGTTGCAGGGGGAAAATAAACCGGGAGCTTGCCGGACCGGGACCACACTGAGCACAACTACCCTCAAGCAACCTGTTGCAAGCAGAAAGGAGCATCTCTCTTAAGAAATGCTCCTTTTTATCGTTAGCGTCCTAAAAACCTGTTCAGTATTTCCACATAGTAGTCATAGTGGCTTTCATTAAGACCCGGCCATACACCCAGCCAGAACCCGTTGTTCATGATCCTGTCGGTATTGGTGAGGTCACCCGCCACCCGCTTCTCAATATGTGCATAAGCAGGCTGCTTGGTAAGGTTGCCTGCAAACAGCAGCCGCGTACCGATCTTATGCTCTTCCAGGAAACGCACCAGGGCATTCCTGTCTATACTAGTCCCTTCCTTAATGGTGATCATATACCCGAACCAGGAAGGGTTGCTGTTAGGGGTGGCTTCCGGCAGGATAAAGACATCCCTGAAAGGCTCCAGCCTGGCAGTGAGCAGATCAAAGTTCTCCCTCCTCCTGGCGACAAAAGCATCCGCTTTCTTCAGTTGGCTGAGACCTATTGCGGCCTGCATATCCGTCACTTTCAGATTAAAGCCGATATGAGAGTAGGTGTATTTATGGTCATAGCCGCAGGGCAATGCACCAAGGCACTGGTCAAAACGCTTGCCGCAGGTATTATCTTTTCCCGGCTCGCACCAGCAGTCCCGTCCCCAATCCCTGAAGCTTTCCGCTATCTTTTTCAAAGAGCCGTTATTGACCAGGACGGCGCCGCCCTCTCCCATCGTGATATGGTGAGCAGGATAAAAGGATACCGTAGCCAGGTCACCGAAAGTGCCTGTATTTTTATTGTTATACGTGGCGCCCAGGGAATCGCAGTCATCCTCTATGACCCACAGGTTATATTTCTTAGCTATCTGCATCACCACCTCCAGATTGAAGGGATTGCCCAGCGTATGCGCTATCATGATCGCTTTGGTCCTGGGCGTGATCGCCTCTTCTATCCTTTCGGCTTTGATATTATAGGTTGGGATATCCACATCAATAAAGACGGGAATGCACCCGTATTGTACTATTGGATTTACGGTAGTAGGAAAACCTGCCGCTACCGTGATCACCTCATCTCCCGGCCTGACCTGCCGGTCGCCCAGCTTGGGAGAGGTCAGCGCGTAAAATGCCACGAGGTTCGCGCTGGAACCAGAATTGACCAGCAGGGAAAACCGGCTTCCGAAATACTTCGCAAACTTTCTTTCAAAATCCTGCGCATACCGGCCGGCCGTCAGCCACCCGTCCAGGGTAGCATCCACGCCATACAGGATATCTTCCGGGTCCATTACCTTCCCTGTTACGGGAATATAGTCTTTGCCGGCTGTAATTGTCTTATGGGTATTGCGCTGTGCTACAAGCAGGAGTTGCTCATACAGAGCCGCATCTATATTCTTAAAATCCATTGAACTGATGGTATAGCGCTGTGCTGGTTAAAATAGTATTGCGGTTCAAAAATAAGGAAATAATACAATTCTGAAAAGGACGTGCAATCCGCGGGACAAATGTTTAATAATTTAAAACGGGTGATTTCACTCCAAATTCAAGTGCAGGATAATCAAAAGAGATGTGTGCGGAATATACGGTCCGTTAGAGAATCTTAACCGCTATAGCAGGATTATCTCTAACTTTGAGTTATATAACAAATCCGCACAAAAATGTTTCGACACAGAGGAAAAAGCAGGACCTTTTCCCATAATTTAAGATTGGCATCTATGTTATCGTTTGTAGCGGGTATCGTAAATGTATGTGGGGTAATGGCTTTAAAAGTATTAACTACAAACATTACAGGACACTTTGCCTACTTTTCTGAAGAGATCGCGCTTCAACGCTATTCTTTTGCCCTGGCATCCTTACTCTATATTTTTGCATTCTTCTTGGGGGCCTTTGTATCTAACCTGCTGATTGAAATATTTATCAGAAGAAATGCATCGTTTTCTTATGTGCTGCCTATGACCCTTGAAATATTTTTACTATCATCTATAGCCTTATTGGGTATGGCTTATTATGATACCCGCTTAATAGCCTGTATACTCTTATTTGCAATGGGCCTGCAAAATGCATTGGTGACCAAAGTTTCTAATTCTGTAGTCAGAACAACGCACCTTACCGGCTTATTTACCGATTTAGGGATTGAGCTTTCGCAATTATTTTTTCAAAGGAACAATAAGCTAAATTTCAAAAAGCTCATGCAAAGCATCGGTCTGAAACTGTCCATAATACTATGCTTCTTCTCCGGCTGCCTTTTGGGTGGCGTATTATTTGGCAGCTTACAGCTTCATACACTCTTATGGGCTGTGGCCGTTCTTTTGATAGCCTTATTTTACGATTACATCCGCTTAAGGTACTTCTACCTGAAACGGAAATTTAAGCACTAAGATCATAAAAAAGCTATTGTATATCTATACGAATTTAAAATTTTGTTTACTGACTATCTATATATAGGCAACAAAGCCATTATATGTATAGGATGCTACTAAGCTGCATAAGAGATTCCTCACATCCGTTCGGAATGACTACACACGATACAGTAGATTTCACTCCGTTGTTGGTGTTCTTCACCAACAACCCTATAAGGCTTTATCAGGGAGCTCCACTCCGCCGTCTTTACGAAATAAAATAAACTGACTGTGTCTATATGATCAACAAAACCAAAAGTGCGCATACGCAAGACAGTTTTCATAATATAATTACCAGAAATGGGGAGCATTTGAGACTTCGCATCGTCCCTGTTTAATTTTTCTGAGCCCATTCCTGTTATATAAATAGGTAAGGGTTATACCATAGTTCCTGTCAATTATATACACTTTTTTAAGTCTTCTGTTCTTGACCGTTATTTCTCTTTTGCCAAATGCAGGTGCGGGTTCTGCTATTGTTTTATAAAATGCTCCACTTCCAATTTCATAATATCCCCTATCAATAATTACGGTATCTTTCATATTACTATAATCGTAAAGGGTTAAATAAGAACCTGCCGGGCCAGGTAATTCCTGCCCGGATGCCATACCCGACAAGAGTATAAATGAAATAAGAATCAGTAGTTTTTGTTTCATTATTTATTAGATCTATAGTTTCAATCTTCTCCCTGTTATCATTTCACAGGATCGTTTCACTTACAAAGCAAAATCTATTTAATATCGCTACAGACGTTACCGTGGACAGGCCAGGAAAGACAAAAGCATGCCAATCAGTTAGCGTCCGTTAAATTACTAAATAGCATTGGTCTTTTGATCAAGACTATGTGAAGTATGGATTTCACCTGGTAAAAATATAACCGGGTCTCCGGTTACGATCCTTTGTAATGCTGACACTTTCAGCAGGTTTAAATTCCTGCATACCGGGAACGTACTGCTCCCGATCAGCTATAACGGGATTCAAACCAAAAAAGAAAGCAGACCAGAAAGATCTGATCTGCTTTTAGTGGTTCTGCCAGGAATCGAACCTGGATCTGGAGCTTCGGAAACTCTTATACTATCCATTGTACTACAGAACCATGCCTATGCGGAAAGGAATGCAAATTTAAAACAAATCTTTACACCATGAACAATTCTTTCATATTTCATATATCCTAATACTATAGGTACATGGCTGCGAAAGTAATGGTATTGGAACGGAAACATGGAATAAGCAGCGACAACGCAGAGGTCTGCAATGCATATTTCGGAACCCAGTCGTAAGGCCTGTCGCTGATCTTGACATGCTTGTAGTTCGTCTGTCCCTGGTTATCAATTGCAGCAACGGTCAGGGAGTTCTTATTATAGGTATAGTCGTTATATACGAATACAAGGTACCTGCCCGTGTTCATAAAGGCAAAGGAAGAGAATAATCCTTTATCTTCCTGTGAATACTGGCTTTTGCGGATAATGTTATCCCATACCATATTTCCCTGCCCGTCGAAATTGATAATCAGGATATCCCCGTAATTGTACTCCGTGATGACCCTGCTGGGCGTCATACCGTAATAGGAGGAATAAAAACCGGCAGCCGGCACCGAAGTCCGTGTCGTGATATAATAGTTCTCAGCGATCAGCATGATGCCGCCGTCTTTTTTTACGATCACGTTCCTGATATCAAAATTCTCAAATACCTTTTTCTTATTCCTGGTGCTTACCTTGGACAGGAATACAGGGCTGAACTTATTCTGCTTAAAGGTGGGCGCCTTATCATCTTCCAGGAATACCCTGCCATATATGACACCTTCAATATTCCCTTTTCTGCCGGTTGTATAAAATGCCGTATAATCCACCGCTTCCGTCTCCTGGTCCGCCTGGATGTAGAGCTGCTCTATCCACGACCCGTTTAAAGGCACCGGGTGGCGGGAGAACCTGTCCTCCTTAAAGTCTATCAGGTAAATATCGGCAAAGTCGCTCCTGTGCTCCCTATCACTGTTGAGGTGGGCGGTAAAAAACAGGGTACCTTTGTTATTCAGCACGAACTGCCGGGGATATACAGGCTTGTCGGCGCTCAGCAGCACATCTTTATTACCCAGGGGCTTGCCGTCTGACTGGAACAATTTGGTATTGAGGTATTCCTGCTTTCCGTCCAGGAACCTGCTGAAGACAGAAAAATAGTTCTTATTATCCGCAATAACAAAATCAAAAGGAGCATTGTTACCCGCAAAAAGGCGGCTGCTGCTCTTTACCGAATCCAGCTTCAGGGGCTGCTGCAACAGTCGTCCGTCCGTATCCATCTGTGCCATCATAGCATACTGTATGCCGCTCTTTGCATATTGATATAATAATATGATACGCTGCGCCGTGGTAAAAAAGTTCAGCGTCTGCGCATTCCGGGGCAGGAAATCCAGCTCCACTACAGCTATCTGCGTCATAGAATCGGAAAAGATATCCAGGTAGTGCACCTCGGCATCCGTACGATAAGTAATATTCCTGTGATCGGTCCTGCCTGCAATAGCAAATTCATTTTTCCGGAATCCGAATTTTATATCGTTACTGTAATGAATGGTCTGCGGATAAGCCGTGATACAGCTTAGCAGCAGCCCGACCAATACAGCGAATAATGATCTCATTTTTCTCATACTAACAAATTTAACAAGGATTAGGATGAATTTCAAAGGAAAGAATTGTATTCTTTTTGTTATATTTGGAACAACCTAAGACCTTCATATATGAAACTGAACATATCAAAACCGGCAGGATATATAGCCATGGGCGTATTGCTGGGACTGGGAGCCGGCCTGTTCTATTCTTTTTCTTCGGGAGATACCGGCAATAATTTTGAACGCGATGACCGCATCATGTATAAATGGCAGCCGTTCCCGGTACCTAAAAAAATAGATTTTGCCGGGGAACGTACGCCGCTGGAACGGCAGGAGGTCGTGGAATATTTTGACAGGGAGCTGCAAAATAATTATTACCGGCATGGCAGCTTTATCTATACGCTCAAGCTGAGCGGCCGGGTATTCCCGGTAATAGAGAAGATACTGAAAGAGGAAGGCATACCAGATGATTTCAAATATTTATGTGTGGCGGAAAGCAACCTGCAGAACCTGGTATCTCCCGCCGGAGCAGAAGGCTACTGGCAATTCCTGAAAGCCACCGCTACCCAGTACGGCCTGGAAGTAACGGATGAGGTGGACGAAAGATACCACCTCGAAAAAAGCACCCGGGCGGCCTGCAGGTATCTGAAAGCAGCTTATGGTAAGGCCGGAAGCTGGACAGCAGCGGCAGCCGGCTACAACTGCGGTACCGCCGGCTACAGTTCCAGGGCTGCTTACCAGGGCTCGGACAATTATTATGACCTGATATTACCGGAAGAGACCAACAGGTATATTTTCAGAATATTGACATTCAAGCATTTAATGGGTAATGCCGAGGAGGTCGGATTCGTGATCCCCAAAGGGGAAATGTTCCGCCCGTATAAAACGAAAAAAGTAACCGTTACGGAAAGCATCCCTGACCTTGCCGCATTTGCAAGGGCGCAGGGCTCCAGCTACAAGCTGGTAAAAATGCTCAACCCCTGGCTAAAGGACAAAAAGCTCACTGTAAAGCCGGGCAAAAGCTATGTGATAGAAGTTCAGACTATCTGATAAAGAAAGGTTAAGCGCCAAACGCTTGACCTTTTTTGCTGCTATATAAGCCCGGATTTTTTAACTTTGATGTTTTATAAACATAATGTATCGTATTATATTCATATTACCGGCTCTGTTACTATCCCTGGCGGGATTCAGCCAGGAAAGGTCAACGGTATCCGCCCCGGCGGTACAGCCGGACAGCACCATCACCGGAGACACTACCGCCCGGAAGATGACGCTGTCCGAACCGGAGCTGAAACGCGAGCCATTCATCACGCCGAAGAAAAAGGCTATGTTCTCGGCTATTCTGCCGGGCCTGGGCCAGATATACAATAAGCAGTACTGGAAGCTGCCCATTGTCTATGGAGGGCTGGGTGTGGCCGGTTATTACCTCGTAAAGAATACGGACGATTATAATAAGTACAGGAGGATCTATGCCGGACGCCTGAGCGGCAGGGAAGAGTATTTCCAGATGGAATCGCAATATACCCTGGAACAGATCAAGATAAAGCAGGATGAAGCAAGAGAATACCGTGATCTTACCGTGCTGTTTACCGTGCTGGGATACGGACTGCAGATCGTAGATGCCCTCGTTTTTGCCCACCTGAAAGACTTTGATATTTCCGATGACCTGGCTATGCAGATCAGGCCGACCCTTACCCCCAACCCCTTCAATTTTTACCGGCCGGCCGTAGGCATGGGCATGGTTATCAAATTCAGATGATCACAGTATGAGCAGGATCCTGGCTATAGATTACGGAAAGAAAAGAACAGGTATCGCAGTCTCGGATGAGCTCCGCATTATTGCCAATGGCCTGACCACCATACCCTCCGACACACTGATATACTGGCTGAAAGATTATTTTCTGAAGGAAAATGTAGGCGTTATCTTGCTGGGATATCCTACCAACCTGGACGGTTCGCCTACCGACATTACGCACAAGGTAGAAAAGATCCATAAACAGCTGCAGCTCCTTTTCAAGGATAAGGAGGTCATCCTGAGAGACGAGTGGTACACCTCCAAAATGGCCTTCCAGGCAATGATAGACAGCGGTATGCGCAAAAAGCAACGTCAGAATAAAGCCCTCATAGATGAGATCAGCGCCGCCATTATCCTGCAGGAGTATCTGGGCAATATTTAAGCAATGCCATATAGCGCTCTAAAACCACCGCCTTTTCCTGAAATACCATAACATACCTATGGTGCACCCGAAAGCCAGCAGCAAGATGATCTCATACCCGTACCGGTAATCCAGCAAGGGCATCTTTTCAAAATTCATACCGTAAATAGACCCGATCAGTGTGGCCGGCGCCATCAGGGTCGTGACAATGGTAAGGATCTTCATCACTTCATTTGTCTTGGTATTCAACTGGTTGATGTACAGGTCCTGCAGGTTGACCGTAGTTTCACGGTAGTTCTCATTATACTCTATCGCCAGCAAGATATGGTCAAGAATATCCTTAAAGTATTTTTTGTTGGTATCTTCAATAAGACCGATATCTTTCATCCAGAGGGAGTTGACCACATCCCTAACGGGGCTGATAGTCCTTTTCACAAAGAAAACATCTTTCCGGACCTTTGACAGCCGGTCCAGGAACCAGGAAGGGATGCGCCTGGAATTTATCTTGCTGTCCAGCTCCTCTATCCTGACAGATAATTCATCCAGCAGGTTAAAATAATCATCCACCACGGCATCCATAAGATAGTACAGGAGAAAGTCGATATTACGCTGGCGCAGCGGATGCTGGACATTACGCATAGCGGTCCTTATACCTTCAAAAGGATCCATATGCGGCTCCTCCTGAAAGGTAACAATGAAATTCTTTCCTACAATAAGGCTCAGTTGCTCTTTCGTGACAACATTGGTAATGCTGTCCCACCGGAGCACCGGCACCAGGATGAAGATCGTGCCGTCATCTATATCGTCCATCTTAGCCCGCTGGCCCACACTCAGGATATCATTGATGAACAGCTTGTGGACATTGAAATGCTTACAGACCCGGTGTACGATATCCTTATTGATACCATCTATATTTACCCATATATTATGGTCCGGGTACCGGCTGAGCAAAGCCAGGCCGTCCTGGGTATTTTCCGGCTCAAACTCCAGGATATTATGTTTATTATAAAGCCGTATCTGGATAGAGACATTCTCATCATTAAAATAATCCGCTTCTTCTCTTAAATGCGGGTGATATTCGTTCAGCTTGTGCTGCCTGTTGTTTTTGCTCATATCCGGAATACTTCGGGTGTTTTATCAAAAATAAACATACTGTCCTGAATAATTGCATTTTATTGCGCATAAGTCCCGAAGGCATGATTCCGGGACATCAGGGTCAGAGCATGTCCTTATCCGCAAAACTAAAGTAAGCGTTATGACCGATAATAAGATGGTCCAGGAACTGGATATCCAGGAGTTTGGAGGCTTCCTGGAGCTTGCGGGTAATATCCTTATCCGACTGGCTGGGCGTCAGGTTGCCGCTGGGATGATTGTGTGCGATAATGATCTTAGGCGCCGCATGAAGCAGGGCGTTTTTGAGTATCAGCCGTATGTCCACCACTGTAGCGCTCAGGCCGCCATGGCTTAATACTTCCGTATGCTTCACCTTATTGGCGGTATTCAGGTAAAGAATAGCCAGCGCCTCATGGTCATGATCACCGATAAGCGCGTTAAAAATATCAAAGGCATCCTGGCTACCGCCTATCTTGGACTTTTCCAGCACTGTATACTGCTGTCTCCGGCGCCCCAGCTCAAGCGCTGCCGTCAGCGTAATGGCCTTGGTAGGACCAATGCCTTTCAGTTGTCTCATAGATTTATGGCTGAGCTTACCCAATGCGTTCAGATCATCGCCCACAATTTTCAGCAGGTCCCTTGCCAGGTCAAGGGCAGACTTTGCTTTCGTACCTTTAGAAATAAGAATTGCCAGTAACTCAGCGTTAGTGAGGGCACCTGTTCCCCTGGTCATCATTTTTTCCCGTGGCCGTTCTTCAAGGCTCCATTCTTTGATAGGTTTCTGCATAAGGTATCCGGTTTTCACAATGAACAATAATTTACCATAAGCAATATAAAGATATAAAATATTGAATAATATTTTAATCAGAAGATAGCATAAAAAAAGCGAAACCGGGTGTGGTTTCGCCTGTATAAATGATATGGATTGCTTACCTGCTGTAATTGGGGGCTTCCTTAGTGATCACGATACCATGTGGATGACTTTCTGCCATAGAAGCGCTGGTGATCCTGATAAATTGTGCATTTTCCTGCATCTCCTCGATGCTTTTGGTACCACAGTAGCCCATACCGGCCCTTAAACCGCCAATGAACTGGTAGATCATTTCCGATACGGTGCCTTTATAAGGTACGCGGCCTACAATGCCTTCCGGTACAAGTTTCTTAACATCATCTTCTGCATCCTGAAAATACCTGTCCTTGGAGCCTGACTGCATAGCGTCAATAGACCCCATACCACGATAGGATTTGAATTTACGGCCTTCATAAATAATAGTATCGCCGGGGGATTCTTCCGTACCGGCCAATACAGAACCCGCCATGATACAGGATGCTCCTGCCGCTATTGCTTTTACCAGGTCGCCGGTATAACGCACACCTCCATCAGCGATCACGGGGATTCCGCTGCCTTTCAGCGCCTGCGCACATTCCATAACCGCTGTAAGCTGAGGGGCACCAATACCTGTAACGATACGCGTCGTACAGATGGAGCCCGGACCGATACCTACTTTCACGGCATCCGCACCTGCTTCTTTCAGTGCCAGCGCACCGGCTGCCGTAGCCACATTACCGCCTATGACCTGTAAGCCAGGGAATGCGGCCTTCACTTTCCTGAGAGAATCCAGAATACCTTTGGAATGGCCATGCGCGCTGTCCAGTGTAATAACATCTACGCCCGCATTCACCAGCGCCTGCACACGGTCCAGGATATCCGGGGTAACGCCAACGGCGGCACCTACCAGCAAACGGCCGTATTCATCTTTTACGGCATTGGGATGGCTTTTATGCTGGAGGAGATCACGGTAAGTGATGAGCCCAATCAGCTTGTTCTGCTCGTCTACAATGGGGAGCTTTTCTATTTTGTTCTGCTGCAGGATATCTTCAGCCTGAGCCAGTGTGGTCCCTTTGGGAGCTGTTACCAGCGGCAGATGGGTCATGACCTCGGAAACGGACTTTGACCTGTCCTTTTCAAAACGCAGGTCCCTGTTGGTCAGCATACCTACCAGGCGTTTTCCTTCATCTACGATGGGGATGCCCCCGATCTTATTTTCCCGCATGACGTTCATCGCGTCACCGATGGTATTATCAGCACGCAGTGTGATAGGATCCAGGATAAGGCCGCTTTCAGAACGCTTGACTTTCCTTACCTGGTCTGCCTGCTGTTCGATGGTCATATTCTTATGCAGTATACCTATACCACCTTCTCTTGCCAGCGCTATAGCCAGGGTAGCTTCCGTTACCGTATCCATTGCTGCAGATACGATAGGCGTATTGATCCGTATGGTCCGGGTGAGATTGGTTGAAATATTGACTTCGCGGGGAAGTACTTCAGAATATGCAGGAACTAACAATACATCATCAAATGTTAGCCCTTCTCCGTAGAATTTAGATTGAACTGCCATATGCAAAGGTATAGCACAAATTTTTATTTTACAAAATCAATTCCCCTGAAATAATGTTATCGCAACATAAACAAAATTTATATGCATATATGGCCTGCCATTCTTGAATGCCCGGAAGAAGGGTAATCCCTAACTATTTTTTCACCCTGATTATCTGGTACAGGTCCTCTCTCCGGTCCGAGATCGTTTTGACCGAACCGTAATGGTGCAGCTCTTTCAGCAGATTTAGGTCTACATCCACTATCAGCGTCATTTCCGTATTAGGGGTTGCCTCCGCCTTGATAGAGTTGGTGGGAAACGCGAAGTCAGACGGCGTGAAAACAGCAGCCTGCCCGAACTGGATATCCATATTATTCACGCCCGGAAGATTGCCCACACAGCCGGCTATGGCAACATAGCACTCATTCTCAATGGCTCTTGCCATTGAACAGTTCCTGACCCTCGTATAGGCATTCTGGGTATCGGTCAGGTAAGGAACAAACAGTATCTTCATCCCGTCCAATGCCAGCAGCCGAGGCAGCTCCGGGAATTCCACATCATAGCAGATCAGGATACCTACTTTCCCGCAATCCGTATTGATAACCGCGATATTGTCTCCTCCTGTTATCCCGTAATATCTGGTTTCATTGGGAGTAATATGTATTTTCCTGTACTCATCCTTTTTCCCGTTCCTGTGCAATAAATAGGAAACATTATAGAGCTTCTCCTCTTCTACCACCGGCATGCTGCCCGCTATGATATTCACATTATAAGCAATGGCCAGCTCGGCGATACGCCGGGTGATCTCTTCCGTATGCCGGGCCAGCGCACGCATCGCTTCATGGGTCTCCAGGTGGTTATAGGCTGCCAGCAGGGGGGAATTAAAAAATTCAGGGAACAGCGCAAAATCGGATTTATAGCCGCTCAGCACATCCACAAAGAATTCCACCTGCTGCATGAATTTATCGATATCCGCAAAGGGCCGCATCTGCCATTGCACCAACCCCAGCCGTATAATGGCATCGGTGACGGTATTCTTTTTCTGGGAGTAATAGATATTATTCCATTCCAGCAGGCAGGCATATTCCCGGGATTCCGTATCTCCCTTCAGGTAGTTCTTTAATACTTTTACCACGTGAAAGTCGTTGGACAACTGGAAGCTCAGCACCGGGTCGAATATCTCTTTCTGCTTTACTTTCTCTATATATTCCCGGGGACTCAGCTCATCGCTGTATTTATGATAATTGGGCAGCCTCCCTCCCACTTTGATCTCCTTCAGGTTGAGCCTTTCGCACAACTCCTTGCGCCCGTCGTACAGGCGGCGCGCCAGCCGCAGTCCGCGATAATCCGGATGCACAAAGACCTCAATGCCATACAGCACATTCCCGCCGTCATAATGGGTATTGAATGTATAATTCCCCGTGATCTCCTCGTAGGTATGATCGTCACCGAAGAGCTTGTATTGCACAATAATAGATAATGCACAGGCTGCTACCTTACCGTCCACTTCCACGCACAACTGTCCTTCCGGGAAAACGTCTATCAGCTTCATAATGCTGTTCTCACGCCACACCGAGCCCAGGCCTTCATATGCGGCGGACATCGCTTCTCTCAGTCCTTTATAATCTTCTTCCTTAAGCGGTCTTACTTTTACTTCCATAATATATAATCTTACAATGCCTCTTTTAACAAACTTTACCACATATTGTTGACCGGTGCCGTCCGTTACCGGGCACAGGTGACCTTGTATTGCAATGGGACGTTCTGATATGGCAATGCGGTATTAAAATTTCATACGCTGTATCCTCACCGCGTTCAGGATAGCCAGCAGCGCGACACCGACATCCGCAAAAACAGCCTCCCACATCGTGGCCAGTCCGCCGGCGCCCAGGATAAGCACTATTATTTTAACACCGAATGCCAGGATGATATTCTGGATCACGATCTTCCGTGTCTGCCTGCCTATCCGGACAGCCATCGGGATCCTGGAGGGGTTGTCATCCTGGATCACCACATCGGCGGTCTCGATAGTGGCATCGCTGCCCAGGCCCCCCATGGCGATCCCCACATCACTTAAAGCGACAACCGGCGCATCATTGACACCATCGCCCACAAATGCCACAGAAGCTCCCCTAGCCTTGATCTCCTTCACCTTATTTACCTTATCCTCCGGCAGCAGGTCCCCGAATGCAGCCTCTATACCCAACTCTCCAGCCACCTGCATAACGACGGCCGTCTTATCCCCGCTCAGCATAGTGGTTTCAACCTGCAAATCATGCAGCTTCCGGATAGCGTCCGGCGCATCTTCCTTAATGCTGTCCGCAATGGTGATATAGCCGGCAAAACGGCCTGCATATGCCACCGCGATGGTCGTGTACACAATATCTGAAATATTTACATCATATGCAATACCAAACTTATCCATCAGCTTGAAATTGCCTGCCAGCAACTCCGCTCCCTTTACAAAGGCTTTCAGGCCATGACCCGGGATTTCCTCTGCCTGCTCAACAGCCAGGCTGCCGTCCACCGGTCCCGCATATTCCCGGATGGCCGTAGCTATAGGGTGGGTGCTCTGCGATTCCAGCGCATTGACCATATCCAGGATATCCTGCCTGTCAAACTGCCCGTTAAAATTAACTTCCTGCACCTTGAATACTCCCGCTGTCATGGTACCCGTCTTGTCCATCACCACATGCTGTATGGCTCCCAGGCGGTCCAGGAAATTACTGCCCTTAAACAGTATGCCGTTCCTGCTTGCCGCACCGATTCCCCCAAAGTAGCCCAGGGGGATGGAAATGACAAGCGCGCAGGGACAGGAGATCACAAGGAAAATGAGCGCCCGGTATAACCATTCGCTGAACTGGTAATCCGACACGAAAAAGTACGGGACCAGGCATATGCCTATAGCCAGGAACACCACTATCGGGGTATATATCCTGGCAAAGCGGCGGATGAACAATTCCGTAGGCGCTTTCTGGGCCGTAGCATGCTGTACCATATCCAGTATCCTGCTCAGCTTGCTGTCCTGATAAGCCGTTGTCACCCTTACCTGCACCACGGCGTTCTGATTGATCATACCCGCTAATACCGGGTCGCCCTGGCGCAGCGTATCAGGCCTGCTTTCACCCGTAAGGGCAGCAGTGTTAAAGGACGCCGCAGCGGAAAGCAGTTCCCCGTCCAGGGCCACCTTTTCTCCCGGCTTTATTTGCATTATATCGCCGATATCCGCTGACGCTGCCCTGATGACTTCCTGCTGGCCGTTACGGATCACGGTCACTTCATCCGGCCGCTGGTCCAGCAGGCTCTTGATGTTGCCTTTGGCCCGGCTGACTGCCATGGTCTGGAAGATCTCTCCCACGGCATAGAACAGCATTACCGCTACGCCTTCGGGATACTCCCCTATTGCGAATGCCCCTATGGTGGCGAGAGTCATCAGGAAAAATTCCGAAAAGATATCTCCTTTAATTATACTGCGGACCGCATCTTTGATCACGGGTAAGCCGACCGGCGCATAGGCCGCTATATACCATAGGATTCTGACCGTACCTGCAAACCAGTCCTGCCGGATCCAATGGTCCAGAGCTATCCCGGTCATAAGCAGCAGCAGGGACACCAGCGCAAAGGCAAACATCCTTATCCAGGTACTTCCGGCACCTCCTTGGGAGTGGTCGTGATCATCATGGGAATGGCCATGGCTTTCCTGCTGTTCTGCCAGCATCTCTGCCTGTGCGTTCACTTTGTCTTCCAGGGTGCAGCAAAGCTGTTCACCCTTTTCATTATAAATATGTTGATGTGCCATTGTAAATTTGCGGGTATTTTAGTTGTATCGTAATAACTATTTTCATATCTGATCTTCCCCGGAGACCATGCCAGTCATACCCGTCAAGAGATCCATATCCGTGAAATATAGCTTTTATCCAAAATTACAACGGGAAGGGATGCAATGCTGTTGCAAATAATAATTTTAAGTGACTATCTGCTTATAGGAAACATCCTCTTATTAGGTTTTTGCTATACTGGAGCGTGCTGGTCATTCCTGCCGGATGATAGTCAGCTGATCTTATAATAAAGTGCCATATCCTTAATAACATATATTTTAAAAATAAAATAAACCTTTCCTATCCATTACTGTTAAGGTAAAACGAAAGAATTGTTAACTTTCTTAACGACACCCGCACCCCATTTAAAGTGTTAAAACAATATAATAGTATTATATATATTTTTAATAACAAAATGACCTCTTATCTATGAAAAAACTATTATTCATTTCACTATCCAGCTTTGTAATTGTAAAATCCAGCGCCCAGGTTGAAGACGTCAGTGTTATCTTTACGCCCACTCTCGGCTACAATTGGTTCGACAAAAAATCGACCGTGGAAAACGGGACCATGTTCGGCTTCCAGGCCGGCTTCGGTTTTGGGAGACACATTGAGCTCCGAGGGACCTACGAGCGCTCGATCAATATGATGCAAAACTTCGGGGAATATGAGCGGGACATCCAGCAGTATTTTCCCGGCTTCAACTTTACCGACAGGAAGATCAATATCACAAGGGTCGGCGGAGAATTCAAAGCCAATATCCCCTCTAACGGGTTTGCCCCCTATCTGATACTGGGTACAGGCATCCAGACCTTTGAACGGGAAAACGCTCCGAGTAATGTTGAAAAAAACCAGAACCTTTACGGTACGGGCGGCCTGGGCTTTAAGATCAATATGGGCAACAGGGTCACACTGAACCTTGAAGGACGTGGTATTGTCTATAACATGAATCCCGGCAGCCTGCTTTACAATCCCGGCGGGACATCTGATTTTGACGACTGGGTCAACAACCAGGACCGTTCCACCATGTACAACTGGAGCGTATCCGCAGGCCTGCAATTCTACTTCGGAGGACGCAATGAAGGAGAGCTCAGCAATATGGACAAAGCCTACCTGGACAGGTTCAGCAGCGGCTTTTCCGGTGTCAGGCTCACTTTGGTTCCGGCCGGATCCTATGTTGATTTCAGTACCAAATCCGCATACAGGAACACCTATATGCTGGGCGGACAGCTGGGATTGGACATTACGGATTTTATAGGCATCCGGGGATATTACTACCAGGCAACAGAAAACGAGAATCCTTCTTTCAACTTTGATAAGATGGCCATGTACGGCGTAGACTTCCTCGGCAAGCTGAACGTGCCCCGCGGTATCGTACCCTTCATCAGCGTGGGCGGTGGCTATATAAATGTACAGGATGGCTACAGGGGTAAAACGCTCGCTCCCGGCATATACCAGGCAGCGCATTCCAAATATTATGCAAAATTAGGCGCAGGCCTTGAAGTTCCGCTGTCTACCTATGTTGATATATATGGCGGCGCAAACCTCATGTATACCATTGATAACAGGAACACCAGCGTCACCGATCTCAGAACTGCCGATGAGCTGAACCAGCACATATTGTACAGCGTGGGCCTGAGACTGAAAATAGGCAGGAACGCCAATACGGCCAGACAAACTGAAAAGGCCTTCGAAAACAGGTTCTCCGGAGAACGGAACGAGTACAACCAAAAAATAAAATCGCTGGAAAAAGAGCTTAAGGAGGCCTACGAGAACAACGACAGTGAAAAGGCCGCTCAGATCATAGAAGAGAAAAAACGGCTTGAAAAACAGGCTACCGATAAAAATAACCTGATCAGGTTAACGCCTGCAGAGCTGGAAAGCCTTATCGACAAAGTCATACAGGATGTAGAGAACGAAAGCACACCCAATATCGAAAGCCGTCTGGAACGCCTGGAGCAGCTATTGCTGAACCTGAATCAGAACCGCGCTATGGCGCCCACTGCACCTCCTGCTGCCAATAACTATGATCCCGGCTACAACAATGTCAATGACAGGCTGCTCCTGGAGATCAACAAACTGAACCAGCAACTGGAAGCCCAGAAGCAAAGCATTGAGACCCTCAGGCAACAGAACAATAATGCCCAGGGAAATCCCGTGATTGTCAATCCCGTAACACCTGCTCCTGTAGTTCCGGTACCCGCTACGCCCTCCAACCAGCCGGTGACCGGGGGCGTGATCAATAAAGGTATCGGACTGTTCGCCGGGGCAAATTTCGGAGACGCCACGACTTTCAATGTGGGTATCAGGGCACATTACGGATTTACCAACAGCCCTTTTATATTCATGCCCGAGGGATATGTAGCCCTGGGAGATAAGAACGGCTTCGGTATCAGCGCCAACGGCATCATCCCTATCAGGATCAATAACACCAATTTCGAACCTTATGCAGGCCTTGGTTTAGGACTTCATTATTTAGGAAAGGATTTTACCTTTAACACCAATGTCATTGGCGGAGTGGCTTACAGGCTGGGCACTTCCAGCGTTTTCGCAGATTACAGCGTAAGAGGTCTTTTCAGGAATAACCAGATCGTTGTAGGTTATAGATTCGGCTTCTAAATTGATTCCTAACACCATAAAACTGTTTCAAAGATGAAAATACAATTAAAATACTTGTTTTTGGCTTTTGCTGGCTTGGGGATCCATTCATTTACCTATTCCCAGAGCAAGACCGAAGAGCAGGGAGAGATCGTTATGACCAAGGACGAGCTGAATGCATTCCTGGATAATATAGCGGATAAAAAACGTAAGCAAATGGAAAAAAGAAGGCGGGAGCTGACCATCAACCGACAGATGGACGATGCCTTCAAGACAAAAGACGGGAGCAACAGGGACGATATGAGCGCCGATTTCAGGCTGTATCGCGAATTTGACCGCATCAACAGCAGGATAGATATGCTGATGCTGAATATGAATAACGGCAGGATGAATTATTACCCGCCGCCTGCCGGCTATCAGCAGTCCATAACACCATCGCCTTACTATTACGACCCTTCTTACCAGAACAGGAACAACCTCGTGCCCGGCACCGGGACCAGCGGAGTATTGCCACAGGATGAAGAGATGCGCCGCCAGAACCAGGTTAGTGCCCTCAACGAGGAGCTGCGGGTACTGAACCAGCTATCCAGAGACCTGAAAAGCAATGATTATGACAGCGAGATCGCAGCATTGAAAAACAGGCTTAATGAGCTTAATGCACAGGTAGAAAAAAAGAATGCCAATGTGAATAACCGCACTATTATCATTGATAATTCAAACGATATGCTGCTGAAGGGCCTGCAGGACTATCACCGGAATATTTATTTCGGTAATAATAAGTCAGCCATTTCAAATGAAGATAAGGCTACGCTGAAACAACTGGCAGCACTTGTCAAAGAAAACTCCCCGAGGGTAACCGTCGTTGTCAGGGGATTTGCCAGCCATACCGGCAGCGCAAAATACAATAACGAATTATCTTTTAAAAGGGCAGAAGCCGTTAAACAGTATTTACTGCAATGCGGATTAGATGCCAGGGATATCCTTACCATGTACCACGGTATAGATAACGGCAGCAATGAACAGCAAGCGAGAAGAGTAGAGCTTTCGCTGCTGGTACAGTAAAAGCCCCTTAAATATTAAAAAACCGGCGGACTTAAAAGTCCGCCGGTTCTTTTAATGCGTACCCGTAAAGGAACGGCCGGTATACTCCGGGCCGCCTGAACAATGAATACCGGTTACATCCGCAGCAGGCTCCCGACTCCTTAAATGCTATTCTCCCTGCTCTTCCATACACTGCTCACAGATACCTTTGGCAAATAAGCGGATCTCATCGATCCGGAAGGCAGCCGCTTCCTGCTGCGGGATCTTAAAATCTTCCCGGCAGGTAGTCTGCTTACATA
Organism: Bacteroidetes bacterium 47-18; assembly: GCA_001897155.1. Classification (GTDB taxonomy): domain Bacteria; phylum Bacteroidota; class Bacteroidia; order Chitinophagales; family Chitinophagaceae; genus MKSF01. Next base: position 202,923 of record MKSF01000037.1, on the reverse strand, counting down.
TCCTGCAATAAAAATGCAGATGCCAGTCCTTATGCGTTGCTTCATTACACCCGTCATGGCACAGCATATATCTGGTCGTATGATTTTCCTGGATACTGTGTACAATGCCCTTTTCTTCAAATGTTTTCAGCGTCCGGTAAATAGTTGTCCTGTCCGCATTGTGAAATCCGCTTTCTATTTCAGAAAGGGATACGGCTGCCGGTTGCTCATTTAAGAAATCGTACACCAGGATGCGCATGCTGGTAGGCCTGGTATTTTTATGAAGCAGCTTATTTTCCGTAGACATATGAATTATATTTAAGTTCCTGTAATCTTATTACGTCTTTTGTTCATTCCCCGTCAATGGGCATGATTATGCTCTCCCGTATCATTCATTTTAGCAATTACAAAGAAGGCCCCTTTGGTTACGATCCTGGCATGTTCAGGCAGGTTTCCCAATACGGTGATCTCTGTATAACCTACATCGGATGTGCCCCTGGCGACCAGCACTTTTTTAAACGTATAGCTCCCCTGTATCGTTTCCGGCTCATGAGCATGTGCTCCCCCGTGATCATGGGCTTCCTCCGTGTCTGCTTCCGTTACCACAAAGATATAATCCTTTCCCTTATCCGTGACAATAGCCTCATTGGGAACGGCTTTCACCGTAGCCTGGTCCAGGCTGACCACCGCGGTAACGCTCATACCGTCTATCAATCCCGTTTTATCTCCCAGCACCTTCGCATGAATGGACACAGCCTTGGTTTCATCCTCGAACGTATTGCCCATAGAAAATATCCGTGCGTCATATTCCCTGCCGGGATTGTTGGTAAGCGTAAAGTGTATGGTCTGGCGGTCGTTAAGCTTTGCCAGGTCCTGCTCATAGACAAAAAGGTCTAAGTGCAACTGGCTGTTATCTATTACTTCCGCTATCAGGGCGGCAGTACTGACAAAAGCCCCTATCTCGACCCCTATTTTGCTTACCGTCCCGGCAATAGGGCTCCGCACCGACAGTTCCGAGATCATATTACCATTGGAGACGAATGCCGGCGCCACCCCCATCAGCCGGATCTGCTGCTCATACATGGCTTTCATATTCCGAAGCGTCCTGAGTTCCGTTTCCGCCGCCTGCAGGTTTTTTAAAGCCCCGGCATTGCCTTCATACAGCATACGCTGCCTTTCCGCTTCCTGCTCCGCTTTCCTGACCTGGGACAGGGTGTTCAGGTAGTCGCTCTGCACCTGTATAAATTCAGGATTGGCTATCGTGGCAATGACCTGTCCCTTTTTGACGTGATAGCCCGGCTCTACGAGTATCTTCTGTACGATCCCGCTATAGAGCGAATTGATTGTAGCCTTATTCTGGTTAGGCACTTTCAGTATACCGTTAGCTTTGAGGGAGCTGGTGAGCTGCTTATTCTCCATATGCCCTATCTGTATGCCAACGGCTTTTAGCTGCGCTTCACTGAATGTTACCGTACCCTCTTCATGCTCATGACCGGGTATTGCTGCGGCCTGATGCTTTTGTGCCTCCTCTTTTGTACCGGTCCTGCACTGTACATTAGCCAGGAGTAACAGTAAAGCGGCCGCATTCAAATAGCTTCTCATAAATTCTTCTTTTTTAAAATGTTTTACTTATAGGTATAATATTGATATTCTATTACAGACTGGTTGTAATTATTCAGATTGTCGAGATAGCTGTTCTCTACTTCTATAGCCTGCGTAAGATATTGGGATAATTCAGCGAAGCTTATTTCTCCCGCAGTATAGGAAAGGGTGGCCGCAGCAATGATTTCTTTCGATTGCCTTAATCCTTCCGTTTCATAAAAATGTAAAAGCAGGCTGTTCTTTTCAACTGTCAGCAACGCACTGCGCCTGTCCGCTTCCACCTTCTGACGGGTGAAGTAGAGCTCCTGCTCTTCTATCTGTATGCCCGCCCTGGCCGCCTTCAGCTTCTGTTTGTTCGTGCCGTAGCTGAAAACAGGAAGGGACACCGTAAAGGAAAAGCCTGAAAAAGGATCGGGCATGCCCATGATACGTTGAGAGAACACCCGCCCGGAAAAATCCGGCAACTGGCTTCTCCTGAGCATTTTCAGTTCCTGTTCCGCTATGGCCAGTTGCTGCTGCTGAACTGTTATTTCGGGATGCGTACCCGCTTCCGGCTGTAGGGAAAAGGCTATCCGGGGAAGCGTGGCAGCTACAGGCAGAAACCGGGCCTCCGTGTTCAGCAGCCTTGATAATACCACCTGGCCGGCTTCTATTTCTTTGGTTACCTGGAAGAGGTAAGCCCTTATCTCTTTCCATTTTACATTAGATACGATGCTGTCCAGGCCGGGCCTGTCACCGGCCCGTACCTTCAGACGTGCCGCCGCATCCAAGTCGGCGTACAAGCTGTCCAGCCGTTCAAAGAGGAATAGCCTTTCCTGCAGGTACCACAACCGGTAATAGGCGGCACTGATATCACGTTCCAGCTCTGCCGTGATTACCTGCCGGCCGGCCTGCATCCGGTCGGCCTGCTTATGGTACCATTGTCTTTGCGCGCTGTAGGTGCCGGGCCAGGCCAGCTCCTGGCTGACGCCCAATTTCCAGATGCCTACATAATCACTCGGCCTCAGGTCTTCATTTTCAATAAATATTCCAGTCCGGGGCAACCACTGTACGCCCCTGCCCTCATAAGCATTCCGGAGCTGCTGAGCCGTATTGATCTGCAGCCTGATATTATTACCTGACATTGACAGCAGTTCCTCCAGCGATCTCCGTTCCTGCGCGCCTGAAGACAACGCAATCATTATGAACAGGCCGGTAAGCGTTCCCGGAAGGGCTACCCTGAGGAGAGCTTGTTTCTTTTTCGCATTAAACAGGATATATAATACCGGCAATACGATCAGTGTTAATAAAGTTGCGGATAAGAGCCCGCCGATCACCACTGTTGCCAGCGGCTTCTGCACCTCAGCACCGGCGCCGGAGGAAACGGCCATAGGTAAAAAGCCTAAAGAGGCTACGGTGGCGGTCATCAGCACCGGGCGCAGCCTCGCCCGTGTACCCTCATACACCCGCTGCAGCAAATCAGTCATACCATCTTTTTCGAGCTGGTTGAAGGTACCCAGCAAGACGATACCGTTCAAAACAGCCACACCGAACAGCGCAATAAAGCCGATACCCGCCGATATGCTGAACGGCATACCACGCAGCAGGAGCGCAAATACACCGCCGATGGCCGACATAGGAATGGCAGTAAAGATCAGCAGGCTGTCCTTTACCGACCTGAAGGTGAGAAACAGCAGGAAAAAAATAAAGCCCAGCGCTACCGGCACGGCAATGCCAAGCCGCTGAGATGCTTCCCTGAGATTTTCAAATGTTCCGCCATAGGTAAAGTAATAGCCCACCGGCAGCTTTACGTGCTTACTGAGGCGGTCCTGCACATCTTTCACAACAGACTCCACATCCCTGCCGTCCACGTTAAAGCCGATCACGATCCTTCTTTTTCCACCCTCCCTGCTGATCTGGGCCGGACCTTCCTTAAAGGCTATCCCGGCTACCTGGTAAAGCGGTATCTGGCTACCGCCGGGCACCGGGATAAAGAGATTCCTTACATCTTCTATGGATACGCGGCGGTCCTCATGAAACCTGACCACAAGGTCGAAGCGCCGTTCATTTTCAAATACAATGCCCGCTATACCGCCTGCAAAAGCAGTGCTGATGACCTTATTGACATCATTAATGCTGAGTCCGTAGCCTGCCAGTATATTCCGGTCATATTCTATAGTTATCTGCGGCAGACCCACGGTAGATTCCACCTGGGGAGCCGAAACACCCGACACCAGTTGCAACTGCGCGGAAACCGCCCTGGCGCTGGCCGCCAGGGAATCAATATTTTCCCCGAATATCTTGACGGCAACATCCTGCCTTACACCTGTCATCAGTTCATTAAAACGCATCTGGATAGGCTGTGACGCTTCAAAAAAGACGCCCGGAATCACTTCCAGCCGCTTCATCATACTGTCTGCAAGCGCTTTATAATCCTTAGTAGTGGCCCATTCCCGTTTGGGCTTCAGGACAATGATCATATCCGTGGCCTCAGGCGGCATCGGGTCGGTAGGCACTTCTGCCGTCCCGGTCTTACCTATTACCATTTTTACTTCCGGAAAGGATTTGATGATCCGGCTGGCCAGCATAGACGTCTCTATGCTCTGTGATAGTGAAGTCCCGGGCGGGAGAATGCAGTGAAATGCATAATCACCTTCCTGAAGCTGGGGTATAAATTCTCCTCCCAGCCTGTTAAATACTATAACCGACAGTCCAAAAACCGCGATGGCAACGCCTATCACCAGGTATTTTAATCGGATTGCCTTTTTCAGGAGCGGCTCATAGTAACGCTGAAAGAAGCTCATCATCCTGTCTGAAAACGTTTTCCTGGAAGTTACCGTCCTGGACAGCAACAGCGCGGACATCATAGGGATATAGGTGAGCGAAAGCACCAGCGCGCCCAATATGGCAAAGCATACCGTCTGCGCCATAGGCCTGAACATCTTACCTTCCACACCCACAAGGGCCAGGATAGGCAGGTACACAACAAGGATAATGATCTCTCCAAAAGCTGCGCTGCTTCTTATACCGGAAGCCGCAGTGAAAACCTCCTCATCCATTTCCTGCCGTGTAAACGTCCTGTTCCGCCCGCGTAGCCCGAGATGATGCATGACCGCTTCCACGATGATGACCGCGCCATCCACGATGAGCCCGAAATCTATTGCGCCAAGGCTCATAAGGTTGGCGCTGATGCCGAACAGGTGCATCATACCGATAGCAAAAAGGAGTGATAGCGGGATAGCAGAAGCGACTATTAAGCCGGCTCTCAGGTTACCAAGGAAAAGGACCAGCACAAATATCACAATAAGGGCACCCTCCACCAGGTTGGTCTTTACAGTGCTTACAGCCCGGCTCACCAGGTCGGTCCGGTCAAGAAAAGGCTCTATCACCACATCTTCCGGCAGGCTTTGCTGAATAATTTTCATCCTGTCCCTGACACGCTGTACCACCTCATTGCTGTTGGCACCTTTCAGCATCATTACGATACCGCCTACGACTTCCTTTTCACCGTTATAGGTAAGCGCGCCGTAAGGGATGGCGGACCCCAGCCTTACTTCGGCCACATCCCGGATCAGCACCGGGATATTATTGACCTTTTTAACCATGATCTGCTCAATGTCTTTAAAAGAGCTTATCAGTCCTACGCTCCTGATAAAGTAAGCATTCGGCTTTTTGTCAATATATGCGCCCCCGGTATTTTCATTATTGCGGGCCAGCGCCTCAAATACTTCAGAGACCGTAATGTTCATACCTTTCAGCCTGTCCGGGTGAATGGCCACTTCATATTGCTTGAGCCGGCCTCCGAAGCTGTTGACCTCCGCCACGCCTGCCAATCCATATAACTGCCGTGCCACGATCCAGTCCTGCATGATCCGCAGGTCCATAGCGGAATATTTATCCTCGGCGCCTTTGGCCGGGTGGATCACATATTGATATATTTCTCCCAGGCCTGTGCTTACAGGTGCCATTTCCGGCTTGCCTATACCCGGGGGTATCTGCTCTGCGGCTTCCTGCAGCCTTTCGCTGATCAGTTGCCGGGCAAAGTAGATATCCACCTTTTCTTTGAATACCACCGTTATTACGGACAGCCCGAATCTTGAAATAGAACGCACCTCTTCAATATCAGGAATATTCGCAATGCTTTGTTCGATGGGAAATGTGACCAGCTGCTCTGTTTCCTGGGCTGCCAGCGTAGGTGTCAGCGTAATAATCTGCACCTGGTTGTTTGTAATGTCGGGCACTGCGTCCAGGGGAAGCCGGGAAAGGCTCCAACTACCCCAGACCAGGAGCCCGAGCGTCATAATACCAATGATAAGTTTATTCTTGATACTAAACCGAATGATGTTATCCAGCATATGGTCAGATAAGTTTTAAGTGTAAATAATACGGATAGACGGTAACGGTTGCCGACACCTGCTCCCGGGAGGGATCAGCAGCCTGCGGCGCATGGCTGAAAAGCATACACAGAGCCGCTATCGGCCGAAGCTGATGCTGACGGGCAGACGTTACGGGAAAAGCATAATATCAGCTTCCCCGGCTGCCATAGTGCAACGCGGAAACGGGATACCGGTAATTTTTTAAAACATTAGCTGAGCTGAGGGGGCTGCCAGATCTTCTGGTCTTCGTAAGAATGGAATTGCTCCTGCCCCATAATATAGGAGATGGCTGTTTCAAATTTCTCCGGGACGGGCATAAGGGGATATATCTCTGGGATACAGACGGTAACGGCGGCGCAGCAACTGCAGACACAGAAAGGAGAGCAACGCTCATTTTCATGCCGGTGGTCCTCGTGAGAGGGTATGCCGTCATTTGCGACATGGGCGGTCACAGGCCTGCATTCCTCCGTATCACTACAGGGAAGACAGGTAAGCACCTGCATCAGCAGACTTAAAAGAAGCGCCAGATATTTCACGAAAACAAAGATAGGAAAAAATATTACATATATATTACAGCAAGGCAGTAGTTGTCATTCCGGTACAGCACTATAAAAAAACCGGGGGCCTGTTTTTCAGGTCCCCGGTCCGGATAAAGATATTTAGATTGTTTTACAGGGTCTCTTTGAGCCAGCCGAAAAATTCACGCTGCCATACCAGGCCGTTATGAGCATGCAATACCCAGTGATTTTCATTAGGGAAATACAGTAATTTGGATTTGAGTCCTTTCAACTGCGCTGCTTTGAAAGCCTGCAGGCCCTGCTCCGCAGGAACACGGAAGTCCAGGCCGCCCTGGATAATGAGCATAGGCGTATTCCACCTGGCTACATAATCGGAAGGGTTAAAGGCAGTATAGGCTTTCAGGTCCGGGTGATCCCAGTAATTGCCACCCAGGTCCCAGTTGGCAAACCACATTTCCTCTGTGGTACCATACCAGCTTCTCATATCAAATAGGCCGCAGTGGGCAATAAAAGTTTTGAACCTGTTGTTGTGCACACCGGCCAGCATAAATACGCTGTAACCGCCGTAGCTGGCACCTACAGCGCCCAGCCTGTTCTTATCCACGTAGCTTTCACGGGACACATCATCAATAGCGCTTAAGTAATCCCGGATCGCCTGCCCGCCCCAGTCTTTGCTGATAGCCTCATTCCATTCCACGCCCCATCCCGGCAGGCCTCTCCTGTTGGGTGCCACAACAATGTAACCGTTGGCGGCCATAAGCTGGAAGTTCCATCTTACGCTGTAGAACTGGGAGACTGCGGACTGCGGTCCTCCCTGGCAGTATAAAAGCGTGGGGTATTTTTTAGTGCTGTCAAAGTTCGGCGGATAAATCACCCATACACCCATTTCCCTGCCATCCGTTGTTTTCACCATCCGCATTCTCACTTCACTCCTGGCGATCCCGGCATAGGCATCGTCATTGGCATGTGATAAAGGCGTGATCTGCCTGGTCTTCAGGTTGACATTAAAGATCTCGGCAGCCCTGTTCATATCGGTCTTTGTAACAATGATATTATCCTGGTACTGTCCTGTGATACCTGTAATATCGTGCTGCCCTGCGGTAAGCTGCCTCACGGTCCTTTTAGGCGTGGCAGCCACCTCAAACAACTGGGAGGTGCCTCTGACCGTAGCATTAAAGTATATCCTGGCATCATTATTATCCCAACGGAAGCCGCCGTCCACGGTGCCGTCCCAATGCTGTGTAAGGTTCTGGCGGACAGCGGTCTTAAAATCATACACGATGATATCGTTCTTGTCCGCTTCAAACCCGTCCCTTGCCATACTGAGCCAGGCCAGCCGGGTGCCGGTGCTGTTAAATTGCGGCGCCAGGTCATAACCCATCATGCCTTCGGAAAGATTGGAGGTATGCCCGCCGGCGATATTATACATATAGATATCGGTATTGGTGCTTACAGCATATTCCTTACCCGACTTTTTCTTGGTGACATACACCAGGAAATCGCTGTCGGGGCTCCATACATAATCTTCCGTGCCGCCGAACGGCTTGGTGGGGCAATCATAGGGCATACCTTCCAGCAGGTCCCGGGCAGCGGCGGCCTCTTTCAGCGGCGCTACGAACAGGTGTGACACTTTTCCATCATACCACGTATCCCAATGACGGAAATTAAGATCGGTATAAACCTGCGCGGTGGCATTAGGCACGTCATTGTATAGTTCATTGCCGGCGACCTTATGCACTGCTACAGGCTTTGAAAATGCCACATACCTGCCATTGGGGCTGATGCGGATCGTTTCCGCATCCTTATAACCCGAAGCAATGCTTACCCAGCTGGCTCCCCTATCTTTGGTCAGCCAGATATTGCCTTCCTTGTCATTGGCATAGATACCGTTCTTGTCCCACTGGATAAAAGATCTGTCTCCGAAGAACCCGGCGGCTTCAGATGCTCCGGTCTTATTATTAAGCAGGTAAAGCGCGCTGGTGTTTTTTTCGGTCTTAAGATCCGTTTTTGTCACCCTGTACAACGTATAGCTGCCGTCCGGTGAGATCCCCACCGTTCCCACTCTTCCCAGCTCCCAGAGCGCTTCCGGCGTAAGGGGCCGCTGGGCCCGGAGCCCTATTGCTGCCAGCACCAGGCAGCCTGCTGAAAGTATTTTTTTGATCATAAAATGTATATATAGATTGACATTAGTTCAAATATAGCATCAAAACACGTTTGTTCCCCGGCATCCCGGGTAAAATTACCGTTTTACGGGGGATAAGACCTTCCTGCTTACAGCAGGTCCAGCAATCCTTCCTTGGAAATCACGGTAAAGGTCTGCTGGCCGTCCGGGGTATAGTTAGGCTGCTCACAGGCAAAGAGCTCATCTATCAGCGCCTGTGATTCTTCCTTTTCCAGCTTATGATCCCAGGACATTCTCCTGGCTATGGACTGTATGATCTTTTCCTGTACCGAGTTGGACGGATCCTGGTCTGAATGCAGCAATTGCTCTATGATACCTTCCAGCACCTGCAGCTCCTTACCTGACGGGATATCTATGGGCACACCCTGGATGCAATAGGTATAGTTGCCCGTTAAAGAGATATCAAAGCCCAGTACCGCGAGATCCGGCAGGATGCTTTCCAGGAAGATGCCATCTGCAGGCGATAGTTCCATGGACGCGGGAAACAGCAGGGTCTGCGTGGCCGGCTGCTGTCGAACGGCCCTTTTTTTCAGCTTTTCATAGGCGATCCTTTCCAGCGCGCGTTTCTTATGTATCAGCAGCAGGCCGGACTTCACAGTGGAAAGCAAAAACTCATCCCACTGCAGTACGGACTGGTGAGCAGATACGGGAACGGTCTGATCAAAAAAATCCTCCCGGGAAGCATTACCATGATCTTTATCGTCTCCGGCAGTATCGAACATCAGCTTGGAAGGGATCGTATTATCCGGCAGCCCGGGCAGTGAAAATGCTGATCTTTCCCTGCTGTCAAATCCTGTCCAGGGGTTGTACAGCTGTTCTTTCTGGTGCTTCCATTCCCTGAGGTCATCTTTCTTTTCTATAAAGTGCGCCTTTCCTCCCTGTGAAAAGGTTTGGGTCAGGTACCCTCCGGCCACCTGGTCGATGTCCTTTTCGGTCGCAGGCAGCCGCAGCGCGTCCAGGTTGGTAATATCCGGATTCAGGCTGAAATCTATAGAAGGGGCGATATTATGTATGGAAAGTGCATGTTTAACGGCGCTCTGGACGTAGGCATACAGTAGCTGCTCATCCTCAAATTTGACTTCCTGCTTGGTGGGATGCACATTGACATCCACCTTTTCCGGGTGCAGCTCAAAATAAATAGCATAAAAAGGATGGGCCTCCTTTTCTATAAGCCCTTCAAATGCCTTGGCCACCGCGTGATGCAGGTAAGGGCTTTTTATAAACCTGTTATTGACGAAAAAGTATTGGTTACCTCTTGTTTTGGTGGCAATATCCGGCTTGCCGATGAACCCGTGGATATGAATGTCCTCCATCTTTTCCTCCACCGGTATAAGATGCTTTTCATAACGGGTACCCAGGGTATTGGTGATCCTTGCCTTCAGGCTGCCGGCAGGCAGGTGCATCTGCTCCACGTTGTTATGAAACAATTTAAAGGATAAGTGCGGGTAGGTCAATACGATCCTTGTAAATTCCTCCACGATATTCTTAAACTCGGTAGTATTGGATTTGAGGAATTTCCGCCTGGCAGGAACATTGTAAAAAAGGTTCTTTATACATATGCTTGTCCCTTCATTGCAGGCAGCAGGCTCCTGCGTCAGCACCTGGGAACCTTCTATTACGATATGGGTACCCAGCTCGTCCTCCCGCCGCCTGGTCTTCATCTCCACCTGCGCTACGGCCGCTATGGAAGCAAGGGCCTCACCACGGAAGCCCATAGTAGCTATGGAGAACAGGTCTTCTATCTTCCTGATCTTGGAAGTGGCATGCCTTTCAAAGCTCATCCTCGCGTCCATCGGCGACATGCCTTTCCCGTTGTCCACCACCTGGATCAGCTCTTTCCCGGCATCCTTTATAATGAGCTGTATGTCTGTTGCGCCGGCATCAATAGCATTTTCCATCAGCTCCTTTACCGCGGAGGCCGGGCGTTGTATCACCTCTCCTGCTGCAATCTGGTTCGCTAAATGATCGGGTAGTAATTGTATAATATCTGACACGGTCTTTTCTTCTTTTCAAATACAAATTTAAACAAAGACCCCGTGACTATCTAATTATCTGTGGAAGCTGCAGGATTTTCCACCACTTTTATCTCCCGGACGGGCGCCTTGGCGTGAAATTCCCTGTAGTATACCTTAAACAGCAATATGAAGTAGGCCAGTAGCAAAGGCCCGAAGATAAGGCCCATAATGCCGAAGATCTGCAACCCCATTATCACGCCGAACACCGTAATGATCGGATGCACGTCCCCGATCCTCTTCAGGATGGTGAAACGGAGCACGTTGTCAATATTGGAGGTGATGATGGCACTGTACAGGAAGACCCCGATCGCGCTGCCCGTATCGCCTGTGGCAAACAGGTACAGGGTCAGGGGTACATATACGGCCATGCAGCCCACCACCGGTATAATGGACGCTGCGCCTGTCAGCAGCCCCCAGAAGACGAACTGGTCTACTTTGAATATCCAGTAGCCCAGTATGGCTACCATGCACTGGCAGATCGTCAGTACCGGAATGCCGACGGCGTTGGATATGACCATATTCCTGGTCTCGTCCCACAGAGAAGATGAGTTGGATTCCTTCAGCGGCATGTATCTCCGCAGGCCGCGCTCCATCTGCCGGCCGCTCTGCAGCATAAAGTAAAGGATAAAGAAGGCTACAAGCACATTTACCAGCACGTGCGCCGTCCCGGTCATCGTTTTGGTCAGCACATTGGTAGTGGTCCTGATAGCCGACTGTATCTGGTCCTCTGATATTTTAAATTCGGGAAAGTATTCTGCAAGGAGCAGTTTCGCCTTATTGAAGATATCCATGAACATATCCGTGTGATTGATAGCATAGGTGATCTTAGGCAGCAGCAACTGCACAATCCCGAAAACAGGCAGCACCATGGTAAGAAAGGTTGTGGCCATCACAACGAAGACGGCCATCCATCTTCTCCAGCGTTTGATAATGGTAAGATAAAAGAACCATTTACGCAGGCAGATATATAAGGTAACTGCTCCCAAAAGACCCGGAACAAAATACCATAGTTGCCAGATCAGCAGGATAGCAAGAAATAAGATGGACAAAAGCAATCCGATCTGCTTGAGAACCTGTGGATGAATACTTTTCATAAAGGGATAGTTATTAAAGATATGTGAATTTTTAAATTAGTCAACAATTCGGACATGTATATTGTTGTCTAAGCATCAGATTTTAATTATCTTGCGAATGCAATATAGGAGAAAATCCTGTGCTGAAAATTTTTCATTTATTAAACAATTATAAATATTAATATTATGGCAAACAATGTTGGAAAAGCAGTAGCAACTTTATTGATCGGTGCAGCAGTAGGCGCTGCCGTAGGTTATGTGATCGCAACTGACAGCGAAAAAAGGAATGAACAACTGGATAGTATCAAGGACAAACTGAATCAGTTAAAAGGCCGACTGACCAAGAAAGCGAAAGATATTGAAGAAGAGATCTTTCAGGACTAGAAAATTAAAATCCTGCCCATAATGCATTTAAAATGCATTATGGGCATTTGTTTTTATTCTTTGGCAAAAAAATTCAAATAATTTGTTCGGTAATATAAAAAATAAGATAACAGAGTACTTACAGTTGAGATTTGAGATTGTAAGGCTGGAGGTAATAGAAAAGCTGGCGAATGCCATGGCCTACATCATCTTCGTGGTGATGTCCATCCTGGTATCCTTTATCGTTATCTTGTTTTTAAGTATTGGTCTGGCAGAATGGGTATGTGAGATGATGGACAGCAGATTCTTAGGCTATTTTATAGTAGGCTGCGCATTATTGTTGTTCATAATCATCGTATTCATGTCCAGTAAGCACATCATCAGGTTTTTTGGAAACAAGTTCGTCAGCATACTGACCGCTACCAAGAAAAAGTCCTCCGGCGATAATGAAGATGAGGCAGTCAAACACTCCTAAATCACACAGCGTATGGCCAAGAAGAAAAAATATAAATCACTGGATGACCTGAATGCTGCGCAAAGGAAGATGAATGCCAAATGTGCGGCAATAGAGGAAGATCTGCTGGGTGTGGTGACCAATCCCCTGTCTTTAATAACCGGCTCAGGAGGCAGCGGGAAAAAGAAACACAAAAAGGGTAAAAATAAAGGCTCCCTGAACCTTGCCGGATTTATGCCGGGTCTCCTCAGCTTGGTCCCCGTTGGCAGCCTGGTACGGCAGATACCTTTCAGCCTCCTTCCTTCCAGAAAAATGTCCGCTTCCATTCTCAGGGTAGTAGCAAAGTCCTCGCTGAAAGTAATGATCGTCAATGTCGCTATATGGGGATTTTTAAAGATAAAGAACCGTATCCGGTCCAGGCGAAAAAAAATCAGCAGCTGATTCGCAAAAATCAAATTTAATTACTACATTTATACAAGAATTCGTATTCCCGCTTAATGTGGGAATAATATTTTATGTGTATTTATAGCAAATCAGAACTTATATATGAAAAAGATTTTACTCGCATTGTCTTCATTCGTCCTGCTCTTTACAGCTTCCTGTACCAAGGAAATAGATGACAGGGATGTGGATGTTTCCAAACCCGTATACCTGCAGGAAAGCTACTGGATGCTGACATCCCTGATAGAGAACCTGGATTACGGTAATGAAGAATCCTTAGACAAGGAGATCTTTCCTTTCCTTGACGACTGTATAAAGGATAATGTTTACGAATTTGAAACCAAATCGGATTTCTCCGTAGCGGAGCATCATTTGAAATGTAATGCCAATAACCCGGATAAGACCAATTATTATTACAGCATATCCAATAAGGACAGCTATATAAAGATATGGTCCAACCCCGATGATATTGATAACAGTATTTATATGCAGGGTGAGATCACCACGATAAATACCAAGAAATTTACCATCAAGACGGTTCACTATAACGAGTCTACCACCAAAACAGAAATGCGCCTGTACACTTACGAGACTTACTTAGTGAAGCCCAAAGTCAAAAATTAAAATTACTTTCTGAAAAGCCCCTTTACCTTAAAAGTAAAGGGGCTTTTTAAACGGCCCTTTTGCAGCAGGCACTATGAACCAAAATATCCGCATCCAGCGCAGTATTGCGATACTGGCTGTTATCGTATTCGCCATCAAGATCACTGCCTGGTACCTTACCAGGTCCGTTGCCGTATATACGGACGCGCTGGAAAGCGTGGTCAATGTGGCGACGGGATTCCTGGGACTTTACAGCGTATGGCTCTCTGCCCGGCCCCGGGACCAGAACCATCCTTACGGGCATGGCAAGGTGGAATACCTGTCTGCCGCCATAGAAGGCATCCTGATCATTATTGCCGGACTGGTCATCATAGCGGAAACCATTAAAAAATTTATAACGCTCCAGCCCCTGCTCGAACTGAACTGGGGAATCTTACTGGTGAGCAGCACCGCCCTCATTAACGGAGGATTCGGATGGTACGCCAAACATTACGGCCAGAAAAACCATTCCATCGCTATAGAATCCGGGGGCCGGCACCTGCTTTCCGATACCTATTCCACCCTGGGCATCCTCGCAGGACTGGTGATCATCAAGATCACGGGTATCCAGCTACTCGATACCCTTATTGCCGCCGTCTTTGCGCTTGTTATCATTTACAGCGGCTATACCGTGCTCCGGAAATCCCTTGCCGGGATCATGGATGAGGCCAATATGAAGCTGCTCAAGCAACTGATAGCCCATATCAATACGGAAAGACAGGCGGACTGGATAGACCTGCACAATCTCCGGACCATACAGTATGGCAATATCCTCCACATTGACGCCCACATGACCGTACCCTGGTATTATAATGTGCTGGAAGCCCATGAGACCATCGGTACCCTGGAGCACAGCATCCGGAAAAAATTCGGTAACCAGATAGAGCTGTTCATCCATACCGATGCCTGCACGGAACGCTCCTGCCGGCTGTGCGCTTTGGACACCTGTGCCGTCCGCCAGCACCCGTTCGGGTCTACTGTCGAATGGACACTGGAAAATGTACTGACGAATAAGCAGCACAAGCTGTAAGCCGGGCATTTTATATACCTGAAAAATAAATTTAAATTTATGAGGGCAATATGATGCTGGAATCAAAAAGCTTATTATATTTGCAAACAATTCCAAAAAGGGGAATTAGCTCATTTGGTAGAGCGCTTGCATGGCATGCAAGAGGTGACCGGTTCGATTCCGGTATTCTCCACCGCAAAGCCCACTCTGAGAGTGGGTTTTTACTGTAAGAGGGGCAATTAGCTCAGCTGGTTTAGAGCACTACCTCGACAAGGTAGGGGTCACTGGTTCGAACCCGGTATTGCCCACATTTATGAGTCTGTCTAAAAAGAAAACAACCCTGTCATATGGCGCTAAGCCGAAATATTGACAGGGTTGTTTTATTGATACCTATCACATTTCGACAAGCTCAATGTGACAATACAAGAGACTTTCAGACAGCATTGTTTTTATTATATCCGGTAAGCCCTTACCATCTCCTTTATAATAACATGCTACTGCGCTGAATAATATCCGTAATTTAACTACCAAGAACAGTGTATTGTCCAACCACAAAAATTATGCATCAGATAATGATAAATAAAAACGGTAATTTTTACATAGGTATGAACAATTTTGTTGAAATTACTTTCAACTTTACAAGCGGTAATGCTCCGGGAGGCAATCTGGTTTTTCACAATCTATAGTGGAGAAACCAATGGGAAAACGGCAGCCCAACCACACCATCAACACGGATAAAAGGGCTGCGCATGTTATAGCTTTAAATTTTGAACGATGAAGATACTGTACCGGTTTTCAATAATAATTATTATTTGTGCCATTATAAAAATAGTAGCTGCAAACACCATTACCTGGGGGGTCCTAAACACTAATACTAATGGTGGTGGTATGTCTGGAAATGAATTTATTTTTATAGGTATACCATCTTTATTCGATTTGCTAATGACATTTTTGTTGGTGAAATTACTTTTTTCCTTCTTCTTTTTCCGCTCTTTCTATCGGAGTGTATTAAAAGAAAGGATCTACTACCTTAAGCCACTGATTTTTTCTTTAGTCCTCAATTTATTGGTTGTAATAGATTATTTCCCCTTATTAATAAAAAATCGAACGGATGGAGACATTTTTGTTTTGGGATACGTGTATCTGCTGCTACACTTCGTGGCTTTTGTTATTTATTTGAGCTTTTTTGTTTATAAATTATTTAAAAATAAACATCAACAATATAAATTTAACTGATTATCTGTATACAGGAAACAAAGCTATTATAAGAGATGCCTCACATCCGTCCGGAAGGATCAACACACTAAGTGCCTTTATAGTAAAAGCGGTTCCTGGACCTCAGAGAGAACACTGCTCAGCGAAGCGTAGCCGTAATAAAAGGCTGTTTTCTATAAGCAGAGAATCGGTAATAACAAATGTGCCCGGTTTACAGGCAATTTACCAACTGTTCTGTTATAAATTTTATACCCGTTTGTTGTTACTATAAAAAGACACCAACAGGCAAGCGATACCGAACGGGATCACAATAAGCACCTCTCTTAAAGAAGCATTTAACGGCCACTCCAGGTTAAATATCTCGAATTTAAAATAAGCGCGCAATCTGATAATATGGATAACTCCCAATGCCAGATGTACCAGGCCTGCCACCAGGCCCGATATTGGTCTTAATGACCTGATGCTGACCGACAGTATTGCCAGGGAGATAAGCAGCGTATAAAACAACATGAATAAATAGCTTTCCGAAACGGTCAGGCTCCAACTCCCGATAACGAACGAGCTTACCGTTTCGATCCTGTAGTAATGGCAAGCCCAATGCGGCATAAAAGAGCAGGCCGTTATGCCAAAGAAGATCCGCAGGAAACTTTCCTTCACCTTTAATTCCATTTTTGAAAATTTATAAGAGTATCTGATCCAGGGCTGGCCGCTGATCCGGGCCGCGGTAAACGCTTCGCTATCCGGAAATCCCGATCGCCTGAACTAATATATGAAAAATTAAAGGGCAATTACAATGAACTCCTGCGCTTTTAGAAACTTTTTGCAATGTATCGGTGTTGTGGATGTGGATAATATAATCGGGAGACGGGGGAATTGTATACTGCAAACAGCGCTTCCCCTATCCCGGGAAAACCATAAGGTTATACTATGAAGTATTATATAGGATGCTCAGGATATTATTATAAGGAATGGAAACAGATTTTCTATCCCGAAGGGATAGCAGCCAGGGATTGGTTTAAGTTTTACTGTAAACATTTTAATACGCTGGAGATCAATTCCAGCTTCTACCGTATGCCTTCTCCTTCCTCCCTGCAGAAATGGTATGAGGATAGCCCCGGGGATTTTCTTTTTTCCGTAAAGGCTCCCCGCCTGTTCACTCACCTGAAACGATTGCATATCGACAAGAAGGAAATACTGGCTTTTTGCGACCTGGTATCCGCGGGCCTGAAGGAAAAGCTGGGATGTATCCTGTTTCAGATGCCTCCCGGCTTCTCTTTCACGCCCGAACGCCTGCAACTGATCTGTGACCAGTTGGATCATTCCATGCCTAATGTTGTTGAATTCCGGCATGAAAGCTGGTGGACACAGGAGGTGCTGGATATGCTGAACCGGCATAATATCATTTTCTGCGGGCAAAGCTATCCCGGCAATAAGCTGCCTGAAGCTGCGGTGGTCAACAGCCCGGTGGTGTATTACCGTTTTCACGGCAAGCCGGTATTGTATAAGTCGGAATATCCTGAACAGGCCCTGAAGGATGTCCTGGAGGAAATAGGTGACGGCCACGATAAGGCTTTTATATATTTCAACAATACCTGGGGCAGCGCCGCTTTAGTCAACAGCAGGCAGATGCAGGAGCTCGTCCGGCAGAAACCTGTGAATCATTCAAATATCTTATAACATAAATAATACTGATCATGCCTGAAGGTCCGTCCATCATTATTCTGAAAGAGCTGGTACAGCCTTTCCTGGGAAAGAAGATACTTGCTGTAACAGGCAATAGCAAAGAAGCGATACAGCGTGCCGCCGGGCAGAAAGTGACCGCGTTCCGGTCATGGGGCAAACATTTCCTGATCTGCCTGGAAGATTTTACCATAAAGATCCATTTTATGCTGTTCGGCTCCTACCTGATCAATGAAGAGAAGCCGCAACGCCCCGGCTGGGTCTGAAGTTCAGCGATGGTTTCATTAATTTCTATACCTGCTCCGTTAAGATCATGGAAGCAGATCCGGACACGGTGTATGACTGGTCAGCGGATATCATGAGCGATTCCTGGGATGCCAAAGCCGCGGGTAAAAAATTAAAGGCCCAGCCCGCTATGCTTTTATGCGATGCGCTTCTGGACCAGGATATTTTTGCCGGGTCAGGCAATATCATCAAGAATGAAGTATTGTACCGCGTAAAGCTGCATCCTTTGAATACCGTTGCCGCGCTACCTGCCAAAAAGCTGTCGGAGCTTATAAAGGAAACCAGGAATTACGCCTTTGATTTCCTGGAATGGAAAAAGGAATTCACCCTTAAAAAGCACTGGCTGGCCCATACCAGGAAAACCTGTACCCGGTGCAACCTGCCTATCATCAAAGATTATTTAGGCAAAACAAACCGGCGGACCTTCTATTGTGAAAATTGCCAGGTATTGTACTGACCAGGTTAAAAGTTACGCTCACACAGGATTGTATGAAAGAGCGCCCCGGGATATCCCGGGGCGCTCTTTGTATGATATTTATATCCTTATACTTTTTCGGATTTTCCTTCAAAGGTAGAGTAAAAATAAGGCGTTACAGCCGCGAATTCGGCGCTGCAGGTATCCACCATCTTATAGATACGGGTCACCCCGTTGGCTTTCCTGTAATCATATACCTGTTCGGGTGTACAGTCCTTTAATACGGTTGCGATCTGCTCATCGGAAAAGCCCATTTTTTTACATTCCAGCATAAATTCAGGCTGGATATCGTTCAGGTTACCGATGGCTTTCAGTTGCTGCTCTACCTTGATGATATCCTGTATCTGGTAAAGGAACCAGCGGTCGATATGCGTGAGCTCTCTCAGCGTCTTAATGGAGATACCCGCTTCCAGCGCTTCTTTCAGGCGGAAGATCCTGTCCCAGGTAGGACGCTTCAGGTATTCCATCAGCTCTTCCGGGCGCATCTTGCTCCTGGAAATGGAAGTAAGACCTGTGGCATTATTTTCCAGGGACTGGCAGGCTTTCTGTAAGGCCTCGGGAAAGCTGCGGCCGATCGCCATCACTTCTCCCACGGATTTCATCTGGAGACCCAGGGTATCATCCGCGCCCTTGAATTTATCGAAGTTCCATCTTGGCATTTTTACGATCACGTAATCCAGCGCCGGCTCAAAATATGCTGAAGTGGTCTGCGTGATCTGGTTCTGCAGCTCATCCAGGTTATAGCCGACAGCCAGCTTCGCGGCGATCTTGGCGATAGGATAGCCCGTGGCCTTGGATGCCAGGGCAGAAGAACGGCTCACACGCGGATTGATCTCTATCGCTATGATCTCTTCCGTTTCGGGATTGAGCGCGAACTGCACATTACAGCCACCGGCAAAGTTCCCGAGGCTGCGCATCATATCTATAGCGGTATTACGCATTAATTGAAAGGCCGTATCGCTCAGCGTCATCGCAGGTGCTACGGTGATGGAATCCCCTGTATGGATGCCCATCGGGTCGAAGTTTTCCACCGTACAGATAATAACCACATTATCAGCGCTGTCCCTGAGCAGCTCCAGCTCGAATTCTTTCCATCCCAGAACAGCTTTTTCCACCAGCACCTCGTGGATAGGCGATGCGTTCAGTCCCGCGTTCAGAGCTGCTTCCAGCTCATCCTTGGATTTTACAAACCCGCCGCCGGAACCTCCCAGGGTGAAAGAAGGACGGATCACCAGCGGGATACCGATCTCCTGTGCGATCTCCTTACCTTCCAGCAGGGAATTGGCCACCCGTGCAGGCGCTACGGGAATACCCATCTCTATCATCCATTCTCGGAAAAGATCCCTGTCCTCAGCCTTATCAATGGCTTTGATATCCACACCTATCAGGCGTACATTAAACTTTTCCCAGATGCCCAGCTCCTCTACTTCCTTAGAAAGATTCAAGGCTGTCTGGCCGCCCATAGTAGGCAGCACTGCATCTATCTGCACTTCTTCCAGTATACGCTCTATACTTTCGGGTGTAAGTGGTAAAAGGTACACATTATCAGCGACCAGCTTATCGGTCATGATAGTGGCCGGGTTGCTGTTGATAAGCGTCACTTTGATCCCTTCTTCGCGCAGGCTTCTTGCAGCCTGGGAACCGGAATAGTCAAATTCGCACGCCTGGCCTATAACAATAGGGCCTGAACCGATGATAAGTACAGATTTAATGGAAGTATCTAATGGCATTGTTTAAATATAAAGATATGAGGTGATTATACTAACCGGCAAAATTAGGCATTTTTTTAAGTGAAGGAAGTATTTTATTCCTATTTTCTCAAAATTATAGCCGGTAAAAAAGCAAGTGATCGCTGCCTGCCGGCAACACATCCGGAAAGGCCAATTGCCCCTAAATCCGTAGTGAAGTATAATATGATAATAATTTTAAATACAAGGCCGGGTATAAAGTAAAAATCCCTTTTATTTTTACAGCAAGGCTTTCCTGAGCTGCCGGGTATAATCGTGCTGCGGATATTGCAGTACCTGTGCGGCATTACCGGCCTCCACTATCCTGCCTTCCTGCATCACCACGATCTCATCGCAGAATATCTCCGCGATCTTCAGGTCGTGCGTTATAAAAAGATAGGTAAGGTGATCTTCCTGCTGTATAGCTTTCAGCAAATTCAGTATCTGGTACTGCATCTTCGTATCCAGTGCCGCTATGCTCTCATCGCAGATAATGAATTCAGGCTCTACCACAAGCGCGCGCGCAATGCACAATCTTTGCTTCTGACCGCCGGAAAACTCATGAGGGTATTTCTTCAGTGACTGTACCGGCAGTCCCACCTTATCCAAAAGCCTTCTTATATATTCCTGTCTTTGTCCGCCACCTTTACCGATATGATGCACCTGCATGACCTCCGCAAGCATATCGCCTACATTCATTCTCGGGGACAGGGAAGCGTGGGGATCCTGGAAGATCATCTGCATCTCTTTCCGGATGCTGCGCCAGCCTTTAGGAGACAAAGCGGTCAGATCCATCCCTTTAAAGAAGATATTGCCTGCCGCCGCCGGAACAATGCCCATAATACATTTGGAAACAGTACTTTTCCCGCTGCCTGAACCGCCAACGATCCCCAGGGTATTACCTTTAGAGATGCTGAAAGATACATTATCCACTGCCTTAAAGATATGCCTGGGTGTTCCGAGCCAGTTTTTCTGCATACCGAAAGTAACATCCAGGTTTTGCACCTTCAGCAAAGCATCTTCCCGGGCCCCGGGAAGCACATGCTCATCCAGTACAAAAACTTTCTTATAGTCTGACAGGTGGTTGCCCGCTACCCTGCCCTTTTCCAGTATGCATACCTCATCCGCTATCCATTCCGCTACGCTCAGGTCGTGGGTAATGAACAGTAAAGCCAGCTCATACTCCTGCTGCAGGGACTTCAGCAATTGTAAGATCTCGAGCTGTACCAGCACATCCAGCGCCGTGGTAGGCTCATCGGCGATAAGCAGCTTAGGCTTGTTGCTCAACGCCATAGCGATCATTATCCTTTGCTTCTGGCCACCGGATAGTTCGTGCGGGTATTTATGAAACAATTGTAAGGGATCAGGCAGCAATACCTTCTCCATCCAGCTGACCGCCTGTGCTTTGGCCGTCTTATGGGAAATACCCGGCTGGTGCGCCCGAATACCTTCCACCAACTGCTCACCGCAGGTCATCAAAGGATTCAGCGCGCTCATAGGTTCCTGGAAGATCATAGCGATCTCTTTTCCTCTCACTTCCTGCCAATCCGTATTACCATTCAATTCCCGGCCTTCGAGCCTTATGCTGCCCGATGACCTGGCATTCTCCGGCAAAAGTCCCATAACGGCCAGGGAGGTCACCGATTTACCGGACCCGGAAGCGCCCAGCAGGGCCAGGCTCCGGCCCTTTTCTATGCTGAAGCTGATATCCTGCAGCGCCATATCATCCTCATCACCTGTAAAACTTACGGTAAGGTCCTGAATTTCTAATATGGGCATCTTGTTTGTCATCTACAGTGAAAATTATGGTGCCGGTATCGCGGTACGGGCAATGCAAATGTATTCAACAAATCCGTTTGTTGTATCAGTTTAGGATTTTTCCGTCCTGCAATTATTCCACATAGCTAATAATAGTATTTTATTAAATAAATTTATTTAAAAAGAAGCTATTACTATTAGGAGTGTTAATATGCTGATAACTTTTTTAAAATTCATTTTTTAAATTGTAATCTACATACAGGTACACCGGATATTCACATGAGGGTATGCTTCGGAAGCCTTTATATTTGGGGCATTTTAAGTGCTTATTCACATATATCCCCACCTGGTGGAATAAACCGAATGTCTAAAGAAAATCATGTAGAATTCTTAATGTAAAATTAATATTTTGCTAAGAATAACTTTTTTGGAAACGATACATACCGGACTTTTATCCTTATTTTACTGAGTTATTATTCTGAATGCACAATCTATCCACAGGTTTAAACACCTGTTCGTGCAAAACCAGGGAATATTTTAGCCCATTTCACAGGCTTTATGAGGAAGGCGATGCTTTTATTGGATTCCGGGATAAGTATGTATATAAGGTGTGAATAACTGTGGATATCGTGTGAATTCTTTTCTTACCTTAATTTGAACAGTTGTACTATTTTTTTTAAAATCCATTGCAGGACAAATAATAAGCCTACCAGGAAGATAGCGTAATAGAATAGTTTGATGATGTGGAATACGATCATAGCTGTTATTGTGAATAAGTGGAGGAGAGTGTGCAAATCCGGGATAATCTGATCTTATCAGGCATATTCGTGTGATAATAAGGGAGTTTTACCACTCTGGTTCGTATTTATGTGCATTTTGATCTATCTGTACCTGTGCAAAACTTTCAATTACTTCCTTATTGCTGATATTTTTGAAATTATAAGCGTTGTATTGATATAAGGTATTATTTTTAAGGTTGATTGTCACATTGCCATGCCTGATCAGGAAGTTCTTTACTTCACTCCATTCTATAAGTTTCTTATTAAGCCTTTTCAGCTCTATCCCTTTTTCAGAAACTATGATATATTCCGGCTTATGTGCGTCCAGTTCCAGGTAATAGGTAGTAGCTACGGTTATGATCCCTATAATGGCATATATGAATGGCATCCACCACTGGAAGTACAGGCATATGCAGGCTAAGCCAATAAATCCTGCCAGTTCCGCTATTCGGAGCAGGCTATTCTTCTTATTATCAGCCAGCGCTTTATTGAATGCAATAGTTATACAGACAATGGCGATACCAAATACTATGAATCCTATGGACATATTATTAAGTATATTGGCCAGATGTGATTTAATATCTTCCGGGATGACCAGTGTTACGGCGCCGATAAGGACAAACATAAAGCCCGAGATCAGGTGCATAGAGGTCATATGTTTTTTCTTGATCCTTGTTCTTATTATAGGTACCTGGTAGGTAGCAGACATAATTTTAGGTTTTTGCAAAAGTAATCATTATATGATTATCTGCCTGAGGAATAATTCGGTTTGATCTGAAATGTTTCACGTGAAACATTCTTTACCAGGTTGGGTAACGGATGGCGGAATACTTTTTAGAGTACAGGTCATTCCGAATGGATGTGAGGGATCTCTTATAAACTTGTAATGGTTTTGTTTCCTATATATAGATAATCAGTTTTTATTATTTCTGTTCCCGGCAATAGTGATGCAATTATCTCCGGTAGTTATTTCTATATAATAAACGATTGGTTCAATTAATGTTTCACGTGAAACATTAATTATGATGTTGTATATTTATTGTCTGATAACCGTTTTTATGTTGCCCAAGGTCATTCATTATATTTCTGTTTTGTTGTTGCTTATTAATGGTGTGGGCGCTTTGGTCGCAGGCTATGCTTTTATGAAAGAACCCGATGGCAGCTTGCTTGGCATGTCTGTGGACTGGTTGCAGTATAGTCCTTTCAGGGATTACTTTATACCGGGTATTATTTTGTTTATCTGTAACGGTATCTTCAGCATCATAACACTGACCCCTTATGTATTGAGGTCAAGGTATGCGCTTCTTCTTATAATGGTGCAGGGCCTTGTGCTGCTTACCTGGATAATAGTATAGGTATATATGCTGAGGATGTTTCAGCTATTACACCTTTTCTTTGGTATGACAGGAGTGTTCTTTTTAGTAAGCGGCTATTACCGGTATAAGAAAAGACATATCTTGGGGTAAGGAATGCCTGGTTCATCCATATGCTGTATTATAATTGAGTGTGGATTTATACCGTCTCCCGGTTGTTGATGCCATTATGCTGATTTACAGGTTTAACCTTGTATTGGTACCCAGACTTACTGTATATTACTTTATATATTGTAACTTTGCTGTCTCTTTAATTGAAGCGTACTTATTATGTTTTTAGAACAATATGATGTTATAGTTGTAGGTGGCGGACATGCCGGATGTGAAGCAGCGGCTGCAGCGGCTAATATGGGCAGTAAGACCATGCTCATCACTATGAACCTGCTTACCCTCGCCCAGATGAGCTGTAACCCTGCCATGGGTGGCATAGGAAAGGGCCAGATAGTCCGGGAGATAGATGCTTTGGGCGGATATAGCGGTATTGTTTCTGATAAAAGCATGATACAATTCAGGATGCTCAATAAGTCTAAGGGGCCTGCTATGTGGAGTCCGCGTTGTCAGTCTGACCGTATGCTCTTTGCAGCCACCTGGCGGGAAATGCTGGAACAAACGCCGAACCTTCATTTTTTCCAGGATAGTGTGACAGGATTGATTGTTTCACGTGGAACAGTGGAAGGTGTTGTAACGGCAATGGGCCAGAAAATATACGCTAAAGCTGTAGTGCTTACCAATGGTACTTTCTTAAATGGTATTATCCATGTGGGAGAAAAGCAATTCGGCGGGGGCAGGATGGGTGAAAAAGGCGCTACCGGTATTACGGAGCAATTGGTTTCCTTAGGATTTGAAAGCGATCGTTTAAAGACAGGCACGCCGCCGCGTATAGACGGTAGGAGTCTTGATTACTCAAAAATGGAGATACAGGAGGGTGATCTGGATGAAGTAGCGGGGTTTTCCTATATGCCCGGTACGCTTCCTGATTTTAAGAATGCCTCTTTTATAGATAACGCCCGGGTGAAGAACAGGATTAGCGGGAAGCAAAGGCATTGCTGGATCACCTATACTTCACCTGAGGTACATGATATTCTCAGGACGGGATTTGACCGTTCGCCGATGTTCCAGGGCAGGATACAGGGCAGCGGTCCCAGGTATTGCCCCAGCATAGAAGATAAGATCAACCGCTTTGCCGATAAGGACAGGCACCAGCTATTTGTAGAGCCGGAAGGATGGAATACCGTGGAGATCTATGTGAACGGGTTTAGCACTTCCCTGCCGGAAGAGGTACAGGTAAAAGCTATCAGGAAAGTACCCGGTTTTGAGAACGCTATTTTCTTCCGCCCCGGCTACGCTATTGAATATGACTATTTCCCCCCTACCCAATTGCAATATACTTTGGAGACCAAGCTGATCAAAAACCTGTTCTTCGCAGGGCAGATCAACGGGACTACAGGATATGAGGAAGCCGCGGGACAGGGACTGGTGGCAGGCATCAATGCGCATAATAATGTTCATGGACATCCTTCTTTCGTATTGAAAAGAGATGAAGCGTATATCGGTGTGCTGATAGACGACCTTATCAACAAAGGCACGGATGAGCCGTACCGGATGTTCACATCCCGCGCCGAATACCGTACTTTACTGCGGCAGGACAACGCAGATATGAGGCTGACAGAGAGAAGCTATGAAATGGGACTTGCAGCCAGGGAGCGTTATGAGCTGCTGCAGGAAAAAAAGAAGCACATTGCCCGGATAGATGAAATTTTAAATATCACTATGGTAGAACCGGAAGAAGTGAATGAATTTCTTGAAAAAATAGGCTCTGCACCCTTAAAAGAACGCCAAAAACTATCAAAATTGCTGCTAAGGCCAAATATAGCGCTTAAAAATCTGCTGCCCTACCTCCTCCCATCGGTACAGCAAAATCTGGAGGCCTTCGATCCCTTGGAAATGGAGCAGTCTGAGATACATTGCAAGTACAAGGCATACATGGATAAGGAAGTGGAAATGGTTGGAAAGATGAAGGCCATGGAAGAGCTGATCATACCTGAAAGCTTCAACTATGAAAAGCTTACTGCCTTGTCTATTGAGGCTCGTCAGAAATTAAATAAGATCCGTCCCCGGACGCTCGGACAGGCCAGCCGCATTTCAGGGGTTAACCCGAGCGATATCCAGATACTGATGATCTTTATGGGAAGATAGATCCCGTTACTGAATCCCCCTTGAGCAAGGGGGATTTTTCTTTTCCGGGTATGAGAGATGTCAATTATCTGCCAAATCTTTTTACGCTGGTGGTCTGGAAAAAATCCGGTTCCAGGTCTAAGGAATAATGTATGCTTTTAGAGGTTTCCCATATCCCCACCACCATACCATGGTTCCT
This sequence comes from Bacteroidetes bacterium 47-18, assembly GCA_001897155.1. Taxonomy (GTDB): domain Bacteria; phylum Bacteroidota; class Bacteroidia; order Chitinophagales; family Chitinophagaceae; genus MKSF01. The sequence goes on along the minus strand of MKSF01000037.1, from coordinate 176,624 downwards.
GGCTCTTTCCATAACATCCTCATTGGCTTCCGTGTCCGGTAGTACAATACCATCCAGCTCATTATCAATGACGAGGTCCAGGCCTTCAGAGGCGCTGTTGCTTACCAGGAGGACGGGTATCTGCTCATTGACGGCTTTAAGCATACGGGCATAATAAGGAGAAGAGCTCTCCAGCATGATATTCCGGTGCTTTGTATATAGATCCTTCAGGGCATTTATATACGCATTCATATAGGCATCAGCTTCCTCGTCGCTTGGAATAAATATCTTTATATCCAGTGACAGCAGGGCATCCGGTGGATAGATCTCTGTTATTTCATCCAGGCTGATAAGGGAGTAAGACCTGAACCTATGATTATTATACCTGCATTGTTCCTGTAATTCTTCCCATGTATAGTCATAGATACGCCCGGTCATATTGGTTGTTGCTTCCAGATTTTCTGTATGAAAGGCGGCCAGCTGAGCGTCCTTTGTAAGCTGTACATCGACCTCCACTCCATCCAGGTTATACAGCAAGGCCTCCATATAAGACGCTTTGCTGTTCATAGGGTACATATGGGAATTGCCCATGCCGCCCTTCCCGAGGATCTTTATTACAGGGGGGAATTCCGGCTTTTTACAGCCTGAAAATCCGCTTAAAAGCATAAAAAGACCTATAAAACCATATTTTTTCCAAAGCCTTACCATTTGAAATTAATTTTAAGACCCGCCCAGTGCTGTAAATACGGGTGGGCTATTAAAACATAATACAACTGAAATTGCCATCTCTTATTAAGGTCAAAGCTATACCCGGCGTTATTATTCCAGCATATTTCGTGATGTCTGCGGGCTTTAAATTCCCGGTCGGCATCTATATAGCTGTTCCACATCAGGCCGCTGGCTACGAACAGGCTGTGCCTGTAATATAAAGAAAAGGACACTTTTTGCAATACCGGTACGGCTATATCAGGATTAAACTTATGATTAAAATCCCTGAGCTTGTAGATACCTGCCCCGGTAACGGTGTGCCATTGGATATTTTTAACTTTCAACAACCTTCTTTCATACCCGATGGCGCTATAGCCGGTGTTCCCCAAAACTTCAAGATATACACTATTATTTTGTGAAAAGCATAATTTACAATTTATTATGTATAATAATATAATTAAATATAAATATTGTTTTTTCATTCTTCTTATTGAATCATGTAAACTTAATAATACTTATCCAGGTATCTGTCCCTACTGCTTCGCTACTGCTTTAAATTTGTACAACTTTAACACCCACTGTAAAAGCTGTTTAAGCCTCAGATAACAGGCATTTGATGCCTGAGGGTATGGAACCAGGTACGATTTACACCGGGTGAAGAGATAATGGTTAGTACGACAGTTTTATAACAGATCCGGGGACCGGACGGAGAAAGAAACCAGCGGCGCGCTCTGATGAGACAAGATAGGTACGGGATAAAAACTGCCCTGTCAATATGATAAACGGATGGCTTTCTTTTTTTAAGTAGCTTTGACAGTTTTTCAAACCATACGTTCTTATTTTAAAAGACCATTCAATGCAACAATTAATAGATTTCATCTTACACATTGATGAGCACCTGCAGCAGCTGCTATTTGATTACAACCAGTGGGTATACGTAATCCTGTTCGCTATTATCTTTGTTGAAACGGGTATTGTCATCATGCCTTTCCTGCCCGGCGATTCCCTGCTTTTTGCTACAGGTATGCTGGCTGCAAGGTTTCCGGACCAGTTGAACCTGTTGTATGTAATTATGATAATGCTTGTTGCGGCAGTCTTGGGGGATGCCTGTAATTACGCCATTGGTAAATACTTCGGCAATAAATTTTTAAGGATCAGGCTCTTCGGTAAGCAGTTCGTTAAGCAGGAACATATAGATAAAACCCACCAGTTTTATGAAAAATATGGGAGTAAGACCATTATCATAGCCCGTTTTGTGCCTATTGTAAGGACCCTGGCGCCCTTTGTGGGCGGTGTTGGAAAAATGAGTTATCCTGTTTTCCTTACCTATAACGTAGTGGGCGCTCTTTTGTGGGTGGTGGGCATCACGCTCGCCGGTTTCTGGCTTGGAGATATTGATATTATCAAGAATAACTTCAGTAAAGTGGTATTGCTGATCATATTCCTTTCCGTTTTGCCTATCCTCTACCAGTTGGTAAAAGAAAGAAAATCCGGCAGGAAGGCGGGATAAGCGGATGTACCGGCGATAGCTCATACATAATAAATATAATGCTCTTTGTGAGGCTGTGATCAACAGCCTCTTTTTTGTTTTAAGTCATATGTATTATTATTATAAAATATATTATGCATAAACTATATAGTAATATGTTATAACTTTCCCGAAGATTATATTTAAAAAAAATATCAGACTAACAAAAAAGTAAATGTATTTAACATTAACTTTATATTTATTTTTTAACCAGGAAACAATCATCAATCCAATTTAAGTAGTTTAATAGGGTATATTTATGAACAAAATTTATTTAAAAAAATTAACGTTGTTACTGGGTTTTGTCTGTACCTTTCTTTCAGTAAAGGCGCAGGTATATACCTTTACAAATGCGGGCGCTACGGGGATCAACGGACCTTCACAGGCGCAGGTAGACGCTGCTTATGCAATGACCACCCTCTCCGGGGCGGTTACTTCTTCCAATGGTATACAATTATGGACTGTACCGGTGGGCGGTAACTATAAGATCGAAGTTTACGGTGCGGAAGGTTATGGTCCGCTGGCGGGAAAAGGTGCCTATATGAGCGGTGTTTTTATGCTTTCCGGCGGCCAGCAGTTGAAGGTACTGGTAGGTCAGCAGGGCGGATGCTGTGTAGGATCAGGTACCAACCAATATGGCGGCGGTGGCGGAAGCTACGTGGTAACATCAGCGAATGTTCCGCTTATCATTGCCGGCGGTGGCGGTGGCGCACGGTATAATACCGCTATTGTACCTGCTTCGCATGGTACTGTTAACAATAATGGGAATCCCGGTACGGGATCTACCAACGGAGCCGGCGGTACAGGTGGCAATGGCGGAGCTGAAGCCGGGATTGCCGGCGGCGGCGGCGGATTTACCGGTAATGGCGGCGGAACGCCCCACGGCGGTAAAAGCTTCCTGAACGGCGGCCAGGGTGGTACTGCCACTTCCAGCGGCGGCTGGGGCGGCTTTGGTGGCGGCGGTGGTGCCAATAGCTGGGATAACGGGCGCGGCGGCGGCGGCGGCGGCTACAGCGGCGGTGGTGGTGCAGGTTCTGCAACTTCCGGCCAGCAGGTAGGCGGTGGCGGCGGTTCTTATAATACAGGAACCAGCCAGTCCAATGCCGGCGGTGTCAGATCAGGTCATGGCCTGGTAGTGATCACTTTAATGAGACCTCCCGTACCTAATGACGCGGGCGTGATAAACCTGCCCAGCTTATCAACAGGCTTTTGCCCGGGCAATATCCTGGTAACCGCGCGCCTGAAAAATTTCGGCAGCAACTTTATTGACTCCGTTTTTGTGAACTGGTCCGTGAACAATGTGAACCAGGGCGGAAGATGGGTCGTTACCAATATGGATACTTCAGGAAGACCTTCCAATGAGCTTAACATCAATCTCGGCAACTATAATTTCGGTGCCGGAACCTTTACGGTAAAAGCCTGGACCTCAAGACCCAACAACCAGAATGATACAGTGAATATCAACGATACCTTTACATTTACCGGTTCGACGAAGCTGGGCGGAACATATACCCTCAACAACGCGCAGCCAACAGCGGGAACCAACTTCAACAGCTTTACTGACCTGGCGAACGCCCTGAACACGGTAGGCGTCTGCGCCCCGGTCATTGTGAACGTGGTATCCGGCTCAGGACCTTATAACAGTCGTTTCGTCCTGGGTAGCATTCCGGGCGCGAGCGCGGTCAATACCATTACCATTAACGGTAACGGCAGAGCGCTGCAATATAACAGTACCGCTGCTGCCGATGCCCAGATAGTGGTTTTCAACGGGACAAGATATGTGACCATCAACAATCTGGTCATAAAGGCGCTGAGCTCCACTTATGGATGGGGTGTGGCCATTGCGGGAGATTCCAGGTATGATACCATCAGGAACTGTCACATTGATCTATCCACTATTACAGGGGCATCGTCTACCAACAGCAACGGTATTACCATTTCAGGCTCCGTTACCTCTCCTACGGCTACGGGCTTAAATTCCAACATTTATATAGAAGGCAACTTAATAGATGCAGGCCATCCCACTACCAATGGTGGCGCTTATTATGGTATCACGGTATATGGCAGCAGCTCTTCCACTTTTGGCGCGGATTCCATATGGCTGGTGAATAATGAAATCAAGAACTATTACTATATGGGTATCTATACCTACTATACCAATGAGGTACACATCATAGGCAACAACCTGCACAGGCCGCTTAAGACTGCTACCACCACAGTATATGGTATCTATACCTACTATATGGGAAGAGGAAGCGTAAAACGTAACAGGCTGCATGACTTTACGGCCCCTACGGTTTCACATACAAATAGCGTATATGCGATATATCTGAACTATCCCAATTATTCCTCTTCCGTACCTAAAAGGACCTACGAGGTATCCAATAACGCTATTTACAATGTAGGCGGCGGCGGCATCAACTATCTGCTGTATGTATATGGTGGTGACAGTGCCTATGTGGCGCATAATACGATCCATGTGAATCAGACGGGAACTTCTACAAGCACGATGTACGGGCTGTATGTCTATAATACAACCAACAGCTACACGCTCAAGAACAACCTGGTGACCTATACCGGTGGTAACAGCGGTACCAAATACGGTATCTATTGCAGCAATGCCGCGTTCAATACCAACCGTGCTATGCAGAATAATAATGTATACTTTAACACAACGCAATCGGGCACACGGAACAGGATATACTATAACAGCACTGCCTATACCACATGGACAGCGTTCAGGGCGGCCAATCCCAACCTGGAGAACGGAAGCCTGGATATAGATCCATTATACCTGAACCAGTCGACCGGCAACCTGAAACCGACCGATATCACCTTTATCGGATCCGGTGAAGATCTGACTGCCGTTGTTCCGCGCGATATAGATAACCAGCCTCGTATAGTACCGCCTACACCGGGCGCATTTGATATGTCTCCGCAGGAATGGAACAATGCGGGTGTAGACTCCCTGCTCTCCCCGGGTACAACATTCTGCTCAGGAAGCAGGAATATTGCCGTAAGGGTGAGGAACTATGGCCTGAATAATATTGATACCATACAGGTGCACTGGACATTGAACAATGTGCCGCAGTCGCCGGTAACGCACTTCCCGCGTATAGACGGAACAAGCACTTCCAATAACAACACCGCGCTTGTGGTGCTGGGATCCCAGTTCCTGGCTTACGGAAGATCCTATACTATCAGGGCCTGGACCTTTAATCCTAATAACAGGACTGACAACTATGCCCAGGATGATACCCTGACTATCACGATCTCCCCGACATCGACCATTCCTGTTAACCTGGGGAATGACACCACTATCTGTGATAACAACTGGCTTACGCTCGTAGCCGGACAGGGTAACAATAGCCTGTACTCCTACAGGTGGGACAATTCAAGTGTGGCCTCCACCAGGACCGTTAATACGGATGGTATCTACTATGTGGTGAAGACCGAAATATCAAGCGGCTGCGCGGGAGTGGATACCATAGTGGTAGCTACCAAGCCGGCACCTGTAGTGGATCTCGGACCTGATGTGGCGATCTGCAGGGGAGACTCGGTAAGACTGGACGTCGGCGCAGCTAATTACAGCAACAATATCCTGTGGAGTGACAGCAACACTGACCCGGTACGCGTGGTATATGACGAACGTACCTATCACGTAAGGGTCACAGCGCCTAACGGATGCTTTGCTACGGATGAGATGAAAGTGATCTATAGGGATGAGCCTTTGCTCGACGGCCTTAATATGATACTGATGCTGGACGGCTCCTATAATTTCAACATAAAAAATCCTTTATATCTCTCCAATGTGATCTGGGATTTCGGTGACGGCAGCCCGAGAGATACAGGCCTGTATGTTAACCATAAATATACCAGGAACGGCTTATACAGGGTAACCGCCTACCTCGTAGGAGAATGCGGCATTGCGGCGGAGCTCAAATCCTACCAGGAGACACTGGACGTATTTGATGCGACTTCCATCACCGGTGTAGAAGGCATGGATGTAAAACTCTATCCGAATCCGGCTCAGGATGTGCTGACAATAGAAGTATCAGGTACATCCGTTCAGGATGTGGCAGTGTACACCATATTGGGCCAGAAAGTGCTGACGGAAAGCATCAGGCCCGGCACATCCGTCCGTCTCAATACATCGGCGCTGCCTTCGGGTATGTACCAGGTGATGATCATTACAGACAAGGGTAATGTTATCAGGAAAGTTGAAATACTTAAATAGCATCACTTAAGCTATCAGTTTATTTGTCAAAAAAATTGCCCGGGATTTCCCGGGCAATTTTGCATTTATAAGGCATTTTATGCTGATAATGACCCTATAATATATAAACTATATAGATAAAATAAATAAACTGTTCTGTTAAAATAATCATAAACTATTAATATCCTCTCTAACTTTGCTTTAACTTAGTAAAAATTTCTGTTAGCGCCCTCAGTAAATTCTATCATCCACCTGCATTTTTATATGCTGTTTGGTTCGCTGCAGACACCGGCCTTGTGCGGAAATACCAGTTTGACCGGTCCGTTCACACACGAGATTGTGGGATCGCTTTAAACATTCATTAGGGGATGGAAAGGGCATATATGTTATATATTGACATATAATTGATCTGTTTGGTTTGCCTGTTTCCCCGTAAAAAGTTAAGATCAGTGATATATTTAACTGAGCATCCGTTACCGCCTGACACGGTAGGGATTTGTATATGTTCTAAAAAAACGGGCAGTATGATTACGGCAAACTACAGGAGACTATTCTGTCGTAAGGTTACTATATCCCAGGTTACGCCTGTCCCGGAGATACTGCTGCTGAGGCTTATAGTCTATCACTGACGGCAACGGAAGCAGGTAACCCCGGCCCTGAGATGTGGCAGGGGAATGCTTCAACCCGGCCTTTACAACTATAGACATTTATATAAAATAAAAATATAATGAGACGCAGATCAAATCTTTACTTTTTATACCTGTTAACATTGCTGTCAGCATTAAGCCTGAACGTCAGCGCACAATATGGTGACATCCCGGAACTGATGTACTTTAAATTTAACAGTCTGACTTCCAACACCACTCCCAATGATGCGCCTCCGGCGACAAGGGCGGGCAATGCCGCGGCCAGTGTCGGTGGCTTTACCGTTGGCGGCACAGGTCAGTTCGGCAATGCCCTGCAGGGAGGAGCCGGCGGTAACAGCAATACTACCTATTACGTAAATCCAGGCTGGACAGGTACGCATACCGGTAGCTGGACCATTTCCATGTGGATGAATGCCCCGACACCACCCACCACGAGATATTATTTCGGCAATTCTACCGGCAACGGGTTATTCCGGTGCTTTATCGGGGGAGCGGCCAGTGAGATCCGCCTGACAGGAGGTGTCCCCTCTATAACACTGGACATGCCGGCCTGGACACCCGGTATCAGCGTAGTGACCTATGTATATGACCAGACGGCAGGTACCGTTTCAGGATACATCAACGGGGTCTTTCAGGCAAGCGTGACCCCGGGGTCTTCCTATCCTCTGGTAGGAGCGAACTTCCTGGTGGGTTCCCAGGGGGTCTCTATCGGAGGGGATATGGACGAATTCAGGATGTACAACAGGGCCCTGACCGCCGCGGAAATTGCGGATACTTGGGACCAGATGCTGCCTTTGACAAAGGTACCGGACGATGCGGGTGCTACGGTTTTGCTGGAACCGGACCTTTTAATATGCGCCGGGAATCATGATGTAAGGGCCAGGGTACAGAATTTCGGCAGCAATGTCATTACCGGTCTTACGGTCAACTGGTCGCTCAACGGGGTTAACCAGACGCCCGTGACCCTCTCCACTACCCTGGATACCCTCAACGGTACCGGTATCAGCTATGCGGATGTCTTCCTGGGCAACAGGGCCATCAATGAGACGACCACTCTGAAAGTATGGACCAGCGAGCCCAATAACCGCCAGGATACGGTCAATACGAATGATACGCTTGAAAGGATCATTTATATTTCCATGTCGGGCAACTATACCATAAACAGCACGCAGCCTACCCTGGGTACCAACTATAACAGCATAACGGAATTCGTGGAAGATCTGAATACACGCGGCGTCTGCGGACCTGTTATTGCGGATGTTATCCCTAATACGGGACCTTACAACGGCAAAATGGCCTTTTCCGGCGTGCAGGGTACCAGCGCTGTTAATACGGTACGGATAAACGGTAACGGCAATGATGTTGTGGTGGCGACCAGCGCTTCCAATGGTCAGCGGGAAATGCTACTGTTCGATGCTACGTCCTATGTGACCGTGGACAGCCTTAACTTCAGCACCACGGGAGCGGCCGGCTGGGCCGCCCTGATTACCACCGGCAGTGAATTTGACAGTATCACCAATTGTGTCTTTGACCTCAGCAATATTACCTCAACGGCTTCAGCCAGCAATTCAGGTATTATTATCAGCGGCAGTAACAGCTCCGCTACCGGGTCGGGTGTAGCCGGTAATAATATTTATATTAAAGGCAACCATCTTATAGGCTCTCCCGCTGCCGGCGGCCTGTACTATGCCTACTCTATAGCAGGAGGCGGGAACAACAACAATATTTTCGAGGACAATCTGGTAGAGAACTACTACTATTACGGCACCTATATCGCTGTCTCGGAAAATAATATCATAAGGAACAATGAATACAGGCGCGCTGATAAAACTACAGGCTTTACCACGAACTATGGTATCCACCTGGTAAGCGGCGCCAGCGGGGGCCATATTATCACGGGCAACCGCATTCACAGCAATGCCGCGCCTTCAGCGTCCAATACTTCCTCTTCTTACGGTATCAGCACGCTTGCGGACCCTCCGGCTTCCAATCCGGTGATCATTTCAAACAATGCGGTCTACAACTTCAGGGGAGGCATCGTATATGGCATTTATGTTTCAACAGGCCCTAACACCCTTATCTACCATAATACTGTAGACTTGTCTATGCCTACCGGGTCAAGCAGCGCAAATTATGGTCTTTACCTTACAGGGACCAATACGGGAACCCTTGTAAAAAATAACAATGTCAGCATTACGGATGGTACTACCGGCACCACCTATGGATTTTACTATAATACTGCGGCCAGTATTACTGATGCCCAGAAAAATAATTTTTATGTGAACTCTTCAACGGCAGCGACCCAGTACTATGGCTATTACGCTGCTGCATATCCTACACAGGCCGCCTTCCAGGCAGCGCACCCTACCCGGGAGGTCGGCTCTCCGGCTGAAGATCCCTGGTACCTGGATCCGCTGAACGGGGACTTTACACCACTGGCCATTAACCTGGGTACGGGTGAAGACCTCTCCCTGGCTGTTCCTGTGGATATTAACGGCTTTTCCAGGCCGTCGCAGCCCACCATAGGCGCGTTTGAGAACACTATACAGAAAGCATCCAACGATCTTGGAGTCACCCACCTGGTGAATCCTACGGAAGTATGCGGAGGCCTGTATGACATAGAAGTGAATATCCGGAATTTCGGTAAGAACATCGTAACATCGGCCGAAGTGCACTGGTCTGTAAACGATGTGCTTCAGACCCCGCTGACCATCCTGAATATGAGCCTGGATACCTTTGGGGCGGCCAATCCTTTCGATACGGTCGTGACGCTGGGCTCCTATAACTTCACCAGTCAGCCGCTGACATTCAAGATATGGACCAGCCTGCCTAATAACCAGCCGGATACCGCCAATCTGAATGATACGCTGACCATTATACTGCATCCGGCTCTCAGCGGTTCTTATACCATCAACAGTAACCTGCCCACTTCCGGCACCAACTACAATACCATAGTGGAATTTGTAGACGACCTTAATAACCGTGGTGTATGCGGACCTGTAGTGGCAGATGTGGAACCGGGATCAGGACCTTATGCCGGCAAGATGGAATTCGGGATAATTCCGGGCGTCAGCAATATCAATACGGTACGCCTGAATGGTAATGGCAATAACGTGACCGTTGCGACTGCTGCCGTCAACGGTCAGCGGGAAATGATGCTGTTCAGCGGCACCAGATATGTGACCGTGGACAGCCTTAACTTCAGCACAACGGGGTCAGCAGCCTGGGCGGTGCTCATCACGAACGGCAGTGAATATGACAGCATTACAAACTGTTTCTTTGACCTCTCCAATATCACGGCCACAGCATCTGCCAGCAACTCCGGTATTGTTATCAGCGGCAGTAACAGCTCCGCTATAGGTGCCGGCATAGCGGGAAATCATATATACATCAAAGGCAATCACCTGCTCGGCTCCCCCAATGCGGGCGGCATGTATTATTCGTTTTCCATAGCCAGCGGCGGTAATGACAGCAATATTTTTGAAAAAAATCTGGTAGAGAACTATTACTACTACGGCACCTATATCGCGGCATCGGAGAGCAATACGGTCAGGGATAATGACTACACACGCCGCAATAAGACCACCGGGTTCACCACCAACTACGGTATCTACCTGGCAACAAGTTCTGCCAGCCGGGGACACCTGGTTACAGGTAACCGTATCTACAACAATGCGGCATCGTCGGCAACGAATACCTCTACTACCTATGGTATCGGTATCCTGGCAGACCCGCCGGCATCCGACCCTATAGTCGTATCCAACAATGCCGTGTACAACTTCAGGGGAGGTACTATGTATGGCATTTATGTTTCTACCGCGACCAATGTCCTTATCTATCATAATACCGTTGATTTTTCGCTGCCCACCGGGTCATCCAACACCAATTACGGTATCTATCTCACCGGTACCAATACGGGTACGGTCGTAAAAAACAACAATGTCAGCATTACGGATGGTACTACCGGCACCACCTATGGATTTTACTATAATACTGCGGCCAGCGTTGATGATGTGCAGAAAAACAATTTTTATGTAAACTCTTCAACGGCAGCAACCCAGAATTACGGCTACTACACTACGGCATATGCCACGCAGGCTGCTTTCCAGGCTGCCTACCCTACCCTGGAAGTAGGTTCCCCTGCCGATGAGCCCCAATATCTCAACCCGGCCGCAGGAGACTTTACGCCTATAAACCCTGCTGTCCTTATGCAGGGCGAAGACCTGAGGACCGTTGTTGCGGTAGATATAAAAGGCAGCACAAGGCCTTCCTCTCCCACGCCGGGAGCCTGGGACCTGGCGCCTGAGGATTACAACAATGCGGGTGTTACGGCCCTCCTGACGCCGGGCAGTGTTTTCTGCGCCAGCAATGCTCCCGTGAGTGTGGAGATCAGGAACTTCGGCATCAATAATATTGATACCGTGCAGGTGCACTGGACCGTCAACGGCGTACCGCAATCTCCCGTTACCCATACCGTAAGGATAGACGGAAGAATGACGTCCAGCAGCAATACGGCGAATATCAGCCTGGGACAGTTATTGATGCTGTATGGCCAGAGCTACGAATTAAAGATCTGGACCGCCATGCCTAATAACACCATGGATGAGTACAACCAGGATGATACGCTGACCGTAACGCTGACGCCGGCGTCCGGGCTGACGGTAGACCTGGGTAATGATACGACCATCTGTGAGAACCAGTCGCTCACCCTGGTGGCCGGTCCCAATAATGCAGGATTTTCTTATATGTGGGATAACCTGGAAACATCAGGTTCGCGCACCGTGGATGCCGCGGGCACCTACCATGTTATCAAAACGGAAACTGCTACCGGCTGTGTCGGGGCCGATACGCTGGTAGTGGCTACCATTCCGGCCCCTTCCGTAGACCTGGGACCAGATACCGCCATATGTGAAGGCATGTCGGTGACCCTGGACGTGGGCGCCGTCAACTATACCAATGCCATTCGCTGGGATGATAATACCACCGGCACCACACGTGTCGTGAATGATGAAGGCGAATACTCGGTGACCGTTACTGCACCGAACGGCTGCAGCAGCGAAGACATCATCAATATCACCTTCAGGGATGAACCTTTCGTGGACGGCCTCAACATTATCCTGATGCTGGACGGCTCCTACAACTTTGCCCTGAGAAACCCGCAGTATGTGATGGACGCGATCTGGGATTTCGGTGACGGCAGCCCCAGAGATACAGGCTTATATGTCAACCATAAATACACCGGCAACGGCTTTTACAGGGTAACCGTTTACCTGATAGGAGAATGCGGTATCACGGAAACGCTGAAATCCTACGATGAAACGCTGGATGTATTTGATGCCAACTCCATACCAGATGTCGCGGGACCGGAGGTAAAACTCTATCCGAACCCTGTAAGGGATGTACTGACCATAGAAGCTCCGGGCGTAGCTGTCCGTGAAATACAGGTGTACAATGTGCTGGGTCAGCAGGCGGAAATCAAGACGTCTGCTTCGGGCAGCTCCGTTGTGCAGCTGGATACTGCGCCGCTTACGCCGGGTATGTATCACGTGGTCATTATTACAGATAAAGGTAAGGTGACCAGGAAAGTGGAAATACTCAAATAACCACGATCATTATTTCCTTACATAAGAAAAGAGGCTTTTTAAAAAGCCTCTTTTCTTATTACATTAGCTTGTCTTATCATATGCCTGTTGTGCCACCTGGAGCCTGTCGAAATGTGCTATGTATAACTAAACAACCCTGTCATATTGAGCTCAGTCGAAATATTGACAGGGTTGTTTGCTTTTTAGGCGGCTTCTTCTCTATAAATTGTATTAGCCGGCCTATTCAAAAATGGCCAGGTAATAATTCTTTTTGCCTTTTTGTATCAGCAGGTACTTATTATTCAGCAGGTCCCTGTCCGTGATCATATGATCTATGCTGTCCACCTTGACCTTGTTCAGGCTGATGCCCCCTGCCGCCAGCATTTTGCGGGCTTCTCCCCTGGAGGGCAGGATCTCTTTTTCCGCCAGGAAATTCAGCAGGCTTTCCCCTTCTGCCAGGGCGGCCCTGGAGCCTGTCACCTGGGGTACGCCGTCCATGATCTCCAGCAGTGAGCGTTCGTCCAGCCGCACCAGCGCGGCATTGGTGTCCTTACCGAAAAGGATATCGCTGGCCTGGATGGCAAATTCCAGGTCCTCCCTGCTATGCACCAGTATGGTAACCTCTTCCGCCAGCTTTTTCTGCAGCAGCCTGAGGTGAGGGGCCTGCTCGTGTTCCGCCAAGAGCGCCTCTATCTCTGCCACCGGCAGGAAGGTGAATATCCTGATAAGATTCCTCGCATCCTCATCGGTCACGTTCAGCCAGTACTGGTAAAATTTATAGGGGGAGGTCTTCTCCCTGTCCAGCCATATATTGCCGGACTCCGTTTTGCCGAACTTACCGCCATCGGCTTTTTTCAGCAGCGGACAGGTAAATGCGAAGGCTTCGCTGCCGCCTTTCCTGCGTATCAGCTCGGTACCGGTGGTGATATTGCCCCACTGGTCTCCGCCGCCGAACTGCAGCTTTACGTTCTTCTCCCGGTTCAGGTAGTAAAAATCATACCCCTGTATCAGCTGGTAGGTAAACTCGGTAAAGGACAGCCCGAACTCCATCCGCTTCTGTACGGAATCCTTGGCTAACATATAATTGACCGTGATATGCTTGCCGATATCACGGATGAAATCCAGGAAGGTATAATCTTTCAGCCAGTCATAATTATTGATGATCTCCGCCGCGTTAGGCAGTTGGCTGTCGAAATTCAGGAACTTTTCCAGTTGCTTACGGATCCCCGCTATATTCCGCTCCAGGGTGTCCGTATCCAGCATATTACGTTCCGCGCTTTTCCCTGTAGGATCGCCGATCATACCGGTCGCGCCGCCTATCAGCGCTATGGGCTTATGCCCGGCCTTCTGCATATGCATCAGTAAGATGATAGGCAGCATGCTGCCTATGTGCAGGCTGTCGGCAGTAGGATCAAAGCCTACATAGCCGGCGGTCATCTCTTTGGCCAGCTGCTCTTCTGTGCCAGGAATTATATCCTGCAATAAGCCTCTTTCTCTTAACTCCGGAATGAAATTTACTGCCACTTTAGGTGATTTTATTGTATGAATAAATAGTATGCAAAAGTAGGATTTTTGACCCGATAGTAAAAAAAGCAAATAAATAAACCGGATACACCATATATGCAGGGATAATAATAACTTTGAAGTTTCGTTTTCTTTAAAGCAAACACGGATAAAGTATGTTGAAAAACAAATACGGGGGCTTCCTTTACTGGCTATGGGCAGCTATGGCTGTGCTGTATTTCGGATCGTGCAAAAAAGATACCCTGATGACCAGCGGCGGCGCGATAAGGTATGGTGTGGATACCTTTATGTTTGATACCGTCTTTACGCAGCAGGGCAGCTCCACCCGTACCCTGAAGATATTCAATGATGAAAGCCGGAAAATAAAGATCAGCAGCCTGAGGCTCAGGAACGGTAATAATTCCCGTTTTTATATGAACGTCAACGGCGTGGCGGGTAAAAGCATAGCGGATGTGGAAATACTGGCAAAGGACAGCATCTATGTGTTCCTGGGCGTTAATATAGACCCTACCAACGAGGATGAGCCTTTTATGGTATATGATGAGCTGATCGCGACGATGAACGGCAAGGAGTTCGTTTTGCCTGTATATGCTTACGGGCAGAACGCCATATATATTGTGGACAGTGTGCTGGACACCCAGACCTGGGATGACCCCAAGCCCTATGTGATTATAAAGAACGCGCTGGTCGCTGAAAATGCCACGCTGACCATTCCTGCCGGGGCCAGGGTATATGTGCATGCCGACTCCCGCCTGTTTGTCCAGGGCACGCTTAAGATCCGGGGTACGCTGGATAATCCCGTGCTTTTCCAGGGAGACCGCCTGGACCGCCTTATCTACATCGGGGACCATTTTGGGGTCAGCGGTGAATGGGGCGGTGTTTACTTCCTGAGCAGCAGTAAAAATAACGAGATCGATCACGCGACCTTTATCAACGGCGGCGCCTCGACCAAGATAGGAACCGGCGCGACCATGGCAGCGACCATACAGCTCGACTCCATGGGTGACGCCAATCCCAAGCTCCGCATCACTAATACGAAGATCGTCAACTCCCAGGGCTATGGTATCCTGGCGTTCAAGAGCAGCATGTATGCCGAAAATGTCCTGGTAGCGGAATGCGGCTCCGAAAATATCGCGCTGCTGGAAGGAGGCGACTACACCATCAATAACAGCACCTTTGCCTCCTACGGCTGGAAATACCTGCAGCGTAACAACTCCCGGGTGGCGTCCTTTACCAATTTCCTGGCGATAGACCAGAACACTTACCGGGCCACCCCGCTGAGCCTGTATATGAGCAACTGTATCATCTGGGGATCGTATGAAAGTGAGCTGCTATGCGCTAAGGTCAATGACTACCCTGCCGTCATCAATATTAAAAATTCACTGTTGAAATATAAGGACGAAGATGTGGAAAGCTTTGTGAGCTTTGAAAACATCATCCGGAACCAGGATCCGCTCTTTAAAGTGGTCCCGGCCGGAACCGGCGTTAACTACCATGAATGGGATTTCCGTTTGCAGGAAAACTCTCCCGCCAGGCACAGCGGCGCTACGGCAGGAACCTTGACTACGGACCTGCTGGGTATTCCGAGACACACCCCGCCTTCTATGGGCTGTTATGAATTTCAATAGTTGATCCCAACAATACAAAAAGCATGGCTACTCCGAAACTGATCATCATCTCTGCACCGTCCGGCGCGGGGAAATCCACTATAGTAAAGGCGCTGATGCAGGCGCTTCCCGAGCTTGAGCTCTCCATATCCGCCTGTACGCGTGCGCCCCGCACGGGAGAAATTGACGGCGTGCACTACCACTTCCTGAGCGTGGAGGACTTTAAGCGTAAAATAGCTGCCGGTGACTTTATAGAATGGGAAATGGTATATGAAGGCAAATATTACGGTACACTCAAAAGTGAGATAGAGCGCATACAGCGAAAAGGAAATATCCCTATCCTGGATATAGATGTCGTTGGCGGCATCAATGTGATGAAGCTGTACCCTGATACCAGCATCAGCGTATTCATCCAGCCCCCGAGCATAGAGGAGCTGAAGAACCGGCTGGAAAAGAGAGGCACGGAAACGAAGGAAAGCCTGGAAGAACGGGTGAATAAAGCGGATCAGGAGATCGCCCTGAAAGAGCACTTCCGACATGTAGTGGTGAATGATGACCTGCAGCAGGCTGTGGAAAAGGTGAAGGCGATCATCCTGTCTTAAGCGAAGCAGGAACGGTGAGGGAAAAAACATAGTGACTATCTGCTTACAGGTAACAACCTTTTATTACGGATACACACCTTGCTGGGCAGTGTCCTCTCTGCGGCTCAGGGACCACTTTAGCTTATAAAGGAACTGAAGGTGCTGGTCATTCCGGACGGATATCATCTCTTATACTTGCAGCTTCTCTTGTGTGTGTGCTGCGTTTTTGATTTTGTTGCTTATATAGACACAGTCCATTTATTTTATCCCGCAAAGGCGGCGGAGTGAAGCCTCAGGATAAAGCCTTACAGGGTTGTTGGTGAAGAACACCAACAATGGAGTGAAATATACTGTATCGTGTGGTCATTCCGGACGGATATGAGGTATCTCTTATAATGGCTTTGTCTCACTATATATAGACAGCCCGTAAAAACATAAATGGGTTTAGACGATCGCTAAACCCATTTATTACATAAAAACTAACAAACATTGAATTCTACAAGGCTTCTTCTCAAACTGTAGATTGTACCACAAAAGTAACGCACATTTTGATTTTCGCTTTTCGGAAACGGGAAAAGTCCTTTTGAAAACAGAAAAACATTTTTATGTTTAATACGGGGTAAAATTTTTAATTTTATAAAAGACTTGATTTAAAACAATTGCTGTATGAGCTTGAAAACACACATAGAGAACGGCGTGGCGTATATTACGCTGAACAGGCCTGACAAATTCAACAGCGTCAACAGGGAGCTGGCGCTGGGCCTGCAGAAATTCCTGGATGACTGCATGAAAGATGATAATGTAAGGGCGGTTTACCTCACGGGCGAAGGGAAAGCCTTTTGCGCGGGACAGGACCTCGGAGAGGTGGTGGACCCCGAAGGACCGGAACTGAAGAGCATTGTGCATGGCCATTATAACCCGATCATCGAAAGGATCAGGAACCTGTCTAAGCCCGTTGTGGCCGCGGTGAACGGCGTTGCTGCCGGTGCGGGAGCCAATATCGCCCTGGCCTGCGATATTGTCGTGGCTTCGGAAAATGCTGCCTTCATACAGGCCTTCAGCAAGATAGGACTGATACCCGACAGCGGCGGCACGTATTTCTTACCACGGCTGATCGGCCTGCAGAAGGCCATGGCACTGACCATGCTGGGCGATAAGGTGGACGCGGCGGAAGCGGAAAGGCTGGGAATGATCTATAAATATTTCCCTGCGGAGACATTTGAGGCGGAAGCAAAAGCCATAGTGCAAAAGCTGGCCGCCATGCCTACCGTCGCCCTGGCGCAGACCAAGCTGGCGCTCAATAAGAGCATGAACAATGACCTCAGCCGCCAGCTGGCGCTGGAAGAGGAATACCAGACCCTTTGCGGTGAAACGGCAGATTTTGAAGAAGGGGTCAATGCCTTCCTTGAAAAGCGTACGCCGGTATTTACCGGGAAATAAATTCCCTTAAAAGTTGTTGATGAAGGAACACTAACAACGGAGCGGTGAACAGGTCATTTGTGCATAATTCCTGCAAACGGGAGAATAATTACTATACTTCCTTACCAAATAAAAACCGGCTGCTACAGCCGGTTTTTATTATTTACCCCTTCCCTGGAAGACTACCTTGAGCGTGTATAGCTTGATCTTCCAGTCCAGTAAAAGAGAGCAGTTCTGTATATACAGCAGGTCATATTTCATTCTTTCTATCATCTCCTCCACGTTCTCCGCATAGCCATACTCCACCATTCCCCAGGAGCTCAGGCCTGGCTTTACCCGGTGCAGGAACTTATAATGCGGGTGTGTCTGTATGATCCTGTCAATGAAATACTGGCGCTCGGGCCTCGGACCTACCAGTGACATATCGCCCTTCAGGATATTAAAGAACTGCGGTATCTCATCGATCCGCCATTTACGCATGACCTTTCCCCAGGGTGTTATCCTCCGGTCCGTATCGCTGCTCAGCCTGGGGCCGTCCTTTTCTGCGTCCACATACATAGACCTGAACTTGATGATATAAAATGGCTTCCCGTTCAGGCCGATACGCTCCTGCCTGTAAAAGACAGGTCCCGGTGAGGACAGCCTGGTCTTGATAATAGCGAAGATATAGAGCGGGCTGAGCAGGCATATGGTGCAGAGTGAAGCAATGACATCCGTAGCCCTTTTGATGGACTGCTGCCAGTCGGGCAGCAATTCGCGGTTGATGGTGATGAGTACCGGCTGGAAGAAATTCTGCGTTTTAACAGAGCCGGCTATAATATCATACAGGTCAGGCAGAACCCTTACGATCACTTTGGTATAGCTTAATTTTATCAGGATCTCCTCCAGCACCTTATGCTGGTGTGACTCCACCGCGATGATCACCTCCTCGATACTATGCTCCGATATGATCTGCTCTACCTGCTTTACATTGCCCAGGGCGGGTACGGGTACGGCCGCTGCCGGGATGTTTTCATTTACGGTGACAAACCCGATGATCTTATTGCCCAGCACCCTGGGATTATTGCTGATCTCGTTATACACTTTTGCGATCTTACCGTTATCGCCGATAATGAGCGTCGGGTAGGTGACCTTTCCTGTTCTCAGCTCCCGTTTGGCCTCCCTGTAGAATAAGAGACGGGACAGCAGCACCACTATAAAGTGTGTAACAAAATACAGCGCGGTGATCTCGAAAAAATACGAGAACCGGTCCACGTCATTGGCAAATGCCAGGAATCCTACAATAAGCGCGCCAATGATGGAAGCGATGAAAGTCCGGGCCGTTTCCAGCAGCCTGGATTTCCGGTACACGTCATAATAGGTCCCGGAGAGGTAATAGACCGCGATCCAGAAGACAGGGATGGCTATAAACGCCAGGGCATAATCCCTGAACACCCAGTTCCTGTCGTGATAGATATCAGGATGGATTTTCTGCAGCCAGTCCTGCCGGTAAAACCAGAATATGCTCCAGGCAACGATGGCAGTCAGGTAGTCCAGTACCAGCAGTTTCCGAATGGCATTTTTTTTCTTCCGGGTAAGATTCATAATCGTGCTTCTTCTATATACATTCTTGGTGTGCTCACAACGCACTCACTATTTCTTATTGATATCCAGCAGCTCTACTTCAAAGATCAGCACGGCGTTAGGAGGTATCTGCCCGCCGGCGCCCCTGTCCCCGTATGCCAGTGAAGAAGGAATAAGCAGAAGCGCTTTTCCGCCCTGGTCCACATGCTGCAGGCCTTCGTCCCAGCCTTTGATCACCTGCCTGGTACCCAGGGAGAAGACGATCGGTTCAACGTGATTGAATGCGGGATCGATATTGGAGTCGAAAACGGTACCGTCCGTAAGCATGCCGGTATAATTTACCGCTACCTTATCTTCCACCTCGGGATATACCCCGTTGCCTTTCTTTTGTATAATGACATAAAGGCCGCTGGCGGTCTTTTTATAATCCTTATATCCTTTTGACTGCATATAGTCGAGGATCACCTTATCGTCTATCTTGTTCTGGCGCGTCATCATCTCCAGCTGCTGGGCCGTACGCTGCTCCTGGTTGAGATGTGTAACGATCTTTACTTCCCAGGTATGATAATCATTTGAATCCACGCCTTTCGGAATGGCCATGGAGGTCATTTTGGCGTAATGTTTCGCCTTCATCCTGAAAATGGCGCTGTCCCCTTCCTGCAATTGCAGGAAGCCTTTGGAAATATCGCCTGTCACCATAGGCTTAATGATCTGCTGGGGTACGGGCTTCCCGTTATCGAAGGAATTGGAAGTAAAGACCATGCTGTCATTGACCTTATAATTGATCACCAGGGTGAGGTAATCGCCGATGCTGGCCACCTGTCCGCCTTTGCCCAGGCTGATGATCTTATACTCCAGGAAAGAGTCAATATGGGTGAAGTCTTTGGTGGCATGCCTGCGTTCTTTGTTCTTTCTTTTCCGGTAGTTGTCCAGGGATTCGAAATCCAGGGCCTTGATATACCAGTACAGGTACTGGGTGGTATCGTATTTGGGACGGGGCGAGAGCTTCTGCACATTGATAAAGTGTCCTGCATTCACCCGGAATACAGCGCTGTCCCCTTTACGCATCATATGAAGTCCCTCGTAAGGCGTTCCGAACAGATAGGCATTTTCATTACTGATATTCCTGTCCAGGAAATGCTCGAAAGGATGGCTGCCCGTAGTATAGAGGAGGGAGTCCTTGATCTTCACATCCATGGATATCTTGATATAATCGCCTTTACCGGCAAACTTCTTACCTGTCCTGGGCTTACCTTTTATAAAGGCATACTCCAGGCCGTTCTCCGTTTTGGAAAATTGAAGCGGCTGCTGCGCATGGGATAGCTGTGCACAGAGAATGGCAAAAAATACAATCAGTAAAGCTGGTTTTTTCATTTATACTGGGTCGTTTAAAAATGAGCGAACAAAACAGATAAAGATACATAAAAATGTAACGCCATCCTGGATAAACGGTGTTATGGCGGGATATATTGCCTCAGGCATTACTGTATATCCACGATATCCATATCAAAGATCAGTGCGGCATGCGGGGGAATGTCCGCACCTGCGCCCTGCGCTCCGTATGCCAGGTTGGAAGGGATGTACAAGGTGGCTTTGGTGCCTTTTTTGAATAGCAGCAGGCCCTCATCCCAGCCCCTGATCACCATGCCTTTGCCCACCTGTACAGGCAGGGGCTCCACATGGTTGAATGCCGGGTCCGTGCTGGAATCGAATACTTTCCCGCTCAGTAAACGGCCGGTATAGTCCACGCTGACGGTCTGCCCGGGAAGCGGTGCGTTGCCGGTGCCTTCCCTGTGGATGACATAGTACAGCCCTGAGGACGTGCGCGCGTAATTGGTAATATTATTGGATTTCAGGTAGCTGAGGATCTGCTGCTCGCTATCAGCGGCTGACTGTTGCTCCTGTGCCGCCGCCTGCGCCTGGCGGTCCTGCTGCTCCTGTTGTGCCTGCTGCTTTGTTTTAACGTTCTGGGCCTCTACTTCAAAAGTAAGATAGTCCGTCTCTTTGATCCATTCAGGAACTTCCTGCCCGGGGTTCTGGGCGATGATCTCTTTCATGGCCACCCTGAACTGGGCCTTGTCCCCGGCACGCATCAGGATAAGACCTCCCGCCAGGTCAAACGGCTGCCGGGAAATATTGATCATCTGTTGTGCGGGCTGTCCGTTCGCGCGGGTGCTGCCCAGCACGCTGTCGCCTATTTTCTGGACCAGGTGAAATTCCATCACATCACCGAATTGTGTGGCGCGGGTGCTGTTTCCCAGGGTGATGAACTTATATTCCAGGCCGTTCTCCGTTTTCAGATAATTACTGTTCATCCGGCGCATAGCAGTGTGCTTTTTGTCCAGCTCCGATGCTTTCTGTACATTGGTCAGCTTCGTTTCCCATTTGATGACGCTGTTCTCGGAGATCCAGTCAGGGCTGGGCATTCCTATCTTATCAAAGAATACCTTTGAGCTGATGCTGAATACCGCGCTGTCTCCTTTTTTCATCATATAGATACCGTCCAGGGGGACCGGTGCATTAAAATAATTGGAGGAGTCATTGGCCGGCAGGATGAATTCCGTAGCCTGCCCGGTCATGGCTTTTTGCTGCGCGCTGGAATTGATAAGGCTGTCGTCTACTTTCAGGCTGAAGTTCA
This sequence comes from Bacteroidetes bacterium 47-18, assembly GCA_001897155.1. Lineage (GTDB taxonomy): Bacteria > Bacteroidota > Bacteroidia > Chitinophagales > Chitinophagaceae > MKSF01. Next base: position 154,632 of record MKSF01000037.1, on the reverse strand, counting down.
GCTCTATAAGATCCCCGGTTCCCAGTGTCTTTGAGGGTTTCCCGCTGATGAATTTATAATGGGCGCCGCTTTTGGTGGTACCTTCCTTTTTCTGACCGAAAGCTGTTGTTGTCATTGCGGGTATCATACAGAGCGCGGCGGCGGTAATACCGGTCTTTAAAATATTATTCATAAGTATTGATTAAAAATGATCGTTCTATAAAAGACACAACACCATTGTAATACAATGGTGTTGTGTACAAAGATATTGAATTGGATCTATATTATTTAATATCCAGGATCTCCATATCGAAAACGAGTACGGAATTAGGCGGAATATTATCTCTTCCCTGTGGGCCGTATGCTAAGTTAGATGGTATATACAGGGTGGCTTTCGTGCCTTTGCTGAAGAGCTGCAGGCCTTCGTCCCAGCCTTTGATCACCATACCCTGTCCTACAGGCACCTCAAAAGGTTCTACGTGCTTGTACTTGGGATTGGTATTGGAGTCGAACTCTGTACCGTCCAGTAATTTACCGCTGTAATTAACGCTTACCGTCTGTCCTTTTGCTGCTTTGCTGCCGGTACCTTCCTTGTGGATCACATAGTACAGTCCGGATGCTGTCTTTTTGAAGTCAGTAATGCTCTTGGATGCCAGGTAAGCCTCTATCTCTTGGATATTGGCTGCTCCTGCGGCCTGGCTCTGGGCTTCCATTTCTGCCTGTGCCTTGGCCTGCTTTTCTTCCTGCTCTTTCCTGAACTCCTTACCCGGCTTTACATTTATCGCTTCTATTTCGAATACCAGGTAATCATTTTCCTTGATCCATTCCGGTCTTGGCTGGTTAGGGTTCTGGGAAAATATCTCTTTTACAGGTATGCGGAAAGTGGCTTTATCACCGCTGCGCATCATAGCCAGACCTTCGGAAAGATCAAACTTCTGGGGTTGTCTTGTTATCTGCTGCTGGGCCGGCTGACCTCCGGGCTGTGTGCGTGTGCTGCCCAGTACGCTGTCGCCTATCTTTTGTAGCACGTGGAATTCTATAAAGTCATTGAACTGTGTGGCCCTGTCGCTTTCACCCAGTGTCTCAAACTTATATTCCAGTCCGTTATCCAGCTTGGCAAAATCAGCGTTGATCTTTCTTAAAGCGCTTCTTTTCTCCGTCAGCTCCTTGGCTGCAGATACTTTAAGCACTTTTACCTCCCAGGAGATAAAATCGCCATCTTGTATCCAGCCGGGCTTAGCCTGGCCTATTTTTTCAAAGAATTTAGGCGCGGCGATCTTAAACACGGCGCTGTCGTTGGCCTTCATCAGATACAGGCCGTCCAGGGGAACGGGAGAGCTGAAGTAATTGGCCGAATCGTTTTCCGGTAAGACAAACTCCACGGGCAGACCGCTCATGGCAGACTGCTGGGCGCTGCTGTTAAGCAGGCTGTCCCCTACTTTAAGGTTGTAGTCCAGCTCTATTATATCTCCTTCCTGTAGGGTAGTGCCGGCGCTGCCTTTAAAGAACTCATAGTCCACACCACTCTTCGTAGTGCCTTTTTTATTGCCGCAGGATACCATTGTTGCAACTAATGCAATACCTGCTAAACCTAAAATTGCTTTTTTCATTGTTATTGTTTAAAATTTTTACTTTATGAATTGTGTTAATTTTTTCGTACTGATAAGGGTTTTGATCTTGTTGATGGTCGCTTCCAGCCCATCGTGGGAAACGCCTCCCGCGGCATTGAAATGCCCGCCGCCGTTGAAATATTTCCGGGCAAACTCGCTCACATCAATATTGCCTTTGCTCCGGAAGGATATCCGCACTTCCCTGTTCTGGCGCTCTGTCAGGAAAACAGCAACGGCTATGCTTTTGATGCTCAATGCCATGTTCACAAAGCCTTCCGTATCGCCGGATTTTACCTCGTATTTGTAGGCGTCACCCAAAGATAACGACATAATTGCATAATGTTCCTCTTCGTTCAGATCTAATGTATGGAGCACATGGCCGAGCAGGCGGAGCCTGTTGGCGCTGTAGCTGTCGTAAATGGCTTCATGTATCCTGCTGTGCTCCAGTCCCCTGTGCTTGAAAAAAGCGATCATTTCATGGACGGAGGCAGTGGTGGCGGGAAACCGGAAAGAGCCGGTATCGGTCATGCAGCCCGCATACAGGCACTGCATGATCTCCTGGTTGATCTTTTGTTCGCCCTTATGCAGCACGATAAAATCATATATCATTTCGCAGGTGCTGCTTTTGTCCGGGTTGCTTTCTCCGTAAGCAAAAAAATTGCTCAACGGTTCCAGGTGGTGATCTATGATGATCTTGGGCTGGGTCGCAGCCGTCAGCCTGGCTTCCATGGTACGTACCCTTGAAGGGTGGTTGAAGTCGAGGCAGAAGATATAATCGCAGGCATCCAGGGCTTTCACGGCCTCATCGGTCCGGGCTTCGTAATTCAGCACGGTATCCGCTCCGGGCATCCATTGTATGAAATCGGGCACTTCGGAAGGTGCGATTACCTGCACCTGGTGGCCGTATTGTATCAGGTAGTGATACAGGCCAAGGCTGGACCCGATAGCGTCGGCATCCGGTTTGTAGTGGGTGGTGATCACTATTTTCCTGGGTGTTTCCAATAAAGGGAAAATGTCTGCTATATGCTTCATCCTTTGATATATGGAGCTGCCGGATTCATGGCAGCAGGAATTTTTTAGAAACGACAAAGGTACTATTTATTATTATGTATCAACTTTTCCATTACATAAAAAACTGCCGGACAGACAGTCGCGTTCTTAAGGGTAAGGGACACCTGCTTGATCAGCACGTCCTCGTCCGTGTAAGGGTAACGGTAACAATCCCTGGGACGGTCCTCATAGATCCCGCAGTAATTATCTTCGCCCAGGAAAGGACAGGGATGGGATTTTACAACGTAATCGCCATCTTCATCCAGGTTCAGGTAAGCATCAATGAACTGGTGCTCCTTCATCTTCAGCCGTTTGGCAATGCGCTTTATATCCGGCATTTTAAACCGGGGCGAATAGTTTTTGCAGCAGTTGGCGCAGGACAGGCAGTCTATCTTTTCAAATGCTTCCCGGTGCAGGTCGGGCAATTGCCCCAGCAACCTGTTCTTCGGAACTTTCTGCAGGACGTTCTTATATTGCCTGCTGTGCTCTTTGGCGGTCTTTTCTATGTAGGAAAGGTCGGTCATCTGCTATCGTTCTCCTGCTGTTGTTTTTGCTTTTCGGAAAAGTCTATATATCGGTTGATCTCCTTGATATAGGAGATGATCACGTAGGGATCGTCGTTGTATTTGTCCTTTACGAACTCCATCTGTAAGGTTTCGTAAGGGTTCAGGAGCTTCAGCATTCCGGCGAAGGTAAGCGGTGTGGTCTCCAGCGTGACGGAATTGACGGCGTAATACATGACCTTCCGTATGTTGGGCACATTCGTCAGTTGCTCAAATTTGCCGTCGGACTCATTATATTTCAGGGCAAGGTTCTCCTGGTTCACCTGGGGGGTGGAAGCCTTGATGACCCAATACCTGCCGGAGGTCTGCACCCTGGCAAATCCCCTGCCTATGCCCAGCCGTTCCGTATTGATATACCAGGCCTGCTGCTGGTATATCAGCAGATAGGTCTTGAGTATATACTGCAAGCTCCTTTTATCAAAGGGCTCAAAAAAGTAAAATTCATTTTCCTGGTCGGCGAAATGATTGTTGTTAAGTGGCTGTACATATTCCCAGTTGCAGATCTTGTTGATATTATGCCGGGTGTAGTTCTTGATGGAAGTGAACGCGTAGCAACTGTCCTGGGCCCGGACGGCACATGGATGCATCGCTGCCAGCATTAAAATCAACCAAAACCTGTATAGCATATTAATGTACTTCCTCGAAGAAGCCTGTTTGTTTATTTTTCCTTACATTATTCCAGTTGTAGTACCGTCCGTTCATGACAACATATACGCCGTGAGGAAGCGCCTGTGCGAAGGCGATAGATGATCCTAGGTTGAAAAACCCGTCAGAGCTGCCGAACTTATAGGGTATCATCGCTCCTGTGATCACAATGGTTTTTTCCAGCTTCTCTTTTGCTATGAAAGCGGCGGTTTCGGCCATGGTGTCGGTACCGTGTGTAATGACGATCTGATCTTCAGGAACACTTTTTATATTATGCACGATCACTTCCCTGTCCGCATCCGTCATATCCAGGCTGTCTATCATCATAATGGTGCGTACTTCTGTAGGTACGGTACATCTTCCGAGCTTCAGCATTTCCGGAACGTGGGTCTCCTCGAAAGAAAGCTGCCCGTTTATTTCATCATATTCTTTATCAAACGTACCTCCGGTAATTAATATGCGTAAAGACATATAAAAAAGATTTAAAGTCAGGGTTAGAAATGCAAAAGTCTAATAATTTTTGTAAATTAGTGAATATCTGGGCGAAGAATTGTTCAGACCCTTTTATTTAATATTTAAAAAATTATGTAATGTATGCTGATACATATACATCCGGAGAACCCCCAGGCCAGGAATATACAGACAGTCGCTGCCGTACTTAAAAAGGGCGGCATCATCATATATCCCACGGATACCATATATGGTATAGGGTGCGACATCTACAATAAGGACGCTGTAGAGAAGATCTGCAGGATCAAGAAGATGGACCCTAAAAAAGCGCATTTCTCCTTTATCTGTAAGGATCTCAGCAACCTGAGCCTCTATGCCAGGAATGTGAGCAATCCCGCTTTCCGGATCCTGAAAAAATATCTTCCCGGTCCTTATACATTTATCTTACAGGCATCAAGGGAGGTGCCCAAAATCCTGAAGACCAAAAAAGATACCGTAGGTATCCGTATTCCTGATAATAATATCTGCCAGGCCATCATAGAAGCCCTGGGCAATCCTATTATGACGGCTTCGCTTCCTATGGAAGAGGATGTGGAGTACTATACCGATCCGGAGATCATCCATGATACTTTTGAAAACCTTGTTGACCTGGTGATCGATGCCGGCCCCGGAGGGATCATCGCTTCTACCGTTATCGACTGTACGGAAAATGAACCTGTGCTTATAAGGCAGGGTCTTGGCGGGTGGCATGAATAACGTTCCCGGATGTCAGAATTGCCTTTTTCTTAATCCAGGTTATTTTTTCCGCTTTGCTACAGCCTTAATTTTGTATATATAATCATTGAAATACTATTTACACATTAAAATATCAGCAAATGAATACTACAAAATGGGTGCTGGACCCTTCTCACAGCGAACTTTATTTTAAAGTAAAGCACCTTATGATCACCAATGTAAAAGGAGCGTTCAACAGCTTTAACGCTGCTATCGACGGTGATGATTTTGAAAAGGCGCCTATCTCCCTGACCATTGATGTCAATTCCATTTCCACCAACAATGCCGACAGGGACGCGCACCTGAAAGGCGGTGATTTTTTTGAAACGGACAAATACCCTTCCATCACGTTCAAAAGCGCTGAACTGAAGAAGGAGGATGAAGACAACTATAAGCTGACAGGCGAGCTTACCATTAAGGATGTAACCAGGCCGGTAGTGCTGGACGTGGTATATGGTGGTGCCAATAAGGATCCCTGGGGCAATGACAAAGTAGGATTTGAAGTGAAGGGTAAATTCAAACGCTCCGATTTCGGCCTGAACTGGAATGCTGCGCTGGAAACCGGCGGAGTATTGGTAAGCGACGAGGTGAAGCTGGAAGCGGAAGTGCAGTTCGTAAAGCAGCAGGCAGAAGCATAATACAGGAAAATATACTCAATCGGGCGGGCCGGCATATGCCGGCCCGCCCGATTGAGTGCGATCTGGTGACCTCCTGCCCGGCTGCCGGTGAAGCGTCCCGGCAACGGAGGGCGTAAAAAAATAAGCGGCTGCACCTTAGCAGCCGCTTTTGCGGTAATACTTTTACCGGATTAGCCAAGGTAGGATTTCAGGGCACCGCTGTACCTGGTTTTCTGTAAGCGTTTGATAGCGCGTTCCTTGATCTGGCGAATGCGTTCTTTGGTAAGGTCGTATTTCTGCCCGATCTCTTCAATGGAAGGACCATCATCGCCTTCCAGCCCGAAATAAGCGGAAATGATCTCTGCTTCACGGGTGGTCAGGGATTTCAGAATGCGTTGGATCTCGGCTTTCAGCGAATCTTTCATCACATCGTCATCCGTATCGCTGCTGCCTTCCAGCAGATCGCCCATAGCCACGTCCTCGGCCTCGTGTACCGGGGCATCCAGGGAAGTATGGCGGGTATTGCTGCTAAAGATATTGGCGATTTCAGTTTCGCTCATTTCCAGGATAGATGCCAGCTCTTCCGTAGAAGGCTCCCGTTCATTTTCCTGCTCGAACGCGATATAGGCTTTATTGGCCTTATTGTAGGTACCGATCTTGTTCTGCGGTAACCTTACCAGCCTGCCCTGCTCTGCCAGCGCCTGTAAAATAGACTGGCGGATCCACCATACTGCGTAAGAGATAAATTTAAAGCCTTTGGTCTCATCAAAGCGCTGGGCGGCTTTTATAAGTCCAAGATTCCCTTCATTGATCAAATCTGACAAAGACAATCCCTGGTGTTGGTATTGCTTTGCAACAGAGACCACGAAACGCAAATTTGCCTTTACCAATTTTTCCAGTGCTCTCTGATCTCCTACATGTATCCTCTGGGCCAGAAGCGTTTCTTCTTCCGGTGTGATCATAGGTATCCTGCTGATCTCCTGAAGATACTTCTCTACTGCCTGAGAATCTCTATTGGTAATCTGAGTTGCAATTTTGAGCTGTCTCATAATCTGTAATAATTCCTTTTTTTAATGTAAAATAAAGATGAAATACTTATAATATTTCAATCATATAACAAAGACAATTAATAACGTGAAAAGGTTGGAAAATAGTATTTAATAACTGTTAAAACCTATTTTGTCATATTGTCACGACTATTGTATGTACATCAAAAATTATACCAGGCACCTGCTGTCAGTTTAAGATGTCAGGGTCCTGGGCGTACATTAACCGGAAAGTTGCAAGGCATCAGAACCTCAGACTTACGGCCGCGCAAATAAAAAAAATATTATTCTTATTTCATAATATTTAAGCCAATAATTACCATTTTCCTATCTTTGCGCTCAATTCACAGACTTTATTAAACTTAATAATAATGCAAAAAGATTTGTACCAGCATCCGGATTATTATCTGCTGGATGAGTTTCTTACAGATGAGCAAAAGGTGATCAGGGATGCCGTAAGGGCTTTTGTAAAGAAGGAGATCTCCCCGATCATTGAAGAGCATGCACAGAACGCTACTTTCCCTGCCCATATCATAAAAGGCCTGGGAGAGCTGGGTTGTTTCGGTCCTTTTGTTCCGGAGGAGTACGGTGGTCCGGGCCTGGATTATATGACGTATGGTATAATGATGCAGGAGCTGGAAAGAGGCGATAGCGGCATTCGCTCTACGGCGTCTGTCCAGGGGTCCCTGGTAATGTATCCTATTCTTACTTACGGCAGTGAAGAGCAGAAGAAAAAATACCTGCCTAAGCTGGCTACGGGAGAAATGATGGGCTGCTTCGGGCTGACCGAGCCGGACTATGGGTCTAATCCTGCAGGTATGATCACTAATTTTAAGGATGCCGGCGATCATGTGATCCTGAACGGCGCTAAAATGTGGATCTCCAATGCACCGTTCGCGGATATTGCCGTGGTATGGGCCAAGAACGAGAACGGCAAGATACAGGGCCTGATCGTGGAGCGTGGCATGGAAGGATTCTCTACGCCTGAAACGCATGGCAAATGGAGCCTGAGGGCTTCGGCCACCGGCGAGCTGGTATTTGATAATGTAAAGGTTCCCAAAGAAAATATATTACCGGGCGCGCTGGGTCTTAAAGGACCGCTGGGCTGCCTGAGCAGTGCCCGTTTCGGTATTGCGTGGGGCGCCCTGGGTGCGGCCATGGATTGTTACGATACGGCTTTACGCTATTCCCAGCAACGTATCCAGTTTGACAAGCCGATCGGCGCTTTCCAGCTCACACAGAAGAAGCTGGCCGAAATGATCACCGAGATCACCAAAGGCCAGTTGCTGGTATGGCGTCTCGGCCAATTGAGAAATGAAGGCAGGGCTACTCCCGCCCAGATCTCTATGGCTAAGCGCAACAGTTGTGAAGTGGCCATCACAACGGCACGGGAAGCCCGCCAGATACTGGGCGGTATGGGCATTACCGGGGAATACAGCATTATGCGCCACAGCATGAACCTGGAATCGGTGATTACCTACGAAGGTACCCACGATATCCACCTGCTGATCACCGGCCAGGATGTTACAGGTTTTAACGCGTTTAAATAAGCCGCTGTTACGGCGCATTATATAAAAAAAGAGGCTTTTTAAAAAGCCTCTTTTTTTATAATGTTGAGCTGGCCGTGTCACATTGAGCAAAGTCGAAATGTGATATATTAGATAAACACCCCTCTGTCATATTGAGCTTGTCGAAATATTGACAGGGGCATTTCTTTTTAGACAGCCATTTTCTTTATCCTTTGGCTGCCGGTTACCGGATCAGGCTTATATCGCCTTTCTTTATGAATTCGCTTTCATCCAGGCACTTCCCTTTCAGATAATAAAAATAGACGCCCATATCTGCAGGCGCATTGTGAATGCGACCGTCCCAGGAGGCTTCCATATCTTCGGTCTCAAATACAAGCTCACCATACCTGTTATAGATGTGCAGCCGGTAGCCTAATATCCTGCCATAACGTACCGGCGCGAAAACATCATTCAGTCCATCCCCGTTAGGGCTGAAGGCGTTCGGCACAAAGATGCCGCAGCAGATATCGACCTGTATCTTTTTAGCGGCAGTATCCCTGCACCCGTTCTCCGCAGTGCTCAGCAGCAGGAGCCCGTTAAGGGGCTCGGATAGCGGGAAGCGTATCGTTTTCGTGCTGTCATACAATATGCCGTTCAGGTACCACTGGTATGCAAAGGCGTCCAGGGCGGTGGCATTGATGCTGTCGCGTATGCAGATATCGTCATCCATCTTAAACTCAAAGGAGGCCTTGTGCATCTTTTTATGCGACAGCCGCAGCTCTACTACGGAATCACAGCCATACCGGTTTTTAAAGGTGCTAGTGTATGTGCCGGGCGTATTGATACTTATATCATTGAAAAAATAAGTTTCGTTGGGGCATACGGAATCCCTGATCAGTGTCGGGGCCTCAGTATGGTCATAATATTTCACATAAAAGGTATCGATATACACCGCGCAGTTATACCGGTATCTTACCCAATAGGTGCCTTCCTGTGCCGTGTTATAATAAGGCGCATAAGTGCTGCTATTCCAGTAGGGGTCCTGGCCGGCTGCGATCAGCGGGAGCAGGTGCGCTTCAGAGCCCTTGCATATCCTGAGGATCCGGGTAGCATACAGGGTGTCGGTATGGTCATTAAATACGGGTACGATATTGGGAAGGCCCAGGTGGATATTGGTGCCTGCTGCCAGTTGTATGCTGTTGGGGTCCACCTGGCAGGCTGTTCCAGGCAGGTCCGGATACCGTATGGCGGCCAGGCTGGTGGTAGAATATGCGTCCTTGAAATAGATCCTGTCGTCTATGCCCAGCTTGAGGTCCGTAAATGACAGGTTGCTGTGGATCTCTGTTTTGGACGCTATAATATTGGCTGCGCTCCCTGCGCTCAGGTCCATCTGGTACAGCTTGTCCCAGAGGGTATAATAGATCTTGGAGCCGCCCCTTGAAAAGCAGGATGCATAGCTGGACAACGTATCCAGTATTATCTCATTGGTGACCGTACCGGTAGTATTATTGAAATCATAGATGCTGACCGATCCGTCGCGTGGGGAGTTAAAGCTGGAAACGACCAGCTTGTTGTAAGAGGAATTGGGCGTGATGGTCCCGGTAGTGCTGGAGGAAGGCCGGGCTGTAAAGCTGCCGGAGATGACAGGTACCGGGTCAAGGCCCCAGCGGTCTATCTTAAAGGACGTGAAATAGCCGGATTGCCGGGACACCAGGATCAGCCATACGCCCTTGCTTTCGCAGCTCCCCGCAGCAGCGGACATATGTTCCGTAAAGTTCTCGCCCAGCAGGATGCCTTTTTGCTGCGGGACCACATCTCCCCGCCCGCCGTTGAGGCGCATATCCACTACGGAATAGTAGAGCTTGCCGTAATCGGTCAGCATTTCGGCGCAGGTAAGGGAAAAGATATAATACAGGTTGGTATCCTGGGGGACGGGCACGATAATGGTACCTTGTGAGCTGCTGTTGGTCGGTGTATAAAAACCGATATTGGGCAGGGGCACCAGGTTATTCCCGTTCGGCATTACCTGCTGGTCGCGGTTATAGACGGCCGTGCCGTTGGTATAGAACAGGATCCGCCCGTTCTTATCACAGACATTGGCATCCGCTTCAAGAGCCGTATATAGTAAGTTGGGAGGAGTATTGATAAATAAGAAAGAGGTGGGCGGGAGCGTATTAAAATCAATACCGGCCCTGTTACCGAATATCCATATTCTGTCATGCTGCTGTGCATGCAGGAAAGCGGTATTCAGGCAGCCTGAACAGATGATCATAAACAGTTGAATATAGAACTTCATACCATAGCCCCTGTGTAATTTATCCAAATATAATAAATTTTTATGAATTAACGGTTTGTTGTAGTTTGTTAATTTCCGGCAAGTCCGGTATTGGTTTTCCCTTCTGCGGCTCTTGGCCGGTCAGCCCCGGGATAGTGATGGCAGAAAATATTAAGGCTTACATATTTTTCCACGTATAATTTCTGGTTTACCTTTATAGTCTTATCTCTTCCATAATATTTGTAATATGAAAAAAATATTGTTGACCGTCTTATCGGCCCTTGCTGTTGGTGCGCAACCTTTAACGGCCTGTGGTCCGCATTTGGATATAGATGAGACAAGATATGCGCTTTTCAGGAACGGGCTGAACGGTTATGAGGGCCTGGAAGCGTTTTATTATACCGAAAATTTCCTGAACAATAACATCTCTGATCCGCAGGGACTGGACTACCGTAGGAATTGTGAAGAATGGCGGCGGTATACCGGGGATGCTGATATGAATATAGAGCATATCTATGCCATACAGTACGAGACCGAACCGGAAATATTCCTGGATGCTTACAGAAGGAACGACTGGAGCGCATTCCGGAAGAATGGTTTTATAAAATGGCTTACGCACCCCCGCCGTAAGCGGGCAATGGCCTATATGGTGCTTGCGAAGGAAGCGGAACAGACGCAATTCGGCAGTGAAGATATATGGTCTGCGGATATCGGATCTCCGCAGCGGGACTCAGCTATCAGGGCGGTGGCGGAAAAGAGCCTCTCGATGGTGCGCAAAACCAAAGATAATTTCCTGAAAGAGCGTTATGCTTTCCAGGCGGTAAAAATGGCCTATTACGCCTCCTTTACCAGGGAGAATGGTTCTGCCGTTCCCTATATGGAGGCCTACGAAAAGTATATCCGTAATGGCAATAGCGTGGTAAAGGGCTGGGCGGTGTATTTTTGCGGGCTTATGGAGCCTGTCAACAGCGAGGCGTATGTAAGCAGGCTGCTCCGGGCTTTTGACTGGTCGGAAGAGAAAAAAGTACCGGTTTACAACCAGCTCTATAATATTAAGGAAGAGGTATATGCCGCAGGAAAGAAGGACCCCTCGCTGCAGGAAGCGAGCCTGGCTGTTTTCGGGGCAATGACCTTTGGCAGGAACTTGCAGCAGGTCCGGCAGATATACAGCATAAACCCGGAAAGTAAATACCTGCCGTTCCTGATAAGTCGTGAGATCAATAAGGTAGAGAACTGGATCTGGTCTTATGACCTGCTGAAATTCAATAATCTCAACGAGGATCTGACCATCAATACTTCTTATGGGACCAACCGTAAGAATGACTATACCTACCTGGACGATCTCCTGGCCTTTATAGAAAAAGCAGAAGCGGAAGGCAAGACGGATTCGCTATTTACCAGGCTGGCCCTGGTACACCTCCTCAACCTGAAGGGCAGGTATGCAGATGCGGGGAAGGTCCTTGCCCGCCTGTCCGTTCCTGCGTCCTCCCGCTACCATGACCAGTTCCTGATAGAAAGGGTTATCGTTACGGCTAAAACGGAGAATATCCTGGTTAATGATACCAAATTGCGGCTGGCGGCAGATCTGCAGCTCTTAAAGGATCAGCAGGACGCAGTCATAAAAAAGAAGGGCCCGTACTGGGCAGATGAGCTAAGCCCGGAGGAAATGGATGATGTGCAGGAGCTGATGGTCTTTTTGAGCTACTGCTACAAAGAGCGGGGAGATATTGTTACGGCGGGGCTGCTAAGGCAAAAGGCCAATGTTCCCTCCAATGAGTACGGGTATATGCAGTGGTCCTACTGGTATTACCAGGAAGAGGAGCCAGAGGCCCGGGGTATCAATACTGCGAATGATTATTACTCCATTGCCTATTTTGATAAGCATGCCGCTGTGGAAGATGTGTACAATCTCATTATGTTTAAGCACAAGCAGCAGAAAAACAAGTTCGAGCAGTTGCTGGAACCGGTAAAGTGGGCGGATGATGATATGTTCTACGACCTGATCGGGACCAAATACCTGCGGGAGCAGCAATATGAAATGGCCCTGAAGGTATTTGAAAAGATGGATCCCGCTTTCTGGGAAACCCAATATGCCTATAAGGAATACCTGCCTTCCCGGAGTATTTTTGACCTGGGCACCTATGCTCCCTGGGATCTGAGAGCATATGCCGCTTATCCTGCTACGTCTAAGGTGGCTGTCTTACGCGATATCGTTAAGGTGAACAGGGAGCTGGAAATGCCTGTCCTTAAGCCGGCGAGGAAGGCGGAGCTGCTGAGGCTGCTGGGCAATGCCCGGCTGAATATGACCTATAACGGACATTTCTGGATGATGATAAGCTATGGTAAGTATGACAAAGAGACTTACGAGGAGAAGGACGATATATTCAGGTACACTTTCTATCCCAATACCATAAAATATGGGGCCGATTATTACAGGAACAGCCTGGCTGTAGAGACTTTCCGGCAGGCATTGCAGCTTGCGCCCGATAAGGAATCAAAAGCGGAAATGTTCCTGGATCTCTGCCTGGCCGAGCACCTGGCCGTAAATGCTCCCTACCCGCAGCGGGAGCTTCCCGGGAATATTGCGGCTACCAGGGTCTTTAATATAGCCCGGACCACCTGCCCAGACCTGGACAGCAGGTTCAGGTAGCCTGCGCTGCATATTGCTTTTTACTGATCACTCCTGATTGCCCCTTACTGATTCACTGTATTGTCATATGTTGAAATACTGCATCCTGTATATAAGTGCCCTGCTCCTCCTGTTTTCCTGCAAAAAGGAAGAAAAAGCCCTGCCCGTAGGATATTATTACTGGAAGAACAGAACGCTGGATATGCCTGAAGCGGAGCGGCTGGACAGTGCCGGGGTACAGTTCATCTATGCAAAGATCGCGGATGTTGTATGGAACGGGCGCTCCGGGGAGCCGCAGCCGGCTACACGGCTGCCGGGGCTGCTGCCACCAGGTTACACGAACGCATCCCTGGAGATCGTGCCGGTCATATTTATCACCAACGACGTCATGCTTAAAATGGACAGTGCCGGCTGTGCTGCCCTTGCAGGGAATGTCTGTCGCTACTACAGGGACTGGATAGCCCGTTTTGCTGATAGATCAGTGCGGGAGCTGCAGGTGGACTGTGACTGGACACCCCAGAGCAGGGACCGGTATTTTTACTTCCTGCAGCAGTTAAAAGGGCAGCTCCGCGACAAGTCCCTCAGCGTTACCCTGCGGCTCTATCCCTATAAATACCCTTCGGTAATGGGCGTCCCGCCCGTAGATAAGGCGGTGCTGATGTGCTATAATATGGGTAATATCAAAGACTACCGTGAAACAAATTCCATACTTACGGTCAGGACCCTGCAATCCTATCTTGTAAAGAAGCCCTATCCCCTGCCGCTTGATCCGGCATTGCCCGTATATGGCTGGTATGTGTGGTATTCGGGCAAGCAGTATAAAGGGATCATCTACCAGAATGAATACGAGCAGTTGCTGCCTTATATGCAGCCAAAGGATAGTGTGTACAGTATGCTGACAAAAGATGTGACAACGGCTTTTAAATACTTCCGGATGGGAGACGAATTGCGTGCGGAATTCCCGGATCCCCGGGAGCTGCAGGCGTCCTTAGCATTGCTGCGGCAATATTTGCCCCGGGCGCAAAGGCTGCTATTGTTTCATTGGGACGAGCAGCATGTTAAACGCTACGCGCCGCTGCTCCGGCAGTGGAGCGCAGGGACGTACGGCAACTGACCGGGTAATTGATCCGTTTGCCGCAACAATAGGGCGGTTGACCGCAATGCCCGGCGAAACCCGGGTATTCTTCTAATTTTGTACAGTATAAGAACCTGCTTATGAAGAAAAGTGTGAATGGGGTCTGGCTGCATATCATCTGCAATATCATTTTCCTGTTGTTACCGATCCTTAGCTCCCCGGACTTCCCGGCCCTGGACCGCATTCTGGGCAACCCGGAAGGCAGAAGGGAGGTCTTTACGCATATTGCGCTGGCGGGCTTCTTCTACTGGTGTTACCTGGTTATTATACCACGGTATTATTTTCAAAAAAGATACCTGCTGTTTTACAGTATCATTATCCTGTCTTTTGTGGTATTCGCGCTGTCTATCCTTCAGTTCGGGTTTATACCCCGGGGGCCTATGCACGGGCCCGGTGCGCCTGTTCCAGCACCCGGGCATTTCCGGCCGCCTCACCATAACCTGCTGAGGAGGCTGATAGCCGACTATAACTTTTTCCTGTTCATCGGGGTGTTTTTCCTGGCGATGCTGCTGGCCACACGCAGAAGATCGCACCAGCTGCAGCGGGAAAAGCTGGCCGCGGAGCTATCCTACCTGAAGGCGCAGGTCAATCCGCATTTCCTCTTTAATACCCTTAACAGTATCTACGCCCTGGCTATGGAAAAGTCCGACTATACGGCCACCGCCGTGGTGAAGCTGGCCGGTATGATGCGGTATGTGCTTACAGAATCGCAGCAGGACCGGGTAGCACTGAGCAAGGAGCTGACCTATATCGAGGAATACATAGCATTGCAGCGATACAGGATAGACGAAAGCGTAGAGGTACAATATCTTGTTACCGGGGATACAGAGGGTAAGGTCATAGCGCCGCTCCTGCTGATCTCTTTTATTGAAAATGCCTTTAAATACGGCGTAAGCCCTGAGGAGCTGTCGCTCATCGTGATCGATATCCGCATAGAGGATAACAACCTGTCGCTGTATGTACGGAACAGTGTTGTACGGTCGCAGCCGGCTGCCGGAAGCTCCGGAACGGGCATCGGCAATGTGCGTAACCGTTTGATGCTATTGTATCCCAACCGCCATGTTTTGGACATCAAGTCCAATGAGCATACATTTACTGTACGATTAGACCTGCAACTATGATAAAAGCGATAGCAGTAGATGATGAGCCGCTGGCGCTAAAGGTGATCAGCAATTTTTGCCACCAGCATCCGGATATCCTGCTGGCTGCCACCTTTACGCGGACGGACAAAGCGCTGGAATTTATAGCGCAGCACCCCCCCGACCTGCTGTTCCTGGATATCCAGATGCCTAAAATAACAGGCATAGAGCTGCTTCATAAGATATCCCCCGCTCCCATGGTGATTTTTACGACCGCCTACAGTGAATATGCCGTAGAGGGCTTTGCGCTCAACGCGGTAGATTATCTGCTGAAGCCTTTTACAAAGGAACGTTTTGAACAGGCCGTTCAGAAAGCAAAGATTTGGGTCAGGGCGCAGGAAGGGGCATACGATGCTGCCTATCTTCTGCTGAAGGCCGATTACGGCATAGTGAGGGTATATATGAAGGACATAACATATATAGAAGGATGGGATGATTATGTGAAGATCCATATCCCGGGGCAGAAGCCGCTTGTTATCCGCATTACCATGAAAGCCTTGCTGGAGCGGCTGCCAGAGACCTCCTTTATACGTGTGCACCGTTCCTATATCGTCGCCCTGGATAAGATAGACCAGGTAAGGAACAGGGTGATCAGGATCGGCGATGCCCGGATCGCCATAGGCAGCAGCTTTGAAGAATCGTTTTTCAGGCGGTTCGGTAAGCCCTGAGCTGCTTTACCGCAATTTTGAGCCTGTTCACCTCATAAATTACGTGGTCATATGGTATCTGTTTAGCTTTGAGTAGACATAAAAAACGCAACTGTTATGGAACGAAAATCCTTTTTGAAGAGCCTGGGACTTGCCGGTGCCGGTGCGCTAATCCCCTTCGGAAGAGTGCTGGCAGGCAATGAGGAGCCGGAAGCTATGCCTACCTCCTGTACGCTCATACCCACAGAAACGGCAGGACCTTTTCCCCTGGACCTGACGGCCAATACATACTATTTCCGTTCAGATATCAAAGAAGACAGGACGGGCGCCCCGCTTAAAGTAAAGATGCGGATCCTGGGAGTGGACAACTGCCTGCCGATGACGAATGTCAGGGTCAATATATGGATGTGTGATAAGGACGGTATCTATTCAGGCTATGATACGCCCCAGAACCAGGGCGGAAGCGCCACCACCAAATGGCTGCGGGGGTACCAGATCACGGATGCCAACGGAGAAGTGGAGTTCGAGACCATATTTCCCGGCTGGTACCAGGGCCGGATCTGCCATATTCATTTCCAGGTGTATGTAAGCTCTTCTTATGCGGCTATCAGCCAGATGACATTTGATATTGAAACAAAGAATGCGATATATGCGGCTTTCCCGTCCTTATACACTAAGGGAGCAGACCCGATGACCTTCGCGCAGGATAATATATTCTCGGACGGATACACCTACCAGTTGGCATCACTGACAGGGAACAGCGTGGATGGCTATGAGGCTTTCCTGGAAGTAAGCGTGAAAGGTTCGGGAGATGGCAACGGGACCAGTATCGGGCATATTGAAAAAGAAAATGCGAAACAGTTTTCCTTAGGGCAGAATTTCCCCAATCCTCATAATGGTATTACAGAAATTCCCTTTACGCTTCATAATGCCGCTACGGTTTCCTTTGATATTTTTGACATCCAGGGCAGGAAGTTGACGACCCTTGAAATGGGCAGGCTTTCAGCCGGGGCGCACAGTGTGAAGGTTGATATGGGATCGCTTAACCTCCCGCAGGGCAATTATGTTTACCAGATAGCGGTGCAGAACAATGATGGTATTTTCAGGCAGTATAAGCTGATGACGGCTGCCAGGTAAGCAAAGCTTCCTATAAAAAGGCTACCAGTCTCCTGGCATTCCCGCATTTTAAGGCATAAGTATTCTTCTATTCCCAATTATTGGGGCAGAAATTCCGTCTATCTGTTCAAGCTCAAATGGAAAATAATGGGCTACAAGACTTTTTCTGATCTCAAACAGCTTATTATGAAAAGAATATTACTCATGTTCTTAATAATCTTTTGCAAGATTATAATGGTATCTGCACAAAGCAATTACTTTCTCGATACCACCAATCAATGGTTAATGGAATATCATGGTATAGACGGGACATTTAGGGAAGTTCATTATTTCAAGTTCTGGTCAGTATATGACACAACAGCCGTATATAACAATCTTGAATATTCCGTTATTGGGAATCACGCAGGTGATATCTATTGCCTTAGAGAAGACACCACTACCGGGATCACATACATTAAAAAATGTGATACTGTGTCTGAAGAGCTTGTATATATGAGAAATGATTTACAAATTGGTGACACAATATTACATTATGGTTTTCTATCTGAAGATGGATATGATACCTTGTTTTTGGAGACAACCGCTGTGGGGTATGATACTTTTACCAATAAGATTTCCAATATGTTGGATAGTGTTAAGAGCTACAAATTCCAAATGCATTCATCAATTTATGATGACATTTATTATTATCACCAACCTCCGAGCTTTAGTTACTTACGAGGATTTGATACGGGTCCTATTATTCAAAGTTATTTTATATTCGAGAATAGCATCTGGCGTACCTATTGTTTTTGGAATCAGTATTATGGGAGTAGGAAATGTTCTGATATCCCAACAGGTGTAAAAGAACCCGGAATGTCTTCAATCTCTGTATATCCTAATCCTGCGTCCCATACCATAAATATTGCGGGCAACCTCACAAATTCAGAAATTACGGTTTTTAATAGTGTCGGGCAGATTGTACTCAGAAGAAAATATGATTCCCGGGTTGATATTTCTATGCTGCCCCCGGGAATTTATTTCCTTCAAGTATCAAATGAAGGTCTTATTTCAGGAATTACAAAATTTCAGAAAATCATGTAGTGATAGTTTTTTCTGTGGCAAAGTGTCCTCCCTCCGGTAAACTTCTTTCCGTAGGTACGGATAAAAGTGGCAAAAAAGAAAAGAGTTGACCTTTTTGGTCAGCTCTTTTCTTTTTACCGGAGATCAGTTCGCTTTGGTCCAGATGGTTGTCCGTCCGAAAAGGCTTACTCCTATATATCCTCTTATGGATAGTTCCGTGCTGCTTTTTACCGTGATATTACAATCGTAGGTCTTCCCGGATTTCGGGTCGTAAACAGTGCCTCCGCTGTACTCCTTCTCGTTGTCTTTCTTAAAATTCTTCAGCAGCAGCAGTCCCATCAGGGGCTCATTTGTTTTTTTCTTGTCGGTGTTTTTAACATCCTTCTTGGGATTGCCGTTCGCGTCGTTAGGATTTTTCAGCCAAACGATCTTTCCGTAGTATTTTTCACCTGACTTATAGATCTGTATCTTGGCATCTTTCTCCGCGTTATACCAGGTACCCGTAATATCCTGTGCCGCGGCTTTCCATCCTGTCAGGGCCAGCAGCATAATGCTTACTGTGATCCACCCGAGCCATTTTAATGTTTTCATAAGCGTGTATTTTAAGCGGTGTGCATATGCCTATTTTTCATAGACCGTACAGTCCGCTGTCCGTTTAATCCCTGTCAGGAAAACCTCTGCGAAGTCAGCCGGGGGAATGGTCAGCTTTCTTTTGTTCAGGTCCATCCAGGCTCCTACAGTGGTCACTACGGCGGCCAGGATGCCATCCTCCCGGAAGATCTCCTGCCGGAAGCTCCATCTTGCCACATCGGTCCTGCAGCTTTCTAACAAACAGGTGACGCTTACGGTTGAATTGGGAGCAATTTCCCTTTTATACACGGTCTTTTCCTCGAACAGGATCGGCCCGATACCTGATTCCGCCATTTTTTCGCTGGTAATGCCCAGTTGTTCCAGTATCTCTACACGGCCCTGGCAGGCAAGGTCCGAATAAGCGCTATGCCTCAGGTGATTGTTGGAATCTATCTGGCTCCATATGATCTTGGTCTTAAAAACTACATTTTCCATGGCTGTCCTGGTTGGCTTATCTCCTCTATGCTGATTGTCCTTAAGGGAACTTGATACCGGGGTATTTATTAACGTCGTGGTACGGGATATTGGCTTTGTAATACGTATTGATGGTTGTTATGATCTGGTTGGCCACCAGCGCATAGCCCCTTGGTGTAAGGTGCACGCCATCCAGCGAGAACGCGCCGCCCGTAACAAATGTCGGGGAATATTTTATACCATCCCATGCGAAGCCTGAAGAAAGGCTGCGCATAAAGGCGCCGGCGTCCATATAAGCTAAGCCGTGCTTCCTGGCCGCGTCCTGTATGGTCTGGTTAAAGAGTGCCGTGTATTCACGTATCGTAGCCACTTCTTTGGCATCCAGGAAATATCTTTTCGGCAGGGGCTTCATAGTGCCCAGGCCGTTACATTTTAATTCATTGGCAGGAATGGTCAGCAGCAGGAACTCGCCTTCTTCAATATGTCTTACCCCTACCCTGTCATCTTCTACAACAAAGGCGTTTTTGCCTTCCCGGAATGAAATGTGGTTATAGCCAAGGTCTTTGTAATGCTGGTTAAGCCTGTTGGCCTCCTCTGCCGTTACGGTAGCGCCGTTCCTGTCTATGGTAGTGAAGAAAGGAATGGACGTTACGTCCGGAATATTGATAAGTACGCCTTTGGCATTACCTTTTACGAGGTTGTTCACCAGGGAGTCATACATCGTCTTAAATAATTCCGGGTGGGTGATATCAGCCGTTCCCATGCCCCCGATATTACCTTCACCGCCGCTGGTGGCATAGCCCAGCACGTCATTGCCCCCCAGCCATACGGTAAAGAAGGACGGAGACTGCGCCAGGAACACTTCGAGAGGTGTCTGCAGGGACGGGTTGCGGAAGAACCGGGCTGCATAAGGGTTGAACACGCCGTAGCCGTTAATGCCCAGGTGTGCCACCTTGATGCCGGGTACGCCAAGGTTATTGTAGTCTATATTGCCGATGCGGTTGGAGCTGCCCGCTGTATCGGCCGCAGCAGGGTTCGGGATAGGACCTAAAGCCGTTACGCCTTTACAGTCTGTCTGGTAGCCCAGCGTATATTTTGCTGACGGCCAGCCGTAGCTTCCCGGGAGCAGGGGCTGGACGAAATTGCCGCCTCCCACCATCTTGAATTGCTGGGACAGCATATTGGGATAGGAGTTTTCCTGCCCGTCACGTGTCAGGGAGTTATCGGCATAGCCGGCAGTAAGAGAGTTTCCTATGGCCACGTATTTGGAAAAGTCTGCTTCACCGGCTGTGGGCGTATCTAGGCTTTTAAAATTATTCTTACAGGATGATAATAATCCGGCAGCGGACGCTATGAGTACTAAATATTTGAATTTCATAAGTTTATTTTATAATTGGAAAAGCATTGACAGAAATTAAAATTTAACGGCTATGCCCAGCGCCGGCGTAAAACTTTTTATTTCATAAGCGCCGCTGAAATTTGAAGGACTGTGCGTGGCGTATCTTGTCGGTGTGGTAGTGTACTGGAAGGAGCCCATAATGCTTACCATATCTCCCAGCGTATAGGCTATACCGCCGGACATGATGAACCTGTTGCCATCCACAGCATCCGGTGACATGTAATTCTTACTGATAGGGGTCGGGTCATAGCCAAACCCTGCCATTAATTCCAATGCTTGGGTTATCTTATAATTAGCGCCCAGCCTTACAGCCAGGGTATTGTTGTTCTTTTTGACCTCGCTGGAATTCTGCACCAGCGCAGTGTTCTCATCAAAGGTAAAGTCCAGGGATTTGTAGCGCGACCAGATAGCGAATACGAGGTCTCCCTGTAAGGTCAGGCGGGAGTTGACATTATACGCCATCCCTAAGGTGGTGATATGCGGTAAAGGCAGCCGGGTGCTGAACCCGGTGGTGCCATTGGCAGGCAGGGAGCTTTGCAGCGAGTGAGGCGCGCTGAATGATGCGGTGCCGTCATTAACTTTCATGGTCATACCGTGGCGGTAGGTCAGGCCCAGCTCGATCTCTTCTACCGGCTTGTAATGCAGGCCTACATTAAAGCCCCATCCGGTACCGTTGCCTTCCAGCTTGACCGCGCCGTCCGATCCGTCTGCAAAGGTCAGCGGCAGCGCCTTGTTGATCTCCATGCTTCCGAAGCCGTAGTTAAGCCCGGCGCCGATGGAGAAATGGTCAGAAAACTTATAGCTGATAGTGGGCTGTATCTGGATGCATGCCAGGGAAATGTCCCTTACCAGGTACCGGCCTCTCCAGTCCGATCCCCAGCTAACCTTGGATCCGAATGGTGTGAAGATGCCTATACCGGCGCCCAGCCTTTTATCCTTCGATACAGCTCCGCCCGCATATACGGCAAAAGGAAAGGAAGAAAGCTTCTGGGCATCAACGCGGTAGCCCGTGGCCGGTGCCTGGGAATAAGATATATTCGGAGATACATAGAAGCCGCTGGCATACACCTGAAAGCTGCCGAGATCAGACAACCCGGCAGGATTGTAGAACAAGGTGGAAGCATCCCAGGGCTTAGCCGTCCCACTGCTCGCCATCGCGGTCTGCCGTATACCCTGTAAATTGATCTGGAAGCTGCCGGCCATCAGGGTTGGAGCTATTCCTAATGCAAGAGAAGTGAATATAAGTTTCTTATTCATAAATTTTGATTTACTTATATAATTAGTTTGGACCAAAATATTTAAAAATCTGTGAAAATACAATAAATAGGAAGTAAAAACTTCCTATTTATTAAATAATTGCTAAGATACTAATAAGTATATTTATTTTCTTTAATTATTTTTTCCGCAATGCTTCTCCTGGCCGCTACCGTATTGAATTCTTCCGTTTTGGTAAATCTTTTCAGTCCCATCAGCATCATCCGTTTTTCATCACCCTCCGCGAAGGCGTTGATAGCGTTGCGTCCTGCCTGGTATATCCTGGATGCCGCATCGAAAATATAGGTCTTTGCTATAGCTATTTTTTCCTCGTTGCCTGTGTCGCCCTGTGACCGGACCAGCTGATCCACCCGCAGCAATACGGACTCCGACGCATACAGCTCAATCAGCATATCGGAGAGGTACATGATCACTTCCTGCTCCTTGGCAAGCTGCATCATCAGCTTCTGTACCGCCGCGCCCGCCGTCATTAAAATAGCTTTTTTGAATCCTTTGATGTATTTGTACTCTCCGGAGAACAGGCCATCCTCTTCTGCAGCGCCGAAATCGGGGATGGAGGTCAGCTCCTTTACCACGTTCTGGGCGGGTGTCATCAGGTCCAGCTGTCCTTTCATGGCTTTTTTCAGCAGCATATCCACTGTCAGCATCCGGTTGATCTCGTTGGTGCCTTCGAATATCCTGTTGATGCGGGAATCCCTGTAGGCCCTGTCCATAGGCGCTTCCGCGCTGTAGCCCATACCGCCGTATATCTGGACGCCCTCGTCCACCACGTAATCCAGCACTTCCGATGCGTGCACCTTTACAATGGCGGCTTCCACGGCGAAGAGCTCCGTAGCCTTTAACTTGGCTTTGCCTGCTTCCATACCTTCCGCTATCAGCTGCTGGATGGCATCATCCACATTCTGTGACGCGCGATAGGTCAAAGACTCCGTAACATAGGTGCGTATGGCCTGCTCTGCCAGCTTTTGCTTAATGGCTCCGTATTTGGAGATAGGGCGGCCGAATTGTTCCCGTTCGTTGGCATAATTCACAGACTGGTTGATGACGGCTTTGGCGGCTCCCAGGGCCGCGCCTCCCAGCTTGATACGGCCGATGTTCAGGATATTCAGGGCGATCTTAAAGCCGGCGCCTCTTTCAGAGAGTAAATTCTCCACCGGCACTTTGCAGTCGTTGAAAAACACCTGGGTGGTAGAGCTTCCCTTGATGCCCATTTTTCTTTCTTCCGCGTTGATGGTGATGCCGCCGAAATCCTTTTCCACGATGAAGGCAGACAGGTTCTCATCATCGTCAATTTTTGCGAACACCGTAAAGATGTCTGCAAACCCGCCGTTGGTGATCCACATCTTCTGGCCGTTCAGGATATAGTGCTTCCCGTCCTCTGACAGTCTGGCTTTGGTCTTTCCAGAATTGGCATCCGACCCGGAACCCGGCTCTGTGAGGCAATAGCAGGCTTTCCATTCTCCGGTAGCCAGCTTAGGGATATATTTTTGCTTTTGCGCTTCGGTACCATAATACAGGATGGGTAAAGTCCCGATCCCGGTATGAGCGGCATTGGCGACAGCAAAGGAATGGCCCGCGCCGAGCGCTTCCGTGGTGAGCATGGCGGTAACGAAATCTTTTCCTATGCCGCCCAGTTCTTCAGGTACGCTGATGCCCAGCAGGCCGAGCGCCCCGGCTTTTTCCAGCAGGGAGGCCATCAGCCCTTCTTCCTGCTTATCGATAGCTTCCAGCCTGGGGGTCACTTCCGCTTTCAGGAAATCTTTACACATCTGCGCGATCATCAGTTGCTCCTCGCTCCAGTTTTCAGGAATGAAAATATCTTCCGGCCGGGTGTCTTTGATCAGGAACTCACCGCCCATTATGGTTTGTTTGTTGCTCATTGTCTGAATGTTTTTATTATTAATTGAATAATTGTATGGTTTATGAGGTGCCCGGGCTGTTACAGCATTTCAATAATACCCGCTGCTCCCTGTCCTGTGCCTACACACATGGAGATCAGGCCGTATTTCTTATTGCGGCGTTTCAGCTCGTGCATCATCTGTACGGTCAGCTTCGCGCCGGTACAGCCTAAGGGGTGTCCCAGGGCAATAGCGCCCCCGTTCACATTGACCTTATCTTCATCCAGTCCCAACTCCCGGATGCAGGCTATGGATTGGGAAGCGAAGGCCTCATTGAGCTCTACCAGGTCTATGTCTTTCAATTGAAGCCCTGCCAGCTCCAACGCTTTAGGGATGGCTTCTACCGGCCCTATGCCCATTATACGGGGCTCTACCCCGGCTGCCGCATAGCTTACAAAACGGGCGATGGGCTGCAGGTTGTTCGCTTTTATAAACGCTTCGCTGCAGATCATCACAAAGGCTGCTCCGTCGCTTGTCTGCGAGCTGTTGCCGGCCGTAACAGTGCCGCCGGCCGCGAATACGGGCTTTAAGCCGGCCAGCCCTTCCGGTGTGCTTTCGCGTGGTCCTTCGTCCGTATCTACTACGTAGGTACGGGTTTTCTTTTGGCCGCAGTTATTGCCTACATAGGTCTCTTCCACGGTTATGGGAACGATCTCTTCTTTGAATTTGTTTTCCGCCAGGGCTTTCAGCGCTTTTTGGTGCGATCGCAGGGCAAAGGCGTCCTGGTCTTCACGGCTGACATTGTATTCTTTGGCTACAGCTTCTGCCGTCAGGCCCATTCCCCAGTAATAATCCGCATGATCCCTCGCCAGCTCCACCTGGGGCACAACTTTCCAGCCGCCCATAGGGATAAGGCTCATGCTTTCGGCGCCGCCGGCTACGATGCAGTGCGCCAGGCCGGAATGGATCTTGGCCGCTGCCGTCGCAATGGTTTCCAGTCCTGAGGCGCAGTACCTGTTGACCGTTACGGCGGGCACTTTAACGGAATCAAATCCCATCAGCGAAACGAAACGGGCGAAGTTCAGGCCCTGTTCCGCTTCCGGCATCGCGTTGCCTACCAGCAGATCATCCACCTGTTCGGGTTTGACCTGGGGCACGCTGGCCATTAAATGTCTGATCACCCGGGCTGCCAGCTCATCGGTGCGCATAAAGCGGAAACCTCCTTTGTTGGCTTTGCCTACGGCCGATCTGTATCCTGCAACTATATAAGCATTCATATGTTTTAATATTTTTAAGGTCACTGTAAAATGAAATAATTTAATGCGGAGCCATATGCTTCCGGCAACGGTCTAATTCCTCAGCACTTTACCGCCGTTCAGGATAGACTGGATACGCTCTAATGTTTTTCTTTCCGCGCAAAGCTCCAGGAATGCCCGGCGTTCCAGGTCGAGCAGATATTGCTCACTGACCCGGGTGGGTGTGGAGAGGTCGCCTCCGGCCATTACATAGCCTAGCTTTTGGGAGATCTTCACATCGTGATCGGAGATATAATTGCCGGCACGCATGCTGTCGGCTCCCAGGTATGCCAGCCCCAGGGCCTGCTTACCCAATACTAAAATATCTTTGCGCGGCTGCGGGGCTACATAGCCCTCATCTGCCAGCAGCAGGCATTCCTTTTTGGCTTCCAGCAGCAGCCGTTTCTGGGATAATACGACCTTATCCCTGCCTTTTACCAGGTATCCCAGCTCGAATGCTTCCTCAGCGCTGGTGGAAACCCTGGCCTGTCCTATGGTCAGGAACCTGTCCCTGAACCTGTTTAAAGCCACATCGCCTTCTTTCAGCTCATCGGCAGTACGGAGCGCAAACTCTTTGGTTCCGCCGCCTCCGGGGATCAGCCCCACCCCAAATTCTACCAGTCCGATATAGGACTCCGCGTGTGCTACTACCTTATCTGCGTGCAGGCACATTTCACAGCCGCCGCCCAGGGTCATATTATGAGGTGCTACGATTACCGGTATACCGGAATAACGTACGCGCATCATCGTATTCTGGAACTGGCGGATGGCAAAGTCCAGCTCGTCCCACTCCTCCTCTACGGCCATCATAAAGATCAGCCCTACATTGGCGCCCGCGCTGAAATTGGCGCCGGTATTGCTGATCACCAGGCCTTTATAATCTTTTTCCGCGATATCAATGGCTTTATTGATGCCTTCCAGCACTTCGCCGCCTATGGTATTCATCTTGGTCCTGAATTCCAGGTTCAGGATGCCGTCGCCGATATCTTTTAAAATGGTGCCTGAGTTTTGCCAGACTATTTTATCGGCTCCTACCAGGTCTATATTGACAAACTCTTCTGTTCCGGGGATGATCTTATAAGACCCGGAAGGAATATCATAATAGTATCTCCGGCCGTCACGGGCCTGGTAAAAGGAGGTATGACCTGCTGCCAGCATAGTCTTTACCCAGTCGGCTACCTTATACCCGGCTGCTTCTATGCTTTCAACCGTTTTGGCGATGTCCAGGGTGTCCCAGATCTTGAATGGGCCCATTTCCCAGCCGAAGCCGGCTTCTATGGCATCGTCTATCTTGTAAAGCTCGTCTGCGATTTCCGGGATACGGTTGGAGATATAGGTAAAGAGGCTGTAGAACGTGGTACGGTAGAAGTCCCCTGCCCTGTCCTTATCGGCCAGCAGGACTTTGAACCTGTCCGCCAGGTTTTCTATCTGCTTGGTTGTTTCCAGTACCGCGAATTTGGCTTTTTCCGCTTTTTTATATGCCAATGTTTGCAGGTCTAAAGAAAGGATCTCGCTTTTACCGTCCTCTCCTTTTACTTTTTTAAAGAATCCCTGTTCTGTTTTACTACCCAGCCATTTGTTTTCGATCATCGTGTTAATAAAGGCAGGTACCTTAAAGGTATCTTTCGCTTCATCGTGCTGTAATCCCTGGTATAAGCCGTTGGTTACCAGAGCCAGCGTGTCCAGGCCCACCACATCGGCCGTACGGAAGGTGGCGGATTTGGGTCGGCCTATCACGGGACCGGTCAGCTTGTCCACCTCATCTATGGTCATACCGGTCTTTTCCACGTATTGTAAGATGCTGGCCATGCTGAAGACCCCTATCCTGTTGGAAATGAAGGCAGGGGTATCTTTACATAATACCGTGGTCTTTCCCAGCATTTTTTCCCCGTAAGCCATCAGGAAGTCCGTTACTTCCGGCAAGGTGTGGGCGGTGGGTATGATCTCCAATAATTTCAGGTAACGGGGCGGGTTAAAGAAGTGCGTCCCGCAGAAATGCGCCCTGAAATCCTCGCTTCTTCCTTCTGCCATCAGGTGGATGGGTATACCGGAAGTATTGGAGGAGACCAGGGTGCCGGGTTTCCGGTACTGTTCCACTCTTTCAAACAGCGATTGTTTGATGTCCAGGCGTTCGATGATGACTTCTATCACCCAGTCGCAGCCGGCAATTTCGGGTAGGTTGTCCTCGAAATTCCCGGTAGTGATCCGCGTCACGAACGATTTACTGTAAATGGGTGAAGGATTGGATTTGAGCGCGAACTGCAGGGCATCGTTCACGATCTTATTCCTGGCTTTTTTATCATCGGCCGGCGCATCTTTGGGTACGATATCCAGCAGCAATACTTCTATGCCGGCGTTGGCAAAGTGACAGGCAATACGGCTGCCCATAACTCCTGATCCGAGGACGGCTACTTTTTTAATGATCCTTTTCATTCGTATATTTTTTTGAACGGTTAATCAAAACATCACCAGCACGCTTCCCTGTGAAAATTAAGCATTGCGATGTTTTGTTCACAATTTGCTTGTTTACTTTTTTGTTACGGTTACGGCATCCCAGACAGCATTATAAAATTCCTTCCGGGTGCTCTCTTTCCGGAGATTGGTCTTCCTGGCCAGGTGCAGCTTTATGATGGTGTTGAGGCTGCCGTGAATGAGCGCGAGCAGCACGGACTCATCCAGCGGCTTTATAAGCCGGAGCGCCTTTCCCTGCGCCATCATTTTATAAATAGGTAAAAGCAGGGAAAAGTTCATATCCTGGTTTTCTTTGAACAGGAAAGGCGCGTAGGTATATTGCTCCACAAAGCTGAAATGGTCCGGGTTCTTAAGATAGAACATGACCGCGGCGTCGAGCATGGCAAAAAAATTGGCCTGTAATGGCCTGCCTTCCTCGTATGCTTCGAGTATGGCCTGGTTGAACTCCTCTGCAGTCATGGCATACAACGCATTGATAAGGTCTTCCTTCCCCTTGAAGTAGAGATAGATGGTCCCTGCCGCAACACCGGCTTCCTGCGCGATGCTTTTCATATTCAGATGATAAAATCCCTGCCTGTTGACCAGCTTAAGCACACTTTTCAGGATAGCATTTCTTTTATTCCGGATCATCTGTCAAAATTGATTTTAATGCAATTTAGGTAAAATAAATGAATGTTCATTCATTTATTTTGTGGAGAAAAGAATGTGGAGGGGAGTATTATTTTTGTTCGAGAGAGTTTAAACGAACTATGCAGGCTTTGATTATAAATGCCGCCAGCTATTATTTATAGCGGTTAAGATAGCATTTTTCTGAACGCTAAAATCTGTAAGTGATTTAGTTACCATATTTCTCCTCCTTCATCATATTTATCCCGATCAATATTTGCCTGTACCGATTTTAAAACTCTTTGAAAAAAGTCCTTCATTTGGGGAGTACTTATCTTTGAGCTATTCAAAGTATTTTCCAATAATTCCTTTAATTGCAGGTCTACCTCGAATGGTTGTCCTGCTGTACCGGATTTAACACCTACAGAAGTTAATGCAATATCGCATTGTGATTTAAACTTTTTAAGTTGTTCTTCCTTTTGTATGCTTTCTTCACCGACTTTCAGAAGCTGCATGATTAAATCTATAAAAGCTTCATTTTTTTCCTTAAATCCAGATAGGGATTGAATAATATTCAACAACTTGTTATAATCTGATTGATACTGTTCAATAAGCTTAGTATAGATAACTTTTGTGTATTCATCTATGTATTTATTCACAGCAAATAATTCAATGACATCTTTTGTATAAAAGTGTTCGTATGACTCAAAATCAAAACCAACAAACCAATTGAGTATCTTAGAAAATATTTCATTTTTCTGCTCATCAGAAAGATTTGCTGTAATGGTATTACCTGTATGAGTTGGTACATATTCATAATCGAGCAAGTTCTTTTTTTCCAATACATATTTTCGCTTGAAAAACAATCTTTTTTCAATATACCTGAACACGTCCTCAAATCCGTCTTTCCTGATTATCTTATTTAAAAAACGTTCAACGGTATAGGGAATATTCAGATGAATGGTATGATGAAGTAACAATTCTTTTATTTCCGGATAATTTTCTTTTTCGACTGGATCGAATGCTAAAAACAAAGTATCAAGATGTCTTTCATGGCAGTTTTGTAAAAACTTTTTAATTTCGTTGACAGCTAAAGATTTATCAAGAAAGAACAGGATTGGAAGCGCCCAGGCCAGATTGAAATAATTTTCAGGTGTTGATTTTTCAAACGTTGTAGTGATAAGGTCTGAGTCCTCTTGTTCCAGGATGTCTTGTTTTTTTATATGCACTCCAACATCGTGAATCCTAAAGGAACTATACACATTTAATATACAGTCTCTTGTCTTAACAGAATTTTCTTCTTGCAGCTTTTGAATATATTGCCAAAAAAAACTTTTACCCTCTTCAGAAAACCTCAATTGTCGGAACATACTGGAACAGTAGATAATCACAAATTCTCTATTGGTTGTCCACAAATGATTAATAAGCTCTTTGGTTTTGGTTAAGTCAGTTGTAATTTCGTATAGAAAATCATAAAGATAATGTGGGGTATGTTCACTTTGCTGGACAACTTTTACTAAGGCGTCTCCTAATTCAGTTCCAGAGTTATTCTTTATTAATTTTTGTGCTTCTGTTTTATATATTTCTTTCGTTTTATTGAAATTTTTATCATACTTTGGATTGAATAAATCCAGTAGTATTTCTGCAAGATCACTGCCTGCCAGTTGCTTATTTATCTTATCAATGATCGTATGATAGACAGCATCTTTATCCCATCGTTTGAACCTGTGCAATTGCTGTTTAATAAACTGCTTTTGTTTCAGTTCAAGAATGTTTTGAGCGGAGATCAAAAGCAGGAAATCCAAGACTGTTTTGATGTCTTCTTTTCCCTTATAATTGTTATTCCTTGCCGCAAAAATCTCTCTTGGCACATCAACAATGATCTTAAGAATCTCTTCTTTAATCTCTTTGGAAGAGTCATTTTGAAATACTTCAATTAACAGATCAATTGTTTCTTGCCTCAGTTTTTTTACATGCTTATTCTCAGGAACATGTATTGTATAAATATGGATAGAATCCTTTTTAAATAAGTGGGATTCAGTATGTGTAAATTCAAGTCTTAGTATAGCTTTTAAAGTACCAAGAGCAAAAAACTTCATTTCTCCATCAACTTTGCCTAATGTCACTTTACTGGCTGTAAGTACCTGGTTTTGTTTTTTGCAAGTAAATCCTTCAAAACCATCACTCTTTTCAAAGTCTGCAATATTTGAAACAGTTCCATTGTCTTTTAATAGCTGGTAAAGTTTTCCAGAGTAGATGTAAGCTTGCATGAAGTAGTCTTCCATCTGGAATAAACTGTGGAGAATATGTTTAAGGTTGTTGATAGTAGAATCAGGAGCATAATTTCTATAAGTCAATGACCGCTGAAAATCGTTATACAAAGGATGCTGCTCATTCGTATATATAGCAATTGTTTTATTAACTGTTTCCAATGCCAATAATGGCATGGCGTATGTTATGGTATATACAGTGCCAAGTATAGTTGCAACTTCCTGATAGCTATTACAATTATCGATTTGGTTGATGTATTCTTGCAGAAGATTTGCAAGAATAACCGTATCCTGGTTTACATAGGCGATATTCTTTATAATATTGCTAATGTAAGTACTGTATAGGGGTAATTTTGCTTCTAACCATTTTGTGGAGTGAAGTGCTTCTCCCAGAATCAAGTCGCTGTACATATCCGGTTTGATATCCAACTGGTATCGTCCGGAAATAATATGTTGTGCCTTCATTGCCAGCAGAACAGCTTCTACGTCTTCTTCAGAAATATTCTCCGTGGAGGCAATCTGTTTTATAAGATCGTTATTATCGATCTGTATTGGTTCGATAAGAGCAACAAGTTTAATGATTTTTTCAACCTCCTTTTTGAGTATTTCTTTCTCTCCACTTGTTGTGGCTATAAATTGATCAAAATATTGCTTTACATACGTCTTCAGAAAAGTATCCTGTTTAATATCCGATAAGTTGGTTCCACTTTTAATGACTCTTAATAAGGTCATTATCATAATGGGTATTCCGTGAGTCAATCCAACAAAATACCCAAAGTATTCCCCAATTCTGTATCCTTTTAACTCTTCTTCTAAAAACTGAACCGTTTCTTCTTTTGTTAATTGACCGAGTTCTATTGGCTCTATTAATGCGGTTTGATCGATTGCAGCTATCTGCTTAAGCGCTTGTTTTAAAAATGGCGTCCGAACGGTTAGCAATAGCTTGACTTTATTCGGCTTTATCCTCTTTACAAGGGTTAACAAATCGGCGATATCTTTTTCCTCAAATTTATCGGCATCATCCAGTAATACAATATAGTTTCTTTCTCCGGATAAAGCCACCTGCAATACTTGCAGATCGATTGTATGGGTTACAACAACCAATGCTTTCCAATCACTCTCCGGATCGATATATTGCCTGAAGAACTCAATACAAAGTCTTGTCTTCCCGATGCCTGCTTCACCACTAATGACAGCCACCATTTTTGCGTCATCCCGAATAAACTGATCGAGGATTTCGAGCTTGTTCTTTCTGTAATAAAATTTATTGGATAGGGCATAAGAAGTATTTTGTGCTGCATTGAGCTCTTCCCGAAAATATTCTGAATATTCCTGGATTAAATATTTAGTTTGATCTGTATACCAAAGCTTAACAATCGGGTGGTGCGCTAATAATGTATAGATCTTGGCTCCGTCCCAAATATCAAAATCAACTACTTTACCGTTTTCCTGGAGCGTTTTACCAGTTGTTGTCTTTATTTCCTTTCTCTGGTTAGGGTTCAATTCAACATTCGTAATAAAAATTACAGTAGTTTCATCTTGTATATTCTCAGTTATGTCTTTTTTGATCTGAGCCTTTAATTGATTAAATCCAGATACTCTACCGGTATCAGGATGGTGAAATTTTGCCTGAAATCTCCATTTCCCTGTTTTACTATTGTATTCCCCATCAAAAAGTCCATCTATGCCTTGGTCGCCTCCAGGGGCAGTAAAGGGTATATAGTTCTTCCCAAACTCAAAACTTAATAAGTCGTTGCAAAATGCCTGAAATTTTTCACCATTAAATTCAGTCCAGTTTATTGGATTTGTTTTCATTTTTGGAGAGTTACATTTAATTACCCATGTATACCGTATAAATATTGCCAATTATTTTTTATCCTAATTTGATGTTTATAGTATAATTGACAATTACTTCTGCATCAACTTCTTCAGCATCGCCATCATTTCATCCTTTTCTTTCTGCATTCGCTCATAAAGGGCGGTTTGCTCTTCATCAAAATTCTGAAGACTTAATGGGAAAGATCGCTGCGTAAATCGTTTCTTTCTGTTTGCAATATGAAATTTTTGCTGTGGGGCAGTCGTTGTCTGAGTTGCATGCCAAAGAGTCCTGCTTGATTTGTGGACATTTTTCTAGAATGTCAGAATTTTGCGTGAGTTAAATTACAAATTTTCCTGTAATGTACCGGGAAATAAAAATTAGTGCAGGGGTCAAAGGAGTAATAATCATCAAAAAGGATAACCGATAGCGATATTAAAGTTCATATTGTCTTTGCGCCACTGGCCGTCCGCGATGCGGGAATGCTGGATAGTCCAGCCGTTGTGTTCCGGAACATAGGGTTTTTTGGCCTGGAAGGCAAAGTCGGTCCGCAGGACAAGGAAGCCGCCAAGGTCGAAGCGGATACCGAAACCATAGCTGGCGGCCAGGTCGCTGTACAGGTTCTCAAACCGGAAATTAGCGCCCGGCATATTGGGCGTGGGATTCATCAGCCAGATATTGCCGGCATCGGCAAAGAGCGCGCCGTTGATCTGGATGGCGCCGGACCAGACGGTAATGATCGGGAACCGGTATTCCGCATTCAGCTCCAGCTTGATATCGCCCGCCTGGTCCACGAAAAGCAGGGATGTATTGTTATCTTTCAGGGCATTGAAGCTGCCGGGGCCCAGCACCCGGGGCCGCCACCCCCT
This sequence comes from Bacteroidetes bacterium 47-18, assembly GCA_001897155.1. GTDB lineage: Bacteria > Bacteroidota > Bacteroidia > Chitinophagales > Chitinophagaceae > MKSF01. The sequence goes on along the minus strand of MKSF01000037.1, from coordinate 121,503 downwards.
GACGCTGTAGGCGCCGCCCACAAAGTACTGCTTGATATAGGGCAGGGAAGTGGCTTTATTGTAGGGAACGCCCACGCCGCCGTAAAACCGGAAGGACCAGCCGGACCTGTTGTTCTTGATATACTGGCGGATATCAAAATCCATTCTCACATATTCGGCAAACTTCAGGCCGTCTCCAGACCTGTTCAGGGTGTACAGCGCATTGATCCCGTTCATCAGGAGGCCGCCTTCTTCCAGGCCCAGCCTTACGATACGGTAGGAGCGGGGATTCTTTAGCTCGGAATTGTACACATACTCTATGTTCTCACCCTCTATAAAGGTCTCCTGGTAACTGTTCCGGATGGCCGGTATGCTGTCCATCCTTTCCTGGAATACTTTGGATATATTGGAAAGGTGCAGGAAGTTCACAAAAATAGGCTTGACAGACCATTGCTCATAGGTGGAGGCCCGCCACCGGTAACCCCAGCCGGCATTGACGCTCCGGAGGTCAAAATAATCGGTCCGTTTCAGGTAATTGATACCGCCCTCCAGGAATGTTTTAGGCACCAGTGTCCGGCTGAACCTGTTCTGGTTCACCGGGAGGATAAACTTGGGGAAGGTGAGATTAAAGTTGAGACCGGCATTCTGCGAAAAGAGATAGAACTGGCGGAAATAGTCAAGGTCTGTCTGGGCTTTATCCTGGTTGGCTTCCACCCCGTAAGACCCGGTAATGGTCAGCCTGTTGGCGCCCTTCAGGAAGTTCTTGTCCGTAATGCTCATATTGACGGCAGTACCTACCGTGTACAGGTCTCCGCCGGTCACCTCGATATTGGTGCCGAAATCATATTTCTTATTGGCGCTTAAAATGATCCGGGTGTTCAGTCCCGTGCTGCCTTCATACGAGGGTTCCACGGAGATCCTTACCAATTGGAATATTTCCAGGTCATTCAGCAGCTTGAGGGTCTGCCCGTAAGCGTCCTGAGTAAATATGATGCCCGGCCTGAGCAATATCTTCTGGTCTATCACATTAAAATTGAGGTAATGGTCAATATATTTGAACGTGATGCCGTTTATCTTTTTTTCCGAATAGGTGCTTTCAGGCGCGCCTTCTATATGCTGCATATAGACGGTCACATCCTCTATGTGGTGCACCTTGTAGGCGCTGCTGTCCCTGGAATTATAGATATTGATATCAATATCCAGCCCTCTTTTCCGTTTGTTCTGCCGGCGCTGGTACTGCGGGTTTTTGTAATCCACGACCACCGAAGCCGTATCCAGCTCAAAGGTGATATTATTGGTGCCGAAGTTATAGTACCCCCAGTTCCGCAGCTCATTCACGATACGGATCCTTTCCTCGCTCACCACTATATGATTGTAATTGGTGTATGGTTCCAGGCGGGTCTTTTTAAGGCTGCTCCTTAGAATATTATAGATGGTGCTGTCTTCGCAATTGACCCTTACATTGTTGATCACGTACAGGTTGCCCGTCTGGATCTTATAAGTGGTACGCGCTTTCTTTTTCCTGTATTTCACCTGCGCCTGCACCTGGGGATTGAAATATCCCTGGTTGATAAGGAATCCCCTTATATTGTCCAGCGACCGGAGCATGAGCAAGGAATCGAAAATGACGGGAGGCTCCACGAAATTCGTCCGGAGCTGGATATTATTCGTATCCTTCTGGTAGGTTTTATAACGCAGGTTGTAAAGGTTCAGCTTATAAGGTGCTCCCAGCAAATAGCTGTTGGGCTTTTGCAGGATCACCGAGCCCACATCTTCCCGGAAGCTGCCCTTGGAGGACAGGCTGATGTCTGATTCGATCTGTACCGTGTTTTTTCTCAGCAGGTACTGGTCCGGTCCGAGGTGCCTTGTGCCGCTGCAGGATGCCAGGAGGGCTGCCAGGAAAACCATAACCGTTACAGGAAGTAAGCTGCTGTATGGAGAATGTTTAAAAGGCATCTGTCGGGCTGTCAGTTTTAATCTGTTGGGAAATACGGGAATTGAAAGTTTATTCCGAAATTTGCAAAATGCTGTTTGCTGTACAAAATTGTAGAATTTATTGCTTATAAATGACAAAAGCACAACTTAAATATTTCCAAAGTCTGTCCATAGCCAGGAACAGGAAGCAGGAGCGCCGTTACCTGGTGGAAGGCGATAAAAGCGCATTGGAGTGGATAGCGGATGCCCGGTTTATAATACATATTATAGCCACGGCAGAATGGCTGTCTGTCCATGAGGGGGCTGTTGCTCCTTTCCGGGACCGGTGCGTGGAAGCGCTGCCGCATGAGATAGCAAAGATCAGCACCCTGACCACGCCCACGCAGGTGGTAGTAGTGGCGGGAATGCCTGGGCCGGAAGCTCCCGCGTTTACGCCAGGACAATGGTACCTCGCGCTGGACGGTATAAGAGATCCCGGGAATATGGGCACCATTCTCCGGACCGCAGACTGGTTCGGGATTCGGGATATACTGGTCAGCGAAGATTGTGTGGAGACATTTAATCCTAAAGTTGTGCAGGCCAGCATGGGCAGCCTGCTGAGAGTATGCGTCACCGCGTATGCAGATCTTTTTCAGGCGCTGCAACGATCGGGCCGGCCGGTATATACCACCCACCTGAAAGGCAGCGATATCAGGTCTTCGGTTGGGATTGAAAGCGGCATTATCCTTATGGGCAATGAGTCCAGAGGCGTAAATCCCGGTTTTGAAGCCATATCGTCGGAGCTGCTGTTCATTCCCAGGGTAGGGGATGCGGAATCCCTGAATGTGGCCGTGGCCACGGGTATTGTCTGCAGTTACCTGGTATTGAAATAAGTGAGAAGGAACATATATGAATTCTGATATAAACATACTGGCCATAGAGTCTTCCTGTGATGAGACCGCAGCATCGGTGATCATCAACGGGGTAGTGAAAAGCAATATCGTGGCCACCCAGAAGGTGCATGAGCAGTACGGGGGCGTAGTTCCCGAGCTGGCCTCACGCGCCCATATGCAAAATATAGTGCCTATTACCGACCTGGCCCTGAAGGAATCGGGCCTGAGGAAGCAGGACTTGTCGGCTGTTGCATTTACCCGGTCTCCCGGCCTGATAGGCGCCTTGCTGGTAGGCGCAGGATTCGCCAAGGGCCTGGCACAGGCGCTGGATATCCCGCTCATCGCGGTGCAGCATATCAAGGCTCACGTGATGGCGCATTTTATAGAAGCGCCGCGGCCGGAATTTCCTTTCTTATGCCTTACCGTTTCCGGGGGGCATACCCAACTGGTCATCTGCCATGATCACCTGCGGCATGAGATCATCGGGTCGACGAAAGATGATGCTGCAGGTGAAGCCTTTGATAAGATCGCGAAGATGATAGGGCTGCCATATCCCGGCGGCCCGCACCTGGATAAGCTGGCGCAGTCGGGCAACCCGCTGGCGTTTGAATACCCGGTAGGGAACCTCGGCGGCTATGATTACAGCTTCAGCGGGCTGAAAACAGCCGTATTGTATCACCTGCAGAAAGCGGTCAGGCTGCAGCCTGATTTTATTACCGCCCAACTGGATGATATTTGCGCATCGGTGCAGCATACTATTGTCACCACGCTGCTGCTGAAGATGAAAAAGGCCATTAAGGCCTATGATATCAGGCATATCGGTATTGCGGGCGGTGTAAGCGCCAACAGCGGGCTCCGTGCCGGCATTTCGAAGCTGGCGGAGGAGATGAATGTAAAAGTGTATATTCCCAGATTTGAATATTGTACCGATAATGCGGCCATGATCGCCATGACCGCCCATTATATGTATCAGAACCGCGAGTTCAGCGATCTGTCGGTGATCCCTTCAGCCCGTACAAATGTATAAATATGCCTAATAGTTGGTTTCAGTTCCGGCAGTTCCGGGTAGAGCAGGATCAATGCGGGATGAAGGTATCTACGGATGCCTGCGTCTTCGGCGGGCTGCTGATCCGTATCATGAAAGGGCTGCCTGCCGCTGCCCGGGCGCTGGACATCGGTACCGGTACCGGCCTGCTGTCCCTGATGCTGGCGCAGGAATTTCCGTCGCTCCATATTGATGCGGTGGAAATTGACAGGGATGCTTACAGGCAGGCATGTTATAATATTGAGCAAAGTCCCTGGGGCGGCCGTATCCGTTGTCATCACGGCAGCATACAGGAATATGGGCAGGACAGCAGGCCGCGGTATGACCTTATCATCTGTAATCCCCCGTTCTTTACCGGTCATCTTCCGGCCGCTGAAGCGAAACGGCAACTGGCCAGGCATACTGCATCCCTGTCCCATGCCGAATTGCTGCAGGCGATTAGCAGGATGCTTTTACCCGGTGGCTTGGCGGGTCTGCTGTACCCGGCATCGGAAGAGGGCAGGGTAGCGTCTGAGCTGGAAAGATCCGGCCTGGAGGTCTGCAAAAAGATAAAAATCTACCCCTCGCATAATAAAGACTACAACAGGGTCGTTTATATCCTGAGCGATAAGATACAGGTGTTGGATTTTGCAGATCATTTTTACCTCCGGGGCAGCGATAATGCTTACAGCAGCGACTATAAAGCGCTTCTACAAAATTTCCTTCTGGAAAAAAATAATTTTTTAGAAAAGAAAATATCCATAAATTAGCAAATTGATATTTTACATTACCCTTACCTGAGCATTAAATTTTCATCAACAAAACATCAATAACATTATAATTAAATTAATTAAAATGAAAAGACTTTTATTAAGCGTGGCAATGATGGCTTCTTTAGTAAATCTGACCACTTCCGCCAGTGCGCAGATTGCTACGGGAGGATTACCGCTGTCTGTGTCGAAAAACCTTGCCGCAAGTGTGATTCAGCCAGAGACAAGAGCGTATTCTAACCCGTTGAATTCCGAAGAAGCGATTAATGAGATAAGACAACAGGGCCAGCAGGAGCAGAAGCAATACGTGGCTAAGGTAATTGGTACTGATGTTAAATTCCCAGAGTCCGGAGTTTTTCATTATTTAGATAACGGTCAGATCATCTGGAAAGCGCAGATCCACATTGAAGGCGCGCCTGCCATCGGTCTGTACCTGGACAATTTCGATCTGCCGAAGGGTGTAAATATGTATGTGTATAATGCCAATGCATCCCAGATACTGGGCGCTTACACTACAGAGAATGTTTCTCCTGAAGATAAATTATTTGCTATCCAGCCGGTTCAGGGCAACTATGTGAACATCGAGTTGAATATAGAGCCATTTGTAAACCTGAACGATATCAGCCTGAGCATTGATAATGCTGCTATCCACTTTGAAGGTATTTCCTACCTGGAGCAATACAGAAACCCTTCTGAGGGTGTATTCATCGGTGCCGATCCGTTCGGTCTGCAGGGCAGGGGCGCTGAGTGTATGATAGACGCAGCATGTTATAGTGCTTCAGACGCAGATGTAGCTAAAAAAGCTTCTATCCAGACACTTTACCTGGATAAAAGAGGTCAGCTGGTAAGCATGTGTTCTGCTTCAATGATCAACTCATTGGGCAATACCAAGGAAAACTGTAATAACTATGTGCTGACCGCCTCTCACTGCCAGTCCAATAACCTGACAAGGCTGGGAGATACTACCAACTCCGCATTTTCGCAGGTATTATTCAGGTTCAACTTTGAAAAGCTGGCCTGTGACGCCAAGAACAGGGCTCAGGTAGACGTTATCTCTGCAGCCAACTTCGTGGCTCGCTCTGAATATGACGGACGCCTGTCTGCTTCCGGAATGCCCGGTGACTTCCTGCTGCTGGAGCTCAGGATCAGGGTGCCTAGTTCCTACAACGCTATGCTGGCAGGATGGGATATCAATGATCAGCTGGTTTACCCTGTCAATACAGGTAAGCAATACGTAGGCTTCCACCACCCGTCCGGAGATATCAAAAAAGTTTCCTGGCACAATACTATCCTGAAAAGCACAAAACATATCACTATCAACTTCCCTCGTGATGGTTCCAAAGGTGCTGTTTACGGTGGTACATCCGGTTCCGGCTTATTCAATACAGACAACAGGATCGTGGGTATTGCCTCTACGGCAAGCGGTGCGGTAACTGACTGTCCGAACAACACTTATAATTCTCTTAACTACTATAAATTTGCTTCCGGCTATAATTACGATCTGGGTATCCCGACCAGGAACCTGAAAGCATGGCTGGATCCGTTCAATACCGGCGCAACAACGGCAAATGCTACCAATACGCAATGTGAAGGCCTTTCTATCGTTAGTCTGGACGAAGGACTGGAAAAAGGTGTGAACTTCTATCCTAACCCTTCCAATACAGGACTGTTGAATGTTAAGTTCGACCTGGAAAATTCACAAAACGTGAAACTGGAAGTATTCAATGTAATGGGCGCTAAAGTAGGTGAGCTGAAAGTAAACAATATCACTAAAGGTGATTATGCTTTAGACCTGACCAACTTAAGCAGCGGGGTATATATGATCAAATGCTCCAATGGTACGGCAGTATCTACCAAAAAAGTAACTATCGCCAAATAAGCGATACACGTTATAACAGAAAAGCCATCTCGCAGGAGATGGCTTTTTTTTATTGCGCCCGGCAATAAAACAGGAAGTGCTAGCAACAATCTTTATTACGGCTACGCTTTGCCGAGCAGTGTCCTTTCTGGGACTCAGATACCGCTTTCGCTATAAAGGAACTGAGGGTACTGGTCATTCCGAACGGATGTGAGGAATCTCTTTTAATAATTTGTAGCTTATAATGGCTTTGTTGCCTATATATACAGAAAAGAGATGGCTTTTTTTATTGCGCCCGGCAATAAAAAAGGCATTGCGGGGCTGCGATATAGGGCATACCTGGCTTACATAAGTGGTCTGCCGCCTTTTTCCCTGAAGTAATTGATTTTGGAAAGGAACATTACGGACATCTTTTGAGCTCTCCATTTGGCCTCTTCCGTTTTGGGACCGCTGAAATGGCTGTCCAGGGTCTGGTCCCATAGCTGCAGCCAGCGGTCAAAATGCTCCTGCTGCACCGGGAGCTGCGCGTGGGGAAGAAAAGGGCTGCCCTGGTAGGTATTGGCGTCCAGCAATACGGTCTGCCAGAAATTATACATTTTAGAAAGATGATGAGGCCAGTCTGAAATGGCTCCGGCAAAGATACCGCCTATCAGTGTATCCTTCCTGACAGCTTCGTAAAAGGTATCTACAAGCAGCCGTATATCCTCTAAGGTACTTATGTCTTTGCTCACAATATATATTTTTAGGGTCCTTTACAAAGGTAGTGATTATTCTTCCCATAGAGAATTACACGGGTAACCTGATTCCCGCTACCGGGTACAGAACACAGCACGTAAGCTAAATATGACAATACTTTTACGCATCCGTGACAATAAAGCCTCTTTTGTAGGATATCTTTGCCACGCAAAAACAACAACACTGTTATCCTGCCTGTCATTATAAGGCTGCTTCCGCCGAATTGTAGAGATCTGACTATGTAATTAATGTTTAGTTTTCTATGATGAATAAAGTATCCGGATTCCGAAATGTCTTCCTGGTGTCTGCTCTGCTGGCAGGGTCCTGTATGGTATCTGAAGCCCAGCAATGGAACCTCGTAGGCGGTAATACACTTACTGCTGTCAACGGCTCTTACTCCAATCTTGTTAAAGACAACAGCGGGAACTATTATGTTTCCTATTACGGTGGTGGCGTTGCCAAAGGCTCCGTTCAGAAATTTGACGGCACTTCCTGGTCCTTTGTGGGCGCTCAGGGCATAACGCCCGGCTTTGCCACCTACAACAGCCTCGCCGTCAATGCGGCGAATGAGCTGTATTACAGCTTCCAGGATGGCAGCAACAGCAGTCATTTATCCGTAAAGAAGTACAGCCCTGTTTCCAATGCATGGACCGATGCGGGAGTGGCTATTTCCGGGGCCGTGGTGAATTACCAGAACCTCAAGATTGTGCCTTCTACCAACCTGCCCGTAGTATCTTACAATAACGCCGGCATCAGGATCAAGCGGTATGACGGTATCGCTTCCTGGACGGACGTAGGCGTATCTCCGGTGGTCACCGGCAACGGCGCCAATCACAGTATGGTGGTCAGCAGTGATGACACCGTGTTTGTGGCCGTTCAGACCGGTACCGCTTATGCTGTTTATAAAAATCATATCAATGCCTCCGCTACGACAGCCTGGCAACTGGTCGGCAATTCCGCCTTCACTTCCGGCGGCAATTCCAACCAGTTCACGGTGTCCCTGGCCATTGACAGCAGGAACCGGCTTTATCTGGCTTACCGTGGACTGAGCAACCCGAACCAGAGCAAGATAGAAGTGTACACGTTTAACGGCTCTTCCTGGGAGCCTTTAGGCAACCAGCTGTTCTCAGGCAGCAGCGTAGAGCATATCTCCGTTGCCGTAACTCCGGCGGGTGTGCCTACGGTGGCCTTCAGGGAGAACAGTCCTACCGATAAGACGATGGTCTATACGCTGTCCGGCAATACCTGGGTATCGCTGGGCGCAGCTTCCACGGATATCGGTAGCTGGAATTCCCTCATACTGGACAACGGCGCCCCGGTTGTAGCCTTCTGTGAGAGTACGGGCGTGAACGGCGGCCTGGTGACGGTAAAGAAATATGCACTTTCCAATACGATAGATAGCGTAAGGGTCAATACATTGAACAACGTAAGCCCTATCCTGACCAGCAGCACCCTGGCTACACAGGCGGCAACCACGTTGCAGATGGAATCTCATGTGTATCCTTCCCTTGCCTCTCAAAATGTGACCTGGAGCATTCCTTCAGGCAATACAGCCACTGCAAACATTAATAGCGCCGGTTTGATAACGGTTCCCGTGCAGACGCAGGGCATTGCGTGGGCTAAAGCGGTCTCTGTTATAGATGCTGCCAAATCCGACTCCCTGATGCTGCAGGTATACTGTAAGCCGAGCCATACCAATCCTATTAACTGGTTTGTCATAGATACGGTACAGGTGCTTGGTACCTCCCTGTTCAATACCACCACCGCCCTGGGCAACCCGAACGCTTACCAGATATTCCCGGAAGCAGGCAATAATACGGCCACCCTCAACATTGGTTCCACTTATACTCTTAAAACATTTGTGACTTTCAGCTACGGTCTTCAGAATACGCAGGAGATGAGCTATTCCCTGTGGATAGATTATAACAGGAACGGTGTTTTTGAAGCTACGGAATGGACGCAGATCGCTGCCAATACCTATGACTCCTTATTGATGGGCCAGTTCACTGTTCCTGCCGGCGCACGTCCGGGTAAAACCCTGATGCGGGTACGTTCCAGGCTGGCAGGGTCCAATAACGGCGCAACGGATGCCTGTTCCGCCTTCAACGGCAGCGGCCAGACCAAGGATTTTATTATTACCCTGGCGTCTCTTTACGCGGTTGCTGCAGATAGTGTAGTGGTGCGTACACAGAATAATGTAAGCCCCGCAATTACCACCAATGCCGGCAGCCTGCAGATGGAAGCTTCCGTATATCCGCTCAGCCTTAACCAGGATGTGACCTGGAGCGTGGTGCCGGTCACAGGCGCTGCTACCATATCAACAGGCGGTGTGCTTACAGCGGTTGCCAATGGTACGGTATATGCGAAGGCCGTTTCTGTTTTTGACCCCAATTTCAGCGACTCTATGCTGGTAACCATCAGCAACCAGGTAATTGAAGTGACAGGGATACAGGTCCAGACAGCTAATAATGCCAGCCCGGTCATCACCACGAATGCCGGTACGCTCCAGGTAGAAGCTGTCGTTATGCCGTTGAACGCTACCAACAGGGATGTTACCTGGAGCATCGTGCCGCTTACCGGGAATGCTGTGATTTCTGCGACCGGCCTGGTGACAGCGGTTACGGACGGAGTGGTCTATGCTAAGGCTGTTTCCGTGGCCAACAACGCTTTGACAGATTCCATAAGGATTGATATCAGCAACCAGGTGGTGCAGGTAGAAGGTATAAAAGTCCAGACACAGAACAATGCCGCCGCAGCTATCACCACCAACTCCGGTACGCTGCAGATGGAAGCAATCATTACGCCTTCCAATGCCACGAACCGGGATGTAATATGGAGCATCGTGCTGGAAACGGGGACAGCTACCATTTCCGGCAGCGGACTGGTGACCGCATTCAGTAACGGCAAGGTGTATGCGAAGGCACAATCCGTGGATAATCCGGCCCTCGTGGACTCTCTGGAGATCGTTATATCCAACCAGGGCGGTTCTGATATTGCTGCAGTAAACGGCTGGCAGGCACGGGTATATCCGAATCCTGTTAAAGAAGTGCTGCTTGTTGAGCTGCCATTTACAACGGCGTCAGGAATGCTTACGCTGATGAATGTCCAGGGACAGGTGATCCACAGGCAGCCGTATAAGGGCAATGCCGTTGAATTGCCTGTAAAGGACCTGGCTGCGGGTATTTATCTGCTGCAGGTGAGCAATGAGCGCGGCGCTGTGACAGAGAAGATCGTCAAAGAGTAGAAAAGTGATCGTAAAAGAGAGGTCAGCGCCTGATGCAAACCGGGTGCTGACCTCTCTTTTTAAGTATATATTACGGTGATATGCGGGTCAGGACAGGCCTAGATATTGGTTGTTGATGAAGAACACCAATAACGGAATAAAACCCTCTTTTATGTCACATTGAGCTTGTCGAAATGTGATATATACGGATGAACAACCCTGTCAATATTCCGGTTTGGCTCTATATGAGAGGGTTGTATAACGAGCAAAAAGAAAGGGACAGCTCAATGCTGTCCCTTTCTTTTATATTCAAACAGATCTGACCTGTTTATGGATTATTCGTCATCATCAAACTGCAGCACATCCTGGCTCTGCATCAGCAATTCATATTCATCTTTAGAGCCTACGATCATATCCTGGAACTTGCGGGTTCCGGTTCCTGCAGGGATCAGTCCGCCGGTGATCACGTTCTCCTTCAGGCCTAACAGGTTATCTGTCTTACCGGCAATAGCCGCTGTGGACAGCACTTTGGTTGTTTCCTGGAAGGAAGCCGCGGATATCCAGCTTTGTGTACCCAGGGAGGCTTTGGTGATACCTAACAGCAGCGGAGCGGAAGTGGCCGGCTGAGCATCACGATACTCGATCAGCTTTTTGTCCATTCTTCTCAGCACGCTGTTCTCTTCTCTCAGCTCACGCAGGGTCACGATCTGTCCCGGGTGCATTTTTTCACTGTCTCCTGAATCGATAACCACTTTCTTATCATAGATAAAGTCGTTTTCGTCCATGAACTCGATCCTTTCAACGGTATCGTCTTCGAGGAATTTGGTATCGCCCGGATCCATAATGGTTACTTTACGCATCATCTGGCGGACAATTACCTCTATGTGCTTATCATTGATCTTCACACCCTGTAAGCGGTAAACTTCCTGTATCTCGTTCACCAGGTACTCCTGCACCGCGTGAGGTCCCTTGATCTTCAGGATATCGCTTGGCGTGGTCTGCCCGTCTGATAAGGCATTACCGGCTTTGATAAAGTCACCGTCCTGTACTGTGATCTGGCGGGTCAGCGGCACCAGGTATTTGCGAACCAGTCCTTCTTTGGATTCCACGATGATCTCACGGTTACCGCGTTTTACGCTGCCGAAAGAAACCACACCGTCAATTTCTGCAACTACTGCAGGGTTGGACGGGTTACGGGCTTCAAACAGCTCGGTTACGCGCGGCAGACCTCCGGTGATATCCCTTGCACGGCCCATTACACGTGGTATCTTAACGAGGATCTGTCCTGATTTTACCTTTTCCCCTTCAGATACGGAGATGTGGGCACCCACAGGAAGGTTATAGGTTTTCACGTCTTCTCCTTCTATCAGGATGGACGGGATTTTTGTCTTGTCTTTTGTTTCAATAACTACTTTTTCCGTGTGTCCTGTCTGCTCATCGGTCTCCTCACGGTATGTTACACCTTCTTTGATGCTTTCGAAAGCTACTTTACCGTCAATCTCAGCGATGATAACCGCGTTGAACGGATCCCAGGTACAGATCACATCTCCCTTCTGTATCTTCTGGCCGTCCTGTATCTTCAGGGTAGAGCCGTAAGGGATATTATGAGTGGTCAGTAACCTGTCGTTCTCCACATCCATTACCCTCAGCTCCCCGGTACGTCCTATAACCACATTGACTACATTGCCCTCTTCGTCTACGCTCTTAGTGGTACGGATGCCGTCAAACTGTACGGTTCCGGTAAAGCGGGACAGCATCTGCGAGTTGATGGTGGAAGAACCGGCCACACCACCCACGTGGAAGGTACGCAGTGTAAGCTGGGTACCAGGCTCACCTATGGACTGGGCTGCGATGATACCTACGGCGTCGCCGCGTTGTGTCATATAGCCCGTAGCCAGGTTTTTACCATAGCATTTGGAACAGCATCCGCGTTTGGTTTCACAGGTCAGCACGGAACGTATCTCAACGGTCTCCACACCGGCATCTTCGATAGCCTGTGCGATATCTTCGGTGATCTCAGCCCCGGAAGTAACCAGCAGCTCATCCGTTACAGGATCATAAACATCATGCAGGGACACACGTCCGAGGATACGGTCGAACAATGGTTCAACGATCTCTTCATTATCTTTTAATGCGGAAATAGCCAGACCTCTCAGGGTACCGCAATCTTCTTCATTGATCACCACATCCTGTGCAACGTCCACCAGACGACGGGTCAGGTAACCCGCATCCGCTGTTTTAAGGGCGGTATCCGCAAGACCTTTACGCGCACCGTGCGTGGAAATGAAGTATTCCAGTACCGAAAGACCGGATTTGAAGTTGGATAGGATCGGGTTTTCGATGATCTCGGAGCCGGTAGAGCCGGAACGGCGTGGCTTGGCCATCAGGCCCCTCAGGCCTGCCAGCTGCTTTACCTGCTGTTTGGAACCACGGGCACCGGAGTCCAGCATCATATATACAGAGTTGAAGCCCTGCTTGTCGGATGCCATTTCAGAGATCAGCGTTTCTGTAACACGGGTATCCACACGTGACCAGATGTCAATGATCTGGTTATAACGTTCGTTATTGGTGATCAGACCCATATTATAGTTATCCCACACCTCATCTACTTCGCTTTGCGCATCTTCTATCAGTTCTTCTTTTACTTCAGGGATCGTCAGGTCATTGATGCTGAAGGAAAGACCACCCCTGTAAGCCGTACGGAATCCCAGCGTTTTGATATCGTCCAGGAATTTTACGGTCTGAGGGATATTGGTATTCTTCAGGATATCACCGATGATCTCCCTTAAGGATTTTTTGGTCAGCAATGCGTTCACGAAACCATTGTCCTTAGGTACTACCTGGTTGAACAGGACGCGGCCTACAGTTGTTTCGATCAGCTTATTTTCCAGGCGGCCGTCCTTGGTACGGACATCAGCCTTCACTTTGATCCAGGCGTGAAGATCGACCCTGCCCTCATTGTGGGCAATGATTACCTCACTGGCATTATAGAACGCCTTGCCTTCACCTTTGATCACTTCGTCGGCAGTGGTTTTCTTTCCTTTTGTCAGGTAGTACAGCCCCAATACCATGTCCTGGGAAGGCAGGGTGATAGGCGTACCGTTCTGAGGGTTCAGGATATTGTGAGAAGCCAGCATCAGCAGCTGGGCTTCCAGGATAGCCGCGCTGCTCAAAGGTACGTGTACCGCCATCTGGTCACCGTCAAAGTCGGCGTTGAACGCGGAACATACCAGCGGGTGCAGGCGGATAGCCTTACCTTCGATCATATGGGGCTGGAAGGCCTGGATAGACAGCCTGTGCAGCGTCGGGGCACGGTTCAGCAGTACCGGGTGTCCTTTCATTACATTTTCCAGGATATCCCATACCACCGCTTCTTTTCTTTCTACCAGCTTCTTGGCCGATTTTACGGTTTTAACAATGCCTCTTTCTATCAGCTTACGGATGATGAACGGCTTGAACAGCTCCGCAGCCATATCTTTAGGGATACCGCATTCATGCAGTCCCATTTCAGGACCTACCACGATAACGGAACGGCCGGAATAGTCCACACGTTTACCCAGCAGGTTCTGACGGAAACGTCCCTGCTTACCTTTTAATACATCTGATAAGGATTTCAGCGCCCTGCCGCCTTCCGCTTTTACAGCGTTGGATTTACGGGAGTTGTCAAACAGGGAGTCCACAGCTTCCTGCAGCATCCGTTTTTCGTTACGCAGGATGACTTCCGGCGCTTTGATCTCCAGCAGTCTTTTCAGGCGGTTGTTCCTGATGATCACCCGGCGGTAAAGGTCGTTCAGATCGGAAGATGCGAAACGGCCGCCGTCCAGGGGTACCAGGGGACGAAGCTCCGGCGGGATCACAGGGATATATTGCATGACCATCCATTCAGGACGGTTTTCGATATGTGTATTGGCTTCCCGGAAGGCTTCCACCACGCTCAGGCGTTTCAGCGCTTCCTGCTTGCGTTGCTGGGAAGTTTCATTGGCGGCAGAGTTCCTCAGCTCGTAAGAAAGCTGGTCCAGGTTGATGCGGCCCAGCAGATCGTGTACGGCTTCCGCACCCATCTTGGCCACGAATTTATTGGGATCTTCATCCGGCAGGTACTGGTTTTCCTTCGGAAGGGCATCAATGATATCCAGGTATTCATCCTCAGATAATAAAGCCATATAAGTATCTTCACTATCCTTCATCTGTAATTTCTGGCGGATCATCTCTTCCGCTTCCCCGGACTGGATGATCACGTAACGTTCGTAATACACGATGCTCTCCAGCTTTTTGGAGCTGCAACCCAGCAGATAACCTATTTTGTTAGGCAATGATTTGAAATACCAAATATGCACGACAGGTACTACCAGCTTTAAGTGGCCCATACGCTCGCGACGTACCTTCTTTTCCGTCACCTCTACTCCACAACGGTCACACACAATACCACGGTAGCGAATACGTTTGTACTTACCGCAGTAACATTCGAAATCCTTGACAGGACCAAAGATCTTTTCACAGAAAAGACCGTCACGTTCCGGTTTGTAAGTACGATAATTGATCGTTTCAGGTTTTAAAACCTCTCCGTAGGAGCGATCCAGAATACCATCCGGTGAAGCCAGACTGATGGTAATTTTGTCGAACCCTGATTTTGGACGGTTGTCTTTTTTAATTGCCATTTGAAAATATTGAAGTAATGTTCAAAATACTAAAAAGATTGCTTGTATGCCTGCATCGCCGTCTATGGATGCGCTGACCGCCGTAAATAACAATTTCCCGTCTCTAAATGCTTGATTTTGAGACAGGCAAGGAGTTATCGCGCGTCAATTTTTAATAAATGGTTTCTGCACACACAAAACATCCCTATATCATAGGGTCTGCAAAGATACGAAATAAATTTTATAATCAAAATTTGAATACTTTTTGAAGAAAAGCCGGATTTTTTTTCCACATAATGGGAATAATAGCCGGGCGGGGCAGGTCATTATCCCGGGCTACCCGTTTTTTATCACGGTCAGCATCAGGCGTGAGGCTTTGTCCCCGGTCAGCTTAATGGCCGCTTTGTCTATGATGCGCCACAGCCCGAAGCCCATATTCCTGAATTTCATATGAAGCCTGAAGAATAATAGCAGCTTGCTGTTAAATATCCTGGTAGCCGTAGCTCCTGCGGCTTCAGGTACCAGGGCGCTGATTTTCTCACGGGTAAAGGAATGCAAATGCGCATTGTGCGGCGTCAGCCGGTTGCAGTGGATGCAGAGGGATTGCTGTATCAGCTCATCATGGGGCGTGGTGATGATCAGCTTGCCGCCGGGCTTAAGCACGCGCAGCAGCTGCTCAATGAACAGGCCGGGGTCTTTCACATGCTCAATGATCTCGGATGCGACGATACAGTCAACGGTCTGCTCCCTGAGCGGCAGGGAAAAGACGTCTGCTACCAGGCCGTAATGATGCGCGGAAGGATATGCTTTCAGCGCCTTTACGGGGTTGGTAGTGGATATATCCATAGAGATCACCTGCTTACCTTTGGGCAGCAGCTTACCTGCCAGCCAGGCGCCGCCGCAGCCTACATCCAGTACAAGCTGCGCGGTTTTGGGAATTTCTGCCAGGATATGGTCGTGCAGCCGGTTGTTCTCTATCTGGAACGACAGTATAAAGTCTTCAAAATAATCAAAGGCTTTTGCATCCTGCTCATAATGTTCCCGGTAATTGAAGAGCGCGTCATTGTCCTCGTCATCGGGCAATAGCAACGGCACATGCTCCAATACCCGGAAGCTGCTGCCGCCATCCGCTGTTGTGAGCACATTACCGGAACGGCCGGGTACCAATGGTTCTCCGGTTCGGGGATGTACAAGCAGTGAGACGAAGTCAGGATGCATACGGAATCGTTTGTTAGCCGCAAAAGTACTATTTTATTTTTTCCGGTATATTTTTTTCAGGGCATCAAACAGCTTATCCAGGTCTTCCTGTGAGTTGAAGGCATTGATGGAGTACCGGAGGTAAAACCGGTCGTTATGACGGGTGACCGGGATCTGGATATGGTGCTCCCTGAGCAGCAGGTCGTGCAGCAGCGCCGCATTATCTGCCCGGACCTCGCAGCTTACCATCTGTCCCATAAAGTCGTCGTGAACGGGTGCCGGGGGCTGCTGCTGCAGGAGCTCATACAGTTGCCCGGCATTTTCATGGGCCAGGCGCCGGCATTGTGCGCTTACCTGCTCCCACCGGTGCTCCTGCATAAAATCTATGGCCGCGGGTATGGTACAGAAAGCGCTGATGTCCCTGGTGCCCTGCAGCTCATGGTAATCCAGGAACCGGGAATGGGAGGGCTGCATGCTGTTATAGCCCCAACTGATGACCAGCGGATCAAACAGATGCTGCAGCGGCCGGCGGACATAGAGGAAAGAAGAGCCCTTGGGCGCCATCATCCACTTATGGCAGGCGCCTGTGTATATATCGGCCCCGAGCGCCCGGAGGTCCAGCGGGAGCTGCGCCGGGGCATGCGCTCCGTCTATAAAGGTAAGGATGCCTTTTTCCTTTGCAAAGGCGCAGATCTCTTCCACCGGCAGGCGCAGTGCCGTAGCGCTGGTAAGATGGCTGATGAAGATCATCCGGGTGGCCGGGGTGATCTTTTTCAGGAAGCTTTCCAGGAATGCTTCCCTGGTGGTAAGCGGCAGGCTTACCGGGTGCTGTATATAACGGGCGCCGGCTCTTTCACAATAATATTTCCAGGTCCTGTCGCAGGCGCCGTATTCCTGGTCCGTTGTCAGGATCTCGTCGCCGGGCTGCAGCGGGAAGCTCCGGGCAATGATATTGACGGCATAGGAAGGATTGGTGACACAGACCACATCATCTTCGTCACAATTTAGGTAGGAGCCTAATGCCTGGCGGGCCGCCTTCAGGTAAGCTGGACCTTTATCCGTAAGGAAGCTCACCGGTTCCTGCTCCAGTTCTAGTTGGAATTGCTGGTATCTTTCAAAAACAGGACGGGGGCAGGCTCCGAAAGAGCCGAAGTTCAGAAAAGTAACCCCGTCTTTGAGGAGGAATAATTTTTTATAGTCTGTGCCGTTCATATATACAATATTACTAAATTAGCTTATCTTTTCCCGTTAAGATTTGGCGGAGCCCGGCACAGCGCCTCGCAGCCATACCGCATATCTGCATTAAAAAAGACCACCTTATGGTAACATCTCATATTTCCCGGACCCAGATCCCCCTTGCCGATGCTATCAGCGGCAGTCATATTAAAAAGGAGCTTCTGGACCTGATCCGGAAGGATTACCCGGATTTTGCGCCGGAAAGCTATCTTTCCATACAGGAGCTGAATGCGTACAGGCGTATTTATTTTACCCAACTGATACAGCAGGAAAGAGGCGAGATGCAGGCGCTGGACGCAGCGGTGCTGAATGCTGTCAGGAACAATAAGATCCTTTCAGAAAATATCAATGAGCAAACAGATACCCGTCCGACAGCGGGAGATACGCTGGCGGATAAAATAGCCAGCTTTGGAGGGAGCTGGGCGTTTATCGTCACTTTTTTCCTCATCCTGATAGCATGGATGCTCATCAATATATGGCTGCTGGGCAATAAGGGCTTTGATCCCTACCCCTTTATCCTGCTGAACCTGATACTGTCCTGCCTGGCCGCCATCCAGGCGCCTATCATTATGATGAGCCAGAACCGGCAGGAGCAGAAGGACAGGATACGCGCGGAACATGATTATAAGATCAACCTGAAGGCGGAGCTGGAGATCCAGCTTTTAAGCGAAAAGATAGATTACCTTCTGCTGCATCAGAACCGTAAATTGCTGGAGATACAGGAGGTGCAGATCGATTATCTCGAAGATATGGAGAAGCGGCTGTTTGAGGCGTTCAGGTCCCGCGGTAAGAGCTGAGGCCATCCGCAGATTACAGGAGCGATAATAGCTTTTGTACCGTATTCAGGTTCCTGCCGGTGCTCCTGACCTTTAGCTTCTGCTCAAAAAAATTATTGCTTAGCTTGGATGTGGCCATTCCGCCTGGTAAATAGAAGTATAATACCTTACCGTTCAGCACATAGAGATCTTCTCCCAGGTCTATCTGGCGGAGCTTGCTGATGCTTTCTGCGGCGGGCGGGGCGTTGAGAAAGGTGATAAATACCCGGTTGGGTGCGGCATCCGGGGGGAAGGGATTCCCGGCGAGCGCTTTTTCCAGCAGGTCCCTGGTCAGGACAAAAACCCCGATATCCAGGGAGAAGTATTCCAGGATGATCCTGCGTATCTCTTCGCCAAGCTTTTCCCGGGTCATATCCGTCTCCAGCAATATATTGCCGCTCTGGATATAGGTGCGTACCTGTCCGAAACCGGCCAGCTCCAGTTGCTGCTTCAGGTCGGCCATTTTGATGATATTTTTACCGGATACATTGACCGCTCTCAGGAGAATGATATAGACTTGCTTCATGATCCGAATATAGTAAAAAAGAGATGATCACAGATCATCTCTTTTTTACTTTTTATTGTTGTATGCGCCGTGCGGTTGCCGGGAATATAAAGCCGCAGGATATTTATTCGAACCGGATGTTGAAGTAGAGGATCTCGGATTGCCGTTTGACCTTGACCTTCACTTTGTCGCCCGAGGTATATTCCGACAGCAGGTCGCGGTAATGAAAGAGACCTTTTATTTTGGTATTGTCCATAGCAACAATAAGGTCCCCGGCTTGTATGCCGGCCTTTTCCGCTGCTTTTCCGCTTACCAGTCCCTTTACTTTGACACCGCCGTCACTGCCGCTGAAGAAATAGTCCAGTTTGATGCCGAGGGTCACTTTGGTCTTGGGTTGCTGTGCAGAAAGCGCAGTAGCTGTAAAGAGCAGCAGGAGCGTGAGCAGGGTCATCCTGATAGTCGTTTTCATGATCTTTGTCTTTGAGATAGTTAATCCCCGGTTTCCGGAACAGTTGCTGAGGCCCGGTGTAATACCCTTACCGGTACTGCACCATTGTTAAGGGCTCACAGCATTTCCTCTTCATGGGAAGCAGGGCTTAAAAGCCGCAGGCAAAGTTACGCCGATGCATAATCTTTTGCTGTCATCTTTTTGTAAAAAATGACAGGATAGCGCTGTAAAAAGGATTATCAATTAATATAGACAGATTTACGCCTGCTCCAGGTCCTTTATAATGATCTTTTTCATTTGCATCAGCGCTTTGGCTGCTGCGGGGCTTTGCATATACTGCTCCATATTTGCAGGCACGATCTGCCAGCTTACGCCATAGGTATCCTTGCACCAGCCGCACATGCCCGCGCTCCCGTTACGTGTAATTTTATCCCAGTAGTAATCGATCTCCTGCTGGTCTGTGCAAAGAATAGTGAGAGAGATGCCTTCCGTGAATGTAAAAGGCTGCGGTACACCGCTGTCCATAGCCATTAAGGTAAATCCATTGGCGATAAACTGCGTGTGCTGCACCTGGCCTTTCATGTCCCCTTCGGCATATAATAAAACGCCCTGGCTCTTGTAGTCCCGGAAAAGGGATTGATAGTGATCCATAGCGGAAAGGCAGTTGCCCTGCTGGGGACCGCAGTACATCAAGGTAGGTACGATGCGTTGCCCGTTGGTATCCTGTGCATTGCCCAGGTATAATTGCCAGCTTACGCCATACTTGTCCTGTATCCAGCCGTAATACGGGCTCCATGGATAGCTGTCCAGGGGCATAAGCGCAACCCCTCGTTCTGACAGTGCGTTCCAGATAGCATCAAGCTCTTGCCTGTCCCCGCAGATCACCATAAAGGATATGGCGGGATTGGGCTTGTATAGCGGACCGCCGTTAATGCCTATAAAACGAACGCCCATAAGAGTGGCTTCCGTTACAACCGGGGAGGATTTAGAGATCGTGCCGGAAGGAAATATACCGGCGTAGTACCCGAATGCTTCCCCGGCGTCCTGGTCAAACCAGATGGCAGGTATGATAGTTTGCATAGGTGCTGATTATTTTTCCAATAAGTTTTTTAAATTATCTGCATTTTGCTGGAAGTCCTTATTCATATCATAAAAGAGCATGGAGAGGTTGAAAGGATACGGCACATGGCCATCCAGCGCGATGGTCACTTTGGTGCTGTTATCACTCAGTGGTTCCGTCAGGAAATAGTGCTTGCCGGCATCCGTCTCGCTCATTAGATAAAGGTCAATATCCACTCTTTCATTTTCCCTGAGAGCGGTAATGACCTGCTTGCCGTCACCTACTTCCTTGCTTTTCCAGGTAAGAGAGCCGCCTACTGCGCCGTCTGTCCCGGAGTATGTTTTTTCCATAGCAGGATCCATCCTGAACCAGATGGTATAATTTTCCTGGTTTTTGATATACCTGACATAATCATATACATCCTGTACGGGACGGTTAATGACCTGTGTAGCCTCTACGTGGAAGCTTTTGGGTAAGAATGCGGCGACGATAAGCGCCAGCACAATGATACCCAGGATGGTAAATAAAATGTATTTTAAGATTTTCATAAGAGAAGATTTATAGTATCAGAAATTTATTCACGCGCTTTAAGTAATAGTGTATTGCCTGCAGGATCCCTGACCAGGCGCATACCTTCCGGTACCGTTTCCTGCGCATCCTCACTGATAATGCCATTGGTATGTAAATAGTTCAACGCTGCTGTCATATCATTGGTACACAATTCCAGCCAGGTGGCCGGCTGTGCCGTTGTTCCCGTACAGTACAGCCACAGCGTGCTGTTCCCGAACTGTACCTTTGCCGCTAGCCGGGCGGAAGGTTGATCCGCTGCCTTTTCCTCCACATCCAGCAGCAGGATATCCCGGTAAAACCGGAGCGTTGCTTCGTAGCGTTCTTTCGGGATATTTAAGGTGATATCGTTTCCGGCTTCAAATATTATTTCACTCATAACAATGTATTTGGTGTGAGGACATGTTACTGCTTTCCCGGTGGCTTTATGAATAATACTTTATCTGTGTGGGGTATATTGCTGTTCTTTTGACCGGTCCCCGGCCTGCTCAGCTTTTTATGAGCAGGCCGGAGAGGGCCGCCGGGCTATATCCCGGAATACAGCATGCTGTTCATTACTGCATTTTTTTATTACCTTCAAAATGTATCATCCACCAGATACCAAACTTGTCCTGGAAAGAGGCATACAGCTCCGCCCAGAACTGCTCGCCCAGCTCCATTTCAATATTTAAAGCGCCTTCGGTCAGTGCCGCGTACAGCTCGTGCGCTTCTGCCGCGGTAGCGGTATCCAGCATGATATACGTGGAATTCCCGGGAGTTGCCTTGTGTCCGAAACCTTCTATGCAGTCGGAACCCATCAGCATTGTCTGCTCATTGAGCATAATGGCTGTATGCATTATTTTTTCCTTATCTGTGGCGGTCATGGGATAATTAGGGTCTTCCGGGATATCTCCGAACCGGTGTGTACCTATAGTGCTGGTTTTAAAAACTTTTTCATAAAACCTGAAAGCCTCTTCACAGTTCCCGTTAAAGTTGAGATAAGCATGGATCTTTGCCATAATGTGTAGTTTTTTGATTAAGGAATGATGTTGTAACCAAAAATACCACGGTTATGTATAATAAAACTTGCCTTATGACAAGTTTTATTATACATAACCGGAATAAGGTTCCGGAGTCCCTGGTTGCAGGGGCCGACTTCCCTGCCGGCTGCTTCCTGAACGGGATATTGTTGGCTCTATAGCATCAGGTGACTGCGCAATCCATATTTATGAGCAGCGGGACGTTTACAATAATTTAGCCTGCTCCTCAACGCCTGCTTTCAAAATTCCGCGACCTTTGTCTGTCTAAAGCACTGTTTCATGAGAAAGGTACAAATTAAGAATACGGATTTACACATTGCCCCCGTTAATCTCGGCGGAAATGTATTTGGCTGGACGCTGGACGAACAACAGTCCTTTGATATCCTGGACCAGTTCTTCGCTGCCGGGTTTAATTTCGTGGATACCGCAGATACGTATGCCTGGTGGGTGAATGGCACAGGGGGCCAGTCGGAGACCATTATAGGGAACTGGATGAAGGCCAGGAAGAACAGGAAAGATGTGGTGCTGGCTACTAAGGTAGGGTCTGAAACCCAAGAGCACGGCTTTGACATCAGCCGTAAGCATATCGTGGAGTCCGTAGATGCTTCTTTACAGCGGTTGGGCACGGATTATATCGACCTGTATTATACCCATTTTGACGATACCGTTACCCCGGTGGAGGAAACGATGGCCGCCTATGACGAGATCATCAGGGCCGGTAAGGTGCGGTATATAGCCGCTTCCAATGTGTCGCCTGAACGCCTGGCAGCATCCTTTGAAATAGCGGAAAAGAATAATTTCCACCGCTATGTCGCCTTACAGCCTCATTACAACCTGGTAGCGCGCCATAAGTTCGAGACGGAGTATGCGCCGCTTGCGGAACGGTACGGCTTGAGCGTATTCCCTTACTGGGCGCTGGCTGCGGGATTTCTTACCGGCAAGTACCGGACAGAAGCGGACTTTGGTAAAAGTCCCAGGGGCGGAGGGATGGCCAAGTTTATGAATGCAGCAGGCCTGGGAGTGCTGGGTGCGCTGGATAAGGTTGCCGCCAAGCACGACACCCGGCAGGCGACAGTGGCGCTGGCATGGCTGCTCGCACAGCCGGGCATCACCGCGCCGATAGTAAGCGCAACCAATGAACAGCAGTTGCACACGCTGATAACGGCTCCTGATCTTATGCTGGATAAGGAAGATATTGCATTACTTGATACGGCCAGCAGCGCTTTCTGATATGGACCAGGCTGCCGGACACCAGCTCCGGCTGTTTTTCTTTGAAGCATTATGGGATATCCCTGCTGTCGGTAGGCTTATGGAATATCTGCATGATCGTTCCGTCAGCCTTCACTTTGACGCCGGTAAGGCCGAAGCCGTATGCTGCCCCGGTATCTATATTTAAGGAATGGGAGCCGGGATCGAAGCGGGGACGGTTTGTCTTCAGGGGTATGTGGCCATGTACCTGTAATTTACCTACGTTGATCAGCGGCTTCCTGTTCCATAATACACTGTCTTCATGATCTTCATTGTAAGTATGGATATGGTTGGATACGCCGCCGTGGCTGATGAGCAGGTGGTCTGATTCATAGCAGAGCGGCAACGTCTTGAACCATGATGCGGTATCTTCTATGCTGATGCCGGCGGCTGTAAATGCTTTAATGGTAGCAGCGCCGCCCTGTTGCAGCCACCCGGTTTGCCCGCCTTTTTCACTGTAGGCTGCGAATTTATATTCATGGTTGCCTTTGAGCACTGTGAACCGGTAAGGCCGGAGCAGCAGCTCCCTGCAGCAGGTGACCACTTTTGTGCTGTTAAGTCCCTTATTGATGAGATCGCCTACAAAGATCAGGTGCTCCTGCTCCCTGCCCCAATGCTGTAATAAAGATGAGAGCGTGAAAAAGCATCCATGAATATCTCCTATGATAAAATAATCCACAAGCCAGTTATTATAATAGTGACCCTACTAATGTACATAAATAAGATGACCTGTAAAAACCGCTGTTAAGGACAGGTGCGAATAAGATGTATTTGTGTGCCCGGATCGTACTGTCAGAAATGCGCCCCTCATAATAAGCCCGATAGCTATCGTTTATATTTGTCGTGGAGGCCTTTCCCGTCCAGTATCAGCGGCCTGATCTTTTCAAGACGCGCCAGCTTGGTCTGTTCCTGCCTGGCCTCATCAACATATTCCATATATGCGCGTTGCTTGCCGGGTGTGAGCCTGTTGAATGCTGTTTTTAAGGCCTCATCTGCGTCAAGGTATTCCTTCAGCAGGCCGGAAGGGCTCTTATGCGGGGCTTTTTGCGGAGTGATCGATTTCCCGTCCTTTATTGTCCGGATGCTTTCCAGGATATAGGCCAGTATTTTCTGCTCATCCATATCTTTTACATCTGTAAACCGCCATTGGCGCAGGGCTCTTGTTTTGCCTTCCGAAGCGGCCACCAGCACCTTATCCTTATCCTCCAGGAATACGCCGTTGTAGAACCAGAGGGAAAAGAAGTTCTTAAACCCACCCCACCCTATCACGTTTTTATTATCGTAAGTATAAATATCCGAGCCCCATTTGAACGTTTTCTGCAGCCCGGCTTTGAGCATAAGCCGCTGCATCAGCTCCCCTGCTTCCTGCCAGTTGCCGCGGCTTTCATGCCAGGTGGGTCCTTTCCTGTCTTTCAGCAGCGCTGCGTTATACATGACGAGGTCTTTTATTAATTGCCGGGGTAAGGGCTGGTCCAGCGGTAGCAGGATGGCGCCTTTAGTGGTCTTATAGCCGCTTATTTTTGCTTTTAAGGCTTCCAGCGCTGCAGCGCCGGGGTAGATGCCCAGGTGCGCTTTGTGCAATGCAAAGTGGATCAGGTTGCCGTGGTAACGGAAAGTCGGCATTTTGTAAGAGATGGTCTCCGTGGTTTCCCGGGGTGCCGCTTCCAGGATGATCTCCCGTAGCGCGCTTAACAGCTCCCGGTGCGCATCCGGGCAGGCAGCGATGTAGGCATCAATGGTTGAGATGGCAGCGGACATATCATATTGCTTTCAGAGCCTGCCGGGAACTGCCGGCCGGCTCGGTTTAAAAGGAGCTTTTATATCCTGGTGTATTTGTTGCTGATAAAATCAATAGTCGTCTGCATCAGTTGCTTTAGCGTTGCTTCATGGATGTCGGATAATCTCTTCACATAGATACAGGCCTTACCCATTTTAAACTTGCCCAGCTCCTCTAACAGGGCTTCCTGCTCCGGATGGTCGGCATTGACATACAGCGAGATGGCCGCTTTTCGCGGCGAAAAGCCCAGTAGCGGCGCTTCTCCTTCGTGCCCGCTGTCGTATTTGTAATGATAGCGGCCGAATCCTATAATGGAGGGTCCGAACATTTGGGGCGCTTCCCCGGTTGTTTCCTGCATCAATGCGAGCAGGCGGTAGCTGTCCTTGCGTTGCTGCTCATTTTCTACAGCTTCTATAAAGGCCGTCACATCTTCTGATGTATAGGCTGTTTTATTCTTTGCCATGATCTGCTTGTTGTTCACATATATTTTTCAGGCGGTTCAGCGCCTGGGGCCACAGGCTGTTGAACATCTGTCCGTGCTCGGGCTCACTTATTTCCATGGAACAGGTAAGCAGGGTGCCTCCATCTGCCGGCTTGAAGCGGTAAATCTCGTAGGCGTGCTTCCAGCCGTCCACCTGCTCACCTGAGTATTGTTCGGTTCCGTCTCCAAATATACCGATATGCCTGATAGCTATTACTTCCCCGGGGATATTTTTATCAATGACAGAGATCATGCCCATCTCTTTTCCCTGCTCATCCCTGGAAATAAAATATATTTCAGCGCCCTCCGACCAGTCGCCTCTTACATCGGAAGTGGGGCTGAAGGGCTGTGTCCAGTCCCGGTAATGTTCCCTGTCGAGCATGATGCGGTGCACCTCTTCCGGTGCTGCCTGGATGTGTATGCTGTAATAAAGTGCCTGTAGTGCCATAAAAATAATTTTTAGTACATATTGCCCATTCCGAAGACACTGCCCTGCGGGTCTGTTACGATCACATAGTTATAGGAGCCGTCCTTTTTCCTGCTTTCCTTTAGCAGCCTGCCTCCCTTGGCGAGACAGGTGGCCAGGCTTTGGGCGATGTCTTCCACGTAAAAATAGGTGATCCATTGGGGAGGGATGCCTTTATTGCTCCCCCTGTTGTGGCAGATACCGCCGCCGTGTGTCTGCGTGTCTATGGCCATGCCGTAATCCGTGTAAGGCTCAGCGCCGTCAGCCATAGCTACGGGGATCTCCTGCCAGCCGAAAACTTCTTTATAAAAATCCTTTAAGGCCCCGGGATCATCTACGGTCAGGTCTGTCCAGTAGAACTGCCCGTTTTTCAATTGCTTTTTGTCCATCGGGCTATTTGTTTTCTACATGATTTTTGAAGCTGTCAAGGATCGCCTGCCAGCCCTGTTGCTGTATCTCTACGGGATTGGTGGTCTCGGCCTCAAAGTCGATGTCCATTAAGGTCGCATTGTCTGCTTCACTGAAACGGATAGCGACATCCCTGTTGTCCGCCAGCCTGTACTTTATGGACTGCATCGGCAGCACTTCCGTATATACGCCTTCAAAATCAAATCCGAAGCTGCCGTCCCGGGCTTCCATCCGGCTTTTGAAGCTGCCGCCCGTGCGGAGATCATTCTCGGAAGAAGGGCAATGCCATTCAGGTGACGGGTGGTTCCATTGCTGGATATCTCCGGGATTGTTATAGGCATCCCATACTGCAGCGAGGGGAGCCTGTATCTTTGTCTGGATATGTATCATTTTTACCGGTTTTATATTTGTGAGGAAATTATTGTTTCATAAAGTCAAAGGCGCCCTTCCTGAGATGGATGCCATATTCCAGGTAGGCTTTCATACAGGCTAAGAAGTTGGCCCAGCCTTCGGTCTGGCCCCGCATCTTCAGGATGCCTTCAGGTGTGACCTGCATTTCATGCTCCACTACTTTGATGACTGTCGCGTTATCGTTCGCTGCTGCCAGGAATATCTCTACCAGTTGCCCCGGCTCTCCGCCGCTCCAGTCGAAGGCAATATATTCGAAGGGTCTTACCTCTTTTACAAGGACGGGAAACTTTCCCGGGAACTCCGGAAAGCTCCATTCTATGGTAACGCCATTCTCCATAATACCTGTCCCCGTTGCGATAAAATAATGACGCATCATATCCGGGTTGGTAACAGCTTCATATACTTCCTGCGGTGTGCGGCTTATCTGTATGGTTGCCTGTGCTGTAAGCGTCTGCATAGTACTGATTTTATATTGTGATTTGATGGCCTTATCATCCGGCACATGCCCTGGTATAAACACTCCGGGGTTGGCCTGTGCTCAACCCGGTTCTGCTCTATTGATCGGAACTCCCGGTAAAAATAGCAGGAAATGCGTTCCGAAAAATTGCCATATGATAAGAAATGGAAATGCAGGTGTACTGCCGTTCATTTTTTAACAGGACGTAAAATGGTATTGTAATAAGTAAATGCCGGACTGTTTTAACAATCTATGCTGTTGACAGCAGTTGCAATTCTATTAATTTTGCATTTCTGATGTCTAAAGGTCAACCATCCATTTACACGGTCCAGTTTGTGCTGCTGTGTATGAGCTCGCTTTTATTTTCTGCCAGTTTCAATATGATGATCCCGGAATTACCTGCTTACCTGTCTTCGATAGGCGGAGCGGAGTATAAAGGGCTGATCATTGCCTTATTTACCCTGACAGCCGGTATATCGCGTCCTTTCAGCGGGAGGCTGACCGATACGATAGGGCGGGTAC
This sequence comes from Bacteroidetes bacterium 47-18, assembly GCA_001897155.1. Classification (GTDB taxonomy): domain Bacteria; phylum Bacteroidota; class Bacteroidia; order Chitinophagales; family Chitinophagaceae; genus MKSF01. The sequence continues at coordinate 93,853 of MKSF01000037.1, read as the reverse complement.
CCATTATGGCCGTGGGCTCTGTGGTCTGCTTCATCTGCGGGTTTTTATATCCCGTGCTGTCTTCCGTGGCCGGCTTCCTGCTCCTGAGGCTTGTTCATGGCTTTTCCACGGGCTTCAAGCCTACGGCTACGGCGGCCTATATAGCCGACCTGATCCCTAAGGAGCGCTGGGGCGAAGCCCTGGGATTTCATGGGCTGTGCTTCAGTATCGGCCAGGCGGTAGGCCCGGCACTGGGGAGCTGGGTCGCCGGCTCTTACAGCATCAATATGATGTTTTATGTATCGTCCGCCTTTGCCTTATTGTCTATGCTTATCCTGATGCATATGAAAGAGACCCTGCCGCAAAAGCAGGCCTTTCGTTTCGGTTTGCTGCGCCTGGGCAGGAATGACATCGTGGACTGGAATGTGCTGCCTGCCGCGCTCATTGTGCTGCTGAGCTACCTGTCGTACGGGGCTTTACTGACACTCATCCCGGACTGGACCCACCATATCGGTATTTCCAATAAAGGCTTTTTCTTTATCGTTTTCACGCTGAGCTCCATCCTGGTTCGTATGGTGGCGGGCAGGCTATCGGATAAATACGGCAGGATCAAGGTGATCAATACCGGCTTAACAGGCCTGGCCATTGCTATGATGTGCATTGCCTTTTCCAAAACGATGGCGGGGCTCACTATCAGCAGTGCCTTGTTCGGGCTGTCTATGGGAATACTCGGACCGGCCCTGAATGCCTGGACCATTGATCTGAGCCACCCCGACCACAGGGGAAAAGCGATGGCTACTATGTATATCGCCCTGGAGATCGGTATAGGCGGCGGGGCGCTTTGTGCCGGGTGGCTGTACCAGGATGTGATCAGCCATATTCCGAAAGTGTTTATCATTACCGGCATTATCGCTGTGATCGCGCTGATGTACATGCTTGTCAGGGTAAAGGACGGGAAAAGCCTTTCCGGCAGCAGGGCGGCGTCCTGATCTCTATCCCGGGGTAATAAATAACCCGGTGCTCAACAATTTTGTTACAAAAACGTTTTTGAAGCTGTAAAGCAGCTGTTTCAGGACTATAATGACCTGCCTGGCAGACGGACGCTATTGCTGACTGATCTTTATTATCTGATTTAACAGCCCTGTGATACCGTTACAGATTACTTTCCTTAATATTAAATCCGGAACTTTACCCTGGTAAATCAAAATAATATGAGCCTTATTAAAATTCTGATCATTGTAACGAATACCGGGCTGTACAGGGATACGGACCTGCGTACGGGATTGTGGCTGAGCGAGCTGACCCATATATATCACGCCGCTAAGGAAAAGGGTTATGACATAACCATCGCAAGCCCGAAAGGCGGTAATATTCCTGTCGATCCTGAAAGCTTAAGGGTCTTCGCGCTTGATAAGATCTCCAAAGAATACTGGAACGATCCGGGTTTCAGGAAGTTGCTTGACAGCAGCATAAGCCTGGAGGAAGTTGCCGGCCCGCAGTTCGATATGGTGTACCTGGCGGGAGGGCATGGCACCATGTATGATTTTCCCGATGATACTACAATGCAATCCATTATAGGCGCTCATTATGAAAACGGTAAAATCATTGCCGCGATTTGTCATGGGGTTGGTGGTTTGCTGAACGTAAAATTGCCGGATGGTGTATATTTAATAAAGGACAAGCCCCTTACCGGATTTAGCTGGCTGGAGGAAAGCCTTGCCAGCAGGAAGAGACAGGTCCCCTTCAACCTGGAAGCCGCCTTAAAGGAAAGAGGCGCTGATTATAGGAAAGCGCTGATCCCGATGACCTCCAAGGTAGTGGTGAGCGGCAATTTAATAACCGGGCAGAACCCTTTCAGTTCAAAAGAAATGGCAAAAGTTATCATCCGGGAACTGGAGCAGCAAAACTTAAATAGATAATATGCAGACAATACTGGGTGCTAACGGGCAGATCGGCGAGGAGCTGGCAAGAGAACTGAAAAGGAGTTTTACCCCGGATATCAGGATCGTCAGCCGTAAGGCCCAAAAGGTAAACGATACGGATACGGTTTTTGCCGCGGATCTGTCTGTCAGGGAAAAAGCCATAGCAGCGGTCAAAGGCAGTGAGGTCGCTTATTTTACTTTAGGACTACCGATCGGCTCCGACCTGTGGGAACGGCAGTTCCCGGTCATTCTCGAAAATGTTATTGAAGCCTGCATGATCAACGGGACCAGGCTGGTATTCTTTGACAATACCTATATGTACCCGCAGGATGGCAGAGTACTCCGGGAAGATACGGCTTTTGAGCCTGTGGGAAGGAAGGGAAAGGTAAGGAGGGCAATGGCTGAAATGGTTTTGAAAGCTATGCGGTCGGGAGACCTGGAAGCGGTCATCTGCCGTGCCCCTGAATTCTATGGGCCGGGTAAAACGCAAAGCATTACCAATACATTGATCTTCAATAATATCAAGGAAGATAAAAAGCTGAAAGTACCGGTAAGCGCACATAAAAAAAGAAGCCTGATATGGACGCCTGATGCCAGCCGTGCTACGGCGCTGATCGGTAATACGCCCGACGCGTTCGGGCAAACGTGGCATTTGCCTGTTGATGAAAGCCGTCCTACCTACCGGCAATTCATTGCACTGGCTTCGGAGGTCTATGGCAGGGAGCTGAAATACCTGGTTATACCGGAACTGATCTTTAAGATAGGCTCCGTATTCAATAAGGAAGCTAAAGAGCTGCTGGAATTGCTGCCGAGATACAAACACGATAATATCTTTGAAGATTCAAAATTCAGAGCACGCTTCCCTGACTTCCGGGTAACCTCTTACCGGCAAGGCATAGAAGAGATAAAGAACGAAAAGTAACGCAGGCTACCTGTTTTTTTCTTTCTTCCATACGTCGAAGAGCATAGCATCTTATCCGTTTATTGGTCAAAAGCAATCACGTTTAATAAAAGCGCCCTTACAGCTTAACATATAAAAAGCGCGGCAGTCTCCCGGGAGGCTGCCGCGCTTTTGGCTATTCCAGTCCCGCACGTCTCAGGAGCGCTGCGGTATCCGGCTTGCGGCCCCTGAAGTCCATATAGAGCTGCATAGGGTCTGCCGTACCTCCCGAGCTGAGCAGCGTTTTGAATTTTGCCGCTGTCTCAGGATCAAAGATGCCGTTTTCGCGGAAATACTCAAAGGCGTCAGCGTCCAGCACCTCCGCCCATTTATAGGAATAATAGCCCGCGGCATATCCCCCTCCAAAAATATGGGAGAAGGAAGGGCTGATGGCTGTCCCGGGAATGTCGGGATAAAGCAGGGTCTGCCGGATGGTATCTTTTTCAAATATTTCTACAGGCACTTCTATGCGGGCATCCGTATGGTACTGCATATCCAGCATACCGAATCCCAGCTGCCTTACGGTCTGGTAACCCTGCATGAAATTGGCAGAGGCCACGATCTTATCGATAAAAGCATCTGACAGCGGCTCATGGGTCTCATAATGCCTCGCAAACTCCCGGAGGAATGATCTTTCATAACAGTAGTTTTCCATGAACTGGGAGGGCAGCTCCACGAAATCCCAGTACACATTGGTGCCGGACAAGGTTTCATATTGCGTATCGGCCAGTATGCCATGAAGCGCATGGCCGAATTCGTGGAACAGGGTCGTCACTTCCGTAAAGGTCAGCAGGGAAGGGATATTGCCTACGGGTCTGGAAAAATTACATACAATGGAGATGTGCGGGCGGTGGTCGCCGGTTATATCTTTATGCTGGCCGCGGTAGGCGGTCATCCAGGCGCCCGGCCGCTTGCCTTCCCTGGGGAAAAAATCAGTGTATAAAAGCGCTTTGTGACGGCCATCCTCCATGACCTCGTACACGCTTACTTCCGGGTGGTATTTCTGGATATCGTCGCGCAGCCTGAACGTTAAGCCGTACAGCCGTTCCGCTGCCTGGAACGCTGCCTGCAGTACGTTCTGAAGCGAGAAGTAAGGCTTCAGGGCTTCCTCGCTGTAATCGAAAAGCTGCTCTTTTACCTTCTCCGCATAATAGGCGTGATCATAGGCCATCAAGGTATCTATGCCGTCTTTTGCCGCCAGCGTCGCCAGCTGTGCTATTTCCCGGTCTGCGAAGGGCCGTGCCTTCTGCAGCAGATCCTGTAAAAAGGCCAGTACGGCAGGAGTGTTCCCGGCCATACGTTCCTGCAATACAAAATCGGCGTGGTGCTCAAATCCCAGCAGCCGGGCCCTTTCTTTACGCAGGGCTACAATATCCTTTATGATCTGTTCATTATTATACTCATTATCGTGAAGCGCCCTGCTGCCCGAAGCGCGATGGATCTCGGCGCGGAGCTCCCGGTTCGTGCTGTATTTCAGGAATGGCGTGATGCTCGGGAACTGCAGAGTGAAAACCCAGCCCTCTTTCCCGCGCTTTTCCGCTGCGGCTCTTGCGGCTGCTATGACGGGGTCGGGCAGGCCGCCCAGGTCTTTTTCCCGGGTGAGATGCAATATATACCCGTTAGTCTCCGCAAGGACGTTCTGTGAAAAGCGTACGCCCAGGGTGGCCAGCTCCCTGTCAATGCTGCGCAGCCTTTCCTGGGCCGCTTCGTCCAGCAGGGCGCCGTTCCTTACAAAGCTCTTATAGGTCTTGTCCAGCAGCCGCTGCTGCTCTCCTGTAAGCGCGGACCTGTCGGTATGCTCGTGCACATAGCGTACCCTTTCGAAAAGGCCCTTATTCAGCATTATGTCATTCCCGTAAGCGGCCAGCTCCGGGGATATTCTCCTGGCGGCCTCCTCCAGGTAGTCGTTGGTTTCCGCTGAATTCAGGTTGAAAAAGATCTCCGAGACCAGTTGCAGCCTGTGCCCTGCTTTTTCCAGGGCTTCGATGGTATTGGCGAACGAAGGTGTCTGCGGGTCCTGCACAATAGCGTCTGTTTCGGCCTTCGCGGTATTGATCAGTTCCATAATGGCCGGCTCGAACTGTTCCTGCCGGATATCTTCAAAGGGCACGCTTTCCAGCGGCGTCCGGAAAGGGTGTAATAATATATTGTGATCTTCCATAATGTTCTTGATTGGAATGATGGTTCGCTTACAAATTTAAGGCAGAAAAATGTTTATAAACGGTTACAGCGCGATAAGGGGTTGTTTCCTGCAGGTTGTCCCGTTGCCTGCTTAAGGCGGTAAAGCCGGAAGATTTTATAAAAAATAGTAGTTTATTATATAACTTAGCGCAATTATCTGACGCTGTTCAGGCAGCAATAAAAAGTACATTTCAGTTCGATTCTTATATATGGCAACCGGGAAAAAAAGTAATACCAGGCAGAGAGCAGCAAGAAATCTGGTGATATTGGGTGTAATATTGATTCTTGTCAATATACTGGCGTATAACTTTCATATTCAGGCAGACCTCACCACCGATAAGCGGTATTCCACAACCAGGGCTACAGAGCACCTGGTTAGCAACCTGGAGCAGCCTGTCCACATCACGGTCTTCCTGACCGGCAGGAATGTTCCGGCGGCTTTCCAGAGGCTGGCAAAATCGACACAGGATGTCCTGCTGAACTTTAAAAAGATCAGCAAGCATAAGATAGACGTGGTGACCGTTGACCCCAACGGAGACGACACCACGGTGCTCCGGACGCTGAGGGACTTCGGGATGGAGGGCGTAATAGCTACCATTGACGCCGGTAAGCAGGGTACCCAGCAAAAAATGATCTTTCCCTGGGTGTTGGTGGAAAATGTCCAGACCGGCGCGGCCATTCCTGTTTTTATCCAGGAGACCAATGCCCCCCAGCTTTCCAGGACCGTCCTGAATAAATCGGAGATGCTGTTGGAGTATAATATCGCGAACGCCATCAGCCAGGTCACTAAAAAAGAAAGGGAAACGGTAGTGTTCCTGACCGGTAACGGCGAAGACCTGGGCTATAATTATATGAGCGCAATAGGCCACCTGGCCAATTATTACCTGATAGATACGCTGAATTTAAAGATGGCCGGCCACATTCCCCCGGAGATCAATACCCTCATCATCAGCAGTCCTTACGAGGCTTTCAGCGAGGTGGAAAAATACAAGCTGGACCAGTACCTGATGCGGGGCGGTAATATATTTATGCTGCTCAACCAGGCTACCGGCTCGCTGGACAGCTTCCGCCAGGGCAACGGGAAATATAATGTGCTGCCCGTGGACCTTAACCTGAGCGACCTGCTGTTCGACTACGGTGTAAGGATCAACCCGAACGTGCTGGCCGATGGTGCGGAATACGAGATGATCCCCCTGTCAAAATCCGGGAGGAAAGAAGAATCAATGCTCTATCCCTGGATCTACTTCCCTGTATTAAGCGGGAACGCTGATCATCCCGTGACCAAGAACCTGGATGGTGTGCTGGGCCGCTTTGTCAGCAGCATTGATGTGCTGGACCAGAATGATGAAATTGAGAAGACGGTACTATTGAGCACTTCCCGCTATACGAAAAAGCTGTCCCTGCCTTTATCCCTGTCCTTATTTGATGCGGTCATAGAATTTAACATCGCTGAGTTCAATGCTTCCCATATCCCGGTGGCGGTATTGCTGGAAGGCAATTTCAGGTCGCACTATGCGGACCGGCAGCCGGCTGAGGTGCAGGCCTATATACAGCAATCGGGACAACAGCCCCTGACCGGCTCCGGCGGCAAAGGCAAGCTCATCGTGGTAAGCGACGGGGATGTGATCTACAATGATATTGTATCCCAGGGTCCGCTGGACCTGGGCCAGTATATCTACGGCGGCTATCGCTATGATAATAAGAGCTTTTTACTGAATGCCGTGGAGTATCTTTCCAATGAGCATCACCTGCTGGAAGCCAGGAACAAATCATTCAGCAACCGGATCCTGGATCCCCAGCGGGTTAAGCAGGAGCGTGCCCGGTGGCAGCTGGTGAATATCGGCGTTCCCGTTATAATGATCCTGCTGCTGGGTGGTATCTGGGGATTTGTACGTAAGAAAAGATACGCTTAGGGCATATCTAATTTATTAACCCATAATAATCAGATTATGAATTTTAAAGACAGAGCGCCGGTTTACTACAGCGAGTACCTGCAATTGGATAAGATACTGAATGCGCAGCTTACGGAAAGCGGTAAGGAAGGCATTAAGGCGGATGATGAATTGTTATTTATCATTATTCACCAGACATATGAGCTATGGTTTAAGCAGATATTGCACGAGGTCAACCTGGTAAGGGAGATATTCAAGTCCACGGCTGTGGATGATAACGGCGCCAGCATGTACGATGCTGTTCATAAACTGAAAAGAGTGGTGTCCATCCTGGAGATTCTGGTGCAGCAGATCTCCGTGCTGGAGACGATGACCGCACTGGATTTCCTGGATTTCAGGGACCTGCTCCGCCCGGCCTCGGGCTTCCAGAGCATACAGTTCAAATCCCTGGAAGCGGCCCTGGGGCTTGAATTCCAGGACAGGTACGGCAAGGAATATTATACCTCCCAGCTGACGTCTGCCGATGTGGAGCGTGTGAAAGATGTGGAGAAGCAGGAGTCGCTGCTTACGCTTATCAACAACTGGCTGGAGCGCATGCCCTTTATCAGGGATGACAGCTACTGGACCGGCTATGGCACAGCGGCTGCCGACGGGAACGTCCCGGTATTCTTTCGCCTGTACAGTGAAGTGTACTACCGGGGGCTTACGGAAGGAGAACGGGCCCAGAAAGAGGTATTTGATAACCTGTTCCTGAACAGCGAAGCCTACCCGGCAGACCGTAAGCTGAGCCAGGAAGCCAGCAGGAACGCTTTGTTCATTGTGCTGTACCGTGATTACCCGAGGCTCCAACTGCCGTTTGAACTGCTGGATACATTGCTGGAAATAGACGGGCTGATGGGTATGTGGCGCTACCGTCATATACATATGGTGCAGCGTACCATCGGTAAAAGAGTAGGAACGGGCGGCAGCAGCGGCGCCCACTACCTTAAAAAAGCGGCCGATTCCCATTATATATTCAAAGAATTTTCAGAGCTGACCTCCTTTTTGCTGGCCAGGAGAGATATCCCCGAGCTGCCGGCGGCGCTGGTAGATGAATTGAGCTTTAAAAAGTAATACAACGATGCTGCCTGAAAAGCCTCCTGTATGTTCACAGGAGCCTGCAGCATCACATTATGCTTGTTTGTCACATTGAGGTTCTGGCGTCACATTGAGCTTGTCGAAATGTGCGCTGTGTATCAACAAACAACCCTGTCAATATTGAGCTCAGTCGAAATATTGACAGGGTTGCTGATTTTTTAGACAGCCGCTATTGTTTGATGAGCGCCTTACGAGGTTCCTGGCTGAGGCGCGGTGTAGCCGGATCAGAATGCTCGGATCAGGATGCTGTGATCCTTCCCGTAACTATCTTCAGCAGGATGATCTTCTTTACGGACACCTCTATCTGCCTGCTGAGCGCGTCATTGGCCTGCAGCGCCGCTACGATCTGGCGATGCAGCTTCTGGGGGTCATTGGGCATCAGCACGAGGTCCACACCTGCTTTGACGGCTTCAAAATCGGCATTGGGAATATTTTTGATGGCCCCCATATTCATTGCGTCGGTGGTGACGATCCCCTTAAATCCGAGCTGCTTTTTGAGCAGGTCCGTCACAATATTCCTGGAGATGCTGGCAGGTATGCCGTTGGGCGTATTGTAACCTTCCGGGTTGTTCTTAACCGAAATATGTCCTACCATGACCAGCAGCGGGTCAGATGCGGCTATAATGCTCCGGAACGTTTCCAGCTCCTGCATAGCGCCGTCTATCCATACTTTTTCCTTATGCGTATCGCCTACCACGGCGCCGTGGCCGGGAAAATGCTTGACGGTGGCCGCGATGCCATTATCCTGGGAATAGTTGATGAACATATTATTATATCTTATCAGGGAATCCTTGTTGGTGCTGAAGGCCCGGTTGCTGATCACCGCCTTATTGGTGCCGAGATCTGCTACCGGCGCGAAATTAATATCAATGTTCAGGGATTTCATTACCAGCATGATGCTGTCCAGCGATGCGATCAGCCTGGTGCTGTCAGACAGGCGGGAGGTAGGGCTCATCCTGGGCTGATCCGTAAATTTATTATGCATTAAGGTAGCTTCGCAGTCACAGGCGTTGACCGGCAGCAGCCCGCCGTGTGTTTTGGTGTTCAGGTATTGCTCCTGTGATCTGAAGGCGGTGCTGGTGCCTTTGAGGAAGATATAATTGGCCGCGATGCCCTTATCAGCCAGGGGCTTGACGGATGTTTCGTAGGGGAAGCCCAGCTTTTCACTGGACGCTATCATGATAAGCTGGGCCGCTTTTTGTTCAGGACTCAGCTTGTTAAATATTTCTGAAAGTAAATCCAGGTCGGCCTTTGAGGGGTTATAATAAGCATTCGCCAACTTATTGGCATATGATTTTTCCGTTTTTTGAGCTTTTGGCTTGCTATTTGCTGCTGTATTATGCTGGCCGTTGGAATTACAGGATAGGATACTGAAGGCTATTAGTAAGAGTAAACTTCTCATTGAACCATGATTTTGCTGATAAAGGTATAACATTTGGGTCTACCTATTTGGACTATATTTTTCTCTTAAGGTTAAACAGGCAGGCATTCAGGGTTTTTATTAAAATATTAAACTTTTTTGCGGCAGGAATGATTACGGGGTCATTTCAGTAAATTTGCAGTATATCTGTTGATAAAATTTTTTAATACGATGAGGTATTTCTATATATGTATAGTTGTGATTCTGACAGCTTTTTCAAAAAGCGTGTGGGCACAGCCAGCCAATGATAACTGCAATAATGCATCTGATATCCCGATTTCCGGTAACGGCTTCGGTCTGGGAACCTTTGTTTCTTCCAGCTCCGATCTGACGTCCGCCACTATACAGGCCGGGGAGGAATTCGCCCCTTCCATCTTCGTGGCAGCGCAGAATCAGAAATCCGTCTGGTATAAATTTACCATAGCCTCTAACAGGAAAGTGACCATAAGGCTGAGGCAGGCTGGAAATACCATCGTGGCCGGGGATGTGGGCTTTGCGGTGTACTATACCACCGCCTGCCTGCCGGGCGCATCACAGCTGAGCAGCAAGCTCATCCCGCTGGAAACGTTCGGTAACACATTCCACCCCTGCGTGGATTCAGGTACTTATCTTGTACAGGTATCTTCCAAAAACAGGGCGAACGGGCTGATCTATCTGGAAGTGGTTACGGAAGCTACCACTGCACTCTACGATAATATGGCTGCTGCCTATGATTTCGGTGTGATGAATACGCACCGGAAAGCGGTCAGCTATGCTGTCGGCTGTCATTCGCTGGAGGGTGATGAATCCGTCTGTAATAACTTAATGGGAAATACCGGGCGTCCCAAGACTTCCTGGCACGTCTTCACAACTGCGGCTTACAATGATTATATCGATCTCGCCTTCTCCGGGGGCGCGGGCTATTTTACGGGACCTAATATCAACGAGGTGGTGGGCTACAGGGTGTTCAGGGGAGATGCGCGTACCAGCAGCTTCAATGCGCTTATTCCCGTAGCCGCCTGCGATACTTTCCGGTCTGACGGCGCCACCGTTGCGCTCCGGCGCTTTTCCTGCGGCATACTGCTGCCCAATACGACTTATTCCGTTCAACTGATATTCAGCAACGCTTTCAATCATAATATCAAGCTCGGCATCTTTGCCGGGGGCACACAGGCATCCGGGGGTCCGCAGCCCGCTACGACCTCGCTTACGGCCAATAATACACTCGGCGTACTGGCCAACGGTACGGTGACAAGAACAGACTACTTTGCCTGTAACGCGCTGCACCAGAACAATGCCTGCGGACCTACCAAGCCGGCCGGCGGGGTAGTGTACGGCGGTGTGAACTATAATGTCAGCTCCTACTTTACCTTCAGCACCACCACCGAAGGGACCGTGACCATCCAGACTGCTTTGCTGCCCGCTGCGCCTGCCTGCGGCGGCCGGCTGATCCGTGTATTTAATACCGGCCTTACCAGTAACTGTAACAACCTGACCCTGGCCAATCTGTATGATGAGTTTACGGATGGTAAGGTACTGAACTGCTTACCCCCGGGTAACTATACGATACAGGTATTGAGCAGCATGGCGCAGAATACCGTGACCAACGCGGAAATACAGACCAGCACGGCGCTTACCTGCATCAGGGGCAACCTGGGACGCGGGTTCACCCTGACCGTTACCAAGGCTAACAGCGCGGGGTCGCTATTCAGGCTGCACCAGGCGGGCGCATTCAACAATATCAACAATGGGCTGCCGCTCGCTAATAATACGACCCTAACATCCATAAGAGATACTTTTGGCTGCACACGTACCGTATTGCCCAATAATACGGCCTGCAATACCACGACACAATATAATAAAGCGAAATACCGCCAGCTGGTGCTGAATGACAGCGGTACACTGACGGTCAGCGACCTGCCGGTCAGTGTGAATGTCAACGGCCAGCAGCGCTTCTTCTCCTATGAATTATTCCAGGGCAACGCCAACAGCCTCGCTACCGCGCAGAATGTGTGGAACTACCCGCAGCGGATCAATGGACTTACTTCGGTAGCGTCCTGCATTACCCAGACCAATACCTTTAGCGGCTGCCTGCTGCCCGGGCAATACACTTTTGTGGAATATGGTAATGATACGCTTACCGGCACATCATCCCAGCCCCGGTTCTCCTTTAAAAAGCCGGTCTCTGCTTTCGGCAATTGGAATGCGCCCAATAATATGGGTGATGTGGTGAGCCTGGTGGGTCCGTCCGGGGGTAATGTAACCGCTACTCCCGATACCTTTACCTGCAGCAATAACGCGATCACCATTGGGGGCATCGCTCCCTGCGGCGGCTATACCAAAGCCATATACCGGGAGTTTTATGTCAGTGATTCGATCTTCTTAAGGATACAATCTTCCAACAGCGCCCACCAGCTCAGCTTTTTCAAAGGCCGTATCTCTACCCAGGGACCTGCTGCAATGCAGTCCGTCTGGACCTGCTTTACCAACCGGCAGACCCTCCCCTGTGAGTTTATAGCGCCCGGGTGGTACACGGTGGTGTCCTATGGTATGGGCGCCTCTTACGGCATCAATAATATAACGCCCAACCACGTCAATACGCAGAATAATATCACCCTTACCATCTCCTTTGACTGTAAGGGTCCCAGGTTCAACAGGCCCCATAAGGCTGCTGTGGACTCCCTGACCGGCAATCCTTTCCTGATCACCTGGAACCAGGCCGCCGATACGGGCGCCTATCCCAATACCGCTGCCGAGTACACGCTGCCCACCGAATACTTCAACTGTACGGCGGATACCCCGTTCGTATATACCGGGAACTGCGGGGGCCAGTCTTACTCCAAGGTAGCTTATTATGTATTCCGCATTACACAGGAAAGCTATGTGAATGTCCTTGTGAATGAACCCTACTATACCAAGGTATATGCCGGCAATATCAGGCAGGATTCCATAGCGTTCATCAATGCCACGCCGGTATCGGCCTGCGTACGCACCAACCAGCGCCTGGAGATATGCCGCATGCAGCCGGGCACCTATACGCTGGTCATTTATGCCAACAACGGCTGCCTGGAACTGACGCCTAAAATAAGCATAGATAAGGTGGGTATCTCCCGCTTTGACTTTGCCAGGAACGCCTATGACTTTGACGTCATACAGCCTAACAATACCTACCAGTCTGGCAGGACAGGGGACATCAATCCCCAGCATCCCGGCAGGGCGGCCAGCAGTGACTTCTTCTTCTGCACCACGGGAGCCTATACTTCCGATCCCGCGGATGCGGCCTGCCTGACCAATGTGAACAATGCCGTATATACCCTGCCCAATACCAATAAGGTGCTGTATGGCACCTCTTCGGGCTCCTATACCGTAAGGAGGAACCTGTGGTACACTTTCGTGGTGGACAGGCCCGGTAAGTACACGGTAAAGATAGATTCCAAAACCCCAAACAAGACCCAGCAGGTGCCCTTTGCCATTTATAAATCGGACGTGGACGGTAACCTCACGTTCCAGCAGGTGGTGGTCGGCGGCCTGGTGGACTCCTCCTTTGCACAGGGGCTTACCCTGAGAGGTACCAACCTGAATACTGCCTGCGGCAGCTTTGTGAACGAGTACACCTTTACGGTCACCGACTGTGAGCTTAACGGCAGGGAAAGGTATTACATCCTGGCCAATAACAGGAATGACAACTCTTTACAGTTCACCCCCAATCTTAACTACCAGATAGATGTAGCGGTGAAGCTGGACACCGCCAATGCCTCCTTTGGCAATGCCAATGACTTTTATATTACGGCGGGCAATATCGGCACGCTCAATATCGGGAGCAATAACGGCAATACGGCTTCCTACCAGTGCGCGACCCGTAATGCCAGCTATCCTGTTCCGCTTGCCGCCTGTGCGCAGAAAACATTATGGTACAGGTTCGCCGTTCCTGCCAATACTTCGGGAGATGTGAAGATCCGCCTGAATATCAACGGGACGTCCTATGCCTATAATGCCAGCGACTTCCTGCTTTTCAGGGAGATGGTGCCCAACGATTCTACTGCCACAGGCCTGAGCGAAGTGCCGCTGCAGGATATCGCCAATTACCGCCGGACCTGTATCCAGGGCGGTACGTATTACCTGCTGCTGACGGGATGTAACAGGACCGGCGAGTTTGTCACGCCGGAGATCGTTTTCGATACCCTGACCGGCGATTTCTGCTACAATGCCGTACCTGTCAATGTGCTGGGCGCCGGCAACGCGTCCGCTACCGTTTCGGTGGACTGCCACACTATAGGAACGGACTACGGGGAATTTGCATCCACGCTTACCTGTCCTCCTAACGGTATCACAAGCGACTACAAGACTTCATGGTATAAGATCAATATCCAGAGCCTTGATACCTTTGACATACGGGTTTCCCTTACGGAGAATCTGAACGCCAATGCCAACCAGATCTTTTACAGGATGATGACAGGCGGATGTAACGCTATGATAGAGCAGAGCTGCGTGCAGGATATCCAGACCCAGAATACTTATTTCTGCGTTATGCCGAATACGGACTATTATATCCAGGTCTTTACGCCGGTATATGCCTATGGCAACACGCTTACCACCGGTACCGTTACCCTGAACCTGAATGCCAGCAATCACGTTGATACCTGCGCGCCGGTGAGCCCCTGCCTGCTCAACGCCAACTTTACCGTGAGCCAGGATTGTGACTCCGTATTCATTACCAATTACAGCACCTACGGCTCTTCCATACGATATTTCTGGGATTTTGGTGACGGCTCAGGCACTTCCACGGCTATCAATCCTGCCTACAGGTACCCGGCATTACCGGTGGACTCTTCCTATACCATTACATTACGGCTGATCAATACGGATTGCAATGATACCGCCTTTGCCTTCCGGAACATAACCATACCGGCAAGACCGGACGTGAACCTGGGGCCCGATACGATGATCTGTAATACACAGGACAGCATCACCCTGAATGTCTTCTTCCCGGGTGCCACCTATTTATGGAGCACCAGCGCCACCGGCCAGTCCATCAGGGTGGGCGCGCCGGGTCTTCAGACCTATTTTGTGGCGGTCACCTATAACGGCTGTACCTATACGGATACCGTACGCATCTTTAAGACCGCCCTGGTCCCTGACCCGCCTGAAACCTACAATATCTGCGGGGTGCAGGATACCGTTACGCTCGATGCCACAAGGCTGGGAGGCACCTATACCTACCTGTGGAATACCACGGACACTACCGCAGCCATCCGGACCAGCCAGGCAGGGTGGTATACGGCGGATATTTCGGACGGGTACTGTTCCGTTACGGACAGCTTCAGGGTGCTGGACAGGAGAGACAGCGTATTCGTGTCGGATTCGGCCTGTGCCAACGCGCTTCCTTTTTCCTGGAATAGCATATCCGTAAACAGCTTTGGGGTCAATGTCGCGTCCTTTACGGCCCTTAACCGGTTCGGGTGTGACAGCGTGGTGGTGCTGAGCCTTTATGCCAAACAGGTGGATACCACTCCTGTTTTCGATACTACCTGCGCTTCCGCCCTGCCCTATGTATTCTATGGCAATAATATAAACTCGGCGGGCATATACAGCCATACGCTGACCAACAGGCTGGGTTGCGACTCCATCATACGGCTGACCCTGACCGTTCACCCTTCCTATAACGATACCCTGCCCGTAAGCATCTGTAACGGGGACTCTTTCCTGTTCAACGGGGTGAGCCATACGGCGGCAGGCTTTTATAACCACTCTTTCAGCTCATCCCTGGGCTGTGACTCGCTGGTGACCCTGCGTCTTACCATCAGTCCTTACCTGACACGGACACAATACGACACTATTTGCTACGGTGCCACCTATACGCTGCCTTCCAGCAGGGTGGTGAGCAATCCCGGCATATATTATGATACGCTTTCCGGCTTCAGCAGTTGTGATTCCGTGATCACCACCCACCTGTTCGTAAGACCGCAGAATACTGCCGTTGCGGCCATTACCATCTGCGCCGGCCAGTTGCCTTATTCCTGGAACGGCATCCCGGTAACGTCGGGGGGTAACGGCGTCGCTACCTATACCATGGCAGACCGGTATGGTTGTGACAGCACCACTACGCTGAACCTTACGGTCAATCCTGCCGATACGACCAGGCTGACGGAAAGCGTATGCTCCGACCTGCTGCCTTACAATTTCTTCGGCACCAACCTTACCGCAGGAGGGACCTATAATCACATGCTGACCAACAGGTTCAATTGTGACTCGCTCATCATCCTGGACCTTACCGTATTGCCCGCTTACCGTGATACCACCTTTACGGCTATCTGTTCGGGCGATTCGTTCAGCTTCCAGGGCCGCTGGTACCTGAACAACGGCATCTATACGGTTCCGTATGTCACAGCCGCCGGCTGCGACTCCGTAAAGGTGCTGAGCCTCACCGTGAACCCGAGATCACCGAGGCCGGTGGTAACATCGCCGGTAAGATATTGTGTCGGTGCAACGCCGGTGCCCGTCTCCGCAACAGGTACCAATATCCTGTGGTACACCTCCCTGAGCGGAACAGGCGTAGCCGCAGCTCCTGTGCCTAATACAGGCGTGCCCGGCAGGACCGTATTTTATGTAACACAGAATAGCAATGGATGTGAAAGCTATAAAGACTCTGTCGTGGTTTTTGTATCAGAAAAGCTGGCGCCTGACTTTATGGTCCTGCCTGACAGTGTGATCTGTACTTCAGATACGCTGCTGGTGATCTATACAGGGCAGACCGCAAATGGTGCGGTGTACCGCTGGAGCTGGAATGGCGCATCGTCTGTATCAGACCGTCACCCGGACTACAGGGTGAGCTGGTCGTTTGATGGTATGAAAAGGATCAGCGTATATGTGGATAACAACGGGTGTATCGGTGATACCGTGTATAAGGATATAAGGGTCAATAAGGCCTGGGAGAAGCCTGCGGTGAGCCATAAGGAATATTATTGTGCCGGGGACGAAATCAACCTGAAGGTAACATCCGTCTATACGAATGATGCCGTATACCACTGGACCTATAACGGGGATAATATGACCGCTGCGGAACAGCTTACCCTGCAGGTGTTTGATCCGGGCTGGCACTACTTCACGCTCTATGTGGACGGCGGCAGCGGCTGCCTGTCTGAAATGCTTCGGGACAGCTTCTATGTATCCGAATTCCCTGAATTCACGCTGAAATCCAGCACCGTTGCCATTTGTGAGAACGATACGGTCTTTCTCAGCGTGCCATGGAGCGATGATGTGAAATATACGTTCGGGCCGTCTATCTATTTCCCTGCCGACCTCAGGGATGAAATGCCCGGCTATAAGTCCGCGTTTATCCATAAATCGGGCTATGTATATGCAATTGCCGCCAATAGTTTTGGCTGTGAATGGCAGGATTCGCTGTTTATTGATACGGAGGTCTGCTGTGACCTGTTGGTGCCCAATGCCTTCTCACCTAACGGTGACGGGCTGAATGATGAGCTGCAGCTGCTGGCATCTAACCTGCAGACCGTTCAGAAATTCGCTATCTACAACAGGTATGGAGAGATGGTATTCTCTGCTGCCAGCCAGCATGACAAGTGGGACGGAACATTCAGGAGCAAAGCCGCGGATATGGGCGTTTACCATTACTACCTGGTGTATATCTGCAGTGACGGCACGGAGCATATCAAGAGAGGGCAGATACATCTTATAAGATAACTACTATGCGAATGGCGTGAGATTTTTGAAAAGTTTCACGCCATTTGTGTATAATGTATTATTATTTTTTGCAAAATTTGTAAGCTTAACGCTTGGGTCAGCAAAACCGGGTCGCGTTGTACAGGTTTTCCCGGCCGGCTGCCTGCGCTCTGCATAAAATCACAGGAGCACCGCTATGTCAGATATTTTATACCATGTTTATCAATACCCGGGATTAAAGGAGACGGACATTGAAGAGATCATCCGCCACCACAAAAAACGGACCGTCAGGAAGGGGGATCATATCCTGAAGCAGGGTCAGATCAGCAAATCATACTGGATCCTGGAAGCAGGGCTGATCCGCTCCTTTGTGATCGATACGGACGGCAACGAGATCACAACGGAATTCTATACGGCCGGCGAGGTGGTGATAGAGGTGGCTTCCGTTTTCAAGCAGGAGCCGACGCAGGAGACATTCCAGGCATTGACGGACTGTGAGCTGTGGGAGATCAATTTCGAGGACTTCCAGGCGGCATTTGTCGGGATACCGGCATTTGCGGAGTGGGGAAGGATGTGGATGACATTCGCCCTGACGCTGCAGAAAGACCGGATGCTCAATATGATCACCCAGTCCGCCCAGCACCGGTACAGCCTGCTCCTGGAGCAGAAGCCGATGATCATCCAGCAGGCTCCCCTGAAATATATCGCTTCCTACCTGGGCGTAACGGATACCTCCCTCAGCAGGATAAGAAAGGATATCCTGAAGACCCCATAAACAGCCGGATATATGAAGCAGCATACCACCAATTATTTCAACACCCTCATCACCGTATCTGAAGACTGTAAATACCTGCAAGGTACCATACCTGTGGACAAGCCGGGTAAAAAGACCATCGCCGGATACCAGTATGAGCAGATAGCCGGACATCCCTTTGCCTATACTTCAGATGATGTATTGTTTGACGTATATGCGGACAGGAATGATATCCCCACAGGTGAGCGTAAAGAAGAAAGGTCCCGCTTTTTCTCGAAAGGACAGCCCTGTATGCGTACGTCCCCGCTTGCTAAGACCTACGGCTGGGGGATCTACTCTAATGCGCAGGGCCGTGTGAAGCTGGTAGACAGCGCCTCTGACGAATACCGGCGACTGCTGCAGGATGATACGGTGAAGAAGGTACCCGCCATGCGATCTTCCCGGTCATAAGCTCCCGGCTGCACGGTACAGCAGCAGCTTTTACAGCTACCCCTCACATTGATTTTCTTTACAGTGGGCTGAATACCGTTCTGGCACAACAGATATGGAGCAATTGGCTTATATTTGTTTCATGCAAAAGCATATTTTACCATTAAGCGCTGTCACGGCAGCCATAGCAGATGCTATTGATGTTTACTTTGACCGGCAGGTGCTGACAGTAAAGGGAGAGATCACTGATGTCAAGAAATATCCGCAGAAGAAATGGTGCTTCCTGAAATTGCTGGAAAAGCAGGGCGATACTATTCAAACGGAGCTGAAGGCCGTCTTCTGGAGCACCGGGTATGGAAGCATCGCCAGGTTTGAGCAGCAGACCGGCCGGAAGTTCACTGACGGGTTGGAGGTGATCTGTGATGTAATGGTAAAATACCACCCGAGATTTGGACTGAGCCTTGAAATCCTGGATATTGATACCGCGCATACTATCGGCAACCTGGAGCTGGAGCGTCAGCGGACCATAGAGCGGCTGATAGCTGAAAGCAGCTTCGTCAGTACCAGGGACGGGGAGCTGGTGACCGTTAACCAGGCGCTGCAGCTGCCTTCCGTTATTAAAAGCATAGCGGTCATAGCGCCACCCGATTCCGACGGGCTGCGGGATTTTATAAAGGAGATCACCCGGAACAGCTATGGCTATGCTTTCAGGCTGGAGATACTGGAAACCCAGGTGCAGGGCGATGCGGCCTCGGCACAGCTATTGAAAGCCATAGGTGCCGTAGCGGACCATCCCGGCCGTTATGATGCTCTTGCTATAGTACGCGGGGGCGGGTCCAATACAGACTTTAAGCCTTTTGACCATTACGATGTATGCGAGGTTATCGCCGCCTGCCCGGTTCCTGTATTTACGGGCATAGGGCATGACCGGAATACCAGCATTGCGGATATGATGGGCCGGCAGCTTAAAACGCCTACCAAGGTAGCCAGCTACTTTATTGAGCACAATATGCGGTTTGAAGATAAGGTGGAGCAGCTGTACCAGCGGCTGCTCCTGGCCGTTCACCGTAAGATAAGCGGCCTTAAGGAGCAACTGAAATATATTGACAGGACACTGGAGCAGCTCCATCCCCAGAAGGTCTTAAATAAAGGCTATGCGCTGTTACGGCAGGAAGGAGAGATCGTGGAGGATATAACGGCTCTCCGGGTCCATGATACTATTGATATCCAGACCAGGCAGCATATGATAAAGGCCATCATTAAAAATATTGAAACATTATGACAGAGCAATTTGAATTTGATGACGCTTACCAGGAGCTGCTTCGCCTGGTAAATGAAATAGAAAGCGACAATGTTGCGTTAAAGGATATGGCACAGAAGATAGCGGAAGCTAGGTCCCTGGTACAGCAATGCGAGCAGCAACTGCGTACCGCCGAAGATGCGGTGGAACGCCAGGAGGAGCAGTGATATTCTGATGTGCGGCCCCGGTAGCGGCAGGCACATATAACTTTTTTCAGAAGCAACGATTATATATGAATACAACAGCAGCATTGCTCACAGCACTGGAAAAAATGCTGGAGAACAACGACCTGGACCTGTTTTCGAGGCGTGTCCTGGACGCTGTAGCCGATACCCGGGACATGGCCATGTATAGAAAAGGTATCGAATTTACGGAAGCCATTCACCGGCAGGCGCCGGGACCGGAGCAGGTGAAGGAATGGGGACAGCGGCTACTGTCTGATATCAGGCAATACAATATCGCGGAGGTATCCTCAACTGGGCCCGTACTTACGGTCAGCGCTATTACCAAGAGCTACGGGTATGGTAAGTTTGCGCTCGGGCCTGTTTCCCTTGAGCTCAGGAAAGGCCAGGTATATGGCCTGGTAGGGGAGAACGGCAATGGTAAGACCACGTTGCTGCGCATACTCGCAAAAGAGCTGTCCTGTGATTCGGGGTCTGTAGCCTACCATTTTGAGCAGGCAAGGGCCAGGGGAGATTATGACCTCAGGACACGTATTATCTATATTCCCCAGCGGACACAGAAGTGGCATGGCAGCCTTATGGACAACCTTAAATTCGTACTGGCCAGCTATGGCACACCTGCTGCTGAAATAGAGCCGCGTATGCTGCTGATGGTGGCTCGGCTGGGTCTCTGGAAATATAAAGACCTGCAGTGGAGCGAATTGTCTTCCGGCTATAAGATGCGCTTCGAGCTGGCGCGTACCTTGCTGAGAGCCCCTGAGATACTGCTGCTGGATGAGCCGCTGGCCAACCTGGACGTTTTATCCCAGCAGGTAATATTGGAAGACCTTAAGAATATCTGTATGTCCCCGCGCAACCCGATCGCGCTGATGCTGAGCTCCCAGCAGCTATATGAGGTGGAAAAGGTATCGGACAAGGTGATCTTCCTTAAGAACGGGCAGTACAGGGATAACGGCCCGCATACCGGTGATCCAGAAGCTAACGCGCTGATCGTAGAGCTGGATACGGCCGCATCCCGCGAGGCCCTGCAGGCGGCGCTTGCAGACCTGGTTCCGGAGAAGATCTCCTTTAACGGTGGTGTCTATATCCTTACTTTCGGGGGGGATGCCACTTTTTCCGGGGTCTTGTCTGTGCTCGGGATGTCGGGCATTGAGATTACTTACATCCGCAATATTTCCTCGTCCACCAGGAGATTTTTCATGGTTTGATTTCCTAATCCGCAATCGTTGCTTTTATGTTCACACTTATCCGAAAAATAAATCAATATTTACTGGAACGCTGCCCGGTGACCTGGAATACCAGGCTGGTCTGGATGGGCGTTACTGCCATTGTTATCCATATCCTGTACCTGCTGTGGGGCTACAGTCATTTTTCCGATATTACCCTGCTGCACGAGGAAATATATGGAGACTACGCTATTATGTTTGACGGTGTGCAGTTCGTGGTATCCCTTATGATCTCCGTAGTATTGCTGGTGGTCTGGATGATGTACCTGTTCAAGAACAACGCGCTGAAATCCTTTTATCCCCAGAACGGCAGGAATATATTTGCCGCCTTTGCACAGTATGTGATCATACTTTTCCTGTGCATATCCTTCCCCGTTTCCTATGTTACGGGATACAAGATCTTTCTCAATACCCGGTTTGACAAGACAGTTGTAAAGGAAGAAACTGCGCGCCTTTCCGGAAGCCGTGTCTTTTTCTTGGAGAAGCCTTCGGATTATTTCATTTCGAACAGGGTATATCCTGCACCTTTTGATACCCTGGTTGCTGTGGGTGCCTCTGAGATAGATGAGCGTTATCCTGTCATACGGTATGAGCATAATGCTACCCAGTTCTATACCTACATGTACCAGGATTTTCTCTACGATACTTTTGTCAGCCGGCAATACGATGAGCACTTCCCCTATTTCGATAAGAAAGAGATCACAAGGGTCATTTTCGGTACGGATTCTATCCGTGTCTTTTACGCGGATAAATTTGTGGACTTAAGTGGGACCACGGACCCTTACTATTCTCTTTATAACTATTCAGGTGCAGACGCTGACTATAAATGGTATTACCGCTACTATGACAATGAGGCTGATTATGATAACGGATATGCTTCCCGGGAGCCGGACACGAGACCTGCCACTTCCCTGGCAAAAGCTTTCAGGACACAGGAGTCTGCCTATAATAAATATGTATATGAGCTGCTGCAGCGCAATGATCCCGTGGAGATAAAAGCATTGCTCACCGGTACGCTGGCCATCTTCAAGAAGTACCATATCGCTACGAACCTGGATGCGGACAACTGGTTCAGGCTGGTGTACAACCCGCCCCTGTTCAGGGTGGACAGTTTTATCTATGAACGTCCGTATTCGGCAGATGAAAATTACTCATCCCGTTACACTTCTTATCTCCTGGAAACCTCCAAGGCATTCTATACCCTGGATAATATCCGTTCGTTCTCGGGATGGTCTTATGTAAAGGATGTCCTGACCGTATTCTTCTGTGTAGCTATGGGACTGGCTTCTTTATTGCTGGTCTACCGGGTGACCGGCCTGAAAACGCTCCTGTTTACCGTTATCAGCATGATTCTTATCAGTATCCTGGTCGGGCTGCTTATTTTCCAGATTCATAACCTGTATTATGATTATTCAGATGACAAGGGGAAGGGAATACTTGTCAGCCTCTATATCATTGCTGTTGTATATGCCGGTATTGCGCTGCTGCCTTTGCTTTTTTTGCGCTCTTCCAGGAAGATCATTTCGGGCATTGCGCTGAGCATTACTGTTTTAGGGTTCCCGTACTTTGTCTGGCTGGTGATGCTGCTTATCAATACCCACCAGGAGATCGCCGTGAGGAGGGTATATGGAGAGTCCCAGGACCTGTATGTGCATCTACAGTACACCTTGCTTAACCGGCTTGCTCCTGTAACGGTGGCCGCGATCATCGTAGCGGTAACCATAGTGTTTATGTTTTTATATACTGCCATTATCAAACGGTGGAAAGGGTTGCCTGAGGGTTAACGTTCAAAATAAAGCGGCTGTTCCGATTCGGGAACAGCCGCTCTATCTTAAGGGATCATCTGCTTATATAATACGACTGTCATTGCAGTGTCGTTTTGTTGAAAAGTGTCCTCTTTGCAGCCCATATACCGTTTTAGCTGTAAGGGAACTAAGGGTGCTGGTCACTCCGAACGGGTGTGTGGGATCGCTTATGCTGTCAAGACTCTGTAGCGTGTTGGTCATTCCGAACGGATGTGAGGAATCTCTTATAAATTTATAGCTTATAATCTATCTGTAGATAGGAAGATTATCTTTTTAAATGAAGTACACTGAAATTCCTGCTGCTCCCGTTGCCGGTGTGTTGCAACAATAGCCAGTATAAGATTTCATTTGCAGGTTTATGATCGAAACGCTATTCCGTGAGGGTATTGCTGCCCCCGCTGAATTGGGAGAACAGCAAGGTGTACAGGATGACCAGCACCATGCTTGTAATGAAAGAAATGAAGGTTTTCAGCAGCAGGTATCCGAAGCTGCGGAAGCTCCATATCTCGATCAGGTAATAGCAGATGTGGTGTACCAGGATCAGCACGGCGGCATAGGTAAGAAAAGGTATCCAGCCCATATTCCTGACGCCGGGAGACAGGTTGGGATAATCGGACAAACGCTGGGGCAGCAGCGCTGTCAGCACACTGTTCCTCACTACCGCGATGAACAGGCATACGGCCGTATGCAGCCCTCCCGTATCCATAAATATATCTACCGTGAGTCCCGTACCGAAGCTGAGCAGCAGCATAGCCCAGGTGGGAGTGGACAGGGGCAGCAGCAGGATGATCAGCGGGTAGAGAAAAGGACTGTAGGGCGGCAGTCCCCAGGAGCTGCTGAGCCATTGCAGATGTATGTCATTCAGGAGGAATACCTGAATGAACATGATGGTTATAAATCGTAATATGTTCCGTAAATATATGCTCATCTCCTATTGCTCTTTTGTGGATTCCAGTTCTTTTCTTTCTTTTTCATAATCGTTCATGACCACGTAAACCGTCCGTAATGTCCTGAAGTTGGTGCTCAGCTTTACAGTAGCGGTTTTGGTATTATTGGTAGCCACGGTATCCACGCGGACCACGTTGCCCACCGGGATATGTCCCGGATATAGGGAAGAAACGCTGCTGGTAGTTACGGGATCGCCCGCTCTTACCACAGAGCTCATGCTAATGTCTTTCACCAGCATATAATTCGGGCTGCCGGTTTTCCATTCGGCGATCTCGTCAGAGCCGTTGATCTCCACGCCGATCTTCAGGAGATTGTTGCCTTTATCGCCTCCGCCGGAGGAGATGACCGATACAACGGTGGCGTAATTACCGGTGGTATTGGCCACCCGTCCTACGATACCATTGGTGGAAACCACGGGCATGCCTTTCCTGACGCCCTGCTTTTCACCTTTGTTGATGGTAATATAATTAATGTTGGGATTGGTAATGGAGCTGTTGATGACCACGGCGGGCAGGTACTCGAACTGGTTGTACCGGAGCACTTTTTTCTCTCCTATATATTTGTACTGCACATTGCCGTCCTCGCTCTGTAATGTGGCGACGGTATCTACCACCTTGACGGAATCCGTTTTATAGACCGGCAAAAGCGCCTGGACGGTCTGGTAGGTGTCCACGCCCGTGAGCAACGCGATCTCGTTCCTCAGGCGGCTGTTCTCTTCCACCAGCGCCTCATTGACACCCTTGAGCCCGAAGTAATAGGTGATATCGCTTTTCTTCTTATAGAGATAGCCGGCAACGGCATTGGATGAGCTTAAGATATCCGTTCCCTGAATACTCTTTTTTTGTACAATAAGCACAATGGCTATTACTTCCAGAAGCAGAAATAACAGCAGGTTCCTAAAACGCCGTATAAGTAAAAATAGTGTACGCACGGGTAATGGCTGTATGACTTATTTTATAAGAAAACATATGGTACTAATATTGCTTAGTACCATATGCTCCCTGGTTTTCAGATTATTTCATCAGGAATGAAAAACGATTGATGTTTTTCAGCGACATGCCTGTTCCTCTCACTACGGCCCTTAGCGGGTCTTCTGCAATATGTACCGGCAGTTGTATCTTTTGAGCGATCCTCCTGTCCAGTCCTCTCAGCAAGGCGCCACCGCCTGTGAGGTACAGGCCTCTCCTGTAGATGTCGGCTGCCAGTTCCGGCTTGGTCTTTTCCAGGGCTTTCAGGATAGCCTCTTCTATTTTAAAGATGGATTTGTCCAGGGCTTCGGCGATCTCTTCATAAGATACCTGGATCTGCTTGGGAATACCGGTAACAAGGTCCCTTCCGTTCACGAAAATATCATCCGGGGGATTCTCAAGGTCCTTGATCGCGGCGCCTACGTGTATCTTTATCTGCTCTGCGGTACGCTCCCCGATGTTCAGGCTGTGATACTTCCGCATAGCTTCGATGATATCCTGTGTGAATTCATCCCCCGCGATACGTACGCTCTGGTCGCATACGATACCTCCGAGGGAAATGACGGAGATACCCGTGGTACCACCGCCTATATCTATGATCATATTGCCGGTAGGCTCTTCCACATCAATGCCTATACCCAGGGCAGCGGCCATGGGCTCATGTATCATATATACCTCCTTGGCGCCCGCCTGTTCGGCGCTGTCCCTTACCGCACGCTTCTCCACCTCCGTTATGCTGGACGGGATGCAGATCACCATTTTCCAGCTTGGCGGGAACAATGGCTTTTTGGGATATACCATTTTTATCATTTCTCTCAGCATACCCTCCGCCGCGTCAAAATCCGCGATCACACCGTCTTTCAGGGGCCGGATGGTCTTGAGATTATCGTGGGTCTTTTCGTGCATCATCATAGCCTTTTTGCCTACAGCTATGATCTTGTTGGTTGTCCGGTCTTTGGCTACTATAGAAGGCTCGTCCACTACTACCTGGTCGTTGTGAATGATCAGCGTATTGGCTGTTCCCAGATCTATTGCTATCTCCTGTGTTAAAAAATTAAATAAACCCATTGTGGTTGGATATAAATAAGTTGCTTGTTGTTAATGAATTAAGTTGCGTGACGGAATATGTCAGGAGTTACAAATATATAAACATTATTTACAATGAAAAAGTAATTAAAATGATTATTTTATGACACTCTTTTGCCGTAAAGATGGACAACCTGTATGCCTGAATGAACCGATCCGAATGCAAATTTATTGTATTTTATCAGCCTAAAACAATTTGTTTGTCTAAATTATTTTATAAAAATCTTTGCGCGGAAAAACAGTAAATTTGAACCATTCTAAGCATTGTATAAATTATATTTAAACTTAATATTATGCCAGTGATCTTACCAGTTAACGGAGTAATGCCGGATATCCCGGAAAGCTGCTTCATCGCTCCCAATGCTACCATAGTGGGAGATGTGGAAATGGGCACGGAATGCAGCGTGTGGTTCAATGCCGTGGTCAGGGGGGATGTGAACAGCATCAGGATAGGCAACAAGGTGAATATCCAGGACGGCGCCTGTATTCATGCCACCTACCAGAAGACAAGGGTGGTGATAGGCGATAATGTCTCTATCGGGCACAATGCCATTGTGCACGGCTGTGTCATATCGGATAATGTGCTGGTGGGTATGGGCGCGATCGTTATGGATGATGTGGTCATAGGAAGCAATACGATCATCGCTGCGGGAGCCGTGGTGCTGGAAGGTACGGCGGTGCCTTCGGGCTGCATCTTTGCCGGAGTGCCAGCCAGAAAAGTGAAGGATATCGGGCCGGAGCTCATCAGCGGGGAAATAGACAGGATCGCCAATAATTATGTATTGTACAGCAGTTGGTTCAAATAGCATATCATGAGGAAACTACAACAGGTAACAGGCATTGCCTTAATGATGCTGTGCTGCTTAAGCGCCTGCCAGACGGTGCAGGAGCAGGTGGAGCAGATCGCGCTGGTGGAAGAGCATTCCGACCCCCATACCTACTCCGACTATACCAGCATTGGGGTGACGCACCTGGACCTTGAGCTGTCAGTCGATTTTAAGAATAAGATACTTGCGGGCAGCGCGCAGTGGGCGCTGAAGCGGAATAATCCCAAAGCCACGGAGGTCATATTCGATACCTACAGCCTGGAGATCGACTCCGTGATCCTTGATGACGGCAGTAAAGCCCTCTACAGCACGGGAAAGGCAGATAAGATACTGGGTGCTCCCCTTACGGTCAAAGTGAAGCCGGAAACAAGGAAAGTGACCATATACTATAAGACGGCGCCGGACGCCACGGCGCTGCAATGGCTGGAAGCGGGGCAGACATCCGGGAAGCGGCAGCCTTTCCTGTACACCCAGGGAGAATCCATATACACGCGTAGCTGGATACCCTGCCAGGACGGGCCGGGCGTCCGGTTCACCTACACCGCCGTTATCCACACCCCGCCGGAGCTGATGGCCCTGATGAGCGCGGAGAATCCCCGGGAAAAAAATAAGGAAGGGCTGTATCATTTTACTATGAAGCAGCCGGTGCCTTCTTACCTGGTGGCGCTGGCGGTTGGGGACCTGGCTTTCCAGCCCCTGAACGACCAAATGGGTGTCTATGCGGAGCCGGTGATGCTGAAAAGAAGCGCGGCGGAGCTGAGCGGGCTGGACCGGATGATGGCGGCCGCCGAGGCGTTGTACGGGCCTTATGACTGGGGAAGATATGACGTCCTGTTCCTGCCAAGCGGCTTTCCTTTCGGCGGTATGGAAAACCCGCGCCTTACTTTTGCCACACCCACTATCCTGACGGGAGATAAATCCCTGGTAAACCTCATTGCCCACGAGCTGGCGCATAGCTGGAGCGGCAACCTGGTCACCAATGCCACCTGGAACGACTTCTGGCTGAATGAAAGCTTTACCGTTTATTTTGAGCGGCGCATTATGGAAGCGCTGGAAGGGAAAGAATATGCGGCGATGTTATGGGACCTCGGGTTGCAGGACCTTAAATCCACTATTCAGCACTACGGGGAAGATAAGCGGCCGTACACCCGGCTGAAGCTGGACCTGAGGGGCCAGGATCCCGACCTCGGACTTTCCGATATCGCCTATGAAAAGGGCGCGGCCCTGCTGCTGCTTATGGAGCAGACAATAGGCCGGAACGCGCTGGATTCGTTTATCGGCGGGTACTTTAAGGCACACCGGTTCCAGTCTGTGAACACGGACGGCTTCGTCAGGTATATGGAAAATACGCTCTTTGCCCGCTTTCCGAAATTGCGGCAGGACATCGCGTTCGATACCTGGATATATAAAACAGGATTGCCGGAGAACTGCCCGCAGGTGGAGAACCCCCGGTTCCGGAAGGTGGACAGGGTACTGGATGGCTTCCTTTCCGGGGACACCCTGTCCGGGGATAATACGGGTCAATGGTCCACGCATGAATGGCTGTATTTCCTGCGGGGGCTGAAGGACAGCAAACCGGACATAAAGGACCTGAAAGCCCTGGATGCCGCATTCGGCTTTTCCGGCAGCTCCAATGCGGAAATAGCGACGGCCTGGTTTACAGTGGCTATCGGCGCCCGGTATGAGGCGGCGTTTCCCCCTATGGAAAAATTCCTGGCGCACACGGGCAGGATGAAATTTCTGGAGCCCGTTTACGAAGCGCTGTATAAAAGCGACGTCTACAAATCCAGGGCTGCTCAATACTTTGACAGCTACAGGAATAACTATCACCCTCTTGCGCAAAAGTCCGTAGCTGCGATTATCGGTGTCAACTGAATGTAATATGCGCTATATTTTTTAACTTTATACCATCATTTTAAAAGTCTGACATATGAGATATGTGAATTTTGTGGGCGCATGCTTTATGGTTGGCCTGTTGCTGTTAGGCGGCAGCAGGAGCTATGCCCAGAAATTGTCTGCTGCTGAGACAGAGCTGTTCCGGAAACATGAGGACAGCCTGGCGGTACTGGTGGATTCCCTGAGGGGCGCTATTGTCCTGGATGAAAGGATGGACTACAACTATGCTTTTATCTCCAGGCTGAAGCAGGTGCTGTCCCTTGAAAACTCCTATTTATATCCTTTTACCAGGCTGCAAGAGAGAATGCATATACTCCCGTCCCCTGACGGTAACTTCAGGCTGTTTAACTGGGTGGTAGCCTCCGGCAATTTTAAAAAGACCTATTTCGGCGCCGTGCAGCTTTCCGACAGCAGGATCATCCCGCTGCTTGATTATTCTGAGCAATTGGAAGACAAGGGAAGGGCTACAGGCCTGACCACGGAAAAGGAATGGTATGGTGCGGAATACTATCACATTATGAAAGATGTGGCCTTCGGGCAGCCGGTATATCTTTTGTTCGGGTTCAATTCCAATTCCACCAAATTTAACAGGAAGCTGATTGACGTGCTGTCGATCAAAGGAAATAATATCCAGTTCGGGGCCCCTATATTTATGGCGCCCAATGTGCAGAACCAGCCCATGCTTACCAACCGCTTTATCCAGTATTACAAGAAGAATGCCACGACCATGCTTAACTGGGATGCCTCCCTGGGTATGATCGTGTTCAACAGGCTGGAATCAGAGGTCAGCGCCCCGAGCCGCCTGGATACCTATATCCCTGCAGGTCCTATTGACGGATTCAGGAAAGAAGGAGATATGTGGCAATATAAAAAAGAAGTGCTGAACATTCTGAAACTGTCTGACGGGAAAGCTCCCATTGACGGTGTAATGAATTAAAAAAACGAAGATCACAATATGATGTTGGGACCTGAAAAGGTATGGAAGCTCAGGAACAGGCCGGCGGAAAGCATTGCGGCGCTGCAGGCCTCGCTGGGGGTGAGCGATAAAATATGCCACCTGCTTGTCAACAGGGGTATAGATACCTTTGAGGCGGCCAGGGATTTTTTCAGGCCGCATAAGGACCTGCTGCACGAGCCTTTGCTGATGAAGGGTATGCAGGCGGCCCTGGACAGGATTGACCGCGCCAGGAAGGAGGGAGAAAAGGTAATGATCTACGGTGACTATGATGTGGACGGCACGACATCGGTCGCCATCGTGTATGATTTCTTCAAAAAATACTATAACAGGCCGGGCAGCGATTGCGTGCATTTTTACATACCCCACCGGTATAATGAAGGGTACGGGCTCTCCTTTAAGGGGCTGGATGAAGCGCAGGCGCTGGGCTGTACGCTTCTCATTACCCTGGACTGCGGCACCAAAGAGACCGAAAAGATTGCGTATGCCAATAGTCTGGGAATGGATGTAATAGTCTGTGACCATCATACGCCGTCCGACCCCCTGCCGCCGGCATTCGCATTGCTCAATCCCAAGCAGGAAGGCTGCCCCTATCCTTTTAAAGAGCTCAGCGCCTGCGGTATCGGCTATAAGCTGCTTACCGCGCTGTCATCCCTGTGGAAGACAGGTGCCGCTGCCGTATCATGTTACCTGGACCTGGTGGCTACCAGCATCGCGGCGGACATCGTTCCCCTGACCGGGGAGAACAGGGTGCTGGCTTACCTGGGACTGCAAAAAGCCAACGAGAACCCCTGCCTGGCGCTCCGGGCGCTTAAAAACCTTTCGGGCTTTACCCGCTCTTTTACCATCTCGGATCTCGTATTCATTATATCTCCCAAGATCAATGCCGCGGGCAGGATGGACGATGCTAGGAAGGCGGTAGAGCTGTTCCTGGCCGATACGGAAGACACCGCCCGGGTAGTGGCGCGGCTGCTGCACTCTGATAATGAGGAACGCAGGGAAGTGGACAGGATCACTACGGAAGAAGCCCTTACGCTGATGACTGCCCCGGCGTACGCCCGGAGGAAAAGTACCGTTATATATAAGGAAAACTGGCATAAAGGCGTGGTGGGCATAGTAGCCTCCCGGCTGATAGACCATTATCACCGCCCGACCATCGTGCTGACCCGCAGCAACGGTAAGGTGACAGGCTCTGCGCGCTCTGTTGCCGGGTTCAATATCCATGATGCCATACAGCAATGCGGGGACCTGCTGGACTCTTTCGGGGGACATTTTTTTGCGGCAGGCCTGACGCTGTCGCCCGAAAACCTGGATCCCTTTATTGAAAAATTTGAAAATGTAGTTACCGATACGATCTCCGAAGAATCATTATACCCGGTTATAGATATAGATACCGAAATATCCTTCAGCGATATTACACCCAAGTTCTATAATATACTGAAGCAGATGCAGCCTTTCGGTCCCTGCAATATGAGACCCGTGTTCATTACCCGTGGTGTCAGGAACCGGAATTCAAGGATCGTAAAG
Organism: Bacteroidetes bacterium 47-18; assembly: GCA_001897155.1. Classification (GTDB taxonomy): domain Bacteria; phylum Bacteroidota; class Bacteroidia; order Chitinophagales; family Chitinophagaceae; genus MKSF01. The sequence goes on along the minus strand of MKSF01000037.1, from coordinate 62,820 downwards.
GAGGCGCATATCAGGTTTGACCTTTGGCAGGCAGACAGGATATTTACAGGAATAGGCTTTAATATGGCCTCCAAGTTCTCCTTATTGCAACAGGACAGCTTTGATATGGTATATTGTATTGAGGAAAATGAATGGCAGGGCAACACCATATTACAGCTGCGTGTATTGGATATACGGTGACCCGCTGCCTTCCCTAAAATTCAGGAAATAGAAATGAATAATAAAACAACGGAAAAAGTAAGAATAGACAAATATCTCTGGAGCATAAGGGTCTTTAAGACCAGGAGCCTGGCCACCGATGCCTGCGATTCCGGCAAGGTAAGACTGAATGATGCGCCGGTCAAGCCCGCCAGGAATGTCAATGTAGGAGAGATTTACGATATCAAGACCAGGGACCGGCGGTGGCTGGTGAAGGTGACAGCGCTGCTGGATAAGAGACAGGCCTACAGCGAAGCGGTCAAATACTACGAGGACCTTACGCCTGAAGAAGATAAAATGGCATCCAGGCCCCAGGCATCGAGTTTTTATACGGGGAAACGGCTGAGCAAGGTAGGCAGGCCTACCAAGAAAGACCGTCGTGACCTGGACGATCTGTGGGAAGAGAATTAAGGAAAATTGAAATAAATTATTAACACAAAAATTAAATTTTGGAAAATATTGCTTAATTTACACAGTATTTTTTAAAACTTTTACAGTTTGTAGCACTTTATATATGAAAAAATTACTCTACGCAAGTTTGATATTCGGGGCGATGCTTGCCGGAAATATCAGTTACGGTAAGGATAACCTCTGGAAATCCTATAAGGGCATGTATGCGCCTTCTTCGATGGAGATGATCGTGAAGCCCAATGCCTACAGTATATTTACACTGGATAATGCTTCTATGAAGCACTACCTGGCTGATGTATCTGCTGATTTCAGCACGGGTAAGACCATTTCCATCCCTACCCCGAACGGGGATTACAAAACGTTCAGGATATGGAAGAACACGGCTATGGCACCGGAGCTGGCTGCCAAATATCCCGAGATCCAGACCTTTGACGGTGTTGATGTCAATAATCCCCTGATTACTGCCAAATTCGGCTTCAATATGTTCGGATTCAGTGCTTATGTAATAGATGGCGCCAATACCTACATCATTGATCCGTACAGCAATGCGGGTGACGGGTATTATATGGCATTCTACAAAAATGAGCTGCCTGCAGAACATATAATGTGCGGTGTGGATGAGATGATGCGGGCTACCGGTATTCAGGACCTGGATAACGGACCGGAGAGCTTTAATTTCAACACCCGTAGCGGAGATGCTCCGCCGCCGCCATATGCGCACAGCACCCAGCAGCGTAAATTCAGAGCCGCTATTACCAATACCGGGGAATGGGCCGTGGCAATAGTGGGAAGCAGCTCTCCGACCAAAGCGCAGGTGCTGGCTAAAATAACAGAGATCGTTAACAGGATCAACAGCTATTTCGAAAGGGAAATAGCCGTAACCCTGGAACTGATTCCCAATAACGATGTGCTGGTCTTTACCAACAAGGATACCGACCCTTATAATTACAACAGCCAGATGCCTAACCTCCTGGGTGAGTCGCACGAATCCATCGTCAACCGGGTAGGGGCTAACAACTTTGACATAGGACATATCCTGTGCACTGCCGGCGGCGGCCTTGCCGCCACTCCTGCGGTCTGCTCCAATAACTCCAAGGGCCGGGCGGCAAGTACCGTAGGATCCACCTCACAGGTAAAGGTGATCATGCACGAAATGGGCCACCAGATGAATGCTTCTCATACCTTCAGCTCTGACAGGGGCGGCTGTAACGGGAACGGTATGCCCCAGGGCGCTTACGAGTCCGGGAGCGGTGTGACCATTATGAGCTATAACGGAGCCTGCGCAGGCGATAACGTTCCTTCTGCTCAGGATGATTACTATCACGTGCATTCTCTCTACGAGATCACTAACCATATCAATAATAATATCAGTTGCGGAACCTTGTCTACCAATATCCCCGTACTCTCGATCCCTAATATACTGGATACCTACTATATTCCTTTAAATACACCGTTTGAGCTGGTAGGCCCCGAGGCAACGGTGCAGGGTTCGCAGATCAAGCAGACCTTCCTGTACAACTGGGAGCAATATGATAACGGTTTTGATTTTGAGGAAGCGCAGGGGTCCAGCCAGACTACAGGCCCTACTTTAAGATCGCACGATCCTAAGACCTCTACTATCCAGGCTTTCCCTCCGCCGAGCATCATCATATCAGGCACCTACAACACTGCAGGTTACAGGTTGCCGTCAGTGGCCAGGGTATTGAACTTTAAATATATTGCCAGGGGCGTGGTGAACGGAAGGGGCGCCTTCCACTTTACGGATTCCACCCTTAAAGTGATCAGCGTGACCGGTACGGGTCCGTTCAGGGTAACGTCCCAGAATTCCGGGACAGCCAACTGGAATCCCGGAGATAATGTAGAGATCAAATGGGATGTGGCCAATACCAATAGCGCTCCCATCAATTGCCAGGGTGTAAGCATATTCATGTGCTTCCCTAACTCTACAGAGCCGGATATCCTGCTGGTGGGCTATGCGCCTAATACCGGTTCTTATGTATATCCTGTTCAGAATTTTTATGCCCGTAACGGACACATTAAAGTGAAAGGTGCCGGTAATATCTTCTTTGATGTTGCCAAAGGCGCTATCAATGTGAACGGTACCAGCATTGATGAAACTACTTTCAGCAAGAACATTACCGTATATCCTAATCCTGCTACCGAGCATATCAATATTAAAAATGACAATAACTATGTCAAATTAAATGTTGTAATGTACAATGTAATGGGACAGAAAGTATGGGAAGGTGAGATGACCAATACCCTTACGATCCCGACTGCAGGTATGGCGTCCGGTAACTACCAGATCCAGTTGCAGGATCCTGCGACCCAGAATGTTGCTACACACAAGGTAAGCATTGTAAAATAATTACCATATCTAATATATCTGTAAAAAGCCGATGCATACTATGCACCGGCTTTTTTTATGAGCTTTTTTAAAGTCCCGGAGAGCAGCATAATTATTTCGATATCAGGCTGCTCTTAAAGCTGCCAGGTTACTTTATTGTTGCTGCTCTTATCAATAACCAACATTTTCCCTGTTATATGTAAGGAATAAAGCCATCATATGAAAGCCGTAGGGATAAGCTATAAAGTATGACAGAGATTCCGCATATCCGTTCGGGATGACCATCTTTTGTCAGCGAAAACGTTCCCTGGCTCATAGAGCGGACACTTTTCAGCGAAGCGTATCAGTAATAGCAAGCCGTTTCCTATTTTAAAATAAGGACGTTTCAATACCCAGCTTCGCTTTTAATGCGGCCAGGTCGCTGACTACCGGGGCTAACAGCGGTATGCCTTCCTTGATCCTCCGGGCCTGGGACTCACGTTCCGGGTCTCCGGGTATTAAAACCGGTTGCGCACCGCTGACGGGCCGGGCATTCCTGAACCGTTTGATCCAGTTGTCCATATGGGCCTTATGCTCCTCAAGCGGTCTGAAAGCATCATTCCTGATAGCGCCCAGGAAATGCCCCAGCCCTGCTCCCGGCATATTTTCGGGTAAAGGGATATAGGCGGGGAACGGCGGAGCCCAGGGACCGTAAGAGGCGCCGCTGAAAACACCGGTGAAAATATCCACAATGCTGCCCAGTGCATAGCCCTTGTGGCTGCTGTGCTCCCGGTCGCTGCCTAATGGTAGTAAGGCGCCGCCTTCTTTCAATATGGAAGGATTTTGGGTAGGTCTGCCCCCGGAATCCTGTGCCCAGCCCAGCGGCATATTCGTTCCTTTCCGCTGCAGGATCTCCAGCTTCCCGTTGGATGCCGTTGTGGTGGCGAAATCTGCTACGAAAGGCGGCTCTGTACCGGCAGGTATGGCTACGGCAATGGGATTGGTGCCCAGCATCTTTTCCTCGGAAAAGGTGGGCGCTACCAGCGCGCTGGCATTGGTCATGGCAATCCCTGTCATATCCTGCTCCAGTGCCATCATCGCGTGATACCCGGCTATGCCGAAATGGTTGCTGTTCCTGACGGCTACCCAGCCTGTACCGGTGGTGGCCGCTTTAGCAATAGCTATCTTCATAGCGAACGGAGCCACTACCAGCCCCAATCCCCTGTCCCCGTCCACCAGTGCGGTGGAAGGTGTTTCGTGGACGATGCGGATATCCGGTGTGCTGTTGATACGGCCCGCTTCCCACAGGCGCACGTATCCGCTCAGCCTGGCAATGCCATGGCTGTCCACGCCTCTCAGGTCTGCAGACAGCAGCACTTCCGATGCTGTGCTGGCGTGCTGGTCGGAGCAGCCTATCTTAATAAAAGTATGATAAACGAAATGGTATAGGTCTTTGTACTGAAATAATTGTTCCACTGCTATTAATGCCTCAAGATTATTTAATGGTCCAGTTGACAAGCCCCTGCTTGGTGAACTGGTAATTGTAGAATTGACCGCCGAAAGGTTCCAGCGCTTTTATGACATCGTACCGGGTATTCTTCGGGCAGTAAAATATCATAAAGCCACCGCCGCCTGCCCCGCTGATCTTACCGCCTGTTGCGCCGTTCCGGAGTACAGTGTCGTAAATGTTCTCGATAAGATCATTGGAAATGCCGTTGGCCATGGCTTTCTTATGCTGGAAGCCGTAATCCAGGATAGTGCCGATATTGTCAATATCTCCTTTCAGGATGGCCTCTTTCATCCGCAGCGCCTGGTCCTTCAGGTGATGCATGGCGTCAATGGAGGCCTGGTTGTTCTTATGTACATTCTCGGATTGCTTTTCAATGATCCGTGCACTTTCCCTGGTGGTGGAGGTATAATACAGGAGGAGGTTATTATTCAGCTCATACAGGTATTCCTGCCTGATCCGTAAAGGGTTGACGATCACTTTATCATCCCTGTAGAACTCCATAAGGTTCACTCCGCCGAAGGTAGCGGCATACTGGTCCTGCTTCCCGCCTGCCAGGCTGAGGTCCACGCGTTCGATATCATATGCCAGGTGGGCAATATCATAGTCTCCCAACGGCAGCTTGAGCCACTCCACGAAAGCGCCCAGTATGGCTACTACCAGGGTAGAGGAAGTGCCGAGCCCCGAACCGGCCGGGGCATCCACATAGGTGCTTAGCTTAAAGCCCTTCCTGATGCTCCCGTAATCCCTGACCACCCTGTTGTACACGCCTTTGGCCAGGTCCAGGATGCCGTCCGTTGGCAGCCGGTCCGATAAGGGAAATGCCTGGCTCTGGTGCTGGTCCCTTGACTCGATGATGATCTCATCCGAAGGCAGCAGTTCAATATTGCAGTAAGCATACATGGAGATGGTGGCATTTAAGATCACGCCTCCGTACAGGTCACTGTAGGGGCTGACGTCCGTGCCGCCACCGGCCAGTCCTATCCGCAGCGGCGCTTTGCTTCTTATCATCATAGTTTCTCGGTTTTCTCAAAAGTATAGGTTAAGCCTTTCATCTTAAATATTTTCCTGGCCTCTTCCGGTATGTGGAAGTCGTTTCCTGCAGCGGCCAGCATCTTATCGAACTGCGCTTCCGAAACGGATATCCTGAGCTGGTTGCCCTCCATATGCGCATTGGCATAATTCATAATGTTCTCTCTGCTGCCGAAGTCGTAATGTACCAGTTCCCGGTCCTCTATCTTATAGCGGCCTGCCACGGTGTCCTTCTGGCGGACCAGGAACATCTTATGATCTGCCGTATAGATAATGGTAGTGCCCTGCAGCTCTGTCTTGAGCTTGTCTTCCAGCATGGACCTGAAGTGTTCCTGCATACCCGGGATATTGATCTCAATATCCGCTGCCGCGTCTTTATACACCCATTCACCTTCCAGTTGTTCCGCTGCCACATTATGCGTTACTGTCTCAACGCGGCCGGATGATGAAGCGGTGCGGTCCGTACCGGTACAGGAAAAGAGGAGAGTCCCTGCTATCAGAAAAAATGTAATGATCGGTTTTTGCATCGTATCGGTGGTATTTAAAAGGTCAGAACAACTGCTGCTGGTCGCCTTTGTCAGCATTGGATTTTCCTAAATGTTCATAGGCTCGAGTAGTAGCTTCGCGTCCCCGGGGTGTCCGGATAATATAGCCTTCCTGGATCAGGAACGGCTCATACACTTCTTCTATTGTGCCCGACTCTTCTCCTACCGCGGTCGCGATATTGCTGATCCCGACCGGGCCGCCCTTGAACTTTTCTATCAGCGTGGTCAGTATCCTGTTATCCATCTCATCCAGGCCGTTCTCATCCACATTCAGCGCCCGAAGCCCATGATCCGTTATCGCGAGATCTATGGTGCCGTTTCCCAGCACCTGGGCGAAATCCCTCATGCGTCTCAGCAGCCCGTTGGCGATACGGGGTGTGCCTCTGCTTCTCCTGGCGATGCCCGCAGCCGCTTCGGAGGTGATTTTTACCTTTAATAAGGCGGCGGATCGTGTGACGATACGGGTCAATACCTCAGCGGGGTAATAATCCAGCCGGGATTTGATGCCGAACCGCGACAGTAGCGGGGAGGTCAGCAGCCCGGACCTTGTGGTGGCGCCTACCAGCGTAAAAGGATTCAGGTCTATCTGGATAGACCTGGCATTGGGTCCCGAATCTATCAGGATGTCGATCTTATAATCTTCCATGGCGGCGTAGAGATATTCTTCCACCACCACGTTCAGCCTGTGTATTTCATCTATGAACAGTACGTCACGGGCTTCGAGGTTGGTCAGCAGCCCCGCGAGGTCGCCGGGCTTCTCCAGGACGGGTCCGCTGGTTTCTTTTATATTTACGCCCAGCTCATTGGCGACGATCCTCGAAAGGGTGGTCTTGCCCAGCCCGGGAGGGCCGTGAAACAGCACGTGGTCCAGTGGCTCGTTCCGCTGGTTGGCGGCCTTAATGAAGATCCTTAAATTTTCAATAAGCTGCGGCTGTCCGGAGAAATCTTCTATAGACTGTGGCCGGATCGTATTTTCATACTCCTTCTCACTACTGTTGAGGTTATTATTGGGTCGTATTTCTGATGCCATGTCGCTGCAAAGTTAAAATTAAACCTACATAGGTGCCTGAATTCTTTACAAAATAAAATATTATCCGCACCAACCCGCAGCATCGGCTATAAAATATTTCTGGTATGCCCCGGCAGCCCGGAAATGTACGGAATGGAAGCCGTGAGAATCCTATAACGGTTCATTAAAAAGACGAAAAAAATTTATTTGCTATATTGCGGCGGTATGCTGTATATAGAGCCTAAAATACTGGAAAAGATCAAATCCTACTGCGCCTACCAGGAGCGGTGTCACAGCGAGGTCCGCTATAAGCTGATCGATCTTGGTGTGCGGGGGGAAGAGCTGGAGCATATCATCGGGCTGCTGATAGAAGAAAATTTCCTGAATGAGGAACGGTATGCAAAGGCCATTGTCCATGGTAAGTTGCATTATAAGCACTGGGGCAGAAGGAAGATCATACAGTTCCTTAAAAGCAGGGATGTTTCGGAATACTGTATCCAGGCGGGTCTCAGGGAGATAGATGAGGAAGATTACCGGGATATACTGCTGCAGATAGCGCAGAAAAAGGCCGCGCGATTAGAGAGCGGGACCCCGGCCTTTGAACGGCACCAGAAGATCATACAATATATGGTACAGAAAGGATTTGAGGTAAATCTTGTCCGGGAAATAGTAAAAGACAATATAGAGTAAGGAAATATCGTTATCTTTACATTAAAAGCACACAAGCCATTCCCTAAACTCTAGTATATGGTGTATCAAATATCGGAAGGTGTAGGTATCAGAGTAGAGGTGTTTTATCGCCCGGAGCAGAGCAATCCGATGTATTCTGAATTTTTATTTGCATACAGGATTTCCATTGAAAATCTTTCCAATCATCCAATACAGCTCCTGAGCAGGCATTGGGATATTGTTGACTCCAATAATACCCACCGTACAGTGGACGGCGAGGGCGTAGTAGGAGAGCAACCCATCCTTATGCCCGGTGAGGTCTACAGGTATGTTTCCGCTGCGCATCTTTTTACCGATATGGGTAAAATGTCCGGCTATTATACGATGCTCAACCGGTTCAATAATAAGACCTTCCGGATCAATATTCCTGAATTCCAGTTGATAGTGCCTTTCAGGCTTAATTAATAGATTACTTTCTCAAGGCGCCTGTGCCTGTTGATATTGCCTGCATAACACCGCAAATGTGGTTGTTCTGCAGGCTTCTTTGTTTTTTTATAGCGCTCTCTTTGTTGTAATTCATCATTCCAAAGATTTATATGGCTGCTAATTATTAGCCGGTAATGCTAAAAAATAAGTTAAATATGATAAACAGGTGTTATTGTTTTTGTATTTTTATGTGTTGTTATTAAACGATACTGCATAAAACTATAACTATATGAAAAAAAATCTACTTACGCTCTTCATCCTGATAATGAGTGTATTGGGTCTTCAGGCTCAGATGTACACATCACCTAACGGCACTTCCAATAATGTATTTCCTTTCAGAAGTACGACCAATATGGTGCAATGGATCTATTTCCCTTCTGACTTTACGCCTGCGGTACCCGCGGGGTTTATCAATAAGCTCTATATACGGGTGCATCCCACTTTAGGCACGAACGGGGTGGCTACCTATACGAACCTTACCATCAAGATGGGACATACCAATGCTACAGCTACCTTTGTAGGTCCCTGGATGACGGGTATGAGCCAGGTATATTTTGCTGCCAATGTTTCATTCAATGTTATCCTGGATTCCTGGGTGGAGATCCCGCTGCAGACTCCGTTTTTTTATAATGCAACGGACAATCTTATGATGGAGATCTCCCAGACCAACTATGTGTTCGGGTTCTACATTGTCAATAACTCCGATTCTCCCAACCGCCGTATGTGGGGCACTGTGGGCAGCACGAACTCCTCCGGCGCGGGAACAGGGCTGATGTATATGGGCTTTGACCTGGCTCCCAATAATTGTTCCGGTACCCCGAACAACGGGGTGGCTGCATTTACGTCAGCCGGTAATATTACCTGTGGTCAGACCGCGTCCTTTGAGCTTCAGAATGCCTCCACGGGCCCGGGTATCAGCTATAGCTGGATGAGAAGCACGGACAATGGCGCCACCTGGACCAGCTTCGGTACCAATGCCACTACCGCTACGCTTTCCGGCGCCACCGTTAAAACGCTTGTAAAATGCATCACGCACTGCAGTCATTCCAACGAAAGCAGTATAAGCAATACCCTGACCGTGAACGTCAGCCAGATACCTATCAGCCTGGGGGCCGATACTGCTATCTGTAATAATGCCGCCATACAATTATCCGTGGCTTCCTACAATCCCGCTGCCGTGTTATGGGATGACAACAGCACCAATACCATGCGTACGGTTAACAGCTCCGGTAATTATACGGTAAGGGTAACGCACCAGAATAACTGTATTTCCTATGATACCATTGCCATCCGGAGCGGTGTGGAGCCCGTCAATCCTTTCAATGCTTCCTATAATTTATGTGAAGATGCCACGCTGCAGCTATCCGCCCGGAATCCCGGCATGAGCTATGTGTGGACCACCAGCGCCACAACGGCGGCGATCAATGTGACCACCCCGGGATCCTATGGGGTTTCGATCACCTCTCCCGACCTTTGTAATGCGTCTTTTTCCACTACGGTCATCAGCCGCCCCAAACCCGTTTTCAGCCTGCCTGCCGTGTCGCTTATCTGCCCGGGTGATTCCGCTTTAGTAGATGCTACGGCGCAGCACGGCGTTGCCTATAGCTGGAGCAACGGTGCTACAACCCCTTCACAATACCTTAAGACAGAAGGGCGTTATACGGCTGTTGCTACCACGGAATACGGCTGCAGCGATTCCGCCTTTACGGATCTGGTGTTCAGACCTGAACCTTTTACAGAAGGATTCTCTTACATACCCGGCTTTTACCAGGAATTGAAAAATGTTAAATTCACACCTATCAATCCCGTGGATGTCAACACTTATCACTGGGACTTTGGTGACGGTGCGGTATCCCAGGTAAAAGATGCTGAGCATCTTTATGCAGCGTTTGGAGATTATCTTGTAACGCTGACAGTGACCAATGACTGCGGCGCTACGGAATACCGCCAGAAGATCAGCATCCCGACCGCTACAGGCATACCGGAGCTCCAGGGAACCGTATTCTATATTTACCCCAATCCCGGTAACGGCGATATCACGCTGAAAACCGCTATGGATACCGATCATTGCACATACAGGATATACGGTATGGACGGCAGGCTGCTCCAGGAAGGGGCCTTAAAGGATAGTAAGATAGATGCTACCGGCCTGGGTAATGGAAACTATGTGCTGGAAATAGATCCCGGTAAGGGCAATGTATGGAGAGAGAAACTGGTTATAGTAAAATAATTACCGGCTTTATAAAAAGGAGGCTGACCCTTAGGTCAGCCTCTTATCTTTTCTGCCAGATTTATTCGCACGTCTTATCAGGTATGCTCCTGTTTTGGCAGGCTAGTCGCACAGCTCGTAAACTACTGCCGCACCCTGCCCTACGCCGATGCACATAGTGGCGAGGCCATATTTTACCTTGCGGCGCCTCATCTCGTATAATAAGGTAGTGGATATGCGTGCCCCGCTGCAGCCCAGGGGATGACCCAAGGCGATGGCGCCGCCGTTCACGTTGACAATATCAGGGTTAAGTCCCAATTCCTGTATGCAGGCGATGGACTGGGAGGCAAAGGCTTCATTCAATTCTGCCAGGCCGATATCCGCTATCTGCAGTCCCGCTCTTTCAATAGCCTTTTTAGAGGCCGGTACGGGTCCGATACCCATGATCGAAGGATCTACACCGGCTACGGCCCTGCCTATTACTTTTGCTATCGGCTTTAAGCTGTATTTTTTTACCGCTGCCTCCGATGCCAGCAATAAAGCCGCCGCGCCGTCATTTACGCCGCTGGCATTGGCCGCGGTCACAGTGCCGTCTTTGACGAATGCAGGCTTCAGGGTCGCCAGCTTATCCAGAGGCGTCAGCCTCGGATGCTCATCGGTATCTACTACCTGTGTTTTGCCTTTGCCCAGCTCTACCGTCACGGGCAGCATTTCTTCCCTGAACTTACCGGCCTCATAGGCGGCCTGGTATTTCAGCTGGCTGTTATACGCAAACTCATCCTGTGCTTCGCGCGGGATATTCCATTGCTTCGCTACATTCTCCGCTGTTTCGCCCATGGAATAGGGGTGATGTATGGCGGACAGCCTGGGATTGATAAAGCGCCAGCCGATGGTGGTATCAAATATTTCTGCTTTCCTGCTCCACGGCGCATCCGTTTTACCCATGACAAAAGGCGCGCGTGTCATGCTTTCCACGCCGCCGGCAATATAAAACTCGCCTTCACCGCATTGTAAGGCCCTGCTGGCATCTATTACCGCCTGTAAGCCCGATGCGCACAAACGGTTTACGGTATTGCCGCCTACGCTGACAGGCAGCCCGGCCAGTAATGCCGACATCCTGGCGACATCCCTGTTATCTTCTCCGGCCTGGTTGGCCGCTCCTGCTATGACATCTTCTATCTTACCGGGGTCAACACCGGGATTTCTGCCTACCAGTGCCTTAATGACATCTGCCAACAGGTCGTCCGGCCGGACGTTGCTTAATGCTCCCCCGTATTTACCGATCGGGGTACGGATTGCGTCTATGATATACATATTGCTGTCAGGTTATTTGGGAGTTGTTATTGATTATTCATTTTTTGACGTTCATACACCTGGGCGTCCACAACGGCCATAGCCACCATATTGCATATCTGGCGGACCGTGCTGCCCAGTTGCAGGATATGGACCGGCTTTTTCAGCCCCATCAGGATAGGACCCACCACTTCAAAGCCGCCTACTTCCATCAATAGGTTGTAAGCGATATTACCGGAAGAAAGGTTGGGAAATATGAGGGTATTGACGCCCCCCTCTATCAGGGGAGAGAAGGGGTAGTTCTCTTTCAGTATCTCTTTGTTGAAAGCCAGCGATGCCTGCATTTCCCCGTCCACTATAAGATCCGGCGAACGCTGCTTGACCAGCGCTACGGCTTCGCTGACCATCCTGGCCTCGGCCGTCCTGCTGCTGCCGAAGTTGGAATAGGACAGCATAGCGACCCGCGGCTCTATATTGAAATGCTGTACGGCTTCAGCAGTGAGCAGCGTAATATCTGCCAGCTCTTCGGCATTCGGGTTCAGGTTAACGGTGGTATCGGCGAGGAATAAAGGTCCTTTGGGACGTAACACCACATAAGCGCCGGCTACTTTCCGGACGCCTTCCCGCATACCGATTATTTCCAGCGCCGGGCGGATGGTATCAGGGTAATTCCTGGTGAGCCCGGATATCAGCGCATCGGCCGCGCCGGTTTCCACCATCATACAGCCAAAATAATTCCTTTCCCGCATTATTTTCACGGCCTCGTAATGATTATAGCCCCTCCTATGCCGCTTTTGATAGAACAATTCGCCGTATTCCTCACGCCTGGTCTGCATCGCCTCAGAGCGGGGGTCTATAATAGCTACGTTAGGCAGCTCTATCTTATTCTGTTCCATTAACTCCCTGATCTTGGACTCCTTGCCTAACAATATAGGCTGGGCGATCCCTTCCTCCAATACGAATTGCGCCGCTTTCAGGATCTTCAGGTTATCAGCTTCGGCAAATACCACGCGTTTCGGGTTTTTCCTGGCCATATTGTTAAGCGACCTGACCAGGTAATTATCCAGTCCCAGCCTGTCCGACAGCTCCTGCTCATACCGTTTCCAGTCTGTAATGGGCTTTCTGGCCACACCGCTCTCCATGGCCGCCTTGGCCACAGCCGGGGCGATGCAACCCAACAGCCTGGGATCCAGTGGTTTGGGAATAATATACTGCGGTCCGAATATAAAATGCTTTTCCCCATATGCCATCGCTACGATATCGGGTACGCTTTGCTTGGTAAGCTCTGCCAGGGCGCGGGTGGCAGCCATTTTCATCTCTTCGTTGATCTGTGTGGCCCTGACATCCAGCGCGCCGCGGAAAATAAAAGGAAAGCCCAGTACGTTGTTCACCTGGTTGGGGTAATCGCTCCGCCCGGTAGCCATAATGATATCTTCACGGGCGGCCATCCCGTCCTCATATGATATTTCCGGGTCCGGGTTGGCCATGGCAAAGACTATAGGCCTGGGAGCCATGGTCTTTATCATTTCCCCGGTCAGGACGTTGCCGGTGCTCAGGCCTATAAACACGTCCGCTCCCGCGATCGCATCCGCCAGCACCCTGTGAGGCGTGTCTTTGGCAAAATAGAGGCGTGATTCATCCAGGTCCGTTCTGCCGGTATGCAATACGCCGTCCTTATCTATCATAATGATATTCTCCAGGCGTGCGCCGAGGTTCAGGTACATTTTGGTACAGGCGATTGCCGCCGCCCCGGCCCCGTTCACCACGAACTTTGCCTCTTCCAGCTTTTTGCCCTGCAGCTCCAGGGCATTCAGCAGGGCCGCACCGGAAATGATAGCCGTGCCATGCTGGTCGTCGTGCATGACCGGGATATTCATCTCTTCCTTCAGCCGCCTTTCTATTTCAAAGCACTCAGGCGCCTTGATATCTTCGAGGTTGATACCCCCGAAAGTCGGCTCCATCGCTTTGACCACCTGCACAAATTCGTCAATACTGTGCGTATTCAATTCAATATCAAATACATCTATGTCTGCGAAAATCTTGAACAGCACGCCTTTGCCTTCCATCACGGGTTTGCTGGCCTCAGGCCCTATGTTGCCCAGTCCCAGTACGGCCGTACCATTGCTGATCACCGCTACCAGGTTGCCCTTGGCCGTATATTTGTACACGTCCTCCACATTCTCCTTGATCGCCTTGCAGGGCTCTGCTACCCCGGGAGAGTAGGCCAGCGAAAGATCATATTGTGTTTTGGTATTTTTGGTAGGAACAACTTTTATTTTTCCGGGTCGCCCGTTGGCATGATAATCTAAGGCAGCTTGCTGATTGATTTTCCTTTTTTCCATATTGAACAGTGGATTACACCATCCAAATTTAGGGCTTTTATAAGAAATGCGTTCCAAAATTAAATTAATGCCCGGCAGGAGGCAGCGTATGGGACCTGCTGTTAAAAATACCCGTAAGCCCGGGGGCATGGAATGCAGGCAGGAAAGGCCGCGGGACCCTTACCGTTTCCCGAACGAATTTATTATCATCATATTACGTAACTTTGTACTCCTGAATAATTATAAAAAAACAGAAAATAATATATGATTTTTCCGATTGTAGCGTATGGACACCCTGTATTGAGAAAGGTGGGAACTGATATAGACGCTGGTTATCCCCAGTTGGAGGATATAATTAAAAATATGTGGGAAACCATGTATCATACGAACGGAGTAGGGCTTGCGGCTCCCCAGGTGAACCTTCCCATCCGTTTATTTGTTGTAGATACCGTACAGATAGTAGAGGGCTTTGATGAAGAGGATAAAAGGGATTATCCTGATGAGAAGCCTGTAAAGAAAGTATTTATCAATGCTCATATCGAATCGCTGGAAGGTGAGGAATGGAAATATAATGAGGGTTGCCTGTCCATTCCCAGGATAAGGGAGGACATTTCAAGGGCATCAACGGTGACCATGCGGTATATGGATGAGAACTTTGAAGAGCATACGGAAACATTTGAAGGCATCACAGCCCGCGTGATCCTGCATGAATACGACCATATAGAAGGGAAATTGTTTATAGATTACTTATCGCCGCTTAAAAAGAAACTGATAAAAAAGAAGCTGGAAGATATTTCAAAGGGCAAGGTGAACATTGGGTATCGTATGCTGTTTCCTAAAAAATAAGGAGCATTATGAAAAAGACATTAGTGATCGGAGCATCTGAAAGTCCGGCAAGATACAGCTATAAGGCTATTACGCAGCTTACACAGCACGGCCACGAGGTGGTCGCGATAGGACTTATCCCGGGGAACGTGGCTGGTGTGGACTACAGCAATGTAAAAGCGCCGTTTGAAGATATTGATACGGTGACCCTGTACATCAGTCCGCCCATACAGGAGCAGTATTACGATTATATCCTGGGCCTGAAGCCTAAAAGGGTGATCTTTAATCCCGGTACGGAAAATGAATCGTTCGAACGCCTGCTGAAGCATAACGATATCCGGGTAGATGAGGCCTGTACCCTGGTGATGCTGGCTACCGGGCAATACTGACGGCTATGTAAGTATGAAATAGTATATGAGAAGCACGCTGAATGTAACCATCCGGACAGCGTGCTTTGTTGTATAACGGAGCAGGTGCGCAGGCGGCTGGTGACGATAAAAATGAGGGGTGAGCGGCTTTTTTATATTAGAAATAATAAAATAACAATAATGCGTCAAAAAATTGTAAAAATTTGATGATTTGTCTTACTTTTGCCCGAACATATTTTTCAAAATATAAAACTTCATGGAACAAAATCAGCCAATTTTAGAAAATGAGTTGGATACCAAGACCAACAAACCTAAAACTTCAAGATTTTATTTCTTACTGGGATTCTTCGGTATATTTGTTTTTGCCTGGTCAGGCTGCTACGGCCTGTACAAGCACAAGTTTGTTTCCGGTAAGGATGTGAAGGTCAACGAGAGCTCAAAGTATGAGCCCAAATATGAATAAATAATCAGAGCAATATAAAGAATAGGAATGATTACTATTCAACAAGATACTGCTGTAGTCATTTTGAGTTATAATAGCTTGAAATGGCTACAGCTTTTTTTACCCGGCGTTGTGGCCGAAGCCGGCACGGATTATAAGACCGTAGTCGTGGACCACCATTCTTCCGATGGTACCGGTGCCTATATCAGGGAGCACTTTCCCGGGGTGGAGCTGATCACCCTGACAGAGAATCATGGATTCGCCTGGGGATATGCGGAAGCCCTGAAAATGATACAGGCTAAATACTATGTGCTGCTGAGCGCCGACTTTGAAGTGACGAAGGGCTGGTTCAGGCCTTTATATGACACGATGGAAGCCCATCCCCGCCTGGGAGCCGTTCAGCCTAAGGTACTGTACTATAAGCAGCGCGATATGTTTGAATATGCGGGCGCCTGCGGCGGCTTCATGGATAAATGGGGCTATATGTTCTGCAGGGGCAGGGTGTTCGATACGCTGGAAAAGGACGAAAAGCAATATGAAAACCCCATTGAGGTCTTCTGGGCATCCGGCGGCTGCTTCTTTGTAAGGGCGGAAGCCTATCATAAGGTGGGAGGGCTGGATCCGGATTTCTACGCGCACATGGAAGAGATAGATGTCTGTTGGCGGCTTAAGAACGCGGGGTACGGTATCGGGGTAGAGCCCAGGTCCACCGTCTATCACGTGGGCGGCAGCGTTATCAGCTACGGCAGCCCGCAAAAGATATTCTATAATTTCAGGAACAACCTCGTATTGCTTTTTAAAAACGAGGAAAGCAACCGGCTGGCATGGCTCTTGCTATGGCGGCTTATCCTGGATGGCGTGGCCGGCATGCAATACCTTTTAAAAGGGGATTTCAAAAGCATCTGGGCTATCATCCGTGCGCACTTTTCCTTTTATGCGGCCTTTCCTTTATGGTACAGGAAAAGGCAGGAATGTAAAAAGAAGGTGACCTTCCGGAATAAGGAAGGTATCTATCACAGGAGCATCATCATAGATTACTTCCTCAAAAAGAGAAAGAAATTCTCGGAGCTGCCGTTTCTGACCCGTCCTCTGTAGCGGCGGCCGGTTTATCATAAATATACTAACTTTGGTAATGTACAAATGTGCATTACCATTTTTTATGCAGTGGAACGTATTGAAATATTGGCTCATTATTTTCAGCCTGTGCTCCTGGTGCCGGTTTACTGTCAGCGCGCAGGACAATGCTACCCAACTGGCCCTGGCACGCCAGTTCTCCCAGGCCGGGGAATATGATAAGTCCCTTCCTGTTTACAGGCAGCTCTATTACAAAGCGCCTTTTGATAAATCCCTGTACAATGAATACCTGGCCGACCTGCTGGCCGCTTCCAGCTATGATACGGCCCTGGCGCTGACAGCCTATATGCAGCAGATCAGGCCGCAGGACCTGACGATAAAGGCGGACAGGGCATACCTGCTGGAGCAGAAAAATGATAAAAAGCAGGCGGAGGCGGTATGGGAGGAAGTCCTGAGCCTCGGCGCCAGGGACGCTTACCAGATCAGGCTGCTGGCGGATGCTTTGCAGAAAAGGAATCAATATGACAGGGCTATCAGGCTCTATGAAGAGGCCAGGCGCCTTTCCGGGAATGATATGCTCTTTACCCAGGAGCTGGCATTGCTGTACAGCTCAAAGGGAGATAAATCCAAAGCGCTGGCCTATACCCTGGATATGGCCGTCCAGCAGCTCCAGCCCGTGGAAGATGTCAAGAACAGCCTTGCCCTGATCATCGGGGAGGATGCCAGGTTGCAGCAGCAGCTTTTAAAGGACCTGAAGAAGCGGATGGCCGGTCAGCCCCAGCAGTCCTTACTGGAGCTGTGGATATGGCAAAGTCTCAGGACCGGCAATATCAGCCAGCTTACAGATGAAGCGGCACGCCTGGACAAAGAACACGGCACCGACGGCTACCTGATGCTGCAACTGGGTATCATGCTGGATCAGAACGAGATCTATGCCGAAGCGTTGCGGGTGCTGGAGATCGCCGAAGGTATGAACAAAACGCAGAACCACCAGAGGGATATCCTATTGTATAAAAGCAGCGTGCTTAAAAAGCTGATCGTGCAGCGCAAGCCTATAGACCGGGTGCAATCGGAAAAGCTAAAGCGTAATTATGAAGTGCTGTTCGATAAATATCCGCAGCTGATCAATACTTCGGCTTACCTCGATTATGTGTATGTCAGGGCTATCTACCTGAATGAAACGGACAGCGCTGTCGCAATACTGAAAAATTATATTCTCAGGCCCCAGCTCAGAAAGGATGTGAACAGCAGGGCAAAGCTAGACCTGGGCGATTATTATCTTATACAGGGCAATCAGTGGGAAGCTACCCTGTTATATGCCCAGGTGGATAAGGCGCACAAGGAAGATGCGCTCGGTGAGCTCGCTAAGTTCAAGAATGCCCGGCTTTCCTATTTCTTCGGGGAATTTGACTGGGCGCAGCAGCAGCTTAAGATACTGAAGGCCGCATCATCCGATATGATAGCCAATGATGCGCTTTATCTGTCCGTGCTGATCACGGAGAATACCCCGCCGGACAGCAATTATACCCCGCTTGTCAACTTTGCCCGCGCGGATCTGTTGTTATTCCAGTATAAGACAAAAGAGGCCCTGGATGTATTGACCGCAATACTGGAAGAAAATCCTGAAACACCCCTGGCAGACGATATCCTGATGGCTAAGGCTAAGATCGCTATGGAAGAAGGCCGTAATACGGACGCGGTAGCGCTGCTGAAGGATCTTTATAACGGGTACAAGGATGATGTGCTGGCTGATGACGCGCTGCTGAAGCTGGCAGAGCTGTATGAGGTGCCGCTGAACAATCCCGGGGAAGCGGTGAAGTATTATGAGCTGCTGGTAACGGAATTTCCTTCCAGCACCTATGTACAGGCAGCCAGGCAGAAGCTGAAGCTATTGAGCAGCGGCAAATCTCCGCTATAAACCATTGGCCGCATTGCTGGTCTAACTACATGGATCAATCAGATAATGAAGCGTATGAAAAAGCAGATCGCAATAATGATTTGTATCGTGTTAGGCCTGTCCCCGCTCTCAGTACGGGCATCAGATGACTTTTGCTCTGTCAGGAACCGTACCATCGCGGTGGGTGAAGTGCTGACCTACAAGGTATTCTATAATGTCAGCGCGGTATGGGCGGCGGCAGGAGAGGCTAAATTTACCACGCAGCTTACTAATATGTACAACAAGCCGGTGTACCACATCCGGGGTATCGGCAATACTTATACTTCCTACGACTGGATATTCAAGGTGAGGGACGTCTACGAGACCTTTGTGGACACAGCCAACTTATACCCTGTCCGCTTCAGGCGGGATGTGAATGAAGGCGGGTACCGCTTTACCAATGATGTCACCTTTTACCAGGATATTAAAAAGACCGTTTCCAAAGGGAAAAGCTATACCACCCCTGCCTGTGTGCAGGATGTGCTGTCCGCTATTTACTATGCGAGGAATATCGACTATTCCCAATACCAGGCCGGCGATAAGATACCCTTCAGCATGTTCCTGGATGATGAGGTATATGACCTTTACATAAGGTATATGGGAAAGGTGAAGATCAGGACCAAATACGGTGAATTCAATGCGCTGAAGATACAGCCCCTGCTGATAGACGGTACTATCTTTAAAGGGGGCGAGAAGATGGTGGTGTATGTCAGCGATGATCTTAACCACGTACCGCTGCGCGTGGAAAGCCCTATTCTTGTAGGAAGCATCAAGGTTGACCTGATGCAGTACCAGAACCTTAAGCATCCGCTGAGCTCGCTTCTCAAAAAATTTTAATAAGGCTGAAACAGGCTATGCCATTCCGGGGACCTCCGTACCGGCTTTATCAGGACGGTTTGCAGGTTCCCGCTTGGTATTGGGGATGCTTTTGTAACTTTGTGATAAATCTGAGCAGCAAGTTATGGAAGAGATCGTTAATAAAGTAGCACAAAGCGGGCTGGTAACCCTTGATCTAAAGACATTTTTACCCGAAAGCGCCTCCATCCGCGTATTTGATATCAAGGAATTCCTGTTCAGGGAATTGCTCCTGAGGGAAAAGGACTTTCGTGAAGCCATGAAGAGCTTTGAGTGGGAACAGTTCAGGGACCTTTACGTGGCCGTGGTCTGCTCTTCGGAAGCCATCATCCCGATGTGGGCCTATATGCTGATAGGCAGCTACCTGGAAGGTGTGGCTGCAGGCTTTACTTTCGCTGACGCGGCTGCTTACCGGGAAGAATTATTATTAAAGCGCATTGAAGCGCTGGATGTAAGTCCGTACGCTGACGGGCGCATCATTATCAAAGGCTGCGGGGATGAATCCATACCCGAAGCCGCCTTTCTGGCGATCACCCGGAAGCTGAAGCCGGTAGTGAAAACACTAATGTACGGGGAGCCCTGCTCTACGGTACCTATTTACAAACGCAGGTAGGAGACTTGCTTTACAGAAAAAAGACAATATGGAAAATTTTGTAGATTATATCAGGATCTTTTGCAGATCCGGGAAAGGCGGTGCCGGGTCTATGCACTTTGCGCGTACCAAGTATAACCCCTTTGCCGGCCCTGATGGTGGCGATGGTGGACGCGGAGGGCATATCATCCTTAAAGGGAACAGCCAGCTATGGACCCTGCTGCACTTACGGTACCACAAAAATGTGCTGGCCGAGAACGGTCAGAACGGTATGGGTAATAATATGACCGGTAAGAGCGGGAAGGATATCATTATTGAAGTGCCGCTGGGCACTGTGGCCAAAGATGAGGAAACAGGAGAGATAGAGGCGGAGATACTGGAAGACGGCCAGGAAGTGATCTGGCTGAAAGGAGGGCGCGGCGGACTGGGCAATAACTACTTCAAGACCGCTACCAACCAGGCCCCGGAATATGCCCAGCCAGGGGAGATGGGTGTGGAAGGGTATAAGTTCCTTGAGCTTAAGGTGCTGGCCGATGTGGGACTGGTGGGGTTTCCCAACGCGGGAAAGTCAACGCTGCTGTCCGCTATCACTGCGGCGAAGCCTAAGATCGCCAACTATGCGTTCACTACGCTGACGCCCCAGCTGGGTATGGTAGCCTACAGGGATAGCAGGTCTTTCTGTATGGCAGACCTGCCGGGTATTATAGAAGGCGCTGCGGAAGGTAAGGGACTGGGGCATCGTTTCCTCCGTCATATCGAACGCAACTCCGTGCTGCTGTTTGTTATTGCGTGTGATTCGGACAATATCAGGAAAGAATTCGAGATACTGTATAGGGAGCTGGAACGTTATAATCCCGAAATGCTGCATAAGCGGATGGTGCTGGCCGTCAGCAAGGCGGATATGCTGGATGAGGAGCTGAAGGCCGACCTGGTGAAAGAGCTGCCTGCCGGTATCGACTATGTTTTCATCTCTGCAGTTACCGGTCAGGGCCTGACGGAGCTGAAAGATATGTTATGGCAGGCATTGAACAGTTAAATATAGGGATATATGAAGCGGGTATTGGGTTTTATAATTAAATCTTTCCTCCAGGGGCTGGTCATACTGGGACCGATAGGCGTCACCGTTTACGCGGTGTTCTTCGTATTCCTCAAGCTGGACAGCCTTTTGCCCTTCACTGCCCGGTTCGGACCCGGCGTGGGGGCGGTCTCGGTCATTGTGATCATTACGCTGGTAGGCTATATAGGCACGCGGTTCCTGCTGGGCCGGTGGCTGGTGCAATTCTTTGACTACCTGCTGGAGCATACGCCCGGCATTAAGTTCATCTATACTGCCATCAAGGATGTATTGGGGTCGTTCGTGGGCGATAAGCGGAAATTCAACCGGCCGGTATGGGTGCGGGTCAACGACAGCCCCGAGGTCTTACGGATCGGGTTTCTTACACAGGAGGAGCTGGGCGGCTTTCCCGGAGATACCAGGGTGGCGGTATATCTGCCCCATTCTTATGCCATATCCGGTTGGGTGATCGTAGTGGACAGGTCCAATGTGCTGCCGGTTGAAAACATGTCGGCGGCGGAAGCAATGAAATTTGCCGTAAGCGGAGGTATCACCACCAAATAAAAAATGCTTTCCGAAGGCTGCGGGCTTGTCATGGATTGTATCTACAATGGTAACTGCTGACATACAGTTTTATAGCTTGATAAAAGGTTGAAAAACACTGAAAAAAATTAACAGAGCCAGATTAAGATTTTTTTTGTTTGTTTTAATTTTTTATTAAATTTGCTAAGTTAAGGCTGTATTTTTTTTTAACAATTTAACTATAACATTAAGCAAAAACTATCTTATAAAAATTAAAGCGTATGAAAAAAACGATACTCACGCTTGCTACATTGTGCTTGACTTCTGTGCATGTGCTTTTTGCCCAGGATCGTACGGTAAAAGGTACGGTTAAGGATGAAAAAGGAAATCCGGTAGAGTATGCAACGGTTAGTGTAGTTGGTAATGAAGATAACTATACTACATTTACCGATGAGAATGGTAACTATGAAATGGTGGTTCCTAATAATGCGACTAACCTTTCCATAGAGTTCGGAACTTATGCCATTAAGAATGTGAAAATCTCTGACGAGGACGTAGTCACTACAATGGATCTTGCTGAGACGCTGGATGGTGCAACTGTTCAGACCTACGGGGGAAAAATGGAAAAAACCAAATGGGTAGGTAGTGCAGGTCAGATAACCTCCGCTCAGCTTCAAAAAAGGGTTATTTCCAATGTGAGCCAGGCTATTGAGGGTGGAACTACCGGTGTGGTAGTGTCCAATCCATCCGGTCAGCCGGGTTCTGCTGCCGCGATCAGGATCAGGGGATTTTCTTCTATCAGTGGAAACAGCAACCCTTTATATGTAGTGGATGGAGCCATTTATATGGGTGATATCGCTTCATTGAATACAGCCGATATAGAAACTATGGACATCCTGAAGGATGCCACCGCTACATCACAGTACGGATCCCGTGGTTCGAACGGTGTGGTGGTGATTACTACCAAAAGCGGTAGGTCTTCCGCTAAGCCCCGTATCAATGTGGATGCAAAGGTGGGTATGACCAGCAGGGCTATCCAGAACTACGATATCGTTAAGGATCCTGCGGAATATCTGGAGTTTGCCTGGGATGCGCGCAGGAATCAGGAGCTGAAAAGATCTACAAACGCCACTACTATTCAGAATACCAGTGCAAACATTGCCCGTACGATAGTAGATGAGCTGGGAGGCTATAATCCTTATATCAATAAAGGTATCAGGAATTCGGAGGTGCTTACTCCTGACGGTAAGATCAATCCCAATGCCGGTGCTGCTATGTGGAATGATGACTGGGATAAAGAACTTCAAAGAAACGGCTTAAGGCAGGAATATAACGTAAGCGCTATGGGTTCCAATAAGGAAAGAAGCAGCGATTACTACCTCTCTTTAGGATATCTGAACGAAAAAGGCTATATCAAAAGATCCGATTATGAAAGGATCACTTCCAGGCTGAACGTAAATACCAAGCTGAGAGACTGGCTGAAAGTAGGTATGAACATTTCCGGTTCCTACCAAACCAGCAATGAGCTGGAAAGCACCAACTCTACTGCAGGTGGTTACAACCCGTTCTTCGTAAGCCGTAACTTCGCGCCTATTTATCCTGTATATTATTATAACCAGAACGGTCAGCGTGAATATGATCCACTGACCGGTGATTACAAATATGACTGGGGTAATGCCCGTTCGCTTCCCTCTACTTCCATTGGTACAAGGGCCGGTTTACCGGATGCTAACGTATTGGGTACTATGAACCTTAACAGGAACAGGAGCAATGGCTTAAGCTTTATGGCTATTCCATACCTGGAAGCTACGCTTACAAAAGGACTGGTATTCAGAACTACTGCCAACTACAACTTTGTGGGCGTATATGAGAATAACTACCGGAACCCTATATATGGTGATTCCAGGTTATACGGTGGTAGTGTAGGCATTGGTAATACCTTTGCCAGCATCTATACATGGAACCAGGTATTGACCTATGATAAGACCTTCCTCAAGGATCACTCGATCTCTCTGATGGTGGCCCACGAAAACTATGCGCTGAACAGCAGGGGTATGTCTGCTTCCAGGAGAGGCCTGCCGGTAAGGAATATTTATGACCTGGCCGGTGCGGCGGTGGCTGTTTCTTCCACTTCCGGTACCGATGAGGACAAAATGGAGTCTTTCTTATCTTCCGCTTCCTACTATTATAAGAACAAATACTTTTTCAACGCGAACTTCCGTAGGGATGGTTCTTCCCGTTTTTCTCCCGCAAACCGCTGGGGTAACTTCTGGTCCGTTGGTGGTGGTTATATCATCAGTGAGGAAGATTTCATGAAGAACAGCACTTCTTTCCTGAAAAACTTCAACCTGTTAAAACTGAAATCCTCCTATGGTACACAGGGTAATAACGGAAATAACTATTACGGATACCTGGGTCTGATAGCTGTTACCCTTCCAAATGGTACAATGCCGGGAGGACTGGTCAGCCAGATCGCCAACCCCGATCTGAAATGGGAATCCCAGAGCATGTTTAACGTCGGTTTGGACTTTACCTATAATAACCGTTTCAGGGGAGAGATCGCATATTATTCCAAGACAAATGCTGACCAGCTGTATGCAAGGCCTTTTGCGCACTCAACAGGTATCACATCCCGTCTGGAGAACTCTATGACCTCTGTAAACTCCGGTTTTGAGGTAAACCTGAACCTGGATGTTATCCAGCCGAGCTCTTCCAATCCTAACGGCTTCCTGTGGAATGTAGACTTTAACGGCTCTACTCAAAACAACAAGATCACAAAAATGCCTGAAGGAGCACAGCAGGATACATTGATCCAGGGTAACCTTATCTATGTGAAAGGTCACTCTATGTACTCTTACTACCTGGTGGAAAGTGCCGGAAAAGATGAGCAGGGATATGAGCTGTACCGTTATGACAGCGCCGGTCACGAGCTGACCACTACTGAATTCTCTAAGGCCAATGCCACCGGAAGGAAAATAGTAGGAACTTCTTACGATAAATTCTATGGTAGCTTTACCAATACATTCAGGTATAAAGGATTTGACCTGTCCTTCATGCTGACATACGGTCTGGGCGGTAAATACTATGATGGTGCTTACCAGGACCTGATGGGCAACGGCTTATCCCTGGGTAGTAACATTCACCGTGATCTGCTGACCGACAGGTGGACTTTCGACAACAAGGAAGGTGCACTGCCAAGAGCTGAGTTCAACAACGTGGATATCGCCAATAACTCTACTCGCTGGCTGATCAGCAGGAACTACCTGAATATCAGGAATGTTAATATTGGCTATACCTTTACTCCGGCTGTGCTGAAAGAAACAGGTATCTCTTCTTTGAGAATTTATCTGTCTTGTGATAATATCTGGCTGTTCACAAAACGCAGAGGTATGGATCCTCAATCCAGCATTTCCGGTAACAATACAGCGGGAGCCCAATACAACTATCCTGCAACGAGAGCCTTGATATTTGGTGTTAGTTTAGGTTTGTAATTTTTAAATGCAATAAATTTTAATAAAATGTCATTCAATTATAAAAAATTTGGTGTTGTATCTTTACTGGCAGCTTCTCTTTTTGCATCCAGTTGTAGTAAGGATTATCTGGAGACCAGACCATCGTCTTCCATTAGTACGGGAGATATCACATCTACCACTCAGGGATTATATACCCTTTTGAACGGTCTTCACTATCATTTTGTAAGGCCCGGAGCTTCCGGAGGTACCCGTGCATACGACTGGGGACAGAAAAGTGTGGATATGGGATTGGATATCATGGGTGAGGATATCGTATTGAGCGCTTCTCCCTACGACTGGTTCACCTACCACTACCAGTATGTATCCACAGAGGCGGCTAACTACTGGATGCCCGCGCATATCTGGCTGTTCTACTACAGGATCATCAATAACGCTAACCAGATTCTCGCTGCTGTTGATAACGCTTCAGGGCCCAGCAATGAGAAGCAGGATCTTAAAGGTCAGGCGCTGACCTACAGGGCCTACGCTTATTTCAGGCTGGTAAACTGCTTTTCCGAGCATATACTGGCTCCCGGTGGTCCTACCTCTTTAGGAGTTCCGATCTATACACAGCCTACGGAAGGAAATACTATTTTCCAGGGCAGGGGAACAGTGCAGGATGTATATAACAGGATATTTGCGGATCTTGATGAAGCAGAACTGTTATTATACACCTCAGGTATCGGTACCACTCCGGTAAATAAGTCACATATCTCCCTGGATGTATATAACGGTATTTACGCCCGTGTAGCCTTGACGGCAGGTCAGTATGAGAAAGCTGCCATGAAAGCGATGAACGCAAAAGACGGTCACCCGCTGATGAACGCTGCTCAACTTTTACAGGGATTCAACTCCAGCCTGAACGATGAATGGATGTGGGCTTCCCAGCTGACTGCGGAGCAAAGCAACGCGAGAGGTCTGCTCTGCTTTATGTCCTGGATGGATGAGGAAGCTCCCGGCTATGCCAATGTGGGAGCTATAAGGGCTATTACGGAAACACTTTATAACCTTATTGATCCTAATGATATCAGGAAATCTCACTGGAATGACGCTGACTTTCTGAAGCAGAAAAAATTCGGTGTTGTGGTAAAAACAGGGTTTGATTACAATGACCTGCTCATGAGATCCTCTGAAATGTACCTGATCGAAGCGGAAGCCGCTGCCAGGATGGGTGATAATGCCAGGGCTGCTAATGTATTGCAGGAGCTGATGGTAGTCAGAAATCCTTCCTATGATGTCAATGCTTCCGTTACAGCTCATAATGACTCTTTGAGAGCTAAAAGATTGTTGGGTCTGACCAATTCGGATAACTGGACGATACTGGAAGAGATCAAGCTGCAGAGAAAGATCGAATTGTGGGGCGAAGGGTTTGGCTATGAAGATGTCAGGAGATATCAGAAGGGCCTGAACCGTCCAAGGAACTATGGTAAAGATCACTCTCCGGGAAGGGCAACAGTAATTACATTACTGCCTAATGCAAAACAATTCCTGTTCAGAATTCCTCAATCTGAGATCGATGCGAATTCCAACGTACAGCAAAATCCGTAAGTGTACTGAATTATAAAAAAAGAGGCATCATTTAATGATGCCTCTTTTTTTATTTTTTAAATTTTTTAATTATATTTAGTCTCATATTTTTTATTCCGGCAATCCCGCAAGTCCAGGTTCCGGGAGCTCCTTAAATCCTTTAAATTTTTTCTATGAACAGATTTATTACACTGCTGGCAGGATCGATGCTGCTACAGCCCCTGTATGCGCAGGAAAGCAGATCACCACAGGGCGGCGGTGAATTCCATTGGACCAATGGAGCAACCTGTGTGCCACCTGCCGAGCGGCAGAGAATAAACGCTATGCTGACCGCATCTATAACGCATCTGAAAGAGCAGCATATATTGTCGCCGGACTGGGGAAAACAATATGCGGGCGTCGGCGCACGACCCACTGCGGGCTACTTTATATGGCCGTTGCGCATCAGGGATACAGAAACGCGTTTCAAGAGTATCTATGCCATCAGCAATTATGTGGACCTGAACCCGGTTTATCCCGGTCAGCTCATGGACTGGAACTGCGGACAGCGGACCTATGATCTGTCATCAGGCTATAATCACGGTGGCATAGATATCTATACCTGGCCTTTCGGTCAATATTTACAGCAGGAAGATATCGCTGAGATCATAGCGGTAGCAGACGGGGTGATCATTTCAAAGGATGACGGTCACTTTGATAAGAACTGCGATATCAATTCTTCTACCCCCTGGAATGCTGTGTACGTTGGCCACGATGACGGTACGATAGTCTGGTACGGTCATATGAAGAAGAACAGCCTTACCTCCAAGCGGGCAGGTGATCGGATAACCGCCGGTGAATATCTCGGGGTAGTGGGCAGTTCCGGTAATTCCACCGGTCCGCATCTGCACCTGGAAACCCATGATGCAGCCAACAATATTATTGAGCCGTTCGAAGGACCCTGCAATATGCGTCCCAGCCTGTGGCAGGATCAGGAACCCTATGTCAATCCGACAATTAACGCGGTGATGACCCACAGCGCTCCTCCGGTCATTCCGAACTGCCCGGGAGTGGAGACCCTGAATATAAAGGACAATTTCCAGCGCGGAGAAACAGCTTATTTTGCGGTATATTACCGGGATCAGAATGCAACCGCTCCTGCCACCTACCAGATACTGGATCCGCTGGGCCAGCCCAAAAAGAACTGGCAGCACCAGGCGGGAAGTTTTTATACCTCCAGCTACTGGTATTGGTATTACGTTATAGACAATTCCTGGACGGACGGTGTGTACACCTTTAAGGTAAACTATGAAGGTAAAACCGCGGAGCATACCTTTACCGTGGGTACTATCAGCAGCCTGGAAGAGCTGCCTGTGGCTTCACGCCTCCATATTTACCCTAACCCGGCGGCAGATCACTTCGGCTTCCGAATAGAAGATCCGGCATATCTGCACCGGGAAGCGACGGTTTCCATATATAATAACTTAGGGCAGCTTGTACAGACCGCTCAGGTGGTAACAGGCCGGGAGAACAGGGTGGAGATTGCATTGCCTGCGGGCGTGTATCAGGTTCATATATGTGACAGGCTGACCGGGCTGGATCGCAGGACAATGATGGTAGTAAGGTAAAAGATAATTCAGTAATTTTACACCTCAGACTTTTAAGAATCAAATTTTGTAATTATGTCGTTGGAAGCAAAAGTAATGGAGCAGCTCAAACAGGCTATGCGTGATAAAAATGAAGCTGCCCTGAGAACATTAAGGGCTATTAAATCGGCCATACTCGTGGAAAAGACCTCGGTGGGTGCCAAAGAGACGCTGACAGAAGAGGAAGAGGTGAAAATAATCCAGAAGATGATCAAGCAACGTAAAGACTCTATAGCTATTTTTACCGAACAGAACAGGCATGATCTCGCTGAAAAAGAGCAGGAGGAAGTGGCTGTGCTCGAAAACTTCCTGCCGCAGCAATTATCGGCTGAAGAGCTGCAGGCCGCGGTACGGGAGATCATTGCACAAACGGGCGCTGCTTCCGCTGCTGACCTTGGAAAGGTCATGGGGCAGGCATCCAAACAACTCGCCGGTCGTGCCGA
This sequence comes from Bacteroidetes bacterium 47-18, assembly GCA_001897155.1. Lineage (GTDB taxonomy): Bacteria > Bacteroidota > Bacteroidia > Chitinophagales > Chitinophagaceae > MKSF01. The sequence continues at coordinate 34,039 of MKSF01000037.1, read as the reverse complement.
TGGTAAAGCGATCGCGGATATGGTGAAATCTCTTTTGTCTTAAACCGTACGATGCTCCTGGACATTTTTTTTCTGGTAATACTGGTTTTCTATGCATATAAAGGTTATAATAAAGGAGCTGTTATAACCTTTATTGCTGCTATAGCTTCCTTCATAGGTATTATAGCGGCTATGGTATTTTCTGCTTCCGTGACAAAATGGATATTCAATGCCTCCGGTGCAGATAATATCTTCCTGCTCAGGCTGATCCCTTTTCTCAGCTATATCCTCGTCTTCTTCGTAGCCGTTTACCTCGTGAAATTACTGGCCGCTTTTTTAAAGACCGTTTTGCGAAGGGCAGGCATCGGCCTGGTAGACCGGCTGGGAGGCGCTGTCATAAGCGCTCTGTTCGTCTGTGTAGCCTGCGCTGTGCTGTACTGGCTGTGCGACCAGCTGGGGATATTGAATGAAGACACCAAAAGTGCCAGTGTCAGCTTTACCCTGCTGGCCGGCTGGGCGCCTGCTATCTTTTCCTTTGCCCAGAAGATCTTTCCTTTCCTGCAGGATACCTTTACAGACCTGAAACACTATTTTGAACGATTGAATATTTTGCTGGGCGATTATGTGGGTGCTGGTAGATAACTATGATTCCTTTACACATATACTGCTTCATTATTTACAGCAGTTGCACGGGGATATCCGGGTCTTTAAAAACGATGAAAGAACAGTAGCGGATATTGCCCTGCTGCAGCCTTCCGCCATTATTATCTCTCCCGGTCCCGGCAGACCCTCCGGCGCAGGCTTTACTATGGACATCATCCGTCACTTTATCGGGCATATTCCTATCCTGGGTATCTGCCTGGGACACCAGGCATTGGGAGAATTCCTGGGTGCCCGGCTGGTGCATGCGCCTTACCCGATGCATGGCAAGCAAAGCCATATCCATATCACCGCAGACGCTGAAAGCTTGGGGTTTCCTCCTTCTATGAACGTCATGCGCTATCATTCTCTGGTATTGGAAGACTACCGGGATATCAACGGTTTTGTTCCGCTGGCCTGGTCAGATGACGATCAGGCATTGATGATGTTTTACCACCCCGGTTATAACTGTATGGGTATCCAGTTTCACCCCGAATCAGTGGGGACAGAGCAGGGTATGCGGTACCTTCGTTCCTGGTACGAATGGGCCTTTAAAGATACGGCTCAAAAAGGAAGCTAGCGTTCTGTTCCCACACTTTTATGGCGCAGGAGACGGCTTACTTCCTCCTGTACGATCTGTATAATTTCTTCTTTTGATAATGGTGTTCCTATATATGTAGAATTATTTCCTATAATTCCCCTATTGGCGGAATTTATATAAACCTGTTGTTCTTCCAACTCTATAATATCAAGTGGGTTCACTTGGAAAATCTCTACAATCCTGGTTAGTTTGCCGAAGTCAAATTCATTTTCTCCGTTTTCAAGTCTTCCGTACTGGGGCTGGGTGATCCCTAATTCATTAGCCATATTTTCTTGTGACCAGCCTTTTTGTAACCGCAGGTTTTTTATTTTTTCTAACCGGACTTTCATACCGAATTATATTTAAGTGAAGAGATGCAAGCAAATGATACTTATCTACGGCAAATATAAGATATGTAGGTATGTAAAAAAAGCATTATTATATGCTTATTTGGTATAATGTATACGTTAATGTATTATGATTAAATAACCTGTAAATATATTTTTGCAGTATAATATCTTGTTGGGAGTTGCTGATTAGCTGACGACTGGCAGGAATTTTTGTGAACAATTAAAAGCCTGTTTAACAATGAAAAAAGTATTTCTGCTAATGGTGGCAATAGCTTTCCTGCAAGCCTGCAAAAAGAATGACAATCAATGTAAAACTTCCGCAGAAGTAACCAAGGTAACCCTTAATATCAATAACAAGCAGGTTGGCTTTATATCTGGCAATGCAGCTGACAATATCTATTTGGCTTTTTTAGATAATAAGGACTCCCTGAATAGTATCATTGGTCTGTTAAACATTCCTTTGTTGGACTCTCTGAACAATTCCGTAAACATTGTAAGCCTGAATGTATTTCTTGAAACAATGGATGTCACAGACAATACGGGCTCTGCAATTGGTGCAGACCTGTCAGGAATACTTGTATATATAAAGGACAGCATACAGCACAAGACCAGAACATTGGCTTATATCAAGGAGAATGGAGTAATGCAGTGGCAGGATTACCTTTCTACATCGGCAGTATTGATCGCAAACAAGGATATTAAGGTATTCAAAGGTTTGTCTGGTGCCCGTTCCGTGCTCAGCTTTATCAGGAATAAGGAGGGCTTGCTCAACAGTAGCTTATCAGACTATTATGCGGAGTTTTCATATCGGTTGGTATATGAAGCTTTAAATAGAGGATGGTATGTAAGCTGTGATTCTAAATGTAATGAAAATCCGGAATGTCCATCTAGTGCTTTAGGTACCTGTATACCTCAGGAAAATCAGTTTGGAGGAGAAGTTTGGCGCTGTGTTCCTTGCAATTGTGGGGTTGAGGGAGCATTTGGTGTTCAGCCGGCCACCCCTATAAGTTATACAGCATCTGATGAGACCCAGGCTAAAAATGAATTGTATTATTTTAGGGACCATATCCTGCTGAGTTCTAAAAAGGGTGTTTCTTATGTGTCATTGTTCTATTATTTGTCCAATAAGATGGATGCAGGTTTCCTGTCGTCCCAGGCGCCTTTGTATATCCAAGTAATTTTTGAGAATATCCTGCCGGTTGTATTCAGGCTCCGAGATGAATCCTATACAGGAACGGTTATTAATGCAGAAGATCTGGATCGGTTCCGATTGGTTCTTATCGAACTTCAGGAACGTTTTGTCGGAGACCCGGATATAGACGCTTTGTTAGGTATGCTAGCAACCGATCTGGAATATTACAGCCAGATAAGTAAAGCGGCAACACTTACTCATTTTTTAAATTCCTAAAGGCAATTTTTTATGCTGTTATTTTTATATCTTTATTTGTTGAATATAATATAGAATGAGACTTACACTTACACCCATTATTGTAATCATGCTGTTATGCGGCAGCTGTACTGATGCCCGGGAAAATAAGCAGATGCCTGATTTTGCCGGGCAATATACCGGGAGTATGCGGCTTTATGGAGGCTTATTACAGTATGATAGCATATATACTTTGATACTGGATCGTGACAGTTCCTATATTAAGAAAAGCTGTAATAAGCCGGAAACAGGAAAGTGGTATTATGATGGCCATAAAATCATACTCAGCGGTATGTATTACAGCAAGCGGGGTGAAGCAGACTCGGTGCTGTTACCTTACAGCTATGGTCTTGAGATCACTTCCAAAGGTCATCTTGCCGAGAGAAATATAAAGATATTAGGTGGTCCTTTTTACCTTAAGAACAGGCGGGTGGATTATATTTACAGGAAGACAGACTGAGATTGTTTCCATAAATAGTAATGCTGCTGCAGTGATCTACTGCAGCATTATGTATGATAGAAAGCCTTTTTATTAAAAGGATATTACAATTTAACAGGTATGGTATAAGACATCTGGACCTGGATATATCTTCTGTTAAGATACCCGACATCCCCGGGCGCATTGCTGAGAATATTATTGATACCTTCCCGGTACACCAGGCCTGTGCTCAGGTTCTTGCTGATTCGGAATTCGGTTTTGCCCGTCACACCCAGGTCGGTTTTAGGAATGATAGCGGACTGGTTCTGGGCGGCATTAAAGATCACATTTACCTCGTCAGATTTGGTATTGACCAGTCTTTGTACGTCACCTCCGACACTGAAGGTCAGGTTTTTGGTGATATTATATCCTATGGAAGGATTAAACTGTACATAGGCCAGCTGGTGCGTGCTGTTCGTTACGGCAGGCGTGTTAATGGAATTCATATTATTCGCACCGGGGCGCGCCTTCACGTTAGAAACGGGTACGGACAGTGCGGTGCTGCTGGTGGTCTGCATATTATTCATAGCGATACCCAGGGAGCCGCCGATGAACAACTCGTCCGTAAGCTGTGTCCTGGCAGTCAGCGCAACGGCATAGCCTGAATTGAGCGTACCGAAATTATAGCCTCCGTTGATGCCAACGCTGGAACTTTTACCGGAATTAGCGGCATAGGTGTACCGGTTATTGTCATAATTCAGGTAAGGATTGGTATTGATGGTCGCCTGCTCGGTTTTATTGGGCTTGGTCTCTATAACATTAATCTCCTTTAAGGTTTCCTGTACTACGGTCCTTTCCTGAACTTCTATGACAGGCTCCTGTTGTTGGCGTAGTATATCTTCAGGCTGCTGTAGGACGGTCCGGCCGGGAGCAGGCTTTTGGTCAGCGGGCTGTACAGCACGCGTATAATGGGAATGTGTAGAATTGGCTGCTTCTATAGCTGGTTCATTTTGGGATGGTAAGGCAATATTTGTTTTGTCGGTCACCGGGGCCGGGGCTTCCTTCTGTGCGGTCATCTGCTGTGAGGGCAGCGCTGTATCTCCGGAATCCATATGCTGCAGTACCCAGTAGCTGCCGAAGACCGCTGCGGCAATGCCACAGGCCACTGCAGCCCATTTCCTGAACTGCAGGGTCCGGGAAGCAGTTGCAAAAGGCACCGCCCGGGGCTGCTTCCCGGTATCCGGATGCAGCTCGTTAAATATTTTGTTCCAACCCGCTTCGGGCGCGGATGTATGGAGCGTTTCCTGCTCCATTATAGATTTTAATAGGTTATCAAAATCTTTTTCCGACATCCTGTTCTCTCCGCTCTTCATCGTTTATCGTAAAGATTTTTAATTTTTTGCTGTAATGTTTTCCTGGCATTGTTTACGTGCCATTGTGACGTTCCTTCGGATATCTGAAGGATCTCACTGATCTCTTTATGGCTGTACCCGTCAAACACAAACATATTGAAAACTGTCTGGCTGGTACAGGGCAGGGTTTGTATAAGCTTTACGAGATCCTTCATACTGAGCGTGTCCAGGGCGCTCTGGTCTCTGGACGTGAACTGTATCTGCCCGATCTCTTCCGGCATAATGGTCTGCTTCTGGTTTTTAAGCTCTTTGCTTCTTAAAAAATCCAGGCAGCAGTTCACTACGATACGTTTCATCCATCCTTCAAAAGAGCCTTTGGACTCATACTCTTCTATGTTTCTAAAGATCTTTATATAGCTGTCGTGCAGTAAATTCTCGGCGTCCTGGGTGTTCTGCGTGTACCTCATACATATTTTCAGAAAAAGGTTATAATACTTTTCATATAACTTTTTCTGAAAAACAGGATTGTTCTCCTTGCAGCCTGTAATAATTTCCTGGTCGCTGAATTCGTGCATTTCGCTGTATTCGCTTTGTATATTTTTTGCTCTTTTTCAACCGCCGCTATAACTTATATTTCTATCTTAGACGTAATTACCGTCCGGTTTATTGGGGCAATCTTAAAAAAAACTGGTCTTTAACATATAAATTGAACCTTTACTGCCGGTGATCACAGCTTTATCGGGAAATAAGAAAATCCCGTTCAGGTCTTCGTTCGTAAATGTATCTAATTTTTTCCAATTTTTGCCGCCGTTGTTGGTAAACATTATTAAACCCTTATTGCCGATTATGATCCCCTTATCAGCGTCCCTGAACGCAATATTATTGAATAAAAGCCTGTTTTTCAGCGGGTTGCTGCCGTTCCTGGTTTTTTGCCAGCTTTGGCCGTCATCAGTGCTTTTAAGGATGGTCCCGTACTGCCCGATGGCCCAGAGCGTATGAGGGCCGGCTTCCGTCATTTTAATAAAATGATCCCCGCTGGCATTGGTATGCTTCCAGGTAGTGCCTTTGTCCTTTGACAGCAGGATGGCGCCGTAGCCGGAAACGAGGTAATGGTCTCCCCTGACCAGCAGGTCGTTCAGCTCAAATTCGAAGGTATCTCTCCGGATGACCTGCCCGAAGCTGTCTACCTTATGGATCGCTCCGTAGCTCCAGCTCCTTCCGGTGATCACTATGCCGCTGTCAGGCCGGTAAAAATATATATCCCGCACCCATTCCCACCAGATGTTCTGGTGGAGGTGCCATAGATTTTCACCGTTCAGGTAATTGACATAGATCTTGCCGTCCAGCCCTACGGCATACATTTTACGGTGATCATAATAATACAGCGTATTGATGGTCTTATGGTCGTTGTCCAGGATGTCCATGGGTGCCCAGTGCCGCCCGCCGTCCGTGGTCTTCAGCAGGATGTTCTCGTAAAAGGTGTTCCCGCCTGCTATATACCCTTCCGTATCGCTGATGAAATACACATCATAAAGGTCATTGGTGGTCCCGGAAACGATGGTCTCCACCTGTCCCGGAGACAGCTTTTCCTTGCTACAGGAGCCGAAAAGCAACAGAATGATAAAAGCAGCCGTATAACGCATACTGCGAATTTACTGACGCGGCGGTCAAAAAAAATAAATCTTCTTTGCTTTTTTATTGAAATCTGTATATTTTTGCATGTAGATTTGGCAAATATCCTTACTTATTCTACTTCCTACTGCACTATGCAGGTACTTTCTGAATAGTACATTGTGAATACTTAATCTAATAGATTTTACTTTATTTCATCAAGCAATCAATGCAATACAATACTAAGCGTACCAGGCTTATAATGCCTGAATATGGACGCAATATTCAACAAATGGTTGATTTCGTGCTGACCATTGAAGATCCCGTTAAAAGACAGAAAAATGCGCAGTCCATTATAGAGTTGATGGGTATTTTAAACCCGCATTTAAAGAATGTAGAAGACTTTAAGCATAAGCTATGGGATCATCTTTATATCATTTCCGACTTTAAGATCGATGTTGAATCCCCTTATCCTGTTCCTACCCGCGAGAAAATTTTCAGAAAACCGGACCCCCTGCCTTATCCCAAAAACAATATAGCTTTCCGTCATCTCGGTAAAAACATCTGTAAGGTAATAGACAAAGCCCTGGAAACACCCAATGAGGAAAAAAGAGCGGGCTTCAGCCAGGCTATCGCTTATTGCATGAAGCTGGCTTACAGCAACTGGCACAATGAGCCGGTACACGAAGATATGATCAAGGAAGAGCTGTATGAAATATCCGAAGGCGCCCTGAGCTATGACGGTATGAGCGGTAAAGTACGGTTCGGAAAGCAGAATAACAATACAACCCATCATAACAATAACAGGCGGAACAACAACCAGGCTAACAGGAACATGGGCGGTAAGAATAATAACCCGCAACGGAGCAATAACGGCAACAGCAATAACAGAAATAATAATAGTAACAGGAGCGCTAACGTGGGCGGAGCGAACAACCACTTCAAAAAGAATAACAACAACAGGAAGTTCGTGAATAATAATAAATAAGCAAGGTATTATGCAGGAGTCTATGACCACACAACTGATCCTGGCCAATTCCCTGACTGAAGATAAGGGCCTGGAAAAAGGGAAAAAGTACCTGTTTTCCCTGCAGGCATCCCCTGAAGGGGTATTGAGGATCGTTACTATAAATGATATAGAGCTCTATTACCCCGGCATCCACGATTTCCTGGTTTCCTGGAACAGTATAACGAGCTTGGGTTGGGCGAATGATAAGGAGACTTTTGCAGCGATGCTGCAGGAGCTGAAGGAAAAGCTGGCGATGGAGTAGCCGTAAGCAGGCCGCTTTGGAATTCCTTGGTGTTTAATGTGTGAGAATGGGGCGGGCTGCCGTCATACCCTAAGGAAGGATAAACGGTTACTTTACTTCTTCATAATCTATATATTCCCCGTCAACAGCCGGTCGCTGCTTATTGTCAGGCTGTGCGGAAGGCCGCTGCTGTTGCTGCATGGCTTCCATCCTGGAACGGAGGTCATTGATGCTGCTTTGGGCCTGCCTGGTCACTCTTATGACAGGTAATACAAATCTTAAAACAAATCTGGCTATAAAGAACAGTACGAGTACTGTTATAATCAATTTCCACGGCATATTTCAAAGATAGTAATTTCCGGTGACTATTCCTATCCCGTTAATCTTTAAATAACATCCCCGTTATTGTGTATCTTTGACGGCAAATCCCTTGCTCCGGCTGCCTTATTTGTTATGCGTCTCTTCTATAATCTTGCTATCGCGCTCTATGGTCTGGTCATCAGGTTGTGCGCTCCCTGGTCTTCGAAAGCGAAGCATTTCTACCGGGGCAGGAGGGACTGGTATGAGCGGTACCGGGACTTGCTGTCCGCAGTAAAAGGCCGCAAAAGGATATGGATGCACTGCGCCTCCCTGGGCGAATTCGAGCAGGGAAGACCGGTGCTGGAAGCGCTCAAAAGCCAATATCCCGATACGGCGCTGGTGCTGACTTTTTTTTCTCCCTCCGGGTATGAGGTAAGAAAGGATTATAAAGGCGCGGACCTTGTATTATACCTGCCGCTGGATACACCCCGGAATGCGGAAAGGTTTGTGAAGCTGCTGCAGCCGGAGCTGGCCTTATTCGTCAAATATGAATTCTGGTATCATTACATCAGCGTGCTATACAGGCATAAGATACCGGTCGTTTACTTTTCTGCTATCTTTCAGCCGCGGCATATATTCTTCAAATGGTATGGCGGCTTTTTCCGCAGGATGCTGTACCGGGTCAGCCATTTCTTTGTGCAGAACGAAGAAAGTAAAGATTTACTGGAAAAGATAGGGATCGGCCAGGTATCCATTGCCGGCGATACCCGCTTCGACCGCGCGATAGCCGTAGCCGGTTCACCTTATAGGAATGAGATCATAGAACGGTTCACCGCCGGCAGGAAAGTGCTGGTGGCCGGCAGCACCTGGCCTGGAGACGAGACCCTGTTACGGAAAGTGCTGGACCTGTCGGAAGACTATTGCCTGGTAATAGCGCCGCACGAGATCGACTGTTCTCATATTGACGCCATCCTGCATTCATACAGCGCATACGAGCCCTTATGCTATAATCAGATGGAAGTTCCTTCGTCCGTATTGCCGGGCAGCAGGGTGTTGATAGTAGATAGTTTTGGTATGCTGGCCTACCTGTACCGCTATGCGGATGCGGTATGGATAGGCGGAGGCTTCAATCCTTCCGGCATCCATAATACGGTGGAAGCTGCCGTGTACGGGAAAGCGGTGCTGTTCGGTCCTCGTTATAAAAGGTTCCGGGAAGCGTACGATATGCTGGCGCTGGGTGGCGCTGCAAGCTATGGAGAAGGGGATGCTGCGGCCATAGCGGCGCTTTTAAAAGATCACAAGGCACTATCCGCTATGGGTGACAGTGCCTTGGAATATGTTGCCCTTCAGGCAGGCGCTACGGAGCGCATTGTATCTTATATTGTATTGAAGTACTTATCTACCAGCGCGTAAAAGCTCTGTACGGTCGTATCATTGGTGTCCCACTTCATATGGGTGGCCAGCTCTTCATCTATCCATTGCCTGGCATCCTGCAAGGTCCCGGCGTTGTTGATCCTGGAAATGCTGGTATCAAATAATTCCTTGTTATTATGGAACAGCTCGTTCATGAACAGGTAGCGGTCATTGAACCCTATCTGTGACCGGAAATCTTTCTGGTTCGGGGTTACGGGAGCTTTAAATCCCTGCCCTGATATGGGCATGTTTTCTTCTGTCCTGCTGATCTTTTCTATGGCCGCCTCGCTAGTAAGGTCTTCCTTTGTTTCCGGGAAAAGCGTTGCGGGCTCCTGGTCTCTGGCTGGTGGTGCCGGGGAGTGAGTGACATTCCTGGTAGAAGGAAACTCAAAGCTGATGCCGCTTTCAATGGTAGGAGAAGGGGGCGTGGGTACAGCGGTGCCGGCTGGCTTTGGTGGAACTGGCTGTTCCTGTTCTGCCGTTGCAGTATCCGTATCGTTGCCGGGATGTGCTGCTGTATCGGCAGCATCATCGAGGACGGTCTTATCGTATTCGCTGTTGAAAAGCGCAGTGATCTCATCGTTCATGTCCGTATCGCTGCCGGATGCTTTATCCGTGGTCTGTATAAAATGGTCAAAAGTACCGGGATGGCTGCTTACGGATGCCGCGGCGGCAGGAGCTTCCGCTACGGGATGCTGTGACTTCAGAAGGTATAGTTGCTCATATATCTGTTTGGTAGTATCGATCATCACTTCTATATGGATACTGCCTGTATCGTCGGTTGCTGCCAGAACAGATAATTTATCTATCAGTTGCTGAATGGTGGTGTTCATACTGCGGTAATTTGGAATTTTTAAGGATGCAAGTTCTGGGAATGATAAAATTATTGAAAATAGCAATAAAAAAAGTTACAATATTTATAATTGTAACTTCTTTAATTTTTTATTTAAACGGTAATGATCCGCTTACAATGCAGCTTCGAATCTTTTACCGACTTCTTCCCAGTTGACAACATTCCAGATGGCATTCAGGTAGTCAGGGCGCTTGTTCTGGTATTTCAGGTAATAGGCGTGCTCCCATACGTCAATACCGAAGATCGGCGTGCCGTTACAGCCGGTATCAGGCATCAGCGGGTTGTCCTGGTTAGGTGTGGAGCAAACCTCGATTTTGCCGTTATTAACGCATACCCAGGCCCAGCCGGAACCGAATCTTGCAGCGCCTGCAGCATTTACCTTTTCCTTCAATGTTTCCAGTCCGCCAAACGCTTCGATGGCATCGGCCAGCTTACCGGAAGGCTTGGAGCCGTTATTGCCCAGGACCGTCCAGAATAAGGAGTGATTATAATGACCGCCGCCGTTGTTGCGTACCGCAGCAGGATAGTTAGTGATATTTTTCATTAAATCTTCTAAGGAGAGCTTCTCGGCTTCCGTACCTTCAATGGCCTTGTTGAGATTGTCAACATATGCTTTGTGGTGTCTGCCGTGGTGTATTTCCATGGTCTGGGCATCAATGTAGGGCTCTAATGCTGTATAATCGTATGGTAAATTAGGAAGTGTGTGTGCCATAATATTTTGTTTATAAAGTTAGAACTAATTATACGCGAATATACAATCAAATGCCTGAAGATAAAAATATGAACCTTCTAATCATCTATAATTAAACTTTATTTAAGGTTTGGGTAAAGATAGCATGACGGGGTGATAAGCCGGTGAATAACAGGTAAATACGCCGGTACAACTTTCAATTATACATCCGAGGATATGAACTCCCGGGAGACGCTCCATGCTTCGGCCCGTTCGGCAAAAAGAGCTTTGGTCTTTTGCCATGTATCCCTGAAAAGGTCGGATGACCGGTACCTGTCCAGGGCTGCGGCATCCTCCCAGTAGCTGTAGGTAAAATAAGTATAGCTGCCGTTAGCAGTATCTTTCAGCAATTCCAGGTGGGAGCAGCCCGGGAAACCGGCGATCTGTTCCTTACGCTCAGCGAACAATGTTTCAAATGCCTGTGCCGCTTCCGGTCTGAATATCATTTTTACTATCCTGATGATCATAGAATTCTATCTTTAAAGTAGTGTAAAAGACCTGGTCTTTCTTGAACAGGTTATATCCTAGCAGGGTGCTGGCTGCGTCTTCCCGGACGGCCACTTCCAGGTAGCCTATGTGATTGAACCTGGCCAGCACGGTGCTTTGCCCCACGTCCGTATAATTCTCTACAATGGTATCAATGACCGTATTGTCACGCAGCCTCAATTTATAATTCCTGCCGTTCCTGAGGGTTTCGAATAGATCACGGTGGATGGCAAATATCAGGTTGCCGTAAATATCTATATGCAGCACATTGCACTCTACCGACTGGTGGGTAATATTGAGATTCATCTGCATCTCGTTGGGCGCCAGGGTAATGGCGGGATAAGACCGGAGCAGTTGCGGATTGCTGTATAACTGCCCGATAATGGCGGCTACCTGCTCTATCCACTCATAGTAATTGCCGGCAGCTACCGGCAGCTTATATACCAGGGCTTTTTCCCTGTCCTTGTCCTCTACGAACATGGGCAGGAAGCCATTGTCTGCTGCGATCACCCACTGGTCATTCAATTCCAGCATCAGGGCCTGTGCGGGTAATTGATGCAGGATATTGATCAGCGAAAGGTGAATGGTCTTCTTTGGGAAATTATTAAAGCAGTCCTTTAAGATATAAGACGCATTGGAAACAGAGAATGGAGACACACTGTGGCTGATATCTATGATATGGTCGGTATAGCTATGCTGCAGCAGGATGCCTTTTGCCTGTGCCACATAACTGTCCTGTAACCCGAAATCAGATAGAAGTGTTATTACCATTCCCTTTATTAAATCTTTTTATCTACCGGGCCCTGAGTTCCATGACCTTTCAATCGGTGCACAGTCCCGGTTCTTTCATTAGCTTACTACAGCGCCGTTCTTTGCCGCATTATCCCTGGGGGATACAAATACCAGCTTGCCGTCAGCGTCCTCGCTCATCAATATCATACCCTGGCTTTCTATGCCTTTCATTTTCCGGGGAGCGAGGTTGGTAACCACGGTTACCTGCTGTCCTATGATCTCCTCCGGTGTATAATGAAGGGCGATGCCTGAAACAATGGTCCGGGTCTCAAATCCCAGGTCAACCTGCAGCTGCAGCAGCTTGTCCGCTTTTTTGACCTTTTCGGCGGCTACAATGGTACCGGCCCGCAGGTCTATCTTTGAAAAATCATCAAACCCAATGGTTTCTTTGACCGGAAGGAAATCGGGCGGCGCCTGCTCGTCTGTCTTCTTAACAGCCGCGGCATGCAGCTTTTCCCTTTGCGCTTCTATTTCCGCATCTTCTATTTTCCGGAACAGCAGCTCCGGCGGCCGCAGCGGGTAATTGGTCTTCAGCAGGTCCATCCTGCCTGCGTTTTCCCATTCCAGTATCTTATTGACAACCGTCAGCATATGGCAGATCTTCCCTGCTGTTTCGGGCAGGAAGGGATTGATGAATATGGCCAGGTTGGCGGTAAGCTGCAGCGCGATATGAAGACAATTATCTATCAGCTGCTGGTTCTGCTGCTGCAGTTCCGGCGTTTTGGCCAGGGTCCAGGGTGCCACATCCTGGAGATACTTGTTGCCTCTCCTGGCGATGTCTATCACTTCGAACAGCGCATCCCTGAACTTGTAATTTTCTATACTGTCTGTTACTATTTTCTTGGAGGTCTGCAGCGATTGTATCATCTGCAGGTCCAGGTCGGTCTTTGCTTCCTCATGGAAAGCAGGTACCCTGCCGCCGCACAGCTTATGCATCAGCACCATCGCGCGGTTGATGAAATTGCCGAACACGGCCACCAGCTCATTATTGACACGCTCCTGGAAATCCTTCCAGGTAAAATCGTTGTCCTTTGTTTCGGGCGCGTTGGTGCACAATACATAGCGCAGCGCATCCTGCATACCCGGGAAATCCTGTAAATATTCGTGCACCCACACGGCCCAGTTACGGGATGTGGATACTTTTTCTCCTTCTATATTCAGGAACTCGTTGGCAGGCACATTATCCGGCAGGATATAGCCGCCGTGCGCCTTCAGCATAGCGGGGAAGATGATGCAATGGAAGACGATATTATCCTTGCCTATAAAATGCACCAGCTTGGTATCTTCCTGTTTCCAGTAAGTGTCCCAGGCCTGGGGTAACAGTTCCTTGGTGGCGCTGATATAGCCGATAGGCGCATCAAACCATACGTACAGCACTTTTCCTTCGGCGCCTTCGATGGGTACCGGTACGCCCCAGCTGCTGTCCCGGGTCATGGCGCGGGGCTGCAGTCCGCTGTCCAGCCAGGATTTGCACTGGCCGTACACATTGGGCTTCCATTCGTCCTTCTTTCCTTCCAGTATCCATGTTTTCAGGAAATCCTCGTATTTATTCAGCGGGAAATACCAGTGTGTGGTCGCTTTTTTTACCGGTACGGCATTGCTCAGGGCGCTTCTCGGGTTGATCAGCTGCTCGGGAGACAAGGTTGAGCCGCACTTTTCGCACTGGTCGCCATAGGCATTCTCGTTCTGGCAGACAGGACAGGTGCCTGTAATATACCTGTCGGCAAGGAACATCTGTTTCTCTTCATCAAAATACTGCTCGGAGACGCGCTCTTCAAATATGCCGTCATCATACAGTTTCCTGAAAAAATCCTGGGAGGTCTGGCGGTGTATCTCTGAAGAGGTCCGGGAGTAAATATCAAAGCTGATACCCATAGCTTCCAGGCTGTCCTTGATGATCTTATGGTACTTATCCACCACATCCTGTGGCGTGATCCCTTCTTTCATCGCCCTGATGGTGATGGGTACACCGTGCTCATCGCTGCCGCCTATAAATTGCACATCACGCTTACGGGCCCTCTGGAAACGGGCATATATATCGGCAGGTAAAAAGCAACCCGCCAGGTGGCCGATGTGTACCGGTCCGTTGGCATAGGGCAATGCTGCCGTAATTAAGATCCTATTATATTTATTATCCATAACTGTCAGCAAAATTCGTAATTATTTCACAGTTTTGGCACATCTGGGATAACTAAATAAAAGAATTCATAAAGCGGCAGTAATCAGGCCGGTGTGTTAATAAAGTAAATTAAGAATCGGAAAATATAATACTTTAGGTAAATTGCACGTTTATTGCAATCATACTATCGTAGAGCGTTTCTGAAAATATATATGAATTTTCCTGTTGTAAATGTAAGTGTCCGGAGTATCTGCCTTGCCGCTGGTGTATTGTTTTCTTCCCAGCTATGGGCACAGCATGCTACAGTAAAAGGTATCATCACGACCGACCTGAATGAAGTGGGGGTAAAGGCGAAGGTGCTGAATACCGGTAATAAGGAATCGGTGGAAGCGGACAGCCTAGGTAACTACGAGATACAGGTCCCTTCCAACAAAAGAGTGACCCTGAAGATCATCCTGCCGGGCTATGAATCGGAGTTTGTAAAGGTACAGCTTAAGGATAACGAGGTGTCGGAGCAGGTGGTGATCCTTAAAAGCCTCTTTGATGAGCTGGACGGCGTCAACTTTGCCGACCAGACCAGCAGGGAAGAGGCGGGTACCATAAGAATGAGCATGAAAAACTACCAGGTGGATCCCAGTCCCGTAGGCGGGGTGGAGGGCCGGCTGAAAGTATTGCTCGGCGATAAGAACGAAATGACCTCCCAGTACCGGGTAAGAGGCGGTAATTATGATGAGAACCTGGTGTATGTGAACGATTTTGAGATCTTTCGTCCTTTCCTGATCCGGTCGGGTCAGCAGGAGGGCCTGAGCTTTATCAATGCCGACCTTACCGAAGGGGTGACCTTTTCCGTGGGCGGTTTCCAGGCCAGGTACGGGGACAAGCTTTCTTCCGCGCTCGATATCACGTATAAGCGTCCCAGGCAATTTGCCGGTTCGGCCATGCTGAGCCTGCTCGGCGCGCAGATGCACCTGGAAGGCGCCTCCAAAAACAGGAAGCTCACCTACCTGTTCGGCGCCCGCCAGAAATCCAACCAGTATTTTCTGAGGTCCCAGCCGGTAAAGGGACAGTACAATCCTTCCTTTACGGATATACAGGCGCTGATCAGCTATAAATTCAACAGGAGCTGGGAGTGGGAAGTGCTGGCCAACTATGCCAGGAACCGGTTCCGTATGCAGCCGGAATCCAGCACGGAAGCATTCGGCTACTTTAATAATGTTTACAGCTTACAGACCAATTATAACGGTAACGAGATCGACCAGTTCGACACCCGCTTTGTGGGCACCTCCCTGACCTTCCGGCCTACGGGAAGGACCCGCCTGAAGCTGCTGGCATCCTTCTACCAGACCGTGGAGGAGGAGAACTATGATATCAACGGTCTTTATGACCTGTTCGCGGTAGAGAGTGATATAGGCAAATCGTCATTTGGTGAGAATAAGCAGGCCCTGGGCAGCGGCGAGATCCATGATTATGCCAGGAACAGGCTGAACGCCAATGTCTTTAACCTTGCTCATAAGGGCCATACGACTGCCGACCGGCATTTTATATTGTGGGGTGCGGAGATGATGCTCTTCAATATCGATGACCGCCTGCTCGAATGGCAGCGCCGTGATTCCGCGGGATTTTCGCAGCCCTACAGCGACAACGCTATTTATATGAACCGGAGTGTGTCGGCCTATAATACACTCAATTACCGGAAGCTCTCCGCTTACCTCCAGGATAATATCGTGCTGGATGACAGCAACAGGATGACGCTGAACATAGGGTCCAGGATTACCTACACGTCTTTTAATAAGGAGCTGATCGTAAGCCCGAGAGCACAGCTTTCCTATGCCCCCGGCAACAGGAAGATCGTATTCAGGCTGGCAACGGGTGTGTATGCCCAGCCCGCATTTTACAGGGAAATGCGCGATATGGAAGGTGTGCTGCATACCGACCTGAAATCACAGAAATCTTACCAGACCTCCGCCGGCTTTGACTGGAACTTTACGGCCTGGGATGAGAAGCCGTTCAAGCTGACGGCAGAGCTGTATTATAAAGAGCTCTGGGACCTGGTACCTTATGAATATGATAATGTAAGAATCCGGTACCTGGCCAATAACGATGCCAAAGGATATGCCTATGGCGGAGAGGTGCGCCTTTTCGGAAACCTGGTAAAGGACGCGGAGTCCTGGGTGAGCCTGGGCCTGATGAAAACGGAGAACAGGATATTCAACCGCGCTACCAGTGAATGGTCTTCCTTTGTGCCCCGCCCTACGGACCAGCGGGTCAGCGTTGGTATGTACTTTTCCGATTACCTGCCGAGAAATAAGAACTTCAAGGCTTTTGTGAATATGATGTATTCCACCGGCCTACCTTTCTGGCCTCCGAATACCAACTGGAGCTCCGATTACCAGCTCAGGGTGCCGGACTATAAAAGAGTGGATATCGGATTTGCGGCCCTCCTGGTGGATGGTAATAAAAAAGGCGAATATAATTTCGGCCTGCTGAACCGGTTTGAATCGGTCTGGTTGAGCCTGGAGGTCTTTAACCTGCTGAATATCCGTAATGTGCTGTCCTATGAATGGATACAGGATTTCAGCTCTAACCGCGTATATGGCGTACCGGACAGGCTTACCGCACGCCTCATTAACCTGAAGCTCGCTGTCAGGTTTTAAAATAAATCAACAGGCGCCGCTTTTAAAAGCGGCGCCTGTTGATTTAGGGGATATCCAGTATGGTCTTTACCCTTTGGGGTACCTTATGTTCCAGTCCGCGCTTCCGCATCTGCTGCAGGTAGCGTATATAATGTTCTTTGGCCTTTTCCGGCCGGTCCAGCTTGGTATAGGCATCTGCAAGGTTCAGGTGTGCTACTTCTCTTTCAGGAAAAGCAGCAATGATCTTTTCCAGCAGCATGACCGCTGCCGGTGTGCTGTTGGCCTGTTCCAGGTAATACGCGATGTTGTTCAGTCCAGTAACGGTGCTGCTGGTAATGACCGCTTCCGTTTGCAGCTTATCTTCCAGTATTGCCAGGAAAACATACATATCGTCTTCGCTGAACAGTAAGGGCAGGTATTTTCGACCGGCAGCGGGAATCGTCCGGAGGGCTTTTTCCAGCGCTGCAATATCTCCCTGGGGATAATCCAGGGAAAACTTCACCAGTCCCTTTTCATGGTGGAAAGGAAAAAGTTCCGCATTAAAGGTATCCAGCAGGATCCTGTACTGTTCTGAGGCCAGGAGCAAGGTATGGGATGTTTCGCCGGCATCATTGGTCCAGGGATAATAAGCCGTCTGCAGCAGCCATTGCCGGCTACCGGGCTGCCATACAAAGCTGTAATGATCGGAAACGCTTGCCACGCTCGGCCCCCAGTATATGGATAGCAGCAGCGTATCGCCGGAGAAGCTGACAGGATGGCTCTGCATATTATTGCAGCTGGTGCAGAAGAACGCGTAGTCATTGGCGAACTGCAATTCATAGCGGTCGTTCTTTCTTTTATAAAAGGCCAGCCCTTCCAGGGTATAATCATCTCCGGCGCCGGTAGTATAGAGCGGGGCATCGAATGTCAGGGTATCTGCTTTCTTGTAGTTGATAAATAAATTGTCCCTGTCCCGGACGAATACCTGGTTCACCCTTACCTTCCGGTTGTTGAATGCCGCGGCGAGCCCGGTATAGCTGCCGGGGCTGGTCAGTTCCTCTTCACCAAGGACCGTGCTGCTGAGGTATTGCGGGACCTGTGCATAGCCGGCCATGCACAGCAGCAGGACTGTAACGGACATTATGTATTTCAGCGGATTCATCAGCGATAGTTTTCAATAAAAGTAAAATAAAAAGGGGTAGTAAAAAAGCGCTTGCAGCAGTGCGGGTACAATGAAGAGTGCGGCATACAGGCTGGTACTGATAGGAATAAACCTTGTATTGGGCGATGTCATTGGGCCATCCATCGAAAATATATGTTTTTTATTTATGCAGTGATGGCAGATGCGCCGCAGTTAGCTATATTTGTAAAGTAAATTAATACTGATCTACAATGAAAAAATTATTCATATCAAGCTTATTGATGATTATGGGCATAGGCGAATTGCTGGCACAGGTTGCCGGTGCCTGGAAAGGCAACCTGGAGGTCCAGGGGACCAAAATGGAACTGATATTCAAGATCGAGGAGCAGGGTGACGCGATAAGCGCCACATTGGACATCCCGATGCAGAAGGCCATGGGATTACCGCTGGATAAAGCGGAATTTACCAACCCTGACCTGGTGCTGGGTATGTCTCAGGCGGGCATATCCTATAAAGGTACGCTGAAGGGTGAGGTTATTGAAGGAACTTTTTACCAGGCCGGTATGGAGCTGCCTTTAAACCTGACCAAAGCCGAGGTAAAGCTGCCCGGAGACCTGACATTACCTTCTTCCGCTGCCGATATCCAGAAGCTGATCGACCTGGACAAGGGCAATTACAAATATAAGGTAGAGGACTATTTTGCAAGACCGAAGTCCAGCAGCTTCCAGTTGTCCCCTAACGGTAAATACCTCTCCTACAAGGAAAAGGATGCCAATAATAAGAACCACGTGTATGTAAAGGAGATAGCGACCGGGAAAGTGACCCGTGCCATTGAAGAGAAAGAAGAGCTCATCAGGGGCTACGGCTGGGTAAATGATAACAGGCTCCTATACGTAATGGATAAGGGCGGCGATGAGAATTATCATATCTATGCCACGGATCTTGACGGTTCCAATACTATGGACCTGACACCTTACGAAGGTGTGCAGGCCAGCATTATCAGCGCTTCCAGGGACCATAAGGAATTCATTATTGTCAGTATGAACAAAGAGAATAAGCAGATCCATGAGCCGTATAAGGTGAATGTAACTACCGGCGTTACGGAAAAGCTGTTTACCAATGAAGATCCTTCCAATCCTATCAGCGGCTATGAATTCAATAAAAACGGAGAGCTCAAAGCGTATTATAAAATGAAGGATGGTACCAAATCCCAATTATACTACAGGCTGGATGGTGAAAAAGATTTCAAGCTCGTAAGCGAAAGCAAATGGTATGAAGGCTTCAGCATCTCTTCCTTTAACTATGCCGGTAAAAATCCGGATGAGGCTTATGTGCTTACCAACCTGGATTCTGATAAATACAGGATCGTGCTGTATGATTTCAAGACCCGTAAAGTGGTAAAGGAGATCTATTCCAATAAAGACTATGACGCTACCATCCTGGCACTTTCCAGGAACCGCAACTGGGAGCTCGACTTTTACGGCTATGAAGGAGAGAAAGTAGAGATCGTGCCTGTAAGCGAGACCTTTAAGAAAATATATGCCAACCTGGACAAGCAGTTCAAAGGCTATGAATTTAACGTAGCCGGTAAAACGGATAATGAAGATAAAATGCTGATCATTGTTCAGAGCGATAAGCTGTATGGCAGGTATTATATCTACGATACCAGGACCGGCAAAGCGACCCTGCTGTACGACCTGATGCCGCAGCTGAAAGAAGAAGATATGGCGGTAATGAAGCCTATAACCTTCAAGGCAAGGGATGGTAAAACGATACATGGCTATATTACCTTACCCAAGGAAGCGCTGAACGGTAAAAAAGTGCCGCTGGTGGTAAATCCTCATGGCGGTCCGCAGGGTATCAGGGATAGCTGGGGCTTCAACCCGGAAACACAATTGTTTGCCAGCCGCGGCTATGCTACGCTGCAGGTGAACTTCAGGATATCCGGCGGATACGGTAAGGAATTCCTCACTTCCGGGTTTAAGCAGATAGGACGAAAAGCGATGGATGACGTGGAAGATGGCGTTAAATATGCTATCAGCCAGGGCTGGGTAGATAAGGATAAGATAGCTATTTACGGTGGTTCCCATGGCGGGTATGCCACGTTGATGGGACTGATCAAGACGCCGGAGCTCTATACCTGTGGCGTGGATTATGTAGGCGTATCCAATATCGAAACATTCTTCGCTTCTTTCCCGGAATACTGGAAGCCCTATACGGAAATGGTAAAAGAGATCTGGTATGACCTGGATAAGCCCGAAGAGGCTAAGATAGCTAAAGAGGTATCGCCTGTCTACCAGCTGGATAAGATCAAAAAGCCATTGTTTGTAGTGCAGGGTGCCAATGATCCGAGGGTGAATATCAATGAGTCCGACCAGATCGTGAAGGCATTAAGGGCGAAAGGCTTTGACGTACCTTACCTGGTGAAGTACAATGAAGGCCATGGATTTGCCAAGGAGGAGAACAGCATTGAATTCTATAAGGCGATGATGGGCTTCTTTAAAAAGAATTTTAAATAAAAAGCATAAAAAGTATTCTGGCAAAAGGAATTGGGACTTACTCAATTCCTTTTGTATTTGCTGATCCTTTCCTCCGTCCTTTATTTATCTTTGGAAAAATTATGTAAGCCGGTAACGGCGCTTTAAACAGGAATGCTATGGCTGTAATTGATGATATCCTCGAGGCTTTGGAGACGCTGGCCGATCCTGCCGGCAAAGTGGTACTGCAGCGCTTTTTTAAGACCGGTAAAGGTCAGTATGGCGAAGGCGACATCTTCCTGGGGATCAAAGTGCCGGAGCAGCGGGCTGTGGCTAAAGCATTTTATAAGGCTGCTGTTCCCGGGGATGTGGAATCCTTGCTCAAAAGCGATATTCATGAGCACAGGCTCACGGCTGCTTTTATATTGACACTACAGTATAAGGCCGCTGCATCGCCGGAGCAGAAGCAGGCTGTATTTGACTGCTATATCAGCAACCGGAGCCGGATCAATAACTGGGATATTGTAGACAGTTCCACGCATAAGATAGTGGGTCCTTATGTGCACGAAACGGGGCAATTCTCTCTTTTGTATGAGCTGGCGGCAGAGCCGTCGCTCTGGAGTAAGCGTATCGCGGTGGTAGCCTTGTGGTTCCTCTGGAAAAAGGGTTATGTGGCAGAAGGGCTGGATCTTATTGCCAGGAATCTGGAGCACCCGCATGATCTTATGCATAAGGCTAACGGGTGGATGCTGAGGGAGCTGGCCAAGACGGATGAAGATGCCATGCTGGGATTCCTGGAGCAGCATTATCAGCATGTGCCGCGAACTACATTACGATATGCCATTGAAAAGCTGGATAAGCCGGTACGCAAAAATATATTGCGTGGTATCTTTCCATAAGAGTCGCTGTATACCGCTCCGCTCTCCGTTACCAACTAAATCTGCTGTCAAATTCATAAGTTGAAGCTGCTCAATTCCTGTCCCTGAATTTCAGGTTGCGGATCAGCGTGGCATTATCTCCTTCGGAAGCCACGCCGTAAGCGGTAACCAATATTCCTTTTTTGCTGCCGTCCAGGCTTTCCAGAGCATAGACGGTAGAAAGGTCATCGGGATTTGTAGCGCCTTCAAACCGGTAAAACTCCACGATCTCGTAATCCATTACATTGCAAACTTCATCATTGCAGACCAGGCCGTTGGCTGCCAGGTTAAAATCCAGTGTATAGCCTCTTTGCTGTAAGTCACTTATTGCGACCGATAAGGATGGGTACACGCGCATAACAGTAGCTTTTGATTATTGCTAAGATAATAATTCCGGGCGAGGAAAAGAAATATAAATGCGTTAAGCAAGGGTATCGTAACGCCGTGAAGTGATATGAGACACCACCGACCAACCGGCACGACACAACAGACGGGGTGATAGCTGTTACAGGTGCCATTGTATATCCAGTGACAGGTGCACTCTGATCAGGGTCAGCAATCTGATCTTTACCTGTGATAGTGGTGGTACAGATACCGGTCTCAAGGGAGAAAAACACGAATTTTTCTATTTTTAGTTAAAGGAAGTTTGTTTTTTAACAATATATGGGTAATTTCGCGGCAATTTTTTGAGCTATGAAGTATACAGCAGGTGTTATTACGGGTTTGTTTTTGATTATGTGTACGGGTATGTTTGGTCAGACTCCTGTACCTATTCTTCCCGGTGAGCGTCCGTCGTCTTCTAAATCGGACCTTATCATCAACCGTATGGGGAGTATGAATAACTTATCCTCGGGGGATCTCTTTACAGGTTCGGCTAATATTACGGTTCCTTTCTATGAGCAGCACAAAAACAACATCAACCTGGGGGTATCGCTGCACTTCAATACCAAGGGCATAAAGGTTGACGAGCATTCTGGTAATTACGGTTTACATTGGGGCTTGTCGGGCGGCGGGTATATTATCAAGTATATCAATGATATAGAGGATGATACGCGGGTTGCTTTTGATGATAACTTTATGATGTTCGGCGGCAGCACTACCTATGACACTGCGTACGGCAAGCTGCAGTTGTCCGTTCCTCCTGTGAGCAATAAAGGATACAAGGACAAGGAATACGATGAATACCATGTATCTGTAGGCGGCTACGGGTTTAAATTCTATATAGACGGCAGCAACAACTTCTTTGTCACGCCTAAACATGATGTGAAGATCCTTAAGGAAGGCGATGACTTCCTGATCACCGATATCTACGGCAACCGGTACCGCTTTAAAAAATCGGTGGATATCGACAATAAGAAATTTGTGGCTAATGCCAGCTATGGCGGCTCTTATGATAATACGATGGAATTTTCTGTTCCCCAGCGTGTATGGGTGCTGGAGCAGGTGACCTTCCCCAATAACGAGTCCGTATCGTTCAAATACCTTACCTACTCCAATGCCTACTTCCTGTACCGCTATGGTATGAATGCCATAGAAATGGGCGCCGGCCCGATGGCCAACCTGAACAGGAAAGAGCCCGGCCTGGAGCTGCCTGTCCTGAAGGAAGCGGTCTACTCCAACCATGACTCCCTGGTGCTGGACTATCATACCTTCAACCGCTGTGACCTGGGAAGCACGCCGCTGCTGGATAAGGTGAAGCTCTACCGTAACCACCACCCGGTGCCGGTGCATTATTACCAGCTGCATTACTCTTACGTGGTAAGCGATGCGAACAAGACAAGGCTGTACTTTAACAGCAGCGCCAACTGTGACCTGGTATCCAATGCCTTTACTTCGGGGGACTATTCGGATGAAAAGAAAATGCTGTACTACCGGGTACAGCTGGACTCGGTGAACTACCATGCGAACCAGAACAGCTTCCTGCCTTATTACAAGTTTGAATACTATAACCATGAGCATCTGCCTCCCCGCCTTTCGGCGCGCCAGGACTACTGGGGCTATTACAACGGGAAAAATACGGACTTCCCCGGCAACCTGATACCCAATGCGCTGGACGCCTCGGGCCTGGATAAATCCATAGACGTGGACAAGATGCGCGTGGGCAATATCAAAAAAGTGACCAATGGCCTCGGGCAGGTCAATGAGTACCTCTATGACATCGCGGATGCCCATCCTGATCTTCATGTGCAGACCAATCAGCCGCTCTCCGTCAGCGTGGCGAACCCGGACCCGAACTTCAGCAGCAAGCTGACGGGCCTGGGCGTTATTGCCACGCAGGTCTATGACGGGCTCCGGCTAACGGAATTCATTACCTACGATCCGACCATGCCCGGCGGCAATACGCTGCGGAAAAAATTCGATTACCGGGGCGGCATGCAATTCCTGTCAGGCGGCAGGTGGTCTACCCGGGGGCACCAATATGATGATCTTATTCATGCCAGCCACCGGTTCTCGGCCGGCCAGGCGATCTCCGGCAGCAATATCGGCTACTCCCATGTGCTGGAGGAAACCTTCAATGCGGCCCAGGAGCTGCTGTCCAAACAGGAAACACGCTTCTCCAACGTAGTGAACTACCTGGGGAACAATGTATATGAGAACAACTACATTACCAATGGCAATACCCATTACTTCCAGCCGCCCTATACCAACAAGAGCTACCTGAAAGACTATAAGATAGGGCTGAAGCTGTCTGAAAGATCCTATGATAACCTGGGCCATATCATTAACGAGAAGCAATATAAATACACGTACCAGGAAGACGTCTTTACCCCGGCGGCTCACCCCCTGAACATCCATGTGCAGTACCGTGACTATATGAACTTCTATCACACCACGGACCCCATGTATATAGGGGGTAAAGGGGACTCCATATTCGTGCCGAAATTTGCGGATACCTATACGATATTCAGCGGTAAGGCATTGCTGCAGGAAATAAAGGATATTAACTATTACACCGATTCGAGGACGACCTCCGATATTACGACCTATACCTATGATAATAATGGCAACCTGCTGACGGAGACCTCCCGGAAAGAAAGCGACCTGCACTTTTATGTCAAGCAGTTTTATTACCCCAAAGACTTTTTAAGCGCTGCTGCTCCTGAAACCAGGAACATAGCCCAGGGTCTTATCGACAGGAATATCCTCAACGAAGTGGGCTATACCATCACCCGGAAGACCACCAACGGCACCCAGAACTATCCTTTCCTGGTGACGGACGCGGCATTCAGCACCTATGCTGCTACGGAAAGCGGCGACCTGTATGTGAAAGCCACTTCCGGCCTTAAAAAAGGCAACCGCTCCGCTGTGAGCGTGGCTACCGATTTTGAAAAGCCGCACGCGGAATTCCTGATGGCAACGGTGCAGGACCGGGAAGGCTACAGGGCAGAAACCCGGGTTACCAGGGTTAACGAATGGCTGTTGCCGCTGGAGCTGCAGCACCGTGGGATCAGCAAGTACAGCACCATAAGATATAACAATATCTATAAAACCGATGTGGCGGCCTGTAATACAAAATATAAGGACTTTGTATTCCTGAGCTTTGAGAACGGCGCCGAGGCGGAAGGCGTAACATATGATGCGGGTAAGCTGTCCGGCTTTGCCCAGGCGGGCCCCCGCTTCGACTACCCGCAATCCGGTACAGGTATGCTCCAGATGGTGGCAGGCGACAAGATAAGGGTAAATGAGGTGAGCGGCAACAGGAAGTACGTGGTCTCCTGCTGGGTGACCAAAGTCGGACCGGAACCGCCGCAGGCTATGACCGTCACGAGCTCCACAGGTACAGTAACGCTGCAGCTGTCGCAGAACCACCAGCTGAGACAATGGTACTACTTCCAGGGAGAAATAGAGCTGGGAGCGGCCGACTGGCTGGAGATAGCCTATGACGGTACTGCCAATACCTGGGTGGATAACCTGGTGGTGGCCCCTGCAGGCGCTACCTATACCATCAAATCCTTTAATGCCAAAGGGATGGTGGATATGGAAGGGACGCTGAACGGCAAGCAGGTACGGTATGAATATGATGTTTTCAACCGCCTGAAAGTGACGCGTGATGAAAGCGACAACATCAAAGAAACATTTAACTATCACATCAGCAGATAAGGAGGAGGATAAAGATGAGACAAGGACTACGACTTATAGCGGCACTGGCTGCATTACTATACACGGCGGCTGCCTACAGCCAGGGCATCGGCACGCCTGCTGACAATACGCCCAATGATCTCACTGCGCCTCCGGGCCCTGTGACCAACACGATTACCTATCCTTCTACCTTCAGCGGAACGGTGCAGGGGCTTCACCATACGGAAAAGCGGGTGTACAAGCGCAAGGAAAGGGACACGCTGACCGCGGCTGAATACGCGCACTACTTCCAGAGCTTTGACGTCTTCAACGGTGCGGGCAACACGGTCTTTGAGATCCAAAAGCGCGCGGTGGTTCGTGACGGGAGCTTTGCGAGCTATGTGAAGCTGCACGACCGTTCCTACGGCACGCGGCAAAAAAGCTACCTGGACTTCTCCGAGGCAGTGCCGCAGAACCAGGTTTACTACTCAGACTTCTTCGATAAGCAAAAGGACTACTACCAGCAGCGCTACCCCGGCGAAGGGACTACGGCTGTCTCCTATATGGAAAACACCTCTACTGCCAATAAACGCTCGGTGACGCACTATGCGCCGGGGCTGAGCAACATCGGTAAAGGCCAGGGCTCGGAGACCATCATTGATCACAACAACGGCCGTGACCGGGTGCGGCGCTGGTACTACACGCCCTCTAACAAGCGGCTGGAAGCGGTAGGCTTCTACGTGGACAAGCAGCTGCTCAAAACGACCACGGTCAGCGAGACGGGTGCTATCAGCGTGGTCTACAAGCACCGTTCCAGCGGTAAGGTGATCCTGGAAAAGCAGATGGAAAGCGTTATCGACGGGGGTGCGGACACGCTGTGGTCGAACACCTACTACGTGTACGATGACTTTCACCGGCTCATCTTCATCATCCAGCCGAAAGTGCTGGAAGGGGTCTCCAACAACAGCAGCCCCCACGTGGTATCGGCGGACAGGATCCGTGAGCTCTGCTTTGAATTCATCTACGATGGCCAGGGTCGTCTGCAGCAGGAGCGTAAGCCGGGTGAAACGGCCTTTACCTCCTACGTGTACGACCTCAGCGGTACCCCCGTACTGGTCCAGACGCCTTTGGATGCGGGTACTGACACCTGGCGTGTCAGCTTCCCTGACGCCTACGGGCGTATCGTTGGCAGCGGCACCGTCAAGACCGCTCTTTCCCGCTCTGATCTGCAGGAGCTCTTCAACAGCGCCAGTCCCGCTCCGGGCTCCCTGCAAAGCTACTTTACGGACGAGCAGCTCATCGGTACGCTGCCAGCTGACGGCAGCAGCTTCAGCGGGGGCATCAGCGACTTCTTCCTGCTGACCGAAAGCTACTACGACCGCTACGATATCCCTGACCCTTCTGGGAGCTATACGGACGCGATACTGACGGCGCTGGGTATGAGCTACCCTGTGCCTGCTATACCTTACAACAACGACACGGTCATCGTTACCTTCACCAACGGGCAGGTGACGGGCTCAAGAGTCCGCATCCTTCCGAATGACCACTACGCCCATACGGAAACGGGGAGCTGGAAAAGCAGCGTGGTGCGCTACAACCGCAACTACAGCCCGCTGTGCTCGGGCACGATCACCACGGATGAGGACGGCAGCGAGCTTTACCGGGACTACAGCGGTACGCTCTACGACTACCTTAACCGCCCGGACTATACTTTCCACTACGTGTGGAACAGCCGTGAAAGCTCGGTGCACAGCCCGGAACAGCTGGAAGCGCTGTCGTACACCTACGACTACACGCGCGGCTTCCTTTCGGAGCTCCGGCGTCAGCAGAACGGCGGCGCCTTCCAGAAGCTGGCGGCCTACAACCAGGATGAGCTGGGTCGGCTGAAAGAAGAGACGCTGGGCAATATGAGCGAGCACCGCTTGTACACCTACAACCTCCGTGGCCAGCTGCAGGGCATCAACGAGCAATACGCGCTGACAGGCCAGTTCCTGGGGACCCCCAAGACCTTCGGGGAGGCACTGCGTTATGACTACGGCTTTGTGCAGCCGCGCAATGACGGTAAAATATCGGGTATGATCTGGCGGGGCAGCAACCGGCGGACGGCGCATGCCTACGGGTACAGCTACGACCGTACGGGTCGGCTGACAAAAGCGCTCTACCAATACCGCAAAGCGGGCGCTACCGCGTGGAGCAACACAGAAATGGACTTCACGGTGAGCCACCTGACCTATGACCTGAACGGCAACATCCTGACGATGCGGCAGCGCGGGCAGGAAGCCTCGAATACGGCCCCTTACCTCATTGACTGGCTGGACTACACGTACCAGCCTTCCAGCAACAAGCTGCAGGGCGTCAAAGACTATAATACGATCATTCCCTCGATGCCTGTCGGGGACTTCAGGGACGGCAACGGCACGGACAATGACTACAGCTACGATGCTGCGGGCAACCTGCTGCACGATGAGAACAAGGACATCGAGCAGATCAGCTACCAGCCGCTGGTGAACAAGCCGGAAGAGATCCGGTACAGCAATGGGGCCTACTTCCGTTACATCTACGATGCCGCCGGGAATAAGCTGCACGAATACACGGGCTACTTCAAAGAGGGGGACTTCGCGGAAAAAAAGCGGAGCTACCTGTCGAACGCGGTGTACCTGGACGATGGCCTGGCGCACCTCAGCCACCCTGCTGGGCGTACGGTAATGAAGGCTAAGCATAACGAATACAAGGAAGAATTCTTTGTAAAGGACCACCTGGGTAATGTGCGTACGGTGATCGACTATGAGCACAAGCTGCTGGTTCCCAAAGAATACCTGGCTACCTACGAAGTCTCGAGCGTCCAGTCGGAGCGGCTGCTCTTCAACAACATTGACGGTCCGCGGGACATCTCCCCTGACTGGGACCCGACGAATGAATTTGTGGCGCGTCTGAATGCAGCCGAAGGCACTGCGGTGGGGACCTCGCTGCTGCTGAAGGTGATGGCGGGGGATGCCTTCAATGTGAGCACGCAGACCTGGATCGATGCGGACAGCGTGCAGCCGCAGACGCTGGTTTCGGACAACGACATCCTGGACGGTCTCTTCAACGCCTTAAAGGACAATGTAGACCCGGAGGCGGGTGAATCGGGCTACCATACGATCCTGGAGGGCATCTTCAGCAATGTAGCTGTTACGGAGGGTATGAGCCAGCTGATGCAGGACAGCTATGACAGCCTCCTGCCAAGATCTTTCCTGACCTATGTGCTGCTGGACGAGAGCCTGCAGCCGGTGGCGGGCGCGAGCGGCTCCATCCAGGCGCAGGGCGGCAATGGTGTGTGGAACCTGATCGGTACGGGCGCAGACATTGATATTGAATCTAACGGCTACCTGCTGGTGCTGACCTCCAATGCATCTATGACCTCCGTTTACTTTGATAATTTGTATTTGGAGCTGAAAAAGGGTAACTTGCTGGAGGAAACGCACTATTATCCCCACGGTCTGCCTGTTAAGGCGCTGGGGAGCCGTGATGTGGACCATAAGGAGAACCGGCATCGTTACCAGGGCAATGAGTATATTGAGGATAATGAGCTTCGTTGGATGGATTTCCACGCGCGGCAGTATGACCCGCAATTAGGGCGGTTCCTGGGCATTGACCCGCTAGCCTACAGCGGTGGTCAGCAGGTGTTCAGTCCTTATGCAGCTATGGGTAACAGCCCGGGGATGATGATAGATCCTAATGGGGAGATGACGAAGTATGCGGAGCCTGTGCAGGATGGAGATTATGCTGTCCACGGGGGAATGGATGCAGTAGCGGTACGTCAGTTTATGGCGAATGGTGCGCACGGGATGTTTGGTAAACTCCTGATGCTGGGTATGAACACCATTTTGACCGCAGCCAATGGTGGCGGAGGGAACTCTATAGCTATTGATGGTAATAATATTTATGCTACCGGAGCAGCAGCGCAGGAGTTGTTTGCAGCGCTATTTAAAAGCGATGATCTTTCGGAGAGTCAGACAGCCAACACTGCACCAGGGAATAATTATAATTCAGGATCCATATCACCGGTGGATAATATAGCTGGTGATCCGGAGCATTGGGGTTCGGATAAAAATACTACGGTACAAAGAAGAAGTACAAGTAAATCTGAAATGACTGTTAGTGCTGAAGGGATTGAATTTATTAAAGATTGGGAAGATTTTAGAGCAACAAAGTATGATGCATCTGGTAAAGGAGATTGGACAATAGGTTATGGGCATAAAATTAAAAAAGGAGAAAATTATGATGGATATATTATGTCCAGAGACGAAGCATTAAAATTATTACGTTCAGATTTAGCATTTCATGAAGAGAGAGTTAGACGAAATATCTCTGTAACTTTATCACAGCAACAGTTTGATGCTTTAGTGGCTTTTGATATGAATGTTCGTGGGGGATTATCAACTAATAATATGATAAAAAATGCAGTAAACAGTAATGCTGATATGAGCACAATGCAAAAAATATGGTATATGTATAGCAGTCCGAATAACCCAAATATTCACAAAGGTGTATTAAACCGTAGAATGGATGAGTTTCAGATATGGCAATATGGGGATTACAAAAGAGATTATTAAAATGCAAAATATGAATCAATTGTTTAAAATTTT
This sequence comes from Bacteroidetes bacterium 47-18, assembly GCA_001897155.1. Lineage (GTDB taxonomy): Bacteria > Bacteroidota > Bacteroidia > Chitinophagales > Chitinophagaceae > MKSF01. The sequence goes on along the minus strand of MKSF01000037.1, from coordinate 3,907 downwards.
ATTAAGCTTCCTTACTATCTTGTTTTCTAGCAGTTGTAATGCAAATACAGTTGTGAATAACAGAATTGTAACAGATACAATTGTGAAAATTAATAATGAGACAGATGAAATGCTTAATCGGACGATTGCTGAGGTCAGTGGTTATTGGTATCCTATTTCTTATACTGGGTCAAAGAGTCAAGCATTATCTCAGATAGATATTGACAGGTTTATGAAAATGTATGTTTTTATAAGCGCAGATACTATAATTAATTTTACTGATACAATTTTCGATTTAAAGTATTCTATAGATAGAATAAATACAGGGGATTATCTAAGAATGAATGTGGATGAGTTTTATAACTATAAAATGCTTGACTCCTTAATAAGTGATATATTTATTAATTGCAAAAAAAGAGACCCGCAAAAAGGAAATATTTTTTTTACGACTTGGAGTTTTGCATATGATGGAACGTATCTTTTAATATTTCAAGATGGCGTAACTTTCCTTTGTGAAAAGCAAAAATCACCAATTACATTTAATGGTTTGGGTTCAATGGCTAAAGAGTATTTGCTGAAAGGGTATGAACGAGAGCTAAATCTTAGTTATGAGTTCTTTTCTGACCCAGACGAGTTGGTTATATATGATCAATCGAAGAAAGTGATCTACAATAGTGGAATGCAACCTACCAGGCAACCGGTATCTATTCGTATCCCGTTAGTGGGAGTAAAAAAGCTGGTGTTCAAGATAAATACAAAATCTTCAAAATCGCAATGGAAGTATGAATTTTCTTTTAAGTGATTTTTAGGGTAATGAATAAGGTAGTGTTACAGAAATATTGATATTTTTTGAAATGCTTATCTGTAGAATATTCTGACGGTAATGTATCAAAGGAGTTGGTAGTTTATAAATTGCACTTCAACTATTGATTATCAAAAAAATTTAGAAAATGTGGCGGGATAGGTTATGACCTGTCCCGTTCTGTTTTAAGGGCAAAAACCGCCCCTTGTTCAGTTGCCGGGGAGCAAGTGTATCAGAGGAGTTGGTGGATAAATTCAGATGAGGTAATTTATATTTGTGGTTAAAGAATTTCTTAAGTATGACTCATTGGTATAGAGCAGGATATTGCTATGGACAACAGCTTGGGGATAATAATAGACCCGAATGGGTAGATCTCACGGCCTTCTTGTAATTTTAAAAAGTTGCTTTTTATTAAAAGTGCCAGATTTAGTTATTATGCTAAAGAAAATAAACAGACAGGATTGTCTTGCAACATATTCGATTTTTCCTACACGGTATTATGATCCGAAGGAAGAAGATGAGGTCATGTATTTTCCAGAACCTTATGCGACATATTGGATAAAACCTGAGAAAAAAACATCTTCTTTAGAAGAAGATATAGCTTTAGAAGTTGAGAAACTTTATAATGCATTAAATATAAGATGCCTGATCTTTCTCTGTGATTTTGACTCTACCTGGATAACAAGTAATGCTCTATGTAATAGAAATAATAAGGCGTTGCAGAAATCAATAGATTATCTCAGAACTAATAAAGTTAATGAAAAATTTAATGGGGGTATCAGTGTTGATAAAGATGAATTAAGAGTGTTTATTGAGAACTTCTTTACATTGACAAGATATGATTCTACTTTTTCTGATTATCATTTTACAGATGAAGATAAGACTATGATTGGATATATTCATTATAGTGGAGAAGTTAGAATAGACGTATTAACAGAACAGGCTAGTTCAACTTTTTTAAAAGCTGTAAAACAGACTAATTTTATTGATGCCCTTAGAAAGGATACTAGTAGACTATAAAAACGGGTAATGTATCAAAGGAATTAGTAGGTTATAAAACTTGGGTAATGTATCAAAGGAGTTGGTAGCTTATAAAAATGGACTTAAAGCATTGATTATCAAAAATGATATTTTATTTTAGAAAGCGAGGCGGGGTGGGTTATCTCCTGTCTCGCTTTTTTTTAAGGGCAAAAAACCGCCTCTGGTGCAGGGTGATGTATCAAAGGAGTTGGTAGCTTATAAAGCTACACTTAGGCTATTGATTATCAAAATTGATATATTTATTTAGAAATTGGGCGGGATAGGTTATGACCTGTCCCGTTCTGTTTTAAGGGCAGAAAACTGCTTCTGGTTCAGTTACCTGTGAGCAAGTGTATCAAAGGAGTTGGTGGGTAAATGCGGATCGGATAGTTATCTTTGTGGTTATAGAAGTTCTTAAGTATAGGTACCTTGGCATACAGCGGCGGCCAGCAGGTATTCAGTCCCTATGCGGCTATGGGCAACAGCCCGGGGATGATGATAGACCCCAATGGGGAGATGACAAAAGATGCGGAAGATTTGACTGCAGCGGAGAATGACTGGCTGATGAACTCCCCGGAGCGTAAGGCATGGTTAATGGGAGGATCTAACTCGTCTGTTGGTAGAGGTGGTAAAATGTTTGGGATTAATCAGAATGGTGACTTTGTTATGTATGCCGGTGGCGGCGGTAGTAGTAGTGGTTTTTTGTGGGGAATGAATAAGTTGAATTATGTGATGGATGCTGCACTGGAAAAAAAGTTCTGGGCGCAGTTGAATGAAGAGGTAAAAGAAGGAGGATCTATAAGAAGTGCAAGTGTTGCTCCAGACGGTTCTATATTTGTTACATATTGGTATAGCAAGAACACAGAATTATTTTCTGTACCAACGATTTTTCTCGGTACCAATACAGTAAGAATATATAAGGCTGGGAAATATATTAGTGCTCAGGGAAAAGAAACAAATAGTGTGTGGGGCTGGGTGAAAAACCATTTTGATATAGTTGTGGGATATTCTGAGTCTTATGGTGTTCAAGCAGGAGCGGGTATAAGGCGAGGTATTGAAGCACGTGTGAATTTTTATTCTACTGTACGTACAGATTTTGAATGGAGTTTTAAGAGAGGTCTTGACCCAAACAAAGGAAGGCATGAGATAGGAGATAAAGTAAATTGGGGAGTAGGTGCAGCATACTATGGAGGGATTAATTACAAAGGAGAAAATTATAAAGGAGTTACTGAGCATGAAATAAGTGTAGGAGCTTTTGGGATAGGTGGCGCTATTAAGTTTGATAATTCTTTTAATGTAACAGATTGGTTTATTGGTTTTGACCCTACTGTTAATATGCAATTAATATTCGGTATTGAAGGAACTTTTAAAATAGGATTTTCAAAATAATTTTATGTTTGTGATTTTTTTTATAATAATTTCTATATTTATATTCATTTTGGGGAATATACTCATTTATAAATCTATTGTCAATAAAGCACTTGTTTTATATATTAATCCTTATTTTGAAAACAAAAAATCGTCAGTTTTCAAAACAAAGTTTGTAGGATTTCTAAGTAGCGGTGATTTTAAAAATACATTATTTCAAATTAGACCAGTATCAAAAGCAGGTAAGATTTTTAATAATACTTATGTATATATTTATATTCAAGATCATTTAGGAAATAAACATAGATATACGGTAAATATCAAGACATTCTTCCTGAAAATAAAAAAGGTTATTTTAAAATCAGAGGAGAAAAATGTTGAAATCGAGTTACTATAACTTATTATATAGATTCAGATTATTTTTCTTTAGTTGGTAATGTATCAAAGGAGTTGGTAGCTTATAAAACTACACTTAAGCTATTGATTATCAAAAGTGATAAATTCATTTTAGAAAATGAGGTGGGATAGGCTATGACCTGTCCCGCTCTGTTTTAAGGGCAAAAAGCCCTCCCTGTTACAGTTACCGGGGAGCAAGTGTATCAAAGGAGTTGATGAGTAAATGCGGAGGAGGATAATAGCTTTTCAGAGACGGTGGAAGCCAGGCGGCATATTTTATTAGGAGGTGGACCTATTTCTGATCGGATCCAATACAATAGGTTATTTGGGATGAATACAGAT
>MKSF01000036.1 GCA_001897155.1 Bacteroidetes bacterium 47-18 | reverse complement strand
AACCTATTTTTATAAAACAACAATTTGAGAACACAAGGTCATCAACAACTGCATTTAAGACCGGTTTGAGGACCTAAAACAGCTTCGGGCGACCCATAGACCACCCGAATTTCATACATCGTAATGTTAAAAGTATTGATTTTAAAGGATAGCACCGTAACTTTTATGAAAAACAACAATTTGAGTACATTACCACACTACCCATTACCCTACCACATTACCTAATACTATCACTCAAGGGAAAAAAATATTCTTTAAATTCTAATTCAGAATCATTTTTTTTTGCTAAAACCTTTATAGTTACAGACCTCAACATGACATTTTCATCATAATCATATGTCCTACATAGCAAATAATTATCATATTCAAAGCAATCATTTTGAATCAAATTATTAGCAATTTCAAAACTGAATGAAGTTAATAATTCATCTTTCGGAATACCATATTGAAGAAATAGCAATGGAAGAACACCATCTTCAAATAAATACCCCTTGGTATACGCTTTAGGTTGCATATTCAACAATTCTAATAAATCCTCAATGTAGTCTTTAGATAACTTATACTTATCATTAAGTTTATCAAACAACCCAAAACTATCTATATTAGAACTATACGAACTATCTGAATACACATACCGTTCAATATTCTTACTTAAATCATTATACTGTGGGGTAAATTCTACTCTATAAACTCCCCTATCTTTATAATTAAAAATTGAAGAGTCTATTATTTGCCACCCATTTAAAGCATAATTAACACTAGCAATATGTTTATTATTATGATAATATAATTTTTGTATAGTCAAATCATAACTTGGAAATGATAAAGTACCTGAATAACTACTCCTCTTTACAATCATTACATCATTACTATGTGTTAATGAACATGCGCTTACTAAAAAAAACAAAATAATATACATGCGCACATGTATATTATTTAGACTTCCAAAATATTGTTTCACCATATACTGCAGTTGATTTAAGTTTCATTTTACCTTTATTCTTATAATTACCGAAATTATCTGGAGCAGCTTTTCTTTGAGGAGCACTAAATCCAGAACCAATATTTCTTTTCCAAGTTTGGTAATGCTCATCTTTAATATCCCATCCCATTGTATTCATTTGTAATTCAAAACTTCTATTTCCATACTTTACACTTCTTTCATTATTACTTGCAGGGAAAATAGCTTGTTCCTTTCCATCCCACATATCAGCTCCATTACTATAATCTACCCACCAGTTCTAGCATTTATTATCGCCCAATTAGCTAATTTCATTTTAGCAGTTTGTCTATATAAATCAGTATTTTTAAACAATGCTACCTGCTCATTACCGTCTTTTCCAGCGAAAGCCAACTTATTATTCTGATGCACATAAGCAATGGACCCATCTCTTTTTTTAGATCCTCAGTAGCTCCTTTAGTTTTGTATGCAGTACTTTCACCGTAAACAGTTGCTGCTTGTTGGCGAAATTCATTATGGCCTATATCTAACATATTAGAATACTTTCTTAAACCATTGTAATAAGGAGAAGAATTATCAGCTTTACCTGTCATATAAGTATAATTCCCTTCTGTAGTTATATAAACTTTATCATCACTACGTTCATCTTTACCTAAATATTTGCCTTCTTTTGTATAATAATCACCAGCCACATCACCATTAGGATCACTTAGCCATAATGGGCTATTACCAAGTACTACATAATTACTAATACTTATCTGATCAACAGGATCCAGATTCCATCTTCTTGCAAGTCTTATATCGTACATCCAAAACTCAGCCGAATTCAAATTGCCTTTACCATACACTTCATTATCCTGTTCCTGACCATTGAATCCGAACCGATATTTTTCGATACTTCCACTTCTTCCAGGTATCGGCATACCAAAAGGATAATAATCGGTAAAAGAGCTTAGGTTGGTACTAAGATACGCATACTCACCCGGATTACCGTCACCCGTACCCGTCTTTTTATCCAGGATAGTGACGTTCACATTACCTAAATGGTCTGTCAGCTCATAATGCTTTAAACCAAGGTAACGGTTCACTAAGTAAGCCGTACGCGTGTATATATTTGAGGTAGCACCCACATATGGCAGCTTGGCTGATACCTGTACCAGGTTGTCGTGACCCAGGTGGTACCACGGAGCACGAGCGCTCAGGTAAGACACGTTCTGCGCAGGCACTTCCACGTTAAATACATTCACTAAATAACCGTCAGGATAGCTTTTGATCCCCAGCCGGCTGCTCCCGTACAGGTGATGCTCCGCCAGCTGTACCGAATCGATCTTCAGGTAGTCTGGCGTCGTCAGCGTAACCGTAGGGAAAGTGTACGTGCTGCTCAGAGGACCGCTCGTCACCTGCTGCAGCAACGTCAGCTCCTGCAGGTAGCCAGCACTCACCAGGTCGCCGATAAAGTTCTCAGGGTGAAGATCATAAGCGGCAGATACCTTCTCATCCTCGCTAACATCATCAAACCGCCCCGGCTCCTTAGCGTCCTTCAGCTGAACGCACACATCCAGGGCAGGAGACTTCAGGCTGTCATTTGACAGGATCGTAATGTAAAGCTCCTCACGGTACCCGGATTTCATAGCGTCTTCATAGAAAGTAACCGCTACTATCGCTCACGCAGCCCATGAAAACATTATTATCCTCAGAAATAGATCTTCAGGCAAGCCATTAGCATCACCGAACTTTTACTAAAGCAGATCGTTCGACGGGATCACAATAAATGCAATTTATTTTTAAATCAACAATTTTGAAACACCTGGGTACAGCTCGTGTCATTACAGCCTGTTTTTAAGCCGTAAAAGTAAGTAAGGCAACCCGAAGGTTACCTTACTTACTTTTAAAATACAGGATAGGTTACTCCTGTAACTCAATACGGATAAGCATTTCAGAAATTATCAACACTTCTATAGCACTACCCCGGAGGTTACCTTACTTACTTTTAAAATACAGGATAGATTACTCCTGTAACTCAATACGGATAAGCATTTCAGAAATTATCAACACTTCTATAGCACTACCCAATTTTATGAAAAACAACAATTTGAGTACATTACCCCCCACCCTAACCCCATATTTCTCGAATATATTTCTGTAATAGACTTAACGATGTTAGTATTTCAGAAACCCTACTATCACATAAATATTTTTTTTTAATACTAACCCATTGATTTAAACTTACTCCGTAAACATTATTTTCAAAAAAAAATCGCTCTGAATCATTCTTTAACAAATTCGGATAAAAATTATCCAATAGCACTTTTTGAATTTCATATTTCATATCCTCTTTCACATTCTGCGAACCAAATATTATACTAAGCATATTAACTTCAACTATTTTATAAGTAAACTCAATAAATGACAGGAATGAAAACAAATTTGTGAATTTACCTAACATTTCGCATATATCATCTACGCTGATATATTTCCACAAATCAGGTAAACACAACATTAAATGAAACGAATAATTAGGATTGATTTGTTCAAAACTATAGAGAGCAAATTCTTTTTTATCCACTTTTAAAATTTTCTCAATTAATCCATTTCTTTCAAGAAAAAATCTATCTATTGGAAAAAAATCAGATTCAATTAACGACTTCTTTGTTATATTATTGTATAACTCTTCTATTTCATTTTCCATAATTATAATTTTATTTTTTCAACTTTAACTCCAGATGGATTATAAATATTTAATGATGAGCCAGATACATCAACCCCTGTCTCTTTTAAAATATTGCCAAATTGTTTTGCTTCATCTACGGATGGTTGATAATGCCCCGAACTATTATTAATATTTGTAACTTTTCCTTTATAAATACTTAATTGCCCTGCTGCTTGAACGGATTCAGCACCTTTTGATAAATGGTAGTGTCCTGTCCCAATCATAAGTTTTCCTTCATTAGTAACGACAAAATCAAATGTACCACTCGTAACTGCTCTTGAAGAAATATTCACCTTTCCATTAGAAATATTAGCTCCGTAAGAAACGAAACCTTCTCCTATTTGTGGAGTTCTAATCTTTACAGATATACTCTTTGCAATAACGCGCGAGGTTTGAGCTGCAGTCTGAGCTACCGCACTAATAGTTCTTGACATTCCATAACCAATAGCTAAATCAGCTACACCATCTCTAAACCTTTTATCTTGTGCTGCTTGTCCTTCCGGAGTAGTGGCTCTATTATGCTCGAAAAGAGCAGCCATAGGTGTATACACAAAAAACAACTGTGATGCTTTACCCTTAAATGCAAAAACATCTAATGTAAAGACTGTTCCAGCAGCCATACCATAAGCCATACCCTTATAATATTCCGGAGAATTTACAATTTTTGTCTCCAATTTAGCTGCCGTAGGATTGCTTATACTTAAACCTCCCATAAAAGCTCTATATCCAGGCTCTCCAGGTTCTAATCCCTCCAGATCAATAAAATGAATAGGAGAATTACCTGCAAACTGATATGGAGTAAAGTACGGATAAGATTGAGCTAACGGATCTACTGCAAAAAAGCGGGCTATCCTTGTATCAAACCCACGATATTTATATTCAAGACTATTACCTTTACCCCTGATCTCATCATCTTTTTCTTGTCCATTAAAGCCCATTCTATAATGTGAAACACTGCCATTCCTTTCCGGCATCGGCATACCAAACGGATAATAATCTGTAAAAGAGCTTAGGTTAGCACTAAGATACGCATACTCTCCCGGATTTCCGTCACCCGTACCCGTCTTTTTATCCAGGATAGTGACGTTCACATTACCTAAATGGTCTGTCAGCTCATAATGCTTCAAACCCAGGTAACGTTTCACTAAGTAGGCCGTACGCGTGTACATATTTGAGGTAGCACCCACATATGGCAGCTTGGCTGATGCCTGTACCAGGTTGTCTTGGCCCAGGTGGTACCACGGGGAACGCGCGCTTAAATAAGATACATTCTGTGCAGGCACTTCCACGTTAAAAACATTCACTAAATAACCGTCAGGATAGCTTTTGATCCCCAGCCGGCTGCTCCCGTACAGGTGATGCTCCGCCAGCTGTACTGAATCGATCTTCAGGTAGTCTGGTGTCGTCAGCGTAACCGTAGGGAAAGTGTACGTGCTGCTCAGAGGACCGCTCGTCACCTGCTGCAGCAACGTCAGCTCCTGCATATACGTCACCCAC
>MKSF01000035.1 GCA_001897155.1 Bacteroidetes bacterium 47-18 | reverse complement strand
GAATCTGGCTCTCTGTGAATTTCGATTTTTTCATTGCTTCAACTTTAAAATTAGCATTTTTATCTACTTTTAAATGCTACGATTTAAAGGGAAGCTTACAAAATGACACATTGATCTCATATACCCATAAGGAGATTAAGGTATTTAAATTGGGTTCTTATATTAATAAACGGAATAGCGTATATAATGAATACCGGCAGCGGGAGGAAGGTAAAAATGCAAGGGTTTTACTGGAATCGGATAGTCTTGGGTCAGAGCTTAAACTGCTAAAAGAAGATTATGCAGGGGATAGTCTTTATTTATCCGGAATAAAAAATGAAATTTCGGACTACAATTTAATATTAAAAAACTCCGGGGAAGAAATTCCTCTTAGCCAGCTTTCACACCATACATTATCATCCATATATACACCTTCATTGTACACTGCACTTACTGATGGAGAAGATGTAACAATATTTTATACTAATGAAGCAAGAAACTGGTGCGGTACTGGGGCCATGCAGCTTAGCGACCTTAGAGAGGCTATGAAGGAAAGTAGATTTGAAGTTGAAAATAATGACAATGGCCTTCCGGTAAGCTATATTTGGGCCAATACTCAAAAGAAGCAGCAGCTTTATACAATCAGTTATGAATTTTAATAATACAGGGTTATTGGGTCATCCCACGGCAGACAACCTGTAATGAAATATCAGCATCTTTGAAAGGAAGCAGGTTTTCGGGGATGGTTCTGCCAGTCCAAAAAGGTCTTCATTCACAGACTATGAGATTTTGCTTTGCAAGAGAATAGTTTCTCCATTCCGCTATGCTCCAGTCGAAATGACGGTAAGGGTGCTTTTTAGACACTTTCCTGTTATTATACTATACCCTGCTTCTCCCCGGCCATTCTTACGGCTGCAACCTTGCCCGGTAGCTCCCGTATCGGGCAAGGTTCGATACATATCACACGAGGTTCGATGCACATCACGCAAGGTATGACGCACATCACGCAAGGTTCGATGCACATCACGCAAGGTTGCATACACATCGGGCAAGGTTCGACGCACATCACGCAAGGTTCGACACACATCACGTAAGCTTCGATGCGCATCACGCGAGGTATGACGCGCATCACGCAAGGTTTGATGCACATCACGCGAGGTTTGACACACATCACGCAAGATATGACGCACATCACGCAAGGTTCGATACGCATCACGCAAGGTTCGATGCACATCGCGCAAGGTTCGATACGCATCACGCGAGGTTCGATGCACATCACGCAAGGTTCGATACACATCACGCGAGGTTCGACGCGCATCACGCAAGGTTCGATACACATCACGCAAGGTTCGGCACACATCACGCGAGGTTACATAACAATATAAGAAGGTGGTATCAGAAAACTCGGAGATGAGTACCGGCTCCCGGCAGGTACGGTTGCGGCAGCGCATCATTTAAATATTACAGGCTATATTATTATTAAGAAATAAATAACATTTATTAAGTATGCTTTACTCTCACCTCCGCACTATAGAATTAAAAAATACGTATAAATGCGCATTTTTTAATAATATATATTTGATAAATTTGTCGTCAGCTTATGATTAGTTTAACAGAGACCGGAGTTAGTAATTGTAAGTACTTAAAACGTTCAAATTTCGCCTAGTTACCTAGGACGACCATTAACAACACAACATCAAAATGACAACATTAGTAGTTGGAGCAAGCGGAGCGACAGGAAAACTTTTGGTAACCCAGCTTTTAGCATCGGGACAAAAGGTTAAGATAATTGTGCGTTCAACCAGTAATTTATCTGACAATTGGAATAACAATGCACAACTGACAGTAATCACCAAAAACATTACGGAAATTAATGTTGAAGAAATGTCTAAAATTGTTGCCGATTGTCAATCCGTAGCTTCTTGTCTTGGACACAATATGACTTGGAAAGGTATTTATGGAAAACCAAGAAGGCTTGTTGCAGACACCGTGAAATTATTATGTGAAGCAATTACTAAAAATGCTCCGACAACCCCGACAAAATTTGTTTTAATGAATACTGCGGGAAACAGTAACAGAGATTTAAGCGAGTCTGTTTCTTTAGGACAAAAAATTGTAATTGGACTACTAAGGTTATTACTTCCACCACACTCCGACAATGAAAAAGCAACAGATTATTTAAGAAAGCATATTGGCCAAACTAACAAACACATTGAATGGGCTGTTGTCCGTCCAGACAATTTGATAAACGAAGAAAATGTGTCAGCATATTCTCTGCATAAATCCCCGACAAGAAGTGCAATTTTTAATCCGGGAAAAACAAGCCGTATAAACGTTGGACACTTTATGGCAAGACTTATTCAGGACGATAAATTGTGGACTACGTGGAAAGGACAAATGCCAGTAATGTATAACGAATGATAAAAAAGTAAATAAAAAACCAGCCAACAACAAGGGCTTGGCGTCAGCCGGTGGCGTGCAAACTTACAACTTTGTACTTCGTATTGAGTTCAATGCTGGTTGACAGTTTTTTGCTCCGGAGCCTACCTGAAGTCAAAACCCGAAAACATTGTGTTCAGCATAAACCAAACAAAAGTACTTCAAAAGGCAACTAAAAATGAAGAAAATATTACTATCGCTATTCCTGGTATTCACCACCTTAGCTGCTTTCACGCAGGCTTCTGACCACTTGACTTTTAAGGGTGTTCCTATTGACGGAACACTGGATGAATATGTTGCTGAGATGAAAAAAAACGGCTTCTCATATTTGGGCACAGATGGTGGTATTGCATTACTCAATGGCGACTTTGCCGGTTATAAGGACTGTTATCTTGGTGTTTCCACTTTAAAGCAAAAAGACTTAGTGCATAATATAGTTGTAGTGTTCTCCGATAAAGACACCTGGTCTACTCTTTCGGGCAATTACTTCAACTTGAAAGATATGCTGATAGAAAAGTACGGGAAGCCCTCTAGTGCCAGTGAAACATTTGATGTACCCTCTTTCAAACTACCTCTTGATGATAATGATAAAATGTACGAAGTTAAATTTGACAATTGTAAATATTATTCGATCTGGGAGACAGACAAAGGAGCAATTCAATTGTCTATTGAGCACAATGGCATAAGCAGTTGTTTTGTCCAGTTAGCTTACTTTGATAAGATTAACGGCGAAAAAATTAAAGCAAGCGCTATAGATGACTTATAAAATGATAAAAGCGGGCCTATTTTCCGCTTTTCTATTTATTTAATCAGTTTCTTTAACTCCGTCATCACCTTCCCTTTTTCTTTCAACATCCTTTTAACATTAGGATTACCCATACAAGTATTATCTCCAAACATATTTGTTTTGTACCCTTCACTCTTCCCCTCTAGCCTCCGGCTCTCCTTCGTCCAGCAGCTCTATGAGGACCATTACCGCCGTGACAGTGCCGCTTAAATCCGACATGCTTTCCGTTTCCGGCGGGTAAAAATTAATATAATGCAGCAGCAGCCGGCGAAGGCCGCTGCTTACCTGCCGGGGCTGGTGGGGCGCTATCCATTGGCGCAGCAGCTTTTGTTGCTTTGATCTTTTCATAAAACATTGTTTTTTAATTGTCCGGCGGTGACATAACCGGGGATTACGGTGATGATGATGTGGCGGTGACGGTGCGCTATGCGTATATACTGCCCGGCCTCAAAACCGCTGTCCTGCAGCCAGCGGCCGCTGAGCCGGATATCGGGAAATACGGCAAACCGGCACCCGGTCTGCCGCTCAAAATAGCGCCTGCATATACGCATTTTTCTTATCTTAGCGGTACCGGCCCGCTGTCTGGTGGTGGATGGCATAAGTATCTGCGGTTGGATGATACTGCAAAGCACCGCTTATGTACTGGCATATACCAGTTGGCCGGGGCATATTATAGCTGCTGCGGTGCGTATTTTACCGGTAATTTATTCCGCCCGGCTATTAGATAATTTTAAATCAAATTTGTTAAATTTGCCATTATGACGAACACTACCGCTATGGAACATAAAAAGATACACCAGGGACGCAATGTAAAACGATTCCGCGAGATGCTGGGACTCAAGCAGGAGGCGCTGGCCTACGAGCTGGGTGACGACTGGAACCAGAAAAAGATATCCCTGCTCGAAACCAAAGAAACTATTGACCTGCCGCTGCTCCGCCAGATATCAGAGGCTTTAAAGATACCCGTAGAAGCCTTCCAGAATTTTGATGAGGAACAGGCAGTAAATGTGATTGCAAATACTTTTGGTGATAATGCTTGTGTCGGCAATCCTAATTCCACATTCAATTTTAGTCCTATCGAAGAATTAAAGAAGTTACACGAAGAAAAGATTGCTTTGTATGAACGGATGCTGAAAGAAAAGGACGAGATGATGGCAAGGTTGGAGAAGTTGATAGAAAAGAAGTAACACGACAGTCAATAATGTTGCTTCCTATAAAAAGGACGTACCGCAGCAGCGGTACGTCCTTTTGGTTTGTGTAGCTGTAAGCAATACCAAAGCAGCGGAATATAATCATTTACACACATTATAAATTCCGTATAAATACGTATTTTATATTTTAAGAATATTTTATAGATTTGCTTTTATTTTTAATTAGCTAACAGAGACTGCTAGTAAGTAATTGTAAGTATTTATAAGCGCTTAAAGTTGCGCTTATTTGGGTGTTGTGCGTCATATTAGAAAAACACTAAATGGACAAAAAAATAAAATTGATTTATATACTACTCATATTGACACTAAATTTTTCTTGTGTTGAAAAGAAATCAACAGAAAATGAAACTAACAAACCTGAATTGGTTGCGACTTCGAAAGCTGACACCTTAAAATTTACTTCTGGAATACGTGCTATCTTTCAGGATAGTAAAGGCAATTATTGGTTTGGCAGTCATAATGAAGGCGTAAGTTTTTATAATGGAAAATCATTTGAATACTTTACAGCAAATGAAGGTTTATCCGACAATCAAATCCGTTCAATCCAAGAGGACAAGAATGGGAAAATTTGGTTTGGAACTGCAAGAGGAGTTAGTGTATATGACAAAGGAAAGTTTACTAATTATCCGTCCATAAATAACAACCCAATATTTGATTGGAATAAAACCAATGGAGATTTATGGTTTAATGCGGGTGCGGAAGACGGAATAAATCGTTTTGACGGAATAAATATGAACTATTTGATTTTCCCAAAACCCAAAAATAAAAATGCTGATAATGCTGACAATACTTACGGTGTTACGGGTATCTCAAAAGATAAAGACGGTAAAGTTTGGATTGCGACTTATGCAGCGCTATTTAACTATGATGGTAAAATGGTAAATATCTTTGAT
>MKSF01000034.1 GCA_001897155.1 Bacteroidetes bacterium 47-18 | reverse complement strand
ATTTTTGACTATTTTTGACAACAGAGTAAGGTTATAAACCTACAAACCCCGATTAAAAGTTTACACACTTAATGAGACAGTCCCAAAATAATATTTTTCGCAAAAATACATAAGATTTAATACTCAATTTTTCCTATTTTAAAATTTTATTTTAATTTTTTTTTAAGAAAGGTCTATTAAAATATTTCTTGTTCTACGCTTATCCCTTACGAACTCCTCAAAACACTCTACCTTTAAGCCTTAATTAGCAACCATACCCATGCCCACACTACCACCTCCACCCTACGAACACACAGAACAGCACCCCTGGAACTGGTACGGACGGGAAGACAGTACAGTCCTGCTGGTTGGTACTTTTCCGCCTACGCGCAATAACTGGAGCTTTGACTTTTTTTATCCCAACAGATCCAACTTCTTCTGGCGCCTGATGGCCGCCATTGCAGCAAAGCCGCTGCAGCACTTCTCCGGTCCGGAAGCCGTAGCGGAAAGAAAAGCGCTCCTGGACAGCCTGAAGATCACCATCACCGATATGGGACAGACCATCGCCCGCATCCAGAACAACTCTTCCGATGAGAACCTTGTAGCGCTGGCATATATGGATATCTTCAGGATACTGGAAGCAAGACCCCACATCCGTAAGATCATCTTTACCAGCAGCTCCGGCAAGGCCAGCGCGGCGGCCTGGTTCCTCAACTATTTACGTACCCACCAGATCACTCACAAATTCCCCAAAGGCACCAGACCGCTGAAAAGCACCATTACCTGGCAGGGCAGGACACTGGAGCTGGTGATCCTCTACTCCCCTTCTCCCAGGGCTGCCAACAGGGTTTCCTTTGAACAACTGACCGCCCTATATAAAGCAGAGCTCACTACATAAAAGCATAAAAAAACATGATGCCGATCCCTTAAGACCCAGGCATCACGCAACAACCCCGTTATATCTCCCGGATCAGGGGTATTATTCCGGGTCCGGATATGCCCTCCTGACCTCCAACCGGCATTTTCACAGCAGCTTAACCTTCCCTCCAAGCTGACAGTATGGCTGTGTACCTCCTATCTCCGGGGGAACAGGGGGGGCATATCCTTTATAAAGCGTTTCTCTGTTCCGCTAAACACATCTGCTAATGCTACCTCTATAGCGATAAGCGTCCCCTATTTACACAGGGGACACTGCTCAGCGAAAACGTACCTGTAATAACCGGTTGTTTCCTACAGGCAGACAGCCAGTTTATTTTATTTTGATGCAACAAAGGAACAATATTATATGTAGTTAGTAAAAAAATGCAATATAAGCTGACATTTATATTAATACAATAATTAATACATATAAATATCTTTGGCCGGCGACAGCTCCCGACCGGTGGAAACACGCGCCCGGTATGCACAGCAGCAGCGATAAATGGCTTATATTTACAGGGCTATTTTATGATTAAACCACTTATTACTGCGATATTTGCTATTGTGAACCAAAAAACAACATATGAAGAATATACTCGTGATAGATGATGACCCGATCATTCAGAATGTATTGGAGAAAGTGCTTGTGAAGGAAGGTTTTCATGTAGAAGTGGCCGGTAATGGCAAAGAAGGATTGAGCAAGCTGGACCTGATGAAATATGACCTGGTAATAACCGATCTGATGATGCCATATGCCAATGGATTCGAGATCATCAGCAAACTAAAGCAGCACTCCAATACCTCCAATGCCGCGGTCATAGTCGTATCTTCCATCACCCATGAAGCATCTGTAATGGACAGCTTCAAGTTGGGAGTGGACGAATACATACGCAAACCGATTATGGTGGGTGAGCTTATTCTCCGGGTTAATAAACTTTTATCTAACAGATCTTCAAATGCATAGTATCTTCTCAGGTTTCAATACCACGGATACCGCTACCTGGCCCTGGCTTGATTATTTTGCAGGACTCCCGCTCGTGATACAGATCGCTGCCGTATCCATAGTGGTATCCGTATGCTTTATCCTCTTTATCCAGTTCCGGATACTGCAGACCAGGATACGCGGCTACAGGCTGCAAAAAAGGCTGGACAGGATCAATCCCATCATTGACGCCGTGATCTCCGAGCAGGTGATCCTCCGGAACGATCTTATGGCAGACGGCGCCTCAGTGGATAATATCCCCCTGGACCTCTCCGGGTTTGAGCACCCCGTTTTCCGCAGATCGGCCAACCGCCAGTTGCTGCTGGAAAGGCTGATCAGCTACCGTAAATCCTTCGGGGGTAAGACCGGGGCCCTGCTGCGCCGTATCTATCTGGAGCTGGGCCTGGAAAAAATGTCCTTCAGCAAAATGAAAAGCTTCCGCTGGAATAACAAGGTAAAAGGCATTAGGGAGCTTACAGATATGGACATCATCATATCGGATGTGAACATCCTCCCGCTGACCAACAGCAAACGTCACGAGCTGAGATCGGAAGCGAGGAATGCCTACATCAAGCTGAGCAAGAATGAGCCGTTCAAATTTTTTGATATCAGCACCGAGCCCCTGCTGATGTGGGACCAGATAGAGCTGTTCAAAACCATTACGACCACCGAAAACATCGCCGTTCCGAATTTCGCACGATGGGTCACCTATTCCAACAATAAAAGCATCATCTCCTTCTGCCTGAAGCTCATTGTATATTATAACCAGACAGATGCCGCTCCTGCCGTGGTCAGGCTGCTGGACAATAAGGATCACGTACTGCGTGCCGAGGCCATCAACTGCCTGGGCAAGCTTAAATACGAGGAGGTAGAGCAGCAGCTTATACACATCTACAGCAATCAGCCGCTCCGGTGCCAGATAGAGATATTAAAGGCTGTAGGTCGTTTTGAAACAGGTAAAAGCACAGCCTTCCTGAAGCAGGAATTCCTGTATTCCACCGACTTTGATATCCGTAAGAATGCGGCCTTATCGCTGGTAAAAAGCACTCACGATCCTGCGCTGATCACGGAGCTGATAGAAGCCTCTTCTGAAGAGAACCAGTTGATCATCAAGCATAGCATGAACCCTTTAATCAAGTATTAATGACAGGTATTTTAACACGGCTGGGCAATTTCTATGAAAACACGGTATTCCTGTACGGGGCAATACTGCTGATCATATATGCATTGCTGGCACTGTTCTCCTTCCTTGCCATCCGTACCCATCTGCGCAAGGAAAGCTATACCAATTATAATAATCTGCTCACTTCCGATCTTGCACCCGGCGTGACCGTGCTGGCCCCTGCCTATAACGAGGGCCTATCCATCATCATGAACGTCAGGTCGCTGCTGACCCTTAATTACCCGCTTTTTGAGATCGTGCTGATCAACGATGGCAGCACCGATGATTCGCTCGCGCAACTGGTAAAGGAATTTGAGCTGGTCAACGTGGATTTTGCCTATGATGCCAAGATCAAGACCCGTCCAGTCACCGGTATCTATAAGTCTAAAAATCCTGCCTACAGCAAGCTGACCGTCATAGATAAGGAGAACGGAAAAAGTAAGGCCGACGCCGTCAATGCAGGCATCAACATCGCCTCCTTTGACTATTTTGTCTGTACCGATGTGGACTGCATCCTGGATAAGGATGCCCTGCTCAAGCTGCTGAAGCCCGTGCTCGAAGAGCCTTCCAAACGCGTGATAGCCACCGGCGCCACGCTGCGCATCGCCAACTCCTGCGAGATAGACAATGGCGTGGTGATCCGCATGAAGCCTCCCCGCCAGCTCCTGCCGAGATTCCAGGAAATGGAATATGTCCGGGCCTTTGTGCTGGGAAAAATGGGCTGGAGCTATATCAATTGCGTTCCGAACGTGTCCGGCGGGCTCGGGCTGTTCGATAAGGAGGTGGCCATTAAAGCGGGAGGGTATGACCCGCAATCTTTCGGGGAAGATATGGAGCTGATGGTAAGGATGGCGCGCTACTCCTGCGATAACGGTATCGACTACGCTATCCGTTATATACCCGAGACGCTCTGCTGGACCGAAGCGCCTGCCACCGTGCAGGTATTCATGCGCCAGCGCACCCGCTGGGCACGGGGACTTGCCCAACTGATGTATTCGCATTTTAAGATGCTCTTTAACCCGCGCTATGGAAGGGCAGGTCTGATCACCTTCCCCTATAATTTCTTTTTTGAGCTCCTCGCGCCCATCGTGGAAATCACCGGTATCATATACTATATATACCTGATCGTCAGCGGGCACGTCAACTTGCCGTATGCGCTGATACTCCTGGTATTCGTATATACCTACTCCATTATGATCACTACCGCCGCTATCCTGTGGGACCAGATGGCATTCAGGAACTACCGTACCTGGCGGGAGGTATTCTACCTTTGCAGCACCGCCTTTATGGAATTCCTGCTGTACCACCCGCTGATAGTGATATTCAGCCTGAGGGGATATTACTACTTCCTGACAGGTAAAAAGCATACCTGGGGCAATATGCAGCGGCAGGGCTTCGGGCAATCCAAAGCTGCGGGATAAAAAATAAAAGTATTATGTCGAATATTATAGAGCATTTAGGTACTTTTTTTGAACGAGCGGTATTCGTGTACGGGATCAGCATGCTCCTGCTCTACGCTATGCTCGCTATCCTGTCCTTTATTGGTGTGAACCGATTCAGGAAAAAGGAGCAATACACGGATTACCGGAAGCTCACCAGCTCACCCCTCGCTCCGGGCATTTCCATCATAGCGCCCGCTTTCAATGAAGGCGTGACCATTATCCAGAACGTCCGTTCCCTGCTGACCCTCAATTACGCCCGTTTTGAGGTGATCATCGTCAACGACGGCAGCACGGATGATACGCTGGAAAAGTTGATCCGGGAATTTGAAATGGTACAGGTGGACTTTGCCTATAATGAAAAGATCAAATCGCAGCCGGTACGGCGTTTATTCAAATCTACCAATACTGCCTATGACAAGCTGCTGGTCATAGATAAGGTAAACGGGAAGAGCAAGGCAGACGCTTCCAACGCAGGCATAAACGCAGCGGCCTTTGATTACTTCCTGTGCACGGACGTGGACTGTATCATCGAAAAAGATACGCTTATCAAGATGATCCAGCCTTTTATGGCGGAGGAAGGTAAGAAAATAAAGGAGGTGGGTGAGCCCTGCCCCGAATGCGGCTATGTGCATATCGTGGAAGAGAACAGGCGTGTCATAGCCACCGGCGCCACGCTCCGCATTGCCAATTCCAGCGAGATAGAGGATGGCGTGCTCGTACGCATGCGGCCGCCTTCCAGGCTGATCCCCAGGTTCCAGGAAATGGAGTATATACGCTCTTACGTGCTCGGTAAAATGGGCTGGAGCATGATCAACTGTGTGCCCAACGTTTCCGGCGGGCTGGGCCTGTTCGATAAGGAAATAGCGATCAAGGCCGGCGGCTACGATCCCTTGTCCTTTGGGGAAGATATGGATATCATAACAAGGATGTGCGCCTATATGCGCGACAACAAGCAAAAATATGCTATCCGGTATATACCGTCCACACAATGCTGGACGGAAGGTCCTCCCAACCTTAAGGTTTTCAGCCGCCAGCGGACCAGGTGGGGACGGGGGCTCATACAGATCATGTCCCTGCACCGTAAGATCATTTTCAATCCCAAATACGGCCGCCTGGGCCTGGTGGTATTCCCGTATAACTTCCTGTTCGAGTTCCTGGCGCCGGTGATCGAATTCTTAGGCATTTTATATTATATTTATATTGTCGTTACCGGCCAGATCAACCTTGCGAACGCCCTGACATTATTGCTCTTTGTTTACCTTTATTCCGTAATGATCACCACCATGGCCATCTTCTGGGACCAAATGGTGCACAGGAACTATAAGACCTGGCGCGAAGTATTCGGACTGAGCCTTATGGCTTTCCTGGAACCCATTATCTATCACCCCCTTATCGTGTTCTTCGCGCTCAGGGGTTATTACTTTTTCATCACGGGCCGTAAACATACCTGGGGCAATATGCAGCGACAGGGCTTCGGTACCGCAAGAAAGTGATCCTGTAATATTCTATCAATCATTTGTTCCGCATATGAAAAAATACTTTATCAGATATAGCTTGTTGATCTTTTGCTTTACGTTTTCATCACTGCACCTGTATGCGCAGAAAAAAAAGACCGACAGCGATGTGCTCCTGAAGCAGATCAAAACGGAGATGGACATCAGCAAAGATTACAAAAAGGCCCTCAGCCTGAGCCGCAGCGCGGTAGAGCAATATCCCTCCAACGTGGATTTCCGCTTCCTGCTGGGGCGCTCTTACCTGCTGAACGGCGATTTCAGGAACGCGCAACTGGTGCTGGACGATATCATCAAAAGAGAGCCCGCCTACAAGGACGCCTACATCGCAGCGGCCAATGTACAACTGGCTCAGCAAAAGAACGGCGAAGCCCTGCAATATGTCAATAAGGGCCTGGCCCGCTTTTACAGGGACCGGGATCTCCGCATCAAGAAGATCTCCATTTACCAGAACCTGAAGAATTATGATGAGGCAGGCAGGCAGGCAGATACCCTGCTCAGCTTTCACCGGAATGACGCTGCCGCCATCAGGATATTTACAGATTACCACAATGAGGCTGCGGTTTACTATCAAAAAGCCGGTAACAGTGTACTGGCTATCCGGGAGTACAGCCGTGTGCTGGAAGTAGACCCGCAGAATATGGAAGCCACCAAAGGCCTCATGAACACCCAGTTACAGGCAGGCGATGCGCAGAACAGCCTGAATGTTATTAACAGGGCGCTCCTGGATCAGCCTGACAGCTACGAATTCCTGATGAAAAAAACAGGAGTGCTGCAGGAAATGAAAAGGTACCCAGAAGCCATAGAGACCCTGCAGCGGCTGCTCAAAGCCCACCCTTCCGATGCCAAGGCCCGGCAACTGGACGTGGAGCTGCGGCTGGAAGCCGCCCGTTATTATAAAAGCACCGACCCTTATTTCCAGTACCAGAGTGTATTGGAAAAATCCCCGGGCAACCGGGAGGCCCTGGAGAATGTCATCAATATCGCTATCAGCCGCGGCCTGTACGACGATGCCCTGTACTGGATCAACAGGGCATTGCGCGGCGGTAACGACAGGGTATTGCTGCAAAAGAAAATGTCCATATTACAGCAACAGGAAAAATACGGGCAGGCGGCAGCCATTGCGGAGCAGCTATACCGTATGTCACCCACTTCCGACAACCGGCAGACCTTCATCGACCTGCAGCTCATCCTGGCACGCGATTTTGCAGGACAGCAAATGTACGACAGCGCCCTGGCGGTATACGGCAGGATACTGGCCACAGACAGGCGGAACGAGCAGGCGCTCATCAGCTCGGTAAATATCCTGTCCGGCCAGAAGAATTACACCCGGGCACTGGAGCTGCTGGATGAGACCATACAATATTTCCCGGACGACGCTTCCCTGGTCTATAAGAAAGCCGCCATATTACAGGCCAATGAACAATATGACGCAGCCGTGACGCTCCTTGAATCCCTTTACAGGGACAATACAGGAGACACCAGGCTGAAGAACGCTATTGCGGACAACCTGATGATGGCTGCCCGGCAGATGATGCAGGGCATGGATTTTGACGGCGCTGCCCTGGCATTTGAAAGGGTGCTGGATCTGCAGCCGGATAATAAAGAGGCCTGGAACAGCCTGATCAATATAGAGCTGGCCCGTGGCGGCGAAGGTTATACCAATGCTTTGAGCTACAGTGAAACGGCGCTGGCACGATACGGTGCTGACCGGGAATTCCTGCTTAAGAAATCAGAGGCGCTCTTCGGGCTGAAACGGTACAATGAGGCGTACCTTATTACCGACAGCCTGCGCAGGAGATATCCCTACAACCCCAGGATACGTGAACTGTATAAGGACCAGCTGCTGGCAGCGGCAACAGCCCTGAGAACGGAAGATACCCTGGCGGCCGTAAGACTGTACCAGGATGCCCTGCTCGTTTACCCTAATGACACGGTGGCGCTTACAGGACTGATCAACGCCTATATCAGCCTCCGGTCCTATGATTCGGCCCTGGTGTACGCGGACCGCGGCATAGCGTCCTATCCCGGCAATATCACCTTCCTTGTCAAAAAGGCCGCTGCGCTGGAACTGCAGGGAAAATACAGGGAAGCCGCCGGGGTTGCAGACGCCATCGTCAGAATAGTGCCGGAAAGCCGCCGCTACATGGATTACGCCGCCTACCTGCATGGTAAAACCTTCAGGAACGAATTGGGCATAGCTTACCTTAATTCCACCATAGACTCCGCCCAGTCCGCTAATATCGCTACCCTCTATTATACACACTTTGCAAAGAAATTCTCCCTGACCGCAAGGCTGAATTTCGCAGGAAGATCGTTTGGCACCGGTCTGCAGGGAGAGCTGGAATCTTATATCAACCATACTGCAAAATGGTACTCTTTTGTGAATATAGGAGCAGCCAACAGCCTGGTATTTCCGAAATATAAAGCCTCCTATTCCCTATTTCACAATATCAGGGGCGGCTGGGAAGCCGAGCTGGGCGGGCGCTGGCTGTATTTCGACACCTTATCGGCCATATCGGGCGTAGCCTCCGTCTCCAAATATATCGGCGACTTCTGGCTGAATCTCCGTGGCTTTATGATCTTTGTCGGGGACAAGCAGTACACGGCGGTTAACCTGACAGCCAGGCAATATCTTAACAACAAGACCGATTTCTTCTTTACCACGCTGGGATACGGGAACTCACCGGATGAGTTCAGCCGCGCCTTCCAGCTGGGCACTACGGTAGCATACCGCACTTACAGCATCGGGGCCGGATACCGGAAGATGTTCAATTACCGTAATATGGTGACCCTCAGCGGTAGCTGGTTCAACCAGCGTATCGCTGAGACCCGTTACAGGAATCAATATGATATATACCTGACCTTCTCCAGGAAATTTTAAAGCGACACTCCTATGATCAAGAAAACGTCCTTTTATTTCACATTGGTAATGAGCCTTCTCTTTTCAAGCTGCCAGGCCAGGCAGATCCAGCTTACCCGTGAGGGCAGGTCGTCCTACAGCATAGTGATCCCTGCCGCCGCCACTGCAACGGAAAAAAGTGCCGCCACGGTGCTGCAATCCTATATCAGGTCTGCCACCGGCGCTGAATTACCGGTGATCAGCGAACCCGGGCTACAGTCGGCCCAGGCAATATTCATAGGCAAATGCAGTGTAACGGCAGCAGGAAAGTTTGATAAGGCCCGGGATGACGGCTTCAGCATCATCCAGTCTGAAGACCGGCTTTTTATAACGGGCAGCAGCGGACAGGGCACCTTATACGGGGTGTATTATTTCCTGGAAAAATACCTGGGCTGCCGTAAATACGACGCAGGACCGGCTGTCGTGCCGCGTAACCCGCAGTTGCAGCTTCCAGCCGGGATCAGCGAGGTCGTCAATCCCGACTTTATATACCGGCAGAGCTATTACCCTATGAGCAATGACGCGGAGTATCTCCGCTGGCACGGCCTGCAGCAATTTGAAGATCTATGGGGACTTTGGGGACATTCCTTTTTCAAATTGATACCTCCGTCCCGGTATTTCCTTACACACCCTGAATATTTCGCGCTGACCGGCGGACAACGCCGCGCCACCCAGTTGTGCCTGAGCAATAAGGATGTATTACAGCTGACCATATCCCGGTTAAAGGAAATGATGGCGGACAATCCCGATGCGGTCTACTGGTCGGTAAGCCCCAATGATGAAGGCGGCTACTGCACCTGTGAGCTCTGCAAACAAACGGATGCGGAAGAAGGAGGCCCGAGCGGCAGCCTGATCCGCTTTGTCAATAAAGTAGCGGCGGCATTTCCTGGTAAGAATATCACTACCCTGGGCTATGGCTATACCGCCGCCGCCCCCCGTAAGACAAAGCCTGCCGGAAACGTATATATACTGGTCAGCAGCATCGATGCCTTTAAGGAGCAGCCCGTCAGCACCATCCCTTCTGCCGCTGCATTCCGGCAACAGTTGGCGGCCTGGTCTGCGCTGACAGATCATATTTTTGTCTGGGATTATACCACCCAGTTCACCAATTATCTTTCCCCCTTCCCTATACAGCACATCACAGGACCGGATCTGGCCTTCTATAAGCAGCAGCGCGTCCGCGGTATCTTTGAGCAGGGCAGCGGTGATACCTACAGCGATATGGCAGAGCTGAACAGCTATATCCAGGGCAAGCTGCTCTGGAATGTCAATGTCAATACGGCACAGCTTACGGAAGAGTTCTGCAAAGGCTATTACGGTAATGCAGGCCCTTTTATCCTGCGCTATCTTGATGCCAGGACCCGTGCCCTTATCGACTCCAAACGCCACCTGGACATCTATGGCAATCCCGTAACGGATATAAGAGGCTACCTGTCACCGGAGCATCTCCGGTCCTATAACCAACTCCTGGAACAGGCACAGGCCGCAGTCAGGGGCACGCTTTACGAGGAAAGGGTACACCGGGTGCGGCTCTCCCTGGAATACGCGACCTTACAGCAGTCCCGGCACTTCGGGGTGGACAACAACGGCTTCCTGGCTGACAACGGCGGTCCTTTTTATACCATAAGGCCGGAATGGCGCCAAAAGACGGACGCGCTGACAGCCCTGGCCAAAGCATCGGGTGTTACCGAGCTGTCGGAAACCGGGCTGTCACCTGAAGCCTACAAAGCCGAATGGTACAGCATACTGGATAAGCAATGGCCGTCCAATCCCGTTCGCGGAGCCGCAGTGACCCTGCAAAACAGCTTTGTGGAAGATTATCCCGCGAAAGGCAAAGCCACGCTTACTGACGGCATGACCGGGTTCACGGATTTCAGCTATAACTGGCTTTGCTTTTACGGGCAGGATATGATCGCCACCATTGACGCCGGCAAAGAAATCAATGTCAGCTCGGTTGCGCTGAACTTCCTGGAAGACCAGCGGCACTGGATATTGCCTCCTGTAAAGATCACGATAGCGCTTTCGACTGACGGTATCCGTTTCACGGAATTCAAAACGGTCACCCCCGCGCCGCTGACCCAGAAAGAAAATATTGATATTATAAAAATAACGGCAACCGGAGCACAGCAGAAAGCACGCTATATCAGGGTTACGGCTGTCTGTCCCGCCGCGCTTCCCGACTGGCGGTCGCATCCTTCTAAAAAGCCGATGATAGCTTGTGATGAGATATTCGTGTTTCCTTAGCAACTGCTTTTTGTTATAATTATTACAACGGTCCCGGCGATACAGGTATAAAGCATTATATTTACAATATACCCAACTGGAAGTTTATATATGAAATATACCATTGTATCATTCGCGCTGCTGCTGTCCCTATCAGCGGTAAGCTGCGGGAAGAAGGACAAAAACAATAACGGCGGCCAGGACAATACGCCCGGAACGGAAGATACCCTTACCCGGTATGATCCGGTAGAGAACAGGGAACCCAATACCAGCTATACGCCGGCATTTGAAGGCCAGACCAGGACATATGGCATCAGGACCAGCACACCCCTGAAAACGGAAGTGCTGACGTCCTCGCTCAACAGTCCCTGGGGCATCACACAGTTGCCTGACGGCAAATTCCTGGTGACCCAGAAAGCCGGAACGATCGCCGTACTGGATGCTGCAGGAGCGCTCCAACATACCATCAGCGGGTTGCCGGCCGTCAACAGCTCCGGTCAGGGCGGCTTGCTGGATATTTATGCCGATGACGGTTTTGCAGACAACAGGCTCGTTTACTGGAGCTTTTCGATGGATGATGCCGGCGGCACCCTCACCGCACTGGCCAGGGGCAGGCTTTCGGATGATAATTCCCGTATGGAAGATATACAGATCCTGTATAAAGCAACGCCCGCCTATGCCGGTAACCTCCACTACGGGAGCCGCATTATCATGGACAATACCGGCTGCGTACTCCTGAGCACAGGCGAACGGTCTGACGCCGGTATGCGCCACCATGCCCAGCAGCTTGACAATGGACTGGGTAAGGTGATCCGCATAAAGCCTGACGGCTCCATACCACAGGACAATCCCTTTGTCAATACTCCCAATGCCCAGGCGGCAGTCTATTCTTACGGTCACCGTAACGTACAGGGACTGGCAATTGACAGGATGAGCAACAGGATCTACCAATCTGAACTAGGTCCGAGAGGCGGTGACGAGGTGAACCGTATTGAAGCAGGCAAAAATTACGGCTGGCCGGTGATCTCCTATGGCATAGAATACAGTGGCGGCAGGATCGGGAACGGCATCACGCAGCAGGAAGGTATGCAGCAGCCGATGTATTACTGGGATCCCGTGATCTCACCCAGCGGGATGGTATTCTACAATGCCGCTGATATCCCTGAATGGCAGGGCAATCTTTTTATCGCCTGCCTGAACGGCCAGCATATCGTCCGTCTAAGATTGAAAGACGACAAGATAGCCGGGGAAGAGCGGCTACTTGAATCGGAAGGACAACGCTTCAGGGATATAGAAACAGGACGGGACGGCGCCCTTTACGCTGTTACGGATGCCGGCAGGTTATATAAGATATCCAAGGAGTAACCCCTTTTCGTGTGACAGGGGGAAATAAATAAACAATAAAAAAATCGGGGCCGGGAAACTGGTCCCATTTTTTTTAAGATTATGCTATTAACATAACTTTATTTACATTAAGTTTGCAACTTATTTAAATAGTTTGATAATGAAATTAAATGTATTCCTTTCTTTTTTAATTGCTTTCTTACTACAGGTACAAGCTGTGACTGCCGACCCCTGTAAAGTAACATCCATTTCGATCAATTCAGGGCTGAACGCCGATGGCTCTGCATTAAGGCCTTCAGGCCAGGAAGATCCTCACTGGTATTTTTCCTATTCTACAGCTATTTGTGCGCCGGCAGGATTCCAGGTACCAGCCCCGGTTGTCACATTTGATGTCCCTTACCCTACGTATTATGGCTATCAGGCTACTAATCCCCTGGCTAAATGGGTAGGCTATACCGACAGGCATTTCGCCTGCCAGGAGTATACTCACAGGGCATTCATATCCCGTAAATTCCGTACCTGCGGCAAAGACTCCTTTAATATCAATATTAATTTCGCATGCGATGATTATTGTGACAGCATCTTTATAGACAATATCGGATATGCTACCACACAGGTCCCTGTAACCAGCGGAGTAGCCAGCTATTACGGTACCCTGTGGAACTTTAACCAGACAGTCTTTTTAGATGAGGGAGAACACATCATAACCATGAAGGCTAAAAATGTGTACTGGCCTTATTATGAAAATGTTTTCGGCATTTATATAGAGGGTACTGTCAGCTCTGCCACACAATCCACATCCATCATTGATAATGGCATCAAAGAGCCCTGTCCCTGCGGAGGCGCTTCCAGCTGCAAGGTGCCTTCCATTGGTATCAATTCCGGATTTAATGATAACGCTTCTGCGTTAGTGCCGTCAGGCCAGCAGGATCCTTATTGGTATTTTTCCTATTCCACAGCTATTTGTGCGCCGGCAGGATTCCAGGTACCAGCCCCGGTTGTTGCATTTGATGTGCCTTATCCTAACTATTATGGTTACCAGGCTGCTAATCCCCAGGCGCAATGGGTAGGCTACACCGATAAGCATTTCGCATGCCAGGAGTACGATCACAGGGCATTCATCTCCCGTAAATTCCGTACCTGCGGTAAAGACTCTTTCAATATCAACATTAATTTTGCGTGCGATGATTACTGTGACAGCATCTTTATAGACAATATCGGGTATGCAACCACACAGGTTCCCATAACCAGCGGAGTAGCCAGCTATTACGGCACCCTGTGGAACTTTAACCAGACAGTATTCCTGGAGTCCGGAGAACATGTCATAACCATGAAGGCTAAAAATGTGTACTGGCCTTATTATGAAAATGTTTTCGGCATTTATATAGAGGGTACTATCAGTGCTGCCACTCCGGCCGGTTCCATTATCAATAACGGGGTCAAAGGAGATTGTCCCTGTGACGACAATATCAGCACCGGGAATATTCTAAACGACAAAATATACTTCCAGAGCGCACCTAATCCGGCATCTGACCAGGTAACCATCCATTATAGCCTGCCTACGACATTAAACAGTGCTTCTATCAGGATAGTGGATCTTACGGGAAGGGTCATGAAAAGCAGCAATATCTATAACAGCAACGGTCAGGTGCATTTCAATGTAGCCAACCTGCCGAGAGGTATCTATTTTTACTATCTGGAAACAGACGGTGCAATAGTACAGGCGAAAAAACTGCTTATTGACTAAAAGCTCCGGTTCCAACTGCTCACAAGAGGCTGTCCCACAAGGTCAGCCTCTTGTGCTTTCAGGATTTTGTTAGATTTATACAGCGATAGCAAAATATTGTGGTAATTTTAAAGCAGGAAGTTGATTTTGGAGATTTTGAATCTTTGAAGTCGGCCTTTGAGGTAATGCTTGTTCTGTTATTCTTCTTTTTGCCCATTTGCTCAGGTTATGGACTAATTCCATCACACCAAATGCAATGGACTTGTGACACATTCCCCGCATCGGACAACCTTCACACCCCCTGGCTTTGTAATAATGCAATTCGGCTTCGTGCATCGCAGCTCACTCCTGTACTCTTTCCTACACACTCCATTTGCTGCTTCATAGGGCAGACATAGTACTCTTCGGATGCATTATAGTATAGGTTTTGGACTAAAAACGGGTTATTCCTTTGAGTCCGTTTTTGTTCTTTGCGGAAGTAGTTGTATTTGACATAAGCATCTGTTTACTTACCTTCCATCAGCTCGCAACTCTTTACTACCATAACCTGCATCAGCTACTTCTTTGCTTTCGGTGTGATAATTTTCTTCAAAACCATCCTGGTGTTCTTTCATCAATCCTTATTATAATTCGCCCGCTTGTATCTTCATACCTGCTTGAGGATTAGCACCGGATTATAACACTTTATTTCCAACAAAAGGCAGACCTGTGTGTTATCTGAAATCAATAAGTGATGCCTGTTCTAAGGCTATGCTCAGTATTACTAACCGCTTAACAGTGATTCTCAACCAAGACATAACAATAACAACTCTCAAAAAGCAACATCTTTAAACCCCTAAGACCATGAACAAACATTTTTACAAGCTGATCATTCCCGCTTCTCTGGGAATAGCAGCGATACTGATATACAGCTCCTGTGGTGTCCGTATACCCCGCGGCGCACAGGCCGTGAAGAATTTCGACCTGGAAAAATACCTGGGTAAGTGGTACGAGATCGCCCGGCTGGATTACCGTTTTGAAAAGCACCTGGAGCAGAATACCGCTGAATACACCTTGAAGGAAAATGGAGCCGTCAAAGTTTATAATAAAGGCTATCATACCTTAAAGCAGGAATGGAGATCGGCTACGGGAGAGGCAAGACCAGTGGGTGACCCGGCTACCGGCAGACTCAAGGTGTCCTTTTTCAAGCCTTTCTGGTCGGGCTATAATGTCATTGATATTGACGAGAACTACCGGTATGCCCTGGTAGCAGGCAAGAACCTGAAATACCTGTGGATATTGTCCAGGGATACCACTATACCGGACAGCTATAAAAACAGGTTCCTACAAAAAGCAAAGCAACTCGGTTATGATACCGATGCCCTGATATGGGTAAGACAACCAGAATAGCCCAACCTGTAACACTGGCGCTAAAAAAAATCCGCTCAGGATATGATGCGCTTTGGACAACGCTCTGCTCTTTTACGGGTGAGTATGTCCGCTACAACGCATTACTCTTACCCGTAAACAACAAATGCAGGCCAAATTGCCTGCACTTGTTGTTTATAGATATCCTGCTTATTCTTTTAGCAGGATATATTTATCGGCAAGGGGACCCGTGATCTCCTTACCCTCCATGTCCAGCATAATCAGACGGTTCTCTCCAACTTTATAAAGATGCTTCTCGTTGCCCGAGGAAATGATGATATTCCCTCCGTCCGTGGTCCATTTAAAACCACCCGCCTCTACGAAGGTGTCCTTTTTCTCGCCTTTAATATACGTGCTCACTTTCTTGTAGGTATGATCGGGATTCAGCGTAATAACAGTCTGGATGCCTTCGCAGTCGGCACAAGGTATCGTGCCTTCGTATTTGCCGGTCCAATCCAGGGAAGTGCGGCTGTTATCTCCAGGTGGCAGTTGCTCTTCACCGGCCTGGGGAGCAGGCTTATTATGGTCATTATCACCACAGGACCCTATCAGGAAGGCCGCCAGCATCAGGCTTGTAATGTTATGCAATTTCATAGTCAATTTAGTTTGGTTGAATTATTAACAAAATATTTTATATTTTAGTTGAAATAAAAGTAAAATTCCGGGATGCTGCTCCCTGATCGTCATACGCTTGCGGGATGAGCAGCTACCATTCATCAGGCAGACCGGCTATATACTTTATCCCTATGGACATCCTATTGCTTGAAAAAGAATTAAGGAAGCGGCTGGCGTTTCCGTACCGATGGCACGGCAGGCAGTCCGACAAGGCTGACCGGATGACCGCCTTCATATACCGGACCGCAAATTTTGAACAACTGCGGCAAAAGGTGGCGGCGCTGCCCCCGGAAATACAACATTATGCCTATAACAGGTGGCTGAACTTCTGGTCCGCAAAAGGAGTGGAGTACCTTTTCCGGCAGCACGGCAACGTTGAGGCTGCTCCCGATCCTTATAACAAAAAGGTTGACTTTACGATCAATGGTATTCCTTTCGACCATAAGACCAGCGTGTTCCCGAAGGCCTTTCCCCATGATCTTAGCTACGCACAGCACCATAAACAAGAGCTTATCCGCTGGCTATATGAACAGCAAAGCCAGGAAGGCAGGCTTCATTTCAGCAACAGGCTGTTTCTTATCCTGTATAATACCGTCCAGCCGGAACATCACTGGAAATTAAAGGCGGAATTATCCTTTATCGCGGAAAAAATAGCCGCATATCTCCGGACCTTTGAACTAAAAAATACGATACGGCTGAACTTCGGCCAAGGAGTTGTATTTTCGGATATCGTTTGGATAGTAAAATAGCAGATTCAATGAATTATATCGGTTCCAAGTACAGGCTTTCTGATTTTATAAAAAAAACAGTCTACTCGGTAGCAGGACATGACCTCTCAGGAAAAGTATTCTGTGATCTTTTTGCCGGTACGGGCATTGTGGGAAGAAGCTTTAAGGAAGAAGTGAAGCAGGTGATCAGCAATGATCTTGAATATTACAGCTATGTGCTGAATCAGAATTATATAGGCAACCATCAGCCTTTTGAATACCTGCATTACCTGGAGATGCTCAACCAGCTTGAAGGCTGTGCAGGCTTTATTTTTGAGGAATATTCCGAAAATGGCAGGGCAGGAAGGCTGTATTTTTCAGAAGCCAACGGGCAAAAGGCAGATGCTGTCCGCCGGCAGATCGAGACCTGGCACAGGGAAGCGGCTATTACAGGACCGGAATATTATTTCCTGCTGGCATCCCTGCTGGAAAGCGCCGATAAGATAGCCAATACCGCCTCCGTCTACGGAGCCTACCTCAAGCACCTGAAAAAAAGCGCTCAAAAGCCCCTGACCATAGCGCCGGCACTGTTTGCACCAACAAAGCAGGAGCACAGGGTATTCAACGAGGATAGCAATGAGCTCATCAAGAGCATTGAAGGCGATATCCTGTACCTCGATCCTCCTTATAATGCGCGGCAATATGGCGCCAATTACCACCTCCTGAATACCATTGCCCGGTATGACCGGTTCACCCCGGCGGGCAAAACCGGGCTGAGGCCTTACAAGCGCTCGGAGTATTGCAGCAGGCAGACCGTGCTGCAATCTTTTGAAGCGCTGATACAGCAGGCGGCATTCAGGTATATTTTCATCAGCTACAATAATGAAGGCCTGCTGTCAGAGACCCACCTTCGGCAGCTGCTTTCCCGTTACGGCCGTTACGACCTGTTCACTACACGGTATAACCGCTTCAGGGCCGACAAGACCGTGAACAGGCAGCATAAGGCTGACGCCACCACAGAGTATCTTTTTGTCCTGGAAAAGACATAAACCGGCACTGCTCCGCAGGCTGCCTGCCGCCACGGGATGCAATACGGGATGCGCCATGGATCGTAATCCATAATAGTTTATATTTGCCATACATTAATCTTACATACAGATCATGAAAGTAGTCATTTTTGCGGGTGGCCGGGGTACCAGGATAGCGGAAGAGTCCTCACTGCGTCCGAAACCTATGATAGAGATAGGCGGAAAACCTATCCTGTGGCATATCATGAAAATATATGCCGCTTACGGGCATACCGAATTTATCATCTGCCTGGGATATAAAGGCTGGATGATCAAGGAATACTTTGTCAATTACTTTATACACAATGCCGACCTCACCGTCGACCTGGGTAACAACAGCGTGGAAGTGCACCAGAACAACGCGGAGCCTTTCAAGGTGTCCCTGGTAGATACCGGGCTGGATACGATGACCGCCGGGCGCCTCAAGCGGGTATTGCCCTATACCAACAACGAGCCCTTTATGCTGACCTACGGGGACGGCGTATGTGATGTCGATATCAATGACCTTATCGCCTTCCACCGGAACAGCGGCAAGATATGCACGATGACCTCCATCCAGGCCGGAAGCCGCTTCGGCGTCATCAATATGCAGGAAGACGGCACTATCACCTCCTTTGAGGAAAAGCCCAAAGACAGCGGCACCTGGATCAACGGGGGATTTTTTGTTATCAACCCGGAGATCAGGAACTATCTTGACTATGATGCGGATGATATGATGTGGGAACGGCAGCCGATGTTTGACCTGGCCAAGGACGGGCAGATAGCCGCCTATAAGCATCACGGCTTCTGGAAGTGCATGGATACGCTGAGAGAAAAAGAAGAGATGGAGGAATTATGGCAGCATAATCCTTTATGGAAAAAATGGTAATCGCACAGGTTGCCATTTTTATTTTGCATCATTTCACCCCACCGGAACTTACCTGATCCTTATGGCGTTACTACCAGATGTACATTACCAGTTCGCAACTTATTTTGACAGCAGCCATAAGCTGTCTCCTTACCTGTATACGCTCTCCCGGAGAATTAACGAAGGGCATATCTGCATCGACATACGGGAGCCTCTCCCGCAGCAGACGCTGGATGCATTCCAACTGGGCCGGCAGCCGGCTTTGACAGATCATCAGCTCATAGGCAGCCCGGAAGACCTTGTACATCCTTTTATCCTGGATAATGACCTGCTCTATACCCAGCGATTGTATAAATATGAAACCCACATCGCCGGTTATATCAAACAGGCGGCAACCGCCAAAAGCCGGGATATTGATATGATAAAGGCCGGGGAATGGCTGGAGCGGTACTTTCCAGGTACCGGCAGTACCGGACCTGACTGGCAGCAGATAGCCGCAGCCAGCGCCCTGCTACATAATTTCACCATTATAACGGGAGGACCGGGCACGGGTAAGACCACTACCGTAGCCAAGATTTTGTCTATCCTGTGGCACCTGCAGCCTTCCTGCAATATCGCACTGGCCGCGCCTACGGGCAAGGCAGCCGCAAGAATGGCGGAAAGCCTGCATCTTTCCGGTGGCACAAGAACGCCCGAACTTACCGAAAAGTTCCGGCAGCTGCCCTCAGGTACCATACATCGCCTGCTGGGCACCCTGCATAACAGCATTTATTTCAGGTACAACCGGTCTAACCCCTTACCGTATGACGTCATCGTAATAGATGAATGCTCTATGATAGACATCGCGCTGTTCTCTAAATTGCTGAGTGCCATACCCCCGCATTGCAAGCTCATCCTCCTGGGCGACAAAAACCAACTGGCTTCCGTAGAGGCCGGCAGCTTATTCGGAGATATCTGCAATACTCTTCCCCGGCAAAACCAGTTCACACCCTCATTCATTGACAACGTAACAACACTCAGCCCGCAGCAGGGCCTCTTGCTGGCAGCCCGGACTACCACCGCCCCCCACCTTCTCACCGATCACATTATTACGCTGGAAAAAAGCCACCGTTTCAGTGATGACCTGGGCATAGGGCTTATCAGCAAAGCTGTTATAGAGAATGACACGGAAGTCCTGAACTTTTTTTGTGATATGAGAGGGAATGACGCCGTGCAGATAGATTTTGAATATAACGAAGCCATATTCCGGCAATTCATACAACAGTTTTCAGCATATATTTTTGACGCCGCGGGCAAAAGGCAGGATATCCTCCCCGCCTTACAGGCATTTCATCACTGCAGGGTACTGTCGGCAGTAAAGCAGCAGGAAGCAGGCATATATAACCTGAACCTGAAGATAGAGCTGTACCTTCACCAGCGCGGTTGGATCAATATGTACGATCCGTATTACGATTACCGGCCCATTATGGTCACCAGGAACAATTATACCCTGGGCCTTCATAACGGGGATACCGGCATCCTGAAAAAAGACCCCGCCGATGGCGTTACCTACGCGTATTTCCTGGTACGGGACGATAACGGAACAGAACAGGTCAAAAAGGTATTGCCGGGACTGATAGCCGCTTATGAGACCTGCTATGCTATGACCATACATAAAAGCCAGGGATCGGAATTCAATAATGTGCTGATGATACTCCCGCCGAACGAAGACAGCCAGATACTATCACGTGAGCTTATCTATACGGGCATCACCCGTGCACGCGAGCATGTGCTGATACAGGCTGCAAGGAGCGTTTTTATGGAAGGCTGCAGCCGGAAGGTCGTAAGGTACTCCGGGCTGCCCGGCCGGTTACAGTAAGCCTGCTGCTTAAATGTCACCGCTACTGTTTCCTTCAGGAGCAGGAGGGTTCAGACGGATCTTATGGATAGACCTTACACCGGTCTTCTTAAAGATATTCCGGCGGTGGGACACCACCGTATGCCTGCTGATGCCCAGCTTCCGGGCCGTTTCATCTATAGAGCTGCCCCGCTGCGCTTCTCTTATCACTGCCGCTTCCCGTTCAGTAAAGCCGGCAGGAGCTTCTCCGAAAAGCATCGTGTTCAGCAGCATTTCCTGCAGGGGAGGCGCCAACAGCCAGTTTTTCCTGCCGGACCGGAGCGTCTGTATATATGATAATAATTGAGATAATGAGACATCTATTCCTGCAACGCCTGATCTTTCCAATGCGATCATGTCACGAAGCTCCTTATCCGGTGTGCTATCCGGGCTGATAAAGATAACGGGACCTTCATACCCATTATCACGCTTCCGCTTCAGCGCGTCCAGCAGCCCCTGCTCCGATAATATCCTGCTCCATAAGACCACCGTCACATCAGCAGCAGCAATAGAAGATAACGCTTCCGTTTCAAGCAGTACCACATCACTGAAAGTCCCGGCCGCGCTGAGCTGAGCCTTCAGTCCCCCCGGAAGTACCCCTTCGGTATTTTCCGCCACTATACAAATACGCTCCATAGTTATTATTGATTCATTTACCCCGACCGGATACCCCACCGGTATCACAATATTACCATTACCATCCCTGTCTGCCATACAGTAGCCTTTCCGATATAGGCATTTCGGAAAGACTATAATATAACACAATTACAAAAGGCCACATAAAGCGCTAACTTATAAACAGAAAAATATAAAATAAAAATAAATACCAAAAGACCGCTGCTAAAATAAAGCGGTATAACCAAAATGAAGCTTTGCCTGGCGCAGCCTGAAAGGTTCCTGCTCCATCTTACCGACACCTACGGCAATACGGAAAATGCCACTCTCATTCTGAAGGTTCAGCCCTCCACCGATGCTCAGCGGCCGCTGTGTCCTGCTGGTCAGGTTATAGCCGGAGCTCAGCCAGCCAAAATCGGAAAAGCCGTAAAAAAAGGAATAGCTGTTGATCATCATTCTCAGCTCGAGCGTGCCGATATGGTACAGGCTGGAGAATATGCTTTCCTCATCAAAGCCCCGCAGTATCTTAAAGCCGCCGATCTGGTACAATTCATTCATGAACAGGTTTACGCCTTCCACCCACCCCCCGGCATAGGCCCCTTTGATGATAAAGGTACGGCTCACCGGGTAATAATATTCTATGCCGCCGAAAAGCTTATACTGGCTGGTAGCGCTCCTGAAGGTGTCGTACAGCCTGGAGTAATCGAATCCTGACCCGTCCTCCAATGTGGATATCTGCAGGTTTTCCTTAATACTTCTCCGCAATATATTGGTATTTATATTAATCACCCATCCCTTCCTGGGCGCGGGTGCATAATCGGTATGATCCAGGAACAATTGGATGCCCACGCCCCGGTTCCGGGTATCCACGATATCGGGCAGGCGCTTTTCACGCTGCACGAAGGACAGGTCCACATAATTGACCCTGTAGGAAGCCTCAATATAGGACAGCTTAAAGTAGTCCCGGGAATTCAGCAGGTACCGCCCGCCGCCTTCAAAGTTGATCCGGGTGAATAAGGTATCCCGCTTATACAGGTTGAAATTACCTTCCAGGGCCACCGGCAATCCCAGTACATAGGGTACCTGCGCGCCCAGGAGCAATTTGGGAGAGGCGCGCTGCAGGTTCTGGAAGCTGGCGGTGATACGCTCTCCGTAGCCGAACGGGTTTTTCAGGTCCAGCAGGGCATCCACCGTAAGCAGCATTTTTCCGGTTTCGTTATTGGAAGGCTGGAGACCCACCAGGCCGTTGATCTGGTTTGAACGCTTCTTTTTAAGGTGCAGTATCAGCTCATTGCCTGCAATGGTCTGGTACATTTCCCAGGGTTCCGATTCCTGGAGAAAGGTCAGCTCCTTTATCTTAGCGCTGATCTGGCTGATCTGCTGCTCATTGAAGAGATCGCCCTGCCGGATGCCCAGGTATTGCTGTATAAACGCCGGAGCTATCTCCACATTACCCTTGATGACTATGGTATCTATTTTCACCAGCATGCCTTTATCCACCTTCAGGAGGGTATAAACGCCACCGTCCTCCATTTGAACGTACACAGGTATGATCCTGGCAAAAGGATACCCGTTATTCTCGTAATAGCCTAACAGCTTCCTGTAAAGCCCCTGCAGCTTCCCCGGATGGACCGCCCGTCCCTGCCAGTCTAATTTCCTCAGGCCCGCTTTGGTGATCGCCAGGGGCGGGATGCTGTCCAGGTCTATATGGGCCCAGCGATATACGCGGCCAAGGTAGATGCTGACGTCCCACACGCTGTCATTCCGCCGCACCACGGTATCGAAGGAGCAGGCGAGATAGCCGGATGCTACCAGTTGCAGCAGCTTGGCGTTGCACCAGGTATGAAAAGCCACCTCATTATCAAAGGACAGGCTGTCAGGTATGACCGGCCGGCCTTTCTGTACGGGTGGCTGCTCCTGCGGGCTGAAATGAAAATACACTTTTACCTGTGCCTGCAGCAATGCCGGTATCAGCAGCACCGCACATATCAGCGTAAAAGTGTATAAGAATGTCCGCATAGCACTTACAGTCGTTACAGCTCATTCAGTATGAAGCCGGTCATCCGCTTATACAACTGGAAACGGGTCACACCCCCTCCTATACCATGGTTGCCGTTAGGGTAATACTCGGAACGGAACTGCTTGTTATGCCTGACCAGCTGTTCGGTAAGCACGGCGGCGTTCTGGAAATGCACATTATCATCCGCCAGGCCATGGATCAGCAGGAAGCTGCCTTTCAGGCCCGCTGCCATCTGCTCCGGCGCATTCCTGTCGTAGCCTTCCGGATTTTCTGCAGGCGTACGCATATAGCGTTCCGTATAAATATTATCATAGAAGCGCCAGTTGGTAACCGGGGCCACTGCTATGGCAGCCTTAAATACCTCCGGGGCCTTGAATATGCAGGTGCTGCTCATGAACGCTCCGTAGCTCCATCCCCAGATGCCTATACGCGCGGCGTCCACATAAGGCAGCGCTCCCAGGTAACGGGCCACAGCGATCTGGTCATCAGATTCCAGCTTTCCAAGCTGCAGGTAAGTCTTCTTTTTGAACTCCTCTCCCCTGCCGCCGGTACCGGTGCCGTCCGCTACTACAATGATATAACCCTGCTGCGCCAGGTATTGATGCCACATATAATGGTCCAGCTGGAACCTATCGGCCACCTGCTGCGACCCGGGGCCGCTGTACTGGTACATCAGCACAGGATATTTTTTACTTTCGCTGAAATCAGGCGGGGTGATCATATAGGCATTCAGGGCCACGCCTTCATCATTGGGGATCTCCAGGAAGCGCAGCGTTCCGAGCGTCACCTGCTGCAACTGCTGCTTAAGCCTGTCATTCTTTTCCAGCCAGCGGACAGTCTTACCTTTTGCGTCAATAAGCCTGAAAGTAGGCACTTCCGTAGCCGACTGGTGCTTTACCAGGAAATATTTATTGCCTGTAGCGCTTACATTATGCCAGCCTCTTTCTGCCAGGACAGCACGCTGCTGTCCGCCGTTCATATGGACCGAATATAGCTGCCTTTCTTTGGGTGAAGCGATACCTGCCGTAAAGTACACCCGGGATTGCTGCTCGTCCACAGCCACCAGCTCATCCAGGTCCCATTTACCGCTGGTAACGGCCTTCAGCTTCCGGGATTTCACATCATATATATACAGGTGATTATAGCCGCCCGTTTCCGATGTCAGCAGTATTTTATTGCCTTCCTGTAAAAAATAGATATTATCGTGTATATCCACGTAGTATTTATTCCTCTCCCGGTACACTGTACGGGATGCGCCGCTCTGGGGATTGGCATACAGCAGCTCAAGCTCGTTCTGGTGCCTGTTCATCCTGAAGATGCAAAGGTCCCTGGTGCCTGCCCACCTGATGCGCGGAATGTACTGGTCCGTTTCCGTGCCCACATCCATTTTTTGCGTCAGGCCTTTCTCTACATGATAGGTATAAATATTGACAATGGAATTATCTTCTCCTGCCTTGGGATATTTAAAGGTATAATCCGAAGGATAGTTCTGACCGCTGAAATAGTATTGCATGGTGATCTCCTTCACCCTGCTTTCGTCAAATTTGTAATACGCGATCCAGCTACCGTCAGGAGACCATTCATAAGCCTGTGAAAAGCTGAATTCCTCCTCGTATACCCAGTCACAATTCCCGTTGATGATATGATTGAAACGGCCGTCATGCGTCACCTGCACCGTACTGTTCCTGATAATGTCATAAACATACAGGTTGTTCTCAAATACGTAAGCGACCTTATCGCCCTCCGGGCTGAACCCCGCATGCAATACTTTTTTACCACCGTGCAGCTGAACGGCTGTACCGTCTGACAGGCGGACCACGCTGGTATTGTACAATACAGAGCGGCGATAAATGGCCTGCGGGTTGCTGAAGGTCAGGATATAGGAACTGTGACTGTTAAGCGTATAGCCGGCCAGTTGCTCCGAGGTATCCTTATGTATATACAGCCGCTCCTTATGCGCGCCTGTTTTGAGGTCGTAGCGGTTCACTTCCTGCCGGCCCTCTGACCTGTCAATTTTCAGGTAATGCTGCCCGTCTTCCGTTACATTAAAACCGGGAACGCTTTTGACACCGTACTTCCCGTTAATGAAAATATCCTCCAGGCTGAGCTGTTGTGCAGTTACCGCGGCAGGTAAAAGCGTCATACATACATATAAAAAGACAGACCTCATAGTCATATAAAAGTTTTGATATAGCTACGAAGTTAATTAAACTGCCCAATATTTTATAACAGATAAATTAAGATGCGATTAACCCCTCAAAAATGTATTTTTGTAACAAACATAAACAGCACGAGTATGCAAGAGGCGGAATGTAAGTGTAATGCCGGCTATATACCATTACCGGACACCGGATTTTTTTCCAGACTGGTACTGGATTATATCGGGCAGTCTCCTTCCCTGAGACCTTTCTATGAATTTCAGCCGGACCTGGAAGGCATGCAGCAGGCCATAGAGCAGCGTAAAAAGTACCCGGTGGACAGGCACAGCCTCGTTAATGCCTTAAAAGAGCAATACAGCAACTCAGCGCAAATGCCTGCCGTGGAACGCAATATCCGGTTGCTGCAGGATGAAAATACCTTTACCATCTGTACCGCGCACCAGCCCAATCTTGCCACGGGCTATGCCTATTTCATCTATAAGATCATGCATGCCATAGTGCTGGCGGCACATCTCGGCAAACAGTTTCCCTCTTATAATTTTGTTCCTGTATATTATATCGGCTCGGAAGATGATGATATCGAGGAGCTGGGCTTTTTCCGGTATAATGACCATTCCTTCAGGTGGCGGACGCCCCAGACAGGCGCAGTAGGGAGCATGCGTACAGAGGAGCTGACCAACCTGTTCCAGGATTTTTTCAGGATACTCGGACCTACCAATGAGCATACGGAATATTTAAAGGAGCTGCTGACGAATGCCTATCTCAGGCATAACACCATCAGCGAAGCCACACGCTACCTGGTGCATACCTTAATGGGTAAGTACGGTATCGTTGTGATAGACCCGCAGGACAAGATCTTAAAAAAGGCTTTTACGCAGATAGCGACCCAGGAGCTATGCAGCCCGGAGGCGCACCGGCTGGTGCAGGAAACCAACCGGCAGTTGCAAGCGGGTTACAGCACACAGGCCTTTGTAAGGCCCATTAATTTCTTTTACCTGGATGGAGGCATCCGGCAGCGGATAGAAATGCA
Source organism: Bacteroidetes bacterium 47-18 (assembly GCA_001897155.1). GTDB lineage: Bacteria > Bacteroidota > Bacteroidia > Chitinophagales > Chitinophagaceae > MKSF01. Next base: position 14,877 of record MKSF01000034.1, on the reverse strand, counting down.
GGAGGACACCTGGAAAGTGGTGGGTACCGGCATTAGCTGGACCGGGGAGCAGCTCCGGCAGACGGTCAATGAGCATCCCGAATATTTCAGCCCCAATGTCATCCTTCGGGGACTGTACCAGGAAAGCATCCTGCCCAATGTTGCCTTTATCGGAGGAGGCAGCGAGCTGGCCTACTGGATGCAGCTCAAGTCAGTGTTTGAACATTATAAGGTATTTTATCCCACCCTTGTATTAAGGCAAAGCGTACAGTTTATCAGCGCCTACCAGCAGGATATCATCAACAAGCTGCATTTCTCAGATCGCGATATCTTCCTGCCGGCCGAGCAGCTGGTAAAGGACCGTATCAGCCAGCTTTCCCAGAACGACCTGAAAGCGGACGGGGAATGGCATACGATCGTACAGGCGCTTCAGAGCATCAGGGCCAAGGCCGCCAGGGTGGACAAGTCCCTGGAGCGTAGTGTCGAGGCTGCTCTTAAGAAGATGCAGTACCAGGTAGAAATAGTAGAGAAAAAGATCTATAAGGCAGAGAAAAGGAACTTAAGCACCGAAATAGACAGGATCTATAAGATGAAGGCGATGCTGTTTCCCGGCAATCATTCCCTGCAGGAACGATATTATACCTTCATGCAGGAATACGCCCATATGGGAGACCGTTATTTTGAGTGCCTGGAAAAGACGATACTGCCTTTCGGTGACCAGTTCCTGATCATTAATAATTAGGTTTCATCATACTGTACATCTAAAAATGATAAAAGGCCGGCTTCCTTCAGGGAAGCCGGCCTTTTAAGTATAGTATAGCTATCAGCGCTTTTATCTCATCAGGGAAACCGTTTCTTTTTTGGTGTAGTTGGCACCATCATCACAGGAATAGATGATGTGATACATGTAGACACCTGTCGGAGCCGGCTTACCATTCAGGTAAGTACCGTTCCATGCCGGGGCTGCAGTATTGCTGCTGTACACTAAGGTGCCGAACCTGTCAAATACCTCGAAGGTCACCACTACCTGACCGGGATTGATAACCGGTCTGAATTCATCATTGATACCGTCACCATTGGGTGTGAACGCGTTCGGAATAAATACATCACAGCAGGGTTCCGCCTTTACGGTAAAGTTGGTTTTGGTAAAGCAGCCGTATTGATTACGCACTGTCAGCTCCACATCGGTAAGCGGGCTTCTGAATACGCCTTTTACCACACTGCCGTACAGGTTGTAATTATAGGGTCTGAAAGGCTTATCAGGCCACCAGGTATATTCATAGTTATCATCGTGATAGGCGGTGATGGTCACAGTATCGTGCGTACATCTGATGTCACCTTCACCGATGGCTTCAATCCGGGCCACAGGATTGGGACGTATCATAACGGTCACGATCATAGACCTGGACATACATCCCTTGTCTGTAGTGATTTCCACGTAATATTCCCCTGCTTCAGTCACTACAAGCTCATACACGCCGTTGGGTGAGCCTTCGGTATATACCGGCTGCCCGTCCTTATACCACTGATAGGTATAGTTAGGTCTCGGATTCGCTACGGTTATTTTTTTGGAAAGCCCTTCACAGATCTCCAGGAAGGTAGCCGTGCTCAAGGTAGCGTCAGGCAGCTCATTCACTTTCAGGTTCAGGGTCAGCACACTGTCACATCCCAGGGCTGTTTTGAGATTATATTTATAGGCTCCTGTGGCATAGAGGATATCTCCCATGTAGGAATAGGTCTCTCCGGCACAGATCTCCACATTGGTAGAGCCTGCATAGTTCAGGTATTCTATATAAGCGGTATCATAGAATGCAAAGGTATCATTGGAATAGCAGACACCGTCACCATAATATTTACATACATAGTAACTGATATTGCCGTCAGGCACGACGGCTATTGTCTGTCCTATACCGATAGGGTTTACGGTATCACCTTCCGCATACCAGAACAACCTGTTGGTATCAGGGAAAGTAATTACAGGAACAGGCTGATAAGGGATGGAATCATAAGTGTAGGAACCGGCCCCGTTCGGTGTGAACCTGTAGGTTTTATTAGCCTCCGCCCACTGTACGTTAGGCACATTCTTTCCGGGGATCAGCACTTCTGTAGGTACGCTTCTCAGTCCTACGATACCCGTACCGCCCTGCCAGGTGCACCCGGAAGGCTTATCAATAATATGGATATCAATGATATTGGAGCCTTCATACAGCACAGCCTGGGTAGTGCTCAGCATACTAACGCAACTGAACAAGGGCATTCTGCAGAATTGCACTACAAACACCCTGCTGCCCGGGCTCCCGAAAGTAATATAGCTCATCTGGGTGGCAGTAGCGGCGGTAGGTAAAATATCCTGGAAGGGAAACATAATAACACTATTAAGTTGCCCGTTACCTACTGCAGTAGTGTAAACATAAGAGCTGCCCTGGCTGGCATTCGCAAGGTCGAATGAAATAAAGTTATTGGCGGAAATGACACATTGATTGTAAGTATTCCCAAAGAAATTAAAATTGAAACCTATATTGATAACAGGACCAAAAACATCGTCATTCACGATATTGCCCCCGAAGCCTGAAACGACATTAGCTCTTAAGTTGACGGTCTGGGTGGGGCAGGTTTGACTTACTTTGGGCGACACATTGATCTGGGCCAGGCCCTTTTGAAGCCCAAAGGTCCAGAAACATACTAACGCCAAACATATCTTAGTAATAGTAATATTCACCTTCATATATCAAAAATATTTTAATCAAAGTTAAAAATTTTTTTCAGCAAAAGCCCAAAGCTCCCGGAATTTTTATATTTTTTAAGTACTGTGCATAAAAAAAACTGTTATCTCTCTGAATAAGTATTATTTTGCAGAACTTAAAAAAATTGTAGTATGGTGGTTACAAACTTTTTAGAACATGTAGGTAAATTCTCCTCCATGCTGGTCAGAATGTTTTCCAAACCGGAAAATAAGAAAGTCTACTGGAAAGAGCTGATGCACCAGAGCAATGATATCGGCATACGTTCGCTGCCCATCATATCCATCATATCCGTTTTTCTTGGCGCGGTAATGACCGTGATGACCGCCTATCAGCTGGTCAGTCCCCTGATAGAGAAATATGTTATGGCGCAGGTGGTGAGGGATTCGGTGATACTGGAGCTGTCCCCTACTATCAACTCCATAGTGCTGGCAGGCGTGGTAGGTTCCAAAATAGCCTCAGAGCTGGGTAATATGAGGGTCAGCGAGCAGATAGACGCCCTGGAGATCATGGGCATCAACACCAAATCCTACCTTGTTTTTCCTAAGATAATGTCGGCTTTCATCATGGTGCCGCTCCTGATCATCCTTTCTATCTTCCTGAGCCTTTTCGGGGGGTATATCACGGTGATGTTCACGAGCATTATGTCCACGGAACAATACCTGTACGGCCTGGAAGAAGGATTTATGGAGTTCAATATACTGGTAGCGCTTGTAAAATCCTTTGTATATGCCTTCCTTATCTCCTCTATTTCCTCCTATTACGGCTATCACGTGAAGGGTGGCGCCCTGGAGATAGGACGCGCTTCCACCACGGCAGTAGTGGTCACCTGCATTATGATCCTGCTGGCGGATTATATTATTACGATGCTGATGCTCTAACGGTAACAATTTATTAAAAAAAAGTCAAAGAAACTTTTGTTTTTCAAATTCAAAATTTATATTTGTACCTAATTGGGGCAATATTGTGTTGTCTTTTCAGACGAGCTTCAATTCGGAAAGCTTATTGATAATTAATAAAATCAGTTGTTTTGAAAAAATTTATATTATCAATTTTGTGCACTTTGCCTTTAAGTGTTTTTGCACAAAAACATCACGAAATCGGACTTTCCCTTGGAATGGCCAATTATTTCGGAGATATCCAGACCAACCCTGTACCCTGGAGCGTGAACAATGCAAGTACCTACAGACCTACCATAGGCCTGACGTATAAATATTTCGTGAACCCCAATATCGGTTTCCGGTTTGGCGCTACTTACGCACGCATCACCGGCGCGGACAGCCTTTCCGATGTCAGGGCCAACCAGCTCAGGAACTTAAGTTTTTCCAATAATATATTCGAGATCCACGGAGGTATTGAGATCAACTTCCTGCCTATAGATATGGAGCGCTTCAAATTCACGCCTTATATCTTTGCCGGTATCGGTGGATTTTACTCCAGTCCTTTCGCTCTGGACGATAAAGGCGAGAAGGTGAAATTACGCACCCTGGGCACTGAAGGACAGGGCATGCCTCAATATCCTGACAGGAAATTCTATCCTGTGATCAACGCGTCCTTTCCTATTGGCGGCGGTTTCAAATGCATGGTGGGCAACACCATGATGATCGCCACGGAAGTCGGGCTGCGCTATACATCCACAGATTACCTGGACGATGTGAGCAGAAGCTATGTCAACCTGGACTCCCTGGAGCTCTACAGGGGTAAAAAGGCTGTTGAAATGGCCTACAGGGGCAACAGGCAACTCGACTGGGACGGTAATTATCCCAACTACGGCTTCCAGAGAGGCAATATGACCAGCAATGACTGGTTCTGGACCGTAAGCGTGAGTGTCGGCATTTACTTCGACGCTTTCGGAAATATCAAGGAATATATCCAGACCAGGTGTCCGAGAGTATTCAGCAGACGATAAGCAGACTGTTTCCATTATAAAAAGCACAGGAGCCTGAATTTTCAGGCTCCTGTGCTTTTTTATGAATTTAAGTGATTACCGGTTTACAGGAAAAACACCTCTTATACAAGTACGTTGGGTCAGCGGGCAATTTGCTATAAATGTACTGTAACGTGCCGGTCATTCCAAACGGATGTGAGAACCTCTTTTTTCTTCCATTGCTGGTGTTCTTCACCAGCAACCTTAACACCAGCACCACCCGGGGTAACAAAGGTCAGCAGGCATATAATAAGGGGATAAAGCGTATAAAGCTACGCTTAACAAAGACTATTCCTCCGTTGTTGGTGTTCTTCACCAACAACCTTAATACCAGCACCGCCCGGGGCCGAAAAACATATGGTGTACCGGGACATAAAAGGTACTGCCCATAGAGGGTTAGCGGCTACCGCTTCCTGCCGCTCAGCAGTTGAAAGATGACAAGCAATATAATCGCGCCCCCGGTGGCGAGCAGTATGCTTTTGAAATTGAACTCATCAATGCCTCCCCATCCCAGATTGGTACCTATCACACCGCCTATGGCAGCTCCTATAATACCTATAAGCATGGTCGTGATGCACCCCGAAGTATCCTTAGTGCCGCCACCTCCGGGTGTAATGAATTTGGCCAGCGCCCCGGCTATCAGCCCGAGCAGGATCCAAGATAATAAGCCTGTCATAAGATATAGTTTTTAGAAGATCAATACCATCCATCATAAACAACCGCACCACCCAAAAGTTGAGTCTCTCCAGGTTTATGTACAACCCTTAAAGCGGCAGCCCGCATTTATGCAAATGCGGGCTGCCGACTGTTATTCCAGGTGGGCGCTCGTAAGGCGTTCCCCGTCATAGTTCACAAATATCATATCCTGGATCGTGGTGGCGATGGCATAGCCCACAATATCCGGGATCACAGGGTAATTCTTATGCTCCCTGTCCACCAGCACGGCGATCAGGAGCTTCTTGGGCATAAATTCCAGTATAGGCTTCAGGCTGTACATCAGTGTTTTGCCGGAATTGGCCACATCATCTATCAATACCACGCTTTTATGGTTAAAATCGCCCGTTACCGTGATCGGGGCCGACAAAGGCGCTCTTTTATCCAGTACCAGCTCGGAATAGCGGATGCGCAGCGGGCTGATGGTTTCCAGGATATTCTTCAAAGCCCTGGCAATAACCACACCGCCGCCGCTGATACCTATCATTTCAATCTCCGTTTCATCGCTGTTATGCTCCCAGATCTGGTAAGCCATACGCCTGAGCTTCTTGGCTATCTGATCTTCATTGAGGATGACTACTTTTTCCATTATGTACGCTGAATTGTCAACTGCAAATATACAGTTATCTGCTATTGTTTCTTTTATTTTTCAGTAGTTTTGTACAGCACCATTCCTGTTACATGAAGAGATCCATACCGTTCCGGCAGCACATCATTTCCTATAAAACGATCGGGTGTGGACCCCGCTTCATCCTGGCGATGCACGGTGTGGGACAGGATTGCAGCGCCTATGATTTCCTGGAAGGCAGCCTGGACGGGTACACCCTGATCGTGCCCGACCTGCCGTTCCACGGCGATACCCAATGGCGGAATGCTACTGTCACGGAAGAAGATATGACCGGCCTTATCCATGCGCTGATGCAGGAACACCAGGCAGCAAAGATACACCTGGTAGCCTATAGCATCGGCGCCAAAGCAGCAGGCGTATTTGTCCGTCATGAACCGGATAAGGTACTGTCCCTGATGTATATCGCGCCCGACGGGATAAAGGAGCGGAAAGTATATGTGCTGGCTACACGCACCTTTATTGGGCGGCTGCTGTTCAGGGCCATCTGCGCCTTCCCGGCAATATCCCGCCTGGGCATCAGGATTGGCGGCGCCCTGAGACTGGTCAAAAAAACAGACGCGGCATTTATGACCGCTATGCTAAAAGACCGTAACCGTACAGCAGCGCTTTACCGGATATGGACCGGGTATTCGAAGCTGCACAGCCGTACCGGGGAGCTGGTAAGGCAGATACGGGATTACCATATTCCCTTTACGCTTGTAACAGGCAATTTCGATGCCATTACACCTTCCCGCCATATGAACGCGCTGACCCTGGCTATCAGCCATACCCGGCATATAGCGCTGCCCAGGGCGCACAATCTCCTGGGCAAGGGGCTGGTCATCACCTTTGTAAATCATTTCAAAAGCCTATGATCCTATTTCTGACCGGTATGCCGGGAGCAGGCAAGACCACACTGGGCAAACGCTGGGCGATGCAGCATCATTTCAGCTTCGCGGACCTCGATGCAATGATAGCGGCATCCTACGGCGCTCCCGTAGCGGATATCTTCCGGCAGGAAGGAGAAGACGCTTTCAGGCTACTGGAGCGGCAGGTGCTGGAAGCAGCAGTCAATATCCATGTGGCCGGTGGCCTGATCATTGCATGCGGCGGCGGTACGCCCTGCTATCACAACAATACGGAATGGATGAAACGGCATGGTACCGTGATCTGGCTACAGGTGCCTGTTCATGTATTAACAGAACAAATATGGAACGATACGCATAACAAAAGACCCCTCCTGCTGCGTTATACAACCAAAGCGGCGCTGCACGGGCACCTGGATGACCTTTTGGCCCTGCGGCAGCCTTATTATATGCAGGCAGACCATGAAATTGAGGTAAATGACAAAATAGATAGTAAATTTGTAGCATTGTTAAACCAACTCGGATATAAAAATGAATAAGGCAGCTTTACAGATTTCCGCGATACTGGGAGGATTGGGCGTGATACTGGGCGCTTTCGGGGCCCACAAACTCAAAGAACTTATTCCGAACCCTGACCTGATAGCTTCCTGGGAGACAGGTGTGCGGTACCAGATGTACCATGCCATTATGATCGCAGTGGTAGCTATCCTGCAAAACTATTTTAAGTCTGGTTTGTTGCAATATACGATCTGGATGTTCTTAACCGGCATTATTTTATTCAGCGGCTCTATTTACCTGTTAGTATTCCTGAAAGGTGTTCAAAATATAGGGCTGAGCGGCTTGGGAATCATTACGCCCATCGGCGGTGTATTCCTGATCATCGGCTGGCTGCTGATGCTTTTAGGCTTAAAAAAATAAAGGTATATGATACAAAAAATTATTGTACGTTACGGGCTGATATTAGGACTCGGCATCCTGAGCCTGTCGGATATGCAGGCCCAGCAGACCTACCGGAGCTCAGGCACCAAATCCCAGAGCACTGCTGCCCGGGATAACAGTAAAAAGGGATTTGACGCTTCCCGCCTGATATACGGCGGCGGCCTGTTCGGAGGCGGCGGCAGCAATGTCATATCCATAGGCGTTTCTCCTATTGCCGGCTACAGGATCACTGATTTCTGGAGCGCCGGTATCAGCCTGGGGTATAAGTATTTCTTCTACCGGGATTATTTCTCCGTCTATAATTATGACTGGCAGCGGTATGAAGAGTATAATCTTAATAACCATATTTTCGTACCGGGTGTATGGACACGGCTGAGAGTATTCAGAAATATATTTACTCATTTCGAGTTTGAGAATGTGATCAGCACCTATAAGGCGTATGATATAGATTATAACAACAATTTCAAGCATTACAGCTTCAGGAAAACGGAAAGCGTCCCCTGCCTGCTGGTAGGCGGCGGACTGCGGCAGCCCATCAACGAGCATTCCTCCTTCGTGATGTATGCCCTGTATGATGTTTTACAGAACATCCCCGGCAATGTAAGGACTGCGCCCAACGGCACGCGTCTTTCCAGGAGCCCTTATGCCCGGACCATTGATATCAGGGTAGGACTGAATATCGGTTTTTAATTGCCCATAAACTTAAAATAAAACAGGGGGTGCTTATCAGATAAGCACCCCCTGTTCATTTATCAAGCATACGGCATTATCAGTCCACATCATATAATACCAGGAATTCCACACGCCTGTTCTTTTGCTTTCCTTCAGCCGTATTATTGGTCGCTATAGGGTTGTTGGGACCATGGCCCCAGGCATACAGCCTGCCCGGCTTTACTTTATATTCTATCAAAGCATTCCGTGCATTCATAGCCCTTTCATTGGACAGCTTGGCATTGATCTCGTGAGAGCCCGTATTGTCGGTATAGCCGTTGACCAGGATGCTGGTTTTGTTGAAACGTTTCAGTATGCCGGCAAAGGTTTTCATTTTCGGCATAAAGGTTTCGTTTATTTCTGCAGAATTGGAGGCGAACATAACGTTCTCCGGGAATAATACTTTAATGGTATCATCCAGGATCGTTACCGTTGCATCCGGCAAGTCTCTTTTCAGGGTTTCAAATGTCTGCTGCATGTAGGCGCTTTTATTTTTTTTACCGGCCGCACAGGAGAACATCAGAAGACTGCTTAAAAGCACTACGATAAGGTTAATTTGTCTTTTCATATTTGGTTCTTTTTGGGTAAAATAGGTTCACACGGCCGTTTTATGGTAAGATCAGCTTGAATCCGACCCTGTGAATGGTCTGGAGCTCCACGCCTTCCACATCCTTAAGATATTTACGCAGCTTGGTCATGAACACATCCATGCTTCGTCCCAGGAACGGGTCTTCCTTACCCCATACATCCATCAGGATCTCTTCCCTCTTGACCACCGTATTGGCATTCACGCACAGGTAGCGGAGCAGGTCTGCTTCCTTCTGGGTGAGCTGGTTCTTCTTTTCGCCTTCTATCAGCGTAAGGTTGGCATAATCGAACACCAGGTTACCGATATTGAATACTTTCTTTTCATCTTCATCGTTTTTCTTGGTGTGCTTGAGGAACACTTCTATCCTCAGCAGCAGCTCCTCCATATTGAACGGCTTGGTGATATAATCATCACCGCCCGCCTTAAAGCCGGCGATCCTGTCCTCGTCCATGGATTTTGCCGTCATAAAGATTACGGGCACCTTATTATTTTTCTGACGGATCTGCGCTGCCAGCGTCAGGCCGTCCTTCTTGGGCATCATCACGTCCAGCAGGCACAGGTCCACGTTGTGGCGCATGAACTGCTGAAAGCCCTGGTTACCGTCTGTCGTATATATCACTTCATATCCTGCTTCCTCCAAATTATCCTTAATAACAAATCCCAAAGCAGAGTCATCTTCCACTAATAAGATCTTGGCTTTAAATTGTTGTTGCATATGTTTTTGATTTTGATTGTTAAATATAATAATTATTTTTTATTTCTAATACCGCTCTGCCTGGGTAATATAATAATGAAAGTAGTGCCGGACCCGGGTGTGCTTTTACAAAGCACGTCACCGCCGTGCGTCTTGGCAATGATTTTAACATAATTGAGCCCTATACCGAATCCTTTTACATCATGCCTGTTGCCCATAGGAACACGGAAGAACCTGTCGAACAGCATCTTCTGGAATTCCGGCGGAATACCCGGCCCATTGTCCTCCACGGCGATCCTTACGTTTTTATCATTGCCGGTCACCCGTATCTTTACAACCGCGCCTTCTCCCGCGTACTTGATGGCATTCTCCACCAGGTTGCTTACCGCATTCTTGATATGCAGCCTGTCGATTTCACACACCACATCCCCGCCTGCCAGGTCAAGGCTGTGCGCAATATCCGACTGCGCGAATTTATCAGCGAATCCCTGGTAAACTTCCTGCACCAGCTCGTTGATATTGGTCTTTTCCTTTTTAAGGATGATCTCGCCCTTTTCCGCATGCGCCATATGCAGTACCCGCTCGATCTGCAAGGCCAGCAATGACGCCTCCTTATCTATCAGGGTAGCGTAATTGAGCAGGCGCTGCGGCTTTTCCACGATATCCGGTTTCTTCAGTACTTCGGCGGAAAGCTGTATGGTGGCCAGCGGTGTCTTGAACTCATGCGTCATATTATTGACAAAGTCCTTCTGGATCTCGCTGAGCCGCTTCTGCTTCATAATGACATAGACCGTCAGGATCATAATGACGATGACCGCCAGCAGGAACAGGGATGAGTACACCCATACGTGCAGCTGCTCTCCTACATATTGCTTCCTGTTGGGGAAATGCACGGCAAAATAGTAATTCTCCCGCTGCTCAATGGGCAGCTCTACAAGCGTACCGTCCTTTTCCGTATTACCATGCAGCATGGAAACGTATTTCATACTGACCATGCTGTCCATGGCGCAATCATACTGGCCATATTCAAAATCAGTGATCAGGTTGTGCAGCATGAACTGCTCCTTCAGGAAATGCTCCAGTAATTCATCGCTGATCTGGTGATTCACCTGTACTATAAAATATCCGGGGTTGATTTGTTCAACCACATCATATAAAGTAGCCTGCGTCTTCTTGATCTCCCATATTTTCAGCGCCACGTCCTTAAGGCTGCTGGTAACCTTATAGTCAAAATCCTTATCCTCCAGCTCATATGCCTTTGTGACCCAGAATATCTGGCTGGTGATAATGCCAACAGCCGTTATAAAGGATAAAGCGAATATTAAACGGATAAGTGAGTTCTTCATATTTTATTTGATGCGATCACACCTGCCGCAAGCGGCGGTTCTCAGGCGGCCTTCTGTATATCAGGATGCCATAAAAGATAAGCGGCGTACCCGGTTATTTTATTGGACCACGGCCGTTAACAAATGTAAAAATAAAAAAGAATTTTTATTCTGTCAATAAATATTTGCTATAGGTGCATCAATGTCACTGCGAAAAATCACTATGATCTTAGCTGAGCTTCCCGCTTATAAGAGATAAGGCCCGGCTTTGCCAAGCCGGGCCTTATCTTATATGAATATAAGCCTTTACGGTCTTACAGGCCGCCCCTTCGTGTTCATGCCGCCCAGGATGCCCAGGCCGCCCTGCACATTGCTGTATAGTGTGGATGGCTCCGCAAAAGGGTTTCCGTCATTGTCCTCCAGGTTCCGGATAGTCGTCAGGTACAGGTAAAGATCCTTGGTAATATGAGTTATAAATAAGATGCCCGATCCCATTTCGTACATGTCCTCGGTCACGTCCGCCCTGAAGCTGATCCTCCCCGGCACATCCGGGTTATCCGCCAGCAGCAGCTCGTTATAAGTATACCCTCTTGCGGTATCATCGGAGGTGAGGCGATAATAATTGTGCGCATCCTTTTCGTCCGTTATATACCCGCTCACCTTATAGGTACGCTCACCCGAGTTGCTATTGACCACCGGGCCCGTTACATCGAAAGTAAAGTCAAAATCACCACCGGGAACCGTCGTGCTGGCGAATGCCGAGAACACGCCTTCCCTGTGGACCCTGACCGTATAGGTATTACCGGCCACAACAGGCATTTCTTCAGCGCTGAGCACATATACCGCTACAGTGTTGTTCCAGTGGCTGAATGACAGGCGCTTTACAACGCCTTCCGACTCAATGGAGACTTCCGCCTGCAGCAGCTCCTCCTCCTTTATCTTATTGCCGGAGGTCACCGCACCCTTCGCTACGGAAAGGCCTATGGTGATCGAATCAGCGACAGGGTTCAGAAAACCCTCCATAAAGATGGTATCATCCCCCACCTTCATCCTGGGATCATCTATCTTGGTCTTACAACTGCCCAGCAGCAGCAAAGGCAGCAGCAGGCTGCAAAGGCTATAATTGAATTTCCGGAATAACATAATGCCGTGTTTTTACTATTTGAATTTAAAGGAATAAGAGAAAGAAGGGATCAGCGGGAAAATGGTGTACTTATATACATTGGTCTCCGCGGAACGCTGGTCATAGCCGAGCGTATAGAAGAACGGGTTCTTCCTGTTATATATATTGTAGCAGCTGATTTCCCAGGTGCGTGTTCCTCTTTTCTTTTCTTTGATGAACTGTATGCCCACGTCCATGCGGTGGTATACCTCGGTGCGGAAATCATTCCGGTCGCTGTAAAGCACCTTTGAGCTGTTATAGACTTTGCTGATATTACCATTGGAAGGCAGGAATGTCGCGCTGGTGATCTCGTGCTGCGGCAGGCTTACCGGGTTGCCGGTAGCGATCGTGAACAGGGCATTGAGACGGATAGCGGGCGTCAGCTCATAAAATCCTACCAGGTTCAGGTCATGACGCCTGTCAAACCTGGGATAGAACCATTCGCCTTTGTTGACGCCGTCAAATTTAAACTGCGTCTTGGACCAGGTATAGGACAGCCATCCCGTAAATCTGCCTTTATGCTTCTGGATCATCAATTCGGCGCCGTAGCTCCTGCCTATACCTGACACCACCTTGTCCTCCCACCGGCTTTCCTTGTCAGGATCAGGATCGAACGGGTCGTCCAGCTCCATAAAGGACGCTCCTTCCTTATAGGTAATGATATTGTCCATGGTCTTATAATATCCCTCTACCCCTATGGTGATATTGGGATTCAATATATCCCTGAACATGCCCAGGCTGTACTGGGAGGCCCGCTGGGGCGCCACCAGGTCGGTAGCGGGTACCCACAGGTCCGTGGGCAGGCTGATGCCCGTGGAAGATAGCAGGTGCATATACTGGTTCATAATGGTATAGCTTGCCTTAACGGACGTCAGGTCATTGATAAGATAGCGGGCGGAGAAACGCGGCTCCACGTTCAGATAAGTTTTCTTGCCTGAAGTAAATGCAGAGCCTCTTACACCCAGGTTAAAGGCCAGGTTCCTCGATACCTGCCATTCGTCATCCACATACAGATTGTGCTCCCAACTGATATATTTGGAGCTGTTATTGGAGAATGAAGTATCGCTTACGCCGTTGTCCTGCACGGTAACGGCATTGGGGCGGAACAGGTGCCTGGTCACCTTATACCCTGCCCTGATGGTCTGGTTGGGCTTCCAGTAATAGGTCAGGTCATACTTCGCGCCTATATCATCAATGGCGGAAAGCAGGTTGAGCATATAGCTGGTATTATTGGATTTCTCCCGGATATTGACCGCCATATTGTAATTGCTGTAATTGACGGTCAGGTTCGTGAACAGCTTGGGGTTGAAAATATGGTTCCAGCGGAGCGTCCCGGTAGCATTCCCCCAGCCGAACCGCATTCTCATGCTGTTATCGGCAGAAGAGAACACCTCATCTCTCATATAGAATTTATCCCTTCCGAAATAGCCGCTCAGGTAAACGCTGTTCCTGTCATCCAGCTGGTAATTGACCTTGGCGTTCAGGTCATAAAAATAATAGCCCCCGCTTACATTCTCAGCAGCGATCATAAAAGGCTGCATCAACGCATCAAAATAGGTCCTCCGGCCGGAAACAAGGAAGGATGCCTTATTTTTTACTATCGGCCCTTCCAGCGTGACGCGGGAAGACAGCAGCCCTATACCCACCTCTCCCGTATAATGGTCCTTGTTCCCTTCCTTCATGGTTATATTCAGGACGGAAGAAAGCCGTTCGCCGTACCTGGCAGGATATCCTCCCTTGATCAGCTCCACACCTTTCAGCGCATCGCCGTTAAACGTGGAGAAAAAACCGAACAGATGACTGGCGTTATATACCACCGCATCATCCAGGATAATAAGGTTCTGATCCGTACCGCCTCCCCGGACATTAAAGCCGCTGCTGCCTTCCTGGCCTTTCTGAACGCCCGGCAGCAGCTTGATCACCTTAAAAACGTCCTTCTCGCCCAGGAGGGTGGGGACAGCCTTAATATCGCTGATCTTCAGCTGGTGGGTGCCCATCCTGATCTCATCAGCCTTCCGGGTGCTTCCCACGATCTCCGCACCTTCCAGCTCTTCCTTATGACCTATCATGAAATCATAGGTCTCGGATCGCGTAAGCTGGATGGTATAGGCCATGCTTTCATAACCCGGAAAGTGAATGTCAAAAGTATAGCTTCCTTCCGGCAGGCTAATGGAATAGTAACCGTACTCATTGCTGACCACGAACTTATCAGCGTTGGCAACCTTAATTATAGCGCCGGGCAGATGCTCCAGGGAAGTGCTCTCCTTCACAAAACCGCTCAGGGTAACCTGCGCAGCGACACTGACGCTGCTGATCACCGGAACAAGACATGATAATAGATATTTCATTGAAATGATGCTGAAACTGTTGATATCAAAAAAACTACAGCCATATAACTGTCACCGTAATACAAATATTGCATACTAGTTAACATTTTTTTTAATATTGCTGATTCAGATGACAGGAACCCGGCAGCTTACGGGAGGACGAAAGCGCTGCCGGGCGGCCTTTTACATAAAAAAAAAACTGACTATCTATATATAGGCAACAAAGTCGTTATCAGTTATAAATTATTATAAGAGATTCCTCACATCCGTTCGGAATGACCACCACCCTCAGTTCC
>MKSF01000033.1 GCA_001897155.1 Bacteroidetes bacterium 47-18 | reverse complement strand
CGACGAGCTCAGCCTGACAGGTGCTTTAATGGTTACTCTGAATAAGGGTGTGTGTTTCGACAAGCTCAACATGACACGAGTGTTGTCACCCTGAGCCTGTCGAGGGGTTGTATTTGGGTGGGCCCAACAGGAATACTGTTATTGGGCTTCAACGGGTTCAGCCTGACAGGTGCTTTAATGGGTACTCAGGCATAGGTGTGTGTGTTTTGATAAGCTCAACATGACACGAGGGTTGTCACCCTGAGCCTGAAGGGTAATGTTTGGACTGGCTCGACAGGAATACTGTTATTGGCTTCGACGAGCTCAGCCTGACAGGTGCTTTAATGGGTACTCAGGCATAAGGGTGTGTGTCGACAAGCTCAACATGATACGAGGGTTGTCACCCTGATCATGCATAAGGGTGTGTGTTTCGACAAGCTCAACATGACACCATTATATTAAATTGAGTTCTGTTGTCACCCTGAGCCTGTCGAAGGGTGCGGGGCAGGGTTAAAACCCGGTCCCCATATTTTACCGTGTTTCCTACCTCCTGGTCAGGTCATTGGCGTCCTGCTCCAGGTGGATGATATTCACCTGTACGCCGTATTTGCTTTCCAGGTGCTTTTTGGTCTGCTCCGCGGCATAGACCGACCTGTGCTGCCCGCCGGTACAGCCAAAAGAGATCTGCAGGTTGTCAAACCCGCGGATGATATAATCCTCCACGCTGATGTCCACTACGCTGAATACGCCTGCCAGGAATTTAGGCATGTCCGTCTGGGTCTCCAGGTAGGTCTGAACGGACATATCCTTACCGGTCTGGGCCTTATAGCTTGCTTCCCTGCCCGGGTTCAGGATGCCCCTGCAGTCAAACACAAAGCCTCCGCCATGCACATTGGCTGCCGGCAGTCCCTTTTTATAGCTGAAGCTGTATATATCTACCTGCAGCTTCCGGGTATTATCAGCGTCCAGCTGCCGGGGCTCGAACCGGGCTATTATCTCGGGTTTGATAAGCTGCAGCAGCAATTTCCGCAGCTCGTTGGAGCTGGGCAGATGCGGCCAGGTATTCAGAAAGCTCTTCAGTTGCAGCAGAGCGGGGTATATGCTGCTCAGGAAGTGGGGCTTTTTCTCGTAAAGTCCCCTGAATCCATAGGCGCCCAGTGTCTGCATGATGCGGAGCAGCACGCAGTCCAGGTACACCCGCCTGAAGGTGGTCTCATCGAAATTGGGCCTCTCGGGCAGCAATTTCAGCGCTTCAAAATAATAGTTCAGCAGGTCGTTCTTCCATTCGTCCGGAAGTTGCGCCTTGGCCTGCCACAGCAGGGACGCGATGTCGTATTGCGGTAATCCCTGCATGCCTCCCTGGAAATCTATAAAGTGAACCTCCTCGTCCCTGACCAGGATATTCCTGGACTGGAAATCACGATACATGAATGCCTGGGGCTTCTGGGATGCCAGGTTCTTGGAAGCATCATTGAACTCTTCCAGCAACAGGTTCTTATCGTATTCCACCTTGAGCAGGTCGGCAAAATAATATTTGAAGTAGAGCACATCGCTGAAGATGGCGTTGCGGTCAAACTGGGACGAGCCGTGGCACAGGGTATAGTCTATTTCCTTGCTGGCCTGCCAGTGGAAGCGTACCAGCCCGTCAATGGCTTTTTTGTACAGGTTCTTAACACGTTCCGTATAGCCTTCCTGCTGCAGTATTTCCAGCAGGCTGACGGCGCCCACATCTTCCTGTATATAGTATTTCTTATCGCCGGAGGTAACGTATATCTCGGGTACAGCCAGCTGGTGCTTTTTAAAGACCCTGGAGAAGTATAGAAAAGAATTGGTTTCGTTACGGTCTGTGCTGAATGTGCCTATTGAGGTTTTTCCTTTTTCGTCTGTCAGCCGGAAATATTTCCTGTCCGATCCTGAAAGCGGCAGGGAATGGATATCGGTCAGATCGAGATCAAATGTTTTGCTGTAAAGTGCCCTGAACTGTTCAAAATGTTTATGTATGTCTTTCACGGTATCCGTATATTATTTGTTTGGTTTTTCTATGCTTAGCAATTGCGCGTCATATTTATCATACAGGTCTGTCCAGGACCCGATATTCAGTGATATTACAGCCATTTCACAGGTAGAGAGGTTATAGTACAGGCTGCCGGACAGGATTTGGTTGTAAAAATCGGAAAGACCGCTGTTGTGGCCTACAATGATGACGGTATGATCGGTATCCTTCGCATGGGCCACCAGTTCATCCAGGATTTTTGACGACGGGCAAAGGTACAAATTCGGCGTGGAAATTACACGCATATTTTCGCCTTGCATATATTCAGCTATGATAGCCGCCGTTCCGGTGGTCCTGGATGCGCTGCTGTGCAGCAGCAGGCCGGGGTGTACCTGGCGTTGCCGCAGGGTGCTGCCGTTGTGGTGAGCCTGCTGTATGCCCCTTGAGCTGAGCCTGCGGTCAATATCCTTTTTGTCAAAGCCCTCTTCTGCTTTACCGTGCCGTATTATAATAAGTGTTTTTGACATATCGTATGATTGAGGTTAGAAAGGTTGACGGTAAGGTAAATGGTCCGGGTAGGATCTCAGCACGGTCTTTTCGCCGTCGAATACGGCGTAGGTGTTATAGGACAGCCAGTCGCCCAGGTTGATATAGGTGGCGTTGTCGCCGAGGTCCAGCGTCATGGCGAGGTGGCGGTGCCCGAAGATGAAATAATCAAAATGTTCATGCTGCAGTATGGCCCTGGCGTGCAGCACCAGCCATTCTTTATCTTCTCCCAGGAAGATATTGTCACCGGACAGGTGCTTGGGGCCTTTCTTGCTGAAATAGTCCGCTATTTTGATGCCGGTATCGGGATGTATCCTCCTGTACAGCCATTGCGAAAAGCGGTTGGACATGACCTTTTTCAGGAATTTATAGCCCTGGTCTCCCGGTCCCAGCCCGTCGCCGTGGGCGATGTAGAATTTCTTCCCGTTGAAGGTGGCGGTCAGCGGGCCGGTATGTACCTGTATGTCCAGCTCCTGCCGGAAGTAGTCCCGCATCCACAGGTCGTGGTTGCCGGTAAATACTTCTATGGTAATGCCCCTGTCCGACAGCTCGGCCAGCTTGCCCAGGAAGCGGGTATATCCTTTGGGTATGACATTCTTATATTCGAACCAGACATCAAAGAGGTCACCCACCAGGAAGATCGTATGCGCTGTCTCCTTTATCTCATCCAGCCATCTGCAGATAAAGCGCTCTCTTTCGATGCTGGCTTTGTAATCGGGTAAGCCCAGGTGAAAGTCGGAAGCGAAATAGATGTATTTTCCTTGGGGTACATTCATATTTTAAACGGCGTCTTCTAATATAAAAAGCTCAAAATGGTCTACACTTTGAGCTTTCTGCTGATAATGATATGAAAGGACAGGCCGGGTTTAGTTAGTAGCCTGCTGGTTATTCTGATTCTGCGGTTGCTGCGTCTGCTCCTGCGGGGCTGTCTGCTTGGGACGCTCGGCCTTAGGGATGAACATGGTAGAAGCGATACATAATGCCGCTATGACGGTCATCAGGATCCAGGTACCTTTTTCAAAGGTATCGCCGGATTTCTGCACACCCATCACCTGGGCGCCCAGTGATCCGAACGAGCCGGATAAGCCACTGCCTTTGGGCTTTTGTACCAGTACGAAAAAGCCTAAGACAAAACATAAGATTAAGATCAGTATGATGATGAATTCTACCATAGTATTATATTATATTTCTTTTTTTATTTTTTCAATCTTTGATGCAAAATAAGTACTTTTTTCTGGATACAACAAACTTAATTTTTGGTATATCTCAATGGCTTTTGTGTACTTGTGCTGCCGCACATATACCTCTGCCATGGACTCGTTCATGATGTCTTCAGGGGCATTCAGGGAGTTGACGGCCATATTGAATACCGTTTCGGGGATCTCGTCGGTCTCGTCTTCCATGGCTTTGGCCAGCTTTTCCTTCTGCCACATGGCTTTGAGGTGCCGCCGGCTTTCCTCTTCCGCTTTTTCCTTTTTGTTCTTGTGGGAGAGGAAGCTGAGCCATTCCGAAAATGACATGACACGCATCAGCGCCATCTGCTCTTCGTCCTCTGCCGTCGCCTGTTCCGGGTCGGCGGCGTGCAGCACCGTCGGGATATCCTCCGGGATATCTTCGGATACCTCCGCGGGAGGGAAGTAATCGGGTGTATGGCTGCCGGAGAATAATATTTCGTCTACGGGATTGTCGAATTTTGCAGCCGCTTCCCGGGTGTCCGCTGCCGCTGTTTCCGGAATGCTTACATCCTTATAATGGTAGCTGCTGCTGCTGTTCTGCTTCAGCAGGTACAGCAGCACGGGGTGTGCCGGGTATAATTGCCTGAGCGCAGCGAGGTCCGCGGACGGATCCGTCTTCAGGGACCGGATGTACTGGAACAGGCTGAAAAAAGGATATTCTTTTACCCATTTCTCTACAGCAGCATTGTCATACCCGTGGATACCGGCAGGATGCTGCAGCAGGTCGGATAATTTTGAAGCGGTTATCAAGGTACTATGAGTTTATGATAAAAAATGAGGTTCGTAAAAATAGCCTAAAAGTTACCAATTCACAAATGCTTTGTTGAAAATATCTTCCGCGAGCTGGTTGCAGATCTCTTCAATGAGGGTGTTCTCCACGCTTTGAAGCTGCTGCGAGGCCTGGAAATCCGCGAACCTGGAAAAGGTCTGTTTGAAATTCTGCTTCTCATCCAGCTTGTTGATAAATTCCACCTCCAGGCTTATGGTAAGCCGGTTCTGCGAAGCCTGGGTGGCGCCCTGCATACCCGATATGGTCACGTTGTAGCCGGTAATGGCGGATTTCATAATATAGTCCACATCTTCCGTATTCTTGGAGGCGAGCCCGGTCTGTGACAGTATCTTGTTCCTTACCTTTTCGGAAATGGTGGGGGCCAGTGTCGGCACGATATTGGGGGCCCGGTTCTCAAACGTGTAGATGTTGATGGTCTTACCCTGTATGCTGGCGCCGGTGAAGCTGTAGGGAAAACGGCAGCCCGCTGCCGACAGCAACAGCAGCAATAAGGGAAACAGGTATTTGGATAATTTCATAGACTGCTCAGAATTAGAAGGGGACAGCGTACAAAGTTATAGTAAATAAAGCTTATGCCGCCGCACACCGGTTTTTTTTCATCTTTTTAAGGGAAGGATTATTACTATGGTATTTTTTTTGTATTTTCATCGCTTTTACTGTTAAAAGAATAATAACATGAGCAGAAATTTAGCCATTGATTTCGGGAATACCGCCATTAAGATGGGCGTGTTCGAAAATGAAAGATTATTGCAGGACTGGAGGATAGCATATGATGAATCCCCGGATATCCTCCGGATCATTGAGGACTATAATGTAACCCTGTCGATTATTTGCAGTGTGGTGGACAGGGGTGGCGCCATAAAGCAACTGCTGCAGGAGCATACGCGGTGCATGGTGCTGAGGCCGGAGACGCCGGTACCGTTCCTGAATGCCTACCTGACATCCGCCTCCCTGGGTATGGACAGGCTGGCCCTGGTTGCCGCTGCATTTCAGGCTTACCCTCACAATAATAATTTAGTTATCAGCGTTGGTACTGCTGTGACCTATAATGTGCTGACAAGCAACCGTACTTTCAGGGGCGGCAATATCACCCCGGGTATCGGGCTGCGGCTCAGGGCCCTGAACGAATTTACCGATAAGCTGCCGCTGGTGGACGCTCCCGGTGATACCACGCTGCTGGGCTATGATACGGAAAGCAGCATCCGTTCAGGCGTCATCAACGGGGTGGCATTTGAGATAGACGGCTTTATCAGCGCCTATAAGGAACAGTTCAAAGATATTAATGTGTTCTTAACAGGGGGGGATGCAAGTATTTTGGGTAGGAAATTAAAAAACACGACCTTTGCCGATGCTAATTTGCAACTGAAAGGGCTCAATTCAATATTATTATATAATGCTAAATAAAATTCGGATAGCAATACTTCTGGCCGCGGTATCCACTGCGGGATTCAATAATGTTTTTGCACAGCCTTCCCGGGTGATCATCGGGGAGAATGGTCCCAAGACGGGACTGGCAAACAGTCCTTTATCCAGGATCGGTGTCGGGAACTGGCTGGACCCGTCCAACAGTATGATAAAAGGTATGGGAGGCATTGCTGCCGCATATAATAATCCTTTCGCTATCAATAAGATGAATCCTGCCACCTACGGGTTTACAAAGATCACCACCTTTGACCTGAGCGTGCAGGCCTATTCCAATAATATATTCCTGAACGATAATTCCCTGAAGTCCAGCACTTATACCATCAACAGCATCGCATTCGCCATTCCTGCCGGTAAGTATTTTGGCCTCAGCTTCGGGTACCATCCCAAGAGCACGGTGTATTATGACGCCGCGCAGCAGGATGTCATTGCCGGGCTGGATACGGTCAACCGGATGTATTACGGCTACGGGGCCCTTCATGACCTGTACCTGGGCGGTGCCTTTAAATACAAGGGATTCGCCCTGGGGCTGAATGCCAATTATATTTTCGGCAGCATCCTGAACAGCTCTGCGATAGAGAGCGTGTACCTGATAAACCCGAGCTATACCAATTCCGAATTTTACAGCGTCAATACCATCCGGGGCTTACAATTCCAGCTGGGCGCCATCTACCAGCATACTTTAAAGGACCGCCATTACCTGCAGTTCGGTGCCGCCTATGATCTGAAAGCAGGCTTAAACACTTCCAGGGATTTTTACGCTATGCAGTACCAGTATGCGGTCAACGGCAGCAGTGTGACCACGGATCCTATAGATACCATGCAGTCGTTGAGCCTCAGGAATGCCAAAGGAAAGCTTACCTTACCATCCGAGCTGAGCCTGGGTGTGCATATGGGAAGGTCCGGGCACTGGAACGCCGGTGTGGATTTCAGGACCACCCAATGGAGTGAATTCGCCTTTAATAATGACCGGTCAGGTGTAGCGGCCAGCACTTACAGGCTGGGTATAGGAGGGGAGATGATGGCTAACCCGGAAGCTACCGAGAACGTCTTTTTAAATAATATCGTGTTCCGCCTGGGCGCTTATTACGGTACCGATTACGCGGTGCTGGGCAACCAGGTCTATTACTACGGGGGCACTTTCTCCATAGGGCTGCCTTTATTCAGATCGTACGGTACCTACGGGACCGGGCTGCTGAATACGACCTTTGATATAGGTACCGCGAGCAACGGCGCTCCTGCCAATGCTGTATCCTACACGAACCGGTATTTTAAATTTACCCTCGGCTTTAACTTTAATGATGTGTGGTTCAAGAAACGCAAATTCGAATAATGTACGCCCGGTAAAGGAGTAACCGAAAATAATGTTCCGATCTTTAACCATAAGCCTGTCGCAGCCACTGAAGCTATGTTTAGCTTCAGTGGCTGTGCTGCTGCAGTTTTCCTGCTCCAATAAGATGGAGGACCTGCCCGATACCGATGATACCGATTTCAATAAGGAACGGGCGTTCGGCGTGACCTTTTATGTCAGCCAGTCCGGGCATACCAAAGCGATGCTGTACAGCAATATCTTCGAACGCTACCAGGACAGGGCCGTGAATTACGTTGATTTCCTGGACAGCGTGTACGTGGAGTTTTACAATGAAGCGCTTGTGGTGGAAAATGTCCTTACCGCGGAGCGTGCGCGGTATTATCCTGAGACAGGAGATATCGTGGTCAAAAATAATGTCAGGGTCATCACCAAAGAGCAGGATACCTTATATACCCAGGAATTGTTCTATAATGAGCGGCTGGAAAAGATCTATACCACCACGCCTGTCCGTATCCAGAATGGTCCTCAGGTAACCACGGGTGAATACCTGGAGGCCACTAAAGATTTTAGCTGGGTAAGGATCTACAGGCAGAAAGGTACCATACCTGTCAAGGACAGCGAACTGAACAGTGAATTGGAATAGCGGTGTGAAAAAACGCTCCCCGGTATCAGAGCGTTACGATACCGTGCTTAACGGCAAAAAGCGCAAGACCTACTCTTGTTTTAACCCCGAACTTCTCAAATAACGTATCCCTGTAGCCGTCAATGGTGCGGGGACTCAGGTTCATTTCCTTTGCTATTTCCGCATAGCTCATTTCCGTACAGGCCAGGTGGATGAATTGCTTTTCATTCTCGTTTAATTGCAGCAGGGTGGCAACGGTCGAGTTATTATTCAGGATGCCCTGCAGCGAGCTGATGACTTTCTGGGATACCTGCTCATTGAAGTAGAAGCCCTTTTCCAGCACATCGCTCACCGCCCGCTTTAATTCTTCCGTAGCTACATTCTTAAGCACATAGCCTTTGGCGCCGTTCTGGATCATTTTGATAATGGAGGTCTCCTCATCCATAGTGCTCAGCGCCAGGATCTTAATATCCGGCTTATGCTGCGTTAACCAGGCGGCTGTTTCGTAGCCGTCCATTTCAGGCATGCGGACATCCAGCAGCACGACGTCCACCGGGACGGCTGCTGCCCCGGAGAGCTTATCGGCCAGCTCTTTGCCATTATTGCACTCCAGCACCACGGTATATCCCGGGATGGTCTGGATAAGCATTTTAATGCCTTCCCGTATCAGGGTATGGTCGTCTACCAAAGCTACATTTATATTTTGTGGTTTCATGGGCGCTGCATCTGGTTTATAAAGGTGTTGTAATGAAGATCTGGGTGCCCTCCGAAGGCCTGGACCGGAATTCAATGGTGCCGTTCAGGGATTCAATGCGTTTTTGCATATTGGAAAGTCCCAGGCCGTTCCTGAGCTCTGCTTTCTTGACATCAAAGCCTACACCGTTGTCAATAATGGCGATCTTTAAGACCTGCCTGTCGGAGCTGTCTATCGTAACGCGGAGCAGGGAAGCCCTGGCATGCTTCACGATGTTCTGTATGGCTTCCTGCAGTACCCTTATCAGGATGATCTTTTTAGGTATCGCCAGGGTGTATCTTTCGCCTATCTGCTCTATCTGGAAATCTATGGTCTCAGTTCCGTCCAGCTGGTTCTTGATGTTTTGCAGGAACTCGGCAATGGAGAACTGCTGGATATATTCGCCGTTGAGGCTTTTGGAAATATTTCTCAGGTCTCCCAGTGCCGTATCAATGTTCTGCTTGATCTTTTCCAGGGGAATGGACTGGTTCTGGGCCATACCCAACTGGAGGCTGGCCAGGCTCAGCAACTGGCCTACATTGTCATGAAGCTCTTTGCTGATCTCCGTAAAGGTCTGCTCCTGGATCTCCAGCTTGGAGTGCAGCAACTGCAGGTGGAAATTCTCCTTCATCTGCTCTTTTTCTTCAAGATGCCGCTTTTTACGTGTATTGAACAGGCGGACATAGGAAATGATAAATCCTACGACCACCAGGCTCATTACAGTAAGCAATAAGACGATGATTATGATATTTTCTGTTGATACTTGCATAAAAAGGCATAGGACCAGGAGCCGTACAGGAACCCGTTAAGGAACAGCATAATGATCTGGCGTAACGGAAGCTGCATGGTCTGGTAAATAGTATTGAGCAATCCCATAAACAGCCAGACCGTTATGCTTCCGAAAGAATACACTAAGATTCCCACAACGATCCAAAACTCCGGCAATTTAAGTATATTAATGCTTAAATTATCACTCATCAGCCTGTACAGGTAGATAAGACAGAGAATACTGAATATAAAGTTGGACGTTACCAGTATCTCGCTCAGCAGCTTGGATATGCCGAACCGGTAAAATATAAACACGTAGAACAGCACGATAGAGGACAGCAGGAGGTACTTGTATCGTAATAGCTTTTCTGCCTTTAGTATATATAGCAATATCAGTGAAAAAGTATACAGGTATATAGGCATGAAAATATTATAGACATAGCTGTTGAATATACCGCTGAGCCTGAGGTAAGCCCCGTAACTTTCTGTTATAAGCACTACAAGCAGGTATGGAAAGAATATTTTCCACACCTGCCGTTCTTTCAATATCAGTAGGGAAAACAGCAGTGCCGCTGTTACAAATATCAGGTTAAGAGATATGGTTAATAAGGCCATTCATTGCCAAAATTGTAAACATTATCCGTAAATGTTGAAGTAGAAGGTTCGGTCCTGAAATCGGTTATGTAGCTTTCCGGTATTTTGGCTCCTTTGCTCAGCGCAAGATATTGGGTTTTGTCCATAACTACAGGCGCGTAATACAGCCGGATAGAGTTGGTAAGGCAGTTATAGGCCGGGTATACGCCCACCAGCAAAGTATCGGTATCCGTATTGGATAAACGGGATTGCTGCGCTATGAATGCGTCCAGCATAGCTATCATTTTGGTTGCATCGAACAGAACGCCTTTGGTATAGGTTTTGGTCAGCATACAGCTATCAGATTCTTCCATTTTTGTTTTGAACTCGCTGAAGTCCACGGGATAAGGACCGCTGCCGATCTCCAGGACCCCTCCGGGAGTGGTCTGGGTAAGCGCCAGTGAGGTATTAAAGGATGCCGCGTTCACAGTGTGTTCCGTTGATGCCGAGTTGTAAAGATACATACAGCCCGCACCTAAAACGATGCCTGTAAGTCCTGAAATAAAGATGTTTTTTATCATTGTGCTTAAAGTTTAAAATTGAAAGAATAAGAGCCCCTAAAAGTACTATGGTGATTTGCTTTTTGCAAATGTTAACACTTTAAATTTTTGATTTTTTTCGTTTTCCTATGTATAAATTTAAGATTGTTAGCACCTTAGTGGCCTTTGAATTTAAAGTTAATTCCAGGTGCAAAAATGGCCCGCTTACAGGAAGGGTGTTTTTCCCGTATAAAATAGGGTGATTTTCACGTTGTAAGATCTGGAATAGCCTTGTATCTTTGCTTTATCAATAAGCATACAGAACACTTGGTTTATTTTTTACAAAGTTCTTTTACCTTATCTACATGCAATTTATGCCTTATCACCATGTTTATATTAAATAATGTACCTACCCCCATTTGAAACGTATACTATTGCGATGTACAAGAAATCTGAAAATATCCAAGTGTTAAAGAGGTTGCCTTCCCCCGGCAGCCTCTTTGTTATTTCGGGCATGTTTGTTTTTTGCAAGTGGTAAGCCATTTCAATATGTTTTACTGGGTCTGGAAACAAACGTCTACGGGTGTCGCTGGCCTGTAACGGAAAATGAACCGGTAACCGGATAGCCCGCTAAGCTGAACAAAGGCTGCATACGGATAAGATATGCAGCCTTTGCTTTTTTGGGTATCAGTTACCGAACTCGCTTATAAATTTCATCCTCATAAGCTTTATATGTTCCATGGAAATATCCAGGTCCCTGAATTCCTGGTAGGCGGCATGGATATCGTCTGATTGCGTATTCCTGAAGAACTCATAAATATCATCCTGGTCGTTGGGGTCAAGATCTTCTTCCAGGCAATAGCCTATATTCAGCTTGGTGCCTCCCGCTACTATAGCTTCCATATTGTCCAGCAGCTCGTCAATGCTGAGGTCCTTGGAGCTGGCAATATTTTCCAGCGGTATCTTCTTATCTATATTCTGGATGATAAATACCTTTAAGCCGGATTTATTGGCTACTGACTTCATAATGAAATCATCAGGCTTTACGATGTCATGTTCTGCCACATATGCCGCGATCAGCTCGATGAATTTTTTACCGAATTTGATGGCCTTCCCCCTGGATACGCCCTGTATCTTTTCCAGCTCCTCCATGGTGGTGGGGTAATTAAGGGTCATATCTTCCAGCGAGGTTTCCTGGAAAACAACATAAGGAGGCAGGTTCTTTTCCCTGGCCACCTTTTTGCGGAGGTCCATCAGCATCTCCAGCAGCACGGGGTCTACTGCGCCGCCGCTGGCCGGGTTAATGGGCTCATCGTCCTCATCTCCATGGTCCATTTCCCTGTATTCATTGCGGAGCGCTACTTTGATAGAGTAGGGTGCTTTGAGGAATTCGTGTCCGAGGTCATTGATCTTCAGCAGCCCGTATTCCTCGATATCTTTCCTGATAAAGTCTTCCAGCATCATCTGTCGGATCAGCGAATGCCAGAAGGTATCATCCATTTCCATGATCTTGCCCGATCCGTAGCAGGGCAGCCTGTCATGCTTGAAGGTCGTGATCTGGGGGTTCTTTTTACCCAGCACAACGTCCACGATATAGTCAATGCCGAATCTTTCGTCCAGGGCGTTGAGAGTGTCTAGCACGATCTTTACGCTGTCCTTTACGTCCAGCTTTTCCTTGGGATTGCAGCAGTTGTCGCATTTGCCGCAATTCTCCTCATTGCTGAATTCCCCGAAATAGTACAGCAGCTGCCTTCTCCTGCAGGTACCGCTTTCCACATAGGCCACGGTTTCCGTGATGAGCTGCGCGCCCATTTCGCGTTCGCTTAAGGGCTTATCCCGGAGCAGGTGCTCCAGCTTCTGAACGTCTTTGTAGGAATAATAAAGGATGCACCTGGACTCCATGCCGTCACGTCCGGCCCTTCCTGTTTCCTGGTAATAATTTTCAAGCGATTTCGGGATATTGTAGTGCATCACAAAACGTACATCCGGCTTGTCTATCCCCATGCCAAAGGCTATGGTCGCTACAATGACCTGTACCTCGTCTTTGAGGAAGAGGTCCTGGCGCTGTGCCCGGGTACCGGCGTCCAGCCCGGCGTGGTAGGCTACTGCCTGTATGCCGTTGGCGCAGAGCGTCTGGGCCAGCTCTTCGGTGCTTTTCCTGTTCAGGGTATAGATGATGCCGGATTTCCTGCCCTGGGATTGTATGAACCGTACCATATGCTTGAGCACCTTGGGCTTGGTCGTTTTAGGGATGATCTCATAGTACAGGTTGGCCCTGTTGAACGAGGATATGAAGATATTGGGGTCATCCAGGTCCAGGTTTTTAATGATGTCGTCCTGCACTTTGGGCGTGGCCGTGGCAGTGAGCGCAATGATGGACAGGTCAGGATTGATCTCCCTGATGATCTCTCTCAGTTTCCGGTATTCGGGACGGAAATCGTGTCCCCATTCCGAGATGCAGTGCGCTTCGTCCACCGCTACAAAGGCGATCTCTATGCCGTGGAAGAAATCAATATTTTCCTGCTTGGTCAGCGTTTCCGGGGCGACGTACAATAATTTGGTCTTGCCTTCCAGGAGGTCGGCCTTGACCTTTTTCTGCTGGGCCTTGGTCAGGCTTGAGTTTAAAAAGTGCGCCACATTGTCGTTGTCGCTGTAGCCGCGGATCAGGTCCACCTGGTTCTTCATCAGGGCGATCAGCGGGGAAATGATAAGTGTAACGCCTTCACTCAGCAGTGCGGGTAGCTGGTAGCACAGGGATTTTCCTCCGCCGGTAGGCATGATTACAAAGGTATCCTTACCGGACAGGATGCTTTTTATGATGCGCTCCTGTTCTCCCTTGAATTTGTCAAAACCGAAATATTTCTGAAGAGCTGCTTTTAAATGAGTTGAGGTTGTTTTTTTCTCTTTCGCTGCTGTTGTCATTCTTGAGTGTTTAATGCTGTTGATTGCTATAAAGATAACAAATTGCTTTAATAAATTAAAATTATTGTTTATGAAATTACTTCAACTTTAATTTATAAAGGTTTGCGAATTTATAAAAAAGTATCTTTAATTTGCCCCTGTTTACACTGTCTTTGGATAAGCAGAAGTTAAACAAGAGGTTTTAAAAATGATGCCGCTAAATACCAGATATGAAACATATTCCTAATATTTTTACTTTATGCAATCTGCTGCTGGGTTGTATGTCTGTTGTGTTCACCCTCAGCGAAGCGCCTTTCCTGAATACGGTGGATTACCAGAATTTTTACCCGATACTGGGTATCAGGCAGATGGAGTGGGGTGCAGTATGTATCCTGCTGGCCGCCTTATGCGATATGCTGGACGGCCTGGCGGCGAGAGTGCTGAATGTTTACAGCCCTATAGGCAAAGACCTGGATTCCCTGGCCGATCTCGTTTCTTTCGGCGTAGCGCCCAGCGTCATCATCTACCAGTTCCTGTGGTGCGCCTATATGGCGGAGCCGGGAGCGATGGATACGCCTTTATGGGTGCTGATGCCGGCTTTTTCCATAGCTATTTTCGCGGCATTGCGGCTGGCCAGGTTCAATATCACGTCCGCGGCGCAAAAAAGTCATTTCATAGGCCTGCCGGTGCCTACCACCGGTATCCTGGTGGCCTGCCTGCCGCTGGTGGCCATGTACCAGAGACACTTCCAGGAGCTGCTGCTGAACCGTACCTACCTGTATATTTTTGTGGCCGTGCTGAGCTTCCTGATGGTAAGCAGGGTGCGGTTTTTCAAATGGCAGGGTAAAGGTGGGCTTCGCGGGTGGCTGCCCCAGCTGACTGTAGCGGTGGTGCTGATAGCCTCCTGTGTCATATTCGGGCTTATCGGGGTATATATTACCTTTGTGGCCTACCTGCTGCTCTCCCTGTTTTACAAGGCGCCGGACACGGCGGAAGCGCAGGCTTAGAGCAAGCGGCGGGAGAATACCCGGACGCCTGGTGTTATTATATGTTTAGTTGTGCCATATGAAATTATTTGTAGTGCCCACCCCGGTAGGTAACCTGGAGGATATCACTTTCCGGGCGGTCCATATACTGAAAACCGTAGATATTATACTGTGTGAGGATACCCGTACGAGCGGTATCCTGCTGAAGCATTACGATATACAAAAGACCACGTGGTCCTACCACCAGCATAATGAGCATAAAGTGGTGGATCAGCTGGTGGAGCACATCAGGGACGGCAAGACCATGGCGCTTATTACGGATGCCGGCACCCCTGCTATCTCAGATCCCGGCTACCTGTTGGTAAGGGCCTGCATAGAGCAGGGCGTGGAGGTGGATTGCCTGCCCGGCGCCACTGCTTTTGTTCCGGCGCTGGTGCAGAGCGGACTGGTAGCCAATACCTTTGTTTTCGAGGGTTTCCTGCCGCTTAAAAAAGGTCGTAAGACAAAGTTCGGGCAATTGGTGCAAGAGGACCGGACCATCATTTTCTATGAGTCGCCGCACCGGATCTTAAAGACAGTGGAAGAGTGCGGAGCATATTTCGGTACGGACAGGAGGATCGCCGTGGTACGGGAAATTTCCAAGAAGTTCGGGGAGACCATCAGGGGAAGCATTGCGGAAGTGCTGGATAAGATCAGCAAGGTGCCGGTCAAAGGAGAGATCGTAGTGGTGCTGGAAGGCAGGGATGAATATGAAAGGCGGCTGAAGCAGTCCTTAAAAGGTACCGGAGAGGCGTAAAGTAGGATGCTGCCGGCTTTTCCTGCTTTCGTGCTGCAATAATAGTAAAGTATTATTCGCTTTATATCTTATCAGATTGCGTGCCTTACCTGCCTGTAGGAAACAACCTTTTATTACGGATACGCTTCGCTGGGCAGGCCCTTTCTGCAGGAGAACTATAAAGGTACTGGCACCGGTCATTCCGAACGGGGGTGAGGCATCCCTTATGATCATTTGTGACTAATAATGGCTTTATTTCTTATATGTTAGATAGCCAGTTCTTATAAATTGTGTTACTTACCTGCTTATTCGGGTATATGCCCGGGTTTCAGAGCCGTTATTTATTAAGGGTTTTGTACCTCCTGCTCCCTAAAATCCAAATGTTTAAGGCATATTTAAGTTTTTTAGTTTAATATGAATTTTGGTACATTATAGTGTAATTTTTGGACTAAAATCGCTAAATTTGTATACTAAAGTGTACTAAATGATGTTCGGGAATATAACTATAAAGGACATCCGAAAGGAATTAGGGAATCTTTTCAGGCAACAAAGGACAGCTCATAAGCTTTCCCAACAGGAGCTGGGAGAGTTGCTGGATATGTCCAAGACAACTATACATAAGCTTGAAAGCGGGCAAAATGCTACTCTGGACACAGTGCTGAAAGTTGCAAATCATTTTGACCTGCTCGATAAGTTGCTGGAAGGTATAAAAGAGCTTCAGGCTGATACGAACATAGATCCCTTGTATTAATTATGTCAAAGAATAATCTCATAACCGTCAAATTATTCGATGTAGAATTAGGTCGATTGGGATTTGATCCTGATAAAAGCATATCCTTTTTCCAGTATAATTCCCAATACCTGCAATCCGGGATGTATAGCCGGGCTATACCTTTTGTGATCAAACGAACCGAGACTACACAGGTATTTAAAGCCTATGGAAATGAAACATTCCGGGGACTGCCGCCTCCTATAGCAGACTCGCTGCCCGATATGTTTGGCAATAAAATCTTTAATGAGTGGCTGGCAGCGACTAACAGGAATCTGTCAGCAATAACCCCGCTTGAGCAGCTGGCCTATGTCGCTAACCGCGGCATGGGGGCTTTGGAATATGAACCGGCTAAAACGCTTCCTAAAAACAGCGCGATAGACATCCAGGGCATAATTAATGTTCTGGAGCAGGTGCTTAATGACAAGAGCCAGGCCAGCGGACCTGCATTAAATTCCTCAGAATTGCTGAACATTTTTAAGATCGGCACATCGGCTGGTGGCGCACGGCCTAAGATATTGGTGTCGGAAAACAAAGCTACAGGAGAAATTATACCTGGAGATCTTGCGGTCACAGATGAGTATGCACATTATCTTGTCAAGCTGTACCTGCCTGAAGAAGGATATGGCTATAATAAGGAAAAAGTCGAATTTGCCTACTACCAGCTTGCTATACGTGCAGGTATCAATATGATGAGCAGTAAGCTGATCGATGACAAGCATTTTGCTACACTACGTTTTGACCGGCAGCATGGAGAAAAGCTGCATACCCTCACTGCTACAGGTCTGACAGGCTGGGATTTTAAAAGCCCGGAATACTCAAGTTATGAGCATTTATTTGAACTGGCAGCAGGACTCAGGGTCCCTCACAAGGATATACAGGAGCTATTCCGGCGTATGGTCTTCAATATTGTATTTGCGAATACCGATGATCATCTGAAAAACCACAGCTTTATTTATAATAAGGATGAGAACTCCTGGTATCTCGCTCCTGCTTATGACATTACTTACCCTCTTAATATTAATCTGAAATATACCCATTTGAACAGGGCGCTTTCTATTAATAATAAAAGATTAAATATAGGTATAGCGGATATCCTGAAGATTGCTGATCAGTTTACGATTAAGAATCCCAATGGCATAATAGAAAAAGTAACAGCAACCGTTAGTGATTGGGAGCAGGTGGGAAATGACATTGGCCTGCCTGGCAAGGTTATATCCGGTATCGGGTCAGCTTTTGTTATGCTCTAAAATCATACCTGCCAGGTTATTCTTTGCGTTTTTTACAGATTCCCTGAGCTTTATATAGTAGCTATCTGCTTATAGGAAATAACTTCTTATTGCATTACAGGCAGGCTTCGCTGGGCAGGCCCTTTCCTTTTTGTGGCCGGACTATAAAGGTACTGGCACCGGTCATTCCGAACGGATTGAGGCATCCTTTATGATCTTTGACTTATATGTAGATAGTCAGTTTAATATAAATTTTGGTACATTATAATATAATTTTTGGGCTGAAATAGCTAAATTAGTATACTTTAGTGTACTAATTGCTGTTCCTGAGATAATGGTCTTGTAACAGCGGCTTGCCAGAAATCTTCTTTTATTATCCCTGAGCCTGTCGTGTCACATTGAGCCTGTCGAAATGTGTGCACTTTATGATGGCCTTACTGCTTATATATGGTTTAAAAACATCAATCCCGGGCTCGTCAGTCCGGGATTGATGTTTAAATATGATGTAAGAGGTTATGATTTTCTGAATACCCATTTCCCTACTTCTTTCAGGGTGATTTTCTTGCCGTTGAGCAATATCCCGGTCCGGTATATCTTGGCGGCCAGCCAGGTCGTGCCCAGGAAGCCCAGGATCATACACAATACGGATGCCGTCATTTCCCACCAGGTAGGCGCATTGAAAGGAATGCGCGCCATCATAACGATCGGGGAAGTCAGCGGGAAGATGCTGCCGAAGATAGCCACACCGCTTGCAGGATCATCCAGCGTCTTGACCATCATCACAAACGCTATGATAATAGGCATGGTAATAGGCATGGTCAGTGAGTTGGAATCCGAGCTCTCATCGTCAATCAGGCTGCCTACCGCGGCAAAGAGGGAAGCATACAGGAAGTACCCGCTCAGGAAGTAGAACAGGAACCAGCCCAGGATGCGCAGCCAGTTGATATTCACAATGGTCTGGGTCATGCTCAGCATATCGGGGTCGATATTGATACTGCCCATATTGACCTGTCCCTGCTGCTGGGCTTCCGCGATTTGCTTCAGCACTTCCGGGTTGCTCAATATGGCGCCGAGGTCCATTGCTACAAATGCCACGACTACCGTGATGCCGATCAGTATGACCCATAAAAGGAACTGGGTAAGGCCTACGAGGGCCACACCTACTATTTTACCCATCATCAGCTCAAAAGGCTTCACCGAGCTGATGATGATCTCCGCGATCCGGCTGGTCTTTTCTTCCATTACGGATTTCATGACGCTCATACCGTAAATGATCATCAGCATATAGAGCAGTATGCCACAGGCGTATGCAATGCCGTTGGCTATCCTGTTGTCCGATTCTTTATTGTCTGCGCCTATCTGCTGGGTGATGCCCACCGCGTTCTTCCTGATGTGCGCCAGCGTGGCCTGGGATATGCCTGCATCTTCCAGGCGCCTGGCTTCCACCAGGCTGTTCATGTCCTTTTCGATATGATTCTGGGTGCTCATGCCTATCTGCTTCAGTCCCCAGATGGTGACGGGAGTTTTGACGCTGTCCCGGATATTGATAGTCGGAATGATCAGCAGCCCGTCGTATTTTAAGGCTTCAAAATGCTGCTTTATGGAGTCTATAGGGCTGTCCGTATAATGATAGATAATACTTTGGGAAGGAGTGAGCTTGCCGGTGAACAGACCGGACTGGTCCACGACCGCGATATGCTTTTCCGATTTGGAAGAAGCGGAAATATAAGCGAATATGCCAAGGGTCACTATTAAGATCAGCGGTACCAGTATGGTAGTGATCAGAAATTGTTTGGTCTTTACCCTTGTAATGTATTCCCTCCTAATGATGAGTCCTGTATTCATAATTGAAATAATATGTATGCAAAAGTAATTGTTTTCGTTGTGAAATGCTTTATGATTTTAATGTATCTCTGAACTGCAGGTAGGCCAGCGCCGCTTTTATTTCTGTATAGCTGTAGTCTTCTCCCAGCTCGTTCCTGAGCTGCGATATGCCGAGCCCGGGTTGCTGTTCGATATGCCGGGTGACGGTACGGAGCTTATCGGACCCGATAAACAATTCTGCATTCAGTTGTCCTATGGCGACGTATTTCAGCAGGTGGGACTCTACCGTTGAAGGAACCAGGTTCCTTTCCCTTGCGATGTCTGCTATGGTCTTTCCGTCAACGTACATCTGGTAGCTTATCTCGTGGGTGCTCAGCTTATCCGACGGTACCGCCGGTATGGTATCCCTGTACTGGGCTGCAAATTCAGCGAAATCGAACAGCTTATGCGCCTCATGGAGCAGGGTGTCCGGGTCCATCCCGTTCAGCAAGCCGTTGATGTATAGCAGGCTTTGGTCGGAGAGCTGTATCTTGTAGCGGATGTCGCGCTTCAGGTACTGCAGGTCCTTAAAGAACTTTTTAGATTTGGTCAGCTGCTGCGCCTCGTTGTGGAAATCTTCCAATGCGGGCAGCAGGCTGCCTGTGATCTTTTGCTGGAACCATTGCGCGGCTTTTTCGAGGCGTTCCCTGACTGCCGGGTAACTGCTTTTACCCCTGGCGACCAGCGATTGCACCTGGCGCTGGAATTGCAGTCCCGTTTGTACCAGCTCGAACAGCTGTTCCTGGAAGGCCAGCCTTTTGACGGTAAGCTGCGCTTCGTTATAGAAGACCAGGGGATTGTACGAGTTATCTATATGCTGGTAGCTTTCCAGGATATTGTGATAATTATAGGCTTCCGCCATCTGCTTTTCTATATAATCGGCCTGCGCGAATTTCAGCACCTTGATCAGCTCTTCCATGGGTAGCTGCTCCTGGCTGTATGCCTGCACCAGGGGATCGGTAGCGATGCCGGAGGCGCTGATCCTGGATTTCAGTATCAGCCCATCCAGGGACCGGAGACGGCTGAGCGCCACATATACCTGTCCCGGCGCAAAGGCCCGCCCGGCGTCTATGATCGCTTTGTCAAAGGTCAGTCCCTGGCTTTTATGTATGGTTACCGCCCAGGCCAGCTTGAGCGGGAATTGCGTGAAGGTCCCGATAACTTCCTCCTCCACTGTATTCTTTTCCTCGTCAAACCGGTACCGTATATTGCTCCATACCTCCGGCTCCAGCACAAAGGTGTCCTTCTCGTTCTCGAACGATACGACTATCTGGTTGTGCTCGGTATCTATGGCTTCAATGGTGGCCAGCTTGCCGTTGAAATACCGCCTGTTCTCACCCTTGTCGTTCTTGATGAACATGACCTGCGCGCTGACCTTGAACTGCAGGCTGGTATCAATAGGGTAGAGCTGTTCCGGGAATTCTCCCTCGATCCTGGCCTCCAGGGTATGACCGGGATAGGGTATCCTGGATAATTCCCCCGAGTTGATGTCATCCGCGATGGCATTATGCGTGGTCAGCGTAATGATCTTTTCTTCCGGGTAGGGTGTGTACACCGGGTCGTAACGGGCTTCCAGCATGGCCAGGTCGGCATCGGTGCAGGTGCCGTTACGGATATTGTTCAGCAGGTGGATAAAGGCTTCATCGTTCTGCCGGTAGATATGCTGCAGGGCGATGCACAGCGGCTGCTCATTCCGGAATGCCATAGCGTCGAAAAAGTAGCAGCTCCGGTAGTGCTCTGCCATGATGCGTCTCTCATCCTCCCGCAGCACGGGCGGCAACTGGTACAGGTCGCCGATGAAAAGCATCTGTATGCCTCCGAACGGCACACCCGGCTTTTTGCGGATGTGCTGGAGGATGGTATCTATGGCATCGATCACATCCGCCCTCACCATGGATATCTCATCTATGACGATCAGCTCCAGCTCGTTGATGATCTTTCTTTTGTTGCTGTTGAATTTGAGCCGGTTCAGCAACTGCTGCGTATTGATGACCGCGGTGCCCTGCTCTCCCCACTGGGTATGATAATGGGGGATGAACAGCCCGAAATGGAGCTGGAAAAAAGAATGGATCGTTACACCTCCCGCGTTAATGGCTGCCACGCCTGTGGGGGCCAGCACGATCATTTTTTTAGGCTCGCTGGCTTTCAGTTGCTGCAAAAAGGTGGTCTTTCCCGTACCGGCCTTGCCGGTCAGGAAGATGTGCTGTTGTGTGTATTGTATGAATTTTCTGGCTACTTCTATATGCTCCATGCGCTCATTTCCTGGTGTCTGCCTATGATAATTGTTGTTTGAGTGTCTGGTATGTATGGCGATAATGGTCGAATTGCTCATCCGAAACCGGGTATTCGCC
The DNA here is from genome assembly GCA_001897155.1 of Bacteroidetes bacterium 47-18. Taxonomy (GTDB): domain Bacteria; phylum Bacteroidota; class Bacteroidia; order Chitinophagales; family Chitinophagaceae; genus MKSF01. Next base: position 254,591 of record MKSF01000033.1, on the reverse strand, counting down.
GAAATATACATATTCAAACCGGTTGATCAGTTTCCTGAGATCGTTATGGTACGGTAAGGAACGGGTCATCCTGAGTATTTCCGAATTGGTGGTTTCCTGCCGTATCTTTATAATATTGCGTTGCTGCATTAAAAGAATGATATGCTGGTACATATAGCTGACCGCGTCGGTGATGCGGCGCTCGGCAAGGCTTCGGGCCAGCAGCGTTTCAATGTCTTCACCGGGCTGCGCTGTGACAGGATCCGCGGCTGCCGCAGGTCTCAGGATGTCTTTCCGTCCCAGGTTGAGGTGGGACAGTATCTTATACAGAACAAAAATGATGATGCCTCCTGCGAGGATCCATATGATCCAGCGGCCTTCCCTGTCCAGGAATGACATCAGCGCGTCCCAGGCGCCTGTTCCCGGTACTTCTGCCGGGGCCTCATCCCGTGCTGTTTCCTGCCGGATATAATGGAATGCCGCATCGTCCGTGAGCGCGTTCCAGCTCTTCTGGTCTATGGTAACCGGTACTGATACCGCAGCGGAATCCGGGTAGAGCAGGATCTCATAACTGTAATCCTCGCTGTCTTCATTATAGTGTTCTGTTACCCCGGTCATACCATCCGCTGGTGTTCCGTCAATGTAATACACCGGTATGTTCTCCCGGGCGGTATCTCCGGCCTGTTGGGCATAGCTGTAGCAGGAAAGCCATAGTAGCAGGGAAGTAAGTAAAGTACGGAGTGTCATCGTTATTGAATAGCTGGTCGCCGCAGTTGAATTTTTGTAAAAATAGACAATTGACGGCAATTTCCGAAAGCGGAAACGGCGGGAGCATCTGCTTCCCGAATAAGCGCCTCCAATAGTGCTGTCTAAAAAGTTGCTTTTATAGTCGCATTAAGCCTGTCGTGTCACATTGAGCCTGTCGAAATATGATAATAAATAAAGCAACAACCCTGTCAATATTGCGATTTCGCTCCATATGACAGGGTTGTTTGCTTTTAAACAGGCACATTTTATTTTTCAGCAGTATAGCTTATCCTTCTGCAGTGTTCTCTGATTGCTGCTCCCTGATCAGCGCTGCTTTTTTGGTGAGGAGCTCTTCCAGTTGCTGCTCCACATCCTGTATCTTCTGCACCCTTTGGGGATATTTGCTTTCCAGGCTGGCTATCAGGTGCTCCAGGTGCTTCTGAAGCTCGGCATCCTTCTGGTTGGCAGTATTCAACTGGCTGAGGCTTTCCGTGAATTCTGCGATCTTTGCCTTGTCATCTTCCAGCTCTGACTGCAGCTTGGCGAGGAAGTCGCGGGTTTGCTCTATCCTGTTGTCGATCCTGTCATAGAACTGCTTTTTGCGGTTTTCCCTGTCGGCATCCTTCCTGCCCAGGAAAAAATTCCGGGCGCCGATAAATTGTTCCCATAATTCATTGCTGAGCTCCTTTGACGGAACGGTGCCTATTGTTTTCCATTCTTCCATCAGGCTGCTGATCTCTGCCGTGGTTTCCCGCCATTGGGTGGAGTGCTTTATTTTTTCGATCCTGTTGATCAGGGCTTGCTTTTTCGCGAGATTATCTTCCTGGTACAGCCTTACCTGCTCCGAGTGTTTGCGCTTGGCGTCAAAGAACCGGTTCTTGGCTTCCTGGAATCGTTGCCAGATGCTGTCGGAATGCTCTTTGGGCACCCTGCCCGTATTTTTCCATTCTTCAGATAATGCAGCTATCTTATCGGTCTCATTCCGCCAGTTGCAGTCGTCCGTATTGATGGCTTCAATGGCTTCCACGATAGCTGTCTTTTTGCTGTAATTTTCTTCCTGTTCGGCATTGATCTGCTCAAAATGGAGGCGTTTCTGGTCAAAGAAAGCGTTCTGCGCTCCGATAAAGCGGTTCCACAGCTCCTCGTTCTTTTCTGCGGATACTACCCGTCCAATGCCTTTCCATTGTTCCGTCAGCGCTTTATACGTCTCGGTGGTGGCTTTCCACTGTGTGCTGTTGCTCAGGGATTCCGCTTTTTCCACCAGCTCCAGCTTCAGGTCCAGGTTTTCCAGGAGCTGCTTTTCCATATCTTCCTGGTGCTGCCGTTTACGGGTGAAAAAGTGGGTCCGCGCATTTTCGATACGCTGCCATAGCTGGTCCAGCTTATGCTTTTCGATAGCCGGGGCCTGCTTCCAGGCTTCCAGGAGGTCCTTGAATTCCTGGTTGGCCGCCCTGAAATCCTCATGGTCTTTCAGCGACTCCGCTTTCTCCACCAATGCGATCCTTATGTTATAATGCTCCTGGAACAACTGCTGTATAAGGCTGATCCTGGTATCCACCTCCTTCAGCAGCTCCCCTATATTTCCTATTACTTTAGCTCTCAGGAGGTAGTCTCTTGTTTTGTCCAGCTTGCCGTATAATCTTGTTTTATCTTCCGTATGGTCCCACTCATCCTGCAGGCTGCTGATATTATCTTTTATTTCCCGGAATTTTTGCTGTAACGTTTCTATGGTCGTATGAAAAGTATCTGCTGACAGCCTGCAGATGGTAACATCCGGGCCGTTGCCTGTGGTGAAAATCAGTTCGTCATTGTCATTCAGCCGGTACAGGTGCTTTTCCTGGATGACTGCCTGATTCCATAAGTCAGATACGGTAACCACTTCGTTGTTGTTAGCTTCCATAATAGTACGATTTAGTGCATTGATGAGTAAGTCTTATACAGTAGTTTTTAAAATGAACCCTTGAATTTAATCAAATTTTATATATTATAATAGGAATTATCCCATTATTTTAAATATTTTGAGGGATTGCTATTTAAAAAGTCATAAGCCTTGCTCATATCATCGTGCAGCACCCGGTCGCTTTCATTGAAGGAAACCACTTTCCTGAAATCTTCGTGTAATTGCAGCAGGACGGGAGCCGTTTGTGCCTTTTTCCTGAAATCCAGCCCCTGAGCGGCGGTCAGCAGCTCTATGGCCAGCACTTTCTGCACGTTCTCGATCACTTTTTTCAGCTTGGTGGCGGCGTTGGCGCCCATGCTCACATGGTCTTCCTGGCCGTTGCTGCTGACAATGCTATCTACGGAGGCCGGCGTGCAGAGCTGCTTGTTCTGGCTGACAATAGAGGCTGCGGTGTACTGGGCGATCATAAACCCGCTGTTCAGTCCCGGCTGGCTGACCAGGAAGGCCGGCAGGTTCCTGGTGCCGCCTATCAGGAGATAGGTGCGCCGCTCGGAAATATTGGCCAGCTCCGCCATGGCAATGGCCAGGTAGTCAAGATTGATGGCCAGCGGCTGCCCGTGGAAGTTCCCGCCGCTCAGGATAACGTCCTCTTCCTCGAATACGGTGGGATTGTCGGTAACGGCATTGATCTCTATTTCCACTACTTTTTCTATGTGCGCAACGGCGTCTTTCGTCGCCCCGTGCACCTGCGGAACGCAACGGAAAGAGTAAGGGTCCTGCACCTGCTCTTTAGGCTGCTCCTGCAGCAGGCTGCCTGACAGGAGCGCGCGGAGGTTGGCCGCCGTCTGTATCTGTCCTGCGTGGGGACGGATGGCATGTAAGGCAGGGTGGTAGGGTTCTGCTTTGGCGTCAAAGGCTTCCACGCTCAGCGCGGTGATGATGTCTGCCCATTTCAATAATCTTTTGGCCTGTATAAGCGACCATGTAGCATAGCTGCTCATGAATTGCGTGCCGTTGAGGAGGGCCAGGCCTTCCTTGGCATGCAGCCTTACGGAAGGTATGGTGCCCGGAGGCAGGCTGGCCGTATCCTGCACTTGGCCGTTTATTTTGACACGGCCTTTGGCGATAAGCGGTAAGACAAGGTGGGCCAGCGGCGCCAGGTCGCCCGACGCGCCCAGGGAGCCCTGCTCATATACTACCGGGAGGATGTTGTTATTATAAAGATGCACCAGTCCCTGCACGGTATCCGTATGGGTGCCGCTGTATCCTTTGGACAGGTTCTTGATCTTGAGCAGCAGCATGAGCTTTACCAGCTCGTCATCTACGGTATCGCCCATCCCGCAGGCATGAGAGCAGACCAGGTTTTCCTGCAGCTGCTGGATATCCTTTTCCGGGATAATGATATTGCATAAGGAGCCGAAGCCGGTATTGATGCCGTAATAGGTAGTGCCTTTGCTGACCTTCTGCTGCAGGAATTCAAAATTTCGCTCTATGGCCTTTATTTCCCCCGGGGTGAGGGTGATGGTCCGGTTCAATAATTCCCCGATGTGGTCTATGCTTAAATGGTCTGAAATATTCATGTTTATCTGATTTATAAATGGAACAACAATATTAAATGATTTTGGTGTAATAAATAAGAAAACCGTTGTCCCGGGGGCCTGCTCCGGCAGGGTGGAACGATCACCGAAGACAACCGGAACGGATGGCTGCAGGTATGGATATACAAATAAAGGCACTAATCCCCGGAAGATGCCTTTTCAGGAAGAGGGGTTTCTTTTTTTAACATCCTGTAACAGCGGGCACGGGCTGATTTGACATAATAATTAGCTAAATTTGTGCTTCCATGATAGCACCAGCATCCATACAGCAAGTCATACAGAGAGCCGATATCGTAGAGGTGGTAGGGCAGTTTGTGCGCCTTAAGAAAAGAGGGGTCAATTATATCGGTAATTGCCCGTTCCACAATGAGAAAACGCCGTCCTTCAATGTGAATCCTTCCAAGGGTATCTTTAAATGCTTCGGGTGCGGAAAAGGCGGCGATGTGGTCTCTTTCGTGGAAGAATACGAAAAGTTCACCTTTTACGAAACGATCCGGTGGCTGGCTAATTATTACCAGATTGAGCTGGAAGAAACGGAAACCTCCGAAGATTATAAGCAGCAGCAGCAGGTAGAGGAAAGCCTGAGGATCGTCAATGAATTCGCGGCTGGCTATTTTGAATCCGTCCTGTGGAATGAGGAGGAAGGCCGCCTGATAGGCTTGTCCTATTTTAAGGAGCGGGGATTTTCAGACCAGACCATCAGGCAGTTCCGCTTAGGCTACAGCCATGAGCAGTGGGACCGGTTTTTCTCTCATGCGCGTTCCCAGGGCTTTACACAGGATTTGCTGGCCAAGGCCGGGCTGATCCGGGTGCGGGAGAACGGCCAGGCCTATGATAATTACCGTGGCAGGGTGATCTTCCCTATTTTCTCTCCTACGGGGAAGGTGCTGGGCTTCGGCGCCCGTGTGCTGAAAACGGACGGTAAGCAGCCTAAGTATGTCAATACCCAGGAGAACGAGATCTATATCAAGAATAAGGTGCTGTACGGCTTATACCAGTCCCGGCAGCATATCAATAAAGAGGACGAATGCCTCCTGGTAGAGGGCTATACGGATGTCATTTCACTGCACCAGGCAGGTGTGATGAACGTAGTGGCATCCAGCGGTACCTCGCTGACGGAAGGCCAGCTAAAGCTGATCAGCAATCTTACCCGCAACCTTACCATTATTTATGACGGTGATGCGGCCGGTATCAAGGCGGCCTTACGGGGACTGGATAAGGCGCTGGCGGAAAGCTTTAACGTCAAGCTGGTACTGCTGCCGGAAGGCGAAGACCCGGACAGCTATATACAGCGTATCGGGGAGAAGCAGTTCAGGGCCTACCTGCTGGAGAATAAGCAGGATATCATCAGCTTTCGGCTGGAGGTAGGCATGAAGGAGGTGGGCAATGACCCGGTGAAAAAATCGCAACTGGTCAATGAGATTGCCGAGACCATTTCAAGAATAGACAAGCTGGAGGATTTTGCCCTCCGGTCCTATTATATCCAGGAGTCGGCGCAGAAGCTGGGTGTGGAAGAGCAGGGCCTTATCAACCTGGTGAATAAGTATATCAGGGATCACGTCAGGCAGGCGCAGCGGCAGCCGCTCCGGGATACGCCTGCTCCTGCCGGGCCTGCGCCGGATGAGCTGGCCATGCTGGAAGCCCAGATGTACGGCGCGGATATTTCCGGGATGCCGGGAACGCCTGCTGTTGCCCCGGCTACGGAACATCCCCTGGAATGGGCTTTGTTGCGGAACCTGATAGAGTACGGGGACCGGCCCTATAAGGATTCGGGGAGTGTGGCGCAGATGATCTTCGAGACCATTGATTTCGAGCTTATAGAGCATCCGCTGGCGCAGCAGATCCTGCTGATGGCCTATACTATTTACCGGGAGCAGGGCACTATGCCGCCTATGGCATACTTTGTCAGCCATGAGCAAAAAGCGGTCCGGGAAAAGGTTGCTGCCCTCCTCAATGATGAATTCACCCCGAGCAAGGGGTGGCGGGAAGTGGTGAAAATAGAGGTACCCTACGGCGAGGCTGTCTATGAGAGTGACCTTGACAGTATTTTTACGTATTTTGAATTGCGGTTGGTGCGGCTGAACATTGATAAGAACTTAGAGAATATGAAGCTTGAAAAAGACGCTGAAAAGCTGTTGCACCATATGCTGGTCCACCAGAAGCTCAAAGAGCAGGAAAAAGAGCTACAGAGATTTGTTATCCTTAAATAATCATCGGGTCATTCCGGCCGGAGCAGCGCCTGTTCTGCGGGTCAGAGACCGCTTTTGCTGTAAGGTACCTTTCTCAATATCCATTGAAACTGACCGGCTGCTTTTCTTTTCCCGCTACCTGGAAATATAGGAAGGTTGTTCCTAACTTTATAACCTGAACTTTTTAACCTGATAGTATGATGGACGATCTGATCCTGCTGCATGGCGCGCTGGGGCATCCCGGGTATTTTGATTGGTATGTAGGCCAGCTATCCAGTTTTTTCAATGTGCATACGCCTGCATTCGCGGGGCACGCCCAGACGGCTTTCCCGTCTTCCCCGCTGACGATAGGCATTTATACAGAACAGTTGCGGGCTTATTGCGAAGCGAACCGCTTGCAAAAGGTACACCTTTTCGGGTACAGTATGGGCGGCTATGTCGCCCTGGCATACGCTGCGCAATATCCTGATCAGGTAAAGTCGGTGCTGACGCTGGCTACCAAGCTGGAATGGTCGCCGGATGTGGCTGCTAAGGAGGTGGCTATGCTGCAGCCGGATGTGGTGGCACAGAAAGTGCCCCGGTTTGTCGCCGCGCTGGCTGATACGCACGGACCGGCGCAATGGAAAGGGCTGATGACTGCCGTCAGCGGCATGCTGGAGCACCTGGGAGCGCACCCGGAGCTGACGGACGAAGTGCTGCAGACCATACAGACCAGGGTACAGTTGATGGTGGGAGACAGGGATAATATGGTAACGGTAGCGGAAACGTACCGTGCTGCGGGCAAAATAAGGAACGCGGGACTGGCGGTACTTCCTGATACCGTGCATCCCTTTGAAAAGATGGACAGGGAGCTGCTCCTGCTGCTGATGATGCGTTTCTTTAATAAGGAAAAGATATAAAGTGCCTGCCTGCTTGTAATAAATACCTACTTATTACAGCTACGCTTCGCGGGGCAATGCCTTCTCTATGGGGCAGAGCCATTTTGTTATACATGATACCGGAACATTCAGGTCTTTCCGAACGGATGTGAGGTCTCTCTTATAATAATTGGCAGCATCTTATAGCATATCATCTGCCTGCGCCGGGCTGCACAACTAGAGAGAGCGCATATACATAAACCACAACAGGCTGCCGGACGGGCAGCCTGTTGCGTAAGGAGAATATGATGTGTAATATATACTTATTTGACTAATGTAACATTCACGGCATTCATACCTTTACGACCTTGTTGTAATTCAAATTCAACTTCGTCGTTTTCTTTGACTTCGTCCACCAAACCTGTAGCGTGTACAAAAATGTCTTCACCACCGTTTGCGTTTTTGATGAAACCAAAACCTTTTTCTGAGTTAAAGAACTTTACGGTTCCTTGTAATTTTTCTGCTTGCACTGTAATAAAAATTATGATATTATAAAAACCAAAGATAATGTTTTTAGTTTGAAAATATTATAATTTGTCTGTTTTATTATTTTTATTTCCCGGTTAATAGAAATTGGTAAGGTAAGGATAACGCTCTTCATACAGCTTCCTGATCCTGTCCAGCAGCTCTTCCCGGAACCTTTCTATGTTCATTTTCTCGGTAGCGGAAATGAATATGGCATTGCCATGGGTCAGGTTATCCCATTTGCGGTAGAGCTGGTTCAGCAGGTCTTTTCTGGTGCCCTCGTCCAGCCATTCGTCAAATGTCTGCTCGATATATTTATCCATTTTATTAAATATCAGCAGCGTAGGCTTATCAAAAGCGTCCAGCTCCTGCAGCGTCTTGTTTACCACTGCTATCTGGTCCTCGTACTGCGGATGGGAAATGTCTATGACGTGCAGGAGGATATCGGCTTCCCTGACCTCATCCAGGGTGCTTTTAAAGCTTTCCACCAGGTGATGCGGCAGCTTCCTGATAAAACCAACGGTATCGCTCAGCAGGAAAGGTGTTCTGTCGAACACTACTTTCCGGGTAGTGGTATCCAGCGTGGCGAACAGCTTATCCTCCGCGAAGACATCCGCCTTGCTGAGGATGCGCATGATAGAGCTTTTACCTACGTTGGTATAGCCCACCAGCGAGGCGCGTATGAATTCTCCGCGCTCCTTACGTTGTGTGGTGGCCTGCTTATCTATTTCCGCGAGTCGTTTCCGGAGCAGGGAAATTTTATCCTTTACGATCCTCCGGTCCGTTTCTATCTCCGTTTCTCCCGGTCCCCTGCTGCCTATCCCGCCACCCTGGCGTTCCAGGTGGGTCCACATACCCCGGAGGCGGGGAAGTATGTACTGGTATTGCGCGAGCTCTACCTGTGTTTTGGCCTGCGCCGTTTTGGCCCTCCTGGCAAAGATGTCCAGTATCAGGTCGGAACGGTCGATCGTTTTGACGCCGGTTTCCTTTTCTATATTGCTTAGCTGGGAGCCGCTGAGCTCATCATCAAAAATAATAAGCTCTATCTGGTGGATCTTGCAATAAGTCGTGATCTCTTCCAGCTTACCCTTACCGACATAGGTACGCTTATCGGGATGCGGGAGCTTCTGGAAAAATATCTTTTCGGTGATGGCTCCCGCAGTGAGCGCCAGGAAGGACAGCTCGTCCAGGAATTCCATCAATTGGGTCTCTGTCTGGTTTTTCTGTATCAATCCTACCAATACGGCCCTGACATCCTTCTGAATTATATTTTTGTTTTCTATCATGTACTATTACTATATAGCTACAAAATTAAATTTAATTCGGCTATTTCCTGAATTTTATTATATCCTTAAGGGCCGTTCATATTTACGGGCAGGGCAGCCGGACGGGGAGTCCGGTAAGGCGGAATGATATTTTTATTTTTTTGATAGAATTTTCACAACCTGCCTATGCTATTGTATAAATAACAAATATCTTTGCTGCTGATAGTTTTAAGCATAGAGAATAATGGCGGAAAATACCAATATACATCCTAGATCCATACTGGTCAGGGCTTTGTTTGTGGTCATGGCACTCGTGATCATTGTGAGGCTGTTTACACTGCAGATAATGGATGATAAGTACAAGATACTTGCGGATGACCAGGCTATATATAAGAAGATCGTGTATCCGGCCAGGGGAGAAATGCTGGACAGGAAAGGCCGCAACCTGCTTATCAATGATATCGCTTATGACCTGCAGGTCACACCCAATAAATTAAAGGACCTGGACACGGCGCTTTTCTGCAGGGTGATGAATATGACCGAGGATGATTTTATCAAATCGATTGCCAAGATCATCAAAAAGAACGGCGACAGGAGACCGAGCGTGTTCATCGCTTCCCTCAGTCCTGAGCAGAATACCCGTATCCAGGAGAATCTCTACCTTTTTAACGGCTTTGAAATTATCCAGCGCACCCAGAGGCGGTATCCTATGGGTATAGGCGGTCATATCTTCGGGTATGTCAATGAAATTTCCCCGGCCCGCCTGGAGATGGAGCGCTACGCATCGTACCGGCAGGGCGATTATGTGGGCATCAACGGCCTGGAAGGCGTGTACGAGGAAGTGCTGAGAGGCCAGAGAGGCATTGAATACTGGGTGCGGGACGTTTATAACCGGCCGCAGGACCCTTACAGGAACGGCCAGCTGGACACGCCTGCCATCGCGGGAAAAACACTGGAATTGTACCTGGACGCGGAGCTGCAGGCATACGGGGAGAAGCTCATGCAGGGAAAGATAGGCAGCGTGGTGGCGATAGATCCCAAGACCGGCGGCATACTTACCATGGTATCTTCACCTTCCTATGATCCCAACCTGCTGACCGGCGCCGACCTGTCCAGGAATTACAGCAAGCTGTACCAGGAGTATACGCGTCCTTTGTTTAACAAGGCCACGCAGGCCACCTATCCTCCGGGGTCCACCTTCAAGCCCATTACGGGTCTGGTAGCGCTTGATCTCGGGGTGATCACACCGGCTTTCGGACTGGGATGTGCCGGGGGCTATTACCAGTGTGGTAAAAGGATAGGCTGTACGCACAGCAATGCAGGGCACGCCGCCAATATGAGGGTGGCGCTGGCCAATTCCTGCAACTCCTATTTCTGTCACCTTCAGCGGCTGATCGTGGACGCCAAGCAGTTCGGGAATGTCAAGAACGGCCTGCAGCACTGGCACGATTATATGAATACCTTCGGGTTCGGAGTGACGCTGGGCATCGATATTACCGGTGAATATCCCGGCATAATCCCTGATTCCGTCTTTTTCAATAAGCTGTATAACAATCACTGGAACAGTTGCCAGCTTACATTCATGGGAATGGGGCAGGGAGAGGTTACGGTGACCCCGATCCAGATGGCGAACGCGATGTGTATGATCGCCAACCGGGGGTATTACTATATTCCTCACTTTGTGAAAAGTATCGGCGGTGATAAGGATCATGAGATGCTGAAAAAATACAACCAGCGCATCGACGCCCTGACGCATGTTTCCAAAGAGGCCTATGACGCTATTATCAACGGGATGGTAGATGTGACAGTAAGCGGCACGGGAAGAGTGGCGAAGCTGGATGGCTTTAACGTGGCTTCAAAAACAGGAACGGCCGAGAACTATGCCAGCATACACGGGCAGCGGGTAAAGCTGGATAACCATTCCGTGTTCGTATGCTTTGCCCCGGCGGATGATCCCAAGATAGCGATAGCGGTGATCGTGCAGAACTCCGGTTACGGCGCCACCTGGGCCGGTCCGGTAGCCAGCCTGCTGATGGAAAAATACCTGACGGATACCGTGAAGAGAAAGCCGCTGGAAGACCGTATGGTGAACGGGAACACCATCAAGAAATATATCTATACGATCGATTCCCTGAACCGTGTCAGGGACAGGATAAGAGACCTGCTGAGAACGGCGGACCAGCGCACCAGGGACAGTATGAGAAGGGTGCAGGATACCGTGATAGTGGAAAGGATCCTGAATAAGTATTACCACCTGGATACCCGTAAGAAATATTACGACCTGAAACGACCTGAATATTTAGACTAAAAAAATTAAAGATATATATGAGTTTAGCCAGAAAATCATTGGGCAGCAGGTTGGACTGGACTACCTTTTTCCTGTATATTTTCATCGTACTGATCGGTGTGATGGCTGTGTACACTTCGGAATACAGCAGCTTCAGCGATCCGTTCTTCGATGCCACCAAGAGCCATATGAAGCAGCTTACCTGGCTGGGCATTTCCCTGTTCCTGGGTATGATCATCATCTTTACGGACAGCAAGTTCTTTTACGCGGTGTCTTATTTCAGCTACCTGCTGGGCATTGTGCTCCTGCTGCTGACGTTTGTCTTCGCTTCGGAAGTGAAGGGGTCGCACAGCTTTATTAAATTCGGCAGCTTCACTTTCCAGCCGGGGGAAATCTGTAAGATATTCACGGCTTTGGCTTTAAGCCGCTTTCTTTCTGCAGGCGATACGAAGTTTGACACGCTGAAGGACCGGCTGATAGCTGCTGCCCTTGTGCTGCTGCCCTGTATGCTCATTATCCTGCAGAATGAAACGGGACTGGCGCTGGTGTACTTCGCGTTCTTTTTGCCGATGTACCGGGAAGGGCTGCCTAATATCATCCTGGTGCTGGCTTTTTCTATGGTCGGGCTGGTGCTGGGTACCCTGCTGGTCGAGCAGTTGCCGTTGTTTATCATCATCACCGTTGTATTTATACTGGTCGGTCTGCTGTACAGGCGGACTATCATACGGCAGCGTATCGTATTGATATTCGTGATCGGCGGCTGGCTGTTTTCCGTGCTGTTCAGCAATGTGCTGGTGCCTTACGTTTTTACAAAGGTCATGCAGCCTTACCAGGTGGAAAGGATCTATTCCATGCTGGGCCAGGATGTGCCTCAGGAATTCCAGAGACCGGGCCGGAAAGCCAAGAAGGATGCGGATTATAATGTGCGACAGAGCAAGATAGCCATCGGGTCGGGCGGCTTTATAGGCAAGGGTATCTTAAATGGTACCCAGACCAAGTATTCCTACGTACCGGAGCAGCATACGGATTTTATCTTCTGCGGGATAGGAGAGCAGTTCGGGTTCATAGGCAGCTCCGTGCTGGTGCTGCTGTACCTGGCGCTGATGCTGCGGATCATACACCTGGCGGAGCGGCAGCGGTCCGGCTTCAGCAGGATATACGCCTATTGTGTGGCTTCCGTGCTGTTCTTCCACTTTGCCATTAACCTCTCTATGACCATGGGACTGGCGCCCGTGATCGGTATCACGCTGCCGATGCTGAGCTATGGCGGCACTTCCCTGCTGTCGTTCAGCATATTCATCTTTATATTGCTGCGGCTGGATGCGGACAGGCATGTATTGCTGCGATGAGCGGCCGGCGCGGCAGCCCGGGATGTATATATCCGGGAAATGCCGTATCTTTATCATCAGGGCATCTTAAAGAAAATATTATGATGCTCAAATCGGATCAGCGTATGAAACAGAGAATTTTTTTTACCTGTCTGGGGATTATCTTGTCGTGCTGCCTGTTCTCCTGTACCAAATACCGACTGGACAGGAAGGAGGAAAAGCTGGCGGGCACTTGGGTGTTTGACGAAGTGCTTAAAGGTCCATGGACCGGCAGGCAGAGCGTTATCCACAGGTGGAAGATGTATGCCGTTACCTTCTATGAAAACGGGCATATCACATGGCATAATAATGAAACGGAAGAGGACCTGACCGGCAACTGGACCCTGAGCGAGGTGAATGATTCCGGGAACATGGTGACCCTGCTGAATATAGCTATAAGAGATACAGCAGACAACCAGTATATGTACACCTGGGAAATTCACAGGCTGACCAGGGAGAAGCTCCGGGTTTATGAGCCTGCTGCCAGGCCCAGGGACCAGATGTATTATCATATGCGGAAAAGATAGTTGCTGAGCTATCAGGACTTAAGCTATACATTAAAAGACCAGGAGCATATCTCCCGGTCTTTTGTTCATTTTATATGCGGCGGACACCGCTGTCTCTCTTATTGGTCATAATAATCCCCATCTTCTTCCGGCTGGTCTTTGCCGGCGTCTTTCGGGGGCGTGTTGGATGGCGGCTGTAGCTGCGGATTGGGTATGCTGCCTGCACGGGGAGGCTCCTGCGCCCTTAAGAAGTCCATATAGCTGCCGAATTGATTCATAAGGTCGAAGCCGGCCTTGGACAGGCTTACCTTACCATTGTTGCCAAAGCCAATGCTCGGCTTTACAAATCCCGAATTGGTAATGATGTCCCAATAGGATTCCAGGCTTTGCTCGTTTGAAAATTTTATCTTGTTTGGTGTCAGGATATCCTCTACCAGCCGGAGCTCTCTTTTATCGCCCTGGTTGTACAGCTCTTTCATGGATATGTCAATGAGTATATTGGAGATATCCTTCTGTGTCAGTTGTACCGCCTGCTTGTCATTATCTTTCGGGGTGCCGGATTCGGTATCGCAGTAAGCCGAATTCAGATGGCGTTCAGAACATCTGACCAGGCGCCTGAGCGTATGCTTATTTTTATTTTGGGTTGTTTTCTTCTTAAATCTGGGAAATGTCATAGTTTATTTATGCTTCAGGTTAGAATACAAATATAGTCATTACCCGTTTATAACGGTAGCAACGGATTGTAAAGATACGTCCGTCAGCTTGTTTGAAATGTTAATAGCACAGATATTGCCTTGCCGGGTCGCCGGTCCGGAAAAGCCACAGGCCCGCGGTCTATACTGAATATATCGCAGGCCTGTTGAGGTTAAAGCTTAAATGAATATCTGCTTACAGGAAATAACCTGTTATTACAGATACGTTTCGCCGGAGGTATGCTCTTTATGAGTCAGAGAACGTTTTCGCTGTTACAAATACTATAGCCTGCCTGGTCATTCCGGACGGAGGTGAGGACGCTCTATCATATTTTGTAGCTTATCCTTACAGCTTTCATATGATGGCTTTATTGCTTACATATAGATAGCCGGTAAAACGTATAAAGGTTACCGTATCAGCGTAACATCGCCGGTTTTAACGTGCCGTTCTGCTGAGAACGGATCGGTATAGGTGACCCTGTAAAAATATACCCCGACATCCGCAGGGCGGCCGAGGTAGGTGCCGTCCCAGCCGAAATTGTTATTGTTGGCGGATTTGTACACCAATTGACCGTACCTGTCAAAAACCTCGAAAGTATTGACCAGCGCATATCCTATGATCTCCGGTTTCAGGACGTCATTCAGGCCGTCACCGTTGGGAGAAAAAGCGTTAGGCAGGAACATATGCGGATATAATGCCACCCTGATCACGATCGTGTCCACATCCTCGCATCCTGAGGCATTATTGCCGTGCAGGTAATATACATAGGTCCCGGAATCGGGGAATGTGACCGTAGGCTGGGGGCTGAAGGGATCGCTGAGGTATGTTTCAGGCTCCCACCGGTAGCTTTCTGCGCCCCTGCCATTGAAGCGGTAGGGATAATTCTTTACCAGTACCGTGTCTGACCCGGCATATACCTCAATATGATCTATAGGTAATATCTTGGAGACGGTGTCCACACACCCGAGGTAGGATTCCGTCACGAGGGTCACCTGCTTTTCTCCTCCCGGAGCCGGGAAGGTGAAGGTGGCGGACGGAGCGCCCGAGAGTGTCCCGGCCCTGTCGAAGAACCAGTTATATGTTTTAATGGAATCTCCCTTGGAAGATACCACCGATTGAAAGTGCAGCGGTGTGCCGGGGCATAAATTGCCGTCTGTTGTAAAATCCACCTCCATGGAGGGATTGATATACACCAATTTTTTGATGCTGTCCACGCAGGTAGTGCCCGGGTTGACGATGAGCGTAACCTCATAGATGCCTTTATCGGGGTAGGTATGGGTAGGCTCGAATTCCGTGGAAGTGGCGTTTCCATACCCGAATTTCCATAAGTAAGCGAATCCACCATAGCTGGTATTTCTGAAGGCTACGGTATTAGAGTGGCATTCAATGGTATAAATATCCGCCTTGTCCCCCTTTCCCCAGCTTGGCATATCGGCGTAGGTGGTCCTGGAGCAGTTGGTGATGGTCAGTTGTATATCCCGGGATATGGTATTGATGACCATGCCGTTCCTCCACTCATCCACACATACGGTCACTACATAGCGCCCGTCTTCGGAAGGTGTGCCGCTGAGTATGCCGGTTACCGGGTGAATGGTAATGCCGGGATTGCCGTTAACAGGATTATTGGCGGAATAGGGCGGCATATAGTCAATAGGATTTTGAGGGACTTCCATCTGGTGCCCTTCGGGGATGGGACGCTGCGGTGATGCGCCGGGATAGGCATCGCACAGCCTGTAGCTAAGGGAGTCGCCGTCCGGGTCTGCTGCGGAGAAATCATACCGGAAAGGATTGTTCAGGCAGATGATCTGAGGAGGGAAGTTCCTGAATACCGCGCTGTTATTGACACAATTCCCGGATGGGCTTGGTGGGATATCCACAAAGCAGGACACGCCTACATTACCTGAGAAGATGATATTGGTGATGTTCTGGTTCCTGCAGCATCTCTGGTAAATGACGCGGTAGCCGGTACTGTTCGGCGGCAGCGTGACGATGGTCTTGAAGGATTGCTGCTGCAGGCAGGTAGCCGGGATATTGTTGATACACTCATTGGTAAATTCGCTGACGATGGATTCTTCCGTGTAATCGTAAATAGCGCCTTCATGAAAGAAAAGGCTTTTATCAGAGCCGGTAAAGATGCCGAATTTCAGGGGCGCGTCCTGGCCGATGGCCGACTGTTGCTCCCAGGTCAGGCAGTCCTGGTACAGCACGAAGGTCAGCTCATATTGATTGTTGCCCAGGCATTTGTAGATAATATCGGCGCCTACCAGGTGGGAAGCCCTTACTTCCGGCACACACAGCCATACCATGCAGCAAAAGAGTGTTGTAAGATACTTTTTAAACATATGCAGTTTTTAATTGACCGCAAAAATAAACAAATATCAATCAAGCCTTCTATTGTTTTTATTTATCCGGACCTGTATAGCTGTCTGCCGGGATTGCCGGCGGGGAATGTAATAAGGATTTTGATGCGTCACAGCAGGCCGCGGACAGCCTGTTTGAATATACGGCGGCTCATATAGCGCTTTAGAAATGCCGCGTATCATTGAATTCGTTACGGAGCTGCCTGAGACCATCAGCGGAAAGAAAGGTGCAGGGTATTATCCTAGGGCCGGGAATATCGCTTCCGGGATAACTGCCAGGGCTGATACTACTATTACAAACGCCCGCTGTCAGCGGGCGTTTTATCGTATAAGATTATTATTTTTTTCCTTCCATGAACCAGGTCAGGCAGTGGCTGAGCTCGGTCTTCAGGTTTTTGCGGTTTACCACGAAATCCAGGAACCCATGCTCCAGCAGGAATTCCGAACGCTGGAAGCCAGGAGGCAGGTCTTTTTTAAGCGTTTCCTTAATGACCCTAGGGCCTGCAAAGCCTATTAATGCCTTAGGCTCTGCGATATTGATATCGCCCAGCATGGCAAACGATGCGGTTACGCCTCCCGTAGTGGGGTCTGTCATAAAGGAGATATAAGGCAGACCGGCTTTGGACAACTGTGTCAGCTTGGCCGAGGTTTTGGCCATCTGCATCAGGGAGAATGCGGATTCCATCATCCGCGCGCCGCCGGATTTGGAAATGATCATAAAGGGCAGCTTGTGTTGTATGGCATAGTCTATGCCACGGGCTATCTTTTCGCCTACTACGGAACCCATAGATCCGCCTATGAAATTGAAGTTCATGCAGGCGATCACCAGGTCGCGGCCGTCCAGCTTACCGACGCCTACCGTCATAGCATCACCGAGGCCGGTTGACTTCTGGGCTGCTACCAGCCTGTCCTTGTAGGGCTTGACATCTACGAAGCCCAGCTTATCAATGGCCCTGATATTTTCGAATAATTCGGTGAAGGCGCCATCGTCAAATAATATCTCAAAGTACTCTTTCGCATTGATCCTGTTGTGGTAGTCGCATTTGGGACAGATATACATATTGTCCGCCAGCTCCTGCTGTGTGATGGTGGTACGGCATTCCGAGCATTTATGCCATAACCCGTCGGGGGTTTCTTTTTTCTCTTTAGTATCGGTCTGGATACCTTTATTGCTTCTTCTGAACCAAAGTGTCGACATAATATTTTTATTTTAAAACCCTGTTCCGGCCTGAACATACAGGTCAAAACAGGGTAACAAAGATAATAATTTTATTAACTTACGTTATGTTATAACAAGATAAAGTTTGTTAAATACAGCTCAGCAGCATATCCGGAAGGATGCCCAGGGCGAATACCAGCGCTACGCATATGCCCAGCAGGATCTTGTCAGCCACGGTCACAGGGTGGGCCAGCTCAGGGGTGCCTTCCCGGAAGTACATGGCCATGATCACCTTGAAGTAATAATATACGCTCACTGCAGCCATCAGCAGTCCCAGGATGACCAGCCAGATGAAATAGCCATCTTCTATCAGGGCGGCTATCATATAATATTTGGCCATAAATCCTGCCGTAGCCGGGATGCCGGCCAGGGATAAGAGGAATACGGCGGCGGCGGCGGCCAGGTAAGGGTGTGTTTTGGCAAGGCCGTTAAAGCCATCATAGGTATAATCTTTCATTTTGGCCAGTACGGCAAAGAGACCCAGCGTTGCTACGGAATAGGCCACGGCATAGACCAGGATGCCTTTGGAGGCCATGGCATTGCTGGCAATTATGGCAAACAGCATAAATCCTGCCTGCGCTATGGAAGAGTAGGCCAGCATCCGCTTGACGCTTTGCTGGAATACGGCGGTCAGGTTACCGATGATCAGCGTGAGCGCCGTTATGATGCCCAATACGAGTGCCCAGGTGCCCTGCAGGGTATAGAACGCGTTCTTGAAAATGGACAGGAAGCCGAAGAAGATAGCCACTTTCACGATCGTAGCCATAAAGGCTGTGAAAGGTGTAGGGGCGCCGTCGTACACATCGGGGGTCCAGAAGTGCATGGGAGCCGCAGAAACCTTAAACCCGAAGGAGATGATCATCAGGATGATACCTGCTACGGCCAGTATGGTATTGGAGCCCAGCATGGAGAAGTTGAACTGTTCGATGTTGAAGGTGCGGAGCGCTGCGTACAGCAATGCCATCCCCATCAGGAGTATGCCGGTGGAGAAAGCGCCCATCAGGAAGTATTTCAGCGAGGCCTCCGATGATTTGAGATTCCGCTTGTCGCTGCCTGCCAGTATGTATTGCGGTATAGACATCAGCTCTATGCCCAGGAAGAGGATCAGCAGGTTATTAAAGGTGCTCATCAGGTAGATGCCGGAAAGGATAAAGAAGATCAGGGCGTAGTATTCTCCCACGTGCAGGCCCACCCTTTCTATATTCCTGTGCATCAGCCCCACATATAGCAGCGTCAGCGCAGACATCAGGGTGTTGAACCAGAGATTGAAGGCATCGACCTTGACCATATTCTTAAAGAAATAGACCCCGCCCATATTATTGGAGCTGAGCGCCTGCCGGGTTTCTGCCAGCTCCCAGATATTAATGCCTGTCAGTAATGCCAGCAACACCAGCGCAAATACGCTGAAAGAGCGCCTTTCTTTTACTGTCAGTGCGGCAAACATCATTAAAATACCGAATAATGCAGAAGCAATAAGTGGTTTCATACGCTATTTATATACAACCCTGCTGAAGGGCCTGTTTTTCTTTTACAATTTAGTTTCCAAATATTTACCGGGTAGCTCAGGCAGGTAAAAAGCCGTAGAGCAGCCCGGGATACACACCCAGTGTTATGATCAGCACGATAACGGCCACCAGGGCGATCCATTCATTACCGCTAACATCCTGCACGCCCTCGATATGCTTATCCCCGTAAGCGACCTTCTGCACCATATTCAGTGTATATACAGCCCCCAGGATCACACCCAGACCGGCGATGACCATATAGGCGATGTGGTGCGGATTGGCGCTCTGGAAAATACCATGGAACAGCATAAATTCTCCTACAAAGCCGTTGGTCAGCGGCAGGGCGATATTGGCAAAGGCAATGATCACCAGGGCTATGGTCAGCTTCGGGGCATTATTAGCCAGGCCACCCAGCTCGTTCAGGTTGCGTGTGCCGTAACGCTTCTCGATCATATGGACGATCAGCCATAATCCCGTGATGTTAATGCCGTGGTTGAACATCTGTACGATCAGGCCGTTCAGCGCGATGTCCGTATGGGCGAAGATGCCCACGCTCATCAGGGCTATATGCGCTATGGAAGAATAGGCGATCAGGCGTTTAATATCCGTCTGGATGGTAGCCAGCAAAGAAGCATATACCAGGCCGACCAGGCTCAGGATGATCACCGTATCCGTCCAGAATGCTACGCCCTGCGGGAATACCGGGATCACCCATTTGACGGTGGCGAACAGTCCCATTTTGACCATCAGGGCGCTTAACACGATCGTGATGGGCGTGGATGACTGCTCATAAGTGTCCGGCTGCCAGGTATGAAAAGGAAATATCGGCATTTTGATGGCAAAGGCAATGAAAAAGGCCCAGAACAGTATCTGCTGGGAGCAGGCGCTCAGCCCGTTGCCCGTGGTCATCATGCTGGTCAGGTCGAATGATTTGCTGGGGTTGAGCGTATAAAGGTAAATGATGCCCCCCAGCATGAACAGGCTGCCTAAGAATGTATAAATGAAAAATTTGAAAGTGACCTTGATCCTTTTTTCACCGCCCCACTGGGAGCAGAGAAAATATACAGGTATCAGCGCCAGCTCCCAGAAGAAGTAAAACAGCAGCAGGTCGTCCGCCAGGAACACTCCGGCCAGTCCCGCCTGTGCCCATTGCATCAGGCCGTAAAAGCGGTGCTCATTTTCAACAGGCTTATTACGTTGCGATAAAAAGATCAGCACAAATACGATGGCAGTCAGCAGGACCATCAGGACGGCGGTGCCATTGGCATGCAGCGCGAACTTAGCGCCCAGGGCCGGCATCCAGTTCGCTGAGAAATCCTGGGCCGTCCCGACCAGGTAATTGCTGGCAACGATACCCGACAGGACCAGGCTGATGAATGATGAGAACAGGCCTGCATTCCTGGCAACCCCTTCGGCTTTGGCCGTAAAGGTAAGGGCTCCTAATAAGACAGGTACTATAATGAGTAATACTAATAACATTGTTATGTATTTGTCTATTGAATATTTTTAAAAGTTTCTTTCCTTCCTACAACACACGCTGCGTGCTGCTTATAAAAACAGCAGTCCTACTATTAACAGCAGTATGATGCCCAGCACCATACCAAAGATGTACACACCTACCTGGCCGTTCTGCAGGAGCCTGATCTTACCACCGCTCCATTGTACCAGCCTGCCTACGCCGTTGACGATGCCGTCTATACCGCAGCGTTCCACATACCTGTCTAAGAGCAGGGAGATGTGCTTCAGCGGCTTTACGATCAGCGCATTATAAATTTCGTCCACATACCATTTATTGGCCAGCACCTTGCCTAAGCCGGAAGGCTCCTTAAACGTGCCTTTCTTGGTGGTGCTGTAAGCCAGGAAGATCATCAGCGCTACGGCTGCTACCGATATGCCCATCAATACCCATTCCGTACTGTGCGACAGGTGCCCGGAAGCCAGGTTATTGGTGACCACGGGGGACAGGTAGCGGCCCAGCAGGTGATTTTCCGTAATGACGGCAGGTAAGCCGACATAGCCGCCGACAACAGCCAGCACCGCCAGTACGATCAGCGGAATGGTCATAGCGGCAGGACTTTCGTGAAGATGATGCTCCTGCTCGTGCGTACCCCTGAAAGCACCTGTAAAGGTCAGGAAATAGGCCCTGAACATATAGAAAGCGGTCATCATAGCGCCCGCGATGCCCAGCGCGTACAGCACAGGGGATTTCATATAGGCTGCAGCGAGTATCTCGTCTTTGGAAAAGAAGCCGGAGAACATCGGTACGCCAGCTATGGCCAGGCATCCGATCAGGAATGTAAATTGCGTGATCTTCATTTTCCTGCCCAGGCCTCCCATGAATTTCATATCCTGCTCGCCGCCCATAGCGTGAATAACGGAGCCGCTGCCCAGGAATAGAAGCGCTTTGAAGAAAGCGTGCGTCATCACGTGGAAGATAGCGCCCACATAAGCGCCCACGCCCAGCGCGAGGAACATATAGCCGAGCTGGCTTACCGTAGAGTAGGCCAGCACTTTTTTGATGTCGTTCTGCTTAATAGCTATGGAAGCCGCCAGTAAAACGGTGGCAATACCGATGATCGCTATCATATTCTGCGCCAGTGGCGCCAGGTTATACATGATATTGCTGCGGGCTATCATATAGATACCGGCCGTTACCATTGTGGCGGCATGTATCAGGGCTGACACAGGGGTAGGGCCGGCCATGGCATCCGGCAGCCAGGTATATAAAGGTATCTGGGCGGATTTACCCATCGCGCCGATAAAGAAGCAGATGCAGATAGCATTGATGACACCCTGCGATACATTGGCGGGCACGCCGTCTGCAAACTGCATGAACAGGTCGCTGTAGGCCAGGGTACCGAAATGATAGATAACGAGGAACATACCGACCAGGAACCCGAGATCGCCGATACGGTTCATGATGAACGCTTTTTTGGAGGCGTTGGTATAATCCTTATTCTTAAACCAGAATCCTATCAGCAGGTAGGAGGCCAGCCCTACGCCTTCCCAGCCGATGAACATGATGGCATAATTGGCGCCCAGCACCAGCAGCAGCATGGAGAAGACGAAAAAATTGAGATAGGCAAAATATTTCACATAGCCGGGATCATCGTGCATATAGGCTGTAGAATACAGGTGGATCAGGAAGCCTATACCCGTAATGATCAGCAGGAATAAGGAGGACAGCTCGTCCACCTGGAACGCGAAGGGCAGGGAAAGGGCCCCTGATTGTATGAAGTCAAACAATGTAACCACAGTTCCGTAACCCGGGTTGTTCTTTACTTCGAAAAATATTCCCACCGACAGGGCAAAGGCCAGGAGCATCACTCCGCTGGCCAGGATGCCGGCAGTTTTCCGGGGCATACTTTTCCATAACAGACCGTTGATCAGGAAACCGATCAGGGGTAATAATGGAACTAAGTAAACTAATTGTGTCATATATTATTCAATAAGTAAATAAAAACGTTTAAATGATTAATTCTTCAGCCTGTTGAGGATATTAATATCCACGGATTGTATTTTCCTGTACACCATGACAATGATGGAAAGGCCTATAGCGACCTCCGCGGCGGCTACCACCATTATAAAAAATACAAAGATCTGCGCGTCTGCTACCCCGAACATTTTGCTCAATGCTACCATCAGGAGGTTGACGGCATTCAGCATCAGCTCAATGCACATAAATACGATAATGGCGTTCCTGCGCATCAGCACGCCTGTAACACCGATGCAGAAGAGGGCAAGGCTTAAAAATAAATAATATTGAAACGGCATATGTGAGTGTTTAAATCGTTTTAGGAATTGCTGTGAGTGTCTATTACCTGCTTATCTTCTCTTCTGCCCAGCACCATGGCGCCTACCATAGCGCTCAGGAAGAGCACGCTGCTGATCTCGAACGGCAGCACATATTCATTGAAAAGCACTTTGCCCAGGTGCTGCACCAGGCCTATATCGCCACCTGCTTCCACTACGCCGGTATAATTGACGGAGGCCGTTTTCAGGGCGGCTATGAATACCAGGAACAGGGCGCCCCCGCTTAAGACGGCAGCAAATTGTATCAGCCTGCTTTTCTGCGGCTCCGTATCGGAGTTGAGGTTCATCAGCATGATCACGAAGAGGAAAAGCACCATAATGGCGCCCGCATACACGATGATGTTGACAATGGCCAGGAACTGGGCATTCATCAATATATAATGACCGCTGATAGTGAAAAAGGTGGCGATCAGGAATAATACGCTATTTACCGGATTCCTGCTGAATATGACCCCCAGGGCACAGGAGAGGGCAAGAACCGAGAGTATCCAGAATAATATTTCGTTGACAGACATTATTGATTAAATTATTTAAAAGATAAAAGCACCGGTGATGATAATTACCGGTGTTGTTGTTTGGCTTTTCTTTCG
The DNA here is from genome assembly GCA_001897155.1 of Bacteroidetes bacterium 47-18. Lineage (GTDB taxonomy): Bacteria > Bacteroidota > Bacteroidia > Chitinophagales > Chitinophagaceae > MKSF01. The sequence goes on along the minus strand of MKSF01000033.1, from coordinate 231,191 downwards.
TCAATCTGCTCCCGGGTGATCAGGAGGTCCTCTTTCTTATAGATAAAAAAGTCCCTTTTGTAAGAGGCCGGCATCACTGTTTCCGTTAAATAGATGGCATCCTTGGGGCAGGCTTCTTCACAATAGCCGCAGAAAATGCAGCGCAGCATATTGATCTCGTACCTGGCGGCATATTTCTCCTCCCTGTACAGGTGCTCTTCGCCTTTCTTCCTTTCGGCCGCTTCCATGGTAATGGCTTCTGCCGGGCAGGCCAGGGCGCATAGCCCACAGGCCGTGCAGCGTTCCCTGCCTTCCTCATCCCTGTTCAGGATGTGCAGTCCCCTGAAGACGGGGCTGAAAGGCCTTTTTTCTTTCGGGTAATTGGTGGTAGGGGCACCTTTGAAAATAGTCTTTACAGCGTGTCCCAATGTAATTTTCAAACCACCCAGCACCGCGGGGAGGTATATTCTCTCCCTGAGCGTCATCGGGCTTCTGTCTACAGCTACAGAACGGTTGGTCAATTGCATAATTATAAGTCTTTTATGAGTCACAGTCCGGGGACTGATGCCTGTTGTTAATTTAAAAATACGATAATGGCTCCGGTAATGAGCAGGTTTACCAGGGCCAGCGGTATCAGCCCGGTCCAGCCCAGCTTCAGCACCTGGTCAAAACGGAATCTCGGCAGGGTCCACCTGAGCGCCATGATAAATAATATGAATCCTACGGCTTTGGTCATTAAGGCGCCAAAGCAGATCAGTGAAAATACCCATCCGGGTACAGCGGCCGCTACCACATCCATGAACGGGAAGTTATACCCGCCGAAATACAGGGTGGACAGCAGCACGGACGTAAAGAACAGGTTGATATATTCAGCGAACATGAACATCCCCTGCTTCATGGAAGAGTATTCCAGCAGGTAGCCGGTGTTCAGCTCACTTTCAGATTCCGGCATATCAAAGGGTGCGCGGTTCAGCTCCGCCAGCGCGCATACAAAGAAGATCACGAAGCCGAGCGGCTGCTTAAAGACATTCCAGGTAAAGTAACTGCCATCCCAGAAACCTTTCTGCGCTTCCACGATCTCTTTCAGGCTCAACGTGCCGGACATCATTACCAGGGCTATCAGGCTCAGTCCTAATGCCAGCTCGTAGGAGATGGCCTGGGAGGCCGCCCGGATAGCCGCCAGCAGGGAGAATTTGTTATTGGAAGCCCATCCGCCCAGCATAATGCCGTACAAGCCGACGCTGACAATGGCAAAGACCAGCAGCACACCGACATTGACATCCGCGACATGCAGGTCAATGGTACGGATCGTACCGCCGATGTTCATCGTGAAGCTTGGTCCCCAGGGCGTGATCACACAGGCCATCAGCGCCACAACCATAAAGGCCGCGGGAGCCAGCATAAATATCCATTTGGTGGAGCGGTCAGGATTGATCTCTTCCTTGAAGAAAAGCTTGCCGCCGTCCGCCAGCGGCTGCAGCAAACCGAACGGGCCTGCCCTCAGCGGACCGATACGGTCCTGCATGATCGCGGCGACCTTACGTTCCGCCCACGTGGCATAGGCGGCTACCCCGAATGCAACAAGTACTAATACCAGTACAAGTACGACTTTTTCAATGATAAAAAAAGTATCTATATTTAATAAATGCATTGTTTATAATCTTCTTCTTTTATTTATGGTATGATGCTGTTGCCTCAGGAGCGTCACTTTTTGTCAAAATCATCAGAATGCGCCGGCCCGGGTATCCTGCTGAATTCCTTATCCTGGGGATTGACCCCGCTTACCTCGTGAATATCCAGTAAATATTTAGGCTTACGGCCCATGATCGCCTCAATTAAGGTAGGCTGCCCCGGCCTAGTGCCGACATTGCCGGCATACTGGCCCTGTGATATGACGCTGTGACGGTTCACCACTGTCGGGCCTTCTATGACCCAGTCGCTTACCTGTTTCTTCTCAAACCTGCACTCATTACAGATCCATCCCGTTTCGCCGTTGGAAGCAGTGGCTACCTCACCCCATTCATCCTTACGTGCCGTAACGCGGTACACTTCCTCTCCCCGCATCCAGAGCCTTACTTCTCCGCAGCATTGGGGATTGGAGCAGCTACGGTGCGCGTCCACAGGCTTGGTGAACCATACCCGGTTTTTGAAGCGGAAAGTCTTGTCGGTCAGGGCGCCCACCGGGCATACATCGATCACATTGCCTATAAAGTCATTCGTTAATGCCTTGCTGATGCAGGTAGATATCCTTGCGTGGTCTCCCCTGTCCAGGACGCCATGCTCGCGCTGCTGTGTGAGCTGCTCTGCAGTATATACGCAGCGGTAGCACAGTATGCAGCGGTTCATATGCAACTGGATATAAGGGCCGATATCTTCGGGTTCAAATGTTCTGCGTGTAAATTCGGTGCGGGTGCCTTCCCGGCCATGCTCATAGCTCAGGTCCTGCAAATGGCATTCCCCGGCCTGGTCGCATACCGGGCAGTCCAGGGGGTGATTCAGGAGTAAGAATTCCGTAACGCCGGCACGGGCGTCCCTGACGCGTTCCGAGGTGCATGATCTCACTTCCATACCATCCATTACTGTCGTACGGCAGCTGGCCACCAGCTTGGGCATCGGGCGCGGGTCCTTTTCAGAGCCTTTGGATACTTCCACCAGACAGGTCCTGCATTTACCGCCGCTGCCTTCCAGTTTACTATAGTAGCACATGGTAGGAGGGGCTACTTCCCCGCCTATCTGGCGCGCTGCCTGCAGGATCGTGGTCCCGGCAGGAACTTCTATAGTAATATTGTCTATGGTAACTTTAAAATTATCAGCCATTGTTATCTGATTAACTATTTCAACGGATAACTTACGACAAAAGTAAGGTATCTCTTTACAAAACTTAAAAGTTTATTAAATAATAAATGTGTTACTTATACAGTAGGCACATGTACGGGATCGGCATAATGGGCCAGCCCGTAATTCCTGGTCTGAGCTTCTTCCGGGTGGGTAATATGCCACTCGAATTCATCCCTGAAATGACGGATAGCGGCTGCCACCGGCCATGCCGCGGCATCTCCCAGCGGACAGATCGTATTGCCTTCTATGCGTCTTTGTATATCCCACAGCAGATCTATATCTTTCATCTCGCCCTGGCCGTACTCTATTCTCTTTAATATCTTATACATCCATCCGGTCCCTTCGCGGCAGGGGCTGCATTGCCCGCAGGATTCGTGGTTATAGAACCGGGCCAGGGACATCGTGTGGCGTACCACGCATTGATCCTCATCCAGCACTATAAATCCGCCGGAGCCGAGCATGGTGCCGGTCTCAAAGCCACCGTCCGCCAGGCTTTCATAGTTCATCAGGCGGGTCTCTCCCTTGGCGGTCTTCAGCAGCAGGCTGGCCGGTACGATAGGTACTGACGAACCGCCGGGAATGCAGGCTTTAAGCCGTTTGCCATTGGGTATGCCCCCGCAATATTCGTCTGAATAGATAAATTCTTCAACAGACAGGTCAAATCCTATTTCATATACGCCGGGCTTGTTGATATTACCGCAGGCCGAGATCAGCTTGGTGCCGGTGCTCCTGCCTACGCCCATTTGCCCGTATGCTTCACCACCCATCATAATTATGGGTGAAACGGTCGCAATGGTCTCTACATTGTTCACCACTGTAGGACGCATCCACAGTCCCTGTATAGCAGGGAAAGGGGGCTTGATCCTCGGGTTGCCTCTTTTGCCTTCCAGCGATTCTATCAGCGCGGTTTCTTCCCCGCATATATATGCGCCGCCGCCTCTCTGCACATAGATCTCCAGGTCGTAGCCTGTACCTTTGATATTCTTACCCAGCCAGCCGTTGGCTTTGGCTTCTGCTATGGCCTGCTCCAGGATGTCCGGGATCCAGGCATATTCTCCCCTTATATAGATGTAGGAAAGATTGGAGCCCAGGGCATAGCTGGAAATGATCATACCTTCGATAAATAAATGCGGCAGAAATTCCATCAGGTACCTGTCCTTGAAAGTGCCCGGCTCCGATTCGTCCGCATTGCAGACCAGGTGACGGGGAACGCCTTCCGGCTTGGCAAGGAAGCTCCATTTCATACCTGTAGGAAAGCCTGCGCCGCCCCTGCCTCTCAGCCCGCTCTTCTTAACCTCTTCCACGATCTCATCGGGTGTCATCTTCAATGCTTTTTCCACACTCTGATAGCCTCCGTTCCTGATCCAGGTATCGTAGTACCTGATGCCTTCTATATGCGCTTTATCTAATAATAGTTTCATCTTTATTATTTTCGACAAGTTTAAGACTTGATAAATTTACCCCTGAGTTTAAGTCCCTTATTTTCAATTTCTATGAAATATACACCGGGTTGCAGCGTGCTGACATCCAGGCTTTGGTCCGTGTTTACAGGAATACCCGGTAATCGCTGACCGGAAATATTATATATGCTTATAGTTGATTTTGAAAAGTTCTCATTGCCGTGCAGGTAGAGCCTGTCCGATACTGGGTTAGGGCTTATATGCAACCGGTGGGACAGGGGATCGGCTATAGACGAAGGAGTGAAATCCAGGTTGTTAGAGCTGTTGCTGCAGCCGCCGGTATTGGTGACAATTACCCTGTATATACCCGCTGTGACCGCATCATACCACTGTTGAGTAGCCCCGGGAATGGGGGTGCTGTTCAGCAGCCACTGGTAGCTTACATTGCTGATGCTGCAACTGAGCCGGTTACCGTCCGCAGTAATGGATGGCTTGGCTGGCAGCGGGCTGATTTGCAGCGGCTCTTTATAAGGCAGGGATCTATGATGTGCCGCCGTGACCTTTAACCTGAATTGTGCAGGAGCAGACAGTGTTCTTTCCGGTTTTATATAAAAAGTATCCAGGCCTCCTGCTTTATAGGGTCTTGTGCCCAGTATATGCGGGTTGATAAATACCCCGTTGGCATCAGACATGTGCAATGCAAAGACCGTTGTTGGTGAAAACATGGTATCCTGGTATCGGAAGACCACCCTGATGCTGTCCCCGTTACAGATATCCAGTGAAGAGACCTGCAGGATGTCAATGAGGGGAGCCGTGTGTAGCTTCACTATATAGCCGTCCTGCCCTCCCTGGGAGTAATAGGTGCTGTCTCCCAGTATAATGGCAGTATTGCCCAGGTTATTATTGTCTGTAGCATACCTTCCGCCGATATATACATTGCCGCTGCCGTCGCTGGCCAGGCTGTTTCCCCAGGAAGCTGCCTGCGTGATATAGCCTGTCGTTTGATAGCCTTTATAAAGGCCTGTGCTGTCCAGTTGTAATACCGTCAGCAGGTTTTTATAGTTCGGGTTGGAGATCACCGTATCGGACTGGACGAATAAACGGCCGTTGAACTGGACGGTGAAATACACGCTTTTGCTTTCATCCGTTGTGAGCGCAGACGAAGGATAGGTCACGTGATTATAATTGAAAACTTCTTTCCAGCGTGTGGTGCCGTCCGGGCTGAGCGCTACTACGAAAGAGGCATCCAGGTTTTCCGCTCTCCGGCTGTTGACCAGGTAATCCCGGCCCAGGATATGAAGGGTGTCGGACCCGTTGGCAAAAGCGCCGCAGGCATAAATATTATTATCCCTGTCAGTTTGCAGGGAGCTCAGCGCCGGTCCGGGTGAGAAGCAGTTACCCCATATGAAAGAGGCATTGCTGTCGAGCTTGACAAGGACACGTGAGCTGACCGAGGTGGCATAGATATTCTGGAAGGCACCGTTCAGGTCAAACCCGTTGCCCTGGTAGCTCAGGTAAATATTATTATCGTTGTCCACCACCAACTGGTTCAGGGTGGTGTGTGAGCCGTAATAGGAGTTTTTGCACCAGGCTACCGCGCCCGTACGCCGGTTGAGCTTGGCCAGGTAAAAGACATCCTGGGTGCTGATGCTGTTGGTCGTAATGGGAAAATTGGGAAACCCGATATTGGAGCTGTAGTAGCTGGCCATGGTATTGGCAAATACATACAGGTGGTTATGATTATCCAAAGCGAGCAGGGAAGGCTCATCCATCAGCGTATTGCTGGTCCTGGCGATCTGTTTCCACTGCAGCACATTGTTTTTGTCCACTTTGATGATGAAATGCTTATAACCCTGCAAAGCGGTGTCTATAATGAGGGTATTATTCAATTGTACCTTTGAGTATAGTGTACGCCCGGAAATATAGATGTTTTCCTCTTTGTCCACTACAAAATCACCCATATCCAGGTAATAATCCGAGCTGACGGTATCAGGCAGGGGAAGGTGCAGGTGCAACTGCTGTATTACCATACCCTGCGGATCGTATTTGGTGAGGATCATCCTGTAACGGTTCCGGTAGGCCAGCTGGGGATAGACCAGGGCGCCGGAAGTAACGCTGTCCCTGCCCGCTATGGTCCAGGTATATACATTGCCATTGTCGTCCGTAAGGACTTTCCTGACTATTTCGTCACCTTTGCCGTTGAATGGATGCGACCAGTCCCACCGGGCGTTAAACGCATTGCTTGTTGCAGCAGGCAGGATATACAACAGCAGGAATAATATGTAAACAGGCTTTAACATTTTTATTTCACTCTTTTAAACTGTACGACCAGGTCCACAGTTTTATCATAGATATGCAGTGTATTTTTATCTTTCAGCTTAAAATTGCTTCTAACGTCGCCGATCACCAGCTTGTCACCTTCCACTTTATAGGAGAATTGTGTGAGCGTATCGCCGTTAGGCATTATAGAGCCCGCCAGAGAGTCCGAAAAATACATAACATTGTTATTGTTCTCCTTCAGCATAGCCTTGGCTTCCTGTAAGATGGCTTTGTCTGCTTCCGATTCCTTTTCGATGATGTAATCATCAATGGCCCATACGCCTCTGATGTCGGCGCTGCCGGGGTTGCTGTTACAGGACAGGACCGTAAAGCCGGAAAGTAATATGCAGGTTATGTATTTCATGTTCATTGTTCTGCTCCGGAACGGTCTGCCGGATATATTCGCTTGTTTTTGTATGTTATATTCCCGTTTACGGACCGGTCACAATTTTTTATGTACCCTCCTGTGATCCGTACTGTCCTTTCTCTTAGCGTCCGCCGTTTGCTCTCAGCTCATCCAGTAAAGCATCTACTTTTTCAATGGTCAGGTGCTCTTTGTAAAATTTACCTAGTTGCATCATCGGGGCATAGCCGCAGGCGCCGAGGCATTCTGCCGGCTTCAGCGTGAACAGGCCGTCTGCCGTGGTTTCGCCTTCTTTAATGCCTAATTTATTCTTGATATGCTCTATGATCTGGTCGCTGCCGCACAGCATACAGGGGCCTGTCCTGCAGACTTCCAGCACATACTTCCCGACAGGCTTCAGGTTGAACATCGTATAGAATGATGCTACCTCATACACTTCAATAGGCTTGATGTCCAATAAGGAAGCCACATAATCCATTGCCGGAACATCGAGCCAGCCGCCAAACTCTTCCTGTGCTATATGCAATACAGGGATCAGTGCGCTTTTCTGCTTCCCTTCGGGATAGCGCGCTATGATTTCCTGTACTTTATTAAATCTTTCCGGAGAAAATTGAAACATATTGTTATTGATTAATAATATTTAATTATTCTTTCATGATATTTAACGGGCTTATTCAAACTATCATACACTATTTGAGTTACCCAGTTTCCTTCCTTATCGCATTGATAATGCCGCACTTTCTTAATCTTTCCCTTTTCATAGCTTTCTTCTTTCAAAAGATGATTGTTTTCATCATAATAGATATTTAAAAAAGAAAGCGAATCCGATTTAATCTGTGTCAAAAGCTGACCGTTATAGTTATATGTGATCCTGCTTTTATTGCCATTCTTCGTTTCTTCTATATTAAGTAATAAACCGTCCTGGTTATACTGGTATATTCTTGTATAAGATGAAGTTCCTCCATGATCAAAATAATTATATCGGCTTTGTTTTATTATCTGATTATCATCATTATAATAACTCGAATCTTTACTTACATAACTTCTTTCCTTATGTATATAAAGTACCCTTAATTTTGATGCATCAATATATTCATAAGTTTCATTGTCTGGTATCCGTATTCGCTTTTTAAATATATTTTGTTTTACATATCTGCCTAAAGAGTCAAATTCATACTGCACTTGTGCCATCTCTTCATCTTTCTCGTCATAAATGGATATATTCGTTATTTCCCCTTTTTCATTAAACTTCGCATAGTAATTAGTTACTGATTCCGAACTCTTTTTTGCCCCTCTGGTTACTGAATCGCCTTTGATCTTTGGCTCATATTCTCTCTCTTTTATTGCTGCGACTTTTCCTTTTAATCTGTAAAAATTATCATTAGGCTCCTTTTTCGGTATGAATATTTTATCTTTTTCCACATTCTGATTACTATACCATGATGTACAACAAATAAAAAGCAATAAGTAAAATATCTTTATCATAACTCAGACCTTTCAGCTATCAAACTCATAAACTATTTCAATCGCTATCTGTCCATCGCTTTTGTCACTCCGAATGTGATATGGTACCATCCTCTTTCATTTTTAGATTCCTCCTTTCGTCGGAATGATAAGTGGAATATTACGCATCCAGCTCACCGGCTATCACATTGATAGAGCTTAGGGTGATAATGGCATCACTGAACATCCCGCCGGCTACCAGCTCATTAAAGGCCTGGTAATAGATGAAGCAGGGACGGCGGAAATGCAGCCTGTAAGGTGTGCGTCCCCCGTCGCTGATCAGGTAATAGCCTAACTCCCCGTTGGCGCCTTCCACAGCGTGATAGACCTCGCCTGATGGCAGGTCTGTTTCTCCCATAACGATCTTGAAATGGTAGATCAGCGCTTCCATTTTAGTATATACATCTGCTTTTTCCGGCAAATAAAAGTCGGGAACGTCCGCATGGTAGATGCTGCTGTCCAGTCCTTTCAGCTTTTCCAGCGCCTGCCGTATAATGCTGAGGCTTTCCCACATTTCCTTATTCCGCACCAGGTACCGGTCATATACATCGCCGGTCGTGCCTACGGGTATTTCAAAGCTGAACTCGTTATACCTGGAGTAAGGCGTATGTACCCTTACGTCATAGTCCACGCCCGCAGCCCTGAGGTTAGGGCCGGTAAAGCTATAGCTTAATGCTTTTTCCGCTGATATGGGACCTGCGCCGATGCAACGGTCCATAAAGATGCGGTTCCTGGTCAGCAGGGCTTCAAATTCCTTCAGCATAGCCGGGAACTCATCCATGAATTTGTGGATCTTGGCCCAGGTCTCATCTGTAAAGTTCCTTTCAAACCCGCCTATGCGGCCGATATTGGTGGTCAGCCGGGAACCGCAGATGCTTTCATATATCTCGTAAATCTTTTCCCGCCACTGGAATACATAGGTAAAAGGGGTCAGCGCGCCGGTATCCACACCGATAACGGAATTGCAGACCAGGTGGTCGGCTATCCGCGCCAGCTCCATAATGACAACCCTCAGGTAGTCCACGCGCGGCGGGATCTTTATGCCGGCCAGCTTCTCTACGGTCATATGCCAGCCGAAATTGTTAATGGGGGCGGAGCAATAGTTCAGCCGGTCTGTAAGCGGTGTTACCTGGTAGTAGGGGCGTCTTTCCGCAATCTTTTCAAAGGCGCGGTGGATATAGCCTACGGTCATTTCCGTGCTGATGACCTTTTCACCGTCTATTTTCATCACATTCTGGAAGATACCGTGGGTCGCGGGGTGGGTAGGTCCCAGGTTGATCGTGGTATATTCCTTATCGAGCGTTTCTTCGGGTAATATGATTTGCTTGTCAGCCATATCTTATTGTATTGAGAAAGCTGCTGTGCAGCCTGTCAGTTTGTGGGTAATGATTGGTTGATTATCTGCCGAACATTTCATCATCCTTGTCCATACGGGTAGGGTCTTCCATCGGGTACTCCTTACGCATCGGGTGATAGTCCATTTCATCCGCGTTCAGGATACGTGTAAGGTTAGGATGTCCCAGGAAATTAATGCCGTAAAAATCATAGGTTTCTCTTTCCATCCAGTTGGCGCCGGCAAATTGAGGCACCAGGGAGTAGGTGTCCGGCTGCTCAACAGGGACATAAGCCTTCATTTTAAGCCTTACATTGGCCTGCAGGTTGTGCAGGTGGGTAACGGTGCAGAGCTCTTCTCCTTTCCTGTCCGGGAAATGCACACCTGTAATATCCGTAAGGAACTGAAAGCCCAGGTCCGCTTCTGAAAAAAGGTAGCTTACTACTTCCAGGTTCTTTAATGGTGCCACCCTGAAGCTGATGATGCCGAATTGCTCATCCCATTCCGATACATCATGTCCAAACCTGGCGGTGAGCTTCTCCTGTATATAATCCTTGTTTAAAATCATTGTTTTGATAATAGTAAAATGCTATTAAAAGTATTATTCTATCCCGTAGCTGTTCAGCAATGCCTTGTAATGGTCGGAATTTCGTCTTCTCAGGCTTTCATTCTTTACGATCTCCTGCAGCTTCATCACGCCATCCAGTATGCCTTCCGGCCTTGGCGGGCATCCCGGCACATATACGTCTACCGGTATCACCTGGTCTATGCCCTGCAATACGGAATAGGAATCAAAAATACCGCCGCTGCTGGCACAGGCTCCGATGGCAATCACCCAGCGGGGCTCCGCCATCTGCAGGTACACCTGGCGCAGTACCGGCGCCAGCTTCTTGGAAATGGTGCCGGCTACCAGCAGCATATCGCACTGGCGGGGCGTGAAGGCCATCCGCTCCGACCCGAAACGGGCCAGGTCATAGTTGGCGCCCATCGTGGCCATAAACTCAATGCCGCAGCAGGATGTTGCGAAAGGTAAAGGCCACATTGAATTTGCCCTGGCAAGCCCTATCACCTTATCCAGGCTGGTGGCCATAAAGCCCTCTCCGAAGTAGCCCTCCGGTATTTCCTGGGTTTGTGTAACTTTTGAATTTTGATTATATTGAATGGAACGGGGCATAAGTCTGTTCTCCTTTAAAATAATTCGTTTTATATATCTAAATGAAAAATGGGAAAGCTGTGCTTAGTCTTCCCATTTTAAAGCGCCTTTTTTAAGAACGTATATGAAACCACATATGAAAAATGCGACAAACATCAATACAGCAAAGAATCCCTCCTGCCCAAGCTCCCTGATATTCGTGGCATATGGGTAGAAAAAGATCACTTCCACATCGAACAGGATAAACAGGATCGCTACCAGGAAATATTTTACACCCATCGGCTGCCGTGCGTTCCCTATCTGCTCAATACCGCTTTCAAAATTGATGAGCTTATCGCTGGTCTTCCTTTTTGGTCCCAGTAGGTGGGTCAGGGCCATTAGCAGTGCAACAAATGTAACCGCAACGATCAGATGAATAACTACCGGTACAAACGCTGAAACTTCCTGGTTGCCTGAGATATTTAACAATATCGGATGCATGATAAAATACGATTTAAAAAGTAATGCACTAACTCGCAAAAATAGGCTTTAGTTTAAGAAATTACAAGAATATGACAGTATAAATATTCATATTACAAAAGAAAATACTTATGTGATAGCAGGCGTTTGCACCGGGAAAAAGCAGGGGTACGGGGGCCTCTTTTTCCACCTGCTCCGGGGCTGTAAAACGGGTCGCCAACCACCAGCCAGCACAGGAAACAGCCTTTCCCCACAGGCCGTGGCAGGTGCCTGTAAAAATTATCTGAGAAAAATTTGGCAAATTGGGGGAGCAATACTTATCTTTGCCACCCACTCAAACGGTACCATGGCCGAGAGGTTAGGCATCGGTCTGCAAAACCGCGTACATCGGTTCGAATCCGGTTGGTACCTCTTAAAATCCTGCATATTTATGTGGGATTTTTTAATTTTGTGTGAATTAATAGCGTGTTATGTCGAGTCATAAGAAGTCAAATAATAATGTATATATCAAGAACAGGCCTGCTACGTTTGAGTATGCAATTGAAGATGAATTAGTTGCGGGTATTGTGCTGATGGGATCGGAGATCAAGTCCGTGAGGGCCGGGAAAGTGAGCTTTAATGACTCTTACTGTATTTTTCATAAGGGAGAGATGTGGATCAAAAGCCTGCATATCGCGGAATATGTGAATGCCGGCTACCTGGGACATGATCCTACAAGGGAACGGAAGCTGCTGCTGAAAAAGAAGGAGCTCAAGCGCTGGCAGCAGAAGATCAAGGAAAAAGGATATACGATCGTGCCGCTGGCCTGCTTTATCAATGAGAACGGCTTTGCCAAGCTGAAGATAGGGCTGGGAAGGGGTAAGAAGCTGCACGATAAGCGTAATACCATTAAAGAGAGAGAGGCCCAGAGAAGTCTGAAAGCTAAGGACTGGTAGCGAGCATAGCAATAAATAGCCCGCAAGCGATCATCGCTTGCGGGCTATTTATTAAAAAAGATTTTTTCTTGTACAATAAAGACCGCGTTTCCGGTGTTTTAGAGCGGGAGTGTGTTAATAGTTATCAATGGTGGTGGCAGGCAATTTTTAAGTAAAAAAGGAAATGAAAGATTTTAGAAATGTTCTGAAAGTGAGCATGCTCCTGGCTATAGCAGTGCTGGCGGGCATCTGGCCGGCTTTGTATAACTCCTTTCCGTTGGTCAATCCCGATACGGGTGCCTATATCGCCCATGCGTTCGAATCCCGGCCGCCCATAGACAGGTCTGTATTTTATTCCTATTTTATCAGGGTCAGCAGCTTAACGATTTTCCCGATGGGATGTGTCGTGGTGCAGAGCTGTATCGGCACATCGCTGGTATTCCTGTTGCTGCGGCAGCATTTTTCGGCGGTAAGGGCAGGTGTGCTGAGCCTTGTGTACATACTGATCCTGAGCTGCCTGACCCCTTATGCCTGGTTTGTCAGCCAGGTAAACCCTGATATCTTTATGGCCTACTTTGTACTGGCCGTCCTGGGACTGGTAAGGCACAGCCGTAATAGCCAAGGCGTGAATGCTTATTTTATCATTATTATATTGATCGCTGCGAGCATCCATAACTCTATTTTACTGCTTTGCCTGCTCTGCTGCGTTGCGGGTATTATTTACGCCCTGTTCAGGAAAGCGCGTGCGCTCCGGAACCGCCTCTTGCTTATACTGACGGGAACGATAGCCATCTATTGCCTGGCTGCCAATATTAATTATAATTCCTGCGGAATATTCAGCCCTAACCCCTCCGGTCATATCTTCCTGATGAGCAGGATCGCGGAGATGGGGCTGCTGAAAGAGGTGTTAAAGGAAACCTGTCCTGTCAATAACTATGAAATCTGTAAAAGCGATACCGGCTTCAACGGGCGGCAATGGGATTTTATGTGGCAGGATGGCTGGCCGCACAGTGGCGGCAGGTGGCTTGAGCCCGCTGTAAAAAAGGAGTATGAAAGCATCATCAGGACTACACTGACCTCCGGGAAATACATGGAAAGGTATATCGTGACAAATATAAAAGATGCCTTCTTTACCTTGTTTGCAACCAATGTGGATGACGGGGTGCACCGGTTCATAGAAGATACCAGCCCCTGGAATAATATCCGCGCCTTTTACCCGGGGAGCTTCTCCGCATTCCAGGCAGCCAAGCAGCAAAAGGGCGCTTTTGATTTCGGGATCATCAACCAGGTGACCCGCTGGGGTATGTTGGTATTGCTGGTCATCACAGCCTGGATGTACCTGGCGAAAGACAGGCAGAACGGGTTTCGGAACAGCTACATTATACTGGCCGCTATAGCCTGCTGCTGCCTGAATATATTTATAACCACTTCTTTAAGCACTTACCTGGGACGGTTCAATGCGAGGGTGATCTGGGTGCTGCCCTTCAGCTTTTTCCTGGCTTACCTGCAGGCACGGGATGCTGTCAGATTGAAGCGGCAGCTACAGTGATGCGTGGCCGTCAAAATATGCGCGTTCCGCTTCCAGGTCCACGTAAGGATATGCCTGTACCAGCGCGGCTGTTTTTCGGCTGTAGGTGCCCAGGAACTGCTGGTGCGCCCGGGTGTCGGGGAAACGTGTGCGGTGCTGGAAAGCGGTAGTGATATCCTTCATCAGCATCATTATTTCCCGTGCTTTCTCTGACATGCAGGTGTATGTAAACTGCTCCCAGATATATTGGGTACAGGCATAATTGGGATGTACCATATCGATATCATAAAATCGGTAATCCCGGAGCACATCTATCGCCAGCTCGTAGGCGGGGAAGTAAAAGCAGGCCCCGTTCTGTTCGGTCAGCGTATGTACGGCCTCCAGCAGGCGCGCTTTGCTCCGGTTATTCTCAATGATCCCGTCCCTGATATGCCTTACCGGGCTGATGGTGAACATTATCTTCAGGGATGGGTTGAACTGCCTTAATGCCTCTATCGTTTTTTGCAGGGTCCGGGTTATCACATCGGTACCCAGCAGCCTTTTTTCAAACCACTGTCCCGGCGCCCTGTGGCAGTTGGCTACAGGTATCTCCCTGCTGTCTGTATGCCGGTCGAAATACTGGTAAGCCGATCCCAGGGTAATGATAAGCCAGTCCGCGGATTCCAGGAACCGGTGCGCGCTGCTGATGCTCCGGTTCATATCTTCCAGTGCCGTTGCCTTGTCCACATTGGAGAATCGCGAGTGAAAATCCCAGTGCTGCCATAATTCATTGAGATAAAACAGGCTGTCCTCCGTATAGACCCGGTGCTCTATATAGCTCACCAGGGCATCGGCTACGCTTAAGGGATTGAACAGGATGCCGTTGGGGTTGGCCAGCGTCTGCCATTTGGCCTGTGCCAGCCTGCCGCTCATATGCTCGGTAAAGCAGGATCCTGTAAGCAATATCCTGTCCCGGTGCTCGATGAGGGGAGCAGGGGAAGGGATGTGGATAGGCAGTTGTAATTGCATGTTTCGGAAAAGCTTATGGCTGCAAAAATACGATCTCCTTCGTGTAAATCCCTTGAATGAATTATCTTTGCTGCCATTATATGTTCAATACTATTTTATTCCTGTTATGAAAATAGCCACTTATCTCAACAACGGAGCTGAGCAGTCCGCGCTGCTGATCAGCGATAGGTTATATAATTTAAACGAAGCATCCGACCGCCTGCCGCGTACCCTGACGGAAATGCTGCAGCGCTGGGAGCAGCTCGCAGAGATCGCGAAAGAAGCGGATAAGCATATTAAAAGCAATCCTGAGGCCGTTCCCTCGGTTGCGCTGTCCGACGTGCAACTGATAGCGCCTGTTCCCAGGCCTGCATCCTGCAGGGACGGCTATGCCTTCCGCCAGCATGTATTTGCGGCGCGCAGGAACAGGGGTGTGGAGATGATACCGGAGTTTGATGAATATCCTATCTTCTATTTTACCAATCATAATGCCATCCAGGGGCCCGGTGCCGTAGAATGTATGCCGGATCATTTCAAAAACCTGGACTTTGAGCTGGAGATCGCCTGTGTGCTGGGTAAGAAAGGCCGGAACTTTACCGCTGCGGAAGCGGACCGGTATATAGCCGGTTTCTGTATTATGAACGATATGAGCGCACGGGTCTTGCAAATGGAAGAGATGAAGCTGAATCTCGGGCCTGCGAAAGGTAAGGACTTCTCGACCGTTATCGGTCCGTGGCTGGTTACCCCGGATGAGCTGGAGCCGTTTAAGGTGCCTGCCAAAGAAAATCATACAGGGAATAACTACAACCTGAAAATGACCTGTAAGGTTAATGGCATCCAGGTGAGCGAAGGTAATGTGGCGGATATGGACTGGACCTTTGCGGAGATCATTGAGCGTTGCGCCTATGGTGTGGATGTATACCCCGGGGATGTGATCGGTTCCGGTACAGTGGGCACAGGTTGCTTCCTGGAGCTGAACGGAACGGCAAAGCTGGAAAACCCGCAGGCAGTACCGCAATGGCTGCAGCCCGGCGACGTGGTGGAAATGGAGATTGACGGACTGGGTACACTGACCAATCATATGGTGAAGGTAGACACGGACTGGTCGCTGCTGGCGATTAAAAAGACGCATTAAATAGTTGCAGATTAAGATATCCCAAAAAGGTTCCCGGTCTCATATTCGGGAACCTTTTTTGATTACAGCAGCCAGGTAATATAAAGCACTATGATAAGCAGCGCTGCGAGACCGCTCCAGAGCAGGGCCGCCCTCTTTTTGCCCCGCCGGCTGAAATAGCCGTATAAGCCTATGATGACCAATAAGGGGATCGCTATGAAAGGATTAAAAAGCTGCATGACGCATCCTGGCGGTATTTATTTTTTCTTTACAAACCTGAAGCAATCTGCCCGTTTGGCGAATTTATCTGGGTAAGGTGCGGCAGCTCCCGGGAAGTGCCTTTCTATAACGATAGTATCCCGGTTGCTTTCAATAAAATCCGAAATAACGCTCCTGTCCACATTACAGAACTCTTTATGTTCCGTATAGGAGCTGTCACGCTCCCTGTTGACGGTGGTCCATTCATAATTCTGGTAGCTCACGCTACAGCTGAAGCAATCTGAAAGCGGGGTGCAGGACTGGAAAGCGGGTAATAGCGCCAGCGCTGCTGCGATGATCCTGTATTTTACGGGCATTTTCTTGAAATTTTTACCGGAAAATGCAATAATATGGATAAATTCATAGCCGGGGCCGGAATAGCGCGGCTTGCAGAAATATTTAACGTATATATGGGATTTTTTATTGAGTAACGGCAGGTCTTTTATAAATTTGTAAGCGCGTTATTCTTAGGCTGTAAAAAGATATTCCGGGTAATAGCCGGTACTGCATTTTAAGCGGACAGGGTGCCTTTTGGGGGCGGTTGCTGTATTTTATGGCAGAACGGTGGTGTTTTTATCTTTTTAATGACCCTGATTGTTTTTTGATTTTTTTTTGTATCTTTGCAGACCCATATTTACATTGGGTAAAAATGCATTTAAAAATCTTTGGCCAGATTTATATAAAATAATTGAGTTTTCCTGTCTTGAAAGAATCGTATTTTTCGAGATGGGTGTTTTTTGTATATACATTTTATTGTTATAGTATATTATGTCAAACATCACTAAGCGTACAGAATCAGGGCGTCTTAATTTTGCTAAAATCCATGATGTAGCAGATACACCGGATTTATTAGCAGTCCAGTTGCAGTCTTTCCAGGACTTTTTCCAACTGGAAACCACTCCGGATAAGAGAAATAACGAAGGCTTGTTCCGCGTATTCCAGGAAAACTTCCCGATCAGCGATACGAGAAACATCTTTGTGCTGGAGTTCCTGGACTATTTCATTGATCCGCCCCGCTACACTATTGAAGAGTGTATGGAAAGGGGACTGACCTACTCTGTTCCTTTGAAAGCAAAGTTACGCTTGAGCTGTAATGATGAAGAGCACGTAGATTTTGAAACCATTGTACAGGATGTATTCCTCGGAAATATACCTTATATGACCCCCCGCGGTACCTTCGTTATCAACGGAGCGGAGCGTGTGGTAGTATCCCAGTTGCACCGTTCGCCCGGTGTATTCTTCGGTCAGAGCACGCACCCTAACGGTACGAAAATATACTCCGCGCGGGTGATCCCTTTCAAAGGCGCCTGGATGGAGTTTGCTACCGACATCAATAACGTGATGTACGCTTACATTGACCGTAAGAAAAAATTTCCTGTAACTACCCTGCTGCGTGCCATCGGCTTTGAAACGGATAAGGATATCCTGGAGCTGTTTGGTATGGCGGATGAGGTAAAAGGAGATAAAAAGACCCTGTCCAAATACGAAGGCCGCCGCCTGGCTGCCCGCGTTTTAAGAAGCTGGACGGAAGATTTCGTGGATGAAGATACCGGTGAAGTGGTTTCCATTGAGCGTAATGAGGTGATCCTGGAACGTGACAGCGTCCTGAACGAAGATAATATTGACATTATCTCTGACCTGGGCATTGAAACCGTTTTTGTACAGAAAGAAGAAGTAAGCGGTGATTATTCTATCATCTACAATACTTTAAATAAAGATACCTCCAACTCTGAGCTGGAAGCGGTGCAGCATATCTACCGCCAGCTCCGTGGTTCGGACGCGCCGGATGACGAAACAGCCCGCGGTATCATTGATAAGCTGTTCTTCTCCGACAAACGCTATGATCTGGGTGAGGTAGGTCGTTACAAGATCAACCGTAAGCTGGAAATAGATATGAACAACACGAAAAAAGTGTTGACTCGTGAAGATATTATCGCTATCATCAAATACCTGGTGCGCTTGTCCAACGGTAAGGCGGAGATCGATGATATCGATCACCTGTCCAATCGTCGTGTGAGAACGGTAGGTGAGCAGTTATATGCGCAATTCGGCGTAGGTCTGGCCCGTATGGCCCGTACTATCCGTGAGCGTATGAATGTTCGTGATAACGAGGTATTTACGCCTATCGACCTGATCAATGCCAGGACCTTATCATCCGTTATCAACTCCTTCTTCGGAACCTCGCAATTATCCCAGTTCCTGGATCAGACCAATCCTTTGTCCGAGATCACGCACAAGCGTCGTATCTCCGCCCTGGGACCCGGTGGTCTTTCCCGTGAAAGGGCCGGCTTCGAGGTGCGTGACGTACACTACTCCCACTACGGACGCCTGTGTACCATTGAAACGCCAGAAGGTCCGAACATCGGCCTGATCTCCACACTCTGTGTGCACGCGAAGATCAATGATATGGGCTTTATCGAAACTCCTTATCATAAGGTAGAGAACGGTAAGGTCAACCTGAAAAAAGCGGAATTCTTATCTGCGGAAGAAGAAGATGAGCTGAAAATCGCACAGGCCAACGCCCAGTTGAATGACAAAGGCGAGTTTGTGGAAGATAAAATAAAATCCCGCCAGACCGGCGACTTCCCGATCCTGGAAAAGGATGAAGTGGAATATATGGACGTAGCCCCTAACCAGATCGTGGGCCTGTCGGCTTCCCTCATTCCGTTCCTGGAGCATGACGATGCCAACCGTGCCCTGATGGGTTCGAACATGCAGCGTCAGGCGGTTCCGTTGCTGCGTCCTCAGGCGCCTATCGTAGGTACGGGCCTGGAAGGTAAAGCGGCGCGTGACGCCCGTATCCAGATTCATGCCGAAGGTAAAGGTGTGGTGGAATATGTAGATGGCAATGAGATCCATGTACGTTATGAAAGAAGTGAAAAAGATCGCCTGGTTTCTTTCGAGGATGATCTGAAAGTATATTACCTCACCAAGTACACCAAAACCAACCAGTCCACTTCTATCAACCTGAGCCCCGCCGTTAAGAAAGGGCAGAAAGTGAAAGAAGGCGACTTCCTGACGCAGGGTTATGCTACGCAGGGTGGTGAGCTGGCGCTGGGCCGTAACCTGCAGGTGGCTTTCATGCCATGGAAAGGTTACAACTTCGAGGATGCGATCGTGATCAATGAAAAAGTGATCCGCGAAGACTGGTTCACTTCCGTGCATATTGATGAATATGAGCTGGAGGTGCGTGATACCAAACTGGGAGAGGAAGAGCTGACGCCGGATATCCCCAACGTATCTGAAGAAGCTACCAAAGACCTGGACGAGAACGGTATCATCCGCATCGGTGCGCACATCAAGGAAGGCGATATCATGATCGGTAAGATCACTCCTAAGGGAGAATCGGATCCGACCCCTGAAGAAAAATTATTACGCGCCATCTTCGGTGATAAGGCCGGTGATGCCAAAGACGCATCCCTGAAGGCTTCTCCGTCAGTGGAAGGCGTGATTATTGATAAAAAGCTGTTCCAACGCGTTAAGAAAGATAAGAATGCCAAGCTGAGAGAGAAAACGGAGCTGGAAAAAATAGAGAAAGTGCACCAGACCAACGAGGAAGCCCTGAAAAAGCTTTTGATCGAAAAATTACAGGTGCTGCTGGAAGATAAGGCATCTGCAGGGGTTACCAATACTTACGGTGAGCCGGTAATATCCAAAGGCGGCAGGTTCTCCTCCAAAGTGCTGAACTCGGTAGACTTCCAGAGCGTGAACCCGCTGGGATGGACCGGTGAAGCTGAAACAGATGACCTGGTCAACAAATTGTTGCACAATTACAATATCAAGTATAACGAAGAGCTGGGAAGATACAAGCGTGAGAAATTCAACCTGTCTATCGGTGATGAGTTGCCTGCAGGTGTGCTGAAGCTGGCTAAAGTATATCTTGCCGTTAAGCGTAAGTTGAAAGTAGGGGATAAAATGGCGGGTCGTCACGGTAACAAAGGTATCGTTGCCAAGATCGTTCGTGCAGAGGATATGCCTTTCCTGGAAGACGGTACGCCGGTTGATATCGTGCTGAACCCGTTAGGGGTACCTTCCCGTATGAACCTTGGCCAGATCTATGAGACCATCCTTGGATGGGCCGGGTTGAAATTAGGTATGAAGTTCGCTACGCCGATCTTTGACGGTGCTACACCTGACCAGATCAGCGACCTGATCGAGGAAGCAGACTTACCTAAGTTCGGACACACTTACCTGTACGATGGTGAGACCGGTGTTCGTTTTGACCAGAAAGCTACCGTAGGTGTGATCTATATGATCAAGCTGCATCACATGGTGGATGACAAAATGCACGCCCGTTCTATCGGACCATACTCCCTGATCACGCAACAGCCGTTAGGTGGTAAAGCCCAGTTCGGTGGTCAGCGTTTCGGTGAGATGGAGGTGTGGGCGCTGGAAGCTTACGGTGCTTCCAATATCCTGCAGGAATTACTGACCATTAAATCGGATGATATCGTAGGCCGTGCCAAAGCATATGAAGCCATTGTTCACGGTGATAATATCCCGAGAGCAGGCATACCGGAATCCTTCAATGTACTGGTGCACGAGCTGAGAGGCTTGGGTCTGGACCTGACATTTGAAACTGATAAGTAAAACTGAAAGCATATAATAGAGTTAAAAAAACCGGCCTGTATGGCCGGTTTTTTTATGCTTAGACAGTAAACTGCGTTTGAATATCCCCGTGAATATTATAAAGAGTGAGCCTCTGCTTATAGGCAACAACCTTTATCACGGATACGCTTTGCTGAGCAGTATCCTTTCTGCGGCTCAGATACCGCTTTAGCTATAAAGGGATTGTGAGGGTATTGGTCATCCCGAGGTGACAGGTTATGGTCAGTGAATATATCTTCTCCGGAGCGTGAGCTTCTTTACCGGCTGGTAAACGATAGGTATATGCTCGATCAGCACATCGCTTTTATCCAGCCCGAATGCCTGCACATCTTTCAGCGCAAATTGCTTGAGGAAGAAATAGGCTTTCAGGATAAATCCATGGGTAAAGGCAAACTCATTCTCTGCTGAAATATACTTTTCAAATACCACGAATTTGAAATCTATGCTGGGATTATATACGGTAGAGCCATTATCCTTCAGGTGCAGGTTCAGCTCCTTATTGGCGATCAGCTCATTGATGATCTTGAAAAAGTACAGCTCCGTACGGGGCTGTATCCGGAAGCCTATATTGACGACCACCCGTATCATCTTATCGTCCATGATCTCGTGCACCTCATAATCCAGCGTATAAGGGTGGTTGGTCCTGTTGATGTGAAAGAACCAGTACACATCCGCTCTTTTGGGCTTTTTGTCCAGGATGGACTGGATGATCTTTTCTTCTATGTCAAAGGTCCTGTCCGCTTTGGTGAGATAGATAAGATGCGTGGTATATTTGGGAATGCTTGTGTCTTCGCTGAGTGTATTGATCAGTGGAGTGTGATTCCTGATATCAACGAATTTGATATATTTATTATTGATCTTCCTGCCATAATAGGAGATGTACATGACAAAGAAAAAGAGGATCGCCGCGAGCAATGTGATGTAGCCTCCGTCCTTGAACTTAACGATATTGGCAATAAAGAAGGACATTTCAATCGTAAAGAACACGGCGAGTATGGCTGCCACAAGCCAGATATTCCACTTGAGCTTATACTTCATGAAATAATACAGCAGGTAGGTGGTGCTCAGCATGGCTAAGGTGATGGCAAGACCGTAAGCGGCTTCCATGGCGGTGGAGCTTTTGAAGTAATACACCACGAATATGCAGCCCAGCCACAGCGTCAGGTTAACGCTGGGAATATATATCTGTCCCTTGGTTTCGGAAGGCTGCTTTACTTTGACCTTCTGCCAGAAATTAAGGTTGATCGCCTCATTAATGAGCGTAAAGGAACCCGTGATCAGCGCCTGGGAGGCTACTACGGCGGCAATGGTCGATAAAATGATGCCCGGCAGCAGGAACCAGTGCGGCATGACCTCGAAGAACGGGTTTTTGTTATGCAGGTGAGCGGAGCCCTGGTGCATCAGCCATGCGGATTGTCCCAGGTAATTGATAACAAGGCTTGTTTTGACAAAGATCCAGGTGTACCTGATATTCTTCCTGCCGCAATGCCCCAGGTCGGAATAGAGCGCCTCAGCTCCCGTTGTACAGAGAAAGACGCCGCCGAGTATCCAGAAGCCGTGAGGATAGTTTGCCAGCAGCTCGTAGGCATACCTGGGATGCAATGCCTTGATAACATCAGGATAGTGGAATATCTGGCTCAGCCCTAATGCCATAAGAACGGAAAACCAGATCAGCATGATAGGGCCGAACGCCTTTCCTACCTTCTCGGTCCCGAAGCGCTGCATAAAGAAAACGACCGAGAGGATGACCAGCACGATAGGGATGATGCGTATCTCCTTCAGCCCGGGTATGAGCGCGAGACCTTCCACGGCTGAGGTTACCGACACTGCGGGGGTGATGATACCGTCCGCCAGCAGGGCGGAGGCGCCGATCATCGTTGGCAGAATGATCTTTTTGCCGTATCTTTTTACCAGGCTGTACAGGGAGAACACGCCGCCTTCCCCGTCATTATCCGCTTTCAGCGTGATCCATACGTACTTGATGGTGGTCTGAAAGAGGAGTGTCCAGAAGATACAGGATACGCCGCCGTAAACCAGCATTTCTGAGATTTTTCTTTCGCCTATGATAGCTTTAAAGGTGTAGAGGGGACTGGTACCGATATCTCCGTATATAATACCTAATGCAATGAGCAGTGTTGCTACTGTAACTTTGGAGAAGTTACTACTTGTAGAGGAGTCCATTTTGTTTTCCCAATGAAAATAACAAACAAGAATTTAAAAGGTCAAAAGTATAACATTCCTTAATCTAAAAAGATGAATGGAGCGTAAATTCTTTTTTTAACAATATGATGATAATAGTAAATGACCATCTGCTTACAGCAAACAATATCTTATTACAGGTACAGGTAGCTACGATGTGCTTTTTTGCGGTTCAGGAAGCGATTTGCTATAGGGTTACTGTAGCGTACTAGCCATTCCGAACGGATATGAGGAATATATAGAGCTGTTGGTGAAGAACACCAACAACGGAGCGAAAAAGTTTTGCAGGTTATAAGGGTTGTTGGTCAAGTACTCAGGAAACAGAATGCTCTCCAACCACGGAATGCAATGTATTGTATCGTGCGGTCATTCCGAACAGATGTGAGGAATCTCTTATACAGGTTAGTAGTATCCTGAACCTGCCATATGATGGCTTTGTTGCTTATATAGACAGTCCGTTTATTTTATTTCGTAAAGATGGCGGAGTGGAGCTCCCTGATAAAGCCTTATAGAGTTGTTGGTAAAGAACACCAACAACGGAGTGAAAAAGTTTTGCAGGTTATAAGGGTTGTTGATCAAGCACTCGGGAAACAGGGTACTCTCCAGCCACGGAGTGCAATGTACTATATCGTGTGGTCATTCCGAACGGATGTGAGGAATCTCTTATACCGGTTAGCAGCATCCCGGACCTGTCCTATGGTGGCTTTGTTGCTATTCACTTAATAAAAAAAGCACCCCGGAACAGATCGTTCCGGGGTGCTTTTCGGGAGGGAGGAGATTAAGGGAATATGCCTAATTCCTCATAAGCTACGCCTACTTTATTGATAGCGCAGATGAACGCTGCCGTTCTCATATCTTCTACGCCTTCCGTATTCTTATAGATTTCCCTGATCTCCTGGTAGGAGCCGATCATTGTGTCTTCCAGCCCGGAATAGATCAGGTCTACCTCATCGGGTCCTTTCAGCATGATATTACGCTCCATTTCGGTGATACGCTTATTGGTGAGCGATTCAATGATATTGACGATCTCCGCATAGGTATTCTCACTGAACCTTTTCTCCAGCCTTCCGTAACGTACGTGGCTCAGGTTTTTCAGCCATTCAAAGTAAGATACGGTCACACCGCCCGCGTTCAGGTAAATATCCGGAATGACCAAGACGCCTTTTTTATTGAGTATCTCGTCAGCTTCAGGCGTTAAAGGCCCGTTCGCCGCTTCACCGATGATCTTAGCTTTGACGTTCGGGGCATTCTCCCCGGTGATCACAGCTTCCAGCGCTGCAGGGATCAGGATATCGCATTCCAGCTCCAGCACTTTACCCGCTGATTCCAGGTTGCTGGCACCCGGGAAATTCAGGATGGAACCTGTAGCTTTCCGGTGAGCCATCACGGCTTCCAGGTCAAGACCTTCGGGGTTGTAGATAGCGCCTTCATATTCTGCCAGGCCCACCAATACCGCACCTCCGCCCTGGAAGTACTTGGCCGCATGGTAACCTACATTCCCGAGACCCTGTACTACCACGGTCTTACCTTTTAAGCCGGTTGAAAGGCCCAGCTTGTCCATATCTTCAGCAAAGCTGCAGGCTTCCCTTATACCATAATATACGCCCAATCCGGTAGCTTCGGTCCTTCCCCTTACACCGCCCTGGGAAACAGGCTTACCCGTAACACAGGCCAGCGCATTCAGCTCTCCCGGATTTAAGGAGGCATAGGTATCGGCGATCCAGCTCATTTCCCTGGCTCCGGTACCGTAATCCGGCGCAGGAACGTCAATGCCGGGCCCTATAAAGTTTTTCTTTGCCAGCTCGGAAGTATATCTTCTTGTGATCTTTTCCAGCTCAAACGGCGTATATTTCTTTCCGTCTATTTTGATACCACCCTTACCGCCGCCGAACGGGACATTGACGATCGCGCATTTATATGTCATCAGCGCAGCCAGCGCCATCACTTCATCCTGGTTAACATCCAGGCTGAAACGAATACCGCCTTTACAGGGCGTCTTGTGATGGGAATGCTGTACCCTGTATGCTTCTATAACTTCAATAGTATCTCCGATACGTACCGGAAATTTCATTCTTAGAACAGAATTACAAGCTTTGATCTGTTCTAATATCCCTTTTTCAAATCTTGTGAATTTAGAGGCTTTGTCAAAATTTCTTTCCACCCCCTGAAAGAAACTGTACTCGTTGCTATGATTTGCGGACATAAGTTTGTGGTTTAAATTAATTGATGCATAAAGCTATAAAAAAAATGAATTAAACATTCTTGGGCTTCTGTTTTTTTTGCCATAAATTTTATACTGCTATCCGCATCACTGCACCTGCCGGCAGGTTATCAACAGCAGGCAGCGGATCAATGCTCCATCCAGCTCTTATCATACCCTTCCATTTCTATTTCAATAGCGGTTTGGGTCATATAAAGCGGCCGGAAGGTATCAACCATTACGGCCAGCTCGGGCGTGCTTTTCTGGCCGATGGACTTTTCCACGGCGCCGGGATGAGGACCGTGAGGAATGCCCCCGGGATGCAGTGTGATCATACCTCTTTCCACGTGCTTCCTGCTCATGAATTCACCATCCACATAATAGAGCACTTCATCGGAATCGATATTGCTGTGGTTATAGGGTGCCGGTATGGATTGCGGATGATAGTCATACAGCCTGGGAACGAACGAGCATATGACGAAGTTATGCGCATCAAAGTGCTGGTGCACCGGCGGCGGCTGATGTACCCGGCCTGTTATAGGCTCAAAGTCGTGGATGCTGATGGCATAGGGATATTCATAGCCGTCCCAGCCGATCACATCGAATGGATGGGTGCCGTACCATATGGAATACAGCTTCCCGTTCTTCTTCATTTTGATCTCATATTCACCCTTTTCATCTATCGTTTCCAGATTTTCAGGCTTTTTAATGTCCCTTTCACAATAGGGCGCATGCTCCAGTAATTGCCCGTATTTGCTTAAATATCTTTTGGGAAAGGTAACAGGACTGAAGGAGTCTATAATGAACAGGCGGTTATTTTCCGTATCAAACTGGATCTGGTAGATCGTTCCGCGGGGAATGACCAGGTAATCACCATATTCAAAACGTATCTGGCCGTACTGGGTCTTCAGTACGCCGGTGCCTTCATGTATAAAGATCACCTCATCGCAGTCAGCGTTCTTATAGAACAGGTTGCCGGACAGTCCCTGAGTGGGAGCGGAGAGCGACAAGTGTACATCGCTGTTGAAAAGCACGGTCTTCTTGGCTTTGATAAAGTCGCTTTCCGGCTTAACGTTAAAGCCCCTGTAGCACCTGTGCTTCAGGATATTATCGGTGGCAGGCTGGGGACTGATGTCAACAGGCTCTTCCGAACGAACGATCTGTGTCGGCGGATGAATATGGTATAGCAGGGAGTAGTTCGAGGAAAATCCTTCTGTGCTGAAGAGCTGCTCCGCATACAGTCCTCCATCCGGTTTCCGGAATTGCGTATGTCTTTTTCTGGGTATCTGACCTAAGGTATGATAGTGTGCCATAATGAATGTATTTCTTATGGTAAAATTAAGTATTAATCATCAGACGGGAAATGATATTTCTCATTTTATTGATACATAAAATGATGGCAGGATGCAGTGAAAACGGGTCCGATAAGTGGCTTGAATCTATTGGCGCTATGTATAAAAATACGGCGGCCGGTCTTTAGACTGGCCGCCGTATTTTTATATAATGATCTGCTTAGTGCAATATCTCTACTTTTTTGCTGGCTATACCTTTAGAAGTATGAAGCACCACATTGTACAGCCCGGAAGCTATATCAGATACATCAATAAGATCGGTAGCCGATTCCGAGAACAGGACAGTCTGGCCGGTAGTATTAATAAGGCTCACGCTGTACACCTCTACCAGGTTTTTAGGGTAGGTGATATTCAGATATGACGTAGCGGGATTAGGATAGAAATTGATGGCGTTAACCAGGTCTTTGACGTTTTTAATGCTGGTAATGTTTTGTACGTGTATGACCTGGGAAATAATCACCTGGCCGCACTCGTTTTCCAGGGTAATTTCAACGGTATAGTCGCCTTCATTGGCATAGGTATGTGTTTTATTGCCTGTACCTGTCTCTACCGGGGATCCGTCCCCGAAGTTCCAGGTAACATCTGTAACATTCACCGGGTTGCTCAGCATGAAGTTGAACTTGAGGTCACCCAGGTCTGTAATGCCGAGGTTGGTGATGGCAGGTTCGCCTATCTCCGTGACCGTAAAAGTATCGAATGCCTGGCATCCCTGGTTGTTATAGGCCCATATCCAGTAACGGCCGGGTTGGGTAATGGTATTTAATTGTGCCTGGGTGCCGTTGCTCCAGGTATAATCGGTATAGGCGGAATAGCCGGCATCCAGGATCAGGCTGCTGTTATAGCACATGAAAGTATCGTTCAGCTCGTTCAGTTGTATACCCGGATCCGTAGCATCCAGCACTATGGTAAAGGTATCATTTGTTTTCCTGGAATCGGGATTGCCGTTGGGGTCTGAAGTCCAGACTTTAAGCTGGGTAGGGGTGTTGTATGGTAAATAAAACATCCCGAGGTTGATATTGATAGTGGAATTAGGCTGGTTATAAGTATTCAGATTGGAAGAAACATTCCTGGTTCCCTGAACGATATTATCCAGTGACCAGGTAAGGTTGAAGCTGCTTACCATATTGGTACCATAATTGGATACCTTAACAATCAGGTCGTTATAGCCGGTACATATATTGCCGTTGATATTAGGGCTGATGATGGTATTAACACCTACATCATCTGTTTGTGCATTCACAACAGCGGGTACGGTAGCGGATAATAACAGAGAAGCAAGTAAAGATTTTAATTTCATATAATTTTATTTGTAATTGCCTATAGCTTGATCATTTCAAGATGTGAATATAGTAAAATTATATAACAAAATCTTTACTTGCGGAAAAAAATATTTAAAATTTACTAAAACGGAAGATCGTCATCTGCCATTTCTGAATTACAGGCGGGGATTGCGTCCCGGGAGGAAGCGGAAGCGCCGGCGCGCGCGCTTCCTGCGTCCAGCAGCGTGAGGGTATTCGGGGTGATTTCCGTTATGAACCGCTCTGTATTGTTGCTGTCCGTATACTTCCTGTACCGTATCTTTCCCGTTAGCAGCAGGTGGCTGCCTTTCCTGACCTGACGTTCCGCGCGTTCCGCGAGAGCTTCCCAGCAGGAAATGTTGTGCCAGGTCGTTTCGTTATGCCATTGACCGCTTGCGTCCCTGTAGCTGTCTGTCGTAGCGATGCTGAATTTAGCTACTTTCTTGCCTGTTACGGTGCTTCTGATTTCCGGGTCCTGGCCTACAAATCCCAATAATTGTACGTGATTGCGAATGGTGCTCATAACTTAAAGATTTAATTATTTTGAAAAAAACCAATAACAGCCCGAAGGTAATATGATGTATATTTGTTATGCGAATCTTAAACGTTTCTTTTCGAATATAAATGTTTTTAATCGTTTAAAAACGGCTGTATTATGGATAAAGTTTTGAAGATGTGTGAGTTGTGCGGTAAGAAGATCACAGGCAGGTCAGATAAGAAATTCTGCGATGATTATTGCCGTAATCAATTTAACAATGCCAGGAACCTGAAGGAAACACTCCGGGTGAAGCAGATCAATACCATCCTGAAAAAGAACCGGAAGATAATGTCCTCTCTGCTGGGAACGGAAGCGAAACAGAAAATACCAGGGGAAAAAATGAGATTGCTGAACTATGATTTCAATTTTCATACGCACCTGCACCATACCCGAAACGGTAAAACATACTATTTCTGCTATGAGTACGGTTACCTGCTGCTGGATAATGATATGGTGCTGCTGGTAAGACGGGAGCCCTGACCTGCCCCCGGCTGTACTGTTACTGTAAAGGTGCCGCCATATTTTATGCCCGCTATCCTTTGTAAATCATCACGTGCGCTTATTTTTGCAGGAAGATGGAAGATGTGATCATAATCGGTGGCGGTCCTGCGGGACTGATGGCAGCACAGGTGTTGGCCGAAAGGGGATTCAGCGTAACGGTCTGTGAGCAGAAGGTGGCCCCGGCCCGCAAGTTCCTTGTAGCAGGTCATGGAGGCTTTAACCTTACGCACAGTATGCCTTATGAGACCATGCTGAGCGAGTACACGCCGCCTCATGTCGCCCGCTATATCCGTGATTTTACCAGTAAAGATACGGTGGACTGGCTGCAGCGCATCGGTATTGCAACTTATACCGGGAGCTCCGGCAAGGTATTCCCGGCCGGCAATATCAAGCCTGTCCAGGTCCTGCAGGCCTGGCTGCGTTATCTCGGTCAGTTGGGCGTAACCATCCGATACCGCCACGAATTGCTGGATTTTGATGCTGCCGCATTGAAGTTGCAGCATAAAGACCAGACCTTTGAAATACCCTACCGTAAAGCCATATTCGCGCTGGGCGGGGCCTCCTGGCCTCAGACGGGCGCCACAGGCTCCTGGGTGCCGCTGCTGCAGGCAAAGGATATCCCGATTGAGCCCCTGGTGCCGGCTAACAGCGGGCTTGACACGTCAGATGATTATTCCGGGATGGCAGGCTGTGTCCTTAAGAATATTGCCCTCAGGGCGGGAAGTGTCTCCAGGAAGGGGGAGCTGGTATTCACTGATTATGGGCTGGAAGGATCTCCGGTATATTACCTCAACAGGGAATTGCGAAGGTCGGGATTACCGGCAGCAATCTATATAGACCTGAAGCCGCAACTGGAAGCGGACAGCCTGCTGCAGGTACTGCAACAGGGTCACAGGCATATTACGGACACCTTAAAAAAGCACCTGAATATACAGGGAACGGCATTGCACTTACTGAAGCGGCTCCCCAAGCAGGTCTTTACTGACCCGGAGCAACTGGTCCGGCATATCAAAAATTACCCTGTAACGGTTACGGCATTCAGGCCTTTGGGGGAGGCTATTTCAACAGCCGGGGGCCTGTCCTGGGAGGCTTTGAATGACGACCTGGGCCTGAAAGGATATGGAAATATCCATTGTATCGGCGAGATGCTGGACTGGGACGCGCCCACAGGCGGGTTCCTGCTGCAGGCCTGTTTTGCAATGGGCCATTATATCGGCAACAGCCTGCCACTCCCGGCTGACTAATCGGAGTATTGATAGGGTTGTTGGTCGATACCTGTCACATTTCGACAGGCTCCATGTGACACTATAGGCTGCAGGTGACTCCAATGAACTTACAATGCGAGGTACATCTTGTACTTTATCGTGAATTATAAGAACCCGCCAAAGGATAGGCACGCTGTATAAGAGATAGTCTAAAATTAAAACAACCCTGACATATAGCGCTAAGGCGGAATATGACAGGGTTGTTTCTGCATATATATCACATTTCGACAGGCTCCATGTGACAGGAAAAGCTCAATGTGAGAAGCCCCTCACGCTCAGCCTGAGCCTCGTCGAAGCCCTGCTAAAACCATTATAAACCACTCTTCGGCAGGTTCAATGAATACAGCAGCGTTCCTGTTGGCTTGCCTGAAAACTAAAATACAAGAATGGGCAGGTCTGACCTGTAGGCCAGGTCGCTGGTGACGCTGCCTTTCAGCAGCAGCTCCCAGAAGCTGTGCTCTTTTGTTACCGTGCAGATCCAGGAAGCACCCTGCTTGTGAGCGTGTTCCAGTAAGGTGTTAACGATATTGGAGCCGTCCAGGATGGTATATGTAGGCTGCAGGTGCGCCCACCGGTCTACCAGGGCCTGCTGGTCTGTCAGCGTGACGATAAGGTCCGCTACCTTCTGGTCTACGTGTACGGAGGCGATCTCCAGTTTGAAATTGAAATCCCGGACAACTTTTTCAATAGCATCCAGAGGCAGGATGCCGGACAGGTGCGCCTGGTACGGGATGGCCAGCATCAGGTGCTCCAGCGGTTTCCAGGTACAGTTCTCAGGTATGATCAGCACAGGTACATCCAGGGATTCCGCAACGATAAGCGTATTGCTGCCTATTAACTTCTGGTTGAACTTACCTTTGCCGTTTATGCCCATAATGACCAGGTCGGCATTGAATGTTGTGACAAGCTCTCTTGTGCCGTCCGTAATGCCTTTCTTATTGATCTCTGTAGAGAAAATTGCCTGGGGATGCTCGGCCCTGATGCCGTCAGCGAAGGCGTCCATATCTGCCTGAACGGTCTCTATCTCGGTGACACTGTAATGGGAATGATAGAATATATACCGGATGTCCTCAAACTGCTGCGAAAGACTGACTGCATAACGTGCGGCCTGAACGGAGACCGGAGAAAAATCCACGGGAACCACAATTACCATAATGAAAGAATTTAGAGGTTGAAAAGAATATGATTATGAACTGGTTGAAACAAAGTTACTGAGACTGGTCTGTATTACAGATGATAAATGTCAGTAAAGCTATATTTAATATATATTTAATGCCGTGTGCTGTACGGTGACCGTTGGCCGGCCGCAGGCAAAGCCCATTGTTGCTATCTTATTAATGTGAAATCGCCTTTATAGTAGAATTCCTTGCCCGTATAGCTGTCCCTGAACAGGAACTGGTAAAAATAGACCCCTGCGGGCATTTGCTTGTTATTCAGGGAGCCGTCCCACCCTGGATCATTTTCACTGTACGAGATATATACCAGTGAGCCGAACCTGTCAAATATTCTCAGTATATATTGTTCCGGTACACACCCGTTGAGGGTAACGGGCTTAAAATAGTCATTCAGGCCGTCACCATTGGGCGAAAATGCATTCGGGGCAAACAGATCGCATGGGCACTTTTCCTGCGTTACCCGGATATGGGCCGTAGTAGTGCAATTTTTCTGGAACAGCAGTATGGGGTACTGTCCTTCGCCTGTAATACCGATCCGGTTATCCTGCACCGTATAATTGTCCATTCGTATGGAATCCACTATATCAGGATAGGCTAAGGTCAGGGGCAGGTGCTGTTCGCATACAATGGTATCAATATTCCTGACGGGAATATCCTCGAATACATCTTCCACATAAAAAGAATCTACCAGCACGATACACTTATGAGGATAGCGTACCCAGTAGGTGCCGGGCCTGTGGACGGTTCTTTCCCGGCCGGTGCTGCCGTCATCCCATTCAAAGCCGCCGTCTCCCCTGGAGGGACTGAGTATAATATCCTGGGGCTCATTGAAGCAATGGGTGCTTACATGTATCGCGTTGGTGAATATCTGCTGGTAAGGCAGGGGATAGATAATTTCATAGGAAAAGAAATTATTATTGAGGTATATCGGCTCATTAAGGAAATAGGGAAGCGCTTCCTCCTCATTGAAATTCATCGGGGTCGGGGGGCGGTCTTTTTCAACATCTTCGAATGAAAGGGCGCTCAGTGTGCCGTAAACGGTAAAATAGGTCGGGTCGGGGGGCTCATTTTTGCGGATGCGCGGGTTGAGCATATACAGGTGGTTGTGGTACTTCTTATACTCCGCGAAATGCCTGGAAGGATTGGTATTATTTAATGTCTTCAGGTTATCCAGGATGTACGCTTCATTATATTCCTTCAGGTCTATGAGGATCACCTGGGTGTTAAACTTGGTAAGGCTGTTGAGCGAGTAAATGATCTGGTTGTGATTCAGGAACTCGTAATTGGTAAAAGGTACAAACAGGGACCTGTAATTGGTTTTGACGACCATCTGGTCGGATACTCTTCCGTCATCCACATTGAACTTCCAGAAATAAAGGTACTGGAGGTAGGCGCCCAGGGACGGGTCTTCCGCCGGTGTATTGGCTGTGGAGCTCATGAACAGCGTCTGCCTGTCGGGAGCAATCTTAAAAACGGGATTGTCGGATTGTTCGAAATGGCTGCGCAGTGCGATATCGGAAACAATGGGTGTGGAATTGATGCCGTTGGACCGTATCTCATACGTATAGATCTTCTGGTCCTTCTCGCTCAGGAAAAGGGTCCAGATATTGCAGTCATTCCCGGGGATGACACCTCTCTGGAACTGCCTGATCAGGTTCCTTTGCAGGATATTGTCTTTCGAAATGATCCTGCCGTCACCGTTATTGGCCCGCATATCCAGCACAGCATAGCATAAATTGAAAACGGTGCCCCAGCGGTCGGCATTCGTATAATAAAAGATGTAAAACAGGTAATCATTATCAAATGCGGGCGCGATAATGCTGAAATGCATCATTTCGGTAATGGCGCGGGTATAATTGAATATGGCGCCCTCTATGACCTCGTGCCTGCTGTTGTAGATCTTGGTGGTATAAAAATTGACGGAGTCCGGGTTCTGATACGTGAGCGTATAATAGAGCAATGAGCCGTTCGCCGGATCTGAGATCATAAAATTGGTTTCGGTCACCAGTCCTGACGTACCAAACCTGTTGATGCTGTAATCCAGTTGCTTATCCCCTTTTATCTCGAAAGAATAGGCCCCTCCGTACACACCGATATGCCTGTTGGCGTTCAGGTACTTTTCGATCGTATTATAATATTGCCCGTAAATGCTCCCGGTGGTACAGGAGTGCGCAACTATAAACAGCAATATATGGAAGATACCTCTCATGTCAGATATGGAAAATGGCTGAAAATTCAACAGGCTGAAAGCTTTCTGCAATTTACTGAATTTGCGTGTATTAACGGCATGTTAGGTTTTTTTTGGCATGGCCGTTTCGCTGTAAGAAATAGTTTTGGAAGGCTGTTCTACATGGTAGAATTTAATTAACTTTGTTCCTCTTATATAAGAAAATAATAAAAAAACTTGTAATAAATGATAAAAGTAACGTTACCGGATGGTGCGGTAAGAGAGTACAACGAAGGTGTTTCTGCGCTGGATGTTGCCCTTTCTATCAGCGAAGGTCTGGCCAGGAAAGTTTTAGCTGCGGAGATCGACGGACAGGTGGTGGATGCCTTTCGTCCTATACATAAAGACGTCAATCTGAAATTGCTGACGTGGGATAATGACGGGGGCAAATCAACGTTCTGGCACTCTTCGGCACACCTGATGGCGGAAGCGGTACAATCATTTTATCCCGATGCCAAATTCGCCATAGGTCCGCCTATTGAAAGGGGATTTTATTATGATATAGATTTCGGCGAGGAGAAGATCACGGAAGAGGATATTACCCGGATCGAAAAGAAGATGAAGGAGCTGGCCGGCAAAAAATCACGTTTTGCAAGGCAGGAAGTGCCCAAGGCCGAAGCGATCCGTTACTTTACCGAAAAAGGAGACCCGTACAAACTGGAGCTTATAGACGGCCTGGAAGACGGGCAGATCACTTTCTATACGCAGGGCGACTTTACCGACCTGTGCCGTGGTCCGCATATTCCCAATACCGGCTTTATAAAAGCTATTAAGATCACCAATATAGCAGGTGCCTACTGGCGCGGTGATGAAAACAATAAAATGCTTACCCGCTTATATGGCGTCACCTTCCCTTCCGCTAAAGAGCTGGAGGAATACAATGCTATGATCGAAGAGGCAAAAAAACGGGATCACCGTAAGCTGGGCAAGGAGCTGGAGCTGTTCACCTTCTCTGAAAGAGTGGGACAGGGATTGCCTATGTGGCTGCCTAAAGGAGCTATGCTGCGCCAGCGTCTGCAGGATTTCCTGCAGAAAGCCCAGATGGAGACAGGTTACCTGCCCGTGGTGACACCGCATATCGGTAATATCAACCTGTATAAGACTTCCGGGCACTATGAAAAATATGGCGCCGACAGCTTCCAGTCTATCAAAACACCGCACGAAGGAGAAGAATTCATGCTGAAGCCTATGAACTGCCCGCATCACTGCGAATTGTACAAGGCCTCGCCCAAATCCTACAAAGACCTGCCGGTTCGCTTCGCGGAATTCGGTACGGTGTACCGGTATGAGCAGGCGGGAGAGCTGCACGGCCTGACACGCGTGCGCGGATTTACGCAGGATGATGCCCACCTTTTCTGTCGTCCCGACCAGGTGAAGGAGGAATTTAAAAAGGTGATAGACCTGGTATTATATGTATTCAACTCTTTAGGATTTACCGACTATACCGCCCAGGTATCCCTGCGCGATCCTGAGAACAAGACCAAATACATCGGTACGGATGAGAACTGGGAGATCGCGGAGAATGCCATCCGGGAAGCGGCGGCAGAGAAAGGCCTGAAAACTGTCGAAGAGCTGGGAGAAGCAGCCTTTTACGGTCCCAAGCTGGACTTCATGGTGCGTGATGCTATCGGCCGCAGGTGGCAGCTGGGCACCATCCAGGTGGACTATAATCTCCCCGAGCGTTTTGAGCTGGAATACGTGGACAGTGACAACACCCGTAAGCGCCCCGTTATGATACACCGCGCGCCTTTTGGCAGCCTGGAGCGTTTTGTGGCCGTGCTGCTGGAGCATTGTGCCGGTAAGCTGCCTTTATGGCTGGCGCCGACACAGGTTAAGGTGCTGCCCATATCCGACAAATATCACGACTACGCAGAGCAGGTGATGCACAGCCTGAAATCCCTGGATATACGTACCGAAATGGATGACCGCCAGGAAAAGATAGGTAAAAAGATCCGCGATACCGAGCTGGAAAAGATCCCTTACATGCTGATAGTGGGCGAGAAAGAGCAGGAGGAAGGAAAAGTATCCGTAAGAAAGCAGGGTGAGGGCGACCTGGGCAGCGTTGATATTGTGGCGTTCGCTACTGACATCAACAGGCAGGTGGCGGATAAGATCGCTAAATAAACTAAGCAACCGGGACTCCGGTGATTTGATAAGCCTGTAAGGGCCTGACAACGCATTGTTGGCAGGCCCTTATTTTATACAGCATTTTTGCCGGTAAGGCTTCTCTTACTGCAGTTTATCATTCTCCCGGTGCCGGTCAGCATCACGGATGTTCTTCTTTTCAAAGTTCTTCCTGAGCGCATCCGTCAGGTCTATATTGCACTGGTTGGCGAGGCACATCAACACCCACATCACATCGGCCATTTCATCGCCGAGCTCCTTATTTTTATCGCTTTCCTTGAAGGACTGTTCCCCGTAGGTACGGACCATAAGCCTGGAAAGCTCCCCGACTTCCTCCATCAATATGCCCAGGTTGGTCAGTTCGTTGAAATAGCGTACGCCAACGGTCTTGATCCAGTGGTCGATCTGGTCCTGCGCGGCTCTTATGGTCAGTGGTTCCGGGTGCATAGTATAATGTTATTTTTCTTCGGTTAGTAAATAATTGATATCCTTGATCAGCCTTCCCACGGATTCCTCATTGGTGCCGTCATATCCCTGGTTCATGCCTTCCTTATCCACGCTCATCCGTATCCTGCCATATTTATCCACGAGGATAAAAAGATTGGAGTGAATGAACTCTTCTTCTATATTATCGGGGCGTTCTTCCATAGCGTTGAGGAAATAGCTGTAATAGGCCTGGTCGTACAATTCTTTTTTATCCCCGGTAAGAAATTTCCATTTCCTGTCGTCAATATCATATCGCTGGCTGTAAGCCTTGAGCGTTGCCACGGTATCCCGCTTGGGGTCTACGGTATGGGAAAGGATGATGACATTATCATTGGTGCGGAAAGCGTTGTGCACCTTGGTCATATTCTCATTCATGGTGGGGCAGATCCCCTTGCAGGTGGTAAAGAAATACTCTACCACGACCACCTTGCCTTCAATATCCTTGTTCGTCACATAATTCCCGTTCTGGTCAAGGAATTTAAAAGGCCGGATGTTGTTGCCGTTAGGTGTCACTATGCCCACTTTAGGCTGTTTGATCTCTTTACTCACTTTATAGTAGTAAAATGAAAAGCCCGTACTCATTGCGATCAGGAATACAGTGAGGAAAATAGCCGTTTTATTGAACTTCATAAGAAAACGATATAAGCGTTGATTGGTAAAATTACAAACCAGCGGGCTATAATACAACGAACAAGCTGTTAATCTCTGTGAATTATCTTAACGGATGTATTATCTTTGAATACAAACTGATTATAATGCGGGTGATGTGGATCCGGATATATTTACTGGCGGCGCTGATATGGCTCAATATCTTCCCGGTGGCTGCACAGCCGCCACAGCTGCTGCGACAGTTGCCCGGCAGGGATATCCGGCGGTTCAGCGTGGATGAATTGAACAATGTGTACCTGGTGGACAAAAAGAACGGCATTACAAAATACAATGCTGAAGGGGATTCCGTAGCTTTTTTTCAGCAGATATCCCTGGGCCCGGTAGGCGCTATGGACGTTACGGACCCGATGAGGATACTGGTGTATTATCCCAACTTCCTGCAGGTGGTCATGCTGGACAGGATGATGGCGCCGCTGAACCACGTGGACCTTAAGATGCTGGGGATCCGTCAGCCTACGGCCGTTGCCGTCTCCAGGGACGGGAGCTTCTGGGTGTACGACTACCTGCAGGTGAAGCTGATCAAGCTGGACCGGCAATACAAAAATGTAGCGCAGAGCAATGACCTGAGAATATTGCTGAACGAGGTGCCTAAGTTTGAGATGATGTTTGAAAAGGACAATGAATTATGGGCGTATGATAAAGACAAGGGATTATTCATATTCAACAGGTTCGGCGATTTCCTGAGCAAAATAGAGCTGCCGTCCGCAACAGCGGTGCTGAATATCCGGAAAGAGCAGGACCAGGTCATTTATACCTCTGCCGACCTTATTTCGGTTTACAACCTGAAAGACCTTACCCTGAAGACGCTGGATGTCATGCAGGTGACAGGAGAAAAGCCGCGGGCAGTATGGATAACCAAGGATCACTTGTACGTGCTTGGCCCGGGTGGATTGAATATCTATAATGTCACCTATTAGCATGATGACCAGGCTATCAACAATAAGAACCAGTTATATGAAAAACCTACTGAGAGAGCTGTGCTGCTGCTCCTGTCTGGCAGCACTGTTCCTGCTGGCCTCCTGTAATAATGCCAAAAATGATGCGGCCAGGGTGACGCAGCGTCTGAAAGTATTGATCCTGGGTAATTCCATTACCTACAGCGCACCGCAGGAAGATATCGGGTGGTACGGCGCCTGGGGCATGGCGGCCTCTTCGGAAAAGACCGATTTTGTTCACGTGCTCCGGGAATACCTGGAAAAAGACGGCAGGTATGATCCTGTCAGCATAGTATCGCATAATATTAACGGGTGGGAACGCACCTTCAGGATGGACTCACTCAGGTTCGCGGACATCTATACGCAGGACTATGACGTGGTGATCTTAAGGCTGGGTGAAAATGTGGACCAGGATGCCTTATCATTTGAAAACTATGAATCGGCGCTGACCGGGCTCATTGACGGGGTAAAGGGCCGTGCAAAAGTGATCATAACAGGGACGGTATGGCAGTCGCATCAGGCTAAGGACGCTATCCAGGAAAAGGTGGCCGGGGCGCACAGGTACACTTATGTATCTTTTGATGATATGAAAACGGAGGATTCCTATTTTGCGTATGGTCTCTATGAGCATCCGGGCGTGGCGGCACATCCGTCCGACAGGGGAATGGCGAGGATAGCCGGGGAGCTGTACCGCCGGATAGCCGAATAGCCGGGGATCCAGTAAAGCATATTATCCCGGAACGCGCAAGGGGGCAGCATATCAGGAAACCTTACAATATTCCGGTGAAAATTGCGTTTACACTTGAATATTAAAATAATTACCTTTGTGGGCTATGATTAAGAAGATTGCATTAGTACTTTCCGGAATATTAACGGCTTATGGTATACAGGCGCAGACCCGTAACCTGGATAAGATCGCAGGCAGGGTGGGGAACAGTATTATCTTGAACTCTGAACTGAACGTCCTGTATAACCAGGAGAAAGAAAATAATTACTACCTGGAAAACTATTCCGTTTGCGACGCATTGTACGAAATGATGGTAAGGCAGATACTGGTGGCACAGGCGGAAAGGGATAGCGTGATCGTATCGGATGCGGAAGTGGAGCAGAAAATACAGGAGCGGATCAACTATTTCCTCTCTATGGCCGGCAGCCGAGAAGAACTGGAGCGTAAATCCGGCAAAACCATCTACCAGATGCGGGAAGAGAACCGCCTGTTCTTTAAAGAGCAGCTCACCGCGCAGGAAATGCAGCGTAAGCTGGTGTCCGCTATTAAAGTGACACCTTTTGAAGTGGAGCAATTTTATAAAACGCTTAACCCGGATAGCCTTACACCTATTCCGGCTACGGTGGAAGTGGGCCAGATCATTTTCCAGCCCAAGCCCTCCCAGGAGATGGAAGACTATGCAAGGGAAAAGCTGGAAGGCATCCGTAAAGATATCGTGGAAAAGGGTAAAAGCTTCGCTACTATGGCCAGTCTTTACGGTATGGACCGTACCAAGCTGGACGGCGGTAACCTGCTGCTGGAAAAGGACAAAATGGATCCCACATTCGTATCGGCAGCCATGAAGCTGCAGCCGGGTGAGATCTCGCCGGTATTCCGCAGCAAATTCGGGTATCATATCGTCCAGATGGTTTCCAAGACCTCCAATACAACAGCGAAGGTAAAGCACATCGTCATTGTTCCCGAAGTGACCACTGCCGACTTTGAAAAGGCAAAAGTGCTGGCAGACTCCGTAGCCAGGCTGCTGAAGGATGGGAAAATAACCTTTGGTGAAGCCGTCAACAAATATACTACCGATGAAAACGCGAAGATGACCGGTGGTATGATAATGAATATGCAGACCGGTACAACGAATATGCAGATGGACGAGCTGGATCCTTACGCGGCTACCAATATACAGAAGATGCAGGTAGGTGAATATTCAGAGCCGCACTACTATACGGATCCTTATACTGAACAGCGGTCTGTACGTATCATCTATCTCCAGGGCAGGGTAGATCCCCATCTGCTCAATCTTAAGGATGACTATGCGCTCCTGCAGCAGAAAGCGTTGAGCCTGAAGCAGGCCCGCTACCTGGAGAAATATATAGACCAGAAAATACCTAACTTCTACATCAACGTGGACGAGGAATACAGGCATTGTGGCAAATTACAGCCCTGGCTGCAGTACAGCAAGAAATAATAAGCGGGGCGCTGCGGAAATACGAAAAGAAAAATTTTGTAAATTGATTTTAATCAGTATTTTTGCAACCCATAAACGGAGGGTGTAGCTCAGTTGGTTAGAGCGTCGGATTGTGGTTCCGAAGGTCGTGGGTTCGAGACCCATTATCCTCCCAGGAGAAGTTTTTTACTGTTTTATTGTTTATGGAGGGTGTAGCTCAGTTGGTTAGAGCGTCGGATTGTGGTTCCGAAGGTCGTGGGTTCGAGACCCATCATCCTCCCATTCAAAGCTACTGGATCTCAGTAGCTTTTTTTATTGTACCGCATTATGATAGTACAATCTGAAGGGATCATACTAAAAACCACCAGGTATGGCGAAACGAGCCTGATCTGCCAGGGATTTACCCGGGTATACGGACTGAAAAGCTTTATTGTAAAAGGTGTCCGGACAGCACGTTCCCATTCCATGAAGGCCAATATCTTTCAGCCCGGCAATATTGTTACACTGGATTTTTACAACACGCCGCATAAGAGCCTCCAGCTGGTCAGGGAAGCGCAGCTGGCCTATACCTATAAGGCCCTGAGAGAAGATATTCCCGCGAACTGCGTACAACTGTTTATGCTGGAAGTGCTGCACAATATACTGCAGCAGGATTTTCCGCAGGAAGAGCTGTATGATACCGTCAGGCATATGTTTGTCAGGCTGGACAACGGCACCACACCACTGGCATTGCTGCCCGCTTTCTTCCTGCTCACGATCAATAAGCTTTCTGGCTATACGATAGACAATAATCATTCCCCGCAGACGCCCTACCTGAACATCTGGGAAGGCCGTTTCCTGCCTGTAATGCCGGACGTGCCCCCGTTCCTGGATGCAACGGCATCCGGTATCATCGCCGCGATGAACGGTATAGCTGATATGGAAGCGCTGCACACCGTCGATCACCGGCACCGGCAGCATGATATACTGCAGGGGCTGCTGGTCTTTATGGAGCACCATTACCCCAACTTTAAGCCTTTGCGCTCCCTGCCCGTTCTGACCGCTATCTTAAGCTGATCCGCTTGGCCGCCTATATGGTGCAATCATATATGTATACGCCTGATTGAAAATATACCGGAGGCTGTACCTTTGCAGCATGAACACAATTCAGGATATCAACAGTGCCATTACAGAAGAAAGAAACCTCCTGCTGACACATCCTCTTTACGCGCGTATCCGTACGCTGGACCACCTGCGCACCTTTACCGAATTTCACGTATACGCGGTATGGGATTTTATGTCCTTGCTGAAAGCCTTGCAGGGAGCCCTGACCTGTACGCAGGTGCCCTGGTTCGCAACACCCGACCCCAATACCCGTTACCTGATCAATGAGATCGTGCTGGCGGAAGAATCTGATGAATACATAGACGGCCGCAGGCTGAGCCACTTTGAAATGTACCTGGATGCTATGGAGCATATGGGAGCGGACGCCTCCGGTATCGGCAGCCTGGTTGCAGACCTGCGGTCGGGCCGAGAGATCGCTCCGGCAATAGCGGCTATGGAGGTCGACGGCAGGGTGAAGGATTTCCTTTCTTACACATTCGATATTATAAAGGAAGGACAGCCGCATAAGATCGCTGCAGCCTTTACCTTCGGGCGGGAAGATCTCATACCGGATATGTTCGGGGCAATGCTGAAGGAGATACAGGCAGCTTTCCCTGGTGCGGACCTTTCAAAGCTGGTGTACTATTTTCAAAGACATATAGAGCTGGACGGAGATGAGCATGGCCCGCTGGCTATGATGATGATCCGCGAGCTTGCGGGAACAGACCCTGTCAGGTGGGAGGAAATAGCGGCTACGGCAAAAGAAGCGCTGCGGAAGCGGAAAGGTCTCTGGGATGCTATCCTGGAGCATATCTCTCTGTAGCCCGTCTTGTTGTTGAATCATCCTCATTATGGCA
Source organism: Bacteroidetes bacterium 47-18 (assembly GCA_001897155.1). Classification (GTDB taxonomy): domain Bacteria; phylum Bacteroidota; class Bacteroidia; order Chitinophagales; family Chitinophagaceae; genus MKSF01. The sequence continues at coordinate 189,360 of MKSF01000033.1, read as the reverse complement.
ATACCGGTTGGGTTCCTGGCTGCTGAGCAAGCGGTTTCACCAACTCATAAAGGCCGGTCACCAGTTGGTAAGGCAAAATGTACGCCCGGGCATATACTTTTGAAATAAAATATAAGGCCCGATGAAAAACATATGCTTACTACTGTGGCTGGCATTACCTGGTTGGGAGCAGCAACAGGCATACCCTCCTGCTAAAGTGGATTACGGGGACTATGAAGCTCTGGTCAGTGAAGTAAGAGACTACAGGGCACAAAGGCTCGTTTCCCTGGACGACTTCCTGCAAAAGGCGAAAGACCCGCATACTGTTATCCTGGATACGCGTTCTAAGGTAATGTATGATTACAAGCACGTGAAGGGTGCGGTACACCTGGACTTTTCTGACTTCACGCAGGCAGCTCTGGACGACCTGATGCGGCAATACAACGGTACCGCTACCCGGATACTGATATACTGCAATAATAACTTTGAAGACCGTACGCAGCTATCGGGAATGGACAGGGCTTTTATCACCAAAGCAGCGACTCCCGGGCCGCCCGTATCTCCCGGGGATATTGCGGAGGAGAGCAGCCCTGCGGGTAAGGACTATATGACACTGGCGCTGAATATCCCCACCTTTATCAATCTCTACGGATATGGTTACAGGAATATATACGAGCTGGCGGAGTGGGTAGATGTAAATGATCCGCGGATTGAATTTGAAGGGACATCCGTATTAAATAGGCAATAGCAGCAACCGCGGGCGCATGGAAGTAGGTAATAATATGCCGGAGGTGCCTAATAGGGGTCCACGTTGATATTGATCTGCACGGAGGAATTACCCCGCTGGCGCTGTATCTCATTGCAGCAGGCCGCGATGCTGAACTTCAGCTCCTGTAGCTGGCGGCCCTGCCTGGGAAGCTTGATCCATATCTCTTCTATATACATATTCTGAATACGGGGTATGATACCGGAGTTCGGCCCTTTGGTATCAAAATGAGGTATGGCCTGCAGCCTGGCTACCAGGTCCGCGGCAGCTTTCTGTACCTTATCCTTATCCCTGTGCTTGCAGACGATCTTGATCATCCTGACATAGGGCGGGTACATGAACTGTCCCCGCTGCATCACTTCCTGGGTATAGAACTGCTTGTAATTATGTGCTTTTAATAACGACAGCAGGGGGTGGCTGAGGTTATTGGTTTGTATGACCACCAGCCCGTCCCCGTACACTCTCCCGGCTCTGCCGCTCACCTGCTCCATCAATTGATAGGCTCGCTCATTGGTCCGGAAATCAGGGAAATTCAGCAGGCTGTCAGCGCTGAGAATGCCCACCAGTCCCACGTTACCGAAGTCGAGCCCTTTGGTCACCATCTGGGTGCCTACCAGTATATCTATCCTGCCGGCTTCAAAATCCTTAAGCAGCTTTTCCTGTACGCCTTTTCCCTTCATATTATCCCAGTCCATCCGGGCGATCTTCTTCTGCGGAAAGATCCGCTGCAGGTCCTCTTCTGCCTTTTCGGTACCGAAGTTCCTGGAGACGATACGGTTATTGCCACAATTGAGACAATGCTGGATGGGATTGGATTTGGTACCGCAATAATGACAATGCAGCTTATCGGAATGCTTATGATAGGTCATGGATACATCGCAATTCTTACAATGCGGTATCCAGCCGCACATGCTGCACATCAGGAAAGGCGCATAGCCGCGTTTGTTCTGAAACAGGATCACCTGCTGGCCCTTCTCCAGGGTCTGCTGTATGCTTTCCAGGAGCGGTACGGTCAGGAACTGTGACAGGGCGGGCTGGGTCTGCCGGGCGTGCACCAGGGAGATCTCCGGCAACCGGACGTCATTATACCTTGTGGCTAAGCTGACATAGCCGTACTTTTTCTGCTGTACATTATAAAGGGTCTCAACGGAAGGCGTGGCAGAGCCGAGCAGCACCCTGGCATCGTGGAGCTGTGCCAGCACAAGCGCGCTGTCCCTGGCCTGGAACCGGGGTGCGGGGTCCTGCTGCTTATAGCTGAAATCGTGCTCCTCATCAATGATGATAAGTCCCAGACTGCTGAAAGGAAGCCATACCGCGCTCCTGGCGCCCAATACTATCTTATACGTATTATCCTGCACCTTCTTCCATATCTCCACACGTTCATTAGCTGAAAAATGGGAATGATACACGCCCAGCTCTTCCCCGAAATAGGACCTCAGCCTGGCGATCATCTGCGTAGTGAGTGCTATTTCCGGCAGCAGGAAAAGAGCCTGCCTACCTTCGGCCATGCACTCCCTGATCAGGTCGATATATACCAGTGTCTTGCCGCTGCCTGTAACGCCATGAAGCAATACCTGCTGCTGTTGCTGCCACGATTTCCTGATCTCATCCGCGGCCTGCTGCTGGGCGGTGCTGAGGCTAAAGGAGCTGTGGGCATCCGATCCCCACTGGGGGACACGGTCCACGGGCAGCATCCGGGTGTACAGGATATTTTTTTCGGTCAGGGCATTCAGGATAGCTGCGGAAAGGCCGGATACCTCCAGCAGCTTTCTGGCCGGTACTTCCTTATCCTGCTGCCGTATCTGGTAAAAGGCCAGGAGCATTTTCTGCTGCTTGGCGCTTCTGGTCAGTTGCTCAAAGACCTCATTCATCGCCTCATCCGAATCCAGCGTTTCACGGAGAAAGACATACTTTTCATACTTCGGTCTGTACTTTTCCTCCAGTTGGTCCTGTACCAGCGCCAGGCCCTGCTCCAGTATCTCGTTGATGGCATGGTGCGTCTGCCCTGAGACGATATTCCTGGCTTCTTCGAGGGTCAGCTTTTTCCTTATGGACAGGGCTTCTGCCAGCATAAAAGCGTCATCAGAGAGGTCCTGGGGTATCGTATCTGCCAGGTCGTTCCAGAGGAGCAGGTTCTCGCTCATCAGCTTCAGGTGGGCCGGCAGGGCTGCATGCATCACATCCCCTAAAGACGTCAGGTAATAATTGGCTATCCATTCCCAGAATTGCAGTTGCCGTGTGTCCACAACAGGATGCTCGTCTATGATGCCGGAAATAGGCTTGCAATCATAGCCTAAAGGCTTCAGGTCGTGGATCCGGAAGATAATGGCTGCGTAATGCTTATTCTTCCCTAAGCTGACATCGGCGCGCTTACCTATGGCCAGTTGGCCCTGCCATTCCAGGGGAACGCTGTAGGTAAGGGTCTGAGGCAAATGAAGGGGAATAATGACATCAACAAATTGCATAAAGGATACTGCTTCTGGGAAAGGTAAAATTATGGAATGTTTACAACTAAAACGGTAATAAATATTACGGCTTACCCGTGGCTGAAGCCTTAAAGGCCGGCGATCAGGAGAAAATAATGCGCTTCTCCCTGCTGTGCTGCGCTTCTTAGGAAAACTTTAAAAAATGGTTTTCCCCGGAAATTGTTTAACTTAGCACCTGACTTTAGGGGTGTCTGTCATCATACAGGCTGAGATTTTACCCTTGGAACCTGATCCGGATCATACCGGCGGAGGGAAAAGTAAAATGTCTTCACAAGTGCGATCCGCACTGTTGCAGCCATTCCTGAAGTTATAACCTGTTAAAACTTATAAGGAATGGAACTGACAATCAATCACAATAAAAAGTCTTTTGCCCAGCCGCTTCCTTCATTGGAAGCCCTGATGCATCTGGAGGTCCCCGGAAAGACCAAAGGGATCGCTGTTGCCCTTAATGACCGGGTGGTTCCGCGCGGGAAATGGGCTGATACGGTACTCCGTGACCAGGATGTCATTCTTATCATCACCGCAGCCCAGGGCGGCTGATCTTTCATTAATCCAAACTACTTAGCTAATGATGACGCACACCATTACCCGGACACCCTTTCCCAATTCGAGAAAGGTGTATATTGACGGCACGCTTTTCCCTCTTAAGGTGGCCATGAGAGAAATTACCCTGCATCCCACCAGGCTCAGCAACGGCCAGGTGAAACATAATCTGCCCGTTACGGTCTATGATACCTCCGGTCCGTACACTGACGAGCATATGGACACCGATGTGCGCAGGGGACTGCCCCGTATCCGGGAATCCTGGATACAGGACAGGGGAGATGTGGAGCTGCTGGACACCGTTACCTCGGAATACGGCCGGGAAAGGCTGGAAGATAAAAGCCTGGACCACCTGCGTTTTGAATACAGCCACCGGCCGATGGTGGCCCGGTCGGGCCGGAATGTCAGCCAGCTATACTACGCTAAAAGAGGCATTATTACGGCGGAGATGGAATACGTCGCTATCCGGGAGAACCAGAGAATAGAGCAGCTGGATGCCGTGGGGCCGGAGATGCGGCAGCAGCACCCGGGCGACAGCTTCGGGGCCAATACTCCCAGGTCCCGTATCACACCTGAATTTGTCCGGGACGAGATCGCGGCGGGCAGGGCCATCATCCCCTGTAATATCAATCATCCTGAATGCGAGCCGATGATCATCGGGAGGAACTTCCTGGTCAAGATCAATGCCAATATCGGGAACAGCGCTGTGACCTCCGGGATAGAGGAAGAGGTCGAAAAAGCCGTGTGGGCCTGCCGGTGGGGAGCAGATACGATCATGGACCTTTCCACGGGTAAGCATATTCACGAAACAAGGGAATGGATCATCAGGAATTCCCCCGTTCCTATCGGCACCGTACCTATTTACCAGGCCCTGGAAAAGGTGAAGGGCATACCGGAAAACCTAACCTGGGAGATCTTCCGCGATACCCTGATAGAGCAGGCGGAACAGGGCGTTTCTTACTTTACCATTCATGCGGGGGTGCTCTTACGCTACATTCACCTGACCGCCAGCCGTGTAACGGGTATTGTATCCCGCGGCGGCTCCATTATGGCCAAGTGGTGCCTGTACCATCACCAAGAGAATTTCCTCTATACGAATTTTGAGGAAATATGCGAGATCATGAAGCGCTATGATGTATCCTTTTCCCTGGGAGACGGCCTGAGGCCCGGCTCTATCGCTGATGCCAATGATGCCGCGCAGTTTGCGGAGCTGGAAACCCTGGGAGAGCTGACCCGTATAGCCTGGAAGCATGACGTGCAGGTAATGATAGAAGGTCCGGGGCATGTGCCTATGCATATGATCAGGGAAAATATGGATAAGCAACTGGAGACCTGTAAGGAAGCGCCGTTCTATACCCTGGGGCCCCTGACGACCGATATCGCGCCGGGCTATGACCATATCACATCGGCCATCGGGGCAGCGATGATCGGCTGGTACGGCTGTGCGATGCTGTGCTATGTAACGCCTAAGGAGCACCTGGGGCTCCCGGATAAGAAAGATGTGAAGGACGGTGTGATCACCTATAAGCTGGCGGCGCATGCCGCAGACTTGGCCAAAGGCCATCCCGGCGCGCAATACAGGGACAATGCCCTCAGCAAGGCGCGCTTTGAATTCCGCTGGGAAGACCAGTTCAATCTTTCCCTGGACCCTGACACCGCCAGGCAGTTCCACGATGAAACGCTGCCGGCAGAAGGCGCGAAGGTCGCGCACTTCTGCTCTATGTGCGGCCCTAAATTCTGCTCTATGAAGATTACCCAGGAGATCAGGGATGCCGCTGCGCAGGGTATGTATCACAAATCGGAGGAATTTAAGCAGCTTGGTAAAGAGATTTATTTATGATCCTGGTAATAACCCCTGAGCAGGAAGCAGACAATGAGGCTGTGCTGGCCGGTGAAATGCTGGCTGCAGGCGCTGCCTTGCTCCATATAAGGAAGTTCCGGCTGGATGATGCGGCTCTCAGGAATTATATTGAGACTATTGATGTAGCGTACAGGGATCGCCTGGTCCTGCACGATCATTTTCACCTGGCGCGGGAGCTGGGCATTTCCAGGCTGCACTTCAGGGAGGAAGACAGGCGTAAGGGGCGCTACCGGCCATTCCGGGAGGAGTACCTGCTTTCCACCTCCGTACATACCATCGAAGCGTTTAACCAGCTGGGTACGGAATGGACTTATGCTTTTCTGTCCCCTGTATTCCCGAGCATTTCCAAGCCCGGCTATGGTAAGGACACAAGGGTATTGCAGGATTTAGGCAAACGCAACAATCTTATGGTACAACTGATAGGGCTGGGTGGTATAGATACAACAAATTTCAAACAGGTGCTTGATGCCGGTGCGGATGGTGTGGCGCTGCTGGGCGGCATATGGCAGGCCCCTGACCCTTTAAATATATTGCAGCAATGTCTGAAAAGCGGCCTTTAGTATTGAGTATTGCAGGATATGATCCTACGGGAGGTGCCGGTGTGCTGGCAGATATCAAAACGCTGGAACAGTTCGGCGTGCAGGGAATGGCTGTCCTGACAGCGCATACCTTACAGACGGCCGATGCCATCCTCGATATTGCCTGGTTGCCGGCAGCAACTGTTACGAAAGCTATTAAAACACTGATGACGGCCTACCCGTTCCCGGTAGTGAAGATCGGCATTGTGCCGGACAGTGAATTCTTAGCTGCCGTATTACAAGCCGTCCGGGCCTGTAATCCCGCGGCTTTCGTGATCTGGGACCCTGTCATCAGGAGCTCCTCGGGTTTCCCGTTTTTCAGGGAAGAAAGCCTGGAAGCGCTTGCGCCGCTGCTCAGGGATATAGCGCTTATCACGCCTAACTACCCGGAATATGAGATACTGCAGCAATACAGCCTGCCGGACCCTGAAGATATGGAATGCTGTGCCGTTTTGCTTAAAGGGGGACATTGCGCTGACTGGACAGGTACGGATATACTTATGGAAAGCGGGGAAACGACCGTTTTCCCGCCCGGGACAGAGGTTTCCTATCCCAAGCATGGTTCCGGCTGCATCCTGTCGGCAGCTATTGCGGGTGGTATAGCCCGGGGCGCCTCGCTGCAGGACGCCATACGTGCGGGAAAGACCTATGTGGAAAAAGTATTGAACAGTAACAGCTCCCTACTGGGGTATCATCATACATATGAAAACTAAATTGCAATATATCTCGCAGGGCAGCAGCCTGCCGGAGCAGGAAAGTAATATTCTCCGCGCATTGCAGGCAGGGGTTGACTGGGTGCAGGTACGCTGGAAGCAGGCGCCGGAACAGGACCTGCTGCAGCTGTGCCTTAACGTAAAGAGATACTGCGTGGCCTATAACGCGGTCTGCATCATCAATGATCATGTCCTGCTGGCAAAGGAAATATCGGCTGACGGTGTGCACCTGGGGCTGGAAGACGGCGCCGTAGCGGATGCCCGCCGTTTGCTGGGACCGGGTAAGATCATTGGCGGTACGGCCAATACCCTGCAGGATGTGCAACAGCGCATCGCGGAACAGTGTGATTATATCGGGCTGGGACCCTTTGCCTTTACCACCACGAAAGATAAGCTGAGCCCCGTGCTGGGCCTGGATGGCTACCGGGATGTATGCCGGTACTTTTCGGAACGGCAGGAGATCATCCCGCCTGTATATGCCATTGGTGGTATCGGTTTGGAAGACATCCCGGCTTTGATGCAGACAGGCATTTACGGTATTGCCGTCTCCGGTCTTATTACCCGTTGCCCGGAATTGGTTTCACATATCAAAACGATTTTACAATGAGTACATTACAAATAGCAGACCGGCACTTCAGCTCCAGGTTATTCCTGGGCACCGGCAAATTCGGCAGCCTTGGGACAATGCGCGGGGCTATCAAAGCGTCTGGTTCTGAATTGGTGACTATGGCCCTTAAACGTATAGATCACCGGTCAGCGGAAGACGACCTGCTGGAAGCGCTGAGGCTGCCGCAGGTTTCCTTACTGCCCAATACCTCCGGTGCCAGGAATGCCCGGGAAGCGGTGCTGGCCGCCCAGCTGGCCCGGGAAGCGATGGAAACCAACTGGGTAAAGCTGGAGATCCATCCTGATCCCCGTTACCTGCTGCCTGACCCTGTTGAGACGCTCAGGGCTACGGAAGAGCTGGCGAAAATGGGCTTTGTGGTGCTGCCTTATATCCATGCAGATCCTGTCTTATGTAAAAGGCTGGAAGATGCCGGAACCGCCGCGGTGATGCCGTTGGGCGCTCCTATCGGCAGCAATAAAGGACTACGCACTGTTGATTTCCTGGAGATCATCATAGAGCAGAGCCGTGTGCCCGTCATCGTGGACGCGGGTATCGGGGCGCCTTCAGATGCCGCCAGGGCGCTGGAAATGGGCGCCGATGCCGTGCTGGTCAATACGGCTGTTGCAGTGGCGGGAAACCCTGTAAATATGGCTTCGGCATTCAAAGAAGCAGTAGCGGCGGGACGTAAGGCATATGAGGCCGGTCTTGGCGCGGTCCAGGGCCGGGCGCAGGCTTCCAGTCCGCTCACTTCCTTCCTGACAGATCAGAAAAACCGGTAACGATGAAAACCTTTAAAGATATTTTTGAGCAGTATAGCTGGGAGACCGTTAAGAGCAGCATCTATACGGCTACTCCCACCGCCGTTCGCAGCAGCCTGCAAAAGCAAAAGCGGACACTGGAAGACTTCCTGGTATTGCTCTCTCCCGCCGCCGCCGCGGAACTGGAAACGATGGCCGCGATGGCGCAGCAGATTTCCCGCCGGCGTTTCGGAAAGACCATACAGCTGTATGCGCCGCTGTACCTGAGCAATGAGTGCCAGAACATCTGTACATACTGTGGCTTCAGTGTAGATAACAAGATCAGGCGTAAGACCCTGTCAGGTGCGGAAATGATGATAGAAGCTGCAGCGCTGAAGGAAATGGGAGTGGAGCATGTCTTGCTGGTCAGCGGGGAGGCTCATAAGACCGTTAACACGCAGTACTTCCTGGATGCTGTGAAATTGCTGAAGCCGCATTTTGCCAATATCTCACTGGAGGTGCAACCCCTGCCGGCGGCGGATTACGAAGTGCTGCACAAAGCAGGGGTGCATGCCGTGCTGGTTTACCAGGAAACCTACCATAAGGAAGTGTACAGGCAGTATCATCCCAAGGGTAAAAAATCCAATTTTGATTTCAGGCTGGATACGCCCGACAGGATAGGGCAGGCCGGGGTGCATAAAATAGGATTGGGCGTATTGCTGGGGCTGGAAGACTGGCGGGTGGACAGCTTCTTTAACGCGCTGCATATCCACTACCTGCAGCAACGTTACTGGAAAACCCGGTATTCCGTCTCCTTTCCGCGACTCCGACCGGCAGAGGGTGTTATAGAACCTAATTTTATCATGGAAGACAGGGACCTGCTGCAGCTGATATGCGCATACCGCATATGGAATGAAGACCTGGAAATATCAGTGTCAACACGGGAAAGTGGGCATTTCAGGGATCATATCATCACGCTGGGAGCTACCGCTATCAGCGCCGGCTCTAAAACCAATCCCGGCGGCTATGCCGTAGCGCCTCTGTCGCTGGAACAGTTCGAGACCAGCGATGAGCGTAGTATGAGCGAGATCAGGGAGCTTATCAGAAAAGCGGGGTATGACCCGGTGATGAAGGATTGGGATCATGCCTTTAATTAGAGGTACATACTGCTGATAAAACGACGATTATAATGGAACAGGATACTATATTCACACGATACAGCCGGCAGATATTCATAGAGGAAATAGGCGTGGCGGGCCAGCGTAAGATCATGGCCGCCAGGGTGCTGGTAGTGGGCGCCGGCGGGCTCGGCTCGCCTGTTATACAGGCCCTGGCATCGGCCGGCGTGGGAAGGATAGGGATAGCGGATTTGGATAAGGTGGAGCTGCATAACCTCAACCGCCAGTTTATACATAACGAAAGCAGTATCGGCAGCCTCAAGGTGGAGAGTGCCGCGGCATTTGTGAAAAAGCTGAACAGCCGGGTCTGTGTGGTCCCGATAGCGGAGCGCATTACTGAGGATAATGCGGCGGAGATCATCAATGATTACGATATGGTGGTGGACGGCTCGGATAATTTCAGCACCAGGTACCTGGTGAACGATACCTGCGTCCGGTTGGATAAAACGCTGATCTACGGCAGCATCCGGGCTTTTGAGGGCCAGATGGCCGTGCTGAATTACAAAGGCAGCAAACAACTGAGAGACCTGTTTCCCGAAGCGCCTGATGCCGGGGATATACCGGATTGCGATACACAGGGCGTACTGGGTCCTTTGCCTGGTATTATCGGTTCGCTTATGGCGATGCAGGTATTGAAGATCATTGCCGGGCTGCCTGTGGATGTCAATAAGCTGACCCTGGTGGATACGATGCACTGGCGGTTCACAACGGTCGCTTTTTAGAGCTCATATGCACGGAAGCAGGAGAGGATCACAGCTACCCAACATACAATAACATACCTTACAATTTCCTTAGTGACTATCTGCTTATCGGCAACAACCTTTTGTTAAGGATACGCTTTGCTGATCAGCGTCCTCTATGCGGGTCAGGGACCGCTTTGGGGTGTGGTCATCCCGGACTGATGTGAGGAGCCGCTTATAATTAGATAGTCAGCATTTCCTTTTTATTTTCCTGGGAAGATTGCATTCAGTTGCGAGGCAGCAGGCCTGATCATGCCTGGTTTTCAGGAGTGATGCTGACAAATTTGTTAGGTCCGATGGGTGCTTTGGTACAAAATGTACGCCGGAAACGGAAATTGCTGACAGTATCAGCAGTGGCCAGAGGGTAATTATATAGTATTGTCATAAAATATGACAAGATTGCATCTATAAGGGGAATGGCATAAAACTTGGAGTATGTAAATCAGAAAATACAATGAATTAACGAAGTAAATAATATAATTAAAATACATAAAAATGGGAAAAATAATCGGAATTGACTTAGGTACAACAAACTCATGTGTTGCAGTAATGGAAGGTAACGAGCCTGTAGTTATTGCAAATGATGAAGGTAGAAGAACCACACCTTCTATCGTGGCTTTCCTGAAAGGCGGCGAAAGAAAAGTAGGTGATCCGGCTAAACGTCAAGCTATTACCAATCCTCAGAATACCATCATGTCCATTAAGCGTTTTATGGGCAGCAGGTTTGATGAGGTGGCAAGCGAGGTAGCCCACAATTCCTATAAAGTAGTAAAAGGCGATAACAATACACCAAGGGTGGATATAGACGGCCGTCTGTACACTCCCCAGGAAATTTCTGCGATGATCCTGCAGAAAATGAAGAAAACGGCAGAAGACTTTTTAGGACAGGACGTGACAGAAGCCGTTATCACTGTACCTGCTTACTTTAATGATGCACAGCGCCAGGCTACCAAGGAAGCCGGTGAGATCGCGGGACTGACCGTTCGCCGGATCATCAACGAGCCTACCGCTGCTGCGCTGGCCTACGGACTGGACAAGCAGGACAAGGACCGTAAGATAGCTGTATTTGACCTGGGTGGCGGTACATTCGATATCTCTATCCTGGAATTGGGTGATGGCGTATTTGAAGTGAAATCCACTAATGGTGATACGCACCTGGGTGGTGATGACTTTGATAAGGTGATCATGGACTGGCTGGCGGCAGAATTCAGGAATGATATGCCTACGATCGACCTGTCTAAAGACCCTATGGCTTGGCAGCGTTTGAAAGAGGCTGCTGAAAAAGCCAAGATAGAATTATCTTCTTCGCAGGAAACAGAGATCAACCTGCCTTATATCACCGCGGTGGATGGTGTGCCTCAGCACCTGGTAAGGAAGCTGACACGCGCTAAATTCGAGCAGCTGGCGGATTCGCTGGTAGAGCGTACGCTGGAGCCTTGCCGTAAAGCATTACAGGATGCCGGCTACACTACCAATGATATTGATGAGGTGATCCTGGTAGGTGGTTCCACACGTATCCCCAAGATACAGGAAGTGGTAGAGAAATTCTTTGGTAAGAAGCCTAACAGGGGCGTCAACCCGGATGAGGTGGTAGCAGTAGGTGCCGCTATCCAGGGTGGTGTACTGACCGGTGATGTTAAAGATGTACTGCTGCTGGACGTTACGCCTTTATCCCTGGGTATCGAAACCATGGGTGGTGTAATGACCCGCCTGATCGAGTCCAACACGACCATTCCTACTACCAAATCGGAAGTATTCTCTACTGCTGCAGAAAACCAGCCAAGCGTTGAGATCAATGTGCTGCAGGGTGAACGCCCTATGGCTAACCAGAACAAATCCTTAGGCCGCTTTATCCTGGATGGTATTCCTCCGGCTCCGAGAGGTGTTCCCCAGATCGAGGTGACATTCGATATTGATGCCAATGGTATCCTGAGCGTAACTGCGAAAGATAAAGGAACCGGCAAGCAGCAAAATATACGTATCGAAGCAGGTAGCGGACTGAGCAAGGAAGAGATCGAAAAAATGAAGAATGAGGCTAAAGCTAATGAAGATGCGGACAAGCAACTGCGTGAGCGTATCGAAAAGCTGAACCAGGCAGACGGTCTGATCTTCAATTCTGAAAAACAATTGAAGGAATACGGAGAGAAGATATCTGCTGATAAAAAAGCTACCATCGAAAGTGCCCTGAATACTCTGAAAGAAGCGCATAAAAACGAAGACCTTGCTGCCCTGGACGGTGCTATTGAAGCATTGAACGCAGCATGGACGGCAGCTTCTGAAGAAATGTATGCAGCACAGCAGCAAGGCGGTAACGCCGGAGATAATGCTGCCGCTGATAATAATACAGACGGAGCTTCTGATGTGGAATATGAAGAGGTGAAATAAGTAAGCCCTTTCTTTTTTCGATACAGATAAAAAGCGATGGCTGTCTCTATAAGAGACAGCCATCGCTTTTTAGTGCCGCTTATAGGAAACCGCCTTTTATTACAGGTACGCTGCTCTGACAAGTGTCCTTTGCTGCAGATCAGAGAGTTCTTTGGCTGTAAAGGTGTTTGTAAGCCTGCTGGTCATTCCGAACGGATGTGAGGAATCTCTTGCAATCATCTATGGATGGCTTTGTTCCCATATAGATAATTAGGTTACATTTTATGTGCCTGTATTATGATCAAAGGAAGACCTTAAGTGACTATCAGCTTATAGGAAAGAAACTTTATTGTAGGTACGCTTTGCTGACAAGTGTCCTTTGTTGCGGGTCAGAGAGCACTTTTGCTATAAAGGAACTGAGCGTATTGGTCATTCCGAACGGATGTGAGGAATCTCTTGTTTTCCTATATATAGATAGTTAGTAAATCTTATCATATCCTTCCAACAATTTTAACAGGCAGATCTTACCGGTAGCGCCAGGGCTTATTATTTTAGCCGTAACAAAATATTCATTATGAAAAAAGTATTGATTGTAAATTTCCTGCTGCTGGCGGGTATATCGGGCAATGTATATGCGCAGAAAATAAAGTTGAATGATAAATCGGTAAGCGCGGTTACAAAAGGTACCAAGGCGCTTACTTTCAGCGATGCGGATGCCGCTGCATTGGCCGGTGAGGCTGTAGCCTGGATGGATGCCAATAATCCTGTAGCTGCAGCAAATGATCCCTATGCTGTCAGGCTGAATAAGCTGGTAGCAAAGCATTTCAGTGAGGACGGGCTGAAGCTGAACTTTAAGGTTTATAAGGTGGTTGATATCAATGCCTTCGCCTGTGCTGACGGCAGCGTCAGGGTATTTGCCGGGTTGATGGACCTGATGACGGATGAAGAGATCCTGGGTGTGATCGGCCACGAGATAGGGCACGTTAAAAATCATGATACCAGGGACGCTATCAGGGATGCCTACAAAAGGGCTACCATTGCTGATGCTGCCAGCTCACAGAGCAATGCCGCCCGGACGCTTACCCAGTCGGAGCTGGGCGACCTGGCTAATGCTTTGCTCACTTCGAGCTACAGCAGGAAGCAGGAGTCTGACGCGGACGCCTACGCCTACGGGTTCATGAAAAAGCACGGTTACAGCGTTATGGCGCTTGCCAGCGCTTTTGATAAGCTGGCGGAGCTGAGTGCGGGAGCACCGGAGCAAAGTAAAGCGCAGAAGATGTTCAATTCGCATCCTGATTCAGGAAAAAGGGCTGCTACTATAAGGGAGAAAGCGCAGAAGGACGGCGTAAAATAGCCTGTCAGCATAGGTATTCAGGATATGCAACGGTTTATTAAGGATAACACTTAATGGGCCGTTCTTATTTGACAGAATCGAGAGGGCATACGAAAGGTCTCCTGGGTTGTCATGCTGAACTTGTCGAAGCATATCATTTTTGACCTTTTACAGGCTCATGCGGGCATACTGGGCCGGGTATGGCAGGAGCGGGCCTGGTACATACCTTAAAAAAAGAAAAAGGTCATTGCAATAAGCAATGACCTTTTTAATATTAAACTTCCCTGGGGGAATTATTTAACGATTTCAGTAACCTGACCGGCACCTACTGTACGGCCACCTTCACGGATCGCAAATTTCAAACCTTTTTCCATTGCGATTGGAGCGATCAGCGTAACGTGTAAGTTAACGTTATCACCAGGCATTACCATTTCAGTACCTTCTGGTAATTTACACTCACCGGTTACGTCAGTAGTTCTGAAGTAGAACTGAGGACGGTATTTGTTAAAGAATGGAGTGTGACGACCACCTTCTTCTTTAGACAGTACGTAAACTTCACCTTTGAACTCAGTGTGAGGAGTGATAGATTTAGGAGCACAGATTACCATACCACGACGGATATCTTTTTTATCGATACCACGTAATAACAGACCTGCGTTATCACCTGCTTCACCACGATCCAGTAATTTTTTGAACATTTCCACACCTGTACAAGTAGAAGTCAGAGGCTCATCATTGAAACCTACGATCTCTACGTTGTCACCAACTGTGATAACACCACGCTCGATACGACCTGTAGCAACAGTACCACGACCAGTGATAGTGAATACGTCCTCTACAGACATCAGGAACGGTTGATCAACGGCACGTGGAGGCAGCGGAATATATTCGTCAACTGCAGCCATTAATTCCTCGATCTGGGCAACACCTGTAGCTTCACCGTTCAGGCCTGATAAAGCAGAACCTTTGATGATTGGAGTGTTATCTCCGTCATAATCGTATTTGGATAATAATTCGCGGATTTCTAATTCTACTAATTCTAAGATTTCAGGATCGTCAACCAGGTCAACTTTGTTCATGAACACAACGATACGGGGAACACCTACCTGGCGAGCCAGCAGGATGTGCTCTTTAGTTTGTGGCATAGGACCATCAGTAGCAGCAACCACCAGAATAGCACCGTCCATCTGAGCAGCACCGGTAATCATGTTTTTCACATAGTCAGCGTGACCCGGACAGTCCACGTGTGCATAGTGACGATTCTCAGTTTGATATTCTACGTGTGCAGTATTGATTGTGATACCACGCTCTCTTTCTTCAGGCGCACCATCAATTTCATCATAACCTTTTTTTGCAGCCATACCTTTGTTAGCTAATACAGAAGTGATAGCAGCAGTTAAGGTTGTTTTACCGTGGTCAACGTGACCGATAGTACCAATGTTTACGTGGGGTTTCTCCCTGTTAAAGGTCTCTTTAGCCATTTTTATTTGTTTTAAAGAAATTTGTTTATTAATAATTGTATATACGACAAATTTGGAAATGCAAAGTTATACACTTTTTTCCAAATATGCAAAATCCGTGAGCTGTTGAGCAGGATTGAACTGCCGACCTCTTCCTTACCAAGGAAGTGCTCTACCACTGAGCTACAACAGCAATTGAACTGTTATTTGGCACCATGCTATTGATAATCAATAACTTATTACCACATAACAATTCAATACATCCATTGAGCGGAAGACGGGTCTCGAACCCGCAACCTATAGCTTGGAAGGCTATCGCTCTACCAATTGAGCTACTTCCGCTGGTGTGATATTTTGACGAAGACTCGTCGAATTCGTGTGGGCAGTGAAGGATTCGAACCTCCGTACACAAACGTGAGCAGATTTACAGTCTGCCGCCTTTAACCACTCGGCCAACTACCCGTTTCGGATTGCAAATATATAGGCTCATATATTCACTTCCAAATTATTTTTCAGAGCCGCCTATAAGACTCGAACTTACGACCTGCTGATTACAAATCAGCTGCTCTACCAACTGAGCTAAGGCGGCTTTTGAATTCCTTTTATAATTGAAAGAGCTTCTTTTTTTCTCCCTGATGTTCAGTACGTTGACCTTTTTGCCTGGTACCGGACGTTTTGGGATTGCAAAGGTAGCGGTTTTATTGAAAGGAACAAATTTTTCTTTATTTTTTTTCCGGAATTTTCAGCGCTTAGTTCAGAAAGCCTTTCCTGTCGCAATCCAGCTTCTGTTCCCAGTCCCAGGCGGTCTGCATCATCTGGATGATATCGTAGCGTGTTTCCCAGTCCAGCAGGGTTTTGGCCTTGGTATTGTCCGCATAGACGGCAATGACATCCCCGGGTCTGCGGTCGGTGATCTTATAGTTGAGCTTTACGCCTGCCACGGATTCAAAGGCGCGGATCAGCTCCAGCACGCTGACGCCTTTGCCGGTACCCAGGTTGAATATCTCGCAGTTGGAAGGAAGGGCATTGGCGATGGATTTGGTTACGGCTTTGGTATGGGCGGCGGCTATATCCATCACGTGGATATAATCCCTGATGCACGAGCCGTCACGCGTATCGTAATCATTGCCGAATACCTGCATGGATTCCCGCAGGCCGATGGCTGTCTGTGTAATGACAGGTACCAGGTTCTCGGGCTTCTCATTGAGCTCTCCTATCAGGCTGCTGGGATGTGCGCCCACGGGGTTGAAATATCTCAGCAGGATGATATTGAACTCGGGATTGGCCTTTACGAAGTCGGAGCAGATCTGCTCTCCCATGACCTTGGTCCGGGCATAGGGCGATTCCGGCTCTTTCAGCGGGGTGGTTTCGCTTACCGGCAGGCTGTCCGCATTGCCATATACAGAGCAGGAAGATGAAAATACGATATTATGGATACTGTACTCTTTGGCACACTTCAGCACATTCAGCAGGGAAGTGATATTATTCCGGAAATACAGGATAGGTTTGGATACGGATTCAGGCACCGATTTGTAAGCCGCGAAATGGATAATGCCAGCGATATCGGGGTTCTCCTCGAATACGGCCCTGGTATCTTCCAGGTTACAAAGATCTACCTTGTAATTCTTGATATTTTTATTGCATATCCTTGAAGCGCCGTAAATAAGGCTTTCATGACCCCTGGATATATCATCAATGGAAATGACCTCATAGCCATTCTGCACCAGGTCCACGATTGTATGGCTCCCAATATACCCGCAGCCGCCGGTTACCAAAATCTTTTGCATAGTTAGGTTTTTAATTGGGCAAAGGTAACAAAAAATAGTATTGTACTGCGGTTGCTTTTTGGCGCAGATGCCGTTATATAAATATGTTATGAACAGTGCGTGCCGGGCGGCCGTTGTTTTATTATCTGGTATTTAATTAGTATTTTGCATAGCAAAACTAGTCTCAAACATTAATAACTGACATTGTGCAACAAAGTGAACCCATTTCGGTATTTGATATATTCAAGATAGGTGTAGGTCCCAGCAGTTCCCATACCTTAGGTCCCTGGAAGGCGGCATTGATCTTCCTGCAAGCGTTAAAGGAGCAGAAAGGCAGCCTGGAGACCGTGGAAAAGGTGCAGGTGTTGCTGTATGGTTCACTGGCCAAAACAGGCGTGGGGCACGGTACCGATGTAGCCTGCATACTGGGCCTGCTCGGAGCGGATCCCGTTACGTTCGATGTCAATAAGATCACCCCGACAATTGAAGGCATAAGGGCTTCCAAAATATTGTCCTTGGGTGGTGTGCAGGATATCCGGTTCGATCCTGATACGGATGTGGTCTTCTATATGAATGAATCCCTGCCTTATCATCCCAATGCCCTGACATTCCTTTGCCGTTTTAAGGATGGCGAGGAGATCGCGGAGACCTATTATTCCGTAGGCGGCGGATTTGTGGAAAAAGAAGGTGTAAAGCTGGGCGGCAGCGAGGTCGCCGACCTGCAGTTCCCTGTTGACAATGCGCAGCAGCTGCTGCACTGGTGCATCAAGACCGGTCTCAGCATATCGGAGATCGTGGCGGAAAATGAGCATGCGTGGCGCAGCGATGTCGCCACCCGGGAGGGCGTATTGCGTATCGTTGAGGTCATGAAGGAATGTGTTTACAGGGGATGCCATATAGAAGGAGTGCTGCCGGGCGGGCTGAACGTGGTAAGAAGGGCGGGCATACTCAATAAAAGGCTGCTGAAAGGCGCTGCTTATCATGATTTTGACTCCTGGATGGCTGCTATACGGGCCGGCGGAAATGACTTTAAATATATCCTGGACTGGGTCAGCTGTTTCGCGCTGGCGGTAAATGAGGAGAATGCCTCTTTCAGCAGGGTAGTGACAGCGCCCACCAACGGGGCCGCGGGCGTGATACCGGCGGTGCTGATGTACTTTATGGTATTCTGTGATGGCTACGAGGAAGATAAGATATTACAATATGTGCTTTGCGCTTCTGAAATAGGCAGCATCTTTAAGAAAGGTGCTACCATTTCTGCGGCTATGGGCGGCTGCCAGGCCGAGATCGGGGTGTCTTCCGCTATGGCTGCTGCCGGCCTGACGGAATGCCTGGGCGGCAGCGCCAGGCAGTGCATGATGGCGGCGGAGATAGCCATGGAGCATCACCTGGGCCTTACCTGTGACCCGGTGGCAGGGCTGGTGCAGGTGCCGTGCATTGAACGGAATACTATGGGCGCCATCAAGGCCATCACAGCCTGTCAGCTGGCGTTGCAGAGCAACCCGGACAAAGCAAGGGTGTCCCTGGATGTGGTAGTGAAAACGATGTGGGAAACGGCCCTGGATATGAACCATAAATATAAGGAAACGGCCGATGGCGGTCTTGCCATCCATATTCCTTTAGGATTGAAAGAATGTTAGCAGGTGTTCCTGTAAAGATATATGCAGCAAAAGCTACCCCGGGGTAGCTTTTGCTGCATATATCTTTTATGTTTTCTGTGGTTTCTTTTTTGCGGCCGGGAAAAGGACATTGTTCAATATCAGCCTGTAGCCCGGTGAGGTGGGGTGCAGTTCCAGGTCGGTAGGCGGATCGCCGACCATATGCTGGTAATCCTCCGGATCGTGCCCGCCATAGAAGGTAAAGGTGCCTTTGCCGTAATTGCCATGTATATACCTGGCCTCGTTCAGCAGCTTATTCTCACCCATCACGATCACGCTGCTTTTGAGCGTTTCTTTCCGGAAAGCGGTGGTCTGTCCCATAAATCCCTTCACGGTAGTAGTATGGTTCTGGGTCAGCATCGCCGGTACGGGGTCGAACTTGGCGGAAAAGGTGAACAGGGTGAAATAATCCGCCTGCATATCTATTTTCCTGTTGGTATAGGCGCTGTTATCGATATCGCTGAACTCGTATATCTGGGGCGGAGTCATCAGGTTAAAATTCTTGAATGCAAAGCACCTGGTATAATCCAGCGATTGTTGCGCGTTCGGGGAGGCGGGGTCACCGTCAAAGGGCTCTTCGCAGATATCGGTACCTTCCGCCGCCAGCGCTATATCATAGGAATCCGTAGCGGTGCACATGGCAAAGAGATAGCCGCCGCCCAGTACAAAATCCCTGATCTTTTTAGCTACGGCCAGCTTCAGCTGGGACACTTTGCTGAACCCGTGCTTGCGGGCCATAGCGGTCTGCGCCGCCACATCCTCTATATACCATGAGGCATTCCTGAAGGAGCCCCAGAACTTACCGTACTGTCCCGTAAAATCCTCGTGGTGCAGGTGCAGCCAGTCATACTCCGTCAGCTTATCCGACAGGAGCTCATCATCATACACTTTATCGTAAGGTATTTCCGCAAAGGTAAGCGCCATGGTCACGGCATCGTCCCAGGGCAGCTTATTGGGTGGTGTGTAAACGGCTATCTTGGGCGGTTTCTCCAGGCGTATGATATCCCCGTTGAAATCGGGCTCGCTGATATCGGCCAGTACCCGGGTGTATGCTGCATCTGAAACGACCCTGTAATCAACGCCTTTCAGCTTGCACATCTTCTCCAGCTCAGCTATATGCGTGAAGGCGAACGCGCCGCCCTCGTAATTGAGCAGCCAGTCTACCGGTATGCCGGAAGCCAGCACATGGTAGGCCACGCCATAGGCTTTCAGATGCTGTCCCTGGTGGTCCGCATCCATAGGAATTATGATCTGGCTGGCTGAGGCGCTGAGCCGCAGGCCGGCCAGCAGCATGATAAAAAAAATATTTCTGAACAGGTTCAGCATTTGTTACGGTTTATTGATATAGAAACCTGCAGTCTTATCTGTCAGCTTCACAATACGCAGTACATTCCCGTCAAGCGTGGCATATTCGGGCAACTGGTAATACTCTTTTCGCTGGTCGCACTTGCCGCCGGGCTCCACCACGCTGAAATAATCCGGCTGGTATGCTATATCGGTGATCCGGAATGTATCCTCCTTCTGTGGTAACACCACCATATAGTCGGATTTGTGGGCGATGTGGAAAATGACGGTGGAAGTATCATGTACTACAGGGTATTGCGCCATCTTGGTATAAGAGTCCTTACGCACAAAATTCTGGAAATTGGTTCCCTTTTCGTACTGGTACAGATCCACGGCATTGATCTCGTAATCATAATAGCCCACAAAAGAAACGCCTACAGGCAAGGGTTTATTGTAATAGGTGCACTCCTTGGATTTGTCTTTCTGGCAGGAGGCCAGGGCTATAAGGCTTATGGAGAAAAGTGTCAATATTTTTTTCATTATTGAATGTTTTGGAATAAAAAACCTGTTGAAACTTTAAATGTATAACATATTTGTGATATAAGCAAGCCCGGCGGTAGAACGTCTGCCGGGTTTTTAAAACCTTTAGGTTCGTCCTGCGCAGCCGGAAGCCAAATTTCGTATAACTTTGCAGGTCTTAAATGCAGCTTATGATAATCTACAATGTAACGATCAAGGTAGCCAATGCCATCGTGACCGATTGGGAAGCCTGGATGAAGACCGAGCATCTGCCGGATATGATGAAGACCGGTAAATTCTCGGGTTACAGGATGTGCGCGCTGGAGGAAGTTACGGATGATGACGACAGCCGGACCTTTGTGGTGCAGTATGAATGTGAAAATATGGAAGCCTACCGGTCCTATATAACGGAGCATAGCGAAATGATGCGCCAGGATGGCATCAAACGCTTCGGGAGCCAGTTTATAGCTTTCAGGACCATTATGGAAATGATTCAAAAAGGATAGCAGTTGATGAAACCGTACAAACATTTATTCTTCGACCTGGATCATACGCTCTGGGATTTTAATGCCAACTCCAAAGCTACCCTGCAGTATCTATACCGGGAATTTGAGCTGGATAAAAAGGGCATTGAAGACTTTGAATCGTTCAGCGACCGATATGAGCAGCACAATGAGATGCTGTGGGCGCAGTTGCGCAGCGGTACCATAACGCGGGAAGAGCTGCGCTGGAGACGTATGGAGCTGACCCTGTCCGACTATAAGATCGATAACAGGCCACTGGTCAATGAGCTGAGCGTGCTGTACCTTGAAAAGCTTCCCAGGCAGGGCCTGCTGCTGGATGGCGCTAAGGCATTGCTGGATTATTGTATGCTCAAAGGCTATGTGCTGCATATCATTACCAACGGCTTTGAGACCACCCAGCAGGAAAAGCTCCGGACCGCTGCCCTGGACGCTTATTTCAGTAATGTCTTTACTTCCGAGAATGCCGGGAGCATGAAGCCTCACAGGCCTATCTTTGAATACGCATTGCGTACCACCGGAGCCGTTCCGGAGGAAAGCGTCATGATCGGTGACTGCCTGGAAGCGGACATCCGGGGCGCCCGGAATATCGGTATGGACCAGATATTTTACAATCCGCTGCAGTTACAGCATGAGGATCCCGTTACTTATGAAGTGCGTCACCTGAACGAGATAAAAAATATCCTTTAAATTAAGTGACTATCTGCTTACAGGCAACAGCCTCTTATTACGGATACGCTTCGCTGATCAGTGTCTTCTCTGCGGGTCAACGTTTTTACTATAAAGGTGCTTGGGGAGTGGTCATTCCGAACGGATGTGAGGAATCTCTTATAGTTAACTTATAATGACTTCGTTTCCTATATATAGATAGTCAGTTTAAATTAAGCTGCCTGGCCCGGGGGCTTAGCCGGGCCGATGATCCGTTCTCTCTTATCCTGAATGTGCTTATCTCTCCTGTCATTGCCGCCTACGGCATATCATTCCTTTTCGCCCCACAATCGCTGCAGGTATGGCCTGCATAATGCTAAAGGTGCTTCCCGGGTTAATATTTAGTGGCTATCTGCTTACAGGCACCAGCCTTTATTACTGATACGCTTCGCTGATCAGTGTCTTCTCTACGGGTCAGAGACCGCTTTATTCTAAAGATATTGAGGGTGTTGGTTATTCCGAAGATAGTTGGTTAATGTTTTCATGATACACAGGTAATATTGGGTTAACATAAGTTAGGTTGTTTTGCCGGTGAATTCCAATAGTATTCCTTGTACATTCTAAACGCATCCGTGTATAGTGAAGAAGACCTACTTTCTCTTAGCTGCCGCTTTCCTGGTATTGAGCGCCTTTAAAGCAACTGCGCCCTTATTGAAATATGAGCATTTTAAATCCATAAAAGTACCCGAGCCGTCTGATATCGCTTTTGACGGCAGTGGCCAGGTGCTTTACGTGGTAAGTGATAATGGTATACTGTATGAATGTACGCCGGAGGGTAAGGTGCTGCGGCGTGCGGCGTTTGAAGGCATGGACTTTGAAGGTGTGGAAGTCGTGGGTGACTATATATATGTGGCGGACGAATCCTTGCGCCAGGTCCATCGTTTTGACAGGGAGCATCTGAAAAAAGACAAGACCTGGTATGTGCCTTACAGCGGCGGCAGGAATAAAGGATATGAATCTCTTGCGTTTAACCGGACCACTGAAAGGTTCGTGCTCATTACGGAAAAGGACCCTATTGTGATCAAAGAGCTTAACGGGGACTTTATACCGGTGAATGAATATGCCTTTACGGCGGCCCGGGATATATCCGGCGCAAGGTATCACAATGGCTATATGTATTTGCTGAGCGATGAGGACCGCAAGGTATTCATGTGTCACCCGGAAACGTACGAAGTGATCAAATCCTGGAAAATTGAAGTGCTCAACCCGGAAGGCATAGCCTTTGATAAGGATGGCAGGCTGGTCATCGCGGCAGACGACCTGGAGCGCCTGTATTTTTTCGGTTCCCTCCCTCAGTAACAAACCCGCAACAGCTTTTGCGAAAAGGCTATCAACTTATTTATGAATAGATATTTTACATTTCTGACCCTATGCGCGGGCGCTGTGATGTTAGGCAGCGCTCCGGCAGCAGCCCAGCACACCTTTACAAATGGTAACCATAGCCTGCAGTTGTCAGGTTTCGTGTCCGCATATTACAATCACCGTTTCTTGAAAGAGGGCGAGCTGAACCGTAAGAACAACAGGTTCCGCTTACGGGATATGCAGCTCGGACTGAACGGCCGGGTAGGTAAGCAATGGGCTTATAAAGTAAGGGTGGATATGGCGGACCTTGCGGAAACTGCCATGCAGAGCGGCCAGACACTTGACCCGGAAAATCCCGGGCTGATGAGCGCTTTCATAGAATATACCGGCTTGCCGGTAGATATCAAGGTGGGCTATGACAAGCTGCCGTACTCACAGGGCTCTATGCTGTCCTTTGATGAGTCGGTATTCTGGCAGCGGGGGCAATTGCTGCGGGGAGATTTCTTCTCCCGAAGGGACATCGGGATCACGCTAACACACAGTATGTGGAAGCAGCGTATCAACCTGTATGCGGGCGTATATACGGGCCTGGGTGAAAATATTATCGGCAATAATGATAACGACCCCAGCGGGCGGCTGGAATATATAGGCCGTGCAGATGTGGCCTATCCCGCCAGGTACCGGTACGTGGAGGCGGATATACTGCAGGTGCCCGTTCCAATGGTAAGGGCCGGTATCAATGCCAGGTACACGAACAAAGCGCAACCAGCGGGACAGCAGCTGCCGTCCAATATTGGCGGCGAGTACGGCCTGCGGGTGATAGACGGCAAAAGGTTCGCATACGGATGGGATGCCAGCTTCCAGTACAGGGGATTCTCCGCGCAGTTCGAGGCGCAGGTGCTGCGCCTGGAGCCTTCCCAGGCCGGCAGCGATTTGTTTTACAATACCGATGCTGAGGTCAATAAAGGGATCGTAAGATCCGGGGGATGGCAGGCGCAGGTCAATTATTGTGCATTACCGGCAAAATCGGTACTGTCCGTAAGATATGAAAATTATAACCTGAACGACCTGGTAGCGGGTGAGACCCAACGCCTGGGTATTGGCTATGCCTATCTCATCAATGGGTACAAGGCCGTAGTGAAGTTGCACTATTACCGCATCATGAAAGAGGATGCAAAGCTGGAACCTTTAAAATGGACCGACCAGGTCAGGGTGGGTATGAGCTATGCTTTCTGATAAGATACGCACCCGCATCTGAATAATATATCAGCTAACTTATAAAATGTTTTAAAATGAAAAAAATCTTATTAATGACCTTATCAGCGGTGATGGGGATGACAGGATTAAAGGCTCAGACCTGGCCTGCGACCCCGCACGATCTTGCCGCTTCCGATTTTAACTTTACCTCCTGGCCTGCTGCCAGCGCTGCCAATACCTATCCCGCCGCTATGAGATTCTACTTCCTGGGCAATACGGGAGATCCGCTGGCTGCAGATACGATAGCGGAAGATTATGCCGGGGCATATAACCTGACAAGCGGTACCCGTATGAATGGTGTGGGCACAGACGGGTTCTCCTTTATCAATACGGGTAGCTCTAATCTCAGCGCCAACGGCTATAAGCTGGGTGCCGCCGTACTGGCCCTGAATACTACAGGAAGAGCCGGAGTACAGGTAAGCTGGACCGGTAAGACCATCGTGCCCAACAACAGGACCTTCCTGGTGCGTTTATACTACAGGGTAGGGAATACCGGCGCCTGGAATCCCGTAATGGACGGTACCAATTACGTGGAATATGCACGCAATAATACGGCCGGCCATACACAGAACATCAGCGCCGTTACGCTTCCTGCAGCGGTGAACAATCAGGCCCTGGTGCAGTTGGAGTGGAAGTATTTTATGGCAGATACCAATACCGCTACGGGTGCGAGGCCGCAACTGGCGGTTACCAATATCAATGTGTCTTCCATATCGCTCAGCGCTGTAAGTCGCATCCATACAAACGTCACGGCGCTGGACTTCCACAGCCGGGTGGGCGTTTCCTCTTCCATTGATTCCGTGATGATCTCCGGTGGCAACATCGCTACTGCCATTGACATCCTGGCCGCTGCGCCTTTTGAAATATCCGAAACCTATGCCGGCACTTACGGTACGGCTATCAGCGTTCCATCCGCAGGCGATACGGTGACGCCACGCTATATATATGTGAAATATACGCCCGTTGCCGCAGGAACGGATAACGGCACCATCAGTCTGGTCTCGGGCCTTGCGGTGCAGAATGTGGCACTGGCCGGTACAGCCTATGCGTCTTCCGACCCTGCGCCTGTAGCGCTCAAAACCAATACCTATACCTTTACTGAGTGGGATCCTGCAGCGCCTGCTGCCACTTATCCTGAGTATACCGTTTTCCATTATACTACGGCAAGCAATCCTAAGCCTACTCACTTACCTCTGGCGGGTGACTGGCATTGCGGCTATGACCTTACCAGCCGTCCGCGCTTTAACGGCCTGGAAGATAACGGGGTTTCATTTATCAATACCGGCAGCGCGCAATATGATGATTGCGTATCCGGAAGCAATAACAATAATGTGTATGTGGGTGGTATCGTTGTAGGGCTGAATACGCAGGAGGTGGACAGTGTGGTGCTGGACTATACTTTACAACTGCTGACAAGGGGAGACGGTGCGGTAGCCAGGGAATATGAGGTAAGGTTGCAATACAGGACCGGAACGGATGCGGACTTTGAAGACTTTGCCGTACCAGTGGTATTCTCTTCTGAAAATAGATCGGAGCTGGACAGCGTCAGGGTATCCTTCAGCCTGGATGCCGCTCTGCTGAACCGTTCTGGTATGCAGCTCCGCTGGCTGTATTGCGAGCTGGACGTACCGGGCGCCGGAGGCTCCAGGCCTGCTTTCAGGCTGGATGACGTGCAGGTGAAAGGATATATCCGTCCCATTTCCGTACGGGAGCTGGGTAATAAAGGCGTGGCTTTTTATCCTAATCCTGTTAAGCCCGGGCAGGACCTGGTATTTGACAGACCGGTTTCGGGTAAGGTATACGACCTGACCGGGAGAGCGCTGAAAACCTTCACTGATGCCACAGCCCTGGCCACAGAGGACCTGCATACAGGTATGTATATCATCAGGACTACTGACGGCGGTGCAGCACGGTTTATAGTAGAATAAGCATAAAATTTTCTCCATCAAAATACTAACGGTAGTATAAGTATACGGGCGGATGTCAATACTTATACTATCGTTTTAATAAGATAGCTCATGAGACGTTTATTACAACAGGTATGTTTACCGCTCTTCTTAATGGCGGGATTGACAGGATGTGTAAAGGACAGGGTTTCCGACGCATCCGTGATTGTTCCCAAAGACCCTATAGACCCGGGCGACAGGGAGCTGATACACTACTGGGATTTCAACAGCGGTTCGTTGCTGAATCCCGGCTTTACCATAGGGGCGGGTCAGATCGTTACCGGTGATGCTTATGATGATACGGAAGGCACGCTTCTGAACAGCCGCCGGGGCAGCGACTCCGGCAAGGCGCTGCGCGTCAGGAACCCGTCCACCTATATGGTCATTAAAGCGCCTACCAAAGGATATAAATCGCCTCTGCTGACGTTTGCGGTCATGCGGACCAGCAACGGCGCCCGGGAGAATATCATTGAATATACCACCGATGGCGCTACTTTTATCAGTGACGGCATTACGGGAAAGGTTGTAAATGTATCTACGGAATGGATCGTGTATAGCGTGGACTTCGCTAAGATAGCGGCTGCGGACGATAACCCTGATTTTGCCATACGCTTTACGTTTAACGTGGGCAATACGAATGCCAGCGGTAACAACAGGTATGACAATATCACCATTGATGCGCTGAAAATAGATTCCGTGCCGGGAGAGCCTGTAGATACGCTGACCGGTAATGATAGCCTTATCCACTATTGGAATTTCAACGGGACCGCTGTTATGGACCCGGCCTTCACGACCGGTGGGGCAGCTATGTCCTATGGCGCTGCTTTTGACCCGGTAAATGAAGGTTCGGTATTGAACGCCCGTAATAATGATGCGGCGGGGAACGCGTTGCGTTTGCGGAATCCTGCGGCTGATTTCTTTGTGAAGATACCTACCACGGGCTTTAAGGACATCAAAGTGAAATATGTGGTGATGCGTACAGGCAACGGCGCCCGGACCAATAATATCTATTATACGCTGGACGGCAGTAATTATATCAATACAGGGCTGGAGCAGTCCAGCTATAGCGTTACAGAAAGCTTTGTATTGGAGGAGCTGGACTTTTCTACCATACCGGGCGCGGGGAATAACCCTGATTTCGGGATAAAGATCGTATTCAGTGACGGTCATGATAATACTTCCGGCAATAACAGGTATGATAACTGGACGGTGGAGGGTAAGCCATTATAATACAAGCTGACTTCTATATATAAGCCGCAAAGTATATAGCAGGTGTAATAAATACCTCACATCCTTTTGGAATGACCACACAAGACCGTACATTTTATTCGGCTGGTGGTGTTCACTCCATCGTTGGTGTTCTTCACCAACAACCCTGTAAGGCTTTATCAGATAACTGCACCCCGCCGAATTTACGAGATAAAATAAACTGGCTGTTTTTATATAAGCAACAAGCTGGAAGTGCATTAAGGCGATCATTATATACACTACAAGAGGCTTTCTAAAAAGCCTCTTGTAGTGTCACATCGGGCTTATTGTGTCACATTGAGCTTGTCGAAATGTGCTATGTATCGATAAACAACCCTGTCATATAGAGCTCAGTCGAAATATGACAGGGTTATTTACTTTTCAGACCGGCATTTTTGCCTTCCGGTAAGAACGAGCTTACCTGATCAGGTGTATCTCTCCTCTTTTGACTGTTTTATTGCCGCCGGCGCAGGTAGCTTCAATATAATAATAATATACTCCGGCCTCAACGGGTCTGCCCAAGTGCGAGCCGTCCCATTGGACATTGACATTAAAGCTCTGGAAAACTTCCTTGCCCCACCTGTCAAATATTAATAGAACAAAGCCGGCGGGATTGCCGTTCTGGATGACATAGAAAAAGTCGTTCATGCCATCATTATTAGGTGAGAATGCATTGGGAATAGCCATATCGCAGCATTCATTGGCCAGGATGGTAAAGGTCTTGGTACCGGTACAATTCAGCTCATTAGTTCCTTTGACGGTCAGGAGGTTCAGGCCTTCGTATAGGTAATACCTGCCTTTGCTGAAATCAGGAAGCGGCCGGATGGCGCGCCAGTCGTAAGATACCGCCCCGCTGAAGGATAGCGCGATGGTATCTCCTATGCAGTAGGGAGCCGGAGTTTCCGGGGACATTGCAATCTCGGGCGAGGGGTGTATGGTCAGGTCCAGGGTGGTGATGCTGTCGCAGCCGGTAAGGACGGAAGGGCGGGTATCTTTCAGCGTATAGCGGCCCGGTGCCTGTATGCTCTGGTTGTTCCAGACAAAGCCGGCAGGGGATTCGCATATCGTGTCCGTTATATATATCCTGGGGTTCGGGTTGACCGTGAGGGTCAGGGTAGTGGTGCTGTCGCAGCCGGATACTTCCGAAGGCCGGACATCGGTCAGTATATGGGTACCCGTAGCCGTTACTGACTGGCCATTCCATTGAAAAGGCAGATCCTGCTCGCAGATGGTTTCCTGCAGGTCCTGTTGCGGGTTGCTATGTACGGTCAATGTCAGCGTTGTAGTACTGTCGCAGCCTGCTATGGAAGAGGCGCGGACGTCGGTCAGCGTATGGGTGCCTGTTGTACGGACCGTTTTGCCGTTCCAGGTAAAAGGAAGGTCTGACTGGCATATGCTCTGGCTGATCTTGACATCAGGACATCCCATAGAGAAGCAGTCCAGGAGATTCAGGATAGAGCCGTTCAGCGCGCCATTATGGGTAACGGTGTATTGTGTGGCGGGCATGCTATTGTTGATGATGACATAGGTGCCGGCTGCGGGAGAGGGAGTGACCCCGAAGCAGGTAAGGGCATTGCCGGTGGATGTGAAATTACCGGTGCAGTAGCCCGAAAGGGTAATGGTCCCGGTGTTGGCATTGAAATAAAACTCCTCGCCGCCATCTGTAGCAGAGATTACCATGACCAGACGGGAGACGGGCTGGCTGAAGGTCAGCGTCCAGGACTGGTTGGTGGCATTCAGCCAGATACTGTTGGCCCTGGTGCCATAAGACTGTCCCCCGCAGTTGGATGCCCAGGCTGCCGGGTACACAAGGGCATTGATATAGCTGGATGTGATGGTGATGCCACCGGCGGAGGTATAGGGATAATCCGGCTCGTTAATAACATAGGCGGTTGGGAAATTGGTGGTATCGCAGCTCATTTGCGCCTGGGTAGGCAGATACAGAGCCACCTGCAAGAACGTTAAAACAGGAAGTATAAATTTTGATTTCATGGACGGATGTATGATCTTAGTGTAAATGATTGTATTGTCATATAGTCGGATACTGGTTATTTAATGCAATTCAACTCAATAGCTCTGCTACACTATCCGGTCCAGGCACTGCTTCCTTAATGTTTTACTCCCCGATACCGCTTCCGGTAATGATTTTTCATCCTATCTGCATTTTACTTAAACAACAAGGGCGCGCCCCGGCCGCCGCAGGCGCGCTGCGACCGCTCCGGTTGATAGACATATAAAAAATATATAAAGTTGGCTTATGAAAAATAATCTTTAAATTTTAACATTTCATTATGATTGTATCATCATCAGATATTTGCTATGTTTACGGTATTCAGCAGCAGTTATTGATATTTTCAAAAAATAATTAATACACTTGAATCGGGAGCATAAAAAAAGGTTGCTCTCGGAAGGGCAACCTTTTTTTATGGACAGGCAAAAACAGCCAGGAGACTATTTGAAATATACTCCCGGGATCTTACCGTTGGCTTTTACATTGCTGTACTGGTAGGTCGATTTACGGCCGTCGGCGTCTTCCTCAATGGTATGAGGCACTTTATAGCCGTTGGCACCCTTCACCTCTTTATAATTTTTGTAAATGCGGGTGGTGATCGACTCCTGGTTGTTGACTTTTACGATCTCTTCATCTTTCAGCAATAAGCCGGTATTGGCATCATAATACTGCCTGGTCAGCGCCTTACCGTTATCGGAATATTTATTGATAAGATATACATCCGTACCGTTCAGCTTGGTCAGGCTTTCCAGCTCATAGCTTACACCCAGGGAATCCTTTTGCAGGATAGACTGAAGATTGGCTTTCAGCTTGTACACAGCCACATAGGCTGGTGGCATAGTGCTGCGGGAACCCTGCTGCTCAATAACGCCTTTTTCTCCGTTCACCATAGTTGCGTAAGCAGTCTGCATGGCATTGCCCACCTTGGTGGAGATGCCGAAATAATATTTGTCGGGACTGGATACCTTTTCTTCAAAATCGGCTTTGGTACCGTAAATTTCCGTAGTGCCCCTGGCATCAAGAGAAGTGAGCCCTTTGATCGCGGCTTCCCCACCGATGGCCTGGATATACTTGGCTACGATAGCATCCGCGGTCTGGCCGTTGATGACCTTGTTCTCAATGGCTGCCGCAGGCTGGCCGTACTTATCGTAAAAGCGGATTTCCCCGTTGGTGGCGAACCTTTTTAACTTCTCTACTTCTGTACGGTTGCCCACTACGATAATATTGGTCTGTTCCGGCGTCAGGAACTTATTGGCAGCATTCTTAACATCCGAAATTGTTACGCTGGATGTTTTCTGCATATAGGTCTTATAGTAATCTTTCGGCAGGTTGTACCTGTCTATATTGATAGCATAGGAGGCGATGGTCTGGGGATTTCTTAAGCCCAGCGCGAATACGCCGTTGATATAATTTTTAGCGCCCTGCAGCACTTTTTCGTCAACAGGCTGGTTGCGTATGCTTTTCATCTCCTGGAGCATCTCGTGAACGGAGCTATCCGTCACCTCATTGCGGCAGTCCGCAGCCAGTTCTACATAACCTATTTCCTTATCCTGGCTCAGTGAAGAATAGGCGCCGTAGGTCCAGGCCTTGTTTTCACGTAAATTGGTGAAGAGCCTGGAAGAGCTACCGCCACCCAGGATATAGTTCATGACCCTGGCGCTTTGGAGGTCAGGATCGGTATGTTTTAACTCAACGGGATTACCGATAACGACCTTGGACTGTACGGCGCCGGGCCTGTCAGCAAAATGAACTACCCGTCCGGACGGCTGTGGTACTGCCGGGTATTTGGCTTTTGGAACGTCTCCTTTCTGCCAGCTATTGAAATATTTGGTGACCAGCTTTTTAGCTTCCTCTACCGTAATATCTCCCACAATGGCCATATAGGCAACATTAGGCTTGAAATATGTCCGGTAATACTTGCTGATATCCGACAGGTTAACATTCCTGATCGTTTGTTCTGTCGTTACCTCGCTGTAAGGGTGATTAGCGCCATAGAAAACAACACCCTGAACATTGTTCATCATATAATCAGCGCTGTTCTCATTGGCCTGGAGGCTGGATTCGGCCTGCTTCCTGATCTTGATCAGCTCTTCATTGCTGAAGTTGGGATTCAGAATACAGTCGGAAAAAATATCCAGCAGCTTATCCTGGTGCTTGGTCAGTGCGGAGGCGAAGGCAAAATTGTACGATACACCTATCCTGGAGCCGATGGCATCCTGGTCATCAATGAACTGCTCCTTGCTTCTTTTTTTGGTACCGGCGGACATCATACTTCCGAAAAAGTCCTTGATACCGGCTTTTTCCATATCATTAGGCACGTCAACATCAAACTGGATGGTATAAGTAACCAGGGGTAATTTGTGATTTTCCACAACATATACTTTCAGGCCGTTGTCTAAAGTAAATGTTTTGGCATCAGCAATATTGATCTGCGGTGCAGGGCCGGGGAGAGGTCTTACATTCCTGCTGGAGCCCTGGGTATAAGCTGCATTGAGGCAGCCTAAAGCGAATATAGTGAACAATAATTTTTTCATCTTATTGAAATATAGTTGTGTGTGATTTGATTTTAGAAAATGCTTGAATAACTATTTCTTGGGTAAATACTGCAATACCAGGCTCCTGGAAGGATCCAGGTACTTTTTGGCTGCATTATTTACATCCTGTACGGTCAGCTTTTTGTACTTTTCAAAGGTCGTATTGATCAGGTTGGTGTTCTTAAAGTACATATAATTGGTAGCCAGTTGCTCTGCAACATTCTCGGTGTTGTTCAGGGAGTTGATATACTGGCTTTCCATATTGTTCAGCGCTTTCTGGAACTCTTCTTCCGTGATACCGTCTTTCTTGATCCTTTCGATTTCACTTTTTACACTTTTTTCTATGGTGGAAGCTTCCTGGCCTCTTGCCCCGATAGCCTGTACCATGATGATACCGGTATGTTCCAGGCTCATATTGGCGGACCCGGCCTGTACCGCTATTTCATCCTTGTCCACCAGCTTTTTATACAGCCTGGAGTTAGCGCCGCCGCCCAGCACCTGCATCAGGATATCTACGGCATAAGCGTCCTCACTTTCTATCTGCGGTGCAGGATAAGCAACGATAACTGCGGGAAGTTTGATGTTCTCGTCAAAATGGGTAGCTCTTTTTTCCCTGGTTCTCAGCGGCTCGTTATTCTCGGGACGGGGGATAGGCTGACCGCCTCTTTTAATATCTCCGAAGTATTTTTTGACCAGCGTTTTGGCCTCTTCGGGATTAAAGTCACCTGCGATGACCAGCACCGCATTTTCCGGAACATAAAACGTTTTAAAGAAGCTGTAGAACTCATCATACCTGGCTTCATCTATATACTGCTCCGTACCGATAGGCATCCACCTGTAAGGGTGCTTGGAATACATATTGGAGAACAGCACATTGGTCAGTTGACCGTAAGGCCTGTTATCATAGGATTGTTTCTTCTCTTCTTTCACTACCTTTCTTTGCGTCTCAATGCCTACAGAGTCTATTTTAGGGTGGATCAGCCTTTCAGACTCCATCCATAATCCCAGCGCGAGCTGGTTGGAAGGCAGGATCTGGAAATAATAGGTCCTGTCGAAAGACGTATTGGCATTCAGTACGCCGCCGTTCTCCTGGATGATCTTCATATATTCACCACGTCCGATATTCTGGGTACCCTCGAACAATAAGTGCTCGAAAAAGTGTGCGAATCCGGTACGCTGGGGGTCTTCGTTTTTAGAGCCCACGTGGTACATGATGGATACGGAAACTACGGGTGCCGATTTGTCCTGATGTAAGATAACGTGCAGGCCGTTATCTAAATCATACTCTTCAAATTGAATACGGCCTTGTTGAGCAAAAGTGGCAAATGATAACAATGCCAGTGCCCCACTTAAGATGAAACGTTTCATGTATGTCTGATTTTTTTTTAATGATTATGAGCAAAGATAGTTAAGTTATGGAAAAAATCATTCCCCCTAACCGGGGGGATGCCCGATATATTTCCCGGGCCGGAAGTATGCCGGGAGAAAAAGGCTCCGGCGGGCGTGCCTGCGGCAAAGATGGTTATGATTTTGTATATTTAGAGGTTGAATTGCTCATAGCATCCGGCAAAGGATGCTGTTTATGATGGAAGCTATGGATACAAAAAATGAGATAGTGCTGATCACCGGGGCGACCGGTCTGGTCGGTGCCGCGCTGCTGCGGCACCTGGAAGGCTGCAGCGTACGTATGCTCACTACAAATAAGCAGGCTGCTACGGCCGGCAATTATTATTACTGGGATCCCGGTTCCGGGCAGGTGGATACCGAAGCCTTCCGTGATGTCAGTGTGATCATCCATCTTGCCGGGGCGGGTATCGCGGATAAAAGATGGACACCCCGGAGAAAGGAGCTCATCCTGCAGAGCAGGGTGGAAAGCCTCCGGCTTATCGGTGATATCTTAAAGCAGGGGGACCACCGGGTACGGCAATTGATCTGTGCCGGCGCTATAGGATGGTATGGTGACGATCCCTCCGGTACCCTCCTTTTCGGGGAGGAGGCGCCGCCTGATGAGCACTCTTTCCTGGGCAGGGTCTGCAGGGAATGGGAAGCGGCGGCTTTTGCGCTGGAGGAGCTCGGCATTGCCGTGGCGGTATTAAGGACCGGCATGGTCCTGGCCAGGCAGGGCGGAGCGCTTCCTCCTATCGTGCGGTCTATGCTTACTCCCCTGGTACCGGTACTGGGCAGCGGCAGGCAGCTGGTGAGCTGGATACATCTTGATGACCTGGCTGCTATGTATATCTATATCATGGAGCAGCGGCTGTCCGGTGTCTATAATGCGGTGGCCGGCCAGGTGCTGAGCCATAAGGAGATGGTAAAGCGCATAGCCCGGTTCAGGAAAGGCAGGGCTTACCTGTGCATGCCTGTGCCGGCCCTGGTGCTTAAGATCGTGCTGGGGCAAATGGCCGGTGAGCTGCTGCTTTCGGGCGCTGCGGTGGACAACGGTAAGATCAGGGCCGCAGGCTTTGTGTTCCGGTATCCTGACCTGGACGACAGGACCTTAAAGACCCTGCTGTAAGCGGCGGTTTTTAATTAATTCCTAAGAAATGCGTTTTAAAATGGTGATGAATTATGATTATGGCCTATATTAATTAAATTTGCACCACTATGACAATTGAACAGTTAAAAGAATTGAAGGACAGGACCCAGCACCTGTTCAAATTTCTGAAAATAGCGGACAGGAAAGATAAGATGGAAAACGACAGGGCTTTATCTCTTGCTCCCGGGTTCTGGGATGATAACGCTAGGGCTACGGGCATTCTGAAAGATATCCAGGTGAACAAAATGTGGTGTGACCTGTATGATAATATAGCCAAAAATGTAGATGATTGCGGTGTATTGTTCGATTTCTGGAAAGAGCAGGAAGCTACGGAAGAAGAAGTAGAGGAGCAGTACAAGCATACGTTGCAGTTGCTGGAAGAAGGGGAATTCAAATCCACGCTGAATAAGCCGGAGGACGAAATGCCGGCCATTATCGAGATCAACTCCGGTGCCGGTGGTACGGAGAGCCAGGACTGGGCGGAAATGCTGGCACGTATGTATAAGATGTACGGGCAGAAGAAAGGCTGGAGCATTACGGAAGTGGACTGGCAATGGGGGGATGGCGCCGGTATCAAGACCTGCACCCTCCAGTTTGACGGTGATTTCGCCTATGGCCTGTTGAAGGCGGAAAGCGGGGTGCACAGGTTGGTCAGGATATCGCCCTTTGACAGCAATGCCAGGCGGCACACTTCCTTTGCCTCTGTATATGTCTATCCCCTGGTGGATGACAGCATAGAGATCGAGGTGAAGGACAGCGAGGTGAAAATGGAGACTTCCCGGAGCGGCGGTGCGGGTGGACAGAACGTGAATAAGGTGGAGACCAAGGTCATGCTGACGCACATCCCTACCGGTATCGTGGTCATATGCCAGACCGAGCGCACCCAGCTGGGTAACAGGGAAAAAGCCATGCAGATGCTGAAATCACGCCTGTATGAGGAGGAAATGCGGAAAAGGGAAGCGCTGAAGGACGAAGTGAACAGCAGTAAGAAAAAGATAGAATGGGGCTCCCAGATACGCTCCTACGTTTTTCATCCCTATAAGATGATCAAGGACCACCGTACCGATTACGAGGTAGGGAATGTAGGGCCGGTGATGGACGGGGAGATTGATGAATTTATAAAAGCTTACTTAATGATGGACCAGGAATAGCACATGGGTGAATTCTTTAAATATTTCAAACAGATCACGCTCAGGAATGTACTGTACTTCCTCGCGAAAATAGGAGTGATCATCTTATGCAGGTACCTGCTGGATGAGCCGCCGACCACTATTTTCAAATCCAGGATAGCGGTGGACCTGCTCAACGGGATATTGTTTTTCCTGATATTCAATGTAGTGATATCCGTCCTCTCCCTGTTCGTGATCTCCATTTACGCGGTCAATAAGCATGTGGCCGATATCCGGGATAACAATTTTATCCTCGGTGTCAAAAGGATCGTGACGATGTTCAATGTCATCCTGGCGATCGTGGCCATTATGAAAACGGTCAGCATCAATCCCCTGGAATTTGTAACGTCCATCTCTATCGCTGCCGCTGCATTCGCCTTACTATCCAAGGATTACATCACCAATATGATAAACGGGCTGATCATTATGTTCTCGGACAAGCTGTCGCTGGGCAACTATATTGTAGTGGATAAGAACAAAGGCAAGATCATAGACATTACATTCCTGAACGTGGTGATATTGGATGATGAAGGGGATATCCATTATATCCCGAACACGACCATGCTGACCCAGGTGGTGATCAATCATTCCCACCTGCTGTACAAAAAAGTATACTTTGAATTTGATATTGATAACAGGCTGGGCCTGGATATGGATTTCCTTTATGATAAGCTATGGGTCGAGATGGCCTCCTATACCGACTTTATAGAGCCGAACAGCTTCCTGGTACGTCCCAAGGAAATTGAGAAAGATTATATCAGGTACCGGCTCGTGTTCCATATCAAGACCCAGGAGATATACCGCGAAAGGATTATCAAGAAGCAACTGCTTCAGACTATTATAACTTTAATAACACAACACAGTAAAGGAATCAAACAATATGTTAAAGATTAAGTTCGGAACGGATGGCTGGAGAGCTATCATTGCGCAGGAATATACTACGGATAATGTCGCAAGGGTCAGTATGGGACTGGCAAAATGGCTGTTGCAGCGCAATGCCGCGCCCACGGTGGTGATCGGTCATGACTGCCGCTTCGGAGGGGAGCTGTTCGCCGTAACGGCTGCCAAAGTGCTGGCATCGCGGGGAATCAAGGTGCTGATGGCCAGGGGATTTGTAAGCACCCCGATGGTATCGCTGGGGTGTACCACCTATAAGGCCGACCAGGGTGTGGTCATCACGGCGTCCCATAACCCGCCGTCCTACAACGGTTATAAGCTGAAAGGCGCGCATGGTGGTCCTACCAACCCGAACGAGGTCGCAGAGGTAGAAGCATTGATCCCTGATGCTGCTGTTACTATCCCGGAAGTGTCCCTGGAAGCGCTGGAGCAGGAAGGCAGGCTGCAGTTCGTTGACCTGGAAGCGGATTATATCAGCTATTTGCAAAAGCAGTTCGACTTTGAAAAGCTCAATAATGCGCCTTATAAGCTGGCCTATGATGCGATGTTCGGTGCAGGTCAGCGGGTGGTAAGGAAAATACTGCCGTCAGCAAGGCTGCTGCATGCCGAATACAATCCTTCTTTTAACGGCACAGCGCCCGAGCCGCTGCATAAGAACCTGCTGGAGCTGTCAGAGACCATTGCCAGGTCGCCGGAGCTGAAGGTGGGGCTTGCCACCGATGGCGATGCCGACAGGATAGCCCTGTATGATGAGGACGGGAACTATGTGGATGCGCATCATATCATCTTGTTGCTGATCCACTACCTGTATAAGTATAAAAAGCTGACGGGTAAGGTGGTGATCGCCTTTTCCGTGACCGACAGGGTGAAGAAGATGTGCGAGGCCTATGGACTGGAAGTGGAAGTGACCCCTATCGGGTTTAAATACATCAGTGAAAAGATGGTGACGGAAGATGTGCTGGTGGGCGGGGAAGAATCCGGGGGCATAGCGGTCAAAGGACATATCCCTGAAAGGGATGGGGTATATGACGGCCTGCTGCTGTACAACTTCATGATAGAGACCGGCAAAACGCTGAAAGAGCTGTGCAGGGAAGTCTATGATGTGGTAGGGACCTTCGTCTATGAACGGAACGATCTCACCCTTGAAGATAAGAAGAAAGTGCAGATCATTGAAAATGCGCAAAACGGAGTATATACCGCTTTCGGTAAATATGCCGTTACCCGTGTAGAGACCATAGATGGTATCAAGTACCACCTGGAGAACGGCGGGTGGGTCATGCTGAGAGCCTCGGGAACAGAGCCTTTGCTTCGTATTTACGCGGAGGGAAACAGCAGGGAAGAAACGCTGGACATCCTTGAAAGCGTGAAGCAGACCATATTATAATAAATGAGTAACCTGTAATGCCTGTAAAGGCGGCGGATGCCGTTGCCTTTACAGGCATTGATACAGATCGTGCGGCATAGCGCTTCCGGCTGCGGCACCTGTATAAAATGAGATAACCAGTATGATTGAATATGTAAAATTTGGCAAAGCTCCTTATAGATTCGTGCTCATCCATGGCTTTCCCAGCAATTACACGGTATGGGATAATGTCATACCTGCGCTGGCGGAAGTGTCCGGCGGTATCGCGGTTAATATGCCGGGTATAGGCAACAGTCCTGCGTTGGAGGCACTGAGCCTTGACAGCATTGCGGACAGTATCCTGCGGGTCATAGCGTACGAAGGCATGGAGCGCGTGCACCTGGTAGGCCATAGCATGGGAGGCTATACGGCGCTCAGCCTGATGAAGAAATTCAATAATGTGGCAGGCCTGACGCTTGTTCATTCAGGCGCTAATGCCGACAGCGGGGAACGGCGGAAGAACAGGATCAAATCCATTGCGCTTATGGAAAAGGGAGAGCGGGAGGTGAAGGTCTTTATAACCGCCATGTTCAAAAACTTCTTCTCGCGTCAGTTCACCCTGGCCCATCCTGAGATTGTCAATAAATATATACAGATCGGCACAGCCATCCCGGTATCGGTGGTCATAGGCCTTTTCAGGTCCATACTGGACAGGAGCGACAGCTTTGACCTTATCCGCAGCAGCGGCATTCCGGTACAATATATACTCGGTACGGAAGATACGGCCACGCCGCTGAAGGAGATCCTGCCGCAGGCTGCATTGCCGGCTACCTGTCTGGTAAATATTTATCCGGGCTGCGGGCATGGGGCATTTGAGGAAATGCCTCAACAATTAGCGGCGGATATTGTTAAATTCCATAATTATATTCACGGATAATTAATGGTACCTACCTTATTTGTATTTTTAAAGAGAATTTAAGCAGTTTGGATGTATAAGAAACTACTCAGGTATTCGATCATTACCATCATTTCAATGCTGGCATTGAGCAGTTGCAGCAATACCCGCTACCTTGCTGATGAAGAGAGCCTTTTTGTGGGAGGGGATATAAAGGTGATGGATACAACGCTTTCCAGGAAAGAGAAGAACAATATAAAGACCTACCTCTCTGCTTCGATACGCCCTAAGCCCAATGCAACCTTCTTAGGGTTGCGATGGAAATTATACTTATACAATATTGTAGGAGAGCCCAGGCGGGAAACAGGGGGCTTCAGGAACTGGGTCCGTGAAAAGGTAGGAGAGCCTCCGGTGCTGGCTTCAACAATGAACCTGACCACCAATAACCAGATTTTCATCAACCAGCTTCAGAATATAGGCTATTTCAATGCCGATGTCACCAGTACCAAGGAGACCCGGAATCAAAGGACCAAGGCTTACTTTAATGTCTGGGCGCGGGAACAATATAAGATCAACGAGGTGAAATTCCCGCTGGATGACGGCGATATTACACGTATCGCGCACGACATTGAACAGACGAAGGAAAAGACCCTGCTTAAAAAGGACAATCCCTATAACCTGGAG
Source organism: Bacteroidetes bacterium 47-18 (assembly GCA_001897155.1). GTDB lineage: Bacteria > Bacteroidota > Bacteroidia > Chitinophagales > Chitinophagaceae > MKSF01. The sequence continues at coordinate 149,738 of MKSF01000033.1, read as the reverse complement.
ATCATTAAGAATGAACGGGTCAGGATAGACGCCGAGCTAAAGAACAACGGCTATTACTTTTTCAACCCTGAATACTTCCTTGTGAGAGTAGACACCGGGGTAGGACAGGCAAAGGTAAACCTTACCGTGCAATTAAAATGGGACGATATGCCGCGGAACGCCTATGAGCGCTTCACGGTAAAGGATGTTATCATCATACCCAACTACCGGCTGCAGACCGGCAGGGATACCAGCACTTACAAAAGAGTGCCAAAGGCTTCCGATACGCTCATTATATTCAATGATATTAAAATGGTAGAGCCGCTGAGGCTTGCCAGCAGGAAATCCAAAAGGCCGAAAAGAAGCTACCGGCCCCAGACATTCTACCAGGCTATGCAGCTAAAGCCGGGTGCGATCTATAACCAGCGGGACCATAACCTGTCCCTGAACAGGCTGGTAAATATGGGTACCTTTAAATTTGTAAAGAGTGACATTGTCCAGATCAGGAATACTCCCTCTTCTAATGACAGCGTGTCCGATACGGCCCTACGCTTCAGGTATGATCCTGTGAATATGGGCGATGAGCCGGACGCGGCGCTGCGTGTCTCTTACTTTCTCACGCCTTATCCTAAAAAATCCCTGGACGGTGATGTGAGCGGCTTTACGCAGAATGACAGCCGCGCCGGGAGCCGGGCCAGCATTTCGTGGCGAAACAGGAATACGCTGCGGGGTGGCGAGCTTTTTACCATTAAGGCCTCAGGAGGCTTCGAGGTACAATACGGCAGCAGCGGGCAGAACAGGAGACCCAATACTTATAATGCCGGGCTGGGCGTCGGGCTGAATATTCCCCGCTTTTTGGTCCCTGTTATTAAGGTAAGGCCTTCCGGGACCTTTGTGCCCAGGACGCTGATCAACCTGGATTATAACTATTCAAGAAGGGGAAACCTTTATACTATTAACTCCCTGACAATGGGATGGGGATATAACTGGAAAGAAGATATCCTGAGGGATCACAAGCTGTTTCCCATCAGTATAGGGATCGTCAGGACGGATACGCTGAGCAAGCTCTCCAACTTTGACTATAACCTGAGCAACCTGGTGTTCAACGGTATTATCCTGGGAAGCACCTACGAATATATATTCAACAGCAAGGCCAACAACAACACCCGTAAGAACAATTATTTCGTATCTGTGAATGCAGATGTGGCCGGTAATCTCCTGGGGCTGATCAACGGGACGACATCCCTGCAGCAGGAAAGTAAAAAGATATTCGGCTCACCTTATGCCCAATATGGGAAGCTGCAGACGGACTTCAGGTTTTATCACAGGATCAATCCCAAGCTGGAGCTGGCTACGCGTGTCATTGTAGGAGTCGGTATACCTTATGGCAACTCTTATACCTTACCCAATGTCAAGCAGTTCTTTAGCGGCGGTTCGAATTCCCTGCGAGGCTTTCCTTCACGCCTGGTGGGACCCGGAACCTATGATTTCAGGAATGGCAAGTATATAGAAACGCTGGGCGACATGAAATTTGAATGGAGCCTGGAGGCCAGGCAGAAGCTGTACCGCTTCATTGACCTGGGTATCTTTGTCGATGCGGGCAATATATGGCTGCTCAGGGAGAATGAGAACTTCCCGGGCGGTAAGATCTCCGGCGATTTTTACAAGGAGCTCGCTATAAGCGCGGGTCTCGGGCTGCGGCTTGATTTCAGCATCCTTATACTCCGGCTCGATTTTGCCGGGCCTTTACGGAAACCTTATATGCCGGAAAAAGAAAGGTGGCAGTTCTCCCAGTTCAACCTGCTGGATGGCAAATGGAGAAATGAAAATATATTTTTCAATCTGGCGATAGGATTACCGTTCTAAGGCATCATTATCTTATTCAGGTACCATGATGCTGTATGCAGGATCCGTAAGAGCGGTGTAAAGGAACTTTCTGCTGCTTGCTTTCCGACCCTGTTGCTACAGGTGGCTTGGCCGGGACCGTGGAGGCCGGATCATATTGCCGGGTAGCTTCGTATTTCGGTCAAATTTTTATTCTGCAAATTATGATTTATTCGTTTAAGGGTTTTATACCTGTAGTGCATCCCTCTTCCTTTATTCATCCCCAGGCCTGCGTTACGGGAAATGTGATTATCGGTGCCGATGTATATATAGGCCCCGGCTGCGCGCTGAGAGGCGACTGGGGAAGCATTGTGATCGGTAACGGGTGTAATGTCCAGGAGAACTGCACCATCCATATGTTCCCGGGAGCATCCGCCGTGCTGGAAGACAGCGCCCATATCGGTCACGGGGCGATCATTCATGGCGCAAGGATAGGCCGTAACAGCATGATAGGCATGAACAGCGTGATCATGGATGATGTGGAGATAGGGGAGGAATGCATAGTAGGCGCTCTATCCTTTGTGCCCGCCGCTGTAAAGATACCCGCGAGAAGCCTGGTAGTGGGCAACCCGGGGAAAGTAATAAAGGAGGTCAGTGATGATATGATCGCGTGGAAGACCAAGGGTACGGCTTTATACCAGTCCCTGCCCTATGATATGCAGCATTGCTGGCAGGCCTGCGAACCGCTTACGGAAATGCCCGTGAACAGGCCTTCCCAGGAAACGCTTTATGAAACGTGGAATAAGATCAAAGACGGCAAATGATATGCTGCCGGTCAGGGAACAGGATCATGCCCGTGCCCGCCCCAGGGATTACAGGATAAGATCCGCTTAAAGGTAAGCCAGCCTCCTTTGAAAGCCCCGTATTTGGTGATAGCTTCCACCCCGTATTGCGAGCAGGTAGGCGTGTACCGGCAGGACGCGGGCAGCAGGGGTGATATGAATTTCTGGTAGAACCTGATAATTGCCAAAAAAATAAACTTCATAAGAAAGACGTCAAGCTTTTAAAGCAGGCATTGCAGTCTATAGGACCCGGATCGCTATAGCGGTTACCTTGTGCAGATGCAAGTTACTAAATTAAAGTCATAAGAGACAGCGGGGAAGTGCGGCGGTTACCGGGAAGCAGTCAGCGACTTAGTATCCGTGACCTTAGGATGATGCCCGGATAGCCTGTGCCAGCCTGATGATGCCGTTTTGAATGCCTCTTTCTGCCTGGCTGAAAGCCGGGGGAACGGTGTGGGTATAAATGATAAAGATAAAAAGCGTTTGCCCGTCAGCGATCTGCTCTTTCAGGCTGTGCCGGTGGAGTCTCCAGGCTTCCCTGATACGTCGCTTGCTGGTATTCCGGTCGTGCGCTTTCCGGATCTTCTTTTTAGGCACGCTGACGCCGAATTTTATTTTACTGTCGTCAGTAGCGGCTCCCAACTGCCATATAAAACGGAAATGCTCAAATTGAGACGCTTTTCCATTACGGAAAAGCGTCTCAATTTGTTTTTTTAGCTTTATTTTTTCCGATTTAGGAAAGCTGAAGGCTTTTCTGTTTTCGGATATGGGCATGCTGAGGATTTTTGCTGTAAAGTGATTATTTCAAACGTCTTTCGTCAGAAACAGTCAGTTTTTTACGTCCTTTTTTACGACGTGCAGCTAATACTTTTCTACCGTTCGCAGTTTCCATACGTTTGCGGAACCCATGTACTGATTTACGACGACGACGGTGTGGTTGGAATGTACGTTTCATAATTATATCTTTATTACTATATTATATAATGTAAATAATTTCCCACTTGCATTTTTCCCTGCTTACATAATTTTACATAGTAAAACGTTCAATAAACGCAAACGGAACGCAAAGGTATATAATACTTTGTTTATAACCAAAAAATATTCGGCACTTTTATTTGCCGGAAGACTTAGCTGGTATCTTCATCCCGGCAGACCATTAAGACCCGCCGGGGAGCCGGTTCCCGTTGCTTACATAGCTGTGCCGGGTATGAAAGCTATATAAGCGTATGGCAGCCTTAATGCCTGAAATGCCTGTTGCCTGTCATTACCAGCGCCAGGCCGTTATCCTTGCAATACGCTACCGTATCGCTGTCACGGATGGACCCGCCGGGCTGGATGATCGCGCTGATGCCTTCCCTATGGGCTATTTCAGCGCAATCGGCGAAGGGGAAGAAGGCATCTGATGCCAGCACGGCTCCGGCCAGGTCAAAATTGAACTGGTGTGCCTTTTCTATAGCGTGGCGTAAAGCGTCCACACGGCTGGTTTGCCCACAGCCTTTTCCTAATAGCTGCTTGTCCCTGACCAGCGCAATCGCGTTGGATTTTAAATGCTTGCATACCAGGTTGGCAAATATCAGGTCTTCTTTCTGGGCCGCTGTTGTTTCCTGTGCGCCCGCTTCTTCCCATTTTTCGTAATTGGTGGTATCGGCTTCCTGTGTCAGCGTACCGTTCAGCACGTTCTTAAAGATCGTTTGGGCGGTGGCCGGCGCTTTCTGGGCCAGCAGGATGCGGTTTTTCTTGCTTTTCAGTATGGCCAGCGCTTCTTCTGAAAAAGAAGGTGCTACCAATATCTCGAAGAACAGCTCGTTGATCTTTTGTGCCGTAGCCGCATCTACCTCTTTATTAGTGGCCAGAACGCCTCCGAAGGCGGATTCAGGGTCGCCTGCCAGCGCGGCGTCCCAGGCTTCGGCAAGCGTTGCGCGTTGCGCGATGCCACAGACATTGGTGTGCTTGATAATGGCAAATACGGCCTCTTCCTGGCCCCTGAACTCATCTATGAGCTGTACGGCAGCATCTGTATCTACAAGGTTATTGTAAGAAAGCTCCTTACCGTTGAGCTTTTCGAATACTTCCTCCAGGTCGCCGTAAAATACGCCGTTCTGGTGCGGGTTTTCTCCGTATCTTAATACCTGCCGGCTATTCAGGGCGGGGTACACCTGCCCGTTAAACCAGTTATTGATGGCGATATCGTAATTCATGACCACGTGGAAGGCTTTGGCCGCGGCCTGCCTGCGTTCTTCCAGGGTGGTAACGCCTTCGCGTTCTCTTAATATCTCTTCCAGCCAGCTATAATCGTCCTTTGCCGCAATGACCATCAGGTCTCTGTGGTTTTTGGCCGCCGCGCGGATCATAGAAGGTCCGCCTATATCTATCTTTTCAATGATGGCAGCTTCTTCGGTAGTGCTTTTAACGGTTTCCTCAAAAGGATAAAGGTCTACAATGACAAGATCAATCTGCGGTATGCTGTATGCCTGCATCTCCGCTATATCCGATTCGAGGTGACGGCGTCCCAGGATGCCCCCGAAAATGCCCGGGTGCAGCGTTTTAACGCGGCCTCCGAGTATGGAGGGGTAGGTGGTTACCTGCTCCACCGGTATGCAGGCAGCGCCGAGGTCCTCTATGAACTTCTGGGTGCCGCCCGTGGAGTAGATTGTGATACCCAGGCGTTGCATTTCTTTAATGACCGGTTCCAGGCCGTCTTTATAAAAAACAGAGATTAAAGCGGAGCTGATTTGCTTTTGAGACATTGTTGTTGGTTTATTTTGATGTAAGTATGATCAGGATAAGGAAAGTGCAAAATTACTGCTTATTAAGGATATGGAAAAATCTTACAGCCTCCGGGTGCCTGCTGCCGGTGCGGGATAAGATGCAGGACGGCGGGCGTACAAAGCGCTACGGATAGCTTGTAAAAATCCCCTGCCGGGAAACCCCGGCAGGGGATGAAAAAGACCCCGGAGCGGTCATCAGACCAGCTCTGCTTCCAGGTCGTAATCGTATGCCCTGGTGATCTTTACGGTAACGAAATCACCGGGATATAATTTTTCGGAAGTATGGATGATCACTTCATTATCTACTTCCACGCTGTCGAATTCTGTTCTTGCCAGGTAGCGCCCGGCTTCTTTCTTATCTACTATGACCCGGAACGTTTTGCCTATAAGCTCCTGGTTCTTTTCAAAGGAGATCTCCTGCTGCACTTCCATAATGCTTTGTGCCCGCCGCTCTTTTTCTTCCGCTGGGATCGTATCGGGAAGGTCATATGCGGAGGTATTCTCTTCGTGGGAGTAGGTAAAGATGCCCACACGCTCAAACCTTACCTCTTCCAGGAACGCCTTGAGGTCTTCCACATCAGCTTCGGTCTCCCCGGGAAACCCGGTGATGAGCGTGGTGCGAAGCGCTATGCCTGGTACCCTGGACCTGATGTCCTGTATTAATTGCAGCATCTCCGCGCGGGTGATCTGCCTTTTCATAGCTTTGAGCATATTGTCGCTGCAGTGCTGCAGCGGCATGTCGAGGTATTTACAGATATTGGGTCTTTCGTTCATGACCTCCAGGATATCCATAGGGAACTTGGACGGATAGGCATAATGCAGCCGTATCCACTCTATGCCCGGCACATCGGATACGGCGCGCAGCAGGTCTGCCAGGCGGCGTTGCTTATAGATGTCCAGTCCGTAATAGGTCAGCTCCTGCGCTATCAGCATGATCTCTTTCACGCCTTTCCTGACCAGGGCGTGGGCTTCCGCCACGATCTCTTCGATCGTTTTGGAGACGTGCTGTCCTCTCATTAAGGGAATGGCGCAGAAAGAGCAGGTCCTGTTACAGCCTTCGGATATTTTAAGATAGGCATAGTGTTTCGGGGTGCTGAGCATGCGCTCTCCCAGGAGCTCCTTCTTGAAGTCCGCGTTCAGCTCCTTCAGGATCAGCGGTAACTCCAGGGTGCCGAACCAGGCATCCACCTCCGGTATCTCTGCCGCCAGATCTCCCCTGTACCGCTCGCTGAGACAGCCGGTGACATATACCTTGTCCAGCTTGCCGGCCTCTTTCAGCGCGGTCTGCTCCAGGATGGTATTGATGGATTCTTCTTTGGCCTTGTCAATGAAGCCGCAGGTGTTGACAATGACAATATTATGATCGGATTGCTCATTTTCGTGGGCAACGTCGATTTCATTGGCGACCAGCTGGCCGCTTAAGACCTCGCTGTCCACCATATTTTTGGAACAACCCAGTGTGATAATGTTAACCTTGTTTTGCTTAAGCGTTTTATTCTTCATTTATATGTATGCGTGAAAGCGAAACTGCAAAGGTACAAAGGAATGCTGTAATTCCGGTTTTTAAAAAGTGAAGAGGATTTTAAAAGGCTTTGACGGGAATACGGCTGTAAGCGCAGGATACCAGGAGAGGGCGCTGAAGGGAGCAATCTTTAATGAGGCTCTTTCCTGCTGGCCTGCTTGGGTTGGTGAAGTGTACCGCAGCGGAGCAGGTGCCTGGATGTTGCGTGTTCCGTCAAAATATCCGGGTGCCCGTATTAAAAAAAGAGCCGCTGTCAGGCGGCTCTTTCGGGTATTGATTCGGTAGTATTCCGTTATTTATTTTATGATATCCAGCTTTTTCCGTGCAGGACCGTCACTGGTTTCTATCAGCAGGTGATACATACCTGGTGCCAGCTTTTCCGTATTGATCTTCAAGGTCGAGGAGCGATCGCCATTGATGACCTCTACTATTCTGCCGGTAGCATCTGCAATGTGCACTTGCTGTATGATGCTGTTGTTCTCTGCAGCTACGGTAACAAAATCGGACGCCGGGTTCGGGTAGATATTGATGGCATTATTGAGCGCCAGGTCTTCTGCCCCCAGTCCCTTGATATGTACGGTAGTAGTATCGATACCGGCGCCACAGGAGCTGTAGGTGGTAATGGTTACAATGTAATTCCCGTTGGTGTTGTAAGTGTGTACGGGATTCATCTGGTAAGAGTAAGGAGAACCGTCCCCGAAATCCCAACGTACTGAGCCTACATTCTGAGGATTGTACAGGGAGAAATTAAAGGTATTCGGATTGATGTTCCTTATTCTTATACCGTCCTGGGTAGGGCGCAGGCCGCGCTGGGTCACATTGATAGAGTCCTGGGTGATGCAGCCGTTCTGAGCGGTGATGATTACAAAATACTGACCGCCCTGGTTCACTGTAATGGCCCTGGTAGTAGCGCCGGTATTCCAGTAGTATTGTATACCGTTGCCGCCGGCATCCAGTGTCAGGGCTGTATTCAGGCAAAGCGTGGTATCGTTGCCCAGTTCTGATACCGGGTTGTATTTGAATGTTACATTGATCGTGTCTGAGCTGGCACAGCCGGATGGATTGGTTACGGTTACCCAGTAGGTGCCGCTCCGGTCAATGACCCTTACCTGTCCGTTGTAATTATTATCCCAGCTATAGTCTGAGCCGGAGTTGCGCGCATTCAGGAATTCCATATGACCTTCATCCACACAAGTATTGATATCCGCGCCGAGGTCCACTTCAGGTATTTCCTTGATCAGCACCTCAACAGGCACTCTCGCGCTTTCACACCTGTCCATTACCTTAAAGATGAATTTAGGCCTTGAAGTGAGCGTGCTGCCACCGCTGGCATAGCCGCACATCGCAGCAGGAGTGATGTTATCCACGTAATAATAGTGTGTAGAGTTGTAGGAGGTACCGTCCTGCTTCACATAGGAGTAGGGAGCGGAAGATGCATTATTGCTCCAGCAGGTCTGGATAAGGAGGTTGCCGCCGTTATACACATAAGGTACATCAAAGTCGAAAACATTCTCACCAACGCTGACAGATACATTCTGAGGATTTTTTACTATCGTTGCGCCGGTCTGGAAGGTGGTATTAAGTGTTGTGGCAGCAGTAGTGCCCATGCTGATCTGGAGACCGGCATAGCTTCCTGAGCCGGAATAAATGTCTACGCCCCATCCTCTTATTTCGGTGCCGGGATAGATGCCGAAGGCAGCAAGCTCAGCCTGTGTGACCAGGTATTCGTGCTTATAGCCTCCATATAATCCATAGAAAGGTGTCGCCTGGTTAGATGTCTGGTTGGCGCCGTTTCCTACTACTTTGTTCTCCATTGTGGGCGGAAGTCCCGCAGCTACATAAAAAGTAGTGGAATTGGACAGGAATGTTGTAATGTTATTACCGGTAAATAATGGTGTGGTAGCGGACAGGCTGCCATACCATATAGGTGTCGCATTGGTATTGGCGGTCAGGGTAACATTGCCCGGGCCGCATCTTGAAATATTACTGGCGGTAGGTGTGGTAGGGCTTTCAACAAATACGCCTGCAGGTGTAGACACCAGGGATGCAGGAGTGCCGCTGCACAATACCTGTATCCTGTAATAGGTCAGTGTGCCGGGTGTTACTACAAAGTTGGTGCCGGCTGACGGCGTACCGACATTGGCCCAGGGACCGGTAGCGGACGGGCCGGATTGTAACTGGTAGGTGATACCTGTTACAACAGGCATAGCTGATCCGGGCACAAAGCTTACGCTTGTGCTTTTGCCCACACAGATAGAGTCCTTGTCCAGTATGGTGCTGGCGGTAGCCGGGAATACGGTGCCGGAATTACATGGGGTCGGTGGAGAAAAGCGATATACCTGTCCTGTAGCCGGTCTTACATCAAGGTTGGCTGTAAAGACGGTGGGGGACGCGGTAGGGCTTGCGCTGGTATTGTTCAGCGACAGATAGGTGGGAGTGCCCAGGTTATCGCAGATGCCTATACTTGCGCCGCTGGATCCGGAAGTATTACCGGTACCCGCTTCCTGCCGATAGACATACTCAATGATATTGGTGGTCTCATACAGCTTTATCTGTACGGAAATAGTGGCGGCGTAAGAGCTGTTGTAGTTCCAGCGCCAGTTAAGCATCTGGATCGTCAGCACGCGGTTGGGGGTGGTGCCGGTCACTACATAAGAAGCTGTGCCGACAGCGCCGCTCAGGTCATCCCAGAGCCACATCAGGGCCGGCTTGATACTGTTCAGCTCAGCCTGGCTGTTGGTGAGATAAGAGCTGCTTACTGATGTGTTGAATGTTAAAAAGCCGTTGGAGCTGATCCTGAATTGCGTATAGTTGGTTCCGCAGTAATTGAATGTAAAGCCGATGTTCGTGGCTGCAGATATCGCATCATCTGACTGTATGGCAGATAGAGACGTGGCACCCGTGACCGGCGTGAATGTTCCGGATACAGCCTGAAACCCGTATTGGTTTGCATTTTGCGAAAATCCGGTCAGCGGCAGCAAGCAAAGCCCGGCCAACAGACTGCATATTGTGTAAAATATCCTGTTCATATTTAGGTGATTGTTTAGAGCGTTAGGATAATAGTGTTATTTTTTGATAAAGTTATTGCATTTTTTCAAAGACAAATAATCCTGAATTCATATTTTTTTTATAAAATGGATGTTGAAATGGATATATATTATACAAGGTTCGCTGAGTGTGAATTTTACGTTAAATATCTCTCCGCACGACCTGCAATAAAGCGAAGCGGCAGGCACCTGAAGGTGCCTGCCGCTTTATGATGATATACAGAAAGGCTTATGGATGCTTACCTATGATATCCAGCTTTTTCTGTACCTGACCGGTATTGGTATTGATGATGATATAATACATACCGGAGGCCAGCTTTTCCGTATTGACACGTACGGAAGCCGTGTTCAGATCCGGGATCGCGTCAACTATCCGGCCTGTGGCATCTACGATATGGATGCTTTGTATCATTACCTTGTCTGCTTCGACCGTCACGACATCAGATGCGGGGTTAGGGTACAGCTTGATCAGTTGCTGTGTGCTGATATCGCTGATATCCAGACCTTTGATATGGATGGCGGTGGTATCCAGGGCAGACCCGCAACTGCTGTAGGTTATGATCCTTACTATATAATGCCCGTTGCTGTTATAGGTATGTGTAGGATTCATCTGGAAGGAGTAAGGGCTGCCGTCACCGAAGTCCCAGCGCACAGATCCTACATTCTGGGGATTCGTGAGGGTGAAGTTAAAGGTATTGGGATTGATATTCCTCACCCAGATGCCGTCGTGGGAAGGTGTATTGCCGCGCTGTGTAACATTGATGGTATCCTGCGTGGTACAACCGTTCTCCGCTGTGATGAACACAATATATTGTCCGCTCTGGTTCACATTGATGGAACGTGTCGTAGCTCCTGTATTCCAGAAGTATTGTATGCCATTGCCACCCGCGTCCAGCGTTAATGGAGTGCGGAGACAGGTAGTGGTGTCATTGCCCAGCTCTGATACCGGGTTGTAGTTGAATTGTACAGATACGGTGTCGGAACTGGAACAGCCGCTGGTATTGGTTACGGTCACCCAGTACGTGCCGCTGCTGTTTATCACCCTGACCTGTCCGTTATAATTATTATCCCAGGTATAATTGGCCCCCGCATTGCGCGCATTCAGAAACTCCATGTGTCCCTGGTCCACGCATTTGTTGATATCGCCGCCCAGGTTGACCTCGGGAATTTCAAGGATGGTAGCATCCACCGGTACCCTGGTACCTTTACAGCCGCTTTCTATCACCAGCTTCAGGTTAGGTAATAAGTTGCTGGTGGATGAGCCGGTGGAAGGGCACATATTAGACACATCGCTCCAGCTATAGAGCATCCTGTTGGAAATGCTGGTGTATTGATGTGTACCGCCGGTGCTGCTGTAGGCGGGTACCATATCCCAGCATACGTTGATAACGATATTATCGCTTCCGTTCCAGGCAAAAGGCGTGTTGAATGTGATCGTCTGCCACCCGGTTCCCGGCATATAGCTTGCATTGGCGTATACCTGTGTGAAATTGGCGGCGGGCTGCCAGGTAAGGGTGGTCATAGCAGAAGGTACGGTCGCTATCCTGAGCGTGTAATTCGGCAGGCTGTATTCAGGAGGCTGTATGCAATTGAAGGCCATGGACATGATGTTGCCTGCCTGTCCGCCTGCTGCAATGATCTCAGCGGCAGTGTACATCATCTGTACGGTAGAGCTCCTGTAATAGATGTTGTATGGTCCGGCAGATGTGGTTCCTGATGTGGCAGTGCCGGTACCGATCTGTACGTTGCTTATTGAAGAGCCTACACTTGGCTGTGCATAGTAAGTGGTATTATTCGCCAGGTAAGGCGTGGTAAATACATTGCCTGTGAATATAGGTGTTGCAGAAGACTGGGATTCAAACCACAGGACGGATTCTCCCGGGTTGCCGTAAGCCTCCAGTTGTACCTGGCCTGGTCCGCAGTGAGAGCCGTTAACCGTGCTGATAATGGCCGGGTTCGCTACATAAATGGTTTTATTGATGGTGTCACAGCTTTGGTTATTGCTGTTTCTTACCACTATCCTGTAGTATTTATGAGCGGTAAGCGTAGCGGTATTGAATGGCAGCGCAGGTGTAGCCATGCTGGTATAAGTGGTGCCGTTATCTGACTGGTACCAGGTGTAAAAGCCGGGTTTTAAATACGCGGCATTGGATACATTAATGGAGGATATGCCGCTTTGGCAAAGGGTATCCTTGTCACCGGTGATGGCAAAGCTCCCGGCATCAGGATTTACAAATATCAGGAAAGTGTCCGATGTGGCGCATCCGGTGGTGGGATTATTGCCGTTGATAACTACCCTGTGCAGGCCAGGAACGGAGCTTTTGAAATACAGGGTCGTCAGGCTGGTTCCCGAATAGGGGGTGCTGGCCTGGGGATCTGTATATAAGGTACCTGTTCCCGCGCCTATGTAGGCCCAGTTATAGGTTGTATAATTACTGAGAGCTGAGGTTATATTGAAGGATGTGATGGCGCTGTTGCAGACAACACTATCATATGCCGCGGTAATACGCGGTGAGGTATTTACAGTTGCGGTCACGGCTGTACGGGCGCCTTCGCAGCTTGCGCTGATACCAAAGCGGATATTGGGTACATCAGTGGAAGTCGAAGTTCCGGTTTCGCCGCAGGATGTTCCGGTTCCGTCTGTCCAGGTATAAAGGAACCTGCCGGATTTAGTTGTGAACTGGTGATTCCCGGTAGAACTGTAGCTGGGCTGGGTCTGGTCCCAGCATATATATATGACAATATTGTCCGTGCCGTTCCAGGGGAAAGGTGTTCCGAAATTGATCGTCTGCCATCCCGTGGTAGGCGTATAGGAAGCATTGTTGTAAACCTGGGTGAAGTTCGCCATTGGCTGCCAGGTCAACGTGGTCATGGTGGAGGGTGCCGTTGCTATCCGGATGGTATAGTTCTGAATGGCATATGCGGGTACGCCCGTACAGTTAAATGCAAGAGAGGTTATATTACCCCGGGTGCCGCCGGCAGCAGTGATCTCCGCAGCGGTGTACAGCAGTTGCATGGTCGTACGGCGGTAATAGATACTGAAAGGTCCCGGAACATAGCTGCTTCCGCCGGTAGATCCCGTACCTGTTCCGATGGTTGCGTTTATCTGGGTCGGAGGGGTGGATGCGGCAGCGTAATAGGTGGTGGTGGATGATAAGTAGGGAGTAGTAAAGTTACTGCCAGTGAAAATCGGCTGTCCCCCGGTCGGGTTGGTGTACCAGTTGACCGTATAGCTGCCTGAAGCAGTGGCGTTCAGGGATAATGTGCCGGGACCGCAGCGTGTAGCGCCGGCAGTGCTGGCCAGTTGCGGATTATCGACCGTAATATTGACACCCGAGCTGGCCAGGGAGGTAGGCGTGCTGCCGCACAAGACCTGTATCCTGTAGTAGCCGCTGTTGGCAGGGGCATAATTGATAGTTGTGGTAGAGCTTATGGCACCCGCAACATTGGAATAGGGGCCTGCAAGCGCAGTAGCATACTGTAGCTGGTAGGTCAGCCCGGATACATTAGGCATCGCGGAAACCGGATTCAGCGTAAAGGCTACATTGGTCCCGAAGCAGGAGCTGCCGGGAGTGGCTGTTGTAGTGGCGCTGGCAGGATAGACAGTGCTGGCATTACAGGGCGCCACGAAATTGAACTGGATATTCGGTCTTGTGTAAGAGCGGCCGGATGCCGAGGGCGGAGATGCCGGGTTCGGATTGTTGCTGTCGTTATAATAATAAATGGTCCTGTAGGTAGGGGATGTGCTGGTGGAGGTCCACTGCATGGTACAGTCATACCCCGGCACTTCCTCGTGAATGGCTACTACGATATTGCTGGTGCCGTTCCAGGCGAGCTGGGTCGATAATGGTATATCCAGCCAGTTGCCGTTGGCGGGAAAGGTCAGCACGCCAGAATATACCTGGGTCAGACTGGCCAGGGGTACCCAGTTGGTGTTGGACGTAAAGTCTCCCTGCGCTACAAACCCGATATACACTTTCCAGTTATTGAAATTGGCAGTGCCGGAGTTATAGGATGCCGTGTTGATGTGGAACCGGAGGTTGTTGATGGTGCCCACAGGGGTTGTATTCCCGTTGGCCGCAATGATTTCTGCTGCCGTATAGATCTGCTGGGTATAGTTGTAAACGTAGCAAGAGTTAATAGGACTGACACCCGAATAGGTGGTGCCTGTTCCGACCTGTACCAATTGTGCCCTTGCTTTAAACCCTAATGACGACGATAGAAAGAGCATGAGCATGATGCCCAGCTTTAAGTAGAAATTTTTAATCATACCCTTTGAGTTGTAAAATGATGAACTGATTTATTTCCGTTTAAATTGAAAATAAATGTATTGATTTTAATGTTAATTTTTAATTTTTCATTAAAATTTTTTAGGGTATTGTTTATGTTGAAATTATATAGTATGGGTTTAAGAAGGATATGTATGTTGTTTTATTTAATATTTAGTACAATTCCAGGGCGGTCCTGAAAAAAACAGGCTGCCTTCTATCGTAATCCTTTAACGTTTTACCGTTTGCGGGACCAGATATCCGGTAGCCTGTAACACTAACACTAAACAAAAAAAAGACTGGTTATGAAAACCGGGCAGGCAATTTTCATCACCCGCCATTACGAAAAAATTATTGCTTTATATACTTGTTCCAGCCATGATCTTCCGTGGCATGTTCCGAAGGGTAAGGGAACGTTTCTGCTTCAGACCTGCCGTCTTTACATTCACGCTTATATACGCTTACGGACTGGTCCGTAATATCCTTGAAGAATAACACGAACCATACGCCATCCTTGGAGATGCTGCCGCCCCTGCCGGTACCGATCCACCGGCGTTCCCCGTTCTTGTCCGTATAGTCCTCCAGCATCATCACATAATCTGTGGTGTAGGCAGGACCGTTCATCGCATATCCTATGGAATCCTTATAAAAGAATAATTGGGACCGCTGGGCGCCGATATTTGGTATCTCAAAGTCCCAGATATATTGTCCCCTGAGATTGAAGCTTGCCGTTCCCGGCTCTTCCTTGTTTTCCTCTTTCGCTGACGGCTGGGAAGGGGCATCTTTTTTGCAGGACATCCACACTGCGGCATGTAAAAGTAAAAAGGCTGCCAGTATCTTATATTTCATTATGTTGAATTGAAGGGGTCACAAATTTTTTATGGTAATGGATATATACCATGGGCCGCCTGTCAGAAATTACGGCTGCCATTGGTCTGTGTAGCGTAACGGAAGGTGAAATAACCGAACGCGGGACGGGTGTTCAGGTCAGCGAATCCGGCGCTGTTGGTATTGGGATTGCCCTGGTACAGGCTCACCATCTGGAGCTTGCTGTACTTGCCGTCCGCCGTTTTGATCACGATGGTCAGGCCCGGTTTGGGCAGTACAGCGTGTTTGGGCTCATTGCTGCCGGTATAGTTGCTCCATTTAAGGAAATCGCCCGTGGCTTCCTTGCCTGGCAGATATCCTGATGCCGGAGCTTCTTTCATATCTTCAAAGCCGGTAGCTACCAGTTGCGCGCCTGCAGCGCCGTTTCCTTCATCCCCGCTGTTCACGGCTACCACGATATTCCTGTCTTTCGCGTAAAAGGAGATGTCCCAGTTGGTGCTGGTCAGCTCCGTGGCCGCTACGGTATTTCCGGTGGTCAGGTTGAGGTACACCTTTTCATTGGCTTCCAGGCTGGTGATGGTCTTCACTTCAATGCCGGACGGCTGCTGCGTGGTATTATTGGGTTCGGGTGTGTTTTTCTTGGTACAGGAAGCGGTGGCAAGGATCAGGCCTGCGCAGGCTGTAAGCAGTCCCAGGGAAATAATGTTGCGTTTCATTGTCTGATAAAGATATTTTGGAGGTTAGGCAATATTAATTAAACTTATAGCTGATGCCGGCATACCAGTTCAGACCGGGTGTAGTGGGATCGTAGGGCGTGTGGACATCAAAAATATTATTGACCCCGGCTTCAAAGCCCAGTTTCCTGACGAACTTCCTGACGGAAAGATTCCAGAGCTGGTAGCCTGCGGCATACTCCCTGTCATCGTCCAGGATGCCGTTGCCGTTCACGTCGAGCCCGGTCCCGAACCGGCTTCTGAATATGGACCTTAATGCAATATCAAAGTCGTACCTGGTATTATTGTAATGTATTTTGATGTTGCCGGTGAACCTGGAACGGTTGTACAGGCCGCCGTAATCTGCCGGTGCCACCTTGCGGTCCAGGTTATGATCGTCCCTGTAATACACTTTGCCGGCTTTGACATCATTCCAGACCGTAGCGTCCTTTGCGTCAAGATATTGCAGGCCTGCGCTGATCTCAAGATCATACGGGAGCTTCAGCGAGGCATTCGCTTCCACGCCCTGTGTAAATACCTTGTTCCGGTTAAAATACGAATAGATAGCGCCCTGGTTGGTTTTGATGGCCACGGTATTGAAATCTATCATATCGGTAATATTGTTCCGGAACAGGTTGGCCTGGACGAGCAGCCGCCTGCCCGGCTGGAACTTAAATCCCACATTATAGGCCAGGGAGCTTTCCGCGCTGATCGCCCCGATGGTGGAGGGATCTATCAGTATCTGCTGTATCTGGCCTTCTTCTTCCAGCTTGCGTATGGCACGGGCGGCCACATTGGTGCCCACTACGGTATAGCCCACGGTGGGATTGGTGAAGTTCAGCAGCAGTTGCTCAAAGGTAGGGGCCTTATACCCGCCCGCCACGCTTGCCTGGATGCTCCAGGTCTTGCTGATATTCCATCCTGCCGCCAGCTTGGGGCTGAACCTGTCCGCATACTGGTTATGCTTGTCGTACCGGAAGCCGCCCGTTACCTGGATCTGCTGCAACAGTTGCCACTGGTGCTGGGCAAACCCGTAGAACTGGTTGAAGGTATTGCTGTTCTCATACCTGGTAGCATCCACGCCTTCCAGGATGTTGCCCACGCCCAGGGTAGTGGTATGACGGGTATTGAACTGGTGGTCGTACTGTATCTCGGACCTGTTGAAGAACTGCCTGAAATAGCTGTCATCATATACCTCATTGCTGCCCTGGTACTCATACAGGCTCCTGGTGCGGAAGCTGGTAATATAATTCCGTATCTGGAACTTTTTACCGGGCGCCAGGGTCCAGTAAAGCGTTGGTGTCAGGCTCAGGTCCATGCGGTTGGTCTGCTCACGAATCAGGTGGGGCGTGGCGTTCACTTCCACCTGCTTCCGGTTATGCTGGTCTTCCTTGAAGATACGGGCATTCACCGCCAGCTCCAGGGAGGGAGAAAAACGGTAGCTTATCTTGCCGCTGGCCGTATAGCCGGTGAAAGGCGCGATCGTTTTGGTAATGCTGCTGGCGGCGCCCCTGGCAAAATAGCCGTCGCTGCTCATACGGTTCCCGAAGATATACCAGCCCAGCTTGCGGTGCTGCTTCCCCGCTTCAGCGGACAGGTCAAGGGTATTGTACCGCCGGTACCGGGCCCTCAGGCTCCCGGAGAGCGTCTCCTTACCCTTCTTGGTGATGATATTGATAACGCCTCCCATAGCCTCGCTGCCGAACAGCGAAGAGGAGGGACCTTTTACTATTTCTATCCTGTCGATATTGCCCACTACCAGCCTGGTCAGGTCAATATTCCCTTTGGTACGTCCTATTACGGGTTCTCCGTCTATCAGTATCAGGACATAATCCGTGCTCAGGCCCTGCACCTGCACACCCGCGCCATGATCCTGGATGACCTGGATCCCGGTCTGTTCCGCCAGTACCTCATTCAGCCGGAGCGCGCCCATGCGCTGGATGTCCGCGCCTTTGATCACAGTGACCGGCATAGGCACGTTTTTAAGGGATTGTTCTGTCCGGGTTGCCGTGGTTACGATCTCTTCCAGGGTACCTGTTTCCAGGTATTCGTAGGAGAGCGAGTCCCTGAGCTGACCATACCCCTGAAAGGCAGAGGCTATCAGTCCTATGGCGCCCAGGCAGGTTTTGATTTGAAACTGCATCCAAAGCGGTATTAAAACGGTTGAATAATTTTTAATCCAGTTGGCTCGCAGCCTTATGAGAATGTTTGCTGTTTGTCTGTTGCTGCAGATAAGCATCGGCTGCTTATTTACAAGTGCAAAGGTATTCGAATCACGCCGGGGGACTGTCACGGTCACGTCAAAGTATTGTCAGCTCACTGTCATTCCGCGCGGCTTCATGGGTGGTGCAGCCGGAATAAAAAAAGCAAGCGATACCGGGAGGTATCGCTTGCCGTATATGGACCCTTTTCAGGTCTGCTATTTTAACTCGAAGCTTTCAATGAATTTGGTGGTGAAGTTACCGTTGCGGAAATCTTCATTCTTCATCAATTGCAGGTGGAAAGGTATCGTGGTCTTAACGCCGTCTATCACGTATTCGCTGAGTGCCCTTTCCATGGTCTGGATCGCTTCTTCCCTGGTCTGTGCCACGGCTATCAGCTTGGCGATCATAGAATCGTAATACGGGGGGATAGTATAGCCGGCATAGATGTGCGAATCCACACGAACGCCATGGCCGCCGGGTGTATGCAATACCTTGATGACGCCGGGGCTCGGACGGAAGTCATTGTACGGGTCTTCCGCGTTGATACGACACTCTATCACGTGCATTTGCGGTTCGTAGTTCTTGCCGCTTATGGGAATGCCTGCAGCTATCTTGATCTGCTCTTTGATAAGGTCGAAATTGATGGTCTCTTCGGTTACGCCATGCTCTACCTGGATACGGGTATTCATTTCCATAAAGTAGAAATTACGGTGCTTGTCCACTAAAAATTCAATGGTTCCCACGGACTCGTAATTGATGGCTTTGGCGGCATTGATGGCCGCTTCGCCCATTTTCTGGCGCAATTCAGGGGTCATGAAAGGAGAGGGAGACTCTTCCACCAGCTTCTGGTGGCGGCGCTGGATGGAGCAGTCGCGTTCGCTCATATGGCAAACGGTACCGAACTGGTCGCCTGCTACCTGGATCTCTATATGGCGCGGCTCTTCCACGAACTTTTCCATATAAATGCCGTCATTCTTGAAGGCAGCGGCCGCTTCGGCCTTGGCAGTATCATATGCCTTTTCCAGCTCGTCCTCGTTCCATACCACGCGCATACCTTTTCCGCCGCCGCCTGCGGTAGCCTTCAGGATAACGGGCAGTCCCATTTCCCTGGCCAGCTTCTTGGCTTCTTCCACGCTTTCCAGCAGGCCTTCGGAGCCGGGGATCACGGGTACGCCGGCAGCGATCATGGTCTCTTTGGCGGTCATTTTATCGCCCATTTTCCTGATCATCTCGGGAGTGGGACCGATGAACTTGATACCGTATTTGGCACAGATCTCGGAAAAGCCGGCATTCTCGGCAAGAAAACCGTAGCCGGGGTGAATAGCATCCGCATTGGTGATCTCTGCCGCCGCCATGATGTTGGGAATGTTCAGGTAGGATTCCGATCCCTGGGGCTTACCAATACATACGGCCTCGTCGGCAAAACGGACATGCAGGCTGTCTTTGTCTGCAGTGGAATATACCGCCACGGTTTTGATGCCCATTTCTCTACAGGTTCTGATAATACGAAGTGCTATTTCGCCTCTGTTGGCTATTAATATTTTTTTGAACATACAGGTATATAATAAAATGCTGTAAATACTTGAAGCGGGTACAATAGCGTTATTGATACGGCGCTCTCTTCAGTTATTTATGAAAACAGGCGACTTGTAAAAGAGCAGGTTCTCCATTTACAAGTCGCGGATGTCTTGGTGCAGCCCTGCTATTAAACAGGCTCTACCAGGAATAAAGGCTGGTCGTATTCCACGGGAGAGGCGTCATCGATCAGTACTTTTACGATGCGGCCGCTTACTTCGCTTTCTATTTCATTGAATAATTTCATCGCCTCAACGATGCACAGCACCTGGCCTACCTTGATCTCATCGCCTACGGATACAAAAGGAGCCTTGTCCGGTCCGGATGCCCTGTAGAAAGTGCCGATCATAGGGGATTTTACAGTGATGGCATTGCTGCTGTCCGCTGCGGGAGCGTTTGCAGCCGGAGCGGCAGGCGCCGCCTGAACAGGCGCAGGAGCAGCAGGCTGGGCTATCTGTACCGGCTGGGCCTGGTAGATGGGCGTCGCGATGACCTGGGCTTCCGTTTCGGCACTTTGCTGCTTGATAGTGATCTCAAAATCACCATCCTTTATCTTTAATACGCTGATATTCGACTTGTTTACTGCTTTCAGTAATTCCTGAATCTGTTTGAATTCCATATTGAGTTTTTTTAAAAGTAAATTTAGTTCACGCTACAATAAAAGTAGTAAAGGATCGTTTTATCCTTTTACTCTTTCCATATATTCACCGGTGGAGGTATTGATCTTGATCAGCTCATCGGTATCCACGAACAGCGGAACATTGATGCTGGCGCCGGTTTCCAGTGTCGCGGGCTTCAGCGTCCTGGTAGCGGTATCACCTCTCAGGCCGGGTTCCGTATAAGTAACCCTCAATACGACAGATGCGGGCAGCTCCACGCTCATAGGCAGCTCGGTTTCGGTATTGACCATAACGAAGCAGTCCTGGCCATCCTTGTAAAGGCCCGGCTTATCTATCAGGTTTTCCTGTACCGTGATCTGTTCGAATGTCTCGGTATCCATCAGGTTAAACCCGTTCTCATCCTTATATAAAAACTGATAGTTTCTTTTTTCTACTCTTACCGGGAAGAGGGTATCTCCTGAATTCCAGGTATGTTCTATGCTCCTGTTGTTATCTACACCTTTCAGCTTGGCCCACACTTTTGCCGCGGAACGAGCAGTTTTATTTTGTCCGAATTCTACTACGCTGTACAAAGCTCCATCAAGCTTCAGAATCATTCCGTTACGAATATCTGCTGTAGTTGCCATATCAATTTTTTTGAATTATTTTTAAATAGTTTAAGGTGCAAATGTAAATAATAACTCTTTACATCGGAAATATTATGGTTTTTTTCTAAACGGCCGGCGCACTGCTTTTTTATGGCCCGGAACATATTTTCTGACTTATTATAGTATTTTTGATGCTGTTTTTACACTTAAGACCAAGCATGCAACAGACAGAACAAAAAAATAGCGGTACATTGTTTGACCGGGATGATATAAAGGTGATAGACGCACTGGACAGGGCGCAGCTCATAGCTTTCGCTCCCTATGTCTGGGAAGCCAGCAGGCTGCTGGTGGACCAGGGGATATTGAAGCTGGTGGAGGAAAGCAGGCAGGAGGGTATGACCATCCGGGAGGTAGCGGGGCAGGTGGATATGTCGTATTATGGTGTCAGGATACTGATGGAGGCCGGGCTGGGCATCGGCCTGCTGTACCGGAAAGAGGACCGTTATTTCCTTGCCAAAACGGGCCATATATTATTGAATAATGAGATGACCCGGGTGAATTTTGAATTTATGCGGGACGTCTGTGCCGGTGGCGCCGGTGCGCTGGAGGCGTCCATCAGGAACTCCGGTCCCGAAGGACTGAAGAGCATTGGCGAATGGCCGACCATTTACCAGGGGCTGTCGCAGTTTCCCCCGCGGGCACTGGAAAGCTGGCTCAATTTTGACCACTTCTACTCAGATATCGTATTTCCCGTGGCGCTTCCTGTCATCTTCGAGTCCCGGCCTGCCAGGGTGCTGGATATAGGAGGCAATACCGGGAAATGGACGCTTAAATGCCTGGAATATGACCCTGACGTGGAAATGGGTATCGTGGACCTGCCCGGCCAGATCGGGATGGCGCGTGAAAATATCAATAAGGCGGGCTTTGAAGGCCGGGTGCAGTATTACCCGCAGGACATCCTGAAGGAAGAGAACCTGCTGCCGGAGGGTTATGACGTGATCTGGATGAGCCAGTTCCTGGATTGCTTCTCGGATGCGGAAATTATAACCATCCTCAAAAAATGCCATGAAGTGGCGGGTGAGCATACCCGTATATTTATTAACGAGACCTTCTGGGACAGGCAGCGTTTTGCCACCTCTGCTTTCACGCTTCAGATGACCTCCCTGTACTTCACCACTATGGCGAACGGGAACAGCCAGATGTATGACAGCAGGGTGTTTTCGGACTTTATAGAACAGGCCGGATTTGAAGTGGTGCATACCAGGGATGGTGTGGGACTGAGCCATACGATCCTGGAATTAAAAAAGAAATAGCAACATGATGAAAAGAATTATTGCGCTTGCGCTCCTGGTGAGCTTCGGGGTGCTTGCGATGCCTGCTGTGGCGCAGCGGCAGAAAAGACAGGCTGCGACTTCCGAACAGGCGCCCTTTCAGCTTCGTAATGCCAATATATGGAAGATATCAGGCAAGGGGCTGAAAAGTCCTTCCTATCTTATGGGCACCATTCACCTGATCTGTGCGGAAAAATACGACTGGTCTTCCAGGCTGGAAAAAGCTTACGGCCAGACCCGACAGGTATGCGTGGAGCTGGACATAACCGATCCCGCGGTGCAGATGGACATCTTCAAGGGTATGAAAGCGCCGGAAGGAAAGGGGCTGTCCACTTATTTTACCCCGGACGAATACCGGCACCTGGATACGCTGGTGCAGGCAAAGATGGGTGTTTCGCTGAAGGCGCTGGAGGGCTTGTCCCCGGGCATACTCTCTTCCATATTTGCACTGCAGTCGTTTTCCTGTCCCAATACCCAGTCCTATGATATGAATATCATCAGTATGGCCAAAAAGGACGGTAAAAAGGTGCACAGCCTGGAAACCGCCGCCCAGCAGGTGGCTGTGCTGGAGAAGATGACCGAAGGTGAAGAGCTGGAAAGAATAAAATTATACCTGAATGATAACAGCAGGGACAGCATCGGCCGCCTGATGACACAGGAGATAGAGCAGCTTATGCAGTACTATGTGACCGAAGACCTGGCCGGGCTGGAGGAGTATTTCCTGAACCCGGACCATATTAGCGAAGCGGCACGCCCGGCGCTGACAGATGACCGTAACCAGGCCTGGATACCACAGATGGAGGCCCTGATGAAGGAGCAGCCTACCTTTTTCGCGGTGGGTATCGCGCACCTGGTCGGCCCCCAGGGCGTCCTGCGCCTGCTGCACCGGTTGGGCTATACAGTGGAGCCGGTATTATAGTTTGCTTGTACCGGTATCCCCCAAAAGAGGCTGTCCCTGGGAAAGCGGACAGCCTCTTTCATTTTTTCCATTCCTTATTACTGCTCCATCGCTTCATCAACTACCTTATATAGTGTTCTCCGTTGCTGGTGTTCTTCTCCAACAATAAAATATCCGGTAGGCTGTACACCCCGGCCGGTTGCCGTGATACATGGCAGTCCGGCGTTTTTCCGTTATCTTGCAGCTTCATAGCTAATTCATAAAACTACTGTGCTTTCATGACGCTCAAAGAACGCTATCAATATGTGATCAATTATTTTTCCGAGCACCTGCCGGAGCCGGAAACCGAATTGATGTATGATAACCCCTTTCAGTTGCTGATAGCTGTGGTGCTTTCGGCCCAGTGTACCGATAAGCGGGTGAATATGGTGACGCCGGAGCTGTTCAAACGGTTCCCGACACCCGGAAAGCTGGCGGACGCTGAGGTGGCGGAAGTATTTGAATATATAAAAAGTATCAGCTATCCCAATAACAAGGCTAAGCACCTGGTAGGGCTGGGCACTATGCTGATGCGGGATTTTGACGGCCGGGTTCCTATGACGGTGGACGAATTGATCAGGCTGCCGGGCGTAGGGCGGAAGACCGCCAATGTGATCACTTCCGTGCTGGATAACCAGCCCAATATGGCTGTGGACACCCATGTGTTCAGGGTGAGCAGGAGGATCGGCCTCGTACCACTGACGGCTAATACGCCGGTAAAGGTCGAGAAAATACTCATTACCCATTTTCCGAAAGCGCTGATACATAAGGCTCACCACTGGCTCATCCTGCATGGCAGGTATATCTGCCTTGCCCGTACGCCCAGGTGCGGGGTATGTCCTCTTACGTCCGCCTGCAAATATTACCATAAACATAAAACGGCCTTGCAGCAGCAGCCGTAACGACTTAAAAACTACCGTATGCATCATCTGTGGGAAAGCATAGCAGCGTGGCCCTGGCTGGAAATAACGGGTGTCTTTTTCAGCGTGCTGCAGGTATTATATGCCCGTAAGAATAACCCGGTCAATTACATATTCGGGATCATAGGGGTCGCCGTGACCATTTATATCTTTTACGGGGCATCCCTGTACGCGGAGGCTTACCTGAATCTGTACTACCTGGTCATGAGCGTTTACGGGCTGTATATCTGGCAGTTCAAAAGGAAAGATGAACGGCCTGTACCGATATCATCGGCTACGCGGAAGGAGCTTTTAGGAGCGGCCGGTATCGTGGTGACCGCATTTGTCATATTATATACGGTCATCAGCACTTACACGGATAGCCTGGATGTGGTCTGGGACGCTACGGTCGCGGCTTTTGCCTGGGCAGGGATGTGGCTGATGGCTAAAAGGAAGGTAGAGAACTGGCTTGTGCTGAATATCAGTAATTTTATTGCCGTTCCCTTACAGATCCATAAAGGGTTATACCTCTATGCCGCCCTGACAGCATTCCTGTTCATTGTAGCATCCGTCAGCTATTTTGAATGGCGGAAGATGTTGCAGGCGGAAGGACCGGGAAGCACGAAAAAGCCGGATTAGCGCAGGGATATTACCGGCACTGTTGCGCCGGGAAATGGCATATTTTGCCTCTCCGGAGCCACAGTAAGACCGGTTGCCATGAATGCAGCGGGCAGTTTCGTTGGTTTACCTTCCAAAGATTTATTATTTTTATTGTCTTTTATGTACTGATTGTAGTAAATGTCCTATGTCTATCCAGTTGTATGTATCTAACCAGTTGGACGGTCTGTTCCGGCAGTTGCGCTCAGGGATGCAATCCCGGGTGCCTCCGGTATTCCAGCCGTATCATATCGTCTCCCAGACGGAGGGGATGAATATCTGGCTGAAGCATCAGCTGGCTGCAGGCTGGGGCATCGCATCCAATATCAGGTTCTCCAGGCCCAATGATATTCTCTTTGTGGTCTATCTCGCGCTGGGCGGGGCCTTCCAGGTAACGCTGAACCGGCAGAGCTATGTATGGATGCTCTATAATATCCTGGGGACGGAAGAATTTAAAACGCGTTTCCCCGAGCAGGCGACCTACCTGCTGGATACCACGCACGATACGGACATAAAGCGCCTGCTGCTAGCGGAAAAGGTAGCAGACTTGTTCGACCAGTACCAGATATACCGGCAGGAGTTCATAGAAGAATGGAGCGCTATGAGCCCGGACAGCGCGCCGCACTGGCAGGCATACCTGTGGAGCAAAATAGAGGCCCGGCACCGGCAGGAATCCTCCGAATACCATAATATCAATTATGTCAGGAACTATATCCTGCAGCATATAGACGACCCGGAAAAGCATAGGCGGCTCCGGGAGCAGTTGCCTGTCATCTATCTTTTCGGCCTGTCCGTATTTACCAAATATCACCTGGAGGTATTTTACCGGCTTGCGAAATATATTGATATCTGTTTCTACCTTATCAATCCCTCCCCGTTCATTTACTGGGGGGATGATAACAGTGAGAGGGATATCGCCTTGTGGAAAGCCAAAGGGTATGTGATCAATGAGCATTATACGATCGGTAACGAGCTGCTGGTGAGCTGGGGTAAAATGATACAGCAGACCATCCGCCTGCTCTTCCGGAACGAGGAGCTGATCAATGCCTACGAGCCGGTAGCGGTGAGCGAGCCTTCCAATACGACCCTGCTGTCCAGGGTCCAGTTCGAGATATTTCACAATATGACGCTTTCGGAAAGGGATACGATCCCTTATGATTTTTTAAGGGACGGCACCATCCAGGTACACCGGCATTATACCCCGCAACGGGAAGTGGAGGGCCTGTACAACTACCTTGTCCGTCTTGTGACGGAGGAGCAGCCGGACATCCGCGCCAGGGATATACTGGTGGTGTGCAGTGATGTGAATATATATGCGGCTTTTATAGAAGGGGTGTTCTCCAATGCGCCGGTGCCTTTCCGGTACAAGATCGCGGATACCTATGTTTCGGAGGGCGATACGCTGCCGGGAGCGCTGCTGGAAATACTGAGCCTGAAAGAGGATAGCTGTACGGCAGAGCAGGTGCTGGGCCTGCTGGAATTCAGGGCGATCAGGGAAAAAACGGGAATCCGGGATATCGGCCTGGTACGCAGCATCGTGCAGGAGGCCAATATCCGCAGCGGGTGGCGGGGGCATACCGGGGACCAGACCTATACGATGAGCTGGTGGAACGGCGTGCGGAGGATGATGTACGGTATCTGTATGAGCGGTGAAGACCTGGTGGCAACGGAGGACGGGAGCGATTTCTATCCCCTGGATGTCGTGGAAGGTATGGCCTCGCAGGACGTGATACTATTCTCCGCCTTTGTAACGCAACTGATGAAAAGCGTGGAGCAGCGCTATAAAGCCCGTACGGTGGCGGAATGGCTGGAATATGTCAGAGGTGTGACGGCTGCCTTCCTGCAGCAGGATGAGGAAGTGATGGGAGAGGATATGAAATACCTCCATAGCCTGATGAACGAATATGCCGAAGCGTCCCGGTTCTTCCAGGAGCCGCTGGCATACGATATTTTCCAGCGCAGCTTTGTGCAGCAACTGTCTGGAGATGTAAGATCAGGCCTGTTTTATAACGGCGGGATTACCTTCTGCTCCGTGGTCCCGATGCGGAGCATTCCCTTTAAGGTGGTGGCGATGCTGGGTATGGATGATGATAAATTTCCCCGGAAGGAAAAGCGGCTGAATTTTAACCTGATGCAGGACCGGCACCAGCTGGGAGACAGGAACCTGAAGGACAGCGATAAGCACCTGTTCCTGGAAACGGTGCTGTCCGCGCAGAGCCGGCTCTACATCAGCTATAATGCGCGGTCTCCAAAGGATAATACGCTCAAAAACCCGTCCGTGCTGATCAATGATCTCCTGGTGTACCTGCAGCAGCGGGTACCGGCGGGAGTGAACGTGGAAGAGGAGCTTTGCATACAGCATCCCCTGCACAGCTTCAGCGCCCGTTATAATGACCCGGCGTTTCCCGGTCTGTATTATTATAATAAACCGGCTGGCACGGCGGTCAAAAGAATAGCGCCTGTGCCGGCGGTGAGGGAGGCGACTGCGCTGCCCCCTGAGCTGAACCTCGCCGTACTGGTGCAGTTCGTCAGCTCGCCTTTAAAATATTTTTACCGCCAGGTGCTGGGTATCCGCCTGGAGCAGTCGCCTGATGCCATAGAGGACCAGGAGATGTTTGTCTTTACAGGTGAGGATGGCCTGGCCCGTTTCCGGCTGCATCATGAAATATACCAGTCTGTTTTTGAAGGAAAGGATAAAGAAGGCTTTTTACGGCAGGGCCAGCTGAAAGGGCTGCTGCCGCTTAAGAATGTAGGCGCGTATTACGTGGACAGGTACTGGACGGATATGAAGCAGAAGCTGGACACGCTGATACCGGAAGCCGGTAGTGATCTTAACCGGACCCGCTGGAGCATAGCGGTTGGCGGTACTATTTTGCATACGGAGACCCTTACCCTCGGCCGGACGATGTACCGGGTTGTCTTCTCCTCCAATTACGATAAGCATCTTGTTGGCTGTTACCTGGATGCCGTAGCGGGGAGGGCACTGGATGCCATAGATACGGTCTGCATCGTGAAATACAGGGAAAAGGATGAGGAAAGGTCGCTGGCCAGGATAGACCTGTCCGGCATCACGCCCGCGGCGGCCCTGGACTACCTGGAAGCCGTGCTGAGATACTGGCTTGCCGGCAGTGAGCATCCCCTGGAAATGGATGTGCTGTTCTACCCGTACCTTACGGACACGGAGACCGGGGATATGGCCTTATCTCCCGGAGCCCTGGATAAGGAAAAGGTCATCAGGCAGGTGGATGATCCTTACTGGAATATGTACTACCGGCAGACAGCGCAGGAAAGAGACAGTGCCGGCTGGAACAGTGAAGCATTTTATAAAGATATAATTTTACCCCTCAGAGAATTTATAGCACATAAGCATGATACCGAATAAAGATGAATATTTTATGCGGAAAGCCCTGCAGCAGGCCCGCCTGGCGCTGGATAACAACGAAGTCCCTATCGGGGCTATTGTGGTGCATGGCGATACGGTCATTGCCAGCGGGTACAACCAGGTGGAGCTGCTGAAGGACAGCACGGCGCATGCGGAGATCATCGCGCTGACCGCGGCTTACAGCGGATTGGGCGCCAAATACCTTATGGATGCCACCCTGTACGTGACGGTAGAGCCCTGCATGATGTGCACCGGCGCTTTGTACTGGAGCAAAATAGGCCGGATCGTATTTGGCGCTTCCGATAACCGGAATGGCATCAGCAGGTTTTTCGATCTCCGGGATGCGGAAGCCTTGAAGCAACGGCAGCAATGGCCTTTTCATCCGAAGACCATCCTGGAGAAAGGCGTATTGGCTACGGAATGTGCGGCATTAATGCAGGACTTTTTTAAATCATTAAGATAATGAACTGGAGTATAGCAATTATTACGGGTATAGCAGCAGCGGGCATTATGTTCTGGTGGGTGTATAAAAATGATAAGCGGAAGCTGACCCGTTACCGGTTTCTGCCGGCCTCCCTGAGAGCATTGAGCACACTGTTGCTCGTATTGCTGCTGTGTGCGCCGTTCATTGTAACCAAAACGGTCCGGGAGATCAGGCCGGCCCTGACCATACTGGCTGACAGGAGCACTTCCATGAGATCGTATTTTGAGAGTGACGATGCTTACCGTAAGGCTGTTGAGGATATGGCGCGGCAGTTGTCTGAACGGTATGATGTTGAGATAGCCGGCTGGGGCGATGGGCTGATAGCGGACAAGGACAGCCTGTGGCGTACCTGGCAGCATTCCACCCAGATGGGCAGCGCCCTGTACCAGTTGGGTGAACGGCATAAGATGCAGCCGGTACAAAGTGTCCTGATGATCTCGGACGGTATCAATAATATGGGCGGGGACCCGGCTGCGCTGGCGCACCAGCTTCCTTTCCCGGTGCATACGATGGTTTTGGGAGACAGTACAATGCCTGTGGATGTAGGCATTCAGAATGTGCTGGTCAATAAGACCGTCAGCCTAAATGCGAAATTCGAGATGCTGATAGATGTATTCGCGCACAAGGTGCAGGGAAAGGATGTGATGCTGCAGGTGCTTCATAACGGTCAGCCGGTATTCAGCCAGGCGATCCGTGCCGGACAGCAGCAGCAGGTATTGGGCTACTCCTTGCAGCTTCAGGCCAGGCAGCAGGGATTACAAAAGTACACCGTGAGCATAACGCCGGTAGAAGGAGAAAAAAATGTGATCAATAACCGCCAGGATATATTTGTGGATGTTATAGATGAAAAAATTAAGGTGCTGGTGCTGGCCAGAAGCCCGCATCCTGATATCGCGGCGGTGAGAAGCGCTTTACAGGGGCTGGAGCAGTTTGACGTACAGGTGGTAAAAACACTTTTGCCGTCCGACCTGCAGCAGTGTGATATCGTGATTGCCCATGCGCCGGATGCGGGCGATTGCAACCAACTGAAAATGTCGGACAAGCCCGTATGGTATATACTGGGCGCAGGGACCGGCGTGCAGGTATTCGCGGCGCTGGAGCTGCTGGATGGTGGTAGCGGCGCCAGCGGTAACGTGGAAGTGCTGCCGGTGCTGAACCAGCAGTTCGCCGTATTCCAGTTGCCGGAAAATATTGCCGATGTTACGGCCAGGTATCCGCCGCTCCAGGGTGCGCTGGTGTCCTTCAAAGCGCAGGATGACGTCCTGTTCTATCAAAGGATAGGTAATGTCGTGACCCGGCAGCCCCTGTGGTTCTTTAAGCAGTACGGTCATACGGCGGCTGTGATCCTGGCGGGAGAGGGATTATGGAAATGGCGGATGCAGGAGCATAAGCATTATGGCAAGACCGAGACCTTCCAGGCCCTGGTGAAGCAAAGCCTCTTAAAGATACATTCCAGGCAGGATAAGCGGCCTTTTGTATTATATACCGATAAGCAGGTGTATAATGCCTATGAAAAGGTATATGTATATGCTATGTTTAAGAACGCACTGGGAGAATTGAATAATATCCCGGATGTCAGGCTACAGGTGAACGGTGCTCCTGCCGCCAGGCCTATGGAAAGAATGGGCAATACTTACAAGGAAGACCTGGGGATATTTGAAGAGGGCAGCTATACCGTGACCGGTATGCTCCGGGAAGACGGCAGGGAACATACGGCTAAGGTGAGCTTTGAAGTGGCGCCATTTGACCTGGAGGCTGTACGCACGCATGCGGACTATACGCTGATGAACAACCTCGCTGCATACTCCGGCGGCCTTTTCGGTACCTATGCGGACCGGGATAATATTATAAAAGGAATGCTGCAGCACGCCTCGGCTGCTGCGAGGCTTAAGGAAGAGACCCGCGAGCATAAGCTGGTGGATTTCAAATGGCTGTTCTTCCTGCTGCTGGCATTAATGGCCGGAGAGTGGCTGTTCCGCAAAAACTATAATATTTAGGAGGAAGAATAATATGATTATAATTATATTTGTAGTTTAGTTACAAATATAAAGTATTATGAAAAAAATCTATGTTATTGTTTTCGGGCTACTGATGGCTGCCCGTTTACAGGGTCAGGTGATCCTGAACCCCGGTTTTGAAGGCGGTTTCCGCGCTGTGGTTGTGACCAGCTCTTTACCTCCTGTCAATCTTAATTCCGTAGCGCCGGCCAACTGGTACTGTGCCGATTCCC
Organism: Bacteroidetes bacterium 47-18; assembly: GCA_001897155.1. Lineage (GTDB taxonomy): Bacteria > Bacteroidota > Bacteroidia > Chitinophagales > Chitinophagaceae > MKSF01. Next base: position 119,041 of record MKSF01000033.1, on the reverse strand, counting down.
TGATCGCCAGCCTTGCCCCGGGATTAATGGCTATGGGCTTTATCAACGCCAATTTTAACCAGCAGTGCTATGAAGATACGATACGTACTTCAGGAGACTTCGCGGTGGGTATCAAATCATCTAACCTGGTGGATACTATCCAGATCCCCGGTATCCTGAGCAATGCAAAGATGTCCTTTAATATTACGGAGTTCATGCAGAACCAGGATATAGAAAGCGCGTTCTCTTATTCCGGCGGTACACCGGCGCTGGGTAAAAAAGTGGATGAAGTAAAGGCCAAGGTGTTCCTGGATACGCTGTACAAGAAAGACGGCAGTATGATGGTGACCGCTTATGCCAAGCACCCCGCTACCAACGAATATGCCGCTATCGGTGAAGGGTATGTAAGCATTACCCCTGATACTGTTTACCAGGATGTTTCCGTTACTGTGGACTATTTTGATGCCAACTTTACGGCTACCGATACATTTGTTATCGTTTTCTTCAGCTCCAATGACTACGAGGTAACCAGCGACCCCCTGAACTATATGCTGATCGATGACGTGGAAGCTTCCTACAGTGAAGGCTCCAAGCCATCTTCCGTACGCTCGCTGTATACTGCTGCCGATGTAAAGCTGTACCCGGTACCTGCTGAAGACAGGCTGCACATTACCTTTAATGCTTATAAGCCCGGTACGGAGTATTCCATTAATATCGTAGGTGTGGATGGCAAGCTGCTCCGCTCTGCTGCGCTGACCGCTAATACCGCAGCTGTGGATATGTCCGCTTTCGTGCCCGGTATGTACGTGGTAGAGCTGGTAGAGAACAATGCTACCGTTTACCGCCAGAAAGTTACCAAAAAATAATCTTTTGAATTGCATAAAAAGGGAATGCAGCGCTGACCAGCGCTGCATTCCCTTTTTAAATAGGTACAAGGTTGGATACCTTTACAACTGTATATTCTGTAAGACCGGCTGGTGATGCTTATCTTGCCCGGCATTTGCCAGTTTTTCAATGCAGCTTTTAATCACAGCGACATAGGCATCCTGTACCTTTCTTTCCTTAGTGTGGCTGTGGACTTCCCAGATACCGGAATCATGCCACCGGTCCGGGAAATCCCAGTCCGGTCTGTTAAGCACGGGATAGATGCAGATACCCCATAATTCCAGGCCCTGGAGTATCATTTGCCTGCACTCTTCTGTGATCAGCTGCATCCACAGGCTTTTGTCCGCTCCTTCATGGCTTGTTTCCGTGATCACTACAGGCCGCCCGTATCTTTCAGCGACTTCCCGGCATAATCCGGACAGGCTCTTATAGCCCCGGGTATCTGGGCCATGCCACCAGTCCAGGTGCTTTTCCGAGGGGTAAAGCCATTGGTTGTTGTGATAATAATTGCAGCCCACTATATCGGCCAGGCCGGGGCTTCCTTCCAGCTCCGGACAGATGAACCCGCAGAGCATGTCCAACATTTGAAATTGCTCCTCGTTTTTCTTGCGGGCCATTTCCACCAGATGCGGATTGTCAAAATCCCCGGGAATGATATTGATCAGCGGCTCCGTTGTAAGGATGATAAGCCGGTTGTCCATACTTTTCATCGCTTTGACTGCCTGGATGTAAGCCTGCATCAGGTTGTACTTTACCTGCCACCCGTAATTCCTGGTATAAGGTGAAGTGGCGCCTACCTCTCCTCCCAGCCAGGAGATGAAATTCACTTCGTTGATAGGCGTGACAATGAGAGGGCCATCCGGGCGGATGCTGCGGTACAACTGTACGAAAGCCAGCGCGAATGCCACAAAACGCCTGGTGAAATGCGGATGCAGGGGACTGAGATCCGCGGGATAGCCAAAATGGCAAAGATCCCAGAGCACCTGTATGCGATGCTGCCCGGCAGCCTGTATGATCTTCCGGACCCGTGACCAGTCATAGCAGTAAGGTGTATGTTCTACCCGGCTCCATTGCACACCTTCGCGTACCGTAGCGATGCTGAAGTCTTTGAGCAGCCGGTAATCCGATTCAAGTTGATCGGGATGCCCGGTGGCGCCCAGCAGATCTACACGGTCGCCGGAAGAGTTCAACTGATCGCTGCATTCATAGCCTGCCATCCAGAAAGATGCAAAAGGATTTGTCATAATCATCTTTTTAAAAGAACAGTTATTGCTGCACACATTCCAGCGAAATCTTTTCTTCCGTAATTTTCTTGTGCAGCGCCAGCGACTGGGCTACTACCTGGTCCATGTTGTAATATTTATAAGTTCCCAGCCTTCCGGTGAAAAATACATTCGGAAGTTCTTCGGCCAGTGCCCTGTACTGATTGTAGATGGCCTGGTTCTCCTGTCTCGGGATAGGATAGTAAGGGTCTCCATCGGCAACCGGATATTCAAAGACAATGGTGGTCTTGGCATGGGTCTGTCCGGTCAGCTTCTTAAACTCCGTAATACGTGTGTAAAGGTTGCTCACCGGGAAATTAACGGTGCCGCAGGACTGGTATGCTTCCTGGTCCAGTGTCTGGAACCTGAAGTCAATGGACCGGTAAGGCAGCTTCCCGAAACGATAGTTAAAGAACGCATCTATAGGGCCTGTGTAAATAATATTTCTGAACGGGATGGTATTCCTGATATCCTCAAAATCTGTATTGAGCATGATATGGATATTGGGATGTGACAGCATCTGCTCAAACATTTTCGTATAGCCATGCAGGGGCATGGCCTGATAAGTATCCGTGAAATACCGGTTATCCTTATTGGTCCTTGTAGGTACGCGTGCTGTTACGGAAGCGTCCAGCTCCGAAGGATCCAGGTCCCATTGCTTGATCGTATAGCCTTTAAAGAATTTTTCATAAAGCTCCTTGCCGATGGTGCTTAATACCACATCTTCCGACGTCCGTACAGGGCTTATCTTCTCCGCTCTGGATGCCAGGTACTCTTCAAAAGCCGCTGAAGAGAGGTCCAGGCCATATAGTGTGTTGATGGTATTGAGATTGATCGGGATGGGTACCAATTGGCCGTCTACGCTTGCCAGCACGTGATGCTCATAGGGCCTCCACTCTGTAAACCGGCTGAGATATTCGAACACCTTTTTTGAATTGGTATGGAATATATGCGGTCCGTATTTATGGACCAGTATGCCATGCTCGTTATAATGATCGAATGCGTTTCCCCCGATATGGTTTCTCTTATCAATGATCAGCACCTTTTGATTGCTGGCTGACGCCAGCCGTTCGGCCATTACAGCTCCTGCAAAGCCGCAGCCTGCTATCAGATAGTCATACATAGATTAAACCTTTTCTTGTTTTGTTGCTATAACGCTTTGTAAACATTTATTCATTTTCATAACCAGGCTGTCCCAGGACATTTTACTTAAAAAGTCGTCCACCCTGGCCAGCCAGCTATCTTCTTTTTGCTGCAACAGATGTTCGCCAACTGCTATGAACCCGTCCGCGTTGTCAGCGATAGACACCAGCTTATGCTCCCCGTAAGTCCGTACAACATCTTTTACAGGCGTTGATATGACAGGCTTTCCTGCCGCCAGGTATTCGGGTGTCTTGGTAGGACTGATAAATCTTGTGGCTTCATTGATGGCGAAGGGCAGGATAGCTACCTGCCAGCTCCTTAAGTAGGAGGGCAGCTCTTTGTAGCTTTTCATACCCAGGTAATGGATATTGGGCAGGCAGGGCAGGTCTTTTGCATCTATCTTCACCACCGGTCCAATGATGATAAAATGCCATTCAGGCTTCCGGGTCGCTACTTCTTTAAGCAGCGCGATATCGAACCGTTCATCAATGACACCGAAGAAGCCGAAGCGCGGAAAGGGTATATCTGACTGGTCGTCCGGCTCTTCACCGGGATGTCTCGCTTTTGCAAAATGCGCTTTATCAATGCTGCTGGGCATACAGAATACGGCAGGATGCCGGTCCTTTTTAGCTTCATACAGGCTGATACCTCCCGTAAATACGATATCCGCTGCTTTTAACAGGGCAGCTTCATTCCGGATGAGCTCTGGAGGCGCGAATAAGAAGGCTGATAGCTCATCCATACAGTCATAGATGATAGCATGCGGATGTAAGTGGTCCGAAAAAGCGTAGGCCATCGGTGTATAATACCAGGCAGCATAATCAGTGATCTCGAATTCACTCATAAGCGTATCTGCTATGGCCCGCTTTCTCGCTGTTATATCGCCATTGTGACCATTTTGCAGGTGCGGGTGGATTACCCAGATATTATCGGCGGCAAAAGAGATGTTGTAGCCATCGGCCTCGTCTGAATATATTTCTTCCTCAATAAATATGACGCGGTAAGTCTTCGCGAATCTTGACATTATGTGTTGCGGTCTCTGATAAACAAAATTCCAGCGCAGGTGTGAAAATACTATGATATCTTTCATTAAGCTGTTCTCCTTTTTTAATTGAATTATATAATACAACTGACCTATTCTTCATCATCGCCCTCATCCTCGTCATCTCCTTCATCTTCGTTTTCGCCGTTCTCTTCCGCGGCTTCATAGTTGATATCATTCTCGGCGATCTCGGTGAGCAACTGGTCTGCTTCCTTTTCTTCGTTGAGCGTCTGCTCTAAAATGCCTGCCACTTCGTCTTCTCCGAGGGTCAATGCCAGCTGTTTTAAGCTGCCATAGGCCGATATTTCATAATGCTCCACCTTTTGCGCCGAAATGATGATGCCTGCATCCCTGGTAGCGGTTCCGTCATCCGTTTCTTCTATGACATTTTCCCCTTCCCTTGTCAGGCCTTCCATGCCATCGCATTTCTTGGCCACTGCTTTTTCTCCCAGCAGGCTGAATATCTCTTCCAGGCGCTCCACATGCACTTTTGTGGTTTCCAGGTGTTCACTGATAGCATTGGATAACGCTTCGGAGCTGGCATTTTTTTGCATTTTAGGTAAAGCTTTGGTCAGGTGCTTTTCTGCCCAATAGATGTCTTTCAGCTCATCAAGGAATAACTTCCTTAATCCCTGTTCCGTATTGGTCCCTGATTTTTTGGGTGGCGCTTTTTTTGCGGATCCTCCGGTGCTTTTTTTAGCGGCTGCTTTCTTTGCCATGATTTTAAGATTTAATGGGTGATAGAAATAATGTGAATATTAATGCCTGAAGCTGGTCCGAAGCACGGACATCAGCATGGGGTAACGCCTATGGTCCGGAGATTTCAAGGTGCGTATGATGAGATCAGGACCGAATATAAGATAAAATGCAAATACTTTGCCAGTCCGCGGAAGGAACACCTGATGCCTATAGCCGGGATAAGGATAATCATAGATCAGCACCGGAAGCAATGACGCTGCAATAGTGCATCTTTAATATACACAGGCTTCGTAATCAATGTTACCACAGGATGGCATGCTGTAATATGCTTACAGGCTGCATGCTGTCCGGCACCTTTAAGAAAAGCGGAAATAATATCCAGGGGGCGGAAAAGGTATTTGCTCCCATAATGGGAATGAGCAAAAAATTACCCACTTAGAGTAAGATGGGCAACTTCCGGGCTATTGCTCAAAAGATAAACTGACTATCTATGATATAGGCAACAAAATCATTATCAATTATTATAGGAGATTCCTCACATCCGTTCGGAATGACCAAGACCCTCAGTGTCTTTATAGTAAAAGCGGTTTCTGACCCGCAGAGTGCACATCGTTCAGTGAGGCATATCTGTAATAAAAGGATGTTGCCTGTAAGCAGATAGCCACTAAAGATAATTTTCCCAATGATATTCTGACGGGTTGAAGTATCAGGGATGCGACTGCCGGTCCTGTAGTTCGCCGGGCATAAAAAATAGCCGGGAAACGCTAAGATCGCAGCAGGAATGACCGTTTATATTCATGAAGGATGTTGTCAGGCCGTGGCTGCTGACTGACCTGTTGATTTTTAACCTTTTAATTTTTTCTTTAATGAATGTACGTGCTATTTCTCTGCTTTTGCTGATGACCATCAGCATCTTATCCTGCCGAAAACGAATTACCGGGCATCTTTCCGGCAATGACCCTGCTCAAAAGTACCTGGTGAGTAAAGTGTATGACTACCGGCACCGCCTCCTCGCGCAGTATGAGTATAATGACAGCAACCAGCTGCTCAGGCGAAGCTTTACCGATCCGGAAACACAGAATAGTTCGGAATATGTATTTGAGTATCACAATGGCAGGATCAGCAAGATTATCTATTCGGATTTTACTTTTCCCCAGTTCAACCACAATATTGTGCTTAAATATAATGAAGCCGGCCGGATAGTGCGTGATGAAACCTATCAATACGGCGCGCTCCAGTCATTTACCAATTACAGGTATGATCCCGACGGAAAAATAAAAAGCCTGGTGGATGAAAATGGGCTTGAGTATTTTACCATTGATTATAAGCAGACTGCCAATGCTCTGCAAGTCAGGCTAATGGTTAAGGATGGTGATGGCTGGATCGGCAACGGTTACCGGGAAGTGACCAAAAGCTTTACTTATGACGATCATCCGAAGCCAGATTTCGGCTTGGGGCAGGTATTCAAGATAGAGCCTTTGCCCGGTTTCGGTACGGAGGCTACTTTTGAAAAGAACATTTCCCGGAACAATATGACCGGTATAGCGGACGGAACTACCTGGATCTATACCTATAATGATCACGGGCTTCCGGCCACCATTGAAACAAAGTGGAAAGATGTGATCACAGAACCTATGATGCTTCGTATAGAGTATATGAAGGCTCAATAGCAGCAGCCAGGGGGTGAAAGTGTACAGGTATACTGTCCAGGCCGGAATTTATTCATATAATTCCCACCGGTAATAGGCATGGTCTTTATGATTGTACTTTTCAGTAAGGAATCCCTGCTGGTCGTAAAGGAGCTGCAGAAAGGTATTTTCAGACCTGCCGGACATAGGATCATGCCTGAAGGTCCGCTTGATAAAGCCCAGCTTTCCGCTGGTGCCGTATATATACGTGGTGCTGTCAAAATAGTCCGGCCCGTTGATGGAAGCTGTTTGCCGCAGATCGGTAGCAACAGGTCCCTTTCCGTAATTGTAAACAGCATATCTTTTAAGCACTACGCCTTCCGGGCTTACTTCTTTGGTTACCGCATATAATGGTTCCCGGATATGGGAAACGGTATAGCCTGTATTATGCCCGGCCGGGCTGTAAGTGTACCGGAACAGGAGCACCGGCCGTTTATCCCCATCGTAAAACAATTGTTGTCGTCGGGTCAGTATCTTACCCCTGGCATCGTAGGTGTACTGGTAGCTGATGGAATCCAGGCCATCGTGATGATTGTGGCTGTCCAGGCTGATATATTTTACCGGATTACCGAATGTGTCCAGGTACAGGGTATAACCCGGACCCAACCTGTTGTCATTTTCAAACCTTCTGTTGTGAACGGTGACCTGGTGCGGGGCATAAGTGAAATATTCCGTGTAATATACATGGCCGTAATAGAACAGCTCCCTTTGGGTCAGCTGTCCCGATGGGTCATAGTATAATTTTTGTAAGGGGATAATAGTATCCCGCCCGTTGTCTTTATAAGAGAATAATTCGGTGAGGGTTCTGACACGGCGGGCTTTGATAAAGCTGTCTGTTATATTGCTTTCTATAATGGAATTGCGGACCCAGTCATAATACAGCGGGTATTCTGCCATACGGATGTCCTTCTCCAGCATTAATTGTGCCGATGCAGAAACGGTTGCCGTCAGCATACAAACTGCCGGTAAAAGATATCTAAGGGCCAATGGCCTGAATGTCTGCATCATATATTTCAGAGGTCTTTACAGCTCAAAGTTACTGAAGATCACCGGTACACGCTAATATAGCTTCATGGCTTTTCTATGTTATAGCATCAATACTTTGATCAAGCAATTGCCCGTTCAGTGGGTAAGTGCCACTTTTCCATATGGCTTTACCGAAAGGCGGCAATGTTCCTGCTTCTTTAAAATATTGGCCTGAGATTCTGAAGTCTATAAATTCATCGCTGCCGGTGTACCGGGTAAATTCAAACGCTGTGTTGGGAAAAGTACTTTCTTCCAGTTCGTCCAGGTACTGCCCCCACAGGTATAAGGTCTTAGGTTGCCCGTTGTGGGTAACGTCAAGATAATAGGCTATGCCAAAGTCCTCAGAATCTTCTCTTTTAATGGCTTTGGAGGTTTGTACGCGGACTACTTCTACTTCCTGGGTCAGCATACTCCGCTGTTGCCTGCTGCTGGTTTTATACTTCCTGTCCAGCCAGGTAACCAGGATGATTGCAAGAATGATAATGACAACACCGGAAACCGCCTGTGTGCCCGGATCTATGGGGTGAAATTTGTTGTAAATCAGCAAAGGCGCAAGGAGCAGCATTAGCACTGCTATCAACAGCATCACAAATTTTTCTGTCCGTTGATAAAGCCCCGGCTGCCGTTGCTGTTGCAGTGCTATTTCTGTTGCTGTAGCTGGCCTGGTTGTTATCGTGATCATAGCTTGCTTAGCTCTATTGGTATAGATTATCCCTGATATTGGGACTTCGTAAATGATCTGCCATTAATGGGATTTTTGCTTTTGCTTGTTGCGTTTTTCCTGGTCTTTTTCGATATTATCAACAACGCTTTTAGGTATAATATTCAATTGCTCTGCTTCACAATTCCATATGCTGAAATATTTTGAAGAAACAACATTGTGCATTTCCCATTGGGTGAATTTCTGGTAAAGCATTAATGTACAGATATCTGTTGCTGTAATAAAATCGCCTGTTTCCGGTAAATGGGTATGCATGGTGATGGCAACATTTTTACCATCTTCAGGATTACCGTATTCAATGGGAATAATATTGTTATGAAGCCGTCTTTTGGTTTTAAGCTTGTTGTTTTTGTCAAAAGTGAGTAAATAGTCATTTCCAAAGATCACAACTCCGCTTTGATGTGGCCCTGTCAAAATGTAAGCTTTCTTTTCCTGACCCTTGATTAAGGGGATTATATTGGGGTAGGTGTTTTCATAAAATTTGAAAAGCCCGTCCCTATTCGTTTCCAGCTCTTTTAATGTAGCTTTCCTGATTTGATAGAGATCGTATTCATTATTGGTAAAGTTTCTTTCGGTCAGGTCTGCAGGGGCCGTTCTTATATTGTAGGTGCTGTCAAAAGAGATTGTCCCGATTACTTTGGGATCTTCTCCCTTTGAAAAGAAAATACACTTTGCCGTATCATTTTCAATGTATGAGAAATACCCACCAATATTTTCATGGTCCTTATATTTCTCTAAAAACAGGTCTGTTCCGTACCACGAGGCCATTTCCGACCTGTAAAGGAGCTTGCCCTCGGCAACTATGAGTTGTGCTTCTGCTGTGGGGTTCTTTTTTCCGAATACACTTACAGAGATAAGTGTCAGAATAATTGTAAATATTTTGTTCATTTGCTGTGCTGTTATGATAACTGTTGATGTCTTTTGGTTGGCTGGAATAGCGCACTTTAATGCCAAAGCCTCACCGGAGCTTCAGGGCTTAAATTTAGTAAATATTTCCTGGTATATCAACCTGTCAGTTGCCAATGCATATCATCGGCTGGCATTTTGTAGTTTCCTGATCCTTGCATTTAACGAGGGTATGTTTTCCTTACCGATTTCGGAAAGTATCAGATTAAAGGCCTGCGATAAGCCGGGGTCTTGCTGTGACAGATTGAATAGCCCCTGGATTGAATTTACCCTTGCTATTTTATTTTCTTTAGGGGCAGTTGCTCATCGGACCAATAAGCTCCACATCGCTGCTGATTCCTGTTCCGTTAAGTGCAACCTCGGAACAAGCAACGCCGGATGCCATTTCAGCGCTATGTCTTTTGCGTCCCGACATAGATTTAAGAGTACCGTTTTGTGTTGCTGTAAATAGCCCGGTTTGCTTACCGTTATTTTCTCGATGGCGTCTGCAGTGCGCATGACCACCTTTCTGTCCGGGCAGGACAGGCCTTCAAACAATGCATCAAACGCTGCCTGGTCCTTTACCATTGCAACGATCTCATTGGCTTTACCAATGGAACGAAGGTCGCCGCCTTTTAATAGCTCCTGAAATCTGTTCACTTTACACAGGTTGTCGCAAATGGTTTGTAATTTCCCGGGTTTTGGCTTGACCCGTTTCCGGAATTTAAATATAGCAAAAATATCCCATGGTATCTGGTCATCCCTGCTATTGCCGGACTGCTCTTAAGGATCGGCGGCTTACCGGGCACTGCTTTAAGCTGCCTGTACCACTTCTTTTGTTTTCCAGATCTTTCCTATGAGCAACCAAGTTATTATCACAATACATAGTCCTATGGTTGTAGTCCGGGGCATTTCCCCGCCGGATGTTGTTATAATGATCAGCGAATGCAGTCCCGCTGCTGTTAAATATGATCTTGTGTCGTCAGCAAACCGGCACAATAAAAAAGAACCGGCAAGGCAGATCAATAAAAACCAGGTGAGGTCAAACCCTGTGCTAAACCTGAAGTGCCATCCCCACCACAATATACCGATCACCAGGCTGTGAATAAGCCTGTTTAACGGACGTAAGGCATCAAGCAGATAGCCCCTCCAAAATATTTCTTCCGCAACAGCATATAATAAGGCAATACATGAAAAAGCAAATCCATAGAAATGCTCATTGATGCCATTGCTGTTGAAAAGTCCGGTGGTTGTGAAAACCATTGCCGGGACTAATGCAATCAAAATATTCTTCAGGCGATTGTTACCATATAAGGAAATGGTTCTTTTGAACTTTTTATCAAACTTATATGCTATTAAAGCTGCTATTAAAGTTCCGGCTCCTGCAGGTAAAAAGGCCCAGTTGCCAATTAAAAGGCCGGTTGTCAGTTTTTGATAGCAGGGCGTAAGAACTCCTGAATTAAAAAGTCCTGATATTATAAAAGCTATTGCATAGAAAATAAATATTTTTTTCCAGGATATTTTGGTATCTGCTGTCATAATGTTTTTATTTATCAGGAGCTGTTATGGGATACAAGGTACTTCATTGCCCACCTGGAGATCGCATCAGCCGTGGTCCTGCTGTTTCCTTTTATACAGCAGCTTTAACAGGATCAGCAATATCATCAGGGTCAGGATCACAAGTATATACGGCAGGTAAGACGGTGACGCCTGTTTTGCCGTTTGGGGCTTATTGGCTTGCCTTAGCTGCTTTTTCGTCTCTGCCACGCGTTGATCTATCAGTTGTCCGGTATAGCCGTATAGGTCTGCCAGGTCATAATCCGCCAGGGCATCCTCATAATTCCCTAAAAAGAACGCGATGTTACCCAAGTCAAACAGCAATTGACCCACAATTTTTTCCGGCGGTTTCACAAAAGAGATCCTTTCGTTCAGCTGGTAATACAAAGCATCAGACAGCTCCTGCAGTGCGGCTGGCGTGAGGGAAGTCCCCGGCTGGACCTCTGTGCCGAAGTTCGTACGAAGCAGGAAGTCGGATGTGTACCATTGTTCACCTTTGATCTTTGCTTCTAAAATGTTGACGTGGATCCATTCCGAATTACTGTGGGAGGCAGGATCTATCTCAACAGCTTTTTTGATCCATTGCAGCGCCAGGTCGTTTTGCCCGGAAAGCTCGTAAGCTGTGCCGAGGTTGGCAGCCGTTGCATACCTGCCGGGCGCCGATTTTTCGATTTCCAGGAATAGCCTGATCGCGGCATCATAATCTTGGGTTAAAATCAGCACCAGTCCTTTATCGGAAAGGTAGTCGATGTCTTTAGTTGCTTTGTACAGGCTGTCAAGCTGCCGGATGGCATATCCGAAGGCATCTTTATAAAATTCGTGTCCGTAGGGTACGTTACCTTCTCTGTCGTCATACAGGAAGGTGCCGTCCTTTAGCATCAGGCTTGCACTGTTCAGGCAGGCGAATACGGGGTTCAGGCAAAACAAAGCCAGGAGAAGGATGATAAATCGTTTCATAGTTGTTCGTAAGATCACGGTCAATATGGGCTTTTTGTCGGATGCAAAGCCAATGTGTAAAATGTGTAAAAAAGTATATGTAGCACTCCGGAAGTGGAGCCGTTGTTATATACGGTAATTACTTCCATTCCCAGGTATCTTCAATATTGTAAGGGATGCTTAACCAGGCTGCAAGCTCTTTTAATCTTATCGTTACAGTGCCTGTATCAGATATTTTGTCCTTGGGCAGTATGAATGACTGGCCGCCTTTTAGCTTAATGTATATTGCTGATGGGATTTCATTGATTGCTTCGATTTCTTTTGTCAGGACTTTACTTTCACCACCATTGTCTTTTGCCAGGATATAATCATTGCTCAGTTCTAAAGTTCCTGTACTGCCATGTCTGTCTTTATAATTTTCTTTAATGAAATCTTTATAGTGTTTTATATAACGTTGTCTTTCCCATATGGGGTAAATAAAAAACCATAGCGGCGCGATAATGAAAAATATGATGCCCGTTGCAACTCTGTTTGAAAAGAAGAACACAATCCCCAAGGCAATATATATTAAAGGCATTACTACTTTATTTCTTTGTCTTTTCCTTTTGATACGGGCGGACTTTGACGCAGTGTAAAGCTGATGCGTCAGGAAGTCGTTTTCGTCAATTTTTAACTCTATGGTCATTGTTGATAATTGTGGGGTATAATAAGGGTTACAATTTTTATTCAAATATAGTCGGATTAGCAATTTTCCACTTTTTATCTTTGGAGCTCCATATCAGATAAGGTCCGTCAAAACCTTCTAAGAAAACTATTTCATAATTATCTTCTTCATCCTTTGAATAATCAGGAGAAGTTGCCAGCATTTCTAGTTCAAAGCCCAATCTTTTTAATATTTCAATTTCGGTATTGTCGGGAAGTCTTCCAAATTCGGCTTTATAATTTTCAAGGTTGTTGATAATATTGTTCCCGTTTTTAATGTCAGCATACCGGGTTATATTTATGGGCAGTAATCTGGATCCGGTGTAAAATATTACTGCAATAATTATAAATAGGAGTGTTATCCTTGACAGCTTTCTTCATCATGGTAATATAGTTTGCAGGGAAGCGTTGCACCTATGAAATCTGTGTAGGATTATTATGCTCAGTTTTATTCTTCTTCAATTTGAGTTAACTCGCTTCGATAATATTCAGGTAATGTATTGGCAGCTCTAAGCAAATTTTTTTCGTTTTGTTCTTTCAGTTCATTGTCCTGAATATAATAGTTGTAATTCCTGAGCAGGAAATAGAAAAGTAGCCTATTGTAATCATCTAATTCCTTGTCTGAAATAACAGATAAAATTGCTGCTTCGATTTCATTGTTATTTTTTGTTTCCGCCAGGGCTCTTCCTATACGCCCGATACTTCCATAATAGTGATTTAAAGCTGGATTTTCAATGCGGAATGAAATACCAAGAATTAAATCAAGCACATTGATATCCAATGCTTCTAATTCACGGATATAAGTATTTCTTGGGCCCCAGGCGTAGTTCCCGTCTGAAACCCTTTCAAACCTGTCATTCATAATATCCAGATGTGCTTTTAAAAAGACCCCCAGTTATAAGTTTCAGCAGAAAGTAAAGCTATATTGACTGCGTGGTTTCTTGGGCTGTTATCCTGACTACAGCGGCCAATTACCCGGGTACTTCTCATGTCATCTAAAAGTTTAGCTTTCTTTTTTGTAGAAAGAGAATACCAGTTCCGGGGAAGTTCCACCCGCCCATCTTTTAAGTTATCTTTAAATTTTGTAGTGGTAGTATCTATCAAACAATCCGAATATCCGATCATCCGCGCGTATTTTTCAGGGATCTCATGAGTTTTAAACTCATTTGGAAAATAGAATGCTCTTAATGATTCTTTTGAATATTGGGATTGCTCATTGTATTCAAACAACCAATTGTTCTTTAAATATTTTTCATAAAGACTTAAATCCTTTGAATCAATATTAAATCCATAATCGCTTTTTAAATCAAACTCTGCAAATTCTATCCATTCCTTCCCTCTGTAATTAAGATATTTCCTTTTGATAATTAGTTTGTTCTTTTCAGTTTTTGCTTGTGGATATTTTTTTACAAACTCGTCATAAGGCATCTGTTTTTCCATGTCTTGTTTCGCTTGTTTGATATTTCCCGTGTCAAGTGAAACAATATATCCGATCGTCTGACTTTTGGAATAGAATTTTTTGTTTAAATCACAGGTCTTATATTTTAAATTGAGCGAGTCAACAATATGACCAAGTTTAAGCATCGCCTCTTCACTGTAGATTAAGCCATTATTGTAAACCTTAAATTCATTTTGTTGCCCGAAAGTGGACAGATTGAAAGTGAATACCAGGAAAAATGTTAGGATTTGTCTCATATGTTGGAGTGGAAAGTTATGCATAATGAAAAACGTGTAACTAAATGTTTCACAATTGCTAATTTATGAAAAAAGCGGCTGCGAATTGGAAAATCTACCAATACAGTTAAAAAAATAAAAACCCGTTGATAAGCATATTGGATAGCTTAAACAGATTTGGCCTTAATCTTGATATTAAGCGCGCATCTCAATATGATTGGGAGGCAGCTACCTCTTTAAGGATATCTAAGATGTTTGCTTTTATTCTTTTGGAGAAAAGGTTCAAAATTTTATAATCACTGAAATCCCGAACAATGTTTTTCAACAGCAGGGTGATTGCTGTCTTCATTTTTAATTAAAAAAGTCCGGCACTGCTAATATGTCAAGTGCATATTTTTGATTCAGGTAAAGTGGCATAGGGAAGTAAATTCACAATCATGAACTTTTGGGAATTGTAACGTTATAGCGGTAATCTTCAGGTTGCCACCTCATTGAGCTATTAAATGATTTCTTTTTGTGTTATACATTAGCAGGTATCCTCTTTTGTTGGCCTCGGTCAAGAATGAATGGCTGACCAATGTTTCCACAAAAGGCTTCTTTTCTAAAAACGGGTTCAATAGTTTATCAACCCGGTGCTCTGCAATTCCAATTCTCCTGGCAAATTCCGTAAAATCGGCTTTGGAAGGATGTCCGCTTTTCTTGTATTGTTCACTTTTATAATCGTCTGCAAACAGTCCTCTGTCCAATGCAAAATCCGTATCATCCACATGCAGTTTTGTATTTACAAGATCATAGGCTGGGCTTAGCAGGTAATCTCCACTGGATGATTCAAGCAAGGAAAAATTCTTTAAATGAGCATCTCCGTTTGAAAACAGGAAATTGAAAGCAACTAAAGAAAAATACTTTTCTATTTCTATGCGCCAGGCCGGAACAAATTGTTGTATCAACCATCCTGCTTCTTCATAGCTGTATTCATATTTGAAATTTGAACCTGCATTGTCTTTTGTTTTCCCGGCCAGTGTTGCAAAATCCTCTATGCCCCATTTACTTCCATTTTCTTTCACGTCAAATCGTTTGGTGATATAGGCGGGTGAACCATCCTTAAAAAAAATCATAGCGTTTTCAGCCGTATTCAGTCCATATACTTGTTTGGCTATTTGCATTGTCAAATGTTCATTGGCAGGAATCTGGTCAATCTTTTTCAGATCTCTTGGTATCGGCTTGAGTATATATGTTCCATGTTCCCCTTCCCTTGTTAATCGTAATATATTTTTCTCCAATAAAAAACTTAGTTTTTCCTGCACACCTGATATGGATATGCGTTTACGGTTTTCCATGAACTGCTCCGTAACTTCTTCACTTTGTTGGGGTTGTTCATAAGGTAAGATATGACTTACCTTTTTACCGTTAAACAAATGCCGTAAGCAACTTGGGCTGTAAGTAGCAAACCCCTTAGCCAATGTTCCCGGACAATATTTTAATGTATCTAAGCTCATCTGGCCTCTATTGGTTTCACGGTTATTGCTCCAATTGTATCATATTGTGCTGTTGCTGCCAGTAAGCCGAAATTATCTTCTTCGTCTATTTTCAATTGTGTGCTTTGTAATTTCCGGTTGACTCCTTCACTCAGCATATTGAAAAAAAATGGGAACAAAAATTTGCTGCTGTATTCTTTTTGTGTTTTGGGTAGTGTTAAGCTGATCCCTGGTTTGCTTGCATCGTTAAAATATTTGTCATCATACCGGAAAACATAATGCTGACGATTTGCTTCTGTCAGCATTCCTGCTAAGATTCCGTTGCGGTATATTTCCATTGTTCTCATTTACTTAATGTTTCTTTTTTACTTGCAGTGTGAGCTCCATTCCCAACACTTCCGTTAATTTGTTCAGCACATCTAACGAAGGGTTGCCCTGGCCCCGTTCTAATTTATACAGGGTGTTTGTGCTCACTTTTGCCAGTTCGGCTAAGTGAGGTTGCGTTATACTCAATTCCTTCCGCCTGTTTTTTATGGCTGCACCGAGAGTCTTGACTAACATTATAATGTGATTTCAAGGCCAAAGATAAGATTTTTTTTCTAATGTGAACTAAAAATCATATTATAGTGTGATTTTGATATTGGTATTTTCGGAAATACAGTACAAAATTGTAAAAATCACATTATAGTGTGGCTTTAGCTGCTGGTATAGTCAAATTAAATAATAAGGCTGTTCCAATACCGTGACTGCTAAGGGTTCGCTGCTTGGTGTAGAGGGAGTGGGATTTAAAACAAAGGTTTAATGAAGAGATATGAAATGCTAAGCCTGTGCACAAATGGCTAATTGGAGCCGTTCCATCTTTTACTTTGTTTGTCTTCCGGGATATTTATAATTCCACAACCATCAACAAGCCATCTATTATCTTCTGAAATCACTTTAATAGTCAACTTAAAGTCAGCCCAATTTTTGCCTTTAACTACTATGAAATTTGTTTTGCTATCAAATGCCTCCAGTTCAAACCCTCTGTCAGGAAAGTCCTGACCATCAAATATCGGGTCAAAGCCAAGTCCCAGTTCTGGATCTTCTTTATAGGCTTCTTCGATTATCGTTTTTACTTCGGTCTTAAAGCGGTTTGTTGCCAGGTTGTTTGAATGAACCCACTCAATAATGTCCATTGATGTTTGCATTTTATTGCAGTTATCAACATAAGAATTAATGAATGTCAATGCAATCTCATCAGGAGTATTGTCCTTATCAATTTTTGTTGCTGTCGTGTTTACTGATTGGCTATTTGTATCAGTTTGTCCGTAATTATTTTGTTGTTTTCGTGTATCCGAACCTTGTCCACAGGAAACGAATAAAAAAAGTGTCGTTATGAAAATAATTTGTTTCACGATTGTCCTCCTGAATGTCATTTATAATGCTGTCTTTTTGTTTTTGCAGGTAGTGTAAAATAGCATCCAACTTAAAAATTGGCATGATTTATAAGCACTTGTAAATGTTTAATTCCGATAGAATAGTGTTTTATATGGACAATATTCAATAGCTAATTTATAACAAAAAAGTATAAAATGTATGAAAATTACCAGCCATAGGTAGCGTAACAAAAGAAAGAAACAATAAAATGCTTTACCCCACCGTCAGCTTATCACTGTGCGATAAAGTATTCATATCCAGGATATGATCGGCGGCGGGGTATTCCCTGGGATCGTTGGAAGCGATGATGATGGTCCGTTCGGCCGTAGTGGTAAGCGCCAGCAGGTGCTGGTAGAGGTCTATACCTTTTTTATCCAGGTTGGTGCAGGGCTCGTCCAGGAAGACAATGGGTGTATGGCTAAACAGTGCTTGTCCTAACTTCACCCTTTGCTTCATACCGGAGCTGAAATTGCGGATCTGCTGCCCGGCAAAATGCTTCAGCTCTATCTCCCGGATCACATCGGTCACCGTATAGCCCGGCAGGGCGGGTTTAAAGGAGAAATGGAACTTCAGGAACTCTTCCAGCGTCATTTCCTCTATGATATCCATACCCGGCGCGCAAAAGCTGTAATGCGGGTAAAAATTTTCGGGAGCGACCGGCTGGCCGTTGATGGTATAGGTGATGCTGCCTTTATTCACGGCATGGATGCCCGCGATGCAGCGCAGCAGGGTAGACTTACCTGAACCGTTATTGCCCAGTACAGCATAGCGGCTGCCGTCAGCAAAGCTGTAGGAAATGTTCTTAAAGATCCAGCTGTTTTCGAAGCGTTTGGAGATGTTGTCAAGCGTGATCATGCCGTATGATTATTCGTCCACCAGGATTTTCCTGGTAAAGCCTTTCATGATGCCGCGGGTGGATTTCCGGATAAAGTCCACGATCTCGTCCCGTTCCTCGCTTACGGGTATCTCCGCTTCGATGATGCTGAGCGCTTTGGAGGTATTGTAGCCTTTGACGAACAGGATGCGGTAGATGTCCTGTATATGGTTGATGGTATCTATATGAAAGCCTCTTCTTTTCAGGCCCACGGAATTGACGCCCACATAGGAGAGCGGTTCGCGTGCGGCCTTGGTATAAGGCGGTACGTCCTTCCTTACCAGGGAGCCGCCGGTCACAAAGGCATGCGAGCCGATCCTGCTGAACTGCTGCACGGCTACCAGGCCGGCCAGGATCACATTATTGCCTATCTCTATATGACCCGCCAGGGTGGTGGCGTTGGAGAATACACAGTTATCACCGATGATGCAGTCATGCGCGATATGGCAGTAGGCCATGATCAGGCAGTTCTTGCCGATGCGGGTGACTTCCTTGTCGCTGGTGCCCCTGTTGATGGTCACATATTCCCTGATGGTACATCCGTCCCCTATGATCACGCTGGTGTCTTCGCCGTTGTACTTCAGGTCCTGGGGGACGGCAGAGATCACGGCACCGGGAAATATCTTGCAGTTTTTACCTATCCGGGCTCCTTCCATGATCGTTACATTGGATGCGATCCAGGTACCTTCTCCTATCTCGACATTTTTATGAATGACGCTGAACGGGGAAATGGTAACATTATCTGCAACTTTGGCTTCCGGGTGAACGTAAGTAAGAGGATGTATCATATAAATTTTAGGCTCTGAACGTAAAGCCTGTTGGTTTTATTATTTTTTATTGTTTGTTTTCCGACTCTTTAGGCACGAGCTGGGCGACCAGCTCCGCCTCCGTTACGATCCGGTTACCCACGTATGCAGTGCCTTTCATCTCGCATATGCCCCTGCGGATCGGGCTCAGCAGCTCCAGCTTCAGGATCAGCGTGTCGCCGGGCAGCACATTCTGGCGGAACTTTACCTTATCTATTTTCAGGAAATAGGTATTGTACTTTTCCGGATCCGGGTATTTCTTCAGCGCCAGGATGCCGCCCACCTGCGCCATGCTCTCTATCTGCAGCACGCCGGGCATTACCGGGTTGCCGGGGAAATGGCCCTGGAAGAACTCTTCATTCCGGGTCACGTTCTTGATGCCCACGATATAATTATCGGATACTTCGATGATCTTGTCTACCAGCAGGAAGGGATATTTGTGCGGTAAGGCCTTTTCTATATAATGTATATCATGTACCGGCGGTACGTTAGGATCGTACCTGGGCACGGCAATGGCTTTATTCTGCTTGATATATTGCTTGATCTTTTTGGCGAAAGCTATATTGGCGGCGTGTCCGGGCCTGCTGGTGATGATATGCGCGTTGATAGTGTAGCCGGTCAGGGCCAGGTCGCCTACAATATCCAGCAGCTTATGCCTGGCCTGCTCATTGGGGTAATGCAGGTCCACATTGTTCAGGATGCCTTCGCTTTTTACCTCCACGTTGGGCTTGTTGAATATTTTGGACAGTTGCTGCAGCTCTTCTGCTTCTATAGCCCTGTCCACCACTACGATAGCGTTGCTCAGGTCGCCGCCTTTGATGAGGTTATTGTCTACCAGCGCCTGCAGCTCGTGCAGGAAGCAGAAGGTCCTGGCGGGCGCTATTTCGGATTTGAATTCGGACAGGCTGCGCAGCGTGGCGTGCTGAGTGCCCAGTACCGGTGAATTGAAATCTATCATCGTGGTCACCTGGAACTCTTTGGCCGGTACCGCCATGATATTAACATTCTTGCTGTCGTCAAAATACTCCAGGTTAGTATCAATATCTATGTAGATCTTCTTTACATCCTGCTCTTTAAGTCCTGCTTTTTCAATAGCTTCGATAAATCCAATGGAACTGCCGTCCAGGATAGGCACTTCCGGCGCGTCCATTTCTATCAGAGCGTTATCTACGCCTGAGCCCACCAGGGCGGCCATTAAATGCTCTATAGTGTGCACCTTTACGCCTTTCAGCTCCAGTGTTGTGCCCCGGGATGTATCAGATACATAGTCTACGTCCGCTTTTATGATTGGTTGCCCCTCAACGTCTGTTCTTTTAAACCTGATGCCAAAGTCCGTATCTGCAGGTTTCAGTGTTAAATTGGTCGTCACACCGGTATGTAAACCTACGCCTTTTATTTCTACAACGTCCCGTAGCGTATGTTGAAATTCATTCATCATTGTTAGTGTCTTTTTGTATTCAAGTGGGGCTAAATGCTCAACTGTCAGATAAAAATAGTTTTATTTTTTAATAATTAGACCAACAAAATTACTAATATTTATGTGAATTCAAGCTATTTATATTGTCATCAGACTACAGCCGCGCAGCGCCGAGGCGTCCAGGCGTCCCAGAACTTCAAACGTACCGTCGTTGTGCACAATGCCGATGTCTTCCGTAGCAATAAAGCTGCAGGAATATATATTGGAAAGATCTATGATATTCAGGGGGCCCCGTCCTGCCGAAGCTGTCAGCAGCGGGTCATACTCATCCCTGACCAGCGCCTTCATGGTGGCAATGGGATGGAAGCGTTCCCCGCCGGTGCTGTAAGCCTGGGATGACAGTTCTGTCATGCCGTACTCCGAGCAGATATGCGGTACCTGCCACTGCTGCTTCAGGTAATCGTGCACCTGTCTGCGCGTCCACTCCTCCTTTTTGCCTTTCATACCGCCGGTCTCTATGATGATCACATCCTGCAGGTCCATGGGGAATTGTTCCGCGAAATCGATCAGCGCAAAGGTTACTCCCAGGAGTATAATCTTCCGGTTTGCTGCCTTTAAGGTGGTGATGGTCTGGCATAGCCGCTCCAGGTCATAGAGGTAGAATCCGCTCTCCGGCTGCCGGCTGCAGTCAATTAAATGCTGCGCCATATATACTAAAGAGGAATTTTTACGTTCTAAATAAGAAGGCAGCAGGCAGAGGAACACGTACGACCCCGCAGGGCCGAAGCGGGCCTCGAACCCTTTCAGGCAGGTGTCCAGGTACAGGGGGAGGGATGGTATATAATGTTTGCTGTTAACGGTCTGCGTGGTACCGCTGCTTTCGAAGACCGCGTCAAAATGCCGTGGGCTGCCTGTAACAACGGTATGGGTCTTGAAAAAATGTATGGGCAGGAACGGGATATCACGGATGCCCAGAACCTTTTCAGGTACCGTGTGGATCAGGTCGCAATAGGACCTGTACAGAGTGTTGTTCCGGTACTGGTGGTTAAATACGGCAAGTGCTGCCTGGTCAAAATCCTGTGTCCGGATATGATCATACCATCCCGTTGTTGAAATAATAATGTCTAAATTCCGATACATTTATTAAATTTGGATTTTGCAGCCTTACAAAGGAGGGCATAAAAAAATGACGGATGCAAAGGTAGATTTTAAACCTGTTAAAAATTTCAAATGAGAAGTATAAAGTTTTTAGGCTGGCTGATGCTGATCATGGTTGCTTCCTGTAAGAAAACGGGCGAGAGCACCTACAGCAAAATACCGTATTTATCGCTCATCAGCCAGAATACGGACGTTATCCGGTATATGGATACTGCTTCCGTGCTGAGTTTGAAATTCAACTTTACGGACGGTGACGGCAATATTGCCAAGAGGGACGCGGGTATTGATACGTCTATCGTGGTGCTGGTGCTGAGGGAAGGAGATACCTCCAGCCTGCGCCATGTATTCCCGATGCCTATGGTAGAATCCAATTATTTCCAGAAGAACGGCGGCATTAAAGCTGCCATGATGCTGGATATGCCTTATTATTTCTTTTATCCCAGGCAGGACTCCCTGCACAGCAGCGGGCTGGATACGATGCACCTGGGGATCTATATACAGGATTATGACGGAAACAGGAGCGATACGGTGATCGTAGGCCCGATATATTCAGAACCCTGACAGCACAACGGACAAGCAGGTATAGCGCATTATGAAATTGTACGAGGACTTAATTGATAAATTAGACCTGTTCATCAGGAAATATTATTTCAACCAGCTATTGAAAGGAGCCTTGCTGTTCCTTATTATCGGGTTGATACTGTTCCTGGTCACCGCTATGGGAGAATATTACTTATACTTTCCCGTTGCGGTAAAGCTTCCCCTTGTGATCCTGCTGGCGGCTGCGGGTGTCTGGGGGCTGGTTCGTTATGTCATAACGCCGCTCTTCCGGATGCAGAAAATAGGTAAGCGCATTACTCATGAGCAGGCTGCAGTGATCATCGGGCAACATTTTAAGGAAGTAGACGACAAGATACTGAATGTGATACAGCTCAGGGGACAGGCCGCGGTAACAGCCGCCGATATGAGCCTCCTGGAAGCCGGCATCGGGCAGAAGACCGCGCAACTGGCCCATGTGCCTTTTACCAATGCGGTCGATCTCCGCCGGAACAGGAAATACCTTCCCTGGTTTGCAGGCCTGGTGATGATCCTGGCAGTGGTGGGGTGGTGGATGCCCCAGCTGCTGAAAGACTCTACCAGCCGTCTGCTGCAGCCGGCCACCGCTTTCGAGCCGCCGGCGCCTTTTACCTTCCGGGTGGATGCGCCGGCACTTCGCGCTACCCTTTGGCAGCCCCATGATATCGTGGTGCGGCTGGAAGGCGATAAGCTCCCCGAAGCGGTCTATATCCATATAGACGGTGAAGCGCTCCTGATGACACCCCTCGGTGACCATACGTTCAGGTATACCATTGCAAGGGTTAACAATACTCACAGCTTTTACTTCTCCACAGTGGGGTATCAGTCGGAAAGCTACCGGCTGGTAGTGGACTTCCTGCCGGTGATAGATGCGGTGGAGGTGGTATTGCGATACCCCCGCCACACGGGTAAGGCGACGGAAACGCTGATGGTGTTCAGCGACCTGCAGGTACCCGAAGGCACTATCATCACCTGGAAGATACAGGCACAGCATACCCATAATATTACCGTGCTGATGGATTCCGTGCAGGTTTTGCAGACCGAGCAGAAAGGGGGCGCATGGAGCTGGGAAAAGCAGGTGCTGGACCAGGCCGCTTTCCGGGTGCTGATACAAGGCGAGCAGGCCCGGCTTACGGATACCTTCGCTTATACCATATCAGTAATAAAGGATAACCTGCCTGTGCTGGAAGTGCAGACCAGGAGGGATACTGTTATCGGCGACCAGATGGTCTTTACCGGCCTGGCTTCCGATGATTACGGCTTGCAGAGCCTGACCTTCCACTATGAAGTGATTGATGCATCGGGCAAGGTGGTGACGCAGAAAAGCGCCAGGCTGCCTGTAGGGTCGCCGCTTACGGCGCAGATCAGCCATTATTTTGATGCCGGTGTGATAGACCGGCTGCCGGACCAGAATATAAGGATGTATATACAGGCCTGCGACAATGATATCGTCAACGGTGGCAAATGTGTCCGCAGCGCGTATGTTTACCTGAAGGAAAAAGGCGCGGCCGGAGCCCGGGAGGAGCAAAACGCCCTGGAGCAGAATGCCGAACGGCTGCAGGAGACGCTGGACGCTTCCCGGAAGCAGCAGCAATCCATGCAGAAAGATATGCAGGACCTGAAAAATAAAATGCTGGACGCCAGGACGATGGACTGGCAGCAGGAACAGCAGCTGGAAGCGATGGTCCGGGAGCAGGAGCAGTTGAAGAAGCAGATGGAAGCGGTGAGAAAGCGGCTGGAAGAGCAGCAGAAGCAGACCGCACAGATGGAAATGAGCCCCTCTCTTATGGAAAAGCAGGAAGAGGTGAAAAAGCAGCTCAACCAGATCATAGACAAGGAGCTACAGGAGCAGCTACAGAGATTGCAGGAATTGCGCCAGCAGAAAGATCCGCAGCAGGCCTTTGAAAAAATGCAGCAGATGGAGCAGCAGAACAAGCTGTTCCAGATGAATATGGAACGGGTGCAGGAGCTTATTAAGCAGCTGGAGCTGCAGCTCGCCATGGAGCTGGCCGCGCAGAAGATAGATGAATTTGTGGCTAAGGAGCAGGACATACTGGAAAAGACGGAGCGGGGCGACCTGTCCGGGGAGCTGAAAAAAGAGCAGGAACAGGTCCGGAAGGATTTTGAAAAGATGGTGCAGGAAGTCACCAAAGACCTGAATGCCAAAGAGCAGCAGGCTAAAAAGGAAAGCGCGGCCGGTGCGGAAATGAAAGAAGATGCGGCGGATGTATCGGAGCATATGGAAGAAAGCGGTGAGAGCCTGGATAAGAAAGACCAGGAAGGCGCCCGCAGGCAGCAGCAGCAATCTATCAGCAAGATGCAGCAGATGTCCAAAAAAATGAAGGAAAAAGCCGGTGGAATGGATATGGAGCAACTGGACCTGGATATCAAAGCCACGCGCCAGTTGCTGAGTAACCTGTTACGATTCTCCTTTGACCAGGAAAAGCTCATTGAAAAGGTGAAGGTCACCCCGGTGCACAGCAATAGCTTCGTTGATCTTAACAAAGAGCAGGCAAGGCTGGCCGCCAATGCCAGGATGATCAGGGACAGCCTATTCAGCCTGAGCAAAAGGGTCTTCCAGATAGCCGCTACCGTCAATAAGGAAACAACAGAGCTGGAACTGAATATCCAGCAGTCCCTGAAATTCCTGCAGGACAGGCAGACGTCCCTGGCCCAGGTCAGGCAGCAGCACGCTATGACCAATGCCAACAGCCTGGCCCTCATCCTGAATGAGCTGCTGGAGAACCTTATGGGCGAGATGCAGTCCTCGGGAGAGCAGAGCGGCGGTTCGGGTGGAAGTCCGGGCGGCAAATCCAAAGGTAAATCCGGTGAAGGTGGCGAGGGTGCCGGCGACCAGTTGAAAGATATTATCACCAAGCAGCAGCAATTGGGTAAAGGTATGCAGCAGGGCCAGGGCCGTCAGGGTCAGGGGGGCCAGACGGGCCAGGGTACGCAGGGGAGCGGCGGTTCCGGTAATAACGGGCAGGGCAGCTCCGGCGGCGGAGGTAATAATGGTCCTGACGGTGAATACGGGGATGCAAAGGAATTGGCAAGAATGGCAAGAGAGCAGGCGCAGCTGCGGCAGCAGCTCAACCAGTTGAACTCCATACTGAACAGTAAAGGCATTAAAGGAGTGGGTAAGCAGATGACCGACCTGCAGCACCTGATGGATAAGAATGAGACCGACCTGGTGAACAGGCGCCTTACGCGCGAATTATTGCTGCGGCAGCAGGAGATCATGACCCGGCTGCTGGAAGCGGAGAAAGCGGTAAGAGAGCAGGAGCAGGATGATAAAAGGAAGGGAAATACCGCTAAGGAAACGGAAAGACCCGTTCCGCCGGACCTTAAGGATTATATGAAGCAGCAACAGGTGCTGTTCGAGCAATATAAGACACAAGCCCCTGTATTGAAGCCTTACTATAAAAAAGTAAATGACAATTACCTGCAAAAAGTAAAATAATTGAAACCTAAAGACGCCATAAGCTGTTCCCTGCTGCCGTATTACCAGAAAGAGCTGGTGGAAGCAGGATGTGATGAAGCCGGCAGAGGATGCATCGCGGGACCGGTAGTGGCAGCCGCAGTGATCCTTCCGGCAGATTTCTATCACCCCTTGCTGAATGACAGCAAACAGATCACGGAAGTGCAGCGGGACCTCCTGCGGCCGGTCATAGAACGGGAGGCCCTGGCCTGGGCGGTAGCTGCGGTGGATCATAAGGAGATAGATAAGATCAATATCCTGCAGGCTTCCTTTAAGGCTATGCACCTGGCGATAGACCAGCTGCACCTGCGCCCCGGCTTATTGCTGATAGACGGTAACCGCTTTAAGCCCTACTGGCAGATACCGCACCAGTGCATTGTCAAGGGTGATAGTAAGTATGCAGCGATAGCAGCGGCAAGCATTCTGGCCAAAACGCACCGGGACGCCCTCATGAAGCAACTGGACAGGGAATTTCCCGATTACGACTGGAAGACCAATAAGGGCTACCCGACACCCCGGCATAAAAAAGTGGTCAGGGAAAAAGGCTATGCGGCTTATCACCGGCTGAGCTATAAGATAAAATTATAGACAGGGCAGGGTGGTATATTTCCATAGCAAAGCAGGCGCTGTCTGTCAATAAAAAGGATTGTCTGTTGTCTGATATTCACCGGCAGCTCCGATTACAAGAGGTAATTGATAGGTATATCACCTCTGTTGTTGGTGTTCCTCACCGACAACCCCATAAATTAATACAATTACAATCAACAATCTCGGCATATATGACTATTGAAGAATTAAAAGCACATCTTACCATACCCGTGATCGCGGCGCCGATGTTCCTGGTATCAGGGACAGCGCTATTGGTGGCCTGCAGCAGGAACGGTATGCTGGGTACGATGCCCGCGCTGAATGCCAGGACAACGGCAGTATTGGAAGAGCAGCTCACAGCCGTCAGGCATCAACTGGAGCAGGATGGCGTCAGCCTGCCTTATGGTATCAATCTTATCGTTCATAGAACCAATCAAAGGCTGCAGGCAGACCTGGAAGTGTGCATACGGCACCGTGTGCCGGTGGTGATCACTTCCCTGGGCGCCGTAAAGGAAGTGGTGGATGCCGTACACAGCTATGGCGGCCTGGTGTTTCATGATATCGTGAACAGCAGGCATGCGCGCAAGGCGATAGCGGCGGGTGTGGACGGACTGATAGCCGTAACCGCGGGCGCGGGCGGACATGCGGGCACCATCAATCCCTTTGCGCTGATGCAGGAAATACGAAGCTTTTACGACGGACCGGTAGCGCTTGCAGGCTGTATCAACAACGGCAGGCAGGTAAGGGCGGCGGAGCTGCTGGGCGCTGATTTCGCCTATATGGGTACCCGCTTTATAGCAACAGAGGAAAGCCAGGCCCAGGACGCCTATAAGCAGATGGTCCTTCAGAGCGGCATAGAGGATATCCTCTACACGGATGCTGTCAGCGGGGTACCCGCCAATTTTATGAAGCAAAGCATAGCTCAGGCCGGAGTAGACCTGGCACATAAAAAAGAAGAGGATTTTTCAAAGCTCGGGGGAGACGGGTCAAAAGCCTGGAAGGACATATGGTCGGCAGGACAGGGTGTCAGCGGGATAACGGATATCCCTTCCGTCGCGCAGTTGGCGGCCCGGCTGCGAGTGGAATATGCAGGCTGACACAGCGCGGGTAAAATGTGCCGCCGGAGTTTGGCAGCGAGCAGGGAATGATGTATATTTAGCTCAAATAAAAAAGACAACACTATGAAAAGGTACTTTTATATTACGTTTCAGTATATCAATAACAACAATACCGGTTATTATGAGCTGGACTTTATCAGTGATGCCGAAACGCCTTTTAATTTAGCGGTCATTAAGAAGAAGGCCATAGACCAGATCTTCAAGTTAAGAAGCTATAAGTTATTACCACGGCAGATCATCATTAACTACATTCATGAATTTGCCTCAGAAGCGGATTTTAATAGCTTTTTCCAGAAGCCCGATCCCAAATAGCAAAGCAGGCGGTCATCTCGGCATCCTGCAGTCAGAGTTCAGATAAATAAGTATTGAATTGTATACAATGAGCCCGGTTATCATACCGGGCTCATTGTGTATTCATATCTGGCTTCCCCGTCTTTATATAGAGGCTTGTTGGTGAAGAACACCAACAAGGGAGAAATTGATCAAGTACACCTAGTTTAGATGTGCTTTCTCTGCGGCTCAGCAACTGATTTAGTACAAGGGTATTGTAGCGTACCGGTCATTCCGAACGGATGTGAGGAATCTCTTATACGGGTTAGCAGGATCCTTAACCTTCCATATGACAGCTTTGTTGCTTATACACAGATAGTCAGCTAAATAATCATTGCATTCATATCCGATTTTCACGTCTTTACAGGGAGGCTTGTTGGTGAAGAACACTAACAAGGGAGAAATTTATCAAGGACCCTTAGTTAAGATGTGCTTTCTCTGCGGCTCAGCAACTGATTTAGTATAAGGTATTGTAGCGTGTGGTCATTCCGAACGGATGTGAGGAATCTCTTATACGGGTTAGCAGGATCCTTAACCTTCCAGCTCTGTTGCTTATACACAGATAGTCAGCTAAATAATCATTGCATTCATATCTGGCTTCCCCGTCTTTATATAGAAGCTTGTTGGTGAAGAACACTAACAAGGGAGAAATTTATCAAGGACACTTAGTTAAGATGTGCTTTCTCTGCGGCTCAGAAACTGATTTAGTATAAGGTATTGTAGCGTGTGGTCATTCCGAACGGATGTGAGGAATCTCTTATACCGGTTAGCAGGATACTGAACCTTCCATATGACAGCTCTGTTGCTTATGTTATAGATAGTCAGTTAAAATAAGTATTCATCGTATTCAGATCAGGTATAGAAACTTGTTGGTGAAGAACACCAACAAGGGAGGGAACAAGGGAAGAGAGGAATATCCCCAGAGTTTGTTATATCTCCTATTGTGTTTATGGTATCTTCCTGAAAAGCGTGTATTGCAGCAATATGGACAGCATGAGCAGCGTCAGGCCGGATAAGACAAAAATATGGAACCTTTCCTTATGCTGCTTGTAGGTGCCGATCTGTACGGTAGTCTTTTCCAGCCGGTCGATCTCCGCATAAATAGTTTCCAGTGAGGTATTGTCCGTAGCGCGGAAATACCTGCCGCCTGTTTCCCGGGATATCTTTTGCAGCAGGGCTTCGTCTATTTTCACATCCATCAGTTGTTTTTGTATACCCAGGTGTGTTTTGACAGGGAACAAGGCTTTGCCTTCCGTACCTACACCTATTGTATATACCTTCACATTATAGGCTTTGGCGAGCTCCAGGGCCGTTTCCGGGTAGATAAGGCCGGTTGTATTGACACCGTCCGTCAGCAGCACCAGGATGCGGCTTTTGCCTTTAGTATCTTTCAACCGGTCTATGGCAGTGGCCATGCCCATGCCAATAGCGGTGCCTTCTTCCAGCAGGCCGTTGGTGACCCTGCTGAGCTGCTCTATTACCACGTTATGATCTATGGTAATGGGACATTGCGTAAAGCTCTCTCCCGCGAATATCACCACGCCGAACCTGTCGCCGGGCCTGCTTTTGACAAAGGAAACAGCGGTAGTCTTCGCGGCTTCCAGCCTGTTGGGCTGGAAATCCTCGGCCAGCATACTGCCGGAAATGTCCATGCTCAGCACGATATCCACGCCTTCGCTTTCAATATTTTCCTTGATATTCGTTTCCTGCATACGGGCCAGCCCTGCAATAAAGCAGATAACGGCGGCCAGGTTAAGAATGTGTATGAGGGGGCGGAACCTGGCTTTCCAGGGCACAGCCATCCTGGCAATTCCGCCGGTGGTGGAAACCGTCAGGCTGGTCCTGCGCTTTTTGTGAATACGGTATATGCAGTATATCAGAACCGGCAAAAGGATCAGCAGAAAGAAGAATACAGGGCTTCCGAATTCCAGGTTATATTTATCCAGTAAATTAAACATCTGATGCTGCGCTTCCGTTTTTAGAGGTGGATTGAATAAAATCGGCGACCAGCTTCATATCCGTTGAGGCGGAGGCCTCGTTAGCCTGGGCCTTGGCGAATTTTGCCATATCCGCCATCATTAATACCGTCTTGATATCCGACCGGTAACGTTTAAGGATCGCTATTCTCTTGGAGCGTTTCAGCAATTCCTGCGTGGTCAGCTCCGGGGCCGGCAGCTCAAACTTCTCACTGATGTAACTCCTGAGAATGTCTGAAAGTTCACTGTAATATTCTTTATACAGCCCGGCTTCGATATAGTTCCGTTCCCTGAGCCTGAGCAGCGCGCCTTGGTATTTTTCCGAAAGGGTTTGTCGCCTGGCCGGGGAAGGAGCCGCTGTTACCGGTTGTTTACGGAACAGGTTCCGCAACATTTTACGCTTCCATACCGCTATTGCGGCTGCGAGGACAAGCAATAGCGCTGCTATGGCATACTGCAGCCAGTAAGATGATGTGGCAGGTATAATATCCTTAATATCTTTTATGGCCTGTGTAGTGTCTACTTCAACGGTAGCTACCGTAAGACGAATGCTGTCTGACCGGAGCACCGTCCAGGTACCGTTGGCTTCCTGTACCTGGAATTCCATAGCCGGTATCCAGTAGGTGCCGGCTTCATAAGCTGACAGGCCGATCTGTTGCCTGATGCTGTAGGAGCCCGGTCCGCTGATGGTATCTGACGCAATGATATTTACAAATTCGGCACCGGTCCGGAGCACGGATTCGTAATCAGGCAATACGGCCAGGGCATTATCCGGTATATTGCTGAGCGTTACCTGCAGCGTGACGAGATCACCGATAAGAATGTTACCGGTGTCTATACTGTACTGCAGTTCCGGCACCTCCGTCTGACAGCGGGCCGTTAAAGCCTGCAGCCAGAGCAGCGCACCTGCGCATATCATATATAAAACTGACCTTTTCGTCATGCTGTTGTTCCTATCTGTTATTAAAAAATCCTTTCAGCTTTTTTACATAATCCTGGTCTGTCCGCATAGAAATAAGGTTCGCGCCGTTCTTATGGAACTGGTCAATGCAATATTTCTGATGCCGGTCGAACAATTCGGTATAGGCGTTCCGGGCTTTTTTGCTTCCGGTATCCACCCAGTGCAGGGCTTTGGTCTCGCTGTCCACCACTTCTATGACCCCCACGTCCGGCAGCTCCCGGTCCATCTTGTCATATATGCTCACGCCTATAAAGTCATGCTTGCGTGCGGCCAGGCGGAGTGGCTTTTCAAACGGAGGGCTCAGGAAATCGCTTATCAGGAAGCAAATGGTCTTCTGCCTGATCACGTTATTGAAAAAGGACAGTGCCTGGGTAATGTCAGTGCCGGTCTTGTCGGAGGCTTCGGTAGTAAGGAGCTCCCGGATGATCCGCAGGATATGGGATTTGCCCTTCTGGGGCGGGATGAACTTTTCCACCTTGTTGCTGAACAGCAGGAGCCCCACCTTATCATTATTGGCGTTGGCGGAAAAGGCCAGTACGGCGCACAGTTCCGTGATGATATTTTTTTTGGTTGTGTGGGTGCTGCCGAAGATCGAGCTGTTGCTGATGTCGGCCAGCAGCATCAGCGTTTGTTCCCGCTCCTCTTCAAAGACCTTGATATAGGGCGTAGAGAGCCTGGCCGTTACATTCCAGTCTATCGCCCTGACATCATCTCCCGGTATATACTCCCTAACCTCGCTGAAGGACATGCCCTTGCCTTTGAAGGCAGCATGGTAATCCCCGGAGAAAATATGATTGCTCAGGCCTTTCGTTTTGATCTCTATCTTTCTAACCTTTGATAATATTTCGGCAGTGGTCATGGCAGTACTGGTAGTGTTGACAAATGCAGTGAAGGATGCCCCGGTACTCTACTAAGGGACTTCCACGGCGTTCAGTATCTCGGTAATGATATTTTCGGAAGTGATATTCTCGGCTTCGGCTTCATAGGTAACACCTATGCGGTGCCTTAATACATCATAGCATATCGCTCTCACGTCTTCCGGTATCACATAGCCTCTTCTCTTGATAAAGGCATAGGCTTTGGCAGCCGTAGCCAGGCTGATCGATGCCCTTGGTGAGCCGCCGTAGCTGATAAGGGGCTTCAGTCGGGACAGCTTGTAATTCTCAGGAAAACGCGTTGCAAATACAATATCCAGGATGTATTGCTCTATCTTTTCATCCATATATACCTCTTTCACCAGCCTGCGGGCTTCCAGTATCTCTTCTGCGGACACCACCTTCCTGACGGACGGCATACCATCCGGGTTCATATGGTTGCGGATGATGATGCGCTCTTCTTCCATCTGCGGGTAAGATATGACCACTTTGAGCAGGAAACGGTCCACCTGGGCTTCGGGAAGGGTATAGGTGCCTTCCTGCTCGATAGGATTTTGCGTTGCTAGCACCAGGAAGGGCTCTTCCAGGGTATAGGTCTTTTCACCGATGGTCACCTGCTTTTCCTGCATTGCTTCCAGTAAGGCGCTCTGGACCTTGGCGGGCGCACGGTTGATCTCATCCGCCAGCACGAAATTGGCAAAGATAGGACCGTGCTTCACATCAAAGGTATGATCTTTCGGATTGTATATCATAGTGCCCACCACATCGGCAGGCAGGAGGTCTGGTGTAAACTGCAGCCTGCTGAATTTTCCCGCAATAGCGGCTGCCAGGGATTTTATAGCCAGCGTTTTGGCCAGGCCGGGTACGCCCTCAAGTAAAATGTGGCTTTGTGTCAGTAAGCCTATCAGCAGCCTTTCCGTCATGTGCTTTTGCCCTATGACCACTTTATCCAGTTCTGCCAGCAGCGTATCTATAAAGGCACTTTTCAGGTGTATCTGCTGGTTGAGCTGCTGTATGTCCGGTGTTGAGCTGTAATTACTTGTTGGTTCCATAAAAATCAAATTCAATCAGACTCTAAAAATAGGTATTTTACAATTAAAATCTACTACTCCGGTGAGGCAAAATATGTTTTAATACCCAATAAAAGCTTAAATAACGCACCGTTTAAGCTATGCAGCACAATTCCGGCCCGCAGCCTGTATAAAGCATTACCCGGAACGGGACTTATAATACCCAAAAAAAGCGGGCCTTGTGCCCGCCTTAAAGAATGTATGATCTGCTATTGCTTTCGTTTGAGTTTACCGGTACGCCAGGCATTCAGGAATTCCGGGACCCGCAGGAGGTTGACGGTAGGCATGATATTATTATAACCGCTCCTGTTGCTCATATTGCTGAGGTAGGCGGATTGCGCCTCGGCCCCGGAGCGCGGCAGCACGTATTGCTGGTACTCCATCTGGTTGGTCGAGGTATTGCGTTTGGCCACAATGATCAGGTCATCATCAAAATCCCAATACCGGAAGGCATATTCAAAATCACGACCGTAAGGTATTTCCTGCCTGAAGATCACTTCCGGCAAATAAAAGGTGTCCTGGTTCATGAACTGTACCATAGAATAATGCGCACCTTTCAGGTTCTTGGGAAGCACAAAGGATTTCTGCTCATAGCCCATACCTGAAAAGTTCAGGGTATCGCCCCGTCTGCATACCAATGAAAACACACCATTATAGTTGGAACGTTCGGTATAGTCTGCGCTGTTGATCCTGATGGTGATGTAGGGAACGATATCCAGGCTGTCGGAAGTCATAGTTACACCGGTAACCTGTACGAGGTCCTGCGCGGCGGCCCATCTTATGCTGCATAGGATAAAAGTAATGAGAAATGCTAGGTGTTTCATTAACCACAAATATAAATTATAAAATCGTAAATGCCTTAACTTTGCGTCAAATAAGGGAAAGTTTGACAAATCCTTAAACGCAGCAAATATAAAAATAGTATCAATGATAACAGAGTTTCAAATATTAGAGGCATTAAAAAACGTGGATGACCCGGACCTGGGCAAGGATATTGTGACATTGAATATGGTGAAGGACATTCGCGTGGAAGGTAAGAAAGTGGCATTTACGGTAGAGCTGACCACGCCGGCCTGTCCCATGAAGGATATGATCAGGAAGGCCTGTGAAAGCTCCGTCAAGATATTTGTGGATAAGGACGCGGAAGTGGAGGTGAATATGACCGCACGCGTCAACAGCAACAGGAAAGACGGCGGGCTGGTGCTGCCGGGCGTTAAGAATATCATTGCCGTAGCATCCGGTAAAGGCGGGGTAGGTAAATCTACCGTTGCTGCCAACCTGTCGCTGGCGCTGGCCCGGGAGGGCGCAAAGGTCGGCTTGCTGGACGCCGATATTTACGGGCCGTCCGCGCCTATCATGTTCGGCATCCAGGGCGAGCGGCCTATGATGACCACGGTCAATGAAAAGCCGATGATAGTGCCTATTGAGAAATATGGTGTCAAGGTGATGAGCATCGGGTTGCTGGTAGATGAAAAGCAGGCGGTCATCTGGCGCGGTCCTATGGCTACTTCGGCTTTAAGGCAGTTCATTACGGATGTCTATTGGGAAGACCTGGATTACCTGATCCTGGACCTGCCGCCCGGCACCGGGGATATCCACCTGACCATGGTGCAGACGATACCCGTTACGGGTGCCGTTGTGGTGACCACTCCCCAGGCTGTAGCGCTGGCAGACGCCAAAAAAGGACTGATGATGTTCAGGCAGGGGCAGATCAATGTGCCTATTATCGGCATTATTGAGAATATGGCCTATTTTACGCCGGCA
The DNA here is from genome assembly GCA_001897155.1 of Bacteroidetes bacterium 47-18. GTDB lineage: Bacteria > Bacteroidota > Bacteroidia > Chitinophagales > Chitinophagaceae > MKSF01. Next base: position 84,960 of record MKSF01000033.1, on the reverse strand, counting down.
GAGCTGCCGGATAATAAATATTACATCTTTGGCAAGGACGGAGGCAAGCAACTGGCAGAGCAGTTTGAGGTGCCGTTCCTGGGAGAAGTGCCGCTGGTGCAAAGCATCCGTGAAGGCGGCGATAAGGGCATCCCGGCGGTTATAGATGATGAGGCGGTGAGCAAAGCGGCCTTTGAGCATATCGCTCAGGCGGTGGCACGGAATGTAGCTATACGGAACGCCAACCTGGACCCGACCAAGGTATTGACTATTAAAGTTTAGATTTTAACAGGAAATAAACAGGCCGCCCCCAAGGAATAGGGTAGCAAATACGTTTGATTAAGGATAGCGGTAAAAGGTTCAGAAATGCCTGAAATCTTAAAATATTCTTTATATTTTTTAGTTATTTGAACTTTGTTGCTATTTTTGCATTCTATTACTTACATTTGGCATATTATTTGCTTTTATTCTATCGTAAATATTTTAAATCAGTATTGTAAACATTTTAATTAATTAAATAAAACATTTTCTTATGAAAAAGGCACGTTTGATTTTATCGGCTTCTCTGATTGCTTTAACAGCTTCTACCACTATTATTTCCTGTGGTAAGGATGAAGCTTGTAACGCTGGTTATGAAGGTAAAAACTGTGATGTGGAGATCCGCGAACAGCTGATCGGTACTTTTGATGCTGTAGATGTTACAACATCAACTAACGAAACTAAAACCTACACTCCGATCATCACCAAAAATGCAACTGTAACTGTAGTGAATATTCAGGAGTTTGGTGCATTCTACTCAGGTAGCGCAGAACTGGTTACTTCCAATATTACCAAAGCAGGTAATACCATCACTTTTGATATCCCTAGCCAAAAACCTGATGGAGAGTACGCTGTAAGCGGTAAAGGTACTTATGATATCTCTTCCAAGAAAGTGACTATCACTTATACCCTGACTGAACCAGAGTCTGAAGGTGGCCGTATCATCAACAGAACAGGTAACTGGACTAAAAAATAATTCCTGACAGGATTATAAATATGCCAAGAAAGGCTGCCCACATCGGGCAGCCTTTCTTTTTACTGATTATCTATACTAATATGTAGGACAACAGGCCCAGCATATGGAAGAAGAGCCTGCAAGATTATAAGATGTAAATTATTATGGAGCTTCTCACGTCCGTTCGTAATGACCTGGCACACGTACCTGTAATAAGAGGTTGTTTCCTGTAGCAGACAGTTAACACTTTGTTTTTTGTCTTTAAGGTCTTAAAGATGATGACCTGTTGCCCCGTTGGGTAGGTATCCTTAATTATTAACGGACGCCGGTATACGGCAGGAACAAAAAAATCCCGCGTTGAATATAAACGCGGGATTTGTATATTATATGCAGGGATCGGATCAGGTAAGCGTTCTGAACTATTTGTCGAACTCAGCTGCTTTTTTTGATTTCCTTTGCTCTTCTACTTTTTGCTTTGCTTCAGCATCACCGAACTCAGCTTTCTTTTTGTTGGCTTTATCCTGGTTCAGGCGTTCTTGTGCGGCCTGGTCTCCGAATTCAGCTTTTTTCTTATCCCTGTTGATATCTTCCTGGGTCCTTTTAGGAGGAGTGGTAGGAGTAGATACCTCAGGCTGGGTAACTGGTTTGTTAGTAACTGGAGGTGTGGTTTTCTTTGGTGGCGGCGGCGTATATTTTTTCCCGGCTTTAACGGCAGCGAGAGAATCTATGGCTCTTGCTGTGGAATCAGCTATGCGTACCTGCTCCAAAGAGTCATTGATACGTACCATTTCCAAAGAATCCGCGATGCGTACAGCTTCCAGGGAATCTGCAAGGTTTTTTGCAGCAATGGAATCTAATTGTTCCTGGGTTAAAGTACCGGAACCTCCGCCACAGGATGCAAATATAGCTGCAGATGCTGCGGTAACTATTAAAAGACTTTTTTTCATAACTACAGAATTGTATTTTTTTATTATTACCGTTTAAAATTAAATACCATCAAATTTCATACCATTTGCTATACAGCAGACCTGGCTATTTATGATGTATCAAACAAAGGTATAAAATAACTGATTTATCACGAATGTTTTTTGAAATTTATTTAGTTATATAATAGTTAAATTAATATATGCTAATAAGTTATGAATGCAAAAGCGGAGAGTGTACCACAGGACGGCAGCAAGCGGGCATATGGATTTCCCAGGCTGTAAAGGAGATGGGGCTGCAAGAAATATTAATAAAAAATCTTGGGTATTTGCAATTTATTTGTAACTTAACCTTAAATTTGAAAGTTATTTAACTTAAAAAGCAGCTATTACATATTCAGTACAATTCTCCATATAATATGAAAAGACTTAAATCTACTTTAATTGCGGCATTTTCTGTATTCACCTTATCGGGTACGCTCTTATCTTCCTGTACCACAGATCCATGCAATTCACTGAACTGCCAGAACGGGGCTTCCTGTTCAGACGGGCACTGCGTATGTCCGGCAGGCTATGAGGGTGCTGAATGTGACTTACTGACAGTAGATAAATTTACCGGTAAATACAAGGGTGCGCTCAGATGTGACCAGTTTCCGATAGATTTTAAAGAGGTTGAAATCGTTGTAGCTGAAAAACCTAACGTGATCACGTTAAAAATGGGAGCGGGTAATACTTCTGTACTGGATATGACCGGTGTGGCTGAAACACCTGAAACCCACATCCAGACTTATGTGGAAGAGCTGGAAGCTACCATTCACGCCTATATCCGTGTAGACGGAGACGTTATTTCTATATACCTGGAGTCTATTTCACTGAATACTACCAACAGGCAGGTCTGCCGGTTTAACGGTCTGCGGGTGAAATAAAAAGCACAGGATTCGATTATTTAGCTAACTGCCGTTTAGCTGGGATAAAATTAAAATACCAAAAATAGCAAAGACGTGATCCTTCACGTCTTTGCTATTTTACCGGGTTTACCGGAGAGCTTATCAATGAGTTACATTAATTGCAGCTGCGCTTTCAGCATACTGATGGTTTTTGTCTGGCCTTTCTTTTCTTGATCTATTCAGTAGGTATGCTGTAATTTTTTCCTGCTTTTCGGGTCTGGGTTCAATGAAATGTGCCGTGCCGTCTGCTGTCCACTGTGCCGGTATCTTGTTCAGCAATAGCATGCCCCGTTTTCTTTAACTACTTGACCGCTTTTGCAATCAAGTAACTGGGGGTGCCGGTCATTCCGAACGGATGTGAGACATCTCTTATCTTGATCTTGTGTGTGCTGCACATTTGGTTTTGTTGATTATATAGAAACAGTCTGCTTAATTTATTCCGTAAAGGTGGCGGGGTGGAGCCACCTGATAAAGCCTTATAGGGTTGTTGGTGAAGAACACCAACAACGGAGTAAAATATACTGTATTGTGTGGTCATCCCGAACGGATGTGCGGCATTTCTTATAATAATCGGCAGCTTATAATGGCTTTGTTCCCTATAGATAGTCAGTGAATTCTTGCTATTATTCAGATATGATTAAATAGTAATTATCCGGATCTCTTAAAATAAATTGATTTTTAAGCGAATTTTCATTGTAATGTATATCTTTCTCAATATTCGCATTTAGCTGTTGCGCATTGTCCAATATATGATTTAAGTTATCAACTCTAAAGAAAAGAATTAAGCCGTTTCCGGCGTCCTTTTCAGCATTTAACATTGTTGGATGCTCGTGTTCTCCCCATTTGTGCAAACAAAGAACGACAGTTGCATCACTCGTCAGGATATCAAAAGTATCTCCACCGTGTTCACTTTTACAGCCTAACAGGTCCTGGTAAAATTTGGAGCTTCTTTGAACATCCTTGACTGCTATTATAGTTTCAGTTCTTACCATTTTTTGGGGAAATTAAATTTATAAACTGCTAAGATATTTTTTAACCCCTTTGCCGGCTTTAGCGTTGAGCCACAAAAGAGCGTTTTATACCTTTAAATCTGTGCGATACCTTTTCATATCCATACCGACAGGTATAGATTTTAATCCGGAACCATTGTTTCGATAGTGTACTTTACCGTTTGGTCATCTACTATGCATCCGCCGCAGATTTTAATTTTCTCATTGCAGCTTTCCAGCATTCGTAATACCCTGCTCTGGCTGACAGAAAGAGTAAGTCCCTTATTCTCTAATCTTTTAAGAGCTTCGTACGCATACACTTTTTTTTCATAATACGGACTGGATAACCATTGATTCAGCATAGAAGTATCAGATGTTTTTATGGCTTCTTCTATAATTATCCTTTCTGGCCATAATGCGCCACTCATCCCACAATCATTTCCATAAATGAAAATATCACCGGCAATCACCTCTGATAAAGACAGCTTGCCCGGGTAGAAATTGTTATACGCTTCCATCAGGACAGACATAGCCTGGGTATTATAAAAACTATCCGCAGTCTTAAGGTCTGTATTGGAAAGTGTATAATAAATAATTGTATCTTCTTTGCTTATTATATTCACCAGAAATGAGCCGGGATAGTTATGATCCTGGATGAGACTCTTCTTTATCGCAATTCTGGCAGAGTGAAATTTATAGTTGTTGATGATATGCAGATTTTTTTCATAATTCAGAAGATTGATATTGAAATATTTATTTTTTAACAGCCTGACTTTTTCAAAGCTTTTATGATGTAAGACCTGTTCAATTTCATTAAAAATTACATTTTCCAGGCTGTCTTCTGTTCTGTTATTGAAGCAATACCCGTGAACCGTTGCCAGCATATAAATGAGCAGTAATAATATTCTTGTCATCATAATCTGTAATATCTATATAGAGCGCTTACCTTTTACTATAAGCGCTTATGAATTATCCTGATCGATCATAGTTGCGGCTATTTAAATCTAAAAATTAAAGATTACCCGGGCTGTACAGCATACAGCAGCGGGTAGCCTTTAATTTTTGGGAGGGTGGCGTGACAGAGCATCCGGTAACCGAAAGCGTCACCTATTTTATTTACCCTGGAATACAGCAGGCCTTTTTTCCAGGAAGGCTGCAGCGCCTTCTTTTTTATCTTCCGTATCAAAGCAGGCCCCGAACATATGAATCTCTTCGCTGAAGCCGTCCTTCGAAACGGTAGCCGCGGTGTTGACGAGCTTAATGATCGCGGAGACTGCCAGCGGCGCTTTGCCCGCTATCCGGGTCAGTATCTCTGTAGCTTTGGGCAACAATTCCTCTGCGCTTACCACGTGGTTGACCAGTCCCAGTGCTTTGGCCTCATCAGCTTTGATCATATCGGCGGTCATCAGCAGCTCCATAGCTTTGCCTTTTCCTATCAGTTGTACCAGCCGCTGTGTGCCGCCATAGCCGGGGATCAGTCCGAGGTTCACTTCCGGTTGTCCGAAACGGGCGTTCTCGCTCGCTATCCGGAAATGACAGGCCATAGCCAGCTCGCAGCCGCCGCCCAGCGCGAAGCCGTTAACGGCCGCGATGATCGGCTTGGGCGCGTTCTCTATCTTATCGAACACTAATTGCGCGCCTCTTTGCGCAAGCGCCTGTCCGCCTGCCCCGTCAAGATCGGTGAATTCAGATATATCCGCACCGGCAACGAATGCCTTGTTCCCGGCTCCTGTAATGATCGCGCTTTTGATCTCCGGGTTGCTGATCACTTCATCCACGGCCTGGCCGAGTCCTGTGATAACATCTTTATTCAAAGCGTTCATTTTATCCGGCCTGTTGATGGTAATGGTCAGTATGCCGTTCTCTAATTGGGTCAGAATAATTGGATCCATAAGTATATTAATTGTTGAAATTGAAATGTGGATGAATAAGGCTCAAATTTAAAAATATTTGTGGTAATCCCTGCGCTCTTTCCTGAAAATACGGGTTTTGACGCCCGGGTGTACCGGGTAGGCACAGTGCTTGTCTGCCCGGCAGCGGTATAATTCTGCCAGAGAGCTGCCGTAATCTTTATTGGTAACCTTAAATTAACCGTCCCTTTATGACCAGTTAACAGCCCCGGAGTAATATTGCATCTGTCCTTAAACTCACAAATATGCTGACCCAGACCGAAACTTTGGATGACTACCAGGTTGTACATTATATTCACCGCAGTAACTGGCTGAGGGCTGCTGTCCTGGGCGCCAACGACGGTATTTTATCTACTGCGAGCATCGCTATAGGGGTTGCGGCAGCCAGTGGTGCCCGGGAATCCATTGTGCTGGCTGCCCTGGCGGGTGTGGTCGCGGGAGCTTTGTCCATGGCTGCCGGGGAATATGTATCCGTAAGCTCCCAGACAGATATTGAGCGGGCTGATATTGCGAGGGAAGAGCAGGAGCTTCTCGAAAGGCCGGAACAGGAATTAAGAAAGCTGGCCCGCGTATATGAAGAGCGTGGCCTGAGCAAAGAAACGGCCCTGCAAGTGGCCAGGGAGCTGACGGCGCATGACGCACTGGGTGCGCACGTCAGGGATGAGCTGGGTATCACGGAGATCACCAGGGCCAACCCTGTACAGGCAGCGCTGGCTTCCGGGGCAGCTTTCACTGCCGGAGGTATCCTGCCCCTGATGGTCACCTTATTCCTGCCGCTGCATACTATGGAATACTCCCTGTATGCGTTTGCCATATTATTCCTTGGTCTCCTGGGCGGCGTAGCGGCAAAAGCGGGCGGAGCCAGTGTGAAGCGCGCGGTGACGCGGATCACGCTGTGGGGAACGGTAGCGATGATCCTTACTGCGTTGGTAGGTTACTGGTTCGGTATCAATTTATAAAAGCGGTAAAAATATTGACTATAGGGGAGACCGGTATTGTAGATGGGCTTACAATATCGGTCTCCCTGCTTTATAAAGAGCGCTGCCATGGCATTTTTTTAATGTGTTATTGACACTATTTTTGAAAATAGGTATTTATACCGATACAAAACCGCTTGCCAGGTAGTACTTTTGCGTCACAAAATATTGCCACTTTTAATTAAAACCGCGCTGATTATGAATAATTTTTATAAATTCTTTTTAATTCTGCTGAGCAGCAGCTTCTTTACAGGAACGCTGGATGCCCAGATCAATATTTCACCCACTTTCTATTATGACTGCCAGGATTCTGTAAAACTCAACGTACAGCTTTTTCAGAATCTGCCTGGAAACATTCAGAATGACGATGTGTTCAGTGGTGTTGTCAATATAGGGTTTCCTTTTGAATACTACGGTGTTACTAGGACACAATGTGTGATTTCCTCCAACGGGTATATCTCTTTTAATACCGCATGGGCGAATCAGGGCTCTCCGTACCGTCATTACAACCTCCCGTCCAGTGATGATGCTATCTTTTTCTCTTTTCATGATATTATGCCGAGCCCTTCCAATGTTCAGAATATCAGGTTCCAGACCTACGGAGACCCGGGAAGCCGCAAATTCGTCCTGGAATTCTGTAGTATCAGCCTGTATGATATGCCCGGTAATGTGTATACGGGGCAATTGGTACTCTATGAGGGGTCGAATCATATCGAAATACATATCGGGACCAAAATGAATGAAGCGTTTGATAATAACTCTTTTATTGGGCTGCAGAATGGTACAAACAGACTTACACACCCTACATATAATACCACTGTAGCACAATGGACACTGAGCAATACTTCTTTCCGGTATACACCCAACGGTAATACCTATACATTGTCAAATATTTCCTACAGCCCCTTACCTGTGCTCAGGGCAATTAATAATAATAATATAAGATGGTATGCTTCCAATAACCTGAGTACTCCTATCGCTACAGGACAAAATCTGAATATACAGAATAATCCGGCAGTGAGTTATTATATTGTTACCTATCAGGGAACTGATAATACCTGTACGGGGACTTTTACATACAACTATCGCGATACTGTATACAGGCAGACAAGGGTGTCCGATACGGTTAAATCTGCAGATACGGTTTGCCTCCATCAGTTACCCCATCAGTATCTCAACCATACTATTAATAACTGGGGAGCATCAAAAGTATTCAATGTGTACCGTGACAGAATAGGATGTGATAGCGTGAGACAACATACCATCTTTTTGAAAAGAATTCCTAATGCTGTTACAAGAACTATTTGCGAGCAGCAATTGCCTTTTACCTGGAATGGTAAAACGGTGACGACTACAGGTACACATACACTGGTAGATACTACCCGTTCTGCTATTACACGTTGTGACAGTATAACCACCTTAACACTGACGGTGAATCCTAGAGTGACCCGAAGTATGAGCCAGACGATCTGCCAGCAGACATTGCCTTTTATCTGGAACGGAAAAACGGTGACTACATCTGGTACATATACGCTGGTAGATACCTCCGCCTCAGTCGTAACGGGTTGTGACAGTATCACCACTTTAACGCTGACCGTGAATCCTACACTGACGCGCAGTATGAGTCAGACGGTCTGCCAGCAGACATTGCCTTTTACCTGGAACGGAAAGACGGTGACCACAGCCGGTACACATACATTGGTAGATACTACTGCTTCTGCCATAACAGGCTGTGACAGTATAACAACCTTGTCTCTCACAGTAAATGCTACATTGACGCGCAATATTAGCCAGGCGATCTGCCAGCAGACGCTTCCTTTTACGTGGAACGGTAAAACCGCGAACAGTGTGGGCACTCATACCTTAGTGGATACTACGGCTTCGACTATAACCGGCTGCGACAGCATCACAACGCTGACCCTGACGGTCCATCCTACCTTAACGCGCAGCATTAGCCAGGTGATCTGCCAGCAGACGCTTCCTTTTACGTGGAACGGTAAAACGGTGAATAGCGTGGGCAATCATACCTTAGTGGATACTACGGCTTCGACTATAACCGGCTGCGACAGTGTTACCACCCTGGCCCTGACGGTTCATCCTACCTTGACGCGCAGCGTTACCCAGGTGATCTGCCAGCAGACGCTTCCTTTTACGTGGAACGGTAAAACGGTCAATAGTGTAGGCAATCATACCCTGGTGGACACTACAGCCTCGACTATAACCGGCTGTGACAGCATTACAACGCTGGCGTTGACGGTGCATCCGACCCTGACGCGCAGCCTCACTCAGACCATCTGCCAGGAGACCCTACCCTTTACGTGGAACGGTAAGACCGTGAACAGCGTGGGCAATCATACCTTAGTGGATACTACAGCTTCCACGATAACAGGCTGTGACAGTATCACCATGCTGCAGCTACGGGTACATCCTTCACCGGTGGTGCGTTTAGGAAACGATACTGCTGTTTGCGCCAATATTATATACACTATTAACGGTACTACTCCCAATGCCATCTCCTATTTGTGGAATACGGCGGCAACAACGCCTGCTATCAGTGTAAGCCTCCCCGGCACCTACAGCCTGAGTGTGACTGATAATAATAATTGTACCGGGAAAGATACCATTATTATGACACATCTGGCTGTACCGGTAGTGAACTTAGGACCTGATGTCAATGACTGTGTGGATGAAGGCTGGTCGCATACGCTGCAGGCAGGCAACAACGGCGCGACCTTCCTGTGGGATGATAACAGTACCGGGCAGACCCGGACAGTGACCGAGAACGGGCGGTATATTGTATGGGTGACCAACAGCTCCGGCTGCAGGACATCAGATACCGTTAATGTGATCAACCGGCTGAACCCGGTAGTGGCGCTGATGCCGGATACCAATATATGTGTCGCGGATACGATTGTTATAGATGGCACTACGCCGGATGTGGCATCCTATTCCTGGAGCACCGGCGCAACGACCCCGGCGGTCAGGGCATACCAGACCGGCAAATACAAATTGATCGTTACAGGGACCAATGGGTGTTTTGGAACGGACTCTACCTATGTGACCGTACATGAATATCCCGTAGTAGACCTGGGATCAGACATCAATAAATGTGTGGACCGTGGTCATCTGGAATTCCTGAATGCCAGGAATGCGGGAGATGATTATTTATGGGATAATGCCTACAACGGACAGGTGAGGGTTATTGATGGCAGCGGTACCTATTGGGTAGCGGTGACCAACCGCTGGCATTGCACTACGCATGATACGATCAATATTAATTTTAAATGGAATCCCGAAGTGCAACTGGGAAATGATACGAATGTGTGCGAAGGTAGGGAAGTGCTGCTGGATGCCGGCGATGACGGTATATATTATCAATGGAATACCGGGATGACTTCCCGTACAACGGTTGTGGATAAAGATGGCCTGTACACAGTAGCAGTGACCGGTGAGAACGGTTGCATAAGCATGGACAGCATACAGATCACACAAAACGGGAAAGCTCCCCAATATGCCGGTATCTGGGTCCGGAACACCGGTACTCATACCTTTAAATTTGAACTGGTGGACCCTGCGCATATTTCGGGGTATATCTGGGATTTCGGAGACGGTTCTCCGCTGTCTTACAGTGAAACGCCGGTGCATACCTTCCCGGCTTCGGGCAATTATGTGGTGCGACTGAAAGTATTGAACGGTTGCGGAGATGCATCTGATACTACCACTATCCATATCAAACCTACAGGTATTGATGAAACGGAGCTGCTGTCTGATGCGCTCAGGGTATATCCTTTACCTGTAACGGAAGGAAAAGTGACTGTGGAGATAATGGAGGGCGCAAAGATAAAAGAGATAGCGATCGTGAGCACTTTAGGGCAGGAGTTGGAACGTCATATGGTAGGCAGCCTTCCGGTATATACGCTGGATGTATCGCAATACAGCGCGGCGGCCTATTATCTGAGGGTGGTGACAGACAAGGGAGTTGTCAACCGTAAGATAGTGATAGGCAGATAGCGCTGCTCAAGACCCGGCAAGCGGCTGCCTGGAAAGCCTTTTTATTGTCATTGAGCTTGCTGTGTTACATTGAGCTTGCTATATTACATTGAGTTTGTCTTGTCACATTGAGCCTGTCGAAATGTGCTATATATAAATAAACAACCCTGTTCATATTTCGACTGAGCTCAATATGACAGGGTTGTTTTCTTTTATCCTCCATTATTGGCATATGACCCGCTAATAACATGAAGTGACTATCTGCTTACAGGCAACAACCTTTTATTACGGATACGTTTCGCTGAGCAGTGCCCCTTCTGCTGGCCAGAGACCTCTTTTACTATAATGGAACTGAGGGTGTCGGTCATTCCGAACGGATGTGAGGAATCTCTTATAATAATTTGTAGCTTATAATGGCTTTGTTGCCTATATATAGGCAGTTAAAACACGACTTCTCCGTTGTTGGCGTTCCTCACCAACAACCCATAAGGAATCGGCTCAAACATCATCATATAAAGCGAGATTACCATGTGCCCTCCGTTGCTGGCATATGCCTCACTAAGGACCGGGATTACCTGCTTTATGCAAAAAACGCTCCCCGGACATCTCCGGGGAACGTTTTGAATATTACGACAGGCGCTGCTTTACTGCGCCAGCTTTACTTTCAGGTTTTCAAGCATGGCGCTGGTCATGGATTCCAGGTCATACTCGTGTTTCCAGCCCCAATCCTTATGGGCTTCGCTGTCATCTATGCTGTTGGGCCAGCTATCTGCGATGGCTTGGCGGAAATCGGGCGCATAGCTGATCGTAAATCCGGGGATATGGCGCCGGATGCTTGCGGCGATCTCTGCCGGAGAGAACGAAATGCCGCCCAGGTTATAGGCCAGCCTGTTCCTGATCTGCTCCTTGGGAGCTTCCATCAGCTCAATAGTGGCGCGGATGGCATCGTCCATATACATCATCGGGAGGTAAGTATTCTCGGAAAGGAAGCAGGTATAGCTGCCTTTTTGCAGGGCTTCAATGTATATATCTATGGCATAATCGGTAGTGCCTCCGCCCGGTGCCGATTTCCAGGAGATCAGGCCGGGGTAGCGGATGCTTCTTACATCGAGGCCGTATTTATTGAAATAATACTGGCACCATAGCTCTCCCGCATATTTGGAAATGCCGTAAACGGTGGTCGGTTCCAGCACGGTCTTCTGCGGTGTATGGTTTTCGGGCGTCGTGGGGCCGAATACGGCGATAGAGCTGGGCCAGTACAGTTTGGACACCTTCTCCTGTACGCAAATATCCAGTACGGACAGCAGGCTCTTCATATTGATATCCCAGGCCCACAGCGGATTCTTTTCACCGGTGGCGGAAAGTATGGCCGCAAGCAGGTATATCTGTGTTACTTTTTTTCCCTGTACTACCTGGCGAACGGCGTCCGCGTCCATAACGTCCAGGTGTACAAAAGGTCCGTCAGATAGCAGCGGATGAGGGTCCTTGATATCGGAGGCTATGACCCGATCATTGCCGTACCTGGCTCTCAAAGCCAGGGCCAGCTCCACGCCTATCTGCCCGCCTGCTCCTATAATGAGTATAGTGTCTTCCATAATATATTAGCTGATACTGTGATGATATATAAGTTATTTATTTTTAAATGTCACAAATTTATAACCTTTTATTATTTACAGTGCATTTTATACGTAAATATTTACCCTCATTATCTTGAAGCACCGGCCTGTTTGTAAGAAACATCCTCTTATTACAGGTACGCTTCGCTGAGGAGCGCTTTTTCAGTGGGTGAGAGGGCACTTTTGCTATAAAGGTACTGCAGCGTGCCGGTTATTCCGAACGGATGTGAAAAATCCCTTATGAGAAATTGCAGCACCGGTTGTCATGCCGTAAGCGTATACCCCTGCATATGCTATTCCATTGCATCCATCGTAAAAAAGGAAAAGGATATAGCAGCATTTTTAGTGCATTTCATGCAGTTATGCCCGGGAACAGGGTCCTGTAAAAAAGGATCAGGTATTAACCTGGTTACAGTTAATACCTGATCGCATTATTCTGAGCAGCTTGGTCATATAAGCTGCTGTTAGCTTTAACGATTATTGCTTGATAAACTTACGGGTTTCAACTTTATCATCATAGCTCAGTCTTAAGATGTAATTTCCTTTGTTAAGGTCAGATACATCAAGATCCATAAAGCCGGTATCTGAGCTGTATTCGTACACTCTTTTACCATCTACGGCAAATATCTCTACCATTACCTTCTCTGCGCCATATACATGAACATTCAGGTTGCTGGTAGCGGGAACCGGGTAGATATCTATCACCGCTTCAGGAGCAATTGCTTCATCTTTGTGAATATCGAAATTATCCTGGTAAACATTGACAAAATTAAATACCTGCTCGTTCGCATTTACAAGCGACGGAAGGAAATTGGATTTGGAGATATAAGATCCATTATTGTAATTAGCGCGGATATTATGATTTACAGGTAAAAACTCATCGGTATAGGTACCTCCGTTAGCAGCGCTTAACGTTACCCAGCCGTTTGCGCCCTGGTATTGGAAATGGGTATTTATCAAAGGGCTGTTATAGCCATCAAAGCCTCTCAATACAACCATTGCTGTATTGAATGTCACATCACCATTGCCCGGATTATGATTCGTTTTTGTTTGTGTCTTTGTTTTATAGGTGATACGGAAGTTGTGATTTACAGGCAGCAACTCATCCGACGTCGAACCCGAAAAGCCTGCAGATCCTGCGCCAAACGCTTCCCATCCGTTCAATTGCACTTCGATGTTTTCCGCATCCTGGTTCCCGTTAGCAGAATTTTTAAATACTACAGTTGCGTTGACCGTATTGAAATCTATAGAGGCATTACCCGGGTTTTGATTGGTTTTTGTTTGTGTCTTGTTCCTGTAAGCGATACGGAAATTATGGTTTACAGGCAACAGCTCCATATTTTGCGAACCTGTGATATTTCCCGAATTATTACCGAACGGTTCCCAGCCATTTAGCTCTACCTCTATGTTGCCTGTCTGTGGAGAAGCGTCAGATTTGGTAAAGTTTACCAGGGCGTTGACCGTATTGAAGCCTATAGCACCATTACCCGGGTTTTGATTGGTTTTTGTTTGTGTTTTGTTCCTGTAAGTGATACGGAAGTTATAGTTTACAGGTAACAGCTCCATATTTTGAGAACCTGTGATATTTCCCGAATTATTACCAAACGGTTTCCAAATATTACCTGCCTGGTACTCTATAAATCCTGTCTGTGGAGAAGCGTCAGATTGGGTAAAGTTTACCGTTGAATTAACTGTCTGGAACAGTATCACATTATTCAGGTTGGCAATATGCTGGTTGCTTTTGGTTTGTGTTTTGCCGTCCAATGTGACCCTGAAATGACGGTTACCGGTAACTAAGCCATCATACAATGCCACGGCGTTACCGTTTGACAGGGTAAGGCCGGCGCTTTTCCAGGAACCGTCCTGGTATTCTGCGGTAGCGCCTGCTATGGGCTGGTTAGTGCTGCTGACCAGTCTGATTATTGCCGCGGTCTTCTCAAAAGTTGTGCACTGCTCGGGTATTACCATATCTACTATGTTCTCACCATTGTTGCGGAAGCTTACTTTCAATATTCCGGGTAGCATTTGCATAGAAGGCTTGATAAAGTGGGAGGTGATGCTGCCGGTACCGTAAGCAATGTTACCCGCATAATTTAATTTTACATTTGTAGTGTTCCATACTATGGTATCATTACCTGTAAACTGTACCAGCTTAGACTGCTGGGTACCGGCGTATCTCATTTCTATAAGGAACGCACCGGTAAAAACTTCTGACGAGGTATTACCGTCAGCATCTGTCTGGTTGCTGGTAACTTCCATCTGGTACCAGTGCCGGTTAATGCCAAAAGCAGGCGGTACTGCATTCACATCCGGGGACGATCCTACACGGATTTCGCCGTTTTGCAATCCTTCCCCGTTACATTTCTGCAAACGTAAGGTCATAAGGTTTGTCTGGAAATCGAATATATTATTTACCATCGCATTTTGCGATTGTGTGGAGATGGTCCCGTTTTTAGTTGCTTCGTAAATACGTACAGGGCCGTTAGTTACTTCAGCGTTACTATAGTCGCTTATATCTATCCATACGCTCGGATCCTGGTCAGATACGTGGTTGCCGCCATTGGTATTAACGGCTCCTACGTGCCAGCCCAGGCTGCTGCCGCGGCCACCTCTTACAGAGCCGATAGCAAGCGGACCGCCTGCATGGTCTTTCTGCCGTATGACAGCCGCCACTTTATTATAGTTAGCGCCGCTGATCACTACATTTCTGCTGTAAGTAGGGTTGCTGCCCGTTTTAAAGCGGAGATTGTAGGTGCCGGGTATCATATAGAAATCTGTACCGATAGTTCCGTCCACACTGCCTTGTCTCGGGTATTTTACCGTACCTGCATTGAGGAAGTTTACTTTGGTAATGGTAATATCTTCTGTCTGCGTATTACCTTGAGAAAGAGGATCGCCGACTACTGTAACAGTAGCGGATTGCGAGGTGCTGTTTATTGACTTGTTGTAAGTATAGGTGCCGGGGAACATCTCGATAGCATATTTGCCGTCAACACCGGTCACACCCTGCTGATTGCTTACAGAGCCGCCTGCCGTATACCTGAGGCTTACGTTCCCTACATTGGCACTTCCCGATTTCGCGTGGAAAGTAACCCCTGTGGTGTAAATGTAGATAGTGGTATCATTGTCGGATACGGACCTGTTCAGCATAATCGTGTATTCCGTACCTTTCCACGCGGCAGTAAACTTGTGGGAGGCGCCGGAGGTGGTCAGCGTTCTGGTAGCTTCGTGCTGGTTGGCGCCGGAAGCGAGAATGGTGTTTGCACCACCGCTTCCGTACTGATACCTGATACTTACACCATTCAAAGGAGTATTGTCGCTCTTCAGAACGACAACTTTCACATCTGCGGCGTTGGCGTTCAATGCGGTTAAACTTGCTAGGGCTAATCCTGTTAGTCCGGAAGTGAAAAGTTTTTTCATAAATAGTTTTTTGATTTTTTAAAAAAATGTAATCGGGTTAAAATGATATGTTGTTTTCACCGGATAGTGCGCAACAACAATACTTATAAGGCTCGGAGTTGGATAGGGTAAATCAGTCGGGAGATGGAATCAATCAAAATAATTCAAAGTGCTGACAAGAACATCAAAAGTCATCTACACATGTTAAAAGCTCATAAGATGCCGGGGTCTGGCTTACTGGGGCTAAGGGGCTGCTTACTGCTTTGTGATCTTATGATCTGTCCTGTTGCCGTTTGCGTCTGTAATGCTGATAATATATACGCCGGAAGACTGCTCCTGCAATGAAAGCATCGTAGTTTCATTCTCAGACACTATAGTATTGATCACCTGTCCCGAAATATTGCTGATGCTCACCGTACTTATCCCGGTAATCCCGCTTATAAATAACTTGTTGGAAGCAGGGTTGGGATACAATGAAAAGGAGGGCGCAATGACTTTGCTGTCAAAATATACCATTCTTACCGGGCTGTATTCGTATTTGCCGTCAAAATCCGTTTGCTTTAAACGATAATAATTATGACCGGCCGAAGGAGTGGGGTCTGTGAAGGCATAGTGCAGCTCCCACTTACTGTTGCCGTCTGCTGCTAAGGACTGCGTATAGCCTATGGGTATCCAGTTGCGGCCATCCCGGCTTCTTTCTATTTCAAACCCCCTGTTATTATTTTCTGTTGCTGTTGTCCAGCTGAGCAACGCGCCTTTTGCCGGGGAGATCGCTTCCCGGGCTATGAAATGAGACAGCTCCACGCTTAAAGGCAGGTCTTTGAACTTTACCAGGAAAAAATCAGCATTTGTTGCAGTAAGGGTTGTTCCGCCGAAGACTGCAGTGCCTGTAAAATACCCTACCAGGTAGGCATTGCCCGTAGCGCGGTGTACAGCCATAGATGTCGTAGTCTTATTGCCTCCGCCTGCAGAGGTCATAGCCCATAATGGAGCTCCGGAAGCGCTGTACTGTGCAAAGAAGAGCTCTCTTGCAGCCGCAGACCGGGTAAGCGTTGTGGTGCCTATGTTGAAGCTGGGACTGTGATAATATCCTGCTACATATACATTTCCTGCCAGGTCTATATCCACGGTAACCGGGACGTCTATATCCGCGCCTCCTGCCCGGACCGCCCATAAAGCGCTTCCCGAACCATCGTATTTGGCAATGAATATATCGTCTGAGCCTGCATTGGTGAGTATGGTGCTCCCGAATGTTAAAGCGGAACTATTGAACCTTCCGGCTATATAGACATTACCGGAAGCATCCGTTACAAGAGCTGTGGTAACGTCATCGGCGGTCCCTCCTGTGCTTGCTGCCCACAGCTCATTGCCGGAGGCATCATATTTTACCAGGAAGTTGTCATAATATGGGGCCTGGGTATTCAGCAGGCTGTTTGAGCCGAAAGCAATATCAGCGCTGGTAAACCTGCCCGCAAGATATACATCGCCTGATGCGTCAACACCCAAAGCTCCCGCTTCATCCAATCCTGTATTGCCGGCACTTTTAGACCAGACAAACCCGCCCGAAGCGTCAAACTTTGTTATATATACATCCAGGGCTCCTGCATTGGAGAAAGTATGGGTGCCTATTGTAAGGCTGCTGCTTGCATACTGGCCTGCAATATAAGCATCTCCTGAAGCTGCGTCTACTGCCAGGGCGCCGACAATATCGGCGGCATTACCTCCGAAACCGTTGGCCCATAAAATATTGCCGTTTGTCCCGTCAAGTTTCGTAAGAAATACGTCAGGTCCCCCGGCATTTACAAGCGTTACAGCCCCGCCCAGTGTGATGTTATTGGGAAACGTTCCTGCCACATACACATTTCCGGCAGCGTCTACCTTGATGGAATTGGCCATATCCTGGCCTGAGCTGCCGGCATGCTGAACCCATAACGGTGTCCCGTCTGCTGCGTATTTGGCAATAAATATATCGTAGCTGCCTGCCGGAGCCGGTAAGCTAAAAGGGCCGATAGCGAACGCCGCATCATAAATACCTGTCACATAAACATTCCCGGCCATATCACTTGTTACGTTCCAGGCACGTTCATTGGCATTGCCGTTTCCCTGTAATGCCCAGTCAAATATAGGCTGCTGTGCAAAAAGCGGCATGCCGGCGGTGATCAATAAGCCGGAAAGTGATAGGATTGATAACTTTTTCATAAAAATTTGGTTTATAAATTTTGAATTAGCAGTTTTGAGACAGCATTTGTAACAGTTGGAATGTAGCAGTTGAAATATTTGTTTATCAGTTTTTTATATTTCCTGCTGTAGAAACGAGTGGTTGTGCATTTCCACATCACGCTCATTCCGCAAAACACGAATACGGGCTTTTGATTGGCACCCCCGGATATCCTGCTTTGCTCCTTGTAATGAAGGTGGGGAGCGCAACCGGTTTGTCCGTTATTCTGGTGCAGAAAACACGATGCTGTTGTATCGCTTTAAATAATTTTGTAAAAAAACATAATACACTGTTAAATCCCGGAATATGATATTCTAATCCATGAATACCTTATTCTTTTTATGAATAAATTATTCACTTTCTTGTATTATGATTATTTTTGAACCTGTAAATTTTCTAAACAGAACTTGTTATGAAATTCGGCACCAAGCTAAAAACCCTGCGTACTGCACGTAACCTTGATCAGGACGAGATGAGCAGACTGTTGCACGTATCGCAGTCTGTATATAGCCGTTATGAAAATGATGAGAAATCTGTGAAAGCTGATGACGCGTTTGTACAGCGGGTTGCGGAAGAGTTTGGCGTATCGGCCAAATGGCTGGTCAATGAAGACAGCAATATCAATATCACATTTGAGAAAGACAGCATCCACACAGGCGCTACGGGGATGAGTGGCATCGGAGTCATCGGACAGGTTGAAAATTACTATTCCGTACCCAAAGATTTTATGGACGCTTTTATCAAGCAGCAGAAAATGCTGGAAAAGCTGTTGGAGAAATTGATCAAGGGTTAAACAATCATTGAGTTATAAATGGCAATGATGATGTGTTGTGTGAAGACAACATACGATTGCCTTCCGTTGCGAAACAGATACCCGGTTGCCCGGGCGTGTCATGGCACGTCTATTAGGATGCGGGAATATACCTTTGGCCTTACCGGCCACCTGCTTATAAAAATAACTTCTTATTACAGATACGATTCACTGGAAAGGGGCCGGCCGGCCCGGTTACTGCCCCGGTAAACGCGCTTCCCTGTATTTTCTGCCTTGCTTCATCCCGGAATGCTGCCTGTTGTCCGTAGCTGTATGCTTCTGGCTGCTACGATCACACAGGGGGGCATCAATATAAAATCGGGAAAAAAATTTGGTAATATAAAATTTAAAAATAACTTTGTACTGCAAAGTACTTTTGTTATGCACGATAATATTTCAAACAATCCCCTGGAGACTTTAAAAGAGATCCGGAAGGTCATGCAGCAATCGACCCGTATTTTCAGCCTGAGCGGCTGGAGCGGGATCTGGGCGGGGAGCGTGGCGCTTGCCGGCACTGCCTGGATAGGGTATGTATTGTCGGACTTCGGCAGGTCGGAAATGATAGCGTTGAGTGACTTCGATGCGGGTAAGCCTGGGTACGATGCCCGGCCGATCAGGGCGATCAGTGCCGATAACCTGCAGGTCCTGTTTTACAGCGTGCTGGCTATCTTTGTACTGGCGGTTATAGGCGCTGTATTCTTCAGCTATGCCAAAAGCAAAAAGGAAGGACATGCGGCAGGGTATAACAGCGTGGCCCGCAAGCTGCTGATCAATATGGCTATCCCGATAGGCACCGGTGCGGCCTTCCTGCTGAAATTTGCCACGGAAATGAATTATCATTACTTTGTTCCCGTATCGCTGGCCTTTTACGGCCTGGCGCTGATCAACTGCAGTAAATATACCTTTACGGAGATCAAGTACCTGGGACTGCTGGAAGTGCTGCTGGGGCTGCTGGCATTATTCCTGATGAGGTGGCACCTGTGGATATGGGGTACGGGTTTCGGCCTGCTGCATATTATATATGGTATCCTGATGTGGTATAAGTATGATAAAAGATGAGACAGGAGTTTGATAAATTAAATAAGCTGTTCGATAGCCGTGTCCGTATCGGCATAATGAGCGCCCTGATGGTGAACGAGTCTATGAACTTCAACGATCTGAAGGCGCTGCTGGACGTTACCGACGGTAACCTGGCATCGCATTTGAAAGCCCTGGAGGAACAGCAGTTTATCAATGTGCAGAAAGGCTTTATCGGGCGTAAGACCAATACCACCTACAGCATTACCGTCACAGGAGAAAAAGCGTTCCGGGAGCATATCGGCGCGCTGGAAAAAATATTCAATAACCTGAAATAATTTTTTTTGCTCTAAATGCTTTGAAATACAAAGTGCTTTTTATATAAAAGACCCTTGAGCGGCTTTTTGAGCATCCATACAGCAAACAGATATCATATGAAACTGCAACTTTACCGGGAACGCGTGCTCGTGTTCCTCACACACAAAATAGGCATGCCTTATTTCAGGATGGTCCGTAAGCCCCTGGACTTCCGTTATTCCCTGGCAGTGCTTGAAAGCCTGCCCCCGGATACGGTAGGCCGCGGACTGTTCGATTTTTTACAGCAGCATCACCTGGAGCTGCTGCCTTACTACGAAAAGCATGACATCAAGCATATCATCCTGGACTATCCGCCTACGGAAAAGGGAGAGGTATGCCTGCAGTGCTTTATGCTGGCGAACGGTCGTTATACGCTGCCGGTCCTGCTGACAGTGCTGTTCGGCTTCTGTACCATGCCGGAATACTGGCGGGATTTCGGGAAAGCCCTGCAGCGTGGCTACAGGAATAAATCCCTGCAGCAGGTGAAATGGTTTGACCTGCTGCCCTTTAACATGCAGCTGGTACGGGAGCTGCTGTTACAACCTTCAGAAATTTAAAAACACAATTCATATGGAAAACCACAACGTAGAACACAATGCACAGACAAGCGCACCGGCCCCCGCTAACAGGGCTGTGACTTCCAGCGGGTCCCCGAAACTTTTGCTGAAATGCAGTATTATACTGCTGATCATCCTGCTGCTGCTGATACCCTTATCCTTTATCAAAAGCCTGATCGCCGAGCGTGCTGAGCGCCAGCAGGAGGTGATAGGGGAAGTGAGCAGTAAATGGGGCGGCGAGCAGTTGCTCACCGGGCCGGTGCTGGAATTGCCCGTATCCTATACGACCCGGATGAAGGACGGTTCCGAGGCTGTCTATAAGGACCTTATCTATGTGCTGCCTTCCCGCTTAAAGCTGGACGGTACTATCATACCGCAGGAGCGTCACCGCAGCCTGTATAAGGTGAACCTGTATAATGCCCGGGCCAAGCTGACAGGAGATTTCAGGGATATAGACTGGTCGCAGGTGAACGTGGACCTGTCCAGGGTAAACTGGAAAGATGCCCGGCTGATCCTGGGACTGTCGGACCCCGCAGGGCTGACACAGGAAATATTTTATAAAACACCAGGCAGCAGCAGGCTGTTCAGCGCTTTCCAGGAATCAGGAGGTATGTTGCACGAGGGACTTGTGCTCAAGAATCTTTCCCAGGATATCTTTACGCAGCCTTTCGAGATCGCCCTTGATTTTAACGGTAACTCAAGCCTCCGGATGGCGCCGCTGGCTAACGAGAGCGAAGTGCGCTGGACCTCCTCTTACCCGCATCCGTCTTATACCGGTAAATTCCTGCCCCGGAAAGACAGCAGCAGGGAGCAAACGAAAGGCTTTGACGCAACCTGGAAGACGATCACCGCGCACCGCCCCTTCCCGCAGGTATGGATCAATAAAAAGACAGACCTTCACGAAAATGCCTATGGTGTGAACCTGGTGGAGCCGACCAATCATTATGCACAGACGGAAAGGGTGGTAAAATATGCGCTCCTGTTTATTGGGCTTACCTTCGGCGTCTTCTTCCTGATAGAGACCCTGCAGAAATTGCAGTTGCACCCGCTGCAGTATATACTGGTAGGGCTGGCTATGGTGATATTCTATACATTGCTCCTGTCCTTTTCGGAATACATGGACTTCAGGTGGGCCTACCTGATAGCTGCTATGGCCATTATTCTGCTGGTAAGCGGCTACATCAAAGCCATATTCAAAAAGCTGAAGATCGTATCCGGCTTTACGGCAGGCTTGCTCGTGCTGTACGGCTATGTGTACTTCCTTATACAACTGGAAGACATGGCGCTCATATTCGGCAGCGTAGCGCTCTTCATCCTCCTGGCATTGATCATGTACTTTACCAGGAAGATCGACTGGTACCGCATTAACAGTTCGGTAATATCCGCGTAGCGGCAGACCGGTTAAGACATATCATCCCCCGTATCACAGGCAATCCCGGGTTGCCTGTGATACGGGGGATGTGCTTTCCGGGGAAAGCGCCCGGGAGATGTCAGGGAAATTTTAGGCCTCATAGGGGTAGCAAAGCGGGATGCTGTCTTACTATCAAAAGAACGAACAAATGTTATCTATCATTAAATCATTATCATTTTACCCTCTGGCGGCAGGGATGATACTTTCCTTAATGGCCGCTGCCGGAAAGGCATCGGCGCAGAAAGAGCACCAGCGGGCACATATAGGACTGATCTATCCTATCAGCACGAATGGCACCAAGGCTCCGCAGATCAGCAATTCCGTATCCCTGCACGCGCTGTCCGGCGTCAGCGGAGGTGAGAAGGGAGCGGCCGTATCAGGTCTTGCCACTATAATCAGGGGACCGCAGAAGGGCGCTGCCGTAAGCGGGCTGATGAACCTGGTTGAAGGTGAGGTGCAGGGCGCGGATATCGCAGGCCTGCTGAATACTGCCGGCGGGACGGTAAAAGGCGTGCAGATAGCCGGGCTGAGCAATACCGCCCGGTCAGTGAAAGGTGCCCAGGTGGCCGGTCTGGCCAACATAGCTGCCGGTGCTGCCAGTTTCCAGGTAGCAGGACTTAGCAATACCTCGCGCCACAGTAATTTCCAGTTGTCGGGGTTGGTCAATGTCACCGGAACGGGCAACGGACAGCTGTCCGGCCTGGTCAATATTGCCCGTAAGGTAACCGGTATACAAATGGCCGGTCTTGTGAACATTGCCGAAGAAAGCGAATACCCCATAGGCTTCCTGAACCTGATTAAAAAAGGCGAAAAAAGCCTGGGGCTGACACTTGATGAATCGGGAAATGCCATTGTTGCTTTCCGGTCCGGCAGCAGCAGGACCTATGGTATTTTAGGGCTGGGTAACAACGTGCTGATGCCGGAAGCCCGGCATGCTGCCGAAGTAGGATTGGGCATGCATATTCCTTTAGGCCGCGTGGTAAGGTTCAACCTGGAGATCAGCAATATCACCAATACCAATTTCTATAGCACAGCCTATTATAAAGCTGCTTTCAGGGGGCTGGTGGGCGTTCAGCTGGGTAAATACCTGGAGCTGGTGGCTGGTCCGAGCTTTAACTATGTCAACTATTTAGCCGGTTATGAGCCTTATGTGGCCTACAGCCTTTTCGAAGTTTACGGCGCTTATTCCGTCAACACCTTCTATGTGGGCGGTGTAGCCGGTATTCATTTTAAACTCTAAATATTAGTATAGCATTATATAAAAACACAATTGCATTAAATTTTATGAAACAAGTATTTTACGTTGTCGCGATCGCTGTATTATCAGTAACCTTATTATCGGGCCTGAGCGCCTGCAGAAAAGTGGTAGGAGGAGGCCCTGTGGTAAGCAATGAAAGGACACTGCCGGATTTTGACCGGATAGAAAGCAGTATTCCCGGTAATGTGTACCTCAAAGAAGGCAATGAGCAGTCGGTCATCCTCGAAGGCCCGCAGGAATATGTAGATGTGGTGGAAACAAAAGTGCAGAACGGTATTCTTAAAATAAAGATCAGGAATAATACCAACCTGTTGCATTCCGGCAGGTTACGGGTCCATATCACCATCCCGGAATACAGGTCGGTCATTTCTATGGGTTCCGGAAACATATATGGTGAAAGTGCCATTAACGGTACCGACATAGAGCTGAAGCTGACAGGATCCGGCAATATGGAGCTGGATAAGATCAGTTCGGAAACGGTACGCTGCGAGCTGACCGGCAGCGGTAACCTGAAGATACTGGGCGGCTCTGCGGATGACCTGAATATACGTCTGACCGGTAGCGGTAACTTTAATGCGCAGCATATGGAAAGCAATACGGCTGATGTAAGTGCGTCCGGGTCCGGCAACACAACCCTCAGGGTGAGGGACCGGCTTACCGTAAACCTGTCCGGCAGCGGCGATGTAAACTATTATGGCAACCCTGCAGTTAATTCTTACATTTCAGGGTCCGGTAAAGTGAAGAAGAAGAGCTAAAACAATCTTTCATGTATTGAATGAGGGCGTGCTGTATGGTACGCCCTTTATTCATGGCCGCGGTTGATGGTTATTGACCATATTTTTCTATTTTTGGAAAACGGTTATTACTGGCCGTCTAAATATGAAAGGAATGCGGATACTATTATATGTTTTAATGGCTGCGGCTGTTGCCGGCGGGTTGGGCTCCTGTAAGCAGGGAGCGAAGGATAATGCATCTGTACAGGCTGCAGAAGAGGATGAGGGTAAATATTTCTCCATTACGGAATACCTGGAAGGCCAGGCGGAGCTCCAGAAGGACCAGCCGTATGTATTGCTGAAGGTCGTGGAAAAGGACGGTCGTTCGGACAGCTCTTATGTGGAAGTCAACAAGGACTTTTTTAAAGAGCTGGGTACCTATTTTGCGCCTACGGACATCAGCGATGTTATCCTGAAAGACAAATACCAGGTGGAGCAGAGTCATGATTCCGGTAACGAAATGCTGTTCCTGTATTACAATGCGCTGGATAAGGACCTGCTGACGCAAAAGGTGGAGCTGGGTATCCATGATGAAACGTATAAGATCCTTTCCGTTTATATTGAGACCCGCAAATCCGGGCTTTTCAGATCCAGGGCCACAAAGCTGAACTATAATACGGAAAAGTCCATAGTAATACAGGAATATGAGAAAAGTCTTTTCTCGGATCCTGTAACGACTGTTATAAAATATTATTACAATTATTAAACCTTAAGCCCTTTTGGAACATATGCAACTGTATTTCGAGCCGCAGCTTCGCCGGGACACTACCTTTTTTACGCTGGATGCCAATACTTCCAGGCACCTGGTACAGGTGCTGCGGATGGAGGCCGGCAGTACGATCGGGTTGACGAACGGTAAAGGGTTAAGTGCGTTGGCCGGCATCGTGGATGCAGATAAAAGGCACTGCCGGGTGGAAGTGCGATCTTTTACTATGCACGAAAAGCCGGAAGTGACGCTGACCGTGGCAGTGAGCTTTACCAAGAACAGGAGCCGGAACGAATGGATGCTGGAGAAGCTGACAGAAATAGGGGTGTCGCGCATTGTGCCGCTTGTAACCCGGAGAACGGAGAAAGAGAAATTTAATTTTGAACGGATAGAAGCGATACTGGTAGCGGCCATGCTGCAGTCCCAACAATACTTTCTGCCTGCTATCTCAGAGCCGGTGGAGCTGCGCAAAATAGAAACGGATGGATATGCCCAGAAATTTGTGGCACATTGTGAGGCGGATATGGACAGGCAATATTTACATAAGGCCTGCCAGGGTAATAAGGACACGCTGGTCTTTATAGGACCGGAGGGTGATTTTACCCCTGAAGAGATCCGCTATCTGGAAGGAAAGGACGTAACCGCTGTCAGTCTCGGGAACAGGAGGCTCCGGACTGAAACCGCAGCTATTTATGCAGCCACCATATTTAATGCGATGAACGATGCGTAGAATTTTTGCTTTGATAGCCGGGCTGCTGATCATGTCCGTGACGTCATTTTCCCAGATAAAGCTGGGTCTGCTGGTCTATAACGGCGGCGGTGACTGGTATGCCAACCCCACGTCCCTGAAGAACCTCGCTGCGTTTTGCAACAGCCAGCTCCGGACAAAGCTGGCTGCCCAGGAAGCCCAGGTGCAGGTGGGCAGCGGCGATATCTTCAATTATCCCTTTATTCATGCCACAGGTCATGGCCGTATCGTATTCTCCGACGCGGAAGCCAGGAATCTAAGGCTGTACCTGGAAAGCGGCGGCTTTCTGCATATAGATGACAATTATGGTATGGATGCCTATGTGCGCACTGAAATGAAAAAGGTTTTCCCGGAGCTGGAATTTGTGGAGCTGCCTTTTACACATCCTATCTACCACCAGACATTCCGGTTTGACAAGGGACTTCCCAAGGTCCATGAGCACGATGGCGCTCCGCCCAAAGGCTATGGCCTGCTGTACAAAGGCAGGCTGGTATGCTTTTACACCTTCAGTTGTGACCTGGGAGACGGCTGGGAAGATGAAGAGGTGCATAATAACCCTCCGGAAGTCCGCACCAAGGCTCTGCAGATGGGGGCCAATATCATTGAATATGTCTTTAACAATAACCTGTAATCGGTCAGTGTCCTCTTTGCGGGCTATAGACCGCTTTTGTTGTAAATGCATTATAGCGTGCCGGTCATTCCGAACGGATGTGAGGCATCTCTGTTATAATAATTAGTGACTATCTGCTTACATGAAGCAACCTTTTATTTCAGATACACTTTGCCGGGTAGTGTCCTCCTATGCTCAGAGACTATCTTTACTATAAAGGTGTTGAGGGTGTTGGTCATTCCGGAAGGATGTGGAGGCATCTTTTATTTTGTAGCGCCTTATGTGTGTCTTATACCTTCTGTTTAGATAGTAGGTTTCTCTTATTTCCAGGGATCGCCATACATAGGATGATGCAGCAGGGTGGAATCCGTAAGCGTATGCAGGAAAGCGATGATCGCCTGCTGCTCTTCCCGGCTCAATCCTAACCCGTTCCTGCCGGTAAAGGAAGCCATACGGAAATCAAGGTTGGGACTGCTGCCCTGTACCCGGGTATTGTAAAACTCCAGCACCGCTTCCAGGGTCTGGAACCTGCCGTCATGCATATAGGGCGGGGTAATGGCAACATTGCGCAGGGAAGGGGTCTTTTGCAGGCCTTTATCCGTTGGAACCCCGGTGGCATTATACAGGCCGGGCGCGGGTATGCTGTCCAGCCCGTTATTCATGAACTGGTGATTGGTGAATAAGACCGTATTATGACAGCCGGAGCAGCCGGCTTTGCCATTGAATAGCTTCATACCTGCCTTTTCCTGCTCGGTAAATACGGGTTGCCCTTTGTAGAAATAGGCGTCATAACGGGAGTCGAAGGCATAAATATTGGACACGAACTGTTCCAGCGCCTTTTTAATGGTCTGCTCCCCGATCTTCTCTTTCGGAAAGACTTTCCTGAAAGCATCGCGGTAATATGCTTCAGAGCGGACATACGTGATGATATCCTCCCAGGTACTGCCCATTTCCCTGGTATCTATTACGGGGTTATGGATCTGGTCTTTCAGGTGCTCCGCCCGCCCGTCCCAGAAAAAGCGGCTGCTCCAGCCGATATTGGCAAGGCTCATGCTGTTACGGTCGCCGGTCCGGTCGTGAATGCCCCTGCTGAACCTTGCGGTATCGGAAAAGGCGAACTGCTGTATATGGCAGGAGGCGCAGCTAATGGTCTGTGTTTTGCTGAGCCTGGCATCGTAAAATAGCCTGCGTCCCAGCTCAAAGCCTTCCCTGCTCAAAGGGTTCTCCTTATCGGGGAAATTGGGGGAATGAAAGGAGCGTGTTACGTGGTCGGGTAAGGGCCACCGGAAAGCGACCCTCTTGCCAGGCGAAATAAAATTGAATCCGCACCAGGCAAGCAATATCAGCCCGCATAACACACTCCCCTTTTTCATTATCTGGTATAAATACTGTTATTTTTGGTCCGCAGCAACGATCTGTGCCAGGTGAACACATACTTCCACTGCTTTTTCCATATCCTGAACGCTGCAATACTCCTGCTTGGAATGGATGCCCATCTCACCCGTAAAGATATTAGGGCAGGGCAGGCCCATAAAGGACAGGCGGGAGCCGTCAGTGCCGCCCCTGATGCTGATCCTCCGGGGTTCCATTCCTGCGGCCTTATATGCCGCTTCTGCATAGGCCATCACTTCAGGATGCTGATCCAGCACCTCGCGCATATTGCGGTACTGTTCCTTAACGGTGAACTCGTAGGCAGCACCCGGGTGGCGTTCCACGGCGGCCTTCACCATATCTTCCAGCCGTTGCTCGTATGCTGCCAGCCTGGAGGTGTCATGATCACGGATGATGAAATCTATAATGGTTTTTTCCGCACCTCCTTCAATATGGGTAGGATGTACAAAACCCTGCTTATCCTCGGTAGTTTCAGGGCTCCAGCTATCGGCTGGCAGGGTGGCTAATATATGTCCTGCTATCTTGGCGGCATTCACCAGCTTCCCTTTGGCATAGCCGGGGTGGGCGCTGACGCCATGAATAGTGATGCGGACGCCATCGGCGGAAAAGCTCTCGCCTTCCAGGTGACCGCGTTCCCCGCCGTCCAGCGTATAGCCGAAATCGGCGTTCAGCTTTTGCATATCCACACCGTCCACACCTCGGCCTATCTCCTCGTCCGGGGTAAACAATATGCGGATAGGACCGTGGGCTATTTCGGGATGTGCCATTAAATACTGTGCAGTGTCCATGATAACGGCCACGCCGGCCTTATCGTCCGCTCCCAGCAGCGTTGTGCCGGACGCGGTGATGATATCATCGCCTATCCTTTCCAGCAAATAAGGATGATTGGCGGTGGAGATGACCACCGTAGGATCATCGGGCAATACGATATCGCTGCCGTCCCAGCTCTTATGCAAGATAGGCTTGACATGGGTGCCGGAGCTGTCTGGGCTGGTATCTACGTGCGCGCAGAGGCAGATGGTTTTTACCGGCTGTTCGGTAGTGGCGGGTATGGTGGCATATACACAGCCGGCCTCGTCCAGCTCTGCATCCGTTATTCCTAACCCTTTCAGCTCTTCAACCAGCATCCTGCTTAAATCCTTCTGCTTTTCCGTAGATGGCTGTGAGGCGGAGAACGGGTCGCTTTGCGTGTCTATCTGTACATAGCGCATCAGCCGGTCGGCGACTGAATGTGCATATCCTTGAATGGCCATTGATATGATATTTGATACGCTGCAAATTTAATCAAATAATCAGAGCCGGAGAAAGGAAACTTATACGCTGACAGCCTGTTGACCGGTAATACGCGGCAAAAAGCGGGAATATGGCCGGCGCCGTGGTTTATTTTTGGGAATATCGGCAAGGAAATAGGGGTATAAGACCTTAAATTTGTCTTATCATTAAGAAAGCATCAGTATTTATTTAAAGCATTGGAATGAACCCGACTTCACATTTGGACTGGAATACCGGGCAGGGCTTTGAGCGCCTGTTCAGGGAATTGTACAGTCCGCTATACCGGTATGCCTGTGGTATTTTATCAGATGAGATGCAGAGTGAGGAGGTGGTGCAGGATGTATTTCTGAAGCTGTGGCAGCAGCGGGAACAGCTTGCTGTCACGACCAATATGCAGGCTTACCTCTACAGGGCCGTGCATAACCAGGCGGTCAACATCTTAAATCGTGCCAAAGTGGAACAGAAATATCAGCAATTTGCGCGGCACCGTGCGCCGGATTATGAAATGTCGCCTGCGCACAGGCTGCAGGCAAGCGAGCTGCAGCAGCGTATCTTACGTGTGCTGGCTACCATACCGGAAAAATGCAGGACCATTTTTCACCTGAGCAGGCAGGAAGAGCTGAGCTACAGGGAAATAGCGGAAAAGCTGGGCCTGTCTGTAAAGACCGTGGAGAACCAGATGAGCAAGGCCCTTAAGATACTTCGGGCAGAGCTGAAAGATTATTTGCCTTTGCTGGCAGGATGGATCACATTTTTAGGTGTTTTCTTTAAAAATTAAGACAATGGATGAATTAATTATAAAATATATTGTGGGCGAGACCGATAGCGAGGAAACAGCGCGCGTGCGGCAGTGGATAGCGGAAGATCCCGGGCACGGAAAGACCTACGAGCATTTCCTGGCGCTCTGGGAGCACAGCCGGACCGGTACGGCCTTACCGGAGCCGGATATGGAGGCTGCCTGGCAGCGTTTTATCCTTAAAAGGGAGGAAGCCGGCAGGCAACAGAAGCGTCCGGGCCGTACGCTGGCCTTTAAGAATCCTTTCCGCACCGGTATTGCTGCCGCTGTTGCCGTTATGGTCATGTTCACTGCCTGGTGGGCCTTTATCAGGAAAGACAATATATCGTTCGAAACCGTCACCGCATCAGCGACCTATACCCTGCCTGACCAGTCCGTAGTGACCCTGAACAGCCAGTCCAGGCTGTGGTACCAGAAATCTTTCAATAAGAAAGAGCGGTGGGTAGCCATGAAAGGGGAAGCCTTTTTCGACGTGACCCGGAATAAAGAAAAGCCCTTTGTGGTCAGCGTGGACGATATCGAGGTGAGAGTGCTGGGCACTTCTTTTAATATCCGTTCTGATGAAAAGACAACGGAGATCGTGGTGGAGACGGGATCGGTAAAGGTCAGCAGGGGGGGCGAGGACTATATACTGTCGCCGGGAGAAAAGCTGGTCTTTAAAGGTAAAGGGGTTCGGGCGGATGTCAGCCGGGTCGATAACCACCTGTACCGGTACTACAGGACCAATATGTTTGTCTGTGACAATACGCCGCTGGGGCAGTTTGCAGAAAGTCTCAGCCAGGCTTACGGGGTGCAGGTAAGCATTGCCGACAGCAGGCTGCGGGAGCAGCAGCTTACCGGTAAGTTCCCCAGGACGGCTACTATAGAGCCTATATTGGAAACGGTGGCCCTCACGCTGAACGCTACCGTTGTTAAGGATAAGAACGGTTATATTTTAAAATAATCTCCCCGGCTTCCTATGATAAATGATTTAACTTTGTCGCGACAGCCCGCCTATGGATAGATCATTCGCTTTGAGAATATTGAAATTTGCATGGTGCCTTACTGCTTTTATGAGCGTAGGGCTGTGCGCGTTTGCGCAGCAACTGCTGCAGCAAAAGATGACGGTAGGGGTACAGCGGGGCACCATACGGGAAGTGCTGAACCAGATGGAGATGCAGGGGAAGTTCTATTTTTCATATAACAGCGAGGTGGTACCGGATGATAGGGTGATCACGGTCAGTTACCGGGACCAGACGATAGAGGCGATCCTGAATGGCATGCTGGGGCCCGGGTTCCGTTACCAGGTGGCCGATAATCATATTATTATCAAATCTGGGGCAGGTGCGGGCATCGTGATCAGCGGCAGGGTCGTAGATATGTACGGAGAGCCGGTAGAATATGTTTCCGTGTATGAAAGGAACCTGAAGGTAAGCACGATCTCTGACCAGGGCGGACATTTCAGACTGCCTATCAGGCAGCAGCAGCCTGCTTACGAGGTCAGCTTCAGCCGCCAGTTCTTCCTTGATACGGTATTGCATATCCAGAGCCAGTACGCCATAAAGACGCCGGTGGTGCTCAGAAGCGACATATCCACGCTGGACTCCGTCAGCTTTTCGGGGATACAGGAGCACTGGCTGGCTAAAAGGATGATGGGTGCGCGCAACAGGATCAACAGCATCAACCTGGGCCGGATGTTCGATGAGCAGCCGTTCCAGTTGAGCGTTCTGCCCGGGGTCAGCTCCAAGAACAGGCTGAGCAGCCAGCAGGTCAATAAGTTCTCCTTCAGTCTCCTGGGCGGCTACGCCGGGGGCGTGAACGGGTTTGAGCTGGGAACGGTCTTTAATATTGTCCAGGGCGATATGCGGTACAGCCAGACAGGAGGTGTCTTTAATATCGTGGGTGGCAATATGGAGGGCGTGCAGATCGGCGGTATCTACAATTACGTCGATAAGCATGCGGAGGGTGTGCAGATCAGCGGTATCTTTAACCATTCCAGGTCACTGAAAGGCTTACAGCTTGCAGGTATCTCCAACTGGAGCTGCCATAAAAAAGACAGTTCCGTAGTGGTTACGGCCGGTATGCAGATCGGCGGGATTTTCAACAGGACCAATACCATACAGGGTATGCAGATAGCCGGCATCACCAACTGGAACTACCGGAACGGTTATGGCTGGCAAATCGCGGGCATAGTCAGTAAAAACAGGCATTTCAGGGGCGCGCAGATATCGGGCCTGATGAATTATGCGCAGCAACGCAGTAAGGGTGTGCACATTGCCGGGCTGCTGAATCTCAGCAGGAAAAGCATGAACGGCGTGCAGGTAGCCGGTCTGTTCAATTACGCGTCCGTGGTAAAAGGGGTGCAGATAGGCCTGGTCAATGTTGCGGATACCTTTTCTGGTGTTGCGGTGGGACTTATCAATGTCGCCAGGAAAGGAAAGCACAGCCTGAATGTTACAGCTATGGAATGGCAGCCTTTTAACCTGGCCTATAAATCCGGCACAGACCGGTTTTACAGCATTATTCATGCAGGCGCCAACCCGGTGGAAGGGTACCGGCTGCTCAGCTTCGGGTATGGGCTGGGGCACCGGTTGGCGAAGCGGGAACGGCATGAGCTCATCCAGGAACTGTCCTGTCACGGTTTTTATGCCGGCAACTGGGATGACCTGAACTCGCTGGCGCGTTATCAACTGCTATATCAATACAGCCTGAGCCATTCTGTCGGTTTCTATGCAGGCCCGGCCGTTACCGTGGTGCTGCCCGGCAGGAGAGGCCGTTATGAAGGCTATGGATTCCCCTCGGATAATGGCTACCCGTCCGTAATGATCGGCAATAACCTTAAATTCTGGATCGGGTGGACAGCCGGCATCTCCCTTTTTTAAGAAGTAAATAAATAATTATTAACAAGCTGCTGCCAACCATTTACGCCTGATAAAGGTTAAATATACAGATCGGCTGAATGACAAAGCGGCTGACTGAACTATTATTTATTCTTTAACTTCTAAAAACTATTAGAGATGAGTACATTAAATGATAAGATCAAAGGAAACTGGAACATTATTAAAGGTAATCTTAAGCAAAAATGGGCAGACCTGACTGATGATGACCTGCTGTATGAGGAAGGAAAGGAAGAGGAGCTGCTGGGCCGGGTTCAGAAAAAAACAGGAGAGACCAAGGAAAATATCAATGAATTCATTGATAGGATGAAATTCGATTAAATTGTTACCTGTTACAAAAGGGTTTAACAAAAGGTGCAGGAGTCGTCCTGCACCTTTTTACTTTACCAGGCTGTGCACGTGACAGCGGAAAAGCGGACGCAGTCGGTACTTAAATTGACAAGACTGTGGCAATCCGTCTCCCGCATTTAATTACAAAACATTATCTTTGTAGTCTATAATATTAATTTATGGCAAAAGAAAAAAGCAACGTTTTGACTAAAAAAAATATGTCTTTTAAAGAATTTCAGGAGATCGCTTTGAAAGATTACGAACTGGCAGTAGCCAGCAGGGAAGCAAGCCTGATTGGAAGAAGGGAGGTATTGACGGGAAAAGCGAAATTCGGGATATTTGGAGACGGTAAGGAGTTGCCCCAGATAGCGCTGGCCAAGTGCTTTCAGCCGGGAGATATTCGCTCAGGATATTATAGAGACCAGACATTGATGTTTGCTGCCGGTATGAGTGACCTGGAAGCGTTTTTTGCACAATTATACGCTAATCCCAATACTACTGATGAACCCTCATCCGCGGGCCGTATGATGAACGGCCACTACGGGACACGATGGTACAATGATGACGGTACCGTTAAAAAGCTGACGGATGCCGTTCATTCCACTTCCGATATTTCACCTACTGCCGGGCAGATGGTCCGTGCGCTGGGCGTGGCCTACGCTTCCAAATGTTACAGGAACGCGGCCGTTACCTCTGAAGGATTCGAAAATTTTACCAATAAAGGTAACGAGGTGAGCTTTGTTACCATAGGGGATGCTTCTACGTCCGAAGGCCTGTTTTGGGAAACGCTCAATGCAGCGGGCGTATTACAGGTGCCGCTTGCTGTGGTAGTATATGATGACGGCTACGGTATATCCGTGCCGCAGAAGTATCAGACCACCAAGCAATCCATTTCCGAGATCACCTCCGGGTTCCAGTATGATGAAAAGCTGGCCAGCGGTCTGGAAATCTATACCGTAAAAGCCTGGGATTATGCCGCCCTGGTAGAGACATTCCAGAAAGGCGTGGAGCGTGCCAGGAAGCACCATATTCCCGTGCTGTTCCACGTTCAGGAGGCGACACAGCCCCAGGGACACTCTACTTCGGGGTCCCATGAGCGTTATAAGTCCAGGGAACGACTGGAATGGGAAAAAGAAGTAGACTGTATCAGGAAAATGCGTGAATTCATACTGGAAAGCGCCATTGCCGGTGAAGATGACCTGGTGGCAGTAGAGGAAAGGGCCAAAGATAAGGCAAGACAGGCCAGGCAGGCTGCCTGGAATAAATTCCTGGAGCCTATCAGGGAACAGATCGCTCAGTTGACCGGCCTGGCTAACCAGGTGGTCATGGAAGGTCATCCCAACGGGCAGGCCATAGCAGCTATCGTTAAAGACCTGAATGCGGTAAAAGAGCCGATCCGTAAGGATGTGCTGCGTGCCGCCAACAAGATACTCGCATTGTCCGGTAACACCTCCCAGGCTACCCGCAACCTTACCAATTACAGGGACCAGTTGCTGGAAGATGCAAAAGATAAATTCAATTCACACCTGACCTCCCAGAGCGCCAGGGCAGTGAAGCACATAAAGGCGGTACCGGCTACATATGATGCCGATGCCCCCAACCTGAACGGATTCGAGGTCCTGAACAGGTTTTTTGACACCACTTTTGCCAATAACCCCGCCGTATTTGCTTTCGGTGAGGATGTTGGAAAGATCGGTGACGTTAACCAGGCATTCGCGGGATTGCAGGAAAAGTACGGTGAAGAGCGCATCTGCGATGCAGGCATCCGGGAAGCCACGATCATAGGACAGGGTATAGGTATGGCTATGAGAGGATTACGGCCTATCGCCGAGATACAATACCTGGATTACCTGCTGTATGGCTTACAGCCCCTGAGCGATGATGTGGCTACGCTGGAATACCGGACCAAGGGCGGACAGAAGTGCCCGCTGATCGTCCGTACCAGGGGACACAGGCTGGAAGGTATCTGGCACAGCGGTTCGCCTATGGGTATGATCATCAACGCGCTGAGAGGCATCAATGTATGTGTGCCGCGCAATATGACCCAGGCTGCAGGTATGTATAATACCTTGCTGCAATCGGATGAGCCGGGCCTGGTGATAGAATGCCTGAACGGTTACCGCCTGAAAGAAAAACTACCTAACAACCTGGATAGCTTTACAGTACCGTTCGGGGTTCCGGAGATCCTGCAGGAAGGCGATGATATCACTATCGTATCTTACGGCTCCACCCTGAGGGTGATCCAGGAAGCTATAGACCTGTATCTCGCTCCCGAAGGCATCAGCTGTGAGCTGGTGGACGTGCAGACCTTGCTGCCTTTTGATACGGAACATGCTATCGTGGAATCTTTAAAGAAAACCAACCGCATCGTATTCATTGATGAGGATGTTCCCGGGGGTGCAGCGGCTTATATGTTCCAGCAGGTAATGGAAAAGCAGGGCGGCTACAAATGGCTGGATGTGGCGCCACGCACTATTTCCGCCAAAGCCCACCGCCCGGCCTACGCTACCGACGGAGATTATTTTTCCAAACCGAATGCGGAGGAAATCGCGGAAGTGATCAGGGAAATGATGGCAGAATAATACCACCTGAACAGTAATCATATTAACGTGCGCCCGGTTTTAACCCGGGCGCACGTCTTTTAATGAAGATCCGGATTGTCGATAAAAATAGTGCTGCCGTCGGACTGGGCGTCTTTCCATTTGGACAGCATCATATGGAGCTTATACTGTATGTAATGAGGTTGCGAAAGATCCAGCTCAACGGTCGCGATATCGGAAAACACCCTTTCCGTCAGCCTGCTGATCTTTTTAAAATCCTCTTTGGACAGGTCAAGGTCTATCATCAGCAGGTCAAATCGGCCGGTATGCAGTGCGTCCACCACTTTTTCCATATCCGTTTCCACCGTGACGGTCAGCCCGTCCAGGCCGGAGGTAACCTGCCTGAATACATCCAGGTTGGTGTGTGGACTGGCTATCAGGCATGCGTTGAGTACTTTCATAGTTAGTTGCTTTGGTATAAAGATACGGATACCGCTGCTATTTCAGTCAGGTTCAGGAATACGGAAATGGGAGAATGAAGGGTTGCTGTGTATTGGGTTGCTGGCGAGGCACAGCAGTGACGGGGCAGATGGAAGATTTTAACATGAAGCATAACGGGCATCGAAATATGACATCAGCACGGGGAGACAATAAAAACGGCTGCTCTGAAGAGCAGCCGTTTTTATATATGAAAAGGTGAGAAAAGCCTATCTTGCTATGTTGACAGCGCGTTTTTCCCTGATCACTGTTACTTTTATCTGTCCCGGGTATTGCATTTCCTTCTGGATCTTATCCGCGATCTCAAAGCTGAGCCTGTCGCTGTCGCTGTCGGTCACCTTATCCGCTTCAACAATGACGCGGAGCTCACGGCCTGCCTGTATCGCGTAGGCTTTTTCTACGCCGGTATAATTGGTAGCGAGCGTTTCCAGGTCCTTGATGCGTTGCAGGTAGCTTTGCATGATCTCCCTGCGGGCGCCCGGACGGGCTCCGGAGATAGCATCGCAGGCCTGTACGATAGGAGAGATGATAAAGGACATTTCCATTTCATCGTGGTGTGCGCCGATCGCGTTCACTACGGCAGGGTGCTCCCCGGCCTTCTCAGCCAGCTTGGCGCCCAGCAATGCGTGGCTCAGTTCGGATTCCTCATCCGGAACCTTACCTATATCGTGCAGTAAGCCGGCTCTTTTGGCCAGCTTGATGACTTTCTGTCCCAGTCCCAGCTCGGCAGCCATGATGCCGCAGAGGTTGGCCGTTTCCTTGGAGTGCATCAGGAGGTTCTGCCCGTAGGAAGAACGGAAGCGCATTTTGCCGACCATTCTCAGCAGGTCCTTATGCAGGCCGTGGATGCCCAGCTCGATAACGGTACGTTCCCCGATCTCGAGGATCTGGTCTTCCAGCTGGCGGCGTGTTTTCTCCACGATCTCCTCGATCCTTGCAGGGTGTATACGGCCGTCCTGTACCAGTCGTTGTAGGGACAGGCGTGCCACTTCCCTGCGCAGGGGGTCAAAGCAGCTAAGCATAATGGCCTCAGGCGTATCGTCAATGACGAAATCCACGCCGGTAGCGGCCTCAAGCGCCCTGATATTACGTCCTTCCCGGCCTATGATCTGGCCTTTGATCTCATCGCTTTCCAGGTTGAACACGCTGATGGCGTTCTCAATGGTCTGTTCTGCGGCTACACGTTGAATGGATTGGATAACGATCTTCCGGGCTTCCTTGGATGCATTTATCTTAGCCTCTTCCACGATCTCCTTGATATGGGACATCGCATCGGTGCGGGCCTCTTCCTTAAGTGATTCCACCAGGTCGTTCTTGGCTTCTTCAGCGGAATAGCCGGAGATCTTTTCCAGCTTTTCGAGGTGCTGCGCCTGCAGCTTCTTCAGCTCCTGCCCCTTCAGCTCATTGGCTTCCAGTTGCTTGTCAAGGTTGGCCCTTAGCTGCGCGTTTTCATTGATCTGCTTGGTCAGGGCGTTATTCTTTTCGTTGAGGGACTGCTCTTTTTGTCTTAACTTGTTTTCAGCTTCCTGTAATTTCTTTGTTTTCTGGATCTCTTCTTTTTCGTACTGTGTCTTTAACTGTAAAAAGTGCTCTTTGGCTTCCAGGATTTTCTTTTCTTTTAATGTTTCACTGTGGGTTTTGGCATCATCTATGATCTTCTGGGCCTGCTGGTTAGCGTCATCTATGAGCTGTTTCGTATTTTTAGAGAAAATTGATTTGCCTAAGAAAATTCCCACGACTACTGCCACTACTACGACTACGGCGATAATTATTTCTGTTGACTCCATATATTTTTGTACTGTCTCTTTTTTTGTGTGAATGAATGAATGATCTGGTTAAAATGTGAGTAAATATAAATACATCAGGCGAAATTAATAATTTAAATTTAATTTATTGATAAATGCGGCCTATATAAATAATGATTTACAAGAATTATCCGATTGTCAGCCTGTCGTAATAATAATGCAAAATAAGCCCTAATTTTCCCGGTGTTTTTTGTTTCAATGAAATAATAATTATATTTGCTAATGATGCATTAGTTTAAATTCAGAAGTGACCAACCTCTGGATTAAGCGGCTATTGTTCACTAAAAAACACTATATGGACGGGGACCCCCTTTTATTTAACCACCTGATTCTTCTGACGGCGGATGCCGGAATCTCCTGGTGGAAGCTATTTTTAACCATCTTCCTGGTTTTTCTCAATGGATTTTTTGTTGCTGCCGAATTTGCCATTGTAAAAGTTCGTTCCTCTCAAATTGAAGTGCACCCCAATCTCAGCAAAAGCGTTGCAGGTGTGTCAAAAATGATAGTTGATAACCTGGATTCTTACCTGGCTGCCACCCAGCTGGGCATCACGCTGGCCAGTCTCGGACTGGGATGGGTCGGAGAGAGTGTAATGGAATCTATCCTTATGGCTACCCTCGGTAGCTTTATCACACCCGAAACGGCCAGGGCGCTGTCCATACCCGTGGGCTTTACCATTATTACGGTCCTGCATATCGTTTTCGGTGAGCTGGCTCCCAAATCAATCGCGATACAATATCCTACCTCTACTACGTTCAGGATAGCCTGGCCCTTAAGGATATTCTATATAGTTTTCAGGCCGGTTATCTGGCTCATGAACGGCCTGGCCGCGCAACTGCTCCGGCTGTTTGGCATCAAGCCGGTGCACGGCAGCGATATCCATTCCGAAGAGGAGCTGAAAATGATCATCGTGGAAAGCCAGTTGGGCGGCGCGATCGAGCAGACGGAAAGGGACCTTATCCAGAATGTATTTGACTTTGATGACCGGAGGGTGAGCAATATCCAGACACTCAAAAAGAATGTTTCCGCCATTGATATCAGCAGCACGGCGAAGGAAGCGCTGGAATTTGCCATACTGGAAGGCTATTCCAGGTACCCCGTGTACGAGGAAACCATTGACAATGTAAAGGGAGTGCTGTACACCAAGGATATCATCAAGCATATGCTGAATACGACCCTGGACTCCCGGACGATAGCCCATATGCTGCGCCCGGTAAACTTTATCTCGGAAACGGCCAAGATCAAGAATGTGCTGAAGGAATTCCAGCAGAAGCGTATCCAGATGGCTGTTGTTACCAATGAGGTAGGGGAGATCACCGGCATCGTTACCATGGAGGATATCCTGGAGGAGCTGGTAGGAGAGATACAGGATGAGTATGATAATGAGAAGCCGATAGTGGAACAGACCTCTGAGACCACCTTCCTGGTGAACGCTCACCAGACCCTGTCGGATATCAATAAATATATCCCGGTAAAGCTGGAAGAAGGTGAGCACTATGAGACCCTGTCCGGACTGATCACGGAATTCAATAATGATGAGCCGGTAAAGGAAGGCGACCAGATCAGGATCAACGGGTATGACGTCACTATTGTGAAGATGTACAGGAACTCCGCTGAAACGGTGCAGCTCACCCTGAGGGAGGATAATGAAGATGAAGGCATATAAATATTATAAGTAAGAAACAACACAGTAATGTCCATAATTAAAACTAACGAAGAAGTAGCAGTACAAAGACACAGCGCATTGATGGTGAGCGCCACATTGACAGAAGTGGCTAAAATTTTAAAGCCGGGTATCACTACCCTGGAAATAGATACATATGCCGAGCAGTTCATCCGCGATAATGGCGGTATACCTTCCTTTAAAGGATATGGCGGCCCCAGGAATCCCTTCCCGTTTTCCCTGTGCATTTCGGTGAATGATGCCGTTGTGCACGGCTTGCCGGGCAAATATGAACTAAAGGACGGGGATATCGTAACGATTGACTGCGGCGTCTATAAGAACAAATTTCATGGTGACCACGCATATACGTTCATCATGGGAGAGGTGGAGCAGAAGGTGCTTGACCTGGTAAGGATCACCAAAGAATCCTTATATAAAGGTATTGAACAGGCGGTGGTAGGTAAGAAGACAGGCGATATAGGATGGGCGATAGAGCAGCATACCTATGGTAAGCACGGCTATGGTGTGGTAAGAGAGCTGGTGGGCCACGGTGTGGGCCGCGAAATGCACGAAGACCCGCAGGTGCCTAATTACGGCCGTAAGGGGTATGGCAAAAAGCTCCTGGAGAATATGGTGCTAGCCATTGAGCCGATGATCAACCTGGGTACCAGGCACGTCTATACGGCTGATGACGGCTGGACCATCCTGACGCAGGATGGCAGCCCTTCCGTTCACTTTGAGCACGATGTTTGCGTAAAAAGGGGCAAGCCGGAGATACTGTCCGATTATACGGAGATCGAAAAGGCGGAAACCGCCAATCCGAACCTCAATACTTCCTATTATACCTTATAATAAAAAAAGAGGGTGTCTGAAAAGTAAACGATCCTGTCATGGGGCTCAGCCGGAATATTAACACGATTTTTTTAGTATATGTCACATTTCGACAGGCTCAATGTGACACGCCAGGTTCAATGTAATGGGACAGCCCGGTTGGACAATATAAGCTGTCCTGTACTGCCGGGAAAACGGAACGCAAGATTTATTTTTATTAAGTAATTCCGTTTTTGTAAATTTGCAATACTTAAGAATAATTCATCCTAAAAAGTAATAAACAATGGAACAGAATCCAAATCAGGAGCAACAAATCAATATAGAGCTGACAGAAGAAATAGCTGAAGGTACTTATTCTAACCTGGCCATCATCAATCACTCTTTTGCAGAGTTCGTAATAGATTTTGTAAACTTAATGCCGGGCGCTCCCAAAGCAAAAGTAAAATCAAGAGTGATCATGACGCCGCAGCATGCCAAGAGAATGATGCGCGCCTTAATTGATAATGTAAAGAGATTTGAAGCGCAGAACGGTGTGATCAAAGAGCAGGATGTTCCTGTGCCTTTCGTAGGCGGTACGCAGGGTGAGGCATAATGATGACCGTGCTTTTACCGTAAGTTTTTTAAGAGTATAGTATACACATTACTATACTCTTTTCTTAATTTTTACCTTTCCTTTTATATACTGTTATGGATAAAATTTTAATACTGGATTTCGGTTCTCAGTATAACCAGCTGATAGCACGCCGTATCCGTGAGATGGGTGTTTATACCGAGATCGTTCCTTTTAACACATCCGTAGAGGATATCAGGCGTGAGCATCCCAAAGGCCTTATTCTTTCCGGTGGTCCTTCTTCCGTCTTCGGGGCGGAGGCGGCTTTGGTAAGCCCGGAGCTGTTCGAGCTGGGTATACCGGTGCTGGGCATCTGCTATGGTATGCAGTTGATCTCGCACTTGCTGGGCGGAGAGGTCAAGAAAGGAGAAAAGGGGGAATACGGCAAATCTGAGTTTAAGGTGCTTGCTCCCGGCGGGTTGCTGGAAAATGTGCCGGAAAATTCCGTAGTGTGGATGAGTCACTTTGATGAAGTGGCGAAAGCTCCTCCGGGCTTTACCGTTACGGGCAGGTCCAATATAGAGATAGCGGCGCTGGCCGACGCGGACAGGCATATATACGCGGTGCAGTTCCACCCGGAAGTGTCCCATTCGGAATACGGCACACAGATACTGACCAATTTCGTGTTTGATATCTGCCGCGCTGAGAAGCAATGGGTGCTGAAGGGCTTTATAGAGACGGAAGTTGAGCGGATCAAAAAAGTGGTGGGAGACAGGAAAGTTATTTTAGGTCTTTCCGGCGGTGTGGACTCCTCCGTGGCCGCTGTGCTGATCCATAAGGCTATCGGTGACCAGCTGACCTGCATTTTCGTAGATACCGGCCTGCTCCGTAAGGATGAAGGCAAGAAGGTCATGGAGAATTATGGCAGGCATTTTAAAATGCAGATCAAAATGGTGGATGCCTCGGAAAGATTCCTGGGGAACCTGAAAGGCATCAGTGATCCTGAAGCCAAACGGAAGTCCATAGGCAGGGATTTCGTGGAGGTTTTCAATGAAGAATCCAAAAAATTCGGCGATGCCGCTTTCCTGGCGCAGGGTACCATCTACCCCGATGTGATAGAATCGCAATCCGTTAAAGGGCCGTCTGCAACCATTAAATCGCATCATAACGTAGGCGGGTTGCCGGAAGATATGCATTTACAGTTGCTGGAGCCGCTGCGTGAGCTGTTCAAGGATGAGGTCAGGAAAGTAGGCGTGGAGCTGGGTATCCCGAAAGAGCTGGTGTACCGTCATCCTTTCCCCGGGCCGGGTCTGGGTATTCGTGTGCTGGGCGAAGTGGACGAGGAAAAGGTGCGCATCCTCCAGGAAGCGGATGATATCTTTATCCGGGAGCTGTACAGGCATAACCTGTATGATGAGGTCAGCCAGGCCTTTGTAGTGTTGCTGCCGGTGAAATCGGTAGGGGTAATGGGCGATGAAAGGACCTATGAGTACACCGCTGCCGTACGCTCTGCCAATACCATTGACTTTATGACCGCTACCTGGTCCAGGTTGCCTTACGAATTCCTGGAGCTGGTTTCCAACAGGATCATCAATGAAGTAAAAGGCATTAACAGGGTGGTGTACGACATCAGCTCGAAGCCGCCTGCAACCATAGAATGGGAGTAAGCAAGCCTGGTATTGCTATGCTATAAAATATAAACCGTCCGCTTTCCAAAAGCGGACGGTTTGTTTTATGTGCTATATCGTTATGCAAGGTCTTAGATCACCTGCTGGACGTTGCCGTCGGAATCTATACGCTCTACTTTGCTGATGCCCCTGATATTACTGAGCTTTTTGCACAGTACGTCAAATTCTTCCTTGTCATGCACGAACACCATAATAGTGCCTTCGAAGACACCGTCGGTGGAATCAATGCTGATGGACCGCATATTCAGCTTCATATCTCCTGTTATGATATTGGTAATGCCCTGTATGATACCCACATCGTCCAGCCCGGTCAGCTTTACGCCCGTAAGGAAGGATATCTCCTTGTTCTTGGCCCATTTGGTCTTGACCACCCGGTGGGCGTAATTGGCCATCAGGTGGGCCGCATTGGGGCAATTGGTCCGGTGGATGATCATACCCTTGCCCGTAGTTATAAAGCCGAATACATCGTCTCCCGGGATGGGCTGGCAGCACATGGCCAGCTCATATAATATCTTATCCGAACTTTCACCGAAAATGATCAGCTCTTCCTTGCTCGGCTTGATCTCGGTTTCCGTATGATGCGGCGGCGGTACGGGCTGCTCTTTCTCCCTCAGCTTATCTTTATGGATCAGCTTATCGCCTTTTACGGTAAAGTCCTTCAGGTCTTTCAGGTCAATATTGCCTACCGCAACGGCGTAGTAAAAATCGGTGGGATTGCTGTATTTGTAATGGTTGATGATCTCGTGTATAAAATGCTGGTTGCCGGGCGGGATCTCCGTATGCCGGAGCTTTTTCAGGAATACCTCTTTCCCGGTCTCCGCTTTTTCACGCTTTTCTTCCCTCAGGTAATACTTGATCCTTGATTTGGCCTTGGCGGTCACCACGAAATGCAGCCAGTCTTCAGATGGCTTTTGCTTGGAGGAGGTAATGACCTCCACCTGGTCGCCGTTTTTCAGCACCTGGCTGATAGGGGCCAGCTTGTAATTGATCTTGGTGCCTATGCATCTTGCACCCAGCTCAGAGTGGATATCGAATGCAAGATCCAGCGCGGTGGCGCCCTGCGGCAGCACCCGCATCTGGCCTTTGGGGGTATATACATAGATCTCTTCGGTAAACAGGTCCAGCTTGAAATCCTTTACGAAATCCACGGTATCGGTGTCCGGGTTGTTCAGCACCTCCGCGATATGTTTCAGCCAGAGGTCCAGCTTGCTGTCCTGCGTATTGCCGTCCTTATACTTCCAGTGTGCGGCCAGGCCCTTTTCCGCTATCTCATTCATCCTTTCGCTCCTGATCTGCACCTCTACCCACCGGCCGCCGGGACCCATTACGGTCGTATGCAGGGATTCGTAGCCGTTGCTTTTCGGGAAGCTGATCCAGTCCCTGCTCCTGTCGGGATTGGGCGCGTAGTGGTTGGTAATGAACGAATATACCTTCCAGCATTCCGCTTTTTCCTTTTCCTTGGGAGCATCCACAATGATACGGATGGCGAAGAGATCGTACACTTCGTTGAACTCCACTTTCTTTTTCTTCATCTTATTGTAGATGGAATGAATGGACTTCGGGCGCCCGAAAATGCGGAACACCAGCCCGTTCTCTTCCAGCTCCTCTTTGATCGGCCTGATGAATTCGTTGATATAGCGTGTCCTTTCCTTCTTGCTTTCCTGCAGCTTCTGCGCAATATCCACATAGATCTCCGGCTCGGTATATTTCAAAGCGAGATCTTCGAATTCGGTCTTGATCTCGTACAGGCCCAGGCGGTGTGCCAGCGGCGCATAGATGTACGAGGTCTCTGAAGCGATCTTAAGCTGCTTCTGGCGGGCCATGCTGCTTAAGGTACG
Organism: Bacteroidetes bacterium 47-18; assembly: GCA_001897155.1. Classification (GTDB taxonomy): domain Bacteria; phylum Bacteroidota; class Bacteroidia; order Chitinophagales; family Chitinophagaceae; genus MKSF01. The sequence continues at coordinate 40,691 of MKSF01000033.1, read as the reverse complement.
CATATTATGCAGGCGGTCCGCCATCTTGATCAGGATCACGCGGGGGTCGTCTGCAAGCGTGAGCAATATCTTCCTGAAATTTTCAGCCTGCATGGATTCCGTGGCTGATGTGTCCACAATATTGGATATCTTGGTCAGCCCATCGATGATCTTGGAATAAATGGTTCCGAATTCCGCTTCTATGTCCTGGAGGGTTATTTCCGTGTCTTCAACTACATCATGCAGCAGGGCGCAGCAGGCAGAGGTCACGCCCAGGCCTACCTCTTCCACCACGATCCTGGCCACGGCGATAGGATGGAAGATATAAGGCTCTCCCGATTTCCTTCTCATATCCCTGTGGGCTTCCGAGGCGATCTCGAACGCCCTTCTTACCGTCTTCTTATCACCCTTCTTCAAACGGCTTTTCAGCGCGCGCAGCAGACCCCTGTACTCGCGTAATATCAGCTTCTTCTCCTGTTCCGGGTCGATATCCGGTCTCCATTCTGCTTTACTCATACCTTGTGTTTTTCTTTATATTCTATATTTTAAAAAGGGTAACCCAACCGGCAGGTTTTCTCAAAGGAAATTAAATAAAAAAACGGAAATCGTAAGATTTCCGCATTTAAATTTTTTACAAGCGCTTATTTACTGATAAGGAACTTGTTGGATTGAAGTATTTTCCCATATTCATCCCGCGCGATCACAAGGTACACGCCCTGCGGGACATCGTCCAGGTCATTGAAGGATAATTCCGTGGTATTGCGGTCCAGCAATTGCTGTTCTCTCAGCTTTTTGCCCACCACATTGACGATCTCTACTTTATAGACCTGCTGCTTCAGATTGCTGGATAGCTTTACATTCAGCTTATTGACCACCGGGTTGGGGTAGGTATAGAGATTGATGCTTTCATTTGATATTATGCCTTTATTATCCTGCTGTTGCGCCTGGGATAAATAAGAAAACCCCAGTAAACAAGCCGTTATAATGATATGTATAAAGTGTTTCATGCTGTTATGAAGTTTAATATTTACTGTTGCTTTTATATTTTTGACAAAAATAAGGCAAAAAAGTTTATTATATCATAAAAATTACTGATTCAAATATAGAAATTTTTTTGGTAGTATAAAAATTGTAAAATAATTTTTTATTTCTTGTTAAAAAAATCAGATACAAATTTATATATTTGAGCAAATTTTAGACAAAATAAACGAAAATGAAAAAACTGTTAACTTGTAGTGTGGGTGCACTGGCTCTCCTGGTTTCAACTGCCGCATCAGCGCAATACCATGATCGGTTTGATCGGGCGGGTCTTTTTGGAAGCCTGGGTGTGAATAACATTAATAATTCGGTAGAGTCTAAAACGGGAATCACCAAATCCCTGAAAGGGAATATGAGCGTTATGCCTGTAATAGGGGGATTCTATGAACTGGCATTGGATAAGAATTTCAGCATGACGGTAAGCGGGGGCCTGGCCTTTAACAGCTTTTCCTACAGCTATAATCAGAAATATAATAATATCGGGTTTATTCCAAGGGACACCCTGGGTAATGCTGATATGTATCCTACCGGCGGCGGGGAGAAGATAACACGCTCGTTCAACTCGCTGATGTTCCTTCCGCAGTTCGATATCAACCTTATGACCAATCCTATCCGGCAGACAGCGATCCTGGAATTCCGTATGGGGCTGGGAGCCGGCATCTACCTGAACAAGCAGAAAAATGTATACGGAGATATTTTTGAAATAGAGGAGCAGGGCAATAAGCTGTCCTATTACTATACTGAGCATATGGATATGGGCAAAGGCAATACCTGGGCCAGTACCTATGCGTCCCTGTATGCCGGCCTGAGATGGCGGAATACGACCAGCGATTTCCTGAACAGGTCTACCCTGGGAATACAGTTCTTCCTGCCTTTTAATAATTACAGGGTCGGCAAAACCGAGATCCAGTACCATGCAGTGGGCTGGGACCAGGTGTTCCAGACAGAATCGGCTAAATTCAACCTGAATACCATAAGCCTGAAATATACTTTCAGCTTTACACCTACCACCCGGTAAGCTCTTTAAAAAAATATTCATTATAACTGACAGGACCAGTCGATACTTTATCGATTGGTCTTTTTGTTTTTTATTAAATACATTTGTGTATGGCATTTGATTATAAAATTTCCGGGGTTTCCGGGAAACAGGAAAAATATAGGCATGTTCTGGAGCAACTGGAAGCGATCATTGCTCATGAATCCAACCTTATTGCCAATATGGCCAATATATGCGCTGTGCTGAAGACGGAATTCGGCTGGTTCTGGATAGGGTTTTACCTGACAGATACGCCGGAAGAGCTGGTGCTGGGACCGTTCCAGGGTTCGCTGGCCTGTACACGTATATCGAAAGGGAAAGGCGTCTGCGGGACGGCCTGGCAGCAGGCGGCTACCATTGTGGTTCCGGATGTGGATCAATTCCCGGGACATATCGCCTGCAGCGCGCTCTCCAGGTCGGAAATCGTGGTGCCGCTCATGGTGAACGGAGAGGTGGCGGCGGTGCTGGACGCGGACAGCGAATTGTATGATACCTTTGATGATACTGATGCGCATTTCCTGGAAAAGCTACTGGAAAAGCTCGCGGACCGCATCAAGTAAATCCGCTGAACGGAGAGGTATATCGCATTTAAAGATTAACTTTGCGGGAATTATAAATTTTTTACAATATATCTATGAGTCAGTTTTTGCCGGAAGAGAACAGGAAAAAGGCTTCGTTACGCTTACAGGGAATGCTGGGCGTTTTTATGGGCCTTTTATATATAGCTATAGCAGTCATATCAGCGTACAGGATCAATAAGGGACTGTTGCCGGATGGTGTTTTCGAAATAGGAATTACTATGTCCTGGATCCTGATAACGGTCTTTATATTATATGGTGTGTTCCGGGTGTACCGGGGCGTGAAAGCATTGAAATCCATGTAAGGCTATGGCAGTTTTTTTTTATGAGGAAGGCGTAAGGGCACGGCTTAAGGACAGGCTGAGGCTCAAAAGGTTCCTGAAGGACAACATTGTAGCCCGCTATCTCCCGGCTGTCAGCAAAATGGATATCACCTATATATTTTGTGATGATGCCTACCTGCTGCAGATCAACCAGGACTTCCTCCGGCATGATACCTATACCGATATTATAACCTTTGATCTTTCGGAAGAGGCGCAGCACTTACAGGCTGAAATCTATATCAGCGTCACCCGTATCGCGGAGAACGCGCAACAATTTAATACCTCCTATGAACGCGAGCTGCACCGTGTTATCTTTCATGGCCTGCTGCATTTATGCGGGTTCAAGGACAAAACGAAAAAGGACGCGGCCTTAATGAGAGGCGGGGAAGAGGAATGTTTGACCCAATATTTTGATAACGAAGCATGAAACCAGAGGTTGTATTTGAAAATGAACAGCTCGTCGCGTTTAATAAGCCCTCCGGCTTGCTGAGCATCCCGGACAGGTTTGATACCCAAAAGGCCAACCTCCTGAAGCTCGCGGAAAGCCGGTATGGTAAATTATTCGTCGTGCACCGTATTGACAGGGATACCAGCGGGCTGATCGTCTTTGCTAAAGATGAGGAGACGCACCGGTATATGAGCAGCCTTTTCCTGAGCAGGAATATTGACAAATATTACCTGGCGCTGGTGCAGGGCAACCCGGCTCAGCTGGACGGCAGCATCCGGAAAGGCATTATGCCGCATCCTACCCTGAAAGGCAAGATGGTGGTGAACGCCAGGGGAAAAGAGGCGAGGACGGACTACGAGGTCCTGCAGAACTTTGCGGGCTATTCGCTGGTAAAGCTGCAGATCTTTACCGGGAGGACCCACCAGATCAGGGTGCATATGCATGACCTGGGATACCCGGTGGTGTGCGACCCGCTGTATGGGAAAGGCAGTCCCGTCTATCTTTCGGAGATCAAGAAGAAATTTAAGCTATCCATTAATGAGCTGGAAGAGCAGCCTATCCTGCAGCGCCTGGCCCTGCATGCCTTTGAAGTGCATTTTAAGGATGCCGGCGGACATGATATACACATACAGGCGCCGCTTTCCAAGGATATGCAGGCTACCGTCAGGCAGCTGGAAAAATGGTCCAAATAAAATCTTCATATTATGAATTATATCTTATTTGACGATACTTTAAGAAAACAGCTCTATCCTTTTACCCAGACAAGAGCCGTGGCTCACATCCTCTGCGGTATCTGGACCATGAAGGAGCGCTGGGATTTTTTCCTGGGTGCCGATACCGGTATTCTTACAGCACCGGAACTGCAGCCCCTGTATGCTTCCGGCGCAGCCAATGAAGATACCCTGTACATCAATGCGGCCTATTTTGCGAATATGCCCCTGGTGGAGGCCATCCACCAGCTGGAAAGGGGGCAGGTGCTGGCTGACACTGAGCAGCGTACTATCGCTTACCGTTCCGCTGAGCCTCTGAGTGACCTGGAAGCGCTGTATGCGGCCTGCAGCCTGTCTTCCCATACGGGCATCCACAGGGATGCTGCCAGGCTGGTTAAGCCCTGGGATATATTTGCCTGTAACGATTTTGCTATACGGTCTGATTTTGATGCCATACAGGTACAGCAATACAGCCAGAAGCTGCCCGACCATGTGACGGTGATCGGCGAAAGGGAAGATATCTTTGTGGCGCCCGGTGCAGTGATAGGTCCCTGCATTATCAATGCCCGCACAGGCCCGGTCTACATCGGCGCAGATAGTGAGGTCATGGAAGGCTGTATGATACGCGGACCCTTTGCGCTGAAAGATCATGGCGTTCTGAAGATGGGCGCTAAGGTGTACGGCGCCACCACTATAGGCGAGGGTAGCAAGGTAGGCGGAGAAGTGAATAATATCGTGGTCTTCAATAACAGCAATAAAGGGCATGATGGCTTTTTAGGCAACGCGGTGATGGGCGAATGGTGCAACCTGGGCGCTGATACGAATTGCAGTAACCTTAAGAATGATTATAATACGGTAAAGGTCTGGAACATAGAAAACGGAGCGCAGGAAAGTACCGGCCTGCAGTTCTGCGGTCTGCTGATGGGCGACCACAGCAAATGCGGCATTAATACCATGTTCAATACCGGGACGGTAGTGGGAGTGAGCTGTAATGTATTCGGTTCCGGCTTCCCGGATAAATATATACCGGCGTTTACCTGGGGCGGTACAGGAGAAGGTGTTGTTTACCGGTTTGAGAAAGCTGTAGAGGCGGCTAACCGTATGATGAGCAGGAGAAACAGGACCTTATCGGAGGCGGAAATAACCGTTCTGAAAAATATATACGATCATATTGTTTAAAATAAATAATTCTATTCAACAAAAATGGCAAGGAAAAAAATAGTGGCCGGCAACTGGAAAATGAATTTAAGCCCGGCGGCGTGCAATGAATTGGTGACAGCGCTGACTGCAAAGCAGATCAGCCTGCCGGAGCATACGGAAGTGGTGATCGCTCCGCCGTATGTATATATTGACAGGGTAGCCGGATTACTGAAAGATACCACAGGCTTTTTTGTGTCAGGTCAGGATTGTCACCAGAAGACTTCCGGTGCCTATACCGGCGATGTAAGCGCTGCTATGCTGAAAGCGCTGGGCTGTAAATACGTTATCCTGGGACACAGTGAGCGCAGGGGATACCACCGGGAGGATAACGCGCTGCTGGCAGAAAAAGTGAATACCGCGCTTGCTGAAGGACTTGATGTGATCTTCTGTTGCGGCGAGCCTCTGGAAATAAGGGAAGCCGGTACACAGAATGACTTTGTCAATGCCCAGATCGCGGAAAGCCTGTTCCATCTGGACGGGGCGGCTATGGCCAGGATCGTGATAGCTTATGAGCCTATCTGGGCTATAGGCACGGGCAAGACTGCCACATCGGCGCAGGCGCAGGATATGCATGCCAATATCAGGAGCGTGGTAGCCGGCAAATACGGACAGGAAGCGGCTGATAATACGACTATCTTATACGGTGGTAGCTGTAATGCCCAGAATGCGCAGGAGCTGTTTGCCCAGCCGGATATTGACGGCGGTCTTATAGGCGGCGCGGCGTTGAAGGCAGATGATTTTGCCGCGATCATTGCCGCAAGATAATACCTGAGATCGACTTTATTTTGTTCCTGTCCTGCCGGTACGGCGGACAGGATTTTTTTTATCTCATACCTGCAGCGGCCCGCAGCCTCTTTTATTGTCAAATGGAGCTTGTTGTGTCACCCTGAGCTTGTCGAAGGGTGGATTTATGATGGCTTTATCAGGGCTTCGACGGTGCTCAGCCTGACAGTTGAGGGATTTGTCACATTGAGCGTATGGTGTCACCCTAAACTTGTCGAAGGGTGATTTATAATGGTTTTAGCAGGGCTTCGACGGTGCTCAGCCTGACAGTTGGGGACGTGCCACTTGGAGTATATCTTGTTACATTGAGCGTATGGTGTCACCCTGAGCTTGTCGAAGGGTGGATTTATAATGGCTTTATCAGGGCTTCGACGGTGCTCAGCCTGACAGTTGAGGGATTTGTCACAGGGAGCCTGTTGTGTCACCCTGAGCCTGTCGAAGGGTGGATTTATAATGGTTGTAGCAGGGCTTCGACGGGGCTCAGCCTGACAGTTGGGGGATTTGTTACGAGGAGCCTGTTGTGTCACCCTGAGCTTGTCGAAGGGTGGATTTATAATGGCTTTATCAGGGCTTCAACGGGACTCAGCCTGACAGTTGGGGATTTGTTACGAGGAGCCTGTTGTGTCACAGGGTACTTGTCGAAGGGTGGATTAATGGTTGTAGCAGGGCTTCGACGGTGCTCAGCCTGACAGTTGGTAGGATTTGTCACATTGAGCGTATGGTGTCACCCTGAGCTTGTCGAAGGGTGGATTTATAATGGCTTTATCAAGGCTTCGATGGGGCTCAGCTTGAAAGTTGGGGATTTGTTACAGGGAGCTTGTTATGTCACCCTGAGCTTGTCGAAGGGTGGATTTATAATGGTTTTATCAAGGCTTCGACGTGGCTCAGCCTGACGGTTGGGGATTTGTCACAGGGAGAGCCTGTTGTGTCACACTGAGCCTGTCGAAATATGTGATCTGTATAAGTAAACAACCCTGTCCATATTCGGCTTGGCTCCATATGACAGGGTTGTTTATTTTTCTTAGACAGCCTCTTTGGGCTGTATAGTATAGCTTAGGAAAGGATATCCCTGGAGATCACCAGCTTCTGTATCTCTGTGGTGCCTTCTCCTATGGTACATAATTTAGAATCCCTGTAATACTTTTCGACAGGGAAATCCTTGGTATAGCCATAGCCGCCGAACACCTGTACGGCATCTGTAGCGATCTCCACGCAGATCTCGGAAGCATAGTATTTGGCCATAGCGGACTCCTTGGTCATCTTCTCTCCGCGGTTTTTCAGGTCGGCTGCCTGGTAGATAAGCGCTTCAGCAGCTTCTATTTTTACTTTCATATCGGCCAGCTTGAACGCGATAGCCTGGAAATTGCTGATAGGCTGATCGAACTGGTGGCGCTCTTTGGAATATTGTACAGCAGCTTCATAAGCTCCTTTTGCGATACCCAGGGATAAGGCTGCTATGGAGATACGGCCGCCGTCCAGCACCTTCATGGCCTGCTTGAAGCCTTCACCGACCTCACCCATACGCTGGGCATCAGAAATGCGGCAATTATCAAATACTAGCTCTGCGGTCTCTGAAGCGCGCATGCCCAGCTTATTTTCTTTTTTACCAGCGCTGAAGCCCGGTGTGCCTTTTTCTATGATGAAAGCCGTTACATTATTCTTGGTCCTTGGTTCGCCGGTACGTGCCAGTAAAACTGCCACATCCCCGGAAATGCCGTGCGTGATCCAGTTCTTGGTGCCGTTGATGATCCAGCCATCACCGTCCCTGACAGCGGTGCACATCATATTGCCGGCATCAGAGCCGGTATTGGCCTCTGTGAGACCCCAGGCTCCGATCCATTCACCGGTGGCTAATTTGGGTAAATATTTTTTCTTTTGCTCTTCGTTCCCGAAATACAGTATATGGCCGGTGCACAGGGAATTGTGCGCTGCGGTGGATAAGCCAATAGAACCGCATACCCTGGCAATTTCACTCACCACCGTTACATACTCGAAATAGCTCAGCCCGGAGCCGCCGTATTCCTGGGGCACCAATACGCCCATGAGACCCAATTGTCCCATCTCTTTAAACAACTCGACAGGGAAGATCTGCTTTTCATCCCATTCCATCATCCGGGGCTTTATCTTTTTTGCGGCAAAATCTTTGATCATAGCCGTTATCTCCTGCTGAGTATCCGTGTAATTGAAATCCATATATTGTGTGTGATTATTAAAATAAGTTTATTCTGCGGTCAAATATTGTGCAATTTTACGATAATTTTCTTCATTTATCAAGGGGACCATTCTTAAATCTTCCATTTTGGAGTACCGGCCCAGGTCTGTCCTGAGGCGGATAATGGCCGCCGCCATGCGCCGACCGATATAGGGATGCGCCGCAAGCATTTCTTCAGTGGCAGTATTGACATTGATCTTGCGTACAGTGCTGTCGGAGATGAACATGTGGGGCAGCAGGGCCTGGTAGGTGCTGTCCGGCAGTCCGTACACTTCCCGGAGCTGCTCTTTATAAAGGAATCCGCCCAGCTTTTCCCTGTAGGCTACGATCCTCCCGGCGAAAGCGGCGCCTATACCTTTCTGCAGCATCCATACGGCAGCGTCCGCGGCATTGATGTCAATAGGGTGATTGGTTTTAGGCGTGTAGCCGGGAGCTTCCGGAGAGGAAGCCCTTTGCCCGGGTGAGGCGATCCTGATGTAAGGCAGCAGCCTCTGGTAATCTTTTTCAGAAAGCGTATAGATCTTTTTGAAATCCTGCGGCTGGTAGAACCTGCCGCCCTTGTCCCTGTACCTGACAATGGTGTGCGCCACCCGGGGCGCAAGGCCCAGGCTGATCAGCTCTTCTGCTGTGGCTGTATTGGGATCAAAATAAAAGTAAGACACTTCCTGTTTCCTTTCTGCATCGCCCGGAGGTTTCCGTACCTGCAGGTTTTCCGACAGCAGCAGGCTGTCATTATTGTAAATATCAAATTGCTCAAACAGGACTTCCGCATGGGTATGATATTGCCGGTACCTTAACCATCCTAACAGGATACAGGCAAGCAGTCCTGAAATGCTCATGACGATGTAGAATGCTCTGTTGCCCAATTTCATTTTTTTTTTATTTACATTTTTTATAAACAAATATAAAATAATTTGTTTTAATTTGATTGCCCGGGCTGCTGCGGTTCAGTGTTGCATTATAGCTTAAATTTGCTATACAACCTTTTAATTATGACAACATCCGTAACATCTGTTAACCCGGCTGATGGCAAAGCGATAGCAAGCTATACCGTATTGGAAGCATCCGGGTTTGATAAGGTGCTCCAGAACAGTAGCGAGGGATTTGAGCGCTGGAAAACATGCACCGTGAGGGAGCGGGCAGATTTTATACTCAGGATAGCTGCTGTGATAGAATCGGGACTGCACCGCTATGCTGCCATTGCCACAGCCGAAATGGGGAAGCCGATCAGCCAGAGTGTGGCCGAGCTGGAAAAAAGTGCCGTCTCTCTCCGTTATTATGCGGCTCATGCCGAGGCATTCCTGCAGCCGGAAATGATACCAACGAGCAACAGGAAGAGCTATGTGGCTTACAGGCCATTGGGTACTGTGCTGGCAGTGATGCCCTGGAATTTCCCTTACTGGCAGGTATTCCGGGTAATGGGTCCTGTGCTGCTGGCCGGCAATGCGATGCTGCTCAAGCACGCTTCTAATGTGTCCGGCTGCGCCCTGGCTATCGAATCGATACTGAAGGACGCCGGTTTACCGAAAGGTGTCTTCCGGGCATTGATCATATGGGCAGAAGACACGGAATATTTTATAGCGCATCCCGCTGTTCAGGCTGTTACATTTACCGGCAGCACTGCAACGGGTAAAAAGATCGCGGCAACGGCAGGCCGATACATCAAGAAGCAGGTATTGGAGCTGGGCGGCAGCGATGCCTATATCGTGTGTGAAGATGCGGACCTCCGGCTGGCGGCCAGGGCGCTGGCACAGTCAAGGATGAACAATGCCGGGCAGAGCTGTATTGCCGCCAAACGCTTTATTGTGCATAAGGCCGTAGAAGAGGAATTTATAGCCCTGCTATCTGAGGAAATGCGGCAATATGAAATGGGAGACCCCGCGGCGCCTTCCTGTAAGCTGGGGCCAATGGCGAGGGAAGACCTGAGAAATGACCTGCACCGGCAGGTAGAGGAAAGCGTGGCATTGGGAGCCCGTATGGTTATGGGCGGCTATATCCCCGACAGGGAAGGCGCTTATTACCCGCCTACGATCCTGGCCGGCGTAGCTAAGGGTATGCCGGCTTACAGTGAGGAATTCTTCGGACCGGTAGCGATCGTCATTAGCGTAGCATCGGAAGAAGAAGCTGTCAGGATAGCGAATGATACCGTCTTCGGATTGGGCGGCGGGATATTTTCCCGGGATGAGGAGCGGGCTTTCCGGATCGCAGAGCTGCTGGTGGATGCCGGGACGGTCAATGTCAATTCCTGCGTGGTTTCAGAGCCGGCCTTGCCGTTCGGCGGCATTAAGGAAAGCGGTTACGGGCGGGAATTATCCCGTAACGGCTTAATAGAGTTTGTAAATGTAAAAACCATTGTTGCGAAGTAATACCGCGACAGAAGATATTAGAAAAGCGAGGCGGTCACATTTGTGACCGCCTTGTATAGTGTTACTGCAATTTAAAATTGATGGGTATGGTATAAAGGGTATTGACCGGTTCGTTTTTAAACATAGCCGGTTCCCATTGCGGCATTTTCTTAATGATATTGATAGCAGCCTCATCCAGGAGCGGATGCACCGGCTTCCGTACTTTCACATCGGTTACCTTGCCTTCTTTGGTGATCGTGAAAGAGACAGTGACCCTGCCTTCTATGCCCTGTGCTATAGCCTCGGGAGGATATACGATATTTTTAGCTATAAAGGGATTGATATTCTGGTTCCCGCCCGGGAAAGTAGCCTGCTTGTCAACCTGCATCTGTACATCTTCCGCTTTTATCTGCGGCGCAGCGGATGGAATAAAGGGTGCGAGATCAGGCTGCAGGGTATCCTGGGCCTGGGCAAAACCGGCAATCCGGCTGCACAGGAGCAGTATAATGACTGCTGATAATCGGGTGATTGTATGGTGTACCATAAGCCAATAAGAATGTTCTATGCTTCAAATATATTGAATTATTATGACTATGCAGCGGGCTTGTACCGCTTTTGGCAGCTACTTAGCTCAGCAAATATTCCACATCTTCCCTGGTCAGCTTTTTAAGGAAGGCATTGTCTTCGGAAATGAGGTCTTTTACCAGTCCGAGCTTCCTGTCCTGTAATTGCAATATTTTTTCCTCTATGGTGTCTTTACAGATCATACGGTATGCAAAAATATTCTTTGTCTGGCCTATACGGTGGGTACGGTCTATGGCCTGCTGCTCCACCGCGGGATTCCACCATGGGTCTACCAGGTACACGTAATCCGCTGCCGTGAGGTTCAGACCCACACCGCCCGCTTTCAGGGAGATCAGGAATACCCTGCAGCTTTCCTGGTTCTGGAATTCCTGGATGGCTTTTTCCCTGTCCCCGGAGCTGGTGCTGCCGTCAAAGTACACATAAGGAATACCCTGCTTGTCCAGCTCTTCCTTGATAAGGTGGAGCATCCCCAGGAACTGGGAAAAGACCAGCGCTTTATGACCTTTCATATTTTCAGACATTTCCCGGGCCAGCTCTTCTATCTTGATGGAGTGGTTCTCATACTCCTCACCGGTAAGGATGGCCGGAGAATCGCATATCTGGCGCAGCTTCGTCAGCCCGGTGAGGATGCTCATATGGCTGCGCTCTATACCTTTCTCGTCAATCTCTCCTAATATCTGGGAGCGGAAGGAATTCCTGTAGGCTTCGTATATTTTTCGCTGCTTGGTGCCCATCTCACAGTACATCACCATTTCAGATTTGGCCGGAAGGTCCGGAGCCACCTGTTCCTTGGTGCGTCTTAACAGGAACGGGTTGATCAGCTTTTTAAGGTGCATTTTGGCGTCAGCATCCTGCATCTTATCTATAGGCGTGGCAAATTCGCTTTTAAAGAACTCCATGCTGCCCAGCATGCCGGGATTCAGGAAGTTCATCTGGGCATACAGGTCGAATGTATTATTCTGGATAGGAGTACCTGACAGCGCTATCCTGTTTTTGGCATTCAGCAGCATAGACGCTTTGGCTACCTGGGACAGCGGGTTTTTGATAGCCTGGGATTCATCCAGGATCACATAATCGAAGGTGATGGATGTCAGCTTTTTAATATCGCTCCGGAGCGTTCCGTAAGACGTGATCAGCACATTGACAGGATGCTTCAGGATGTCAAAATGCCCCCTGTTGGTACCATGATGGATATGATAGCTCAGGGAAGGGGTGAATTTGGATAATTCACTTTCCCAGTTATACATCAGGGAGGTCGGGCATACTACGAGGAACCTTGCCCCGGGGGCCTGGTTCTGTACTGATTGCAGGAAGGTCAGCGTCTGGAGTGTTTTACCCAGACCCATATCATCCGCGAGGATGCCTCCCCAGCCGGTTTCTTCCAGGAACTGGAACCATTTGAAGCCGGCCTGCTGGTAAGGTCGTAGCTGCGCATTGACATTATCCGGGAGGGCATTGGCCTCCAGGTGCTTGTCGAAATCGAAATTGTTGAGCTTTTCCCGTTTCTCCGCCAGTTGCAGGAGAGTAGGGTCGGCCCCTGATTCCAGCGCCAGGGTATCTATCACCGAGAAGTGGATCTGTTTCACCCTTAAGGACTGCCCGTCCTTATTGAGGGTGCCCATTTTCATCAGCAGCCCGTATTTTTCTATCCAGTCGTCTGTGAGGATACCGATGCTGCCGTCCTTCAGGCTGATATGCGCCTGGTGATTGGACAGCGCTTTTTTAATATCGGATATCTTTACCACGTTGTCACCGAACTGTACTTCCATATTGGCATCGAACCAGTCTATGCCGCTGGTGATCTGTATATTGGTGACCGGCTTGTTGGGATTGATCTTCAATTCCTTCAGCCCGTCATAGCCTTCAATGGTGATCTGCAGCTCTTTTAACTGCTCCATGAAGGTGAAATACCATTTGCCTTTAAGCGCGGCATTGGCCGGCAGCAGGAAGGCGGCGGCCTTGCGGCTTTCCTGCATAGATTCATGGGCGTGGCGCAGGAAGGTCAGGAAGGTCTGCTCTGCGGCCTCATTACGGTCTATCATCACCACTTTGCCCTTTTCCGCGATGATGGCGGCAGAGTAGTCCAGCCAGTATTTGTCCACACCGTGGTAATTGAATACCGGCTTAAAGACCATATTGCGTTCCGTTTCGCTGAATTGTAGCTTCAGTTGCGGCTCCACGCCGTCCACGATCAGCTTCAGGGCCGGGTCAAAGTCCACCGACAGCGAATCTATCTGCGGCAGTAAAGTGTCGGACAGGTAGGTTTCCCAGTCTTTGGCAGGAATGACCTCCCCGGCGCTCTGGGAAAGGTGCAGGATGGATTTTACCGTATTTTCATCCTGGGCGGCATACACCGTATGGTCGATCATGATCAGCGCGGTGTTCAGCACCTGTATTTCCTGCCGGGTATATATCTGGTCTTCTATCCTGTACCGGATATCTATTTTTTTATCCTTATTCTTTAGCTGCCGGATATAGAGCTGCACCTGGAAATGCTTAGGGGAGAATTTTATCTTCTCTATGTTATTCTTGGTGAACGGCTTTTTCAAAGGCAGGTAATAGACCAGGGGCATCTCGCTCATCTGGTCCAGCAGCCTTTTATAACGGGGCAGGTAAAACTCGTAGGCCTGGTGGATGAGCTCCTGGTCCGGGCTGTCCTTCAGGTCCTGGCCGATATTTTCCATGAATTCCCCGAACGGGGAGTTCCGTTTGATATGCTTGATCAGCTCTTCCGACTGTATCTTTTTCAGGTTGGCGATCACGACCTTATCCCTGTCACGCAGCTGGTTCGGAGAGATATAGGTGCCGGGAGACAGCTTTTCCATATCCTTTACGAAGATATGCTCATTGTCGTCCACTTCACCGGCTATCAGGTCGAAGCTGATATAGGGGTAATATTCGCTGTCGTGGTTGAGCAGGATGCCTATCTGCTTGTATAGTATATTGCTGGGCTTGACGGCCTGCTCCGAGGCGATCACGCTTTTCGTATTTTCAACGGACGTGTCGATCTTTTTGATGGACGGGTCCAGCACTTTCAGGAAGGGTTTACCTTCCTGGTAATAAAACTCAAATTTGCCCGCCAGGTCGTCTTCCAGGGAATAGCCGTACAGTCCGAGCAGCTTATTTTTCTGTATGTCCCAGTTGCGGAGGGTATTGAAATAATGCGGCCCATGCCGGTGCTCTATATCCAGGAGCACGGCGGCCTTATGCACACACAGCGGATGCTGGGTATGATCGCAGGTGCAGGAGGTATCAAAATAGCGCTCCTCATTCTGCCTGATGATGACCGGGAATTTTTTGCCGTCCGCCTTAACATCCGCCCTTACTTCTTCATCCTTGGCATAGGTGACGGAGACATTACCTTTTTTGGCCAGTGTTTTGGCTTCTTCAAAGATAGTGCTGTCAGAAAATAACTTTATGAAGTGCGAGGTGATCTGCCGCATCCTTATCACGGAATGCCGCTGGTCATAGGTGATCTTTACATTGCTGAAAAAGCCGCTTTGCACCAGCTCGTTCAGGTGGAAAAGGGCCGCTACCTCGTGCCGGCATACGGGTCCCATATTATAAGGGCACTGACATCTTACATTCAGATGCTCCGGATCGTGAAAGCTCTGTACGGATACTTTATACTGTACCGCATAGGTGTCATTCTTAACCCTGAATGTAGCATGTCCTACCAATGTGTCATACTCCGTAAGTTGTACGCCGCCGGTATGAAAGATGATCTTTCCTTTACGGATGGATTCATCGGAAGCGTTATTATATACGTGTTTTAGTATGGAGGGTAATGACATTTTGTGGTTCTTTATTTTTAAGGGGTCTTTAGTAAAAAGCAAGCGCCAAAGTTAAGTAAAAAAGATCGGAAAAAGATGGCGCACGCTTCCTTTTAATACTATATTTAATAATAAGAATCTTTTTGACGGGAATCAGGGAAGTATATAACGGGAAGGGCAGGGAAAACAGGGTGCTACAAATGATAAAAAAAAATAAATATTTTTTTATCAACTATTCTTTTTTGTCAAATTCATTTCGTAGTATTGTGTTCATAATTGTATATCCCAAAAAAAAATTAAAGAATTCTTGTAAGTACGCAAAAAAATATTGTATTTTGGTTGCGAATTCAGAAAAAAGCTATTTAATTATGAACAAAAAAATATTCTTTGTGCCTGCTTTGGCTATCAGTATGTTAATGGGCAATATAGCACAAGCTCAAAATAATGATGATGTTGTGGCTGTATATAGATGGTTCTCTAAAGTAGATAGAAATTACATTACTGTAGCTGAGGGAGAGTTTCAAGAGGGACAAATGTTAAACTGGCACTGGACAGATAAAACTTTGTTGTTCTACGCTTTTAAAACTCCTGGACCGAACAGAGTAGCAGTATATCGTTGGTTTAACCCTACTACCAAAGACTGGGTTAGTGTGGCAGAAGACGAGTTTTCTGACGACCAAATGCTGAAAATGGGTTATACAGAGAAAAATTTGCAATTTTATGCACCTACAAGAAGAGATAACAACAGGGTAGCTGTATATCGTTGGCATGTGCCTAAAACAAGAGACTGGGTTACCATCCCTGAAGAAGGTAGGACAGACCTCTATATTAAAAAAGGCTACGGCAGGAAAACATTCCAGTACTATGGTGTGAAAAGAAGCGTGGATGAAAGCCTGTACCACCAGCCTTTGAACTAGGTCCGGCCTGGTAGAAATTAAAACAAAGATTTTCTTTAATATAAAAAGATAGCAGAATGCCCGGTGCAGCCTGCTATCTTTTCTTTTTTATATGCCGGGGTATCCGGTGATCCTCCGTTAGCCTTTAAGCATATCCCGGCGGGACTGCCTGCGATGGTTGTATACCTGCAGCACCAGAGAAGCGAGAATGAGCCCTATGCCGAGAAAAGCTCCCCAGTTCAACTGCTCATTTTCCCTGAAAATAAGGAATGCGAATATCATGCCGTAAATAGGCTCCAGGTTGACCGATAGTGTCACCGTAAAGGCGTCCAGCTTTTTGAGCGCTTTCAATGCAAGCGATTGCGCAATGACCGTACAGAACACGGCCAGGAAAAGCAAGGCCGCCAGGTCCTGGCCGTGTGGGACGGGCAGGTTTTGCAGCATCTCCGGCTGTGTAAAGGCCAGTGTAAGGCATATCACTACAAAGCCGCTCAGCATTTCCCAGAATACAGTGGGTTGTGAAGGATATTTTTCTGACAAAGGTTTATTGAAGATGGTAAAGACCGCGCTCAGGATAGCTGCCAGCACGCCATAGATGACGCCGGCCTGGAAATCCACCATGCCCGATAAGGTATTTTCTGCCGGCTGGATAAAGTAAATGCAGCCCACACCCGCCAGTGCGATCATTCCTATGGTGATCTCTTTTGCCTGGAAGGCTGTCTTCCTGATCAGCGGCTGGAGAATAGCGATAAAAACGCTGGCAGTGGCGAGGCACAGCATAGCTATGGACGCATTGGCCAGCTTGATGGACTGGAAGAACAGGAACCAGTGGATAGCAAACAGCACGCCCACACCAAGGACGGTGAGGAAATCCTTTCGTTCGTAGCGGACCCATTTCCGGCCTGCAGTAAGCAGGAGGCACAGGATCAGGCAGGTAAACAGCATTCTGTAGCCTACCAGCAGGGGGGCGCCCAGGGAAATGATCCTGCCGAGTATACCCGTAAATCCCCAGAGAAATACGGCTGTATGGATCTGTAAAAGTGATCTGTTCATAAAGGAATATGTAAAAGGGATGTCGTTAGTTTTGAGCGGCCTGTTGTTTCCGGAAGGCACTGAAAAGCAGGAACGCGATAATAAAGGTGAGTATTCCCAGCGCCAGCGCCAGTACCGTACCGCCCAGGAAAAAGGCAAAGCCGGCCTCTTTGACCTGCTCCAGCGTGAGCAGGTGCCGGAGATCATACTGCCAGTCATCATAGCCCAGCAGGAGCTTGCCTGTCATAAGGCTCAGCAGCCAGATGACAGGCGTGAACGGGAAAATGCTGATATTGGCGCCCAGCAGGAACAGCGCCTTGTTCATCTTAAAGGCAATGGAAAGCGGTATGCCTATAGCCAGCTGGAAGCCCCATACCGGCACGATGCCCATAAATACCCCGAAGGACAGGCTTCGTGCTTTGCTGAGATTGCTTTCTCCGGGCCTGATGAAGCCGCTTTTCCAGATGTCCTTCCGGCCTTCCCTGGTCAGTATCTTTTTCAGGAAGTCCCGGGGGTGGATCCAGAGGAGTGCTGTCAATGTCAGGAAGGTATTGAGCACACTGATCCGGAAAAAGTCCCGGAACGGCCTGAAATGGCTGATCCGCTCTTCGGGGTCTGGGTAGTACACTCCCACGGGTACCACGCCAATGGGAACGCCTTTCCATGAGGCTCTGACAGGCGCTTCTATCTCGAATTCATACTTGCCGGAAAAATACCGTGTGTTCACGATGGGTTCCAGGGGATAGAGCCGGTAGCCGGACTGTGTATCCGGCAGCTTTTTACCGGTAGTAACCCAGAACCAGAAATTGGAGAACCTGTTGCCGAAAGTGCTTTTGCCGGGAATGTGCTGCTGATCCATATTGCGGGCGCCGATGATGAGGCTGGAAGGGTGGGCCTCTATATGATCAACGAAGCGGACCAGGTCGCTGGCATAGTGCTGACCATCGCTGTCTATGGTAATGGCATAGCGGTAGCCTTTGCTGTAGGCGTGCCGGAAGCCGGTGAGCAGGGCGGTGCCTTTACCTTTGTTGGGTACATAGCTCAGGACATCAACAGCAGCGAAGGCTGCAAGAACTTCGGAGGTGTTATCTGTGGAACCATCATTCACCACGATGATATCCGTAGTGTATTGCAGGATATCAAGGATCACATCACCGATAAGAGATGCGTTGTTATAGGTAGGTATAAGCACACATATCTTATGGTGTTCGAACCGGGTCTGTAATGAAGGAATCAATAACATAAAAAATTATACAAGCCAATTGATTTGCAAATGTAAATTTTTATTACTTTTGTCGTTCCAAAAATGTTCGGGACGTAGCGCAGCCCGGTAGCGCACTTGCATGGGGTGCAAGGGGTCGCTGGTTCGAATCCAGTCGTCCCGACTTGACTAGACAAGGTAGCATTTCTGCTACCTTGTTCTTTTTTAGAATCATCTGAAACCTGCGTCAGGCTTGCGAAGAGAGAAAATACAGTATTAACTTTTTCGGTTCGAAATGACTGTTTCTTCAAATTATAATAAATACCTTCCGGAAACATCAATTTTTGTAGTGCTTCTTTCTTTGACACTGAGCTGAAATGCCATACAGTAGCTAGTTCCGTCGAAAAATAGGCTGCTGACTCAAGGAGTTTATTCAGGTTCGAACTCGTTGGTTTATTACCCTCTAATTCTTTTAGAATTTCGTCCTTCTGGTTAAGGTATTTTAGCTTATACTTCTGATAAGCTTCGGTGCTCATATTACCCTTAACATAGTAATTTTCATCAATATTATCCAGGTAGGACCCGACTTCTTCCAATCGCTTGTTTAATACTTGCTGTGTACTTATTGCATCTTTATTTTTCTGATGGTAAAGTGCAGTCATGTCTTTCATAAGTGGTGCTATAAACTCTTCTTTAAGAGAAAATGACTTCAGATAATCCTGAAACTGTTCATTCATCTTTCTCGCATTTATATTACACTTGCAGCCATTAGTCCTGCATTTATAATAATAGATGTTCTTTGCTTTTACAATATAACCTGTAAATCCAACACCGCATTTGTCACATTTTGTAAAAACCTTTAAAGGAAGCTTGTCTCTTTCTTTCTGATGAGATACTCCCAGTTTCCCTCCGGACTCGGCCCGAATCTGGTTTATTCTCAGAAATACAGATTCGGGTATTAATGAAGGATGAACGCCTTTTACAACTTTGCCATCCAGCATCTTATTTACAATGATACCCGCATAAAAGGGATTGGCAAATGTCTGACTTAGCTTTTGTTTGTACATGACAACATCTAAAGCTTTCAGCTTTTTAATGATTACTTCATTTTTCATGCCTTCAAGCTTCCAGTAAAAAGCTTTTCTGAGATGCTTTCCAATTTCATTGATGACAATTTCACGTTTCCCGTTTATCATAACAGCGCTATAGCCCATAGGCGGACGTAAACACCAGATTCCCCGTTCAAGATGTTCTCTGGAACCATCCATAGTAGCTTGACGCCTTAGTTCATTGTCATACTGAGATATTAAAAGTTCCATATTTTGATGAAACTGCCCAGTTGGTGTTGCTGTATCCGTAGGTTGTGTTACTGCTAAGACACGCACACCATAATTCCGGCGTAAATCAGCAGCGAGTTTTATCGCGCCGCCACCTGTCCGGCTAAACCTGGAAGTTGTATAAATCAAGATATATCCAATCTGCCCCTTTTTCTTGCTGATGTAATCAAGCATTCGCTGAAATTCTTTGCGTCCATCGGTTTTTGCAGACTCAAATTTTCCTCCAAAAGAAGCTTGTATGTTATAACCATTCCTGGCGGCAAACTCATCAATCGTTTTGTCCTGAAAATCAAGGCTGAGATTCGTATCCTGCTGTTCTTTTGAAGATACTCTCGTATACTTTACAGCCTCTTTAAAGTCCTGAATAAATACAGGGCGGCCGGATAATCTTGCGAAACGCTGAAATGCGGCTAAATCTGTCATGCAGCTAAATTTTGTTGGTTTGGAAATTGTTTTTTATTGTCCTTCGTCTTTATTACTACATTTCCTGCTATTAATTCATATAGTATATCTGATAAGGCATGGATAACTTTTATGGATTCGTTTAATTCACTCTCAGAACTGTTTTCAAATCCTGGAAACGTAATTAACTCTTCCTTAGTCAATCTATTTTTATTTTCTGCTTTATTATTAAACTGTATTACTTTAGTTTTCTTCACTATTTCATTTTTTAAAGAATTACAAATTGTCTCAGTTACTGACGAAAAGCTAAAGCATTCAAATATACAAAACATTGATTATCAATTATAATGTAGCCTATTTTTTTATATTTAGCGTTCTGGCGTTTTTCTGAATTTTTCAGGATGAGAAACCACTTTTTGAAATTTGCTCCGTTGATTTCATCAATAGAGTAATATGGTTATGCTTCCGTAAGCTCACTATCCACTTGAGCATTCCATATTGGCACAATTTTGACAGCTTAATACAGATAAAAATTCTCAAAAAGCAATTGTAAGTGTTGGCAAATTTTGTTGTATATCGGATTTTCCTGTTCATAAAAAGCAACTGTACATTAAAAATTAGATGAGCAGGTCCATCATACAGAATGGTATGGAGCAACTTAAGATTTGGTAGCATAAATAAGTGAATTTGATTAATAAACCGGCTGCCTGAACCATTCGGCAACACATTTCAATACAATATTGATGTAATATTTCAATGCAGTGATGCCCGTTGTTGCTCTATGTTACCGTTTATTTAAATTACTCGTCCAAAATTTTAGAAGATTGTACAAAAGGTTGTTACAAAACCGGGCAAACACGTAATAAGGATGGAAAAATTTGTAATAAGGATGTAACAATACTGTAATAAAACAGTAAAAAGAGTGTATGAAAGGACATGTACAAGCTAAAAACAGCAGTACAGATATGATTCTAAAGCAAGATATAGCGGATTAAAAAACCTTTCTAAAGTATTGTACATATTCGATGTGCTTTAAACCAATGGGTATAGATTTGAAAAAAATCTCCATTATGTTTGAATTGAAATCATACAGCCGTAAAGAACTTGCATTGTTATACTTTCCTGACAGCCCTACTGCCAAGGCTGCCTGCATGAACTTCAGGCGATGGATGCTGGGAAAAACCGACAGTAAAGTATTATTCAACGAGCTGCGTCACAAGAAGCTATTCTTAAAACCTGATGTCAAAAGAATAGTTGAACTCTTAGGAGAACCTTAATAGCTCAGAAGGATTCTATTCTTCATTATTACGTCATTTAAAGCGATAGGTAACACTATCGCTTTTTTTTATTTTTTTCAGGAAACAATAATGTCTTACTCTACCCCTCTTTTACTCAAAATGTGTCAACCATATTCCGGACTATGCACAGCACCCTGAAAACTTGTAGCATTTGTAGCAATACAAGCAAATACTCAATGAAACCATTAACAGGAAAGGCCTTCAGCTATGCTACAATGAATAATTACCGGCTATTCAATTGTAGCAAAAGCATCCTTTTGTAGCAAACACGCATTAAAAAATGCAACAATATTGCTACAACGTGCTACAAATTACTTGTATCAGATTTCACCTGTATGCAAATACCCTGCTGCCTTTCGGGAATTTGCTACAAATGCTACTGAGAAATCCTGCAAAATATAATGAGTAACACAAAAGTAAATTTTTGCAAAAAATGAACATAAATATTGGCACAGATATTGTGGGAAATTGCCAAGTCAAGGTATAATAAAGCTTATATAAAATTGATTTATAGTTACTTACAAAAGCAACTGTTTCTTAAAAGTCGTTACGTAAACTTCCTGGAAGATGCATTTTTAGGGGGATATCCCTCAAACGTTAGGGGAATATACCCTTAAAAATAAGTCGAATATCCCCCAAATCTTTTCAAATAAGTTATTCAACTTTGAAGTATGAAAAATTACAGAATATTTCATTGACTTTCATCAAGCATTCATCTGCTTAAAATGGTGAATTATGAAAAGAAAATCCTTTACATATCATCAAGGCATCCAAGCAAAAAAAATCCCCTGTTGCTACCAACAACAGGGGGAATTAAAAATGATGCTGGATAGTATTCACCCTCCTTAGCTACGCAAGAAGAGTTTTAATCCGATTTATCCATTTATTTATCATTTTTAAATAACGAAATTATGAAAAAAATCATAATCCTAATGAGCACTTTAATGTGCGCATTAAGCCTTTCCGCTCAGGTAGTGGAATGCGCATTTACATCTATTGATGAAGACATAGACCATAATAAAATCCTTTATGCCAATACAGTTTACAGGGTAGAGGGATGTATTCGTGTGTTGCCAGGCTATACCCTTGAAATTGAACCGGGAACAATTGTGATGTTTGAAAAAGCATCGAAAGCATCTTTAATCGTTGAGAGAGGTGCATACGTTCAAATTAATGGTACTCTTTCCGAGCTTGTTAATTTTGTTTCAGACCAGAAATCTTTTGCAAGGCAAAGAGGCGATTGGGGAGGTTTTTATATCCTGGGCAATGCCGAAAACAATGAATCAGGTGGTATTATTGAACTGGATGAGGCTGAATGTGAAATCGTAGGTGGTGGTGAGAATAATGCCGACAGCTCCGGTGTAATTCAATACCTGAATGTAATGTTTTCCGAATATGGTATGACCGGTGTAGGTGTGGGTAACAAAACTGTTATAGACCATATTTACGTTTCCCAATCTGCTGATAAAGGAATACGTTTATTAGGTTGTGATGCCCGGATAAAACACACTATTGTTAAAGACATCGCTGGTTCAGGATACGAGTTTGATTTTGGCGATAACAGTAAAATGCAATATGGTATTGCAGTAACAGTTGACACCAGCGCACACAGAGCATCAGGTACGAATCAACTCGTAATATCCAATAACAGTAATAGTGAATATGCAACACCTCTTGGCCGTTCGATAGTAAGTAATTTTTCCTTAATAAACCCTCGTTTTTGCGGTTATACTACACTAAATAATGATTTTCAAAATAGTGTTTTGTATAAAAAAGGAGCCGGGGGAGGTGTATATAATACAGTAGTAACTGGAAGCCCAAGAGGTCTGTATTTCGGCGACTTTTCGGCAATGGAGAGTGCGGACCTGGCACTGCTGAATTATTCCTATAATACAGGTGTTGACAACACTTCACCATATGATGCAGTTACTACCTGGCCAACCAATTGTGCATTGGATATTGACGATTGGATTTTAGGCACTGCAATCGGTGCTTGTGCGCAGACAGGAAATGACTTTTATTCATTGCCTTACGATTTAGGATATAGCAACACCATATGTGGAGCAACACCAAGTTTCCTTTTGGGTACAACCGACTTGGATGATGCCAGCTTTCCGGCCTCATCTGATTTGGATAATGGATTTTTTACTTCTGGAAGCCAAAAGAGAGGCGCAATTAATGCTTCTGTAGACTGGACTGGCTGGAAAATATGGAACGAAGCTGCATTTACTGTATGCCCTGAAAATCGTATGGCTCCTACCGGAATTGCAAATGTCGCTAATGGCAAAACCCAGCTTTCCGTTTACCCAAACCCTGCTAATGACATAGCTTATGTGGAGTTCAATACCGAGAATGCAGGCAAGGTAACTGTTGATGTTGTAAACAGCTTAGGACAGGTAGTACGCAGCATTAACACCAATACTGCAAAAGGCAAACAAAGCATTGAAGTGGAAACCGGCGGTTTAAGTGCAGGTGTCTATATGGTAACTGTAACATTCGAGAATGGTCTTTCTGCTCACGCTAAAGTAATGGTTAAATAATCAATTTCTACCCACATTAAAAAAGCTCCACCTTTTGCGTGGAGCTTTCTTTTTAAGTATTTATTGCTTTCAAACTATCTTATTAAGGTTACATCCCCTTTGAGATTGATTGTTTCTACCTGTTCTGTTTCCATATTGATGTGATAGAAGTAGGTGCCCATCTCGCAGGGTTGCCCCCTGAATGTTCCGTCCCAACCCTCTAAAGCAGCAGCACCGAATGCCGAATAGACCATTTGCCCGAACCTGTTGTACACTTCAAAATTTCGGATAAGAATAAACCCGTTACCTGTTGGACGAAACCTGTCATTCAGGCCGTCCCCGTTTGGTGTAAACGTATTAGGCATCAATATTGTCGGTCTTACGGAGATTGTAACCGAAGCTGTACCTATGCAGCCATGCTCCGAAATACCTGTTGCGGTTATGGTTCTTGTTGTGTCCAGTTTTACAGACTGATTATATGCAGACTGATTGTGAAACAGATGAGCTGGCTCCCATGATACCACTGAGAAAGTTTGCGCAGCCGAAACCGTCAAACGTACAGGTTCCAACCTGTTAACAATGTTCTTATCTGCAAACAGTCTAAGTTCCAGCTCTTTTACTTCAATGTCTTTATAAGCAGTATCGGAACAGCCTTCCATATTGCTGACTACTAAAGAAACCCTGTATTGCCCTGCTTTAAAGTATTTGTAGGATGCGTCATAAACACTTGAGAAATTACCATCCCCGAAATACCATTTCCATACAGTTGCATTCATACTGTCCACCAAAAAATCAACCTGCTTTTCAAGACATATTACTGTATCGCTGTTGAATGAAGCATAGGGCATAGGTAAAGGGTTTATAGTAAAATGTAGTGTGGTATCGCAGCCTGTTTGTGTCCTGATTTGTACGGTGTATATTCCTGATGACAGATTGAGTATGCTGTCTCCATTATTGTTCCAGCTCTGTTGCAGGACATTGTTGTTTTCATCTTTCCATGCGTAATGGAATGTTGTAGTATCATTTTGATAAGGTATTAATTTTGCTTTAGCTTTATAGCTGTTTGGACAGCTATACGAAGTATGGGATAAAGCAGGTAGCTTCACGAACACAACCTTAAAAGTATCTTCCTGGTTCTTACAATCGGCATTGGTGTACTTAACCGTATAAATTCCACTATTCGTTATTGTCCTGCTCCTGCCGGTAGTACCGTCATTCCATACATGGAGCTTGCCTGTATCTGCTGTGATTTCAATACTATCTTTAAAGCAAGCAGTTACCTGTATTGCAGTTCTAACGGTTTCATAATAAGGTAATACAGCCACATCATTCGGCATTGGACGATATATATTCCATGAAGGCGACATAATTACATTGGCAAGAGGATTACAGGCAAGTCCTGAAATATCAGGAGCATTGATAGCATGAATATTGGGAGAACCACCACCACTGACAAAATAGATTTTACCGTCTTTACCCCTTTTCAAATCACCTAACCTGTCAATGTCAGTATAAGTATCGGTAAAAACCACTGTATTTGAAGCTATAATAGATGACAGGTTAGGTAAAGCCAGGTTAAATTGCCTCACTTTTCCTGAATGAAAAACATTCTGAAATTTGAATGAAGAAACAGTAGCGTAGAGCTTTGAATTATCGGGAGAGAAGCAAGCTCCGTAATACTTACCCATTGTACTGCTGCTATCCAGTATTTGTGCATTGGAAACAATACCCGTATTTTTATCAAAATCATACAGCTCCAAACCTCCACTGCTATTCAAGGACATATTGCAAGCAGCAACCATTTTTGTAGCGTCAGGAGAAAACTTTATCACACCAAATCTGTACCATGATATGGGCAGATTACCACAATTGGAGATTACAGGTACGGTACTGATTGCCGTATCTCTTATCTCGAATGCCCGGTATTGATTACTATTCAAAGCTCTTGTAACTACCCAGATATTGTTGCAGCCTTTTACAACGGTTAATTTTTCAGTTAGTCCGGTGGTCATTACAATACCCTTTTTACCTGGTATGATATCGCCCAAACCTCCTTGCAAGGTCATATCCACTATTGAATAGTAAAGCTGTCCGCCTGTTGATAAACTGAATACAAAGTATTTATTCGTATCTGCAGGCATCCTTGCAATAGCGGTAGCCTGCGTTGCGTGGAGACCGTTGTAAGGCATTAGCGGGGGATAACCGATGTTAGGAGAAACAGGTAAATTATATCCCGGAATACCACCTGTAATATAAGGCATAATCTGGTGGTTCCTGTTCCAGACCCAAAAGCCGTTTGTATAGAATAATAAATCACCTGAACTATTACAGATTGTTGAAGACCCTCCTAAACCCGGAAACAAGAGCGAGGCATACAGTACAGGAGCGGGGTTTGTAAAATTCAACCCGGTTTGTTTGCCGAATGTCCATATATTTTCCTCCTGCTGTGAAAACACTTTTGAGAGATACACAATGGACAAAATCAAAGTAAATAGTATCTTTTTCATTTTACTGTTGTTTAATTAAGGATAAAAACCTGATTGAATACTACTCAATCAGGTTTATAGGAATGGACTTACCTGCTGCTCTTTACATACTTTGATACAGCAATTGTTTGACTGCGGCTATCCAGTATTTTGAATATATACACTCCGTTTGTCAAACTGCTTACTTCGATTTTACCACTTCCTTTATGACTTAAAATATACCTTCCGTCTATGCTCGTTACCTCAACACTTAAACCTGATTGTTTCATATCAATATAAATCCAGTCATTAAAGGGATTGGGGAAAACAGATACATAATTGTTTATATCAGTTTGGCTGATATCTGTACCACCTCTAAAGGGTTGCGACATTGCAGAACATCCGTTAGCATCTGTGACGAAAACGGTGTACGCTCCTGTAGTAACTACCATTGTATAAGCCTGATTAACAGCGCCTGTAATTGGTGTTCCATTATGATACCATTGGTAGCTGCTGTATGCTCCTGTGCTTAACTCCATACTATTAGCAGTGATTACAGGAACCGGCAATGGGTGAATGATAATCTCCATTGCTTCAGATGTATCACTACATCCTAAGTTATTGGTAACAATAACTGCATAGTTGCCACTTTCATAGGCTTTGAACGATGTATCTGTTGCGTTGGTAATAACCGTATTATTTTTTAGCCATTGATAGGTTAAACCCTCACTGCTTGTCAGTGAAACACTATCACCAAAGCAGGCAGTATTATTTCCTGTTGTGCTAATTGTCGGCAATGGGTTTACAGTTATTACCTTTTCAGTTTCAGTACTTACACCGCAGGCAAAGACAACAGCTACTTTTATCGTATCAGTATTTGCGCCTGTCGTTATATCTATGCTGTTTGTAGAGCTGCTGCCTGTCCAGCCATTGGGTAGTGTCCAGGTATAGGAAACAGCACCCGGTACAATGGGTGTAGTGTAAGTATATAATGTGCCTCTGCAGACGGTATCGCTCCCTGTAATGGTATCGGGAGCAGTTAATTCACAATCATTGAACAAGGCAAAGTAACCCTCATTTAAACCGGCATTCACAGATTGAAAACTTCCTGAAGTGGATAAGTTGGCTATACTATTGGTTTGTCCTCCGATAAACACCTGAGAAAAATTGTTACAGAATACTCCATACCCAAATTCAGTACCTTCTCCACCAAAATATGTTGCCCAAATAACTAAGCCCGCAGTGTCAAACTTCATTAGTAAAGCGTCTGCATTTCCTTCAATAGTATCTTTCCAAGCTCCGGCAGTTGCGAGGCCAGCGCTTCCTGACCTTCCGAATAAATACAGGTAGTTCCTTTGTGGGTCAAATGACATGGATATACCATCATCAATAGAATTCCCGCCATAATAAGTACCCCATACTCTATTACCCAAATTATCAAACTTCGCAAGGAATATATCGCTTGCAGTACCACCCCCATATGTTGACTGTGTACTGTTGGGTGTTGCAATGCCTGTTGAGCTGGCAGAGTTACCCATAATGTAAACATTATTGCTGTTATCCGTACATACACTGTGCCCTCTGTCCAGTGCCGAACCACCATAATAAGTACCCCACTGCCTTACACCTGAGCTATCAAACTTTACTAAAAAGGCATCATCCAAAGCTATCCACGAAGTTTGAAAGGCTCCGGCAGATGCTATATTATTGGTACTTCTTGTATAACCGGTAAGGTAGATATTGTTGTTCAGGTCGCTTGCTACACCATGTCCAAAGTCAATTTGGGAACCTCCATAATAGGTTGCCCATTTTAGCGTCCCTATGTTACTAAACTTTGCTACGAAGGCGTCCGAACCACCTCCAAATATACTCTGATATGCTGTTGGTACTGATATGCCTGATGAACTTTGTGTATTTCCGGTAATGATAACATTGTTTTGCTTATCACAGGCTATTGCATAACACTGTTCGGCTCCGGTACCACCATAATATGTTCCCCATTGACGAACACCTGCAGAATCAAATTTTACAACAAAAGCATCAGTATTACCGCTTAATGTAACCTGGTATGCACCCGTTGTAGCGATACTGGTTGTGCTTTGCGTATAACCCGATAAATAAACATTGCCAATGCTGTCACAAGTAATGGCATAAGTATTCTCTGCTGCTGTACCTCCATAGTAAGTCGCCCATATCCTGTTACCCAATGAATTGAATTTTACAAGAAAGGCATCGTAGTTACCCTCAAGCGTACTGGAATGGCTACCAATTGTGGCTATATTATTAATACTGCTTGTGGAGCCTCCAAAATACCCATTGCCATATTGGTCTCCGGTAACGCAACCGTTTCTAATCATTTCAGCAGAAACATCCCCATAATACGTTGCCCAGCTTAATGTAGGGTCTATCACCAAAGTACCTGAATAGCTGCCTGTTGAAAAGCTAAGCGTATTGTTATTCAGAACAAACTTAGAAGTAACAGGTTTGCCGTCTGCCTGTTGAAAGCTGACAGGTGCTGCCTCTGTTACTGTGCCGAATGGGGTGGTAGCGGATAAGCTGCCATTACTATTTACAGTCAGTTTGGTGGCTCCTGCATATTGCAGTTGAATATCCGATACCTTGCCACCTGGTCGCAATACAAAATCATATTCTACCGTGTTGTTCTTTACATACAGCACCCAATCAATATTGGGATATACTTCTTTGTACGTTACCTTTTGGTAGCTGTAAGCTGTTGCGCCCTGTTCTCCGAATTGCGAAGTGTAATAGCGTTCGTAAAAATCCTGCTTTTGCTCTTTTACTACTTTAGCATTGGGATTGGCTCCCACAAGCTGCACATCCATACGGTAGGTCGTATATTCCTGTAGGGTATCGCCTGCTACTACTTTAATGCCTGTGGGCTGTACCCATTGGTAGTGCATGGCTGCACTGCCTACAAAGAGGTTAACACCGTTACCGCCAATGCGGAAATCAATATCGGACCTGGATTGTTGATACTGGTCTGTTACCTGCCCTTTGTTCTCTACAAAGACAAGTGAGCTGTTCGTGGTTTGGTGGATTTGTTTAGGTGTGCCGTAAGCGGTACTTGCACCTGCTAAGTACAATGTGAGGAGTATGTTTTTTACTCGCATACTGAATTCTATTTTAAAAGGGTTGACAAATACGGTTTGGGTATATGCAATTCCTCTCAAAATGATTCAGGATAACAAACAGCTGTAGCACCTCTTGTATAAGGAAGTGAGCTCTTTTCTTTGGAAATATAGGAAACAAAAAGAGCGTGGAACTTCACTTAAAGTAGACAGAGGCCCTAGGAAGCCCAACAGACACAATAAGGAAGCCCACGCTCTTAGGCGTGAGCATTCTCTCTTATCGTCTCGTGTTGTTTAGAAATTTCCTAGGTTTCTGTGCTACGAGATTCTAAGCGAATGCTTCAAAAATTCTTTAGTTGAAGAATCGCAAAAATATGTTTTTAAAAAAGAACAATACCTTTTTAAGGGTCAAATATAGCAAAAAATAACAAATGATACTCATTCGAGTATCAAAAAATATTTTTAAGACTGTGAAATTGCTTCCATATGGAAGAAAGCAAGAAAGACATAATAAAACTGAAATTCGCAATATGCCTGAATAGGTTTATTTCGATGAATAAAGAGCATCTCGGAAGCGAAAAAGACAACATTGATGTAATCTCGAGTTTCAGACAATTAGAAGCATCTTCTGGTGTTAGTTTCCCTATTATTCAATTAACATCGGTAGCAAACCGGGATATACAATTATCTACAGCTATCCGATTAATCGAAAGCTTAAATATAAAGCCGTCAGATTTTTTTGCTCTATATGAAAGTCTTACCGAAGTAGATTTGAAGACTGGATTAAAAGAAATTGAGAAGCGCAAAAAGAATCTAAATAAAAATTGAAACTTGGACTGTTTTATAAGTAGATTAATAGAAAATGAAAGTATTTCATAGTATAGCCTCAAAGTTTTTTAACTGTCAAGTAAAATAGATTCAAAAATATTAGTAAAAGTGAGCTCTGGTAAAGAGTTAAAAACTGAGGAATGGACATAATATTTCAGAACGACATTAAAACAGATTTTAATGGATATCAAAAGTTAATTTCAATAATTGATAGGGCAAAATATTCAGATGATGTTGAAATAGTATTTGATTTTCAGTATGTATTCTTCTTTGAAGCTAATTTATGTGCAGTTCTGGCTACTATTATTGAAATTCTAGAACAACAGGGAAAGAATGTGTCGTTCAAAAACTTTAATAGGGCTGTAGAAACCATATTGCGTAAAAATGGTTTTTTGATGACTTATGGTTATGCTCCTATACATGATAGATATGATACTGCAATCAAATACCAGCGGTTTAATCCAAGAGTTAGAGAGGACGATAATCATTTTGAAAACTATATTCAAAGTCAATTACTCAACAAAAGTGATTTCCCTTCTCATAGCAAGCTTTTGGGTAAAAATATTACCTTAAGAATTTTTGAACTATATGAAAATGCTCGTACCCATGGCTTATGTAATTTTATCCACGCTTGCGGTCAGTATTTTCCCAAGAAAGAAGAGAAACCACTAAATATCACTATTGTAGATACCGGTCGTAATTTCCAGGAAAATGTAAATAGCTTCTTAAAGCGTGAAGTAGATGCTCATGAGGCTATTGAATGGGCTATGCAACAAGGTAACACTACAAAAACGGGAGATTACCCGGGTGGTTTGGGTTTAGACTTGATTTTTCAATTTATACAACATAATAAAGGAAAAATTCAGATTATTTCTGCTGACGGCTTCTGGGAATGGCATCGTGGAGTTACTACGAAAAATAACCTAAATTATTACTTTCCAGGAACCATAGCCAATCTTAGATTTAATCTTAATGACGATTCCCATTATTCCCTGAGTTCAGAAGTTAACGATTTGGAAAATATTTTTTAACGATGAAAATAGTACCTTTGCTAACTACAAGGAAGTAAAATATGGTAAATTTAATAGTAAAAGACATTATTGGCAGTCAGATAGCAATGGCAACTGAAGCTGGAGATAAGGTTTTTAACACCATTTATTCCTATCTGAAACAAACAACTAATGTCACTTTAGATTTTAGTAATATATCCATACTAACTACAGCATTTCTGAATGCTGCAATAGGACAATTATATGGAGAAAAGACATTTACAAGTGAATTCTTAAATGAACATTTAAAAATTGTTAATGTTCAAGACGAGGATAAGGCACTATTCCCTATAGTCATTCAGCGTGCTAAAGAATACTTTAAGAACAGAGAAGGCTTCGAGGACTCTGCAAATCAAGTATTTTATGGCAGCAAATAGTGTTATACTCTCCAAAGATTATTCTATTAAAGCAGGGCAGACATTTTTTATAGATAATAATGTCTGGATGTTTGTATTTTGTCCTATAGGTGGATATAATGCAAAACAGCAGGCATCTGCATCAAAATTCATTGAATATATTGTGCAGCGTGGCAATAATATAGCAGTTAATAGCTTGGTTCTTTCGGAATTTTCTAATGCCTATTTAAGGCTGGATTTTAACTTATGGAAGAATGAAACAAAAAATTACGGGGCTGATTTCAAAAGAGATTATTTCAATACGGAAAGAGCATCAAGCTTGAGAGAAACAATAAAGCTTACAATCAAGAATCAGATATTAAAAATCAGTCAACGCTTCTCTGATTCATTTAATGCTACAAATTTAGATTTAGTTTTTGCAGCATATAAAACAATTGACTTTAACGATTCTGTAATTTATCATGAATGCCTTAGGAACAATTGGGTCTTAGTTACAAATGACGCAGATTTTGAACAGTTAGATAGTCTTAACATTGTAAAAATATAAAGCGGTACACCTCTGAACCTAATTCTGAAGTCAACTTTTGAGCTTGCTAATTTTAAAGTTAATTAAAAGACTATACAAGATAAAAGGTTTTGTAATCCTCCACTATCCTCTTATATAAAGTTGAGTAAAGCCTGTTGCACTCATTTCGTTAAGTAATATTATTTAGTAATTCTTGTTCTTGACATAAGTTCTTCTCCTTAATCACGATTGAATGAAGCACTTTAGTTTACAATCCTTTGGTCCTGTTCTATTACTTACACAACTGACGACATAAACGCAAGACTAGTTATGGCTAACTTTGCAACGTAGTTGTAAAGTTAGCCATACTGCTTTTAATTTCAAAATGTCCAGTTTTTTTACTAATAAACTGGACAAATTAGCTATATTTGCTTAATAATAAAATATAATGAAAACATCTGAATACATAGCTTTTACCATAGACAGGCTGCCCAAGGGCTATGTATTCACCTATGCCGATTTTGTTACAAAGGTGAACCAAAAGGAGGCGGTGATAAAGGCCCTGAACCGTATGGTAGCTTCTGGAAGGATAGCCAAACTATCTAAAGGGAAATACTATAAACCAGAAAATACACCTTTTGGCAAGCTGCAACCCAACCAGGCGCAAGTAGTAAAAGACCTGCTGGAGGAAAACGGGAAAGCAACGGGTTACCTTACCGGTTACAGCATCTACAACCAACTGGGCTTAACCACACAAGTGAGCAATACCATACAAATCGGCAAAAACGAAGTGCGCCCTAGTTTTAAAAGGGAGCGTTATAAGATTGCTTTTGTAAAGCAAAAAAATACGATAACTAAAGAGAATATCCCATTGTTGCAGTTACTGGACGCTATCCGCTACATCAAGAAAATACCTGATACCGGTGTAGAAGCATCCTGTAAGCGGTTACTGGCTATTATTAAAAAAATGCCTGATAAAGAAATTAATGCCCTGGTTCGCTTGGCATTAAAATATCCGCCTGCTACAAGGGCTTTGTTGGGTGCATTGCTGGAACAATTACAACAAAATAAAGTAACAGAACCGCTTTTCAGGTCTCTGAACCCGATTACCAAATATAAACTCACAGGTGCGGCACAGGTATTGTCCACCGCCGAAAAATGGAATATAACAGGAGACGGACCATTGTAAATAATTTAGCCCTGGGCTATTCATTTTGGGCAGCTCCTCTCTCCATTAAAAATAAAAACATAGCCGGATGAAGCTACACGAAAATAAAACCCTATTCAGGCAGGCGGTTCAGTTTACAGCTGACCAAATGAAAATTCCTGCCATCTATGTAGAAAAAGATTATTGGGTTACCTATGCTTTGTTCATCATTTTCCATAATGAGATTGGCAAAGACACGGTATTTAAGGGTGGAACGGCGCTCTCCAAGTGTTACAATATGATAGAGCGCTTTTCAGAAGATATTGACCTGGTAGTCCTGAGGCGGGAAGGAGAATCAAACAATAAGCTAACCAAAAAAATCAGAACGATAAGTGAGGTAGTAAATGCCGTCTTGCCGGAAGTAAATATTGAAGGGCTTACTCAAAAAATGGGAATGAATCGTAAAACGGCCCATTCCTATAATAAAGAGTTTAAAGATGATTACGGGCAGGTAAGAGATGCCATTGTGGTAGAAGCAACCTGGCTGGGCTATTACGAACCCTACACCACCAAAAGTATTGTATCATTTGTGGGGCAGATGATGATGGACAATAAGCAGCCTGATATAGCTGAAGAATACGGATTGCTGCCTTTTGACTTGTTGGTATTAGAACCTGTAAGAACTATCTGTGAAAAGATAATGAGCCTTGTGCGTTTTTCTTATGGCGAAAACCCGGTAGATGATTTAAAGAAAAAGATAAGGCACGCTTACGATTTACACCAGCTGCTCCAACAAGAGGTATTTTCAGCTTTCTTGCATTCAAAGGCTTTTGATGAAATGTTATTGAAAGTAGCTAATGATGATGTGGCAAGTTTTAAGAACAACAATAAGTGGTTAAGTCATCATCCTAAAGAGGCCCTTATTTTTAAAGACCTGGAAAATGTATGGAAGGAGTTGGAAACAGCTTATAACGGTAGTTTCAAAAACCTGGTGTATGGGATATTACCTAAAGCGGAAGCTGTTTTTACAACCTTAAAAATGATTCGGGAAAGGTTAAAAACCGTTTCATGGACGATAAAAGTTGAAAATTAAGTGTGACTTTTTACAAAACCTGTATTTATCCAGTGTTATTCAATTCTCTTTATAGTTAATTTTTTGAGAGTTTATTACCAAGTAATAAAGTGGGCAAAGAAGTTATTCAAGAATTTGCCAATAGTATTCTAAAATCAATGTTTTATCGAAATATTTTTCTTTCCTTATACTTAATCATTTATAAACGAATATATGCTTTTATAAATGCAGCGCATAATATATAACAAATAATTTATTGTATATTGTGCGTTTTAGGGAAATAATACACGAGATAAAAATATAACATTGAAATATGAATTCTGAATTTTACGACCATTTAAAAGAATTTAATACAAATCCCTATCTGTTTGTTGGGTCTGGATTGTCACGCAGGTATTTAAATCTTCCGACTTGGGAATCTTTATTATCTGATTTTTTTACTCTTTCAAAAATTGAGGGAGACTTTGAATATTACAAATCAAAATCAAATGGCAACCTACCATTACTAGCAAGTTCTCTCTCTGATGAATTTCATGAAATCTGGTGGAAAAACACTCATTTTAAGGAAAACAGGAACAGGTTCAAAACGCTTGCAAGTGCCGGCAAGGCTCTTCCAATAAAAATTGAAATTGCAAACCACATTAATACTATTCAAACAATCTCTACTTCACTCAAGCAAGAAATAGATATCTTAGGTAAGATAGTTATTGATGGCATCATAACTACGAATTGGGATGATTTTTTGGAGAATACATTTAACGATTTCAAAGTCTTTGTTGGACAGCAAGAACTATTGTTCTCAGAAGCTATTTCAATAGGTGAAATATACAAAATACACGGATGCATCAAAAAACCTGAAAGCCTAATACTGACAGAAGAAGATTATAAAGGCTTTAATGATAAGAATGCATATCTGGCAGCTAAACTGCTAACAATTTTTGTTGAACATCCGATAGTTTTTTTAGGATATTCGCTTTCTGATAAAAACATACTTCAAATTATAGATTCAATTGTAAAATGTGTTGAACCCCAAAATTTAGAAAAATTAAAAGATAGGCTAATCTTTGTCGAATGGAAACCTCAAACCGATTTCGAAATAAAAGATAGCAGCATTATGTTACCAGAAAATAAAGTACTGCCTATAAAGCTTATCAGGACAGATTCCTTTTTACCGATTTTCGAAACTTTATCCATTTTAAAAAGGCAAATACCTGTTAAAATACTAAGAAAATTAAAGCATTCTGTTGTTGAGTTTGTGAAATCAAATCAGCCTCGAAATCAGGTTTATGTTGCAGACATCGACAGCCTTACAGACGAAAGTAACATTGAGTATGCTATTGGTGTGGGTATAGCCACTAAGATGCTTTCAACCCAAGGTTATAAAGCTATTGATACGTTGGATATTATTGAAGATATCCTGAATGATAGCAAAAAATTTGATTCTGAACAATTAATTGAAAATACATTACCACAGATTGCAAAAGGTAATAGTTTTATTCCTTACTATAAGTATCTTAGAAAATGTAAGTTGCTAACAAAGGCCGGAACTTTAAATTCCCAGGGAATTAATAAATGTAACGGAAAGTTCTTAATCAGAACAAATGTTCCTAGTTGTTTTTTGCCGCCAGATAACTACCGTAAAAAGCAACCGGAAATCAGAAGAAATCACAAAGACATAAATTCAATCACTAGAACATACGATAAAGCACATTCATTAAATTATATTCCATTATTAGATTTTAAAAATATTGACCTTCCCCAATTATTGAAGTTCTTAAGGGAATGCCTAAGTGCTGAACCCCTAAAGAAACAGACCGCTTTCAGGAAACTAGTCTGTTTATATGATTATTTAAAATATGGTATAGAATAAAGCACTAAGCCGACCTTATTTAATTATAAGATACTAACTCCAACGTCTCTTCAAAGCTAATTATGAAAAAAGAAGTAATCCTAAAGATTGAAAATGAGGTAATATGGCTTTCTCCTGACAAGTCTTTGCCAATAGAGAAGACAAATATACCAATTAGGCACTTGAAGTTTAAAAACCATATTCTAATTTACTGGAGAATAGTTCAGGAGCATTTTGATAAAAATTCAAGGAAGTTACAAGTCAAAATTTTGAATTATTCTGATTCGGACTATGATACATTTTCAAAGCAAAATCCTGGAGAAATAGATTTTATTGAGTTCGGAAAGTTTGATTGGCTCCCGTTTGAAAGAAATCTTTCCATTTATAAAAAAAGCGCATTTATGAGTTTGCTCATAAATGCAGACAAAAATCCCTATTTCTTTAACGGTCCACATCATCAACAATCCGCACAAGGTTTTGACATATCGAAAAGCAGCTTTAAAGAAGGGTCAGGTGAAATAAAGGAAGCCTCGCAAACAGGAGAACAAGCAATCCAAATCCAACAATCTATTCAAACAACCATTGAAGAAAAATTTGAAGTTGATTTCAATGAAATTACAATTCTTTTAGGCTACATAAGGTTGTCAAAATACATAAATAAGCTTAATAACACCATAGAATTTAAAATTGAGAACGAACATCTGCTACCGGAGTTTGACAATATTAAATATTGGTTTTCAAAGAAGCTGAAAACAAGAAAAATTAGGGTTAGCGCAGAAATAACGTTGTTAGATGATGAGATAATAAAAATACATGCAACTTCAAAAGAAATAGACAGAATTGACCAGGAACTGATTGATGGCATAAAGACCCAAAGAACGCTTGCTATAACCAAATTAGCTAGACCTGAGCACATAGATAAATCCCTGTTTACTGCTGATGACTATTTTTCACTGGATGAGAAAAATGACTTAATGGGAAATGTTTTCCAACAAACAGAAACTGATATACTTGAATTATTCTTAGATAAAATACCGGTAAGAAACAAAAAAGAGTTAAGATATATTTCTGGAAAGCTACATTCTTTAAGTCATAAAATCCGATTTACAAATCATCCTAATTTTGGTTTTATATTTCTTGTCGAAGGAGAGCTAAATAACCATTTTATATGGGAACTATTAAACTCTCACGCCACCTATATATGGACTTTCGGAAAAGGAGCTGGTGAAATCAAAATGCAATACAGGAAAATTGAGATGATTATTAATACAATTCTGGATTGCGGAAGAGAAAACTATAAAAGAGCATACAAAGGAAACAATCAAGACGATGATTTAATATTTAATGTAATACACCATAAGCATAAAGGCTCTGAATTGATTGATGAATTTCCGAAATGGAAACATAGGATAAATGAACTAATAACCTGAATAGATTATTATAAAGCAATTTGATACAGAAATGAAGTCATTTGAGTCTTGTTTCCAACTTTAATCTTGACAAAAGCCAATCCAAAATCAATCCACTTTGTATTGGCCTTTTTTGTAATTTTAGTCGCTAAAATGACTGTTTAATTAGAATTTATTCAATAAATATATAAATATATAATTAATTAAAAATCAAATGAAAGTATTTTTGTTGGCAACATTGACGCTAACATATAATATAATAAATATAATAAAACGTAGCTTATCTTGAATAAGCTGATGGCAGTTTTTACAAAGTTAGCTACTTGTCTCTTTAATGAATTAAAATAAGTAATACCGAATGACCACCAAAGTACTGAAGCCCAAAATTTCGCTTAACAAAGCGTTCCTAAAAGTAAAACCCAACAGAACAGCTATAGAAGGCTTCAAGACTAATTTAATCCAGCTCCTGGACCGGATTAATGATTATGAATCTGAAGAGTTTCATAAAAACCTGGTCATTGATTTCTTGAAAAAGACGTATTACGAACCGGAACACTTTATAAATACCAAAGGTCGCAACGACCTTGTTATCCATAACGGTAAAGATGCGCAAAGCCCGGTCGGAGTTATTCTAGAAGCTAAGAAAACAACCAATAAGGCAGAGATGGTTTCGGAATACAGAATCAATACCAAATCATTCCACGAACTGGTACTGTATTACCTGAGAGAAAGAATAACACATAAAAATCTTGAAATAAAACACCTCATAATTACCAATATCAATGAATGGTTTATTTTCGATGCAGTAATCTTTGAAAGATATTTTGCCCAGAATAAGGCATTTGTAAAGCAATTTGAGGATTTTGAAAGCGGAAGATTACCGGATAACAGAACCGAATTCTTTTACAAGAGTATTGCAGAGCCTTTTATAGACAGGATTGAACACGAAGTCGCATTTACTTATTTTAATATTCAGGATTATGCCAGGCCGTTGCGCAATGCCGACAAAAAGGATGATAATAAGCTCATTGCACTTTACAAGCTACTCTCACCAGAGCATTTACTCAAACTCCCTTTTGCTAATGACAGCAATAGCCTGGATAAACGGTTTTATGGAGAACTACTACACATTATCGGACTAACAGAAACCAAAGATGGCGGTAAAAAACTGATAGACCGCAACAAAGAAGGAGAAAGACATTCCGGTACCTTTATAGAGGATGCCATTATACAACTAGACAGCCGGGATAAAATCGGCAACCTGGATAAACCGAGTATATTCGGCAATAGTACGCAGGAACGATTATTCAATGTTGCACTAACCTTGAGTATCACTTGGGTGAACCGTATTTTATTCCTGAAACTTTTAGAAGCACAGCTTATCAGCTATCACAAAGGAGATAAAAACTATGCTTTCCTGAACTCAGAAAAAATAAAGAATTACGATGATTTGGATAGCCTGTTCTTCGATGTACTGGCCAAGAATTATGCAGAAAGAAATGCAGATGTAAAAGCAGAATTTGCAAATGTACCCTATCTGAACAGCTCTTTGTTTGAGCCTACAGATATTGAACAACAGACTGTATTTATCGGCAACCTTAAAAATGACAAATCAATACCTGTCTACAGCCAGACCGTTCTTAAAGATGCTAGTGGCAAGAAGCGTACCGGTTCACTACCTACATTGCAATATTTATTCCAGTTTCTGGATGCTTATGATTTCAGCAGTGAAGGCTCCGAAGAAATACAGGAAGATAACAAAACACTCATCAATGCATCTGTACTGGGACTGATTTTTGAAAAAATAAACGGTTATAAAGACGGTTCCTTCTTTACTCCCGGCTTTATTACTATGTTCATGTGCCGTGAAACGATTCGCAGAGCTGTCATTCAAAAGTTTAATGAGACTAAGGGATGGAATTGTGAAACCATTGCAGAACTCTACAATAAAATTGAAGACCGTAAAGAAGCCAATCAGATAGTCAACAGTATCAAAATCTGCGACCCGGCTGTTGGTTCCGGGCATTTTCTGGTTTCTGCCTTAAATGAGATGATTGCTGTAAAGAATGATTTAAAAATCCTGGAAGACAGAAGCGGCAAGCGATTAAAAGAGTACAATGTAGAGGTAGTTAATGATGAACTGGTGGTAACCGATGATGATGGAGAATTGTTTGAATACAACCCTAAAGCTAAAGAGAGCCAACGAATACAGGAGACCCTGTTCCACGAAAAGCAGACCATTATTGAGCACTGCTTGTTTGGTGTAGATTTGAACCAGAACTCCGTAAAAATTTGCCGTTTACGCCTTTGGATAGAATTGCTGAAAAATGCTTATTATAAATCTGAAACCGAACTGGAAACCTTACCTAACATTGACATCAACATCAAGTCGGGGAACTCCTTGGTCAGCCGCTTTGAGATAGACGCAGACCTAAGCCAGGCACTTAAAAAAAGCAAGTGGACAATTGACAGCTACAGAGTAGCAGTAGATACTTACCGGAAAGCCAAAAGTAAAGAAGAAAAAAGAGCCATGAAAGAACTCATTGCTGATATCAAATCTGATTTCAGAAGTGAGATAACCAAAAATGACCCCAAAATAAAAAAACTGCAAAAGCTGAATGGAGACCTTTATAATATGACCCACCAGCAACAGCTTTTTGAAATGAGCAAAAAGGAAAAAACAGAATGGAATAAAAAGCTGAAGAAGCTCAGTGATGATACACAAAAATTAGAAACAGAGATAGAAGCTATCAAAGCCAATAGGATTTATGAAAATGCTTTTGAATGGCGGTTTGAGTTCCCTGAGGTGCTGAATGATGATGGGGATTTTGTAGGATTTGATGTACTTATCGGTAATCCGCCTTATGTTCAGTTACAAAAGATGGGCAAAGAAAGCGATGACCTGGGGAAAATGGGGTTTGAAACTTTTATAAAGACAGGAGATATTTACAGCCTGTTTTATGAACTGGGTCATAGGATTCTTAAACCCTTGGGAGTATTGACCTATATCACATCTAACAAATGGATGCGTGCTGGATATGGAGCAAGTACCCGGAAGTTTTTTGTTGAGCAAACGAACCCATTAATACTTATTGATTTTGCTGGCGTACAAATATTTGACAGTGCTACGGTAGATACCAATATCCTGATGTTTACCAAGGATAAAAATAGACAACAAACGCAGGCATGTATTGTAAAGGATAAGGCGTTAAAAAATTTGAGCGATT
>MKSF01000032.1 GCA_001897155.1 Bacteroidetes bacterium 47-18 | reverse complement strand
TCATTGCTTCAACTTTAAAATTAGCATTTTTATCTACTTTTAAATGCTACGATTTAAAGGGAAGCTTACAGTATGTACAGTTGCTCCGGTCACTATACCTTTTACTAATATCTCAGCTTCGTTATACTTATCTAGGCTAGGAGTAGTCTCAGAAATTATAAACTGTTTTTCAAGTATTACTCCTTCAGTTCCCTTCACTTGAGCCCATTTCTGGGCTACACTTTCCTTAGTCGTCCAAGACGTATAATTACTTTCGGTATTTCCCCAATTATGTTCTGCAGGAGTAGCATAAATTTTCAAACTAATTAAATATCAATAAAATACGAAACCCAAAGGTGATTACCAACACGATGTAACATTACCTTTTTTAGCCATAAAATAAAGTGAGATAAACCATAGTTCACCTCACTTTATCTTTTAAAATAGTAAAACAATGTTATAGAACAATTGGTAATCAAACACTTAAATCACTAAATTTTCAATACCAACTCCTTTGATACACTACCACCCTACCTACATTGTATTGTTTTTTTCCATAAAAGAATATGTTCTTCCTTATAATATTTCCTCCATTCATCGATTGTAATTTCTCCTACTAAAGAACAGGCATCTTCATTAAATAAATCTAATAGAATAATATTTGTTGCCCAATCGGTTTCTTTATTAAGAAATAGACTATCAAAATTTCTCACAATATAGCTTACCAATACTGCAGAATCACAATTATTTAAATTTTCAACTTTAAGGTCACACAAACTTTTATGCAAATTAACTTTATTGGAAAGAAAAAAACTATTATAATAGATAGTATACTTAATACCACTATTATTTATTTGCTTAATACATTCATTTGTTGATTGGCTATAGCTATTACCACCAAACATCATAAGTGTAACAATCATTAATCTAACTATCATTTTTTTAATTTTTGTAAACAGGTCCATTGTATTTATTATTTGTTTTCTTTTTTCGGAATATTGCGATATATAGATATATAGATTTATAATATTCCATTAAGTTCTACCCCCCATCCTTAACTTTCGCATCAGTAGCGCTCTTGAATATATATTCATCTTCTTATAAAACAACAATTTGAGTACGCTACCCTACCAGCTCAATCTTCTCTTATATACAAATTATTGTTCCAATTCTTTCGTATTTCTATTGGCATTAGTTCCTCAATGAAGTCTCTAAGATGGGTACTGATCTCATAACATTTACCACCTTTAAGTACTTGATATTTACTATTAATAAAAACAGTATCTCCTCGGGAATGAATAATCATTATACACTTAGCTCTACCTAAACATTTCTCTTCAACTGGCTTTAAATTATTATACAAAGAGTCTGGCATTCTAACTTTCGTATAATATAATTCATATAACCTTTATCTTTTACAATCGGAGTAAAATAGCTTTTATCTTCATACAAACTTTTTATTGATTTTTTTCGAAG
Organism: Bacteroidetes bacterium 47-18; assembly: GCA_001897155.1. Taxonomy (GTDB): domain Bacteria; phylum Bacteroidota; class Bacteroidia; order Chitinophagales; family Chitinophagaceae; genus MKSF01. Next base: position 5,063 of record MKSF01000032.1, on the reverse strand, counting down.
TTTAAAATGAAAAACCCCATTATCTCCCCAACCGTAATCTACATACCTGGGTGTAATATATATCTGCGCTTTTTTCACCTGCTGTGAGTAGCTTAATGCAACATTCAATGACATAATTATTAATGGCGCCAGTTTCTTTTTCATGTTGAATTGATTTGTAATTTCAAGTAGTCCTGCCATAACAAACATTAATATTCCTAAATCATAATCCAACACGCCATAAAATGGTAATTACCAACTCTATATAATACTACTCTGATATACTGCCCTCTTGTCCTATAGAACTATTTTCTAAAGATAGCAATGAAGTAATACTACGTTCATCATTCGTATATACCTCCCATACAGATCCATCAATCAATTCAACGCCAATAATTGCTACATTATTTATATACCCAACAATTGAAATATCATATAATTGATAAAAAAAACCAGATAGCTCCTCCAGTTCATTATTAGTTAATTTTTTCTTTTTTGTTTCGACTTCATATTCTAATGCTAACATATCAAAACCTTTAATACCAACACCATAAATGTAATCTATTATCCAAAAATCGATAGTAATATTTCTAATAGCTTCTAAAATATCTTTTAAACTTACTGATAATATTGACAATTCAATATCACCCTTGATTATAACTTTTTTCATAAAAACTAATCTAATAGTTTGATTGGAGTAGTTTTGTTTTCAAAGAATTTTCTTCTTTTGAACGCTTAACAAGGACTACGTAGCATAATTTTTTAACAACCATTTGAGTTCATTACATACAACAAAATAGTAATTACCAACTTTAGGTAACACTATCTTTACTCATCAGGATAGTTTTCTTCTTTTATTAGGTAACCATATTCATCAAAATATCTCCACTTGCCTACTTTTTGTTCCTTTATATAGTACATACCAAAAATATCACCGTATAAAGTCGGAGTATCCCAATACTCAATCGGTACCATTTCATAAACTCCAATAGCATCAGCTGGTGGTATTTTTATTTTATATCGCCCAATAGCTTTAAGATTCCCATTTTCATGACAGAGTAAATAAAATCCTACTTTTCTATTCAAATCACAAATACTATACGTCTCCTTAATTTTACCATTTTTAAAATAAAAGACATACTTAATTGTTTCTTCATACCTTAAAGACTCTGTCTCTTTTTTGACAAGAAGATTCCAGCTAAAATCAAAAAATTTTTCTGAAACAACCCTTGATAGCAACGTATCATCATAAAAATAGGAATTAGAATCTGCTACCCAATATATTCCTTCTACTACATTAAGTGTATCTACTGAATGATATTGCCAGGATTTTTTCTGGCAAAAGCTCAATACAGGAAACAAGATGACAAGCAGTACTAAATATAATTTCTTTCTTTCCATTTTTTACCTTTTTATTTAGTGATTTCAATAATCGTTTAAAAAAGAACTATCCTTATTTCCATTCACCCCAAACCTATACTTATCTCCTATACTGTCGCATAAGTCTATATACAACATTCATTCTTCTGATTTAGGAGCTAAAAGTTAAGCAGTATGATATACTGCCCAACCTGAAAAATAATAAAAATTAAATTATTGAATATCAATAAAATATACAATAAAATAGTAATTACCAACTTGATGGAATACCCACTATTCCCAACAAGCATAATCTGTTAACAGATAAATATATCTTTGCTTGCTTCTGGGTATTTCCTTATTAAAAACTTTAAAAATCCTTTCAACTTCGGGAACATAATAATGATGAATATAGATTTTTTTTTTGTGTTTGATTATTGTCATATACAATATACCAAACCACACCATCCAAAACTTGGTTTTCATAGAAAGAATCTAAATTCAGCAAGGGAGGTAATAGATAATTTAAATCGGATTCATACTTCAACTTTTTCTTAGTATATAAAAGGATAGTATCCACAGTGCTTTTATCATTTGATTCTATTTTATACACATTTAATTCATTATCTGATACAATGAATAAAAGTTGCTTACCAAGAGTATTAATCTGGTGAATAGCTAATCTACTGTGTTTGCTAGTTGTAAATTTACCGTATAGGTTACAATTAGTCAAAATAACAATAAGTGCAAAAAGTATTGTTTTCATTATTTATTTGGTCTATGTTGTATAAATTTTCAAACTAATTGAATTTCAATAAAATGCGAAACCAAAAAGTGATTACCAACACCATGTAACACTACCCTACCTGTAAAGCAGTTCCGCATCCGGATACTTCCGTAAAAAAGAGTCATATAAGGGTCTGTTGGCAAAATACATATACTCATCAATTCTCCCGTCAGATACACCTCCATATTGTTCTACATCATCTATAAAAATCTTGGAAGTATATCGGTAAAAGGAGTCCACTCTCTGATCAATTCGCTTTATATTTTTTTCATATTGTTCACATTCATCAAAAAGCATTCGTAAAGTAAATAATATAGTATCTTTTGCCAATGCATATCTGGTATACTCCTCAATGCTTTGATCAAAATCTACAACAGAGTCAGACCAAAAAAACAATGCAATACATATGTCTGTATTTAATCCACTATATTCAGACTTTTGTGTATTACAGTCAATACATCTGCTGGTATGCTCTACTTCCTCAATGCTAACATCCTTTTCAGGTTCTCTATTCTCATCTGTACAAGATAAGCATAAACAGATAATAACTAAACAAAAAAACAATCTAATCATATTTCTAAAGTTATGGTTTAACGTAATTGCCATAAGGAGGATAAGCCAAATAATTTTGAGAATTATTTTGTGGGTTGCCTCCTCCCTAACTGGAAGGCCAATTTAAATTTTTATTATTATTGGATTTCTTCTTATATGGATTATTCATATAGTTATCAAAAAATTCTCTCCTTCCACTACTACCTTCAACTCCTTTCCACACCTTATACTTCTCATCGTATTCCACTTCCCGCTCTTCGTAAATCACTTTAACTTCTTTTCCAGACTTCAAACTCGGAATGTTATCAACAATATTTTTAGCAGGTTGCCTGTTACTACCGGAACCTGTAGTGCTACAACCTTCTGAAACACTACCCCTACCAAGTAAATGAATATGGATTTACTAAATTTTCTACCTGCACTTTAATAAATTTATCATTAAACTCCTCTACTCCTCTTAAAGTAAGATCATCATTAAAGTAGAGCCATAAACCAATTTTTTTAGCTAAAAAAACTTCATGATTAAAAGATGCCATATCCCCATCATATTGTATTATTCTGGTTTCAAAATCCTCAAATTTCCCATAAGACATCAGACTACCATTAGGATGGTAGAAAGTGATTCGCCCCTTACTTATATCGTCATAATAAAAAGTTAAGTGATACTTAACCTGGCCATTTTCATAATATACTTTAACCCATTCACGTAAAGAGTCATTAACATAAACCATTTCTTCCTCCAATTGCCCATTTTTGTAGTATGACTTATATTTACCATGGAGTTTTCCCTCTTTATTTTTTGAAATTTCCATAAATATGCAGGTATCACAATCTAAGTAATAATCCTTAGTAACACTTTGGGCAAAGGTTACATTGCACAATAATAGTATTATTACAATAAAATATATTTTCCTTTTCATAAATACAATTTTAGGCTAATGGAAGTATTACTTTACCAAAGAACCTATACAAGATAAAAAATCCCTGTAATTATTTATATACTCCAGTATAAAATTGATGCTGAATTTGTCAGCCCCAGAAATAAATCTTCAAACACGCCGTCAGCATAGCAGCGCTTTTACTAAAACAGATCGTACGCCGGGATAACCGTTTCAGGTGGGTGCGAAGCGTCAGGTTTTTGCGTTCGATATGATTGGTTATTCCTGATCGTGTATTATGTATAGCAGAAGGTACCAATAGTTTATACAAATTCAGCTTATCGGTACAAATCATTGACGAACGGGATAAGAGTAACGTCTGTACAATAGACGATAAGGTGCCAACACTCCTGCTCCCTACACTGAAATCAGCTACCATACCATTTTCCCGGCATAAAGCATAAGCTACCCACTGCCGGCCCTTTTTATTACCGATATAAGTACTTATTTCATCCAGCTCATAGGTCCCATACAACGAAAGTAATGGTGGCTTTATATCGCGGGCAATGTAATGAATGCGTTTTGTTACCGTACCAGGAGCAATATACAATAAACGGCTGATGCTCCGGGTACCGCAACCCTCTTTTAAAAGCTGAACCAATGCTGTATTAATAGCCGGAATATAAGCCTTACGGGTATAGTTCAAAAGGTACGTTTTCCTACAGCACTTGCATAAATAACGCTGACCGCCGGATTTATTCATACCATACCTGATGCTCCGACCATTGCAATAAGGACAACAAAAATTACGACCAACTCCTTTGATACACTTGAGTATTGGTGAATGCATTACAGGTGCTTTTTTATTCACAAAATAAAGTGAGATAAACCATAGTTCATCTCACTTTATCTTTTAAAATAGTAAAACAATGTTATAGAATAATTGGTAATCAAACACTTAAATCACTAAATTTTCAATACCAACTCCTTTGATACACTACCCTGCTGAAGCCCGGCTCGGCCGAAAGGTCCTTCACCGCTTCATCGTACTGTGTCAGCACTACTTCTTCCCTCGGGTAGGCGCGTATGGCATTGCGGGTGGTCGTATAGTCGGTCACCAGCAGCTGGGTCACCAGCGGCGGGAAAGGCGTATACTGGTTGCGGATATCGTCTGCGTAGCCGCACTGGTTGGGATTGATGCCGTTGGCCTTGGGATAAGGCTCAAAGTAAGGCGTACAGGCCGCTTTGATCTGTCCTGTTTCCACGATCCTGCCCAGGTCGTCATAAATAGTATAAGACATATGGCCGGAGGTGCGCTGCTCCGCGTTCTGGGAGAAGACCAGCCTGCCCGCCTTGTCATAGAAGAAGAGCGTACGGCCGCCGTCCGGCGTCTGCTGCTCGCTGACCTGGTTCAGCGTATTATACCAGTACACCGATACCTTTTCATGATCGGGCAGCAGGGTAGCGCGGAAGAGGCCGCTGTCCCGCACATCGTTCACCACGGTAAG
>MKSF01000031.1 GCA_001897155.1 Bacteroidetes bacterium 47-18 | reverse complement strand
AGCTCGCAAGGTGCGGGATAAACAGTAACAAATTAATGTGTTTCAATTATGGAAAAACAGAGAAAAAAAGTTTTGCTGGCAGCCGTGGCAATGCTGTCAGGAATTGGTGCGTTCGCACAGGGAAACGGTTCGGCAGGTATCAACGAGGCTACCCAAATGGTAACAAGTTATTTCGACCCCGCAACACAGTTAATCTACGCCATCGGTGCGGTAGTCGGGTTAATCGGGGGCGTAAAGGTGTACAACAAATTCAGTTCCGGCGACCCCGACACTAGTAAGACCGCAGCGTCGTGGTTTGGTGCGTGTATCTTCCTGATTGTTGCCGCTACCATCCTGCGTTCATTCTTCCTTTAATCCTTTACCTTATGAATTACAATATCAACAAAGGCATCGGCAGGACGGTGGAATTTAAAGGGCTGAAAGCACAATACCTGTTCATTTTCGCAGGCGGACTGCTCGGTACGCTTATCCTCGTGATGATACTGTATATGGCAGGCGTAAACTCTTACATCTGCCTGTTCCTCGGAGCAGGCGGTGCTTCGCTCATTATATGGCAGACCTTTTCGCTAAACAGGAAATACGGCGAACACGGGCTGATGAAAATTGCAGCCAACAAAAGGCATCCCCGCTATATCATCTGCCGCAAGCCTGTACACCGCTATTTAAAATTCACTCCTAAACAGAATGCCCTATGAGAAACGTATCTAAAGCCACAACACTGGAAAACAAATTTCCGCTGCTGGCAGTAGAGAACAACTGCATCTTATCCAAAGATGCGGACATTACCGCCTGCTTTGAAGTGCGTTTGCCGGAACTGTTCACGGTCGCTTCTACAGAATACGAAGCGATACACTCCGCCTGGCACAAGGCGATTAAAACCCTGCCTGATTTTACCGTCATTCACAAACAGGATTGGTACATCAAGGAAAGCTATGCGCCCGATTTGGCACAGGAAGACCAGAGCTTTTTATCAAAGTCTTACCAACGCCACTTCAACGAGCGACCGTTCTTAAATCACTATTGTTATCTGTTCCTGACGAAGACCTCAAAAGAGCGTATGCGGATGCAAAGCAACTTCAGTTCGCTTTGTAAAGGCACACTGATACCAAAGGAAATCAGGAATAAGGAAACCATACACCGTTTTATGGAGGCGGTAGCCCAGTTTGAGCGTATTGTGAACGATAGTGGTTTTGTAACCCTGAAACGCCTGACCGAAGATGAAATCATCGGTACAGACGAAAAGCAAGGATTGTTGGAACAATACCTAACATTATCAAGAGAAGCAGGAACACCAATGCAGGATATTGGTTTAGGTTCAGAAGAAGTGCGTATCGGCAATAAAAGATTGTCCTTGCACACCTTATCCGATACGGATGATCTGCCCGGAATGGTATCGGCTGATACCCGTTTTGAAAAACTATCTACCGACCGGAGCGACTGCCGTTTGTCGTTTGCTGCACCCGTAGGGTTGTTATTGAGCTGCAACCACATCTACAATCAGTATTTGTTTATCGACAACAGCGAAGACAACCTGCAAAAGTTTGAAAAGTCTGCAAGAAATATGCACTCGCTGGCTCGTTACAGCCGTGCCAACCAAATCAACAAAGAGTGGATTGAAAAGTACCTGAACGAAGCACACAGCTTCGGGCTGTCATCCATTCGTGCTCACTTCAACATTATGGCGTGGTCGGAAGATCCCGCAGAACTTAAACAGTTAAAGAACGATTGTGGTAGTGCCTTGGCACTGATGGAATGTAAGCCACGCCACAACACTACGGACGTAGCAACTTTGTATTGGGCAGGAATGCCGGGCAATGCAGGAGATTTTCCGAGTGAAGAAAGTTTCTATACGTTCATCGAACCTGCTTTGTGCTTCTTTACTGAAGAAACCAACTACCACAATTCACCTTCACCATTCGGTATCAAGATGGCAGACCGCTTAACAGGAAAGCCAATCCATTTGGATATATCGGATTTGCCGATGAAGCGTGGTATCATCACAAATCGGAACAAATTTATACTTGGTCCGTCAGGAAGCGGGAAATCTTTTTTTACCAATCATATGGTAAGGCAGTATTATGAGCAAGGTGCTCACGTACTATTAGTGGATACAGGAAATAGTTATCAAGGTTTATGCGAACTGATCAAAGGTAAAACCAAAGGCGAAGACGGTGTTTACTTCACATACACGGAAGATAACCCGATTGCCTTTAATCCTTTCTACACAGACGATGGCGTGTTTGATATTGAGAAACGGGAAAGTATCAAGACGTTGATACTGACACTTTGGAAACGTGATGATGAACCGCCGACACGTTCAGAAGAAGTAGCATTATCGAATGCGGTATCCGGTTATATTGAGCGTATCAAACAGGAAGATGTTTACCCCTCATTCAACGGTTTTTATGAGTATGTAAAAGGCGATTATCGCAAGGTACTGGAGGAAAAGCAGGTACGGGAAAAAGATTTTGACATTGCCAATTTCCTGAACGTACTCGAACCCTATTACAAAGGTGGAGAATACGATTACCTGCTGAACTCCGACAAGCAGTTAGACCTCTTATCCAAACGCTTTATCGTGTTTGAAATTGATGCCATCAAGGATCATAAAATCCTCTTTCCCATCGTGACCATCATCATTATGGAGGTCTTTATCAACAAGATGCGAAGGCTGAAAGGTATCCGAAAGTTGATACTAATCGAAGAAGCCTGGAAAGCCATTGCGAAAGAAGGTATGGCAGAATACATAAAGTATTTGTTTAAAACGGTTAGGAAGTTTTTTGGCGAAGCGATTGTCGTAACGCAGGAAGTGGACGACATCATCCAATCGCCCATTGTGAAAGAAAGTATCATCAACAACTCCGACTGTAAAATCCTGCTTGACCAACGCAAGTATATGAACAAGTTCGATGATATACAAGCGATGCTCGGACTTACGGACAAAGAAAAAGGTCAGGTACTATCCATCAATATGAACAACGACCCAAGCCGACTGTACAAAGAGGTTTGGATAGGCTTAGGCGGTACGCACTCAGCGGTATATGCCACCGAAGTTAGTTTGGAGGAATATCTCGCATACACTACGGAAGAAACCGAAAAAATGGAAGTGATGCAGCTTGCTGCTGAACTGGACGGCAATGTCGAACTCGCCATTAAGCACATCGCTATCGAGCGGCGTGAAAAGGCAAATCAATAATTATTAACAATTAAAAATTTAGAAACAATGAAAAAAGTAATGTTACTGGTGTGTACGGCACTAATGCTTGCCGTAGCACCCTCCGCTAAAGCTCAATTTGTGGTTACCGATCCGCTTAACCTTGCATCAGGCATTCTGAACAGTGCTAACGAAATCGTACAGACTTCCTCTACGGTAAGTAATGTGGTGAAGAATTTCAAGGAGGTCGAAAAGGTCTATAAGCAGGGCAAAGAGTATTACGACAAGCTGAAAGCCGTAAACAATCTCGTAAAAGATGCAAGAAAGGTGCAGCAAACAGTTCTCCTGGTAGGTGATGTGTCCGAAATGTATGTACAGAATTTCGGAAAAATGATGAACGACCCAAATTTCACACCGCAGGAACTGGTCGCTATCGGCAATGGCTATTCTGCACTGCTCAATGAAAGTACCGAACTGCTGAAAGAATTGAAGCAGATCGTTTCCTCTTCCAGCCTTTCACTGAATGACAAAGAGCGTATGGATATTATTGATCGTGTGTACAAAGAAGTAAAGGAATACCACAGCCTTGTACGCTATTACACCAACAAAAACATATCTGTAAGCTATTTGAGAGCGAAAAAGAAAGACGATGCCAAAAGAGTGCTTGACCTCTACGGAACTGCTAACCAAAAATACTGGTAAAGATGGAATGGAATAATCTTCACGAAGTCCTGCGTTCGCTGTATGATGATATGATGCCGCTTGCCGGAGATATGGCAGCAGTGGCAAAAGGACTGGCGGGATTGGGTGCATTGTTCTATGTGGCATTAAAGGTTTGGCAGGCTTTAAGCCGTGCCGAACCTATTGATGTGTTTCCGTTGCTCCGCCCCTTTGCATTAGGTCTGTGCATTATGTTCTTCCCAACCATCGTGTTGGGAACCATCAATGCGGTGTTAAGTCCCGTGGTTACAGGAACACACGCCATACTCGAAGACCAGGTACTTGACCTTAATATACTGCAACAGCAGAAAGACCAATTGGAATACGAAGCAATGGTCAGAAATCCCGAAACTGCCTATATGGTATCGGACGAAGAGTTCGATAAAAAGCTGGATGAATTGGGATGGTCACCCTCCGATATTGGAACAATGGCAGGAATGTATATGGACAGGACAGGCTATCAGATAGAAAAAGCTATAAAGGACTGGTTTCGTAATCTGCTGGAAATACTGTTTCAGGCAGCAGCTCTGGTAATTGATACGATACGGACGTTTTTTCTGATAGTCCTTTCCATACTCGGACCAATAGCCTTTGCCATTTCTGTGTGGGATGGGTTTCAGTCCACGCTCACGCAATGGCTCACGAGGTATATAAGTGTTTACCTCTGGCTACCTGTTTCAGACCTGTTCAGCTCAATGCTTGCAAGAATACAATCGCTTATACTGGAAAGGGATATTGAAATGCTGGCAGATCCGACATACATACCTGATACCTCAAATACGGTGTACATCATTTTTATGATCATCGGGATTATCGGCTATTTCACCATTCCAACGGTAACAGGCTGGGTTATACAGGCAGGCGGAGCAGGAAACTTTACACGCAATGTAAACCAAACAGCGATGAAAACCGGAAATATTGCCGGAGCCGGAGCCGGTTCAGCCGCAGGGAATATTGGTGGCAAGCTAATGGGAAAATAACAACAATCAAATCATAAAAAAAATGGAATTTAAAACGCTAAGAAATATTGAAAACAGCTTCAGACAGATCAGGCTGTATGCCATCGTGTTTGCTGTTCTCTGCATTGGCGTGGTAGGATATGCCGTATGGCGGTCCTACCGCTTTGCAGAAGAACAACGCCAGAAAGTTTATGTGCTGGACAATGGAAAATCATTAATGTTAGCTCTTTCGCAGGATGCCAGTATTAACCGCCCTGTGGAGGCAAGAGAACACGTAAGGCGGTTTCACGAACTGTTCTTTACGCTTGCTCCCGATAAGAATGCTATCGAAAGTAATATGAAACGGGCGTTTAACCTTGCGGATAAAAGTGCCTTTGATTACTACAAAGACCTTTCTGAAAAAGGTTATTATAACCGTATCATATCGGGTAATGTACAGCAACGCATCGAAGTAGATAGTGTCGTGTGCAACTTCGACACCCATCCTTATGCGGTACGAACCTATGCCAAACAATTCATCATCCGTTCAAGCAACGTAACCCGGCGTAACCTGATTACTACCTGCTATCTCGTGAACTCTGTTCGCTCAGACAATAACCCGCAGGGTTTCAACATCGAAAAGTTTGCCGTGGTTGAGAACAGGGACATTGAAGTCATCGAACGCTAAAATTTGGGATATGAAACAATTACTTGATTTAGACACGTTCGCAAAAACCCTTACAGATAAAGGGTATGACGGCTATTTTCAGACAGAAGCAGCTTATGCAGACAAAATAAAAGACAGCATCAGCAGGTTTTTGGAGGCTTGTAACAGCGGAATGGAAAAACCGATGCTGCCTAATATTATGATGCTGAAAACCTACCTGCAATGGAATGGCGACGATAAGCCAAAGGTTGAATGCAATATGTGGGTAAAGTACGAACACGGTCTTTTCGATGTACAGAAAATGAATATTGAAAGAATAGATCAGTTCGGGCAAATATTGAAGCAATCGAAATTAACAGACCTCACAACAAATTCGGTTCCAACAAGGAAAGAAGCCATTGCACAAGTGACTGAAAAACCGAAAGAACAGTTGTCTGCCCGCAAAAGAGGGTTTAGGATGTGATAACACATAATCATTAAAGTATGAAAAAATTAAGAGCAAATATGGACAGGTACTTTGACCAATTGGACGAACGCTGGCGGGCATTGCCTGTACGTAAACAGCACAGGTACACACTATACCTGTTTGTCGGTTACCTTCTGCTCACCGCAATGGTTATTGCCAAAGTATGGTACGATGCCGGAAATTCCAAAAATGACCTCCACATCGAACATATCGAAAACCCTGTCCTCCAAAAGAAAGAACATCCTGCACCCTTGCAGGATACATTAACAACAATCTTTAAAAATAAGTTTTATGAAAGAAAATGAGAACAAAAAAACGGTTGTCCGGGTAACAGAAGGAAGCCCGGCAGCAACCGCTGATATGCTGCAAGACAGCACACAGAACAAAGCCCAAAAGCTCAAAAAACCACTCATATTCGGTTTGATGGGCATTGTATTCGTAGGCTGTATGTACCTGATATTTAAACCGTCTTCAGATAAAAAGGAAATCGAAAATATCGGGCTGAACGATGCCGTACCGCAGGCTACAGAAGCAGGTTTGCAGGCAGATAAGCAAAAAGCGTATGAGCAGGAAATGCTCGAACAGAAAAATCAGGAAAAACGCAACGCCTTGACAACGCTATCAGATTACTGGAACACAGACAGCACACAGGACAGTGAAGATGAAATTCCCGAAGAGGATGAAAACTATGGTTATAGCGGAGGCAGAAGCTCGGGCAGATCCGGTAATACAGCACTGAACAGCTATCGTAATGCCCAAAATACATTGGGCGGGTTTTATCAGGATGATCATTCGGAAACAATGGAGCTCCGCAGGCAGTTGGAGGAATTAAAAGAGCAATTGGTGGACAAAGATGTGCCAAAGCCGGCTACCATAGATGACCAATTGGCATTGATGGAGAAGTCTTACCAGATGGCGGCTAAATATCTGCCAGCAAACACAAATTCAGCAGGAACTCTACCTTCTAATGGTGCAGGGGCTGCTCCGGCTCAAACGGTTTCTACACAAAAGGAGCATTTTGTAGCATTCACTTCCGCAAGAAAGAATGCGGTTTCTGCCTTGTACCGTGAACCTTCAGACAGTATATTCTTAGCCGACTGGAGCGAAACCCGTAACAGGGGTTTTTATACCGCAGGTTCTACGCAGCAGGTGGTGCAACCGAAAAATAGTATCAAAGCCTGTATTCACGAAACACAGACCATTGTCGGTGAAAGTGGTGTAAGACTGCGTTTATTGGAGCCGGCACAAACTCCAAGCCGTACCATTCCGCAGGGAACAGTTCTAACGGCAATCGGTAAGTATCAAGGGGGACGTTTACAACTAAAAGTAACCTCGATTGAATTGGGGGGCAATATCATTCCGGTAGATATAACCATTTATGATCTGGACGGACAGCAAGGTTTGTACGTTCCGTATTCGCCCGAAATGAATGCTCTTACCGAAATGGCGGGTAATATGAGCCAGACTTCGGGAACAAGCATAATGCTTACACAGAATGCTGGACAGCAGGTTGCCGCAGATTTAAGCCGTGGCGTAGTACAGGGTATTTCAGGCTACTTCGCCAAAAAAGTAAGAACACCAAAAGTTACACTGAAAGCAGGACATCAGGTCTTTTTGGTATCAAAAAAATAATGTTGAACTCAAATATTTTAAACAATGAAAAATCATTTAAAAACCTTTTGGGCATTTGCCCTGATACTCGGCTTTGCCGTACAGTCTTACGCACAGGAAAGTGCCAGAACTCCGCTTGCATTAGGCAAGATAGAGCCTTACAAAATGGAAGTAACCTATGACAAAACTTCGCACCTGATATTCCCGACGGCTATCCGTTATGTGGATTTGGGAAGCGAATACCTGATAGCAGGAAAAGCCGAAGATGCGGAGAATGTTTTACGGGTAAAAGCATCCGTGAAGGATTTTGAAGCAGAAACCAATTTTTCGGTTATCACCAATGACGGTCGCTTTTACAGCTTCAATGTGTATTACAGTTCCTATCCCGAAGCGTTGAGCTATGACCTTTTGACAATGCAGAAAGCAGTAGATAAAGCCAACGGTAACGATGTGCTTTTTGAAGAATTGGGCAACAATTCTCCGTCATTGGCTGGCTTGCTGTTGGAAACGATTTACAAGAAAGACAAACGCATTGTAAAGCATATCGGGGCTAAGAGCTTCGGCATCCAGTTTATCCTCAAAGGGATTTACATACACAATGGCAAATATTATTTCCATACGGAATTAAGAAACAAAACCAATGTGCCTTTTCAGATTGATTTTGTCAATTTCAAAGTGGTCGATAAAAAAGTTGCTAAACGTACCGTAGTGCAGGAACGCCCGATGATACCGCTTCGTACTTATAAACCATTGGATGCTATTGGCGGTAAGACCATCGAACAAAATGTATTTCTTTTGGATCAGTTTACCATTGACGACGACAAGATTTTACTGATTGAAATCTTTGAGAAAAACGGAGGCAGGCATCAAACATTGCAGGTCGAAAATTCCGATTTAATCAAAGCCCGTTTGATTGACGATATGCACCTGAAATTTTAATAACCCTTTAAAGCAAGAATATGAAAAAGTATATCTATACCGTGATGCTACTCTTTGTGGCCATCACAGTTACACAGGCACAACGAATGCTGCCAAAGCAAAAAGGATTGGAAATAAGCACTGGCATACTATCCGATGAGAAAATTGGTAATGATTATTACATCAATATCGGTATGACCGTGAACGGTAAAAATGGTAACTACCAGCTTTGGGCATTGGAGTACACGCATCAATACCACGACTACAAAGGTATCCAAATACCACAGGAAACTTATACTGCCGAAGGCGGTTACAGTTTATTCCTGTTAGGCGATGCCCGTAAGAATATTACACTGAACTTAGGAATAACAGGTGTGGTCGGTTACGAAAGCATCAATCGTGGCGAAGCAATGTTGTACGATGGTGCGAAGATACTGAGCGAGGAAAATTTTATATATGGAGCAGGCGGACGGCTCACGTTTGAAACCTATCTGTCCGACCGATTTGTATTAGTCCTGCAAGGACGTACAAAGGTTTTATGGGGTACGGATCTGGAACAGTTTCGTCCGTCCGCAGGTGTGGGATTAAGATTTAACTTTTAAAATGTAAAAACGATGACAGCAATTTTCAATAAATTCAGAATAGGAATGTTGCCAATATACCTAATGCTGGCAATCCTGACAGGTTCTATTTCGCTGGTATCTTGCAGCAAAGATGATGAACTCGAAATACAAAATGATTTTCCTTTTGATCTAAACGTGATGCCTGTACCCAAAGATGTTGCCAATGGTCAGACGGTAGAAATAAGGATTACGATACAACGAAGCGGTAACTACAGCAATACGCAGTATTTTCTTCGCTATTTTCAGTTTGACGGTACAGGAACATTGCAGTATTACGATGAACAGCCGTACCTGCCGAATGATTTGTATTCGTTGCCAACTGAACAATTCCGGTTGTATTATACTTCCACGTCCACCGTATCACAATCCTTTGAGGTATGGATTTCGGACAGCTTCGGGAATGAAAAGCAATTGAGTTTTCAGTTTAATAGCAGTGATTAAGAAACATTCTATAACCACAAAAAACCGACTTTTAACTTTGCTTAGAAGTCGGTTTTTTATTAAATGATTATTGCTCGTGAAATTCTTCACCCCATTTATAAAGCTCCATAATTGCAGGTTTCAGATTTTCACCTTTGTTTGTCAATGAATATTCAACAGTAGGCGGAACGGTGGCAAATGCCTCACGTTTTACAATTCCTGCTTTTTCAAGGCTTTTCAATTCTTTTACCAGCATACGAGTATTGATATTGGGAATGGTGCGTTCCAGCTCTTTAAAACGATGTTTCCCGTCAAACAATACATAAATAATCGGGATAGCCCATTTACCGCCAACAATATCCAATACGTCTTTTAATACACATTTGAATTCTACTTTAACACTTTTTTTCATTTGTCTTGATGTTAGGGACTTCGCTAAAACTTTACTTTTTGTTACTATTGTACATTAGTGTAACTACTTGCAAAAGTAAAGTAATGGTTTTAACTTTACCAATCAAATTAAAGAAATTCTAAATTGAACTTACAATTTATAGAATGACTGATAGTATAAGGTATGGTAATAAAAATAGACAACTCAAAAAAAGCAGGAAATAGTCATATTTCCATTTTATACCCAGGTTTGTATCTTTCTGAAACCGATACGGGTTATTACAGCATAGGACGTATAGATCAGGCAAATATAGGTGCCGGTGCGGTGATTAAAATGCACCCGCATATCAACGATGATATATTGTCCTATTTCCGCTCTGGCAAAGTAAAACATACCGATTCCGAGGGATTTGAAGAATTTATCACACCCGGTAGGCTGATGCTGATGAAAGCCGGAAAAATATTCCACCACGAAGAAGCCATTCTCGAAAGTGTAGAGGGATTACAGATATTTATTCGCCCCGGACAGAAGGACAATCAACCGGAAGTAATCTTTGATGAACCCGAAGAGATATACAGCGAAAACAAATGGCGTTTGATTGCTTCACCCAATAGAGAAAAAACCAAATTACAGCTTAGCAGCGATACGCATATCTATGATATGCTATTGACTTCAGGGCACACTACTGTACTTCCTGAAGAACCACAGCCCGATATGCATTATCTGCTATATCTGTTTCAGGGTGAAGCTACCGTAAATGATATACAGCTTAGCAAAGGAGAAAGCCTGTTTGTAAAAGATGAAAATATAAGCATTGCTACCAAAGACAGAGCAGAGCTGGTATTGTTCGTAACCAATACCAAAGCTCCATACTATGATGACGGTATGTACAGCGGAAATAAAAGCGGACTATAGGATTTGTTTCGCCATACTGATAATAAATATTTAAAAATAATGCATAATCACATATCATATGAAATACCTTAGCTCCCTACCGGAAAGTGAAACGAAAGCTATACTGGGATTGGTAGATTTATTTATCAGCACCTGGCACAGTAAAAATGCGGAACAATTCGGCACCGTTTTTACAGATGATGCCGAATTTACAGATATTGTTAATCAAATTGCCAGAGGAAAAAATGAAATCATAGACCAGCATCGCTTCCCGTTCTCAACGGTTAACAAGCAGGCGGTTTTTATCATTTCAGATTTATATATGAGAGCCATTGCCGATAACCTGATAATGGTTACAGGGAGCTGGGTACTTGAAAAAGCAACCACACCCAAAGGAGATCCCGTGCCGGACAGAAATGGTATATTGCAGATAATTTGCAGGAAAGAAAATGACGTTTGGAAAATAAGTCTGGTGCACAATACCGATATTTCCAAAGTCTATCAGGGTATGGTAGATACCTCATTGCGTTTCTATTCCTCGAAATAAGAATATATTTGACAGTAATTAAAAGAACGAAAATGAAAAAGAACATCATTACAGTTTCTTTTGCAGCAGCCTTGTTTATCAGTTGCAACTCCGGCAATCAGTCTGCCGAAAAAAGCAAAGAACAAAACAACACGGAAACAGTAACCGGAGCAGAAATTACCTATAAGAAAGCAGAAAACTATTTTGTCAAAAATAATGTGACGGGTACTGTTCCTGCGAAAATAACCAGTCAGGAAGAATTTGATAATTATTTCGGTATGGCGACAACAATGGGAGAAAACGGAAAGCCCACAGCTATTGATTTTTCAAAAGAATATGTGATTGTGATAGATCATATTTCGACAAAGAATAAAACCGAAATTATCCTTTCCGGAATTGAGAAAAAAGGGGAAGATATTTTAGTGAACTACACTATTAATGAAGGTGAAGATGTCGGCTTTGAGACGCATCCTTTTTTGATGCTTATTGTTAACAAAGATACAGATGGCAATGTGATTTTAAATAAGCAATAATCTTTGCAGATTTGAATTTCTAAACAAATTGGAACCAAAAAACCGACTTGCAAAAAGTCGGTTTTTTGCTTTTTACCATACTGTAAACCGCCAAATACTACCTTTCAACGCCAATCAATACCACATTTCCCAACCCTCCAATAAGCCTTTATAAATTCGACTTCCACATCAAAAATGAGCAAAAATGGAAGTTATCGCAATACAAAAATCCGCATTGGACGGAATGAAGAATGAGCTTAAAGCACTTTTGGAACTGACTGAAAGTACCACCCGAAAATATACGCCTATTTTCAAAGGGGAGCAATGGCTCGATAACCAGGAAGTGTGCCTGATGATGAACATTACCAAACGGACTTTGCAGACCTACAAAGACAAAGGCTTGTTACCATATTCCAAACTGAACCGCAAGAATTATTACAAACGCTCGGACGTACAGGCTTTGCTCGAAGCCGGACAGCCGTACAATACCAACGACAATGGATTTATTGACCAATGAAGCAGAAGAAATCATCGAACAACGGGAGATGATAATACAGTTACGAAGCCGTATAGAAGAAATACTGAAGAACTATCGCCCTGTAATGAATGGAGAAATTTTCCTTTCGGGCGAAGATGTGTGCAAGCTGTTACATATCAGTAAAAGAACATTACAGCAATACCGTGATGATAATATTCTGCCTTATATTCAGATAGGGGGCAAGATAATTTATAAGGAAATGGATATTCTGACCATCTTGGAACAGAATTACATTTCCCGTAATACCGACCGCATATAATTAACTTTTGTACAGATTATGTTTCCGTATCGGAACGACTTTAGTATCTTTGCTTTTAGAAAATATAGAAATACTTAAAGTGTTTTTACTTTAAGTCCTGATACTAAAAACTGGTAATTTTTAAGACAACGGGACGATAAGTAGGAATGCTCACGTTATAGGCGTGGGTGCTCTCTTATCCGTTGTCGGGCGTACCAGTGCCTTAGTATCGGTTAGTGTAGTTGCCTGCGTCTTTTTTTGTGCAGGCTACATCAACTCAAAAAAAGTTAATGATATGGAAACCGGTACAGCAAAACAAAAAATTACCCTCGCCTTTATCAATGATAAAAGCCCCATTTTAGATGTCATCTGCAATGAGCTTGCTAATTCCGGAATTGAGATATTATTCCGTTCGGAAAATATAGAAAGCGGATCATCTCAATTATCTGTTTTAACAGCACTTCCCGATGTTTGCATCATCGACCTCGATTTTTATGACAAGAACATATTGTCACAATTACAGGAATTGAAAACGCAATACCCGACTATAAAGCTGATTGCCCATAGCGATATTGATGATGAGAAAGTGGGTAAGGCTCTGTTGGATATTGGTTTTTCGAGTTGTCTACTGATTGGCAGCGATGCGGATGATTTTAGAAGAGTTATTGAAATTCAAACAAACAACGGCTAACTAATTATTATTCGAGATGCAACTTTTTAAAGAATATTTTATTTCTGAGTGTTGCATCATCCATCATCTTTTTGAAACTGATTACTTCAACATACATATTGTATCCTCTTAAAAACCCGAAATAACCTTCATCATCCGGACTTTTTGTCAAAGAATGTAATTCCTCAGCAAACTCTCTTATTTTAGGAGTCAAATCGCAAACTACATAAGCATAAACTGGTGTTGAGTCATTAACTTTAATCTTCTCTAAACCTTCAGGCATTTCGTATTTTCCAGCTCGAATATCTTTTACGTATTTTCCAATTTGCATTATCGGATCATCATCCGTTTTATATGCTTCTCTTTTAGGACGTTTAAATTCAAAAATAGTAAGAGGATTACTATAGTTATTATCTCCGCTTCTAAAGGACTGCTTTTTATCAAATACTACTAAATCAGGCTCACCCAAAGCATCTTTTTTTGTTGATATTTTCTTATCCGAAGCAACAAACTCGGAGAATATTAAACGTTCATCCAACAACCATAAATTATGTTCTTGATAATCACAATTTTCAGAAGTTTTTCCCATAGGAAATATCAGGTTATGAATATCTTTTTCTAATTCTCCTTTGCCGTCTTCTTTTCTCTTAAGTAGTTGACGAAATGCTTCTAAAACAATTTTTCTGTTGAATACATAATGTGCCAAATCGCTTTTTATCATACTACCCAAACCTTTTCCTCCGATAGACCTTTTGTATTCGCTGTAAAAAGTGTCGAAACTATCTCTGTTTTCTTGCGTAAACCCTATGCCATTATCCCTAATTTCAATGCTTTTTACACTTGGTATTGCATTCTCTATATCTAAAATCTTTTCTCGGTGTAGAACTATTTCAATTTTACCATTATCAATTTGTTTTAAAACAATTGATTGGATTGAATTAACAATCGCTTCGATAATCGGTGTGTAAATGTTTGATTTACTACGTATGTTATCAATGGTTCCCTGTATGTTAATTCTACTCATTCTTGACTGTCAGTTTATTTAGTATTGCAATACGCTTGCTATCTGAAACAGTCTGAGAAGCTAAATCAATCTTAAAGAGTTAGTCAAACATATAACAAAAACGATTGCCGTTTGTAAATTTATAAAAACTAATTGAAAGCTATTTAAGAACACCCAAAAAAGTGTTTTAGCTCTCATATATGATATTTACAATTTTATTATCCCGTAATTCAAACTTTATTTGTTCATATTTTGAAATGTTCTTTTTCCCTTGGTCAATTGATACAGGATAATATTTTACTCCAACATCTACAAATGGCAGTTTAAAGTTCCAGGATGATCTTATTTTTAAATTCTTACCACACAATTGCTGTTCAGAAGTTTCAAGATATTTTTTAAATTCAATACTACCCTGAACTCTATTATCTGTTACATAATTTGTTCGTTTCTCAAAACTGATGTTTTCGTCAAGGTTTTTCAAAATATCGTCTATTACAGAATTATTACAAGCATTTATAAAATCTCTTATAATTTTTCGTGGCAACTTTTGTACTTCTCTAATTGCTTTCTTTTTATCTTCCTGAAATACAGAAAAGTCTGCATTTACTAAATCATGGATCTTATTGTATCCTGAATGGAAAGCCTCTAAAGGAGATTTATAGAGCTTATCCTTTAAAATATCAGCACTATTATCTTCATTATTAGTTTTGAAATCATCTAATAACAAAAAGCCCTGTTCTTCAGTTGTTTTATTAATACCGTTGACAATATTTACATAATAATATTGCTCTTGATTATCGAATAGTACTTTTATTGCAGGATTAAATTTTTCAACTTTTTTGGCTGACTTTTTTACAAGATATTTAGTTTCATCTAAAGGATTATCAATTCGTCTTCCCCAACCATCTGTCGAAAATTCCGATTGATATCGGGATATCTGAATTCTAATTTCTTTCCTTCCTTTTTCCAGATCGGCAGTGTATTCATATTCAGGGAAACAATCAAGTATTGCTGTGTCTAACTCCCATTCCTCATAGTCACTTGTGAAATTAATTTGATAACTAAATTCATATTCTCGAATATAAACCGGGAACCGAATTTTATTTTCGATAATTTTTTCCTCAATTTGGCCAATATCTGATTTGCGATTTATTGTTATTGATATGTCTGTTTCTATCATCGAGTTTTAATATTAACTATTGGTGTAGTCAGAATTTGCTAATAGGTTCTTATGTTTTATAGTGGCATTCTATAAAAACTCCAAGTCATAAAAACCACTTAAAGAACTCTGGATATTAGACGCTATAGATGGAACAGAAATAAATAGCCTATTCTTTGCTCTGCTTAGTGCCACATAATTTATTCTATGCTCTTCGTTAGCTGCCAAATCACATTCAGCTAAAAAATTGATATCTTTTTCTTCATTTAGAACTAATAGTACATTGTCAAATTCATCACCTTTAGACTTATGAATAGTCTTGTGCAGGCTTATGTCTTCAGGTATAGAAACACATAAAAGTAATTGGTTCAGTGTATGAGTTTCATAGAATGTCTTAATATCCCCACTTCTAAAATTAGCTAAATCAGATACTAAATTTTCTCTTATGAAAGCTGCAAATTGCAACAAAGATTGTCCTTCTAATTCGGAGTGCTTTTCAAGTAAAATGGTAAGGTATTTCAGAGCTTTTTTCTTGCCCTTAGTTTTATCGAATTTATAATTAAACTGTTTCTCTAAGACTTTAATAGCATCTTTAAACTTGTTTTCTTTCCCATATGCAATTGCTTTTACACAGCAATAAATCATGTTAGAACGCTTAGGATTGGTATCTACTTCTTTCTGTTTTTCTAACAATTTGCTATCTAATCCTGACCCATTGATTTCTGTTTTCATCGCATTTGAGGTTATGTTATCCCTTGAAAGCGTATAGATGGTTTCGTTACTACATTTGGTTTTTGCAGCACGCAATGCCAATATCATGTCACCAATAAAAATTATTGGTTTTGCAATTGATACATTCCGAATTTTACTTTGATTTATGTCTTTTCGCAGATCATTCAAAGAATCAATGATTTCATTACTACTTCTTCTGTTCTCATTTAAAACGAACTTTTTTATGTTAGGCAAAGAAAAAGTTTGAAATTGCGTGTGATCAGCTCCTTGGAATTTATATATTGATTGGGCGGTATCTCCAATAATTCCGATTTTAGTTTCTCCTAATCCGATTTTCTTAAATATTTCGACTTGTATAGGATTACTATCCTGAAATTCGTCTATATAGACATAAGGGAATTTAGCATTCAATACGTTTACCACAAACGGAAATTTATTGACTATCTGAAAACTAAAGAAAAGGACATCATCATGATGAAGCAAGCCTTTTTCCCACATCATCTTTTTGTATTCCATGTAGGAATCATTTCTAATGGGATATTTTCCAATTTTAAAAGGATAATCTGTTTTCACTTTCAACTCGTCATTTTCAAATTTCCATTTTAGATTAC
This sequence comes from Bacteroidetes bacterium 47-18, assembly GCA_001897155.1. GTDB lineage: Bacteria > Bacteroidota > Bacteroidia > Chitinophagales > Chitinophagaceae > MKSF01. The sequence goes on along the minus strand of MKSF01000031.1, from coordinate 39,955 downwards.
TAAATGCTTTAACAACAGTCTTATCATCATTTATTCTTTGTTGTCCCGTACGATTTTTCCAATCACTTAAAAAGCTATAATTTGATAGTACAATATCATCATGACCATCCATTTCAGCAACATTAAGACCAAATTCAGCCGCAACAAATGATGCGTACGGTTTCACAATATTTTTGTACAAAAAGCTGTGAATTGTTGATACTTCAACTTGATTTGCAGATGTACCTAACCTCTTTTGAATTGTTTCAACAGCTATATTTGTATATGTGATGCATGCAATTTTTCTTGTCCTGAACAGATTACTTGAGTTATGTAAAACGTTCTTTATATGATTTATAAGCCAATGGGTTTTACCGGCACCAGGTCCGGCAGATACTTTAAAATGACTTTCAATATCTGTGATAATGCTATCTGAGTTGATAATCGTTACTGACATAATTCTTCTATTGCAGATTTAATATAAGGTGGAACATTGAAATCCTTAAAATCCGGGGTTCCTTTTTTTGAAAGGTTTTCTTGAAGAGCATAACATAATTCCAGTGCATTTTCCCCTTTTCCAACTGAATTAAGATATCTTGAAGCTATGACGGATTTCTTTTTTTCTTCATCTGACATACTTGTATTAGCTAATATTCCAGTCTTGATTCTTTGATTTTCTGTACTATCAGATAGTTTATCAAGTAAATCTTGTACGGTCTTTCCATCAGTAGAATATAGTGTCATTAGTTCAGTAATTTCCTTAGCATTACTAATAGATTCAGTAATTAAAATATCAAGGCTGGGATTACTTAATAAAATCTCATATTCAAAAGTTTTTCCTGTACCAATAGGCTGACTGTAAAATGTAATATTTGGGTGAGTTCCTATTTCGAATAAATCGGCAGTAGGATTAGTTTGGTATTCATAATTAGCATTATCATGATTAAGCTCGAATGGATAACATTTTTTAAATTTTCCATCTGTCTTTTCTTTTCTTTCAGGGTCTCTGTCAGTAAGACAAATTACTCTCTTAGGAAGGGTAGAGTCTTTCAAACTGTCAAAAAGGTATAAAAAATGATTAAAATAACGACCACCAACATTAATTATAGCAACATGATGATCTTCTAATGATTTTTCCAAGTAGTTAGCGAAAATTGAAATCAAAAGTTGTTCCGCTATTCCTTCTACCAAAATTATTTTTTGAGCAAATAACATGTCAGACTTTGTTGCATCTAAAAAGCGTTGAACATACTTTTTACTCTTAACGTTTTCAGATCCATCTGGTTCTATGAAAACTTTCTTTGGATATCCAATAGTGGTATTTCCTTCTTCATTGTGCAAGCATATTATTTCATCCAATGAGACCGCTGATGTAATATGAGTTGAATGAGTTGTTACAAAAATTTGTCTGACTTTTTTTTCTTTCATATTCTCGTTGAGAAACTTCAAAAACTTATACTGCATTGCTGGATGAAGATGAGCTTCAGGTTCTTCTATTGCTAATGTATTAAACACTTTTGCATTTGCATCCAAATATTCTACATCAGCATTGACCTGCATTTTCGCCAACAACAAGGACATAAAAATTAAGTTGTTATAACCAAGTCCATTGTGTGTGGCAGGAATTTTTATACCAGTCTCATATTCAACAATAAGTTTTAGAACTGAATACATTTCATTTTCAGAAACACTTCCTTCGAAATTAGGTGTTGCTTTATTGAATGATGCTCCTGTATTTTTAGCATAAGAAAGAATTTCTTTTTTACCTGCATCAATTCTATCACTCAACTCTTGAATAAGTACATCTGCTTTTTCAGAAAAAAGAATTTTTCTACTCTTTATTTCTAAATGCTTCTCTTCATTTGTTTTAATAGAGTCCTTTTTTATCTCGTAATCCATAAAAAAATCAAAAACTTCTCTCAAAAGAGTATTTCGACCTGTCAACATATCTCTTTCGACATCTCTAATAGCATTCAGAAATTGAAAATCAAATTTAGACAACGACTCATTATCAGCGATAGATTGATTTATTGGATCACCGCCCCAAATTTTGTATGTATAAAATCGTATGAAATCATGCTTAATAATTTTCCATACTTTATCAATAGCTTTTTCATCATCGTCCGAAACCGCAGACACTTCAGTTATATAATCTTCGTGTTTTTTCTCAGGTAAGAAAAATTCATAAGTAAGGAGTGCTTCATAAGCACTGTCAAGTTTGGTAAGCCAATTAGAAATTGTAACCAAATCATCAGGTTCTTGTTCTTTTCCTTTTTCAATAGTAATTGCAATGGTTATTTTTGGTGGATTTGCTTTTAATTCAACTAATGTCAAATTTTTGTTGAAATCATCTGCATCCAATCTTTTATGATTTTGAGTATCGATAACTAAAGATAATGCTTTAATAAGGTTTGTTTTCCCTGCATTGTTATGACCAATTATGACATTTACTCCATCGTTAAATTCAATTTCTTTTTCTTTGAAGTTTCTGAAATTGTTGATTTGTATTTTTGATATGTACATTCAAGAAATATTTATGGTTTTTAGTTTTTAATGAAATTGTATTCACTTTAAACTCTAAGCAAATTTAACAAATTAAAAATTTCAATAACAGACTATCTTAACCAAGCGACGTTCTTTTGCTTCTTTTCTTTGGTCGCTATGTGGCAAGAAAAGAAGTCAGACTAAAACAACAAATGGGATAAAGAATATCCCACGAAAATAGTGTCGCAACCTGTTTGGTAAAATGTAGAGAAGGGGAATTGTGAAGGGGTGCATTTTAGGAAAGTGGTTGCACCGATTTTAAATGCGAAAAGGCGGTTCCGACCAACGGAAGGATGCGTCTTTTCGCCGCCCGACTTTTGGGGTCAGGCGACTTTTAGGGGTTGGGTGTGGAAATTTTTAAGATTAAGGAAAAAACCTCTGTTTTCTGTCATTCCGTAGCGAAACATATTCCACAATAACGAACAACCCATTTGTGCCAATGTTGCATTGATATATAAATCCTGTTTTTCCAATGCTTCTGCCAAACTGCAACTTGGTGTGTCGTCCGTTTGTTCGGATTGTTTCAGCAGTTCGCCAAATTCATCTGTAACCATTGGCAGGCTTGTCACCGTTTCATATTTTTCGGAGTCGGGTTGTTTAATTGTTCCGATAGTAGATAGTACCACTTGCCCTGTATCTCTGCTGTTGCCAAAATCCACCCAATATTTGGGTTCATCTCGGTTGGCTCTGCGTTGCTTGCTCATTGCTGTTAGCATTTCCGCAATATCAAACCTTGTCTGCACATTGTCCACACAGGTAATGTAAATCGTAGATTTTGCGTTTTCGGGCAGACCTCCCAAACTATTGCGTTCAAATTTTTGGTTTTCCGCTTTCCAATTCGTTCCCATAAACCGATTAACACGGTTTATGAGTGCAACCGATTTGTACAATCCTGTTTCACTTGGTGCAAATCGCTGTCTGCCCAGATTGGCTTCTGTGATAATATCATCATCCCACAAACGCACCTGCAATCCTGAGTGTCCCAATTCCACCAAACTGTGGCTCATTTCCATTAAGGCAGTCAAAACTTTTGAACCTGTGCCACCTGCCCCGATAAGGTTCACTTCAATTGGATTTGTCGGATTGAGCAGATAGTTGTCCGTAAAATGTACTTTGGTTTTTCCTGTATTCATCACAATAGGTTTTTAAGGGTTTTGCTATTTGTTTTTAAAATCTCTTTTGGAAAGGGTTTATCTGTGTTTACAAGGTCATTCCACACTTTTACGCAATCGCCTTTTATGGGATTGTGCTTACCCAACAAATGGCTGAAATAACTATTGAAAAAATAGTGTTCCCAAGCGTGTATAAATTCTTCCACCGATGCGGATTTCTTTATATCTATGCTTACTGTACCCATACAGACTTTACCATCTTCGTAAATATTGAAAAATGGTGCGTAATGCAGTTTGGTTTTATCGGTTGGTCTTCTGTCACTCGCAAGGGCATAAACGGTAATACTGTTTTTACTCGCTTTCCAAACCATTGGCGGTACATAGGCTGTACCATTGGGTATTTGCAGTCCATCTACAAAGAATAATTTTCTTTGCTGTGCTTTGGTGTACCAAACTACCGTTCCTTTTTCAGCACTTGGATTGAGATACAAAATGTTTGTCGGCAAAATTCCGCTCGGTTTTAAAAAGGCTTTGTCCTTGTCTTTTTCGGTGCGGAGTGCCTTTACCAAAATGTTTGCTTCTCTCACGGTCAAAGGGTGGGCATTGATGGGATTGCCGTTCTTGTCCATATCAAAATGCTCCACATATACATCAGTTGTCCGTCCTTTGGTTTCATAGAACACCAAAGCAGATTTGGGGTGGTACAATGTGCCGAAGTCTTGGGTTATATCTTTTGTCGTTTCCATATTCTTGTGTTTAACATTGATGTAAAATATCGCTTAGGTTGTATAATAATTGAAATAGCCTGTTTTCAAAACAAAGGTTGTTGGTTGTTATATCCCTGCCGTCAAACTGTTTCATTATAATGGGTTCTTCCATTTGTCCGTATTCCTGTATATCGGTGTTTACCGATTCTATCAAGGTTTCATTGAGCCATCCTTTGTGGTCTGCATAAAATGAAATGTACTTTTGCATTCCGATAATGTTGTCCATATCTTCTTCAGATGCTTCTCCTTTTGGTTTGGCATTGCGGAATACATTCTCATTCGGGTAAGTCTGGTATAGTGCAAAGGCTTCTTTTGCTACGGTTAAACATTCCCTGTCAAAATCATTTCTTACTTTGAACCTTTCAATACGTTGTTCAAATACGGTCAGATTGATACGGTTGTAAATCCGTTGCTCGATATAATCGCCTATAAATTCAGCTTCTTTAATCTCTGACAAATAAACCTCGGTTTCTTCCGTATAATCGTCCTGTTCAACCCAATCGTTCATCATTTCGTACATCCAATAGAGGTAACTTGCTTCCTGCCTGTAATACGGAATGTCGGCTATATGGTACAGATAAGTACACACGGACAACAACAAATGTGCGTTTGTCTTTCTCTCTTTGCTTTGCAAAAGACGGTACAATGGCGAAACAGGAATATAGAACAATGTTGCTCCTGTATTGTAGCGTTCCTCACTTACGAAATAGGTTTTCTGACTGTCCTGTACCAAACGGATTTCTTCCCAATCCAAAACCGTATTTTTTAATTTTTCTTCTACATCAGCCATAGCCAATGCCATATTGTAGGGATAGGCAAATTGTTTGGTCTGTGCAGGTTCAATATTGTAATGCTTTGCCAATTTGGAAAGGGACTGATAAAAATCCCTTTCCGTTTTCTGACAAGCCTGTACAGATTGTGCTTTTTTCAGTTTAGGCAGAAACATACATTTTAAAAAACCATTGGTAGCATTGCTATCGGTACGGATTTCCGTTTGTCTTTCTGTACTTGGTCTGCGTCTTTTGGTCTTTGCATCCATTGTGCGAACTCGCCCAACTGTCGGTGCAACTTCTGTTGCCTTTGCTGTTCGGGTATATGGATTGTTCCCGATATGATGTTGCGTTGCATAGTTCATTGCTTTACGGTTTTAAATTATCCTTTCGTTCCCATTACACTCTCGAATTTGTATTCGACTGCATCATCCTTAATCTGCGGTGCAGATACTTTTGCCGTTGTCAGTATCGGGTACATATTGGCGTAAAAATTCATTACAGCTTCCACACTCCAACGTGGTTCGGGGTCGGTCAGCCTTATATCCTGTCCTTTATCTTTGAGTATAAAAACTCGTTCTAATTGCGTTGCTAATAACATAATGTTCTGTTTTAATGGTTAATACTCTGTTTCTTCCTCGTCTTCGCCTGTTTCATCAATGGGATAATCGGCAGTAACTTCCGCTATCTGTGGCAGTTTGGGTGTCGCTTCTTCCATTGCACCGAAAAGGCTCGGTGTCGCAAACTTGTCGGACAATGATGTTTTGCGTTTGCGTATTTCGTCCGCTTTTTCGGGGAACTCGGTTATATCGGGAACTTTAATCCACGCTTCACGGAATTTGCCCTCTTTTTCGAGTTCATCCACTTTTGCCATACCGTCTTTGTATTTCTTGTCTTTGGCTTCTTTTTCCTTTTTGGCTTTCTCGGCTTTCTGCTTCTCCATTTCGGATTGCATTTTGACTGCTTCCATTTGCTTCATAAAGGCTTCCATATCCACCATTAAACCCGAAACGGCTTGTATAGGTGCGGTTATCTGCTGAAAAAATCCCTCGTCAAACTCTTGGGGCGTGGCGTTAAATGTCAATGGGGGAATGCCATTTTTGGCACTATCTCCGCATTGCTCATTGTTGAGAATAACCGATACAATTAGGTTATTTTCTACTCCCTTAGAAATGTTCAGTTGCAATACTCCTGTAAAATCCAACTGTTGTATCTGATTGAAAAAATTTGTGTTCATTGCTCTTAAATTTTAATGTGTTGTTACTTGTTCTTTGATTGCTGTCAGTTTCTCGTACATATCCGTCCAATAGGCTTTTTGCCGTTTGTCGAACTCGGAAAAACTTTTGTCTTCGTGGCTATATCCTGTGTTCCGCTTAGCTATTTTGATAGCCTCTTTAAGGTCAGTGATTTCAATTTCACAACCGTTCAAATCTGTTATTTTCATTGCTGTTAAGATTTTGATTTTTATGCCGTGTAAACTCCATTTACATAGTAGCCGTGCGACTTTTCCCAAAGGCGTATTAAGCCGTCCGTATCTATATAGAAATACTCTGTCCGATTGCAGTAAATAATGAATATGCTCTCGTCCTTGTGCTTCTTTTCAAGGCTCTTGGCTCTCGCCAGACTTTTTGCTTCCTCTATTGTTGTCGCTTTCATAATTTTTTTTTAGTAGGCTACCACCGATTAAGGCGGTAGCCTATAGTTATTTAATTAAGGTTTAGGATTTCCGCACCGTCCAAAGCAAAGTCGGTACACAATTCAAATGCTTTTTGCGATTTGAGTTGGGCAGTTCCACCCAATACAATACTCTGCAACTTGGCTTCATCGTCTTTGTAGTTCCTTACATTCTGATAGTAGCCTGTAACCGCATTATAAGCACCGAACAATGTGCCTTTGGTCGTGTCCATTTTCTGCGTGTCGCTTATCATCGCATAGGTAAAAGCGTTATCAACCACGTTTTTAAATACGGTGGAAATTTCATCTTCCGCACCTTTTTTGATAAGGTCAAGCGTTTCCTTGTTGGGACAAAGTGCCAATTGGATTAACTTTCTAACCTCACGGTCTGTTACCTTGACTTTCGTCCACTCGTTGAAAATGCCCTCTAATTGGTTGCTCAAAGTGTTGGCAAGCCCCATAATCTTGTGGGCGTTCTCAATACGCTGTTTTGCACCCGAAGTGTGCTTGATACGGACTACATTGGTCATATTCCGCAATGAAGCGTTTAAGGTGTTTTGGCAAACGATACGGATAGGTGTAAACGCTGCGGTAATACTTCCGCTACCATCGTGCGAAGTGGTAAGGAAAATGTATTTTTCCGTTACATCATCTCCATTACCTACACGGATATAGTCGGGCAATTTTGCTGTGATAAAAATGCGTTCTCCGTTGCCCAATGCCCCTGCGGTTTCGTATAGAATACCCTCGCCACCGCCTACGATAGCATCAAAGAAATTAAAGGCTTCACGATTTTGTACGATATGGTAATCTTTACCCACCACGCCCAATACTGTATTGTTATCGGTGCGTATGTTGGCGAAATAGTTAGGTACTTCCAATTCACTACTGCCTATTTCTATGCCGTTGGCTGTTTCGATAATGCCCGAACCTTTGGTAAACAGTGGGGATTTCACGACCTCGTAATCTAACCCTGCGTGTTTTATAGCTTCCTCGCTTGTCGGGTATTGCTCTACGATTTGCCCCAAACCGTGCCACGCTTTTTGCTGTACTGAAAAGAAACTGTGCTTTCCTGTTTTCTCGTTGAAATTGATATTATGTGCCATTTTGATAAAATTTTGATGTTAAAAATTGATTGAATTGTTGTTTTAGAATGGTAGGTCGTCCTCTGTTCCCTCTGCTGTAAATCCGTTGCTTTCAGATTGTGCAGTAGCCTGTACGGTTTCGACTCTGTTGCCACCTCCGTGCAGTTTGATATTCGAGGTATGAAAATTTAAACCTGCCCTTGCTTCTCCGTCCTTGTTTACCCACGCTCTCGGACTTACACGCCCTGTGAGTTCTACCAAAGTGCCTTTTGTCAGTAGCCTTGCCACGTTTGCACTTATCCAATAGGCACAATCGAAGTAGGTGGTTTGCTCTACTCGTTCGCCCTGCTTGTTCTTGTAGCTGTCGTTTACCGCTACTGAAAAGTTTACTACCTGTTTTTCGTTCGACAATGTGCGTACTTCCGCATTTCTTGTCAGTCTTCCTGTGATGTTCATCTTCTTTGATTTTTAGTTATTGATTTCGATTTGATTTTTTTTGATTTATTCGGCAATGAGAGGAGGTGCTGTTTCGTTTCATTACCATTTTCAATGCTTTTAATCTTCGTATCTGACATTTTTTTTATTCGTCTAAAGAGCCGGAGTATGCTATGTTTCGTTTCACGAGCATAAAAGGTTCGTGTTTAGCCGACACAAGGTTTTGGAAAACAAATACTACCCAAGGGGTGGAGATTTTTTTCCAAACTTGCGTGACCTTTTGTCGGCGTTAAGAACACGGAAATACCTTTGCTCTTGAAATGGGACAAAAAAGCATACGGTACTTTGGATAAAAACTATTGTGGAAGCCTAAGAAGATGGCATTGGAGAATGGTTCGTCGTGATTTGAAATAACACTTCCAATAAGCTGGATTGATAAATGTTTTTTTACTGTGTGGCTTTGAGAGCCACCTTACCAGGGATTTTAAAAATGCTGTAAATGGTAGTAGCGTAGGTAGGGCATTTTTCAAATGGCTGTTTCAGAAGTAGCCGAAAAAGCTCTTTTACAGTGAGGGAATAGGAAAGCGGTAAATGTGCTTTGGCTATCAAAAAGTTTGGGCAAAAAAAAACAGAGCCCTCAAGCTCTGTTCTATAAGTTGTGTTGGATTTAATTAAATAGCTACCGTTAAAAACGCATCTTCCATAGCCTTAAAGTTAGGCGAAACCAAATCCATATCCCTGCTGATTTTTTGGCTGGTAATCTTTGCATAAATCTGTGTAGTAGAAATATTTTTATGCCCCATCATTTTGCTAAGGCTTTCAAGCGGTACACCCTCTGTTAAGAACATTGTTCCGAAAGTATGCCTTGCCGTATGAAAGGTAATTTTCTGCTCCGTAATGATTTCTGCTTTTTCAATTAATTTACCGACGTGAGTATTGCAGGTCGCATTGGTCGGAACCGGAAAGATAAATTCATTCCTTGTCGTACCTTGATATTTTTCAATGATACGTTTCGGGATTTCCATTAACCGAACATTGGAAGCGACATCTGATTTCTTTCTCCGACTGATAATCCACTGATGACCGTCAAAGAATGATTGAATATTGTTCCTTGTCAGTTTTTTAATATCGGCATAAGCAAGCCCGGTGAAACAACTGAAAATAAACAGGTCTTTTACAACTTCATAACGTGGGTGCGGTGCTTTGGATAACATTAGTTTCTCAACGTCTTCTTTAAGAATATAACCCCTGTCGGTTTCTTCCATACTGATTTCGTAATCCTGAAACGGATTATCACGTATCAAGCCTTTCTTAATAGCTAATTCCACCAGACTTAATACAGGCATTGTGTAAACCCAAACCGTATTATGTGCACACTGTAAATCGTACCGGAGGTAAAAATCAAACTCACGGATAAAATCGGCAGTCAATTCCCGAAAAGCCATATCATCACGATGATAGCGTTCTTTTATAAATGTGGTAAGATGATTGTAAACTGTGATGTACTTATTATAGGTACTTTCAGACCGTTCTTCTTTTTCGACCAACTTTTTAAAATCCTCATTTTGGTCGTTGAAAACTTTCAATATGGCATCATCCATTACACCAACACCCAAAAACGAAAGTTTTACTTTCTGTGCGGTTGCAAAGCCCTCGTGCTTCAGCATATCTTCGTATATTTTGTCGATACGCCCACGTATGTTGTCCAGCTTTTTGTTAATGCTCAAAGCTGTGGCACTCTTGCCTTCAACTCTTCCGTATTTTAAATCCCAATTGTTAGGGTCAATTTCTAACTTTGTTCCCAAAGTTTTAGCTGTTCCATCAATGGTAATACGTGCCATAATCGGGGCGTTACCATTCTTTTTCAGTTCGTTCTTTTTCAAATAGAAAAGCAGTTTGAACGTCGATTTTTTTGTCTGCTCCATAACTCAAATGTTTAATGTTTAAAATTAAATTACATTGAGTTACAAGGAAATAGAGAAAAGGGTGCAAAAGACTGAAATGTAATCAGTTAAGCTATGCTGTTACCTTTGTCAATCGGTAACGAATTAGTAACCTAACCTTGTCATTTTAAGCCCAAAACCTATCAGACACCGAGTTCCAAACCAAGACTACTATTTTATAAAGCATTGTATAGCAAAGGTTCTAACCGTTTTGCTTACTTTTGCTTTTTACTAATCTTTTTTATCCAAAAGATACTGCGCCAGTTGTCGCCCGTTTCCCCGTGATTTGCCCCTAATGACCATCATCCAGCTCTTTGCGTAAATGGGCGGTCAGCATGGCGATGCCGTGCAGGGCTGTTTCGATAATGTAAGCGGGAACGGTCGGGGTGACCCCTTCTTTTCTCTGGCGGTTAATATCTTTTGCGATCTGGTTCACATTACTGCCAATTTTGCCGAGTTCCGCGAGTCCTCTTATCAGGGCGGCTCTGTCGGGTGTGGCTTTTTTATGTTTCGGCGACTTGGATAAAATCTGCTTTTTTATAAAATCGGATAGCGTCAGCCCTGCTTCGTATGCAAGCTGTTCAAACTGAAGCTTCTCATCGGGAGTGGTTCGGAACTGGATAATACACCGCTTTTGTTCGCTTTCCGATTTCTTAGGACGTGCCATATATGCCGGATTTTTATCTGTTCGGGAGGGTCAAGGGAGGAAATTTTTCATCCTCCCTTGCAAGGCGGGTTGTCATTACAAAAACTGTTTTTGTATGACAGCCCATGTCTTGCAACCAGTGGGAGAAACAAAGGGGGATGATGTTATGTTCCTGGTTGCAGTGCTCCCGATTTGTGAACAATATTAGAAAAAATATTTCGGATTTGTTTTGATACAAATATAATAAAATATATATTCACATTTCTTTTGCAAACCCTAGAACAGATTTTATGAGCCATGAAAAAAATCTGAAAAGCTTGTTTAAGGTTACGCCGCAAGAAATCAAAGAGCTGTTTCAGATCCAGCGAAGCAAAAAATCCAAATCACGGATTATCGTGTTTTTGGTAGGTGTCATTTTTACACCCATTACCCTTATCGGGGCATTAGCGGGATATATCCGGGCGTATAAACGCTTTATGTTCCCGAAAAAAATGTTCCCGGTCTTTTCCCCGATGCTGCCCATCGTCCGGGTGGCGATGATCTCGGGAGCTGTCCTGATCTGGATCGCTCTTTTCCTAGTAACCTTCATTATTTTTAAAGTTCTGGGTATTGATTTCCAGAGTGTTATTTATCTGCTTTATTATTTAGGCGTCAACCTTATCCTGTCGCTGATTGTCTTTGCTTTTTTCAACCGCTGGCGGGTGGGTTATCACAATTACCTGATTGAAGGGCGAAAGTTCGGGTCCGCCCGCCTGGCCCGGGAGGAAGAGCTGGGGCCATTCCGGGGGAAAGAGGGTATTTATATCGGCGGTGGTTATACGTTTTCTGACCGTGGGCATATCCTGACCGTTGCCGGAACACGTGGCGGGAAAGGCACAAACCTGATTATCCCTAACCTTTTAGGGTTGGGTAACTATCAGGGCTCATGGGTCGTCATCGACCCGAAAGGTGAAAATGCCGCCATTACCGCGCGGCGGCAATGGGAGCTGGGACAAAAGGTGGTGATCCTGAATCCCTGGCATTTGCACCCGGATGCGCTGGGCCGCCCGATGTCCTATAATCCTTTGGATATTCTTGCGGACAAGACAAGTATCAACCTGATCGACGATGTGCAGATCATCGCGGAAATGATTATTCCCGTTGATAAGAACGATAAGGATAAATTTTTTACCGATACGGCACGTGCTATTTTTACAGGTTTGATATTATACCTTGTTGTTACTCAACCTAAAGAAGACTGTACTCTGGCAACGATCTGGAACTGGGTGCGCTTTGCGCCGAATGAGTGGGATGAGCTTATTGCCGATATGTCGGCTGTCGATGATACAATCAACGGCAGTATTATCCGAAATACGGCAAATGAGATTTTGGGGCTTATGAAGTCCGATAAAACCTATGCCAGCGTGATGGCGACCATATTGCAAAACACGGATTTTTTAAAATCCTCTGCCTTGCAGCAATCGTTGCGATCTGAATTTGACCCGAAGGAACTCACCAACGGGAATGTGACGCTCTATATCATCATTCCTGCGGACAAGATGCAAAGCCATGCGCGGTGGCTGCGTCTGGTGACGACTACGGCCATGCGTGCCGTGGTGCGAAATCCCAATAAGCGTGTGACGTTCCTGCTCGATGAATTTGCCGCATTGGGTTATATCAGCGAGATCGAAGTGGCAATGGGCGCCTATGCAGGGTTTAATTTGACGGTCTGGCCGATCCTGCAATCCCTTTCACAATTGAAAAAATACTATTCGGAGTCTTGGGAAACCTTTATCGGCAATACGGCGGTCAAACATTACTTTTCTATCGCGGACCATTTTACGGCAGATTATGTGAGCAAGACAATGGGGCAAGCCTCGCACGTTATTTACCAACGTGGCGCATGGGGAATCCAGAACCCGCAGGCCACGAAACGCCAGTTGTTTACGCCGGACGAGATCATGCAGGGGTCTGTGGATAATATTTTTGCCTTTATCGGAGGCAAGCATCCGACCTATTTCAGGAAAGTGCCGTACTATGAAATGCCGGTATTTATCGTTGATGGCAAACCTCTTTATGATGATAACCCTTATTTTAAATAGACACAAAAATCCCCTTATTTTGTTAAGGGGAGATGTCTGATTGCAACATTTCTATTCCTTGTGTTAAAAATGTAAAGAGCATAAGAAGTAATAATTTCCCATTTTACAATATATTGAGTAACGGTAAACATATTTATGTGTTAAATGAAATTTAAAAAACGTAATATTTTTATTATAGAAAATTTATTTTTATGACATTGGATAAACATGAAGAGTATTTATCTCTATTCAAGATAAGTCCTCAGAAATATTTAATTGGAATTTACCAAAATGGGATTACTGTATATAAACAACAAGTTAGGGCACTTAATATTTTCTTTGCGTTAGTAAAGACCAAGAAATTAAAAAAGGGAGATACTGTAGGTATAATAGGTGGAGGAATTGCCGGTATTACATTTGCAGCTGCCGCTATGAAATCTAATATGAAAGTGGTAATTGCAGAGAAAGAATCAAAATATTTACATCTACAACATGGGTGCTCAATCAGAATTTTACATCCATATATATATGATTGGCCAGATGATAATGCATTTTTACCATTTACAGAATTGCCAGTATTAAATTGGAAATGTAATTCAGCTGATGACGTAGTAAAACAAATTCTTGATGAATTTGAAGAAATTGAAAAAGATTTCATTAAAGAGTTTGAGAATGAATTGGATATGACCTTTAATTCTTATCTAAATGCAACAGAAATATCCGTTGAGAATTCAGCAGATGAAAACAAGATAGTATTAAGTGTTAAAGATAAAGAAGGGTTGCACCCCAACCATTGTGATATTATAATATATGCAATTGGATATGGTAGAGAAAATGGTATTTCTTACTGGGAAAATGATTCAGTAGCACAATTGATTAATGTTGCGCAAAACAAATGTGTAATAATATCAGGAACCGGAGATGGTGGAGTTTCTGATTCTCTTAGACTAATGATGGAGGGCTTCAATTACAATACAATATTTGCGATTTTAAGATCACATCCGGCAAAATACAATAATTTGAAAAAGATACTTCAAGAAATAAAAGATAAATCCAAAAGCAAAATTGTAGATGACGTTTTTTTGTATAATGAATTTACAAAGATTAATAGCAATAACTATGAATATATAAAAGAAGCAATGGTTAAGAAGAAATTTGATAGGAAAATCTATTTACATGGGAGATTTAAAGATATTAAAAAAGTATTTAATATAAATAAAATGTCTTTGCTAAATGCTTTTCTATTATATATAGCCCAAGAATATGGTCTGATAAAGTATATTTCGGGAAAATTAGACATAGGGGCTAATGATAACTATTTAATAAGAGGTATTGATCTAAAAGAGTATTTAAAAAATGAATTTAATGATCATATAGAAAATTATCAAATAATAAAACGATATGGTACAAATCGTAGACATGTCTGGAAAGGACTAAAACTTAGTAAATCAGAAAATGAACAATTGGCGAAAATAAAAAAAGCTCAAGAAGATAGTCAAAATCATGGTATAGTTGAACCCCAATTTGAGTATTCGGATTTAATTCGGATAAAAGATGAAAACCAACGAAGAAGATACGAATTTTGCACCAAAGATGTATCTGAAATAACAAAGGTTTATTTATCAAAATTATACAAGGCTCTGAATGATGTATATGAAAATAAATTCCCTTTTAGGCTTTCACTTCATCGTGTAATAGATTTTAATGCGAAGAAATGCTTTCAACAAATTACACCTTATTTTGGTTATAATGGAAAAATTGTCAAAAGTAGCCAAGGCAGAGTCTTTGATTTTGGAAGAGGAAATGTCGGCTTTAGTATAAAAAGTGGGTTACCAACACTAGTAACGCGAGAAAATGAATCTGAATTTGAGGAAATCTTAAATTACTTTAACCTTACGGAAGAAATAGATAATAATCATGCGAAATCATTTTTGACTTTACCGATTCTAGCGCCAATTCCAGAAACTAAAGGCGAGAAATTATGTACAAATCTAATATTATTTATTGAGGCTTATTATGCTGATTTTTTTACCTATGACCCTAGCGTTATAGATTATATTTATAGTTTTACAAATTCCTTTGTATATCATATTGATGCTGAAGTAGAAAACAACAGAATACACATGTCGGAAACAAATATAAATTACCTAGAAATTGACAGAGAACTATCGGATTTATTTAAAGAGAATACTTGTTGGAAAACAGACTTTTTGCCCAAAAAACTTAAACCTTTAATTTTTGATAATTTTTATTCTTTTAATACAATATATACAGATCGTAATACGTTACTTTTTAAGTAAGTTTCTTAATTTTACTTCTGATAATATCTTGTGTCTAAATATTATATAATATAGTATATTGATATTTGAAAAATTAAACAATAATGACAACTAAAACGTTAAGAGTTCCCGTAAGAGCTTACAGTAAGGATAGTTATATGACTCGTGTTGAGAATAAAGCAACTCTAAAAGCATTAGTTGAAACTAATGATGTTTTCTTTGCTTTAATTAATGATTGGAATAAATACCATCTATCCTATAAACAAGAATATCGAATTCTTGTATTAAACGAAAAAAGGCAGTTGATTAAAACTCTTCAAACTAACTCGTCAGAATTAACTGATATTCAGAAAATAATTGAAGATGTCAAGAGGGCTAAACTTCGTAATATAATCATTGCTGAAAATAGTATACTTGGAAATGTTATGCCTAGTAAAAGACAAAAACAAAAAGCAGAAGAGATAAAAGAATTTGGCAAACAAAACGGGGTCGTTATACTTGATCAACTAATTGTTACACAAGACTCTTACTACTCTTATAATTTATAATTTTTGGAGTAATTAACTTTTTCAAATTGAAGTTCTCATATATTTTTGACAGTATAGATAACATAACATTTTATTGCTCAATGTAATTCTGTTATTAATAGTCATTACATTTAAACAATTTTCATGTACTATCAGTAACTTAGGCTACACTCGCCACCATGATAAGAATGGTGGCGAGTTTGTCTTTAGGGCAAGCAAAATCTTATTTCAATGACAATCTATCACGTTCCGATTACTACCTGAACGATCAGGAAGTGGCGGGAGCGTTTCACGGCAAAATCGCTGAAAAGTTGGGGCTGTTCGGTGAGATCACACGGGATACGTTTCATGCCTTGTGCGACAACCTCCATCCCATAACTGGCGATCCCCTTACGCTGCGTACCAATGATTACCGCCGTGTCGGCTATGATATTTCATTCCACGTCCCTAAATCTGTCTCTGTCCTGCATATCCTGTCAAAGGACGATGATATCCTGCGAGCGTTTCAGAAAAGCGTACATGACACTATGCAGGAAATTGAAGCGGACGCAAAAACCCGCGTCCGTAAACACGGCAAAGACGATGACCGGGAAACCGGTGAATTGCTCTATGCCGATTTTATCCACCAGACGGCACGCCCTGTAGACGGTCATTTGCCAGATCCGCATTTGCATTGCCATTGCTTTACGTTCAACGTGACCTATGACCCCGTGGAGCAATGTTACAAAGCGGCACAATTCGGCGACATCAAACGGGATATGCCGTATTACCAGGCGCGGTTCCATAAGAACCTTTCAGATCGGCTGATTGCTTTAGGCTATGCGATACGGCGCACGGCAACCGCCTTTGAAATCGAGGGTGTGCCTGGCTCCGTCATTGATTTGTTCTCCAAACGCACCAATGAGATCGGGCAGATTGCCAAAGAGAAGAATATTACCGATGCAAAGGATTTGGATGCACTCGGCGCAAAGACACGCAGCAAGAAGCAAAAGGGTCTGACACTGGCACAACTGAAAAAAGACTGGCGCAAGCAGATTGCAAAGGCGGGAATGGACACACACAACACCCCTGTCCGTTTTTCGTCAACACAAACCGCCGAAACGATCACGACAACGCAATGCCTTGACCATGCGTTGTTGGCCCGGTTCGAGCGTGCTTCGGTTATGCCTGTACGCCGTGTCCTTGAAACCGCTTACAGGCGAGCGATTGGCTGCGCCTCCGTGTCGGTGGATGCCATTACCCATCGCTTTAAACAGGATGACCGGATTATTCACCTGTCAGATCAGCTCTGCACCACAAAAGGCGTTTTAGCCGAAGAAAAACGGATGCTTGCGATTGCCCAAAAAGGCAAAGGGGCTTTTGCGCCGTTATACGACAAAGCCCCTGCCCTGAAAGCCACAGGGCAGCACGCCCACGCTATCGGTCATATCCTGACCACGCCGGACGGGGTGACGATCCTTTCGGGACGTGCGGGAACGGGTAAAACAACCCTTATGCAAGAAGCTGTCCCGCTTATAGAAGCCGCTATTGACAAGCCTGCCGTTATCGTTGCCCCGACTGCGGAAGCCGCAAGGGGTGTCTTACGGCAGGAAGGCTTTATGGAAGCGGAAACGGTGGCAAAGCTGCTGGCCGACCCTGTTCTCCAGGAACGGCTTGCAAATGGTGTGTTATGGGTGGATGAAGCGGGCTTGCTCGGGGTTCAGGATATGACGGCTTTGCTTGCCCTTGCGGACAACCACCGCGCAAGGGTGGTGCAGGCTGGTGATACACGACAACACGGAAGTGTGGTGCGCGGTGATGCCTTGCGGGTTCTGGAAAAAATCGGTGGCGTGCATAGGGTGGAAATTAGCCGTATTTACCGCCAGCGGAACGAGGATTACAGGGAAGCGGTACAGGCTTTGGCGGACGGCGACGTGTCGGCAGGATTCGGGCGTCTGGAAGCGTTAGGGGCAATCAGGGAAATTGACCCTACTGCGCCTTATTCGGGGCTTGTGGACGATTATATGCTGGCCGTGAAAAAGAAAAAATCCGTGTTGGTCGTGTCCCCCACCCATAAGCAGGGGGAAGCGGTCACGGCAGCCATACGCGAACGGCTGAAACAGGAAAAGCGGATCGGCAAAAGGGATAGAGCCGTTATGCGCTTTGTTAGTCGTTCCATGACGGAAGCGGACAAACAGGACGGACGGAATTTCCGTGAGGGGGATGCTCTTGTATTCAGCCGTTCATCAGGGGCGTTTCAGCGAAAATCCGTCTGGTATGTGTGCGGCTGTTCGGGTAACGATGTGATCGTTCAGGACGGAAACGGAGACAAGGCCGTCTTGTCATTGGATAGCGTCACAGGGTTTGAAGTCTATAACCGTTCAGAAATCCCGCTTGCCAAAGGGGACAATATTCGCATTACCCGCAACGGCGAAGATGCACGGTTTAAAAGGCTGAATAATGGGCAAACAATGACGGTTAAGGGGTTTGACCGAAAGGGCAATATCCTGGCCGTGAATCGGCAAAGCAAAGCGGAGTATGTGCTGCCTGCGGATTACGGCCATATTGCCCATGCGTATTGCGTGACGTCCCATGCGTCACAAGGTAAAACGGTGGATGAAGTGTTTATTATGCAGCCGTCCGATACCTTCGCCGCTACCAACCGAAAACAGTTTTATGTATCGGTATCGCGTGGGCGGGATGCCGTGCATATCTATACCGATGACAAAGAGGAATTATTGCGTAACGCTATGAATAGCGGGGATCGGGTTTCGGCGGTGGAATTGGTACAGGATCACACGGCATTGTTCCAGACGAACAAGTCATCAATGGCGTATCGGTTTGGATAAGAAAAAGGCAACCTGCACAACAAGGTTGCCTTTTGTCGTTAAAACTTTAAGTTGTCCGTTTTCTTTTTTGCATATCTGGCAATCGTGTTTTTATCCCAGACAATTTCACCGTGCGCTCGTGCGGCGGCGGCATAAGCGGACATGGGATAGTCGGCTTTGAAAAGCGGGTTATTGAACACTGTGGTTTTGAAAACAGGGTGTTCTACGGACTGAATTTCAGACAGGCTCACATAGCCCAACTCGGGAAATCCCATACCGAGATCGCAAAGACCAAAGGCAATATCAGGATTGTCGGGGTCAAGCTCGGACAGCAACCATATGCAGGATGAAAACGGCAGCGTCAACATCACGACAGGCACATTGTCTTTATCCATATTGGCAATACGTCCATTCTCAATAAGTTGATTGTATTGCTCTGTGGTAAAAAGGGTATTCATTGGATTATTCCTTTCCTATTGGGGTAATGGTTACGTAAAAATGCAAACCAAAGGACAAGTGACCCAACCAACTTTTATTTTGGATGGGCGGGTGAATTGCGAAGCAAGAGGAAAATAACTGTTGGTGTCGGGAGCGGCTTTGGTATTTTCTCGTATAACCATTCCGCCCCCTCCACACATGAAAGGATTTAATGTCCTTTCAATACCATGTTCGAAATCAGCAATTCATTTGTACGTCTTGGACTGTCTTTCGACATGATGGAATAGGTCGTTTTAACGGGAAGCTGAAAAAAATCCTTGAACAGCGAAACGACTTCAGGACGATCATTCAGGGACAAGATGAACGTGCCCTTAATGTTTTTTAAAAGTGTTGCCATCAAGGTAAACTCATTGCGGGAGAATAAGTCACGCCCGTAGTCGTTTTCATTACCGTAATAAGGCGGGTCAAGGTAAAACAGGGTTCCTTCCCGGTCATAACGGGTGATGAATTCCTTGTAATCGAGGTTTTCAATCACGACATTTGATAACCGCTCGTGGACGGCACTCAATAAAGGACGGATTTTGGAAAGATTGAAATAGCTTGTTCCTTTAGCGGACATACCGAAATTCTTGCCGTCAATGCGCCCACCAAAAGCCAATCGTTGCAGGTAAAAGAAACGGACCGCACGTTGCAAGTCAGTGAGTGTGTCGGGTCGGGTATCTATCAGGCGGCAATACTCCCTACGTGAAGAAAGCCTCCATTGTAGCAACTCTACAAACGGGTCATAATGATGGCAAAGTATTCTAAACAGATTTGCGACCTCGCCGTTATAATCATTTATTACTTCTGTTTTCGGTTTAAATTTTCGTCTGAAAAAAATACCGCCCATTCCAATAAAGGGCTCACAATAAGCATTATGCGGAATGGCCTCGATATGCGATATAATCGTTTTTGCTAATCGTGATTTTCCACCACTGTAAGGAGCTACTGGTCTTACGGGTTTTACTTGGGTCATTTTAAACATCTTTCTTCTTTCTGTTGCATGGATCGTGTTTTTTGATTTGTTACACTGGCATCAGTCCCGCATCTGAAAACGACAGATAGGATTGCGGCGTCAGGATAAGATGATCGAGAACGGGTATATCCATTAGCTTTCCTGCTTCGGCTATGCTTTTAGTAAGGCTTATGTCCGCTTCGCTTGGCTGCAACCCGCCGGAAGGGTGGTTATGCGCCAGTATAATGGAGTTTGCATTGGCTTTGAGTGCTGTTGCGAATACCAGCCGCTTATCCACAACACAGGAGGTTTTGCCTCCGGTAGCGATCTCTGATATGCCGATGCAGGCTCCTCTTTGATTCAGGAGCAGGATTTTGAATTGCTCCTGCAAGCCGATCTTATTGCTGTTCCAATGGTTGCGGAAAATTTCATAAGCAATGGATGCTTCCGTAATGACCGGCCTGTTTTGAAGGTCGGGTAAAGGATTGTAAATGATTTCGATTTCTGCGACTTTGAACAGGTCGAAGATGTATTGCTCTTTGAATTTCATTGAACACCTCACAATCCGAGTTTTGCCATATGGGCAGCGTTCACGTCCTTATAGGGGGCGTAATTCTGGTTCATCGGCTGGTGTATAAGGTTGTCTTCTGTCTTGAAAAATTCAGCAAAGGCTGCTGTGGCCTTTTTCCCTGCTTCGTCATTGTCGAGCCAGGTATAAGCCCTTTCATAGCCATAGCCTTTGATATAGGCGACAGCCTCTTTTATCTGGCTTAATGAGTTCAGGATAATGGCATCATGTTTCAGGCGTTTTCCCTCATGCTGTGTAATCACAGAAAGAAAATCCATAAAGCCCTCAAAAATATGAATGGCGGGCGGTTTAGGGATTTCACCACGAATGAACGTGACCGATTTTTTCCCAACGCAACCTTTGAAATACAGATTGCGGTATTCATACCCCCTTTCTTCATTTTTGATTCCAAGGGCAAAAAATACTTTATTGGTTTTCGTATTTTCCACACGAATTTCCTGCAAATAGGTCTTTGCAACGCTCAACGGAATACCGCGACCTGCAAGATAGTGTATCAAAGACGGATGCTTTATCGGCTTAACGCCTTTTAAAACGGTTTTGCTGGTGGTTTCTTTCCGCCTATCATCATACTGAAGCACTGGAATATGCGGCCCCTGAAACATATTGTGCAGCCAACGCAGGGCATTGGCAGGCGCGGACTGTACACCCGAACGCTCCAAATGCATGCATACAAGGCCAAAGGCATCGCCACCGATACCTTCGCCGTGGTCATACCATACGTTTTTGCTTATATTAACGTGAAAGCTGGCCGTTTTCTCATTCCTGAAAGGAGAGAGATACCAAAGGTCATTTTCTTGTCGTTTAGCCGGGTGTAATCCAAGCTTGGCCAGGATTTCAGAAATAGGTATAGTATTCGCAAATTCGATATTCATCGTGCGTTTCCTTGTATGATTCGTTTATTGAATTAGGGATAGGAAAAGGTTGCCGCCTTTTCTTATCCTGCTTATTGTTCCCGTTGCTGTTCGTTCAGAAAACGGATCAGGTTTGCTTTGCTGTATCGGACACGTCCACCGACCCTGATCGGCTTTAGGTCGTATCGTTTCGTACAATCCCATACCGCCAACGTGGACGGTTTGATATTGAGAAAGTGCGCGGCTGATTTTCTGTCGAGCAATGGTTCATTAAAGTTAAGCGTGTCCATCGGATGCCTCTCTTTAAAATTTTCTCTGATTGCTTTCAGGGAAATTATACACCTCCTTGTTTTAAAATTTTGAAATGGGAGTGTGTAAATAGCAGAACTTTTCGGTATGCGATTGGAAAAAGCGATTGAGTAATGCCTGTTAATGACTGTGAAGAGTGATAAATGATTGTGCGTATATTCTGATATGCCATTTTATAGCCATTGACAGGCTTTTACACATACAGAAGCATTCAAACTCTATCCATTATTCTGCTAAGCTGAACGCAAAAGCAGGAGCACATACATTGAAAAAAGAATTCACGGTTACAGATGAAAATATAGAGAAAGCATACATTATTATGGCGCAGATTATTCAGAAATATGGCGACAAGTATCTTCCTATATTCAAGCGGATTCACGAAGAGCGGGAAGCAAGAAAAGCCAATCAGGACTTGAAAAATATTGCTTTACAGGTAGCGTCAAACATGCAATGATTAGCTGTAAGATTTATTGTCACATTATTAGCAAATTCACTGTCACATGCAGCAATAGAATTGGATTGATAAGTACCTGATAAATCTTATAGCCAGTGGAAAGATTGTCTCATATGTGCCCGACACCCTCTCCGCCATTTTTCTTGTGTTTTACGGATATTTATATCCTTTGAAACAAACAAGAAAATTGATTTTTGCACCACGTGCATAAATGGTTGTTATAGGAAAGTGGCACATGAATTGTCACATGGTGCTGTCCTATGTCCTATCTTTTGAAGCGTGAAAACACCTATTATTACAACCGCAATACACCGACTATTTACCGCGATCTTGACCCGCGCAAGAACGTGCGGATTTCTTTAGGCACGGCTTGTAAACGCACGGCATTACGGAAATCACTGGCATTAGATGATGCGATTGTGGACTATTGGCAAAGCCTTCTTACCGATAGTCAAAGCCACGACCTTGAACGGTTCGGGAAAATCGTTCATATCGCCCGTCAAATGGGCTTTGCCTATAAACCAATTACCGAAGTCGCTGCCCTGCCTATGCAGGAACTATTAGAGCGGATATTGGCTTTACAGAGCGCATCCGAAAAGCAGGTTAAAGCGGTTTTGGGTGGTAAAGAAGCGTCCAGCATCAGCCTAAGCCAAGCTTTAGAAAAATACTGGCAGTTATCGCAAGACCTTGTATTCAACAAATCGGAAAGCCAGATAAGAAAGTGGCGTAATCCTCGTATCAAAGCCATTAACAGCTTTATTGCCATTGTCGGCGACAAGCCATTAAAAGAGGTCATCAAAAGCGACATTACAAGTTTTCGGGAATGGTGGGTAAAAAGGGTCAACAATGAAGGCAAAGACCCTGACAGTGCCAACAAGGATTTTATTCACCTAAAAGGCATTTTAGAGCTTGTTTCAGACCGCGAAAGTATCGGGCTGGACATTGCCCATCTATTTAAGAAAATCAAGCTTAAAAAGGCGATTAAACAAACAAGGCTTCCCTTTACCTCGGATCAAATTGTTTCGCTTTTAAACAATCCTAAGCTTTCGGAAATGGGAAGCGATGGGCGCAACCTGCTTATGATTGTTGCGGAAACAGGCGCACGACCCTCTGAAATTATCGGCCTGCTACCCGAAGATATTATCCTGAATGATGCAATACCCCATATCTACATCAGGAACCGCAAAGATAAAATGCTGAAAACACCCCATAGCGAAAGAACAATCCCTTTGGTGGGCTATGCCTTGGAAGCATTCCGAAACTGTCCAAACGGATTTTTAAAATACCGCAATAAGCCCGACAACCTGACCAATGCAATTAGCAAATTTCTGCGGGATCATCGTTTAACTCCCTCCAGACAACACACGGTATATTCGTTACGTCATAGCTTCCAGGACAGGATTTTAAGCGTCAATGCACCTGATCGGGTACAAGCGGAACTCATGGGGCATAAATTCAACCGTCCTAAATACGGCAATGGAGCAAGTCTGGAACAAAAAAGAGATTGGCTGAATAAGATTTGTCTTAAATCGTGAAAGGGTGTTAATCCCTTTCCTTGCCCTTATCGCGGTTAAGGTCATTCTGTTTTCTGATTTCGGCAATACGTTCACGTGCTTTCTGGCGTTCGGCTTCTGCCTTGCCGTCTTTCAGGCCGTTATAATAGGGTGCGAAATTTCTTGATCCGTGGATAACGGAATCCAAATCTTTGCTGTTGCCGCGCTTTAGCCAATACCCGTGCTCAAACCCTTTCTTGTAATAAGGGTCAACTTTATCGTCAAAAGCCCAGGCGTCTTTATTTTCTTCTGTTGCCATTAAAACGTATTTTGAGCGTGATTTTCTAAATACTTCTCAATACTGTCACGGTCATAGAGGATGATCTTTTTTTCCGGCTGACTGAAACGGATTTTGCCCTCGTCACGAAGTTTCTGCAAAGTGGTCTTCGATTTGATCCGAAGCATTTGCATGGCTTCTTCTCCGTCAATCCATTTATCACGAGGTTTTGCCCCAAGTTGTTGCCTTACTTCTGCGACAATCTTGTTTACAAGCTCGTAAAAAGCCTGCTCCTCTATTGTGATAATGTTCATGGTTTAAAGATAATGAAAATTTAGAATATCATTTTTCTTCGTTGCATTAATGGCGGCAGTAATTTGTTGTACCTATGTTGTACCAAATTAAAAAAGCCTTTCATCGTTTCCGCTGAAAGGCTTGCCTGTACTGTGGTGTGGGCCGGGATCGAACCGGCGACACAAGGATTTTCAGTCCTTTGCTCTACCTACTGAGCTACCGCACCTGTTATATAAGATCGTTGTGGTGGTGTGGGCCGGGATCGAACCGGCGACACAAGGATTTTCAGTCCTTTGCTCTACCTACTGAGCTACCGCACCTTATAAGCACAAGCCTGTGCTCGTTTAACGGAAAGCAAAAGTAGGGTGTAGCAATTACTCTACCAAATATTTATCGTACTTTTTTAGAAAAATCAAATGGCGGTCATAACAGATATTTCAAATGAATATGTTATCTTTGCTACTCCTTAGAAATAATTAAAAATAATATGCACTTTATAGTATCATCTTCGGTGTTGTTAAAAAACCTGCAATTGGTAGGTGGTATCATCAGCAGCAATGTTATATTGCCCATATTGGAAGATTTTCTTTTCGACCTGGATAACCAGACACTGACTCTCACCGGGAGTGACCTGGAGACTATGATAAAGGTGAAATTAGAAGTGCAGGTGGACGGTGATGCCGGCCAGAACAAAGGCAGGATCTGCGTGCCTTCCAAGATACTTTTGGAATACCTGAAAAATCTGCCGGAACAGCCGGTTAAATTCAATATCAATACACAGGACCAGACCCTGGAAATATCCAGCAATACCGGTAAGTATAAGATAGGCGGACAGAAAGCCGACGAATACCCTAAAGAGCCGGTAGCGGACGATACCGGTAGTGTGACCATACCGTCCAAAGTATTACAGGATGCCATCGCCTCTACCATTTACGCTACCAGCACCGATACGCTGCGTCCTGCTATGACGGGTGTATATTTTGAGCTGGGCCAGGATCAGACCACCTTTGTGGCTACTGACGCGCAGAGACTGGTAAAGCTGACGAGAAACGATGTGAAAAGCGGCTTTGAGCGTGGCTTTATCGTGCCCCGTAAACCCCTGCAGCAATTAAAGAATATCATACCTTCTGACGATACAGCACTGGAGATCCTGTTCAATAACAGCCACCTGTTCGTAAAGAATGAAAAGCTGAGCCTGAGCTGTCGCCTGATCGATGCCAAATTCCCGCCCTATAAATCTGTTATCCCGCAGGAAAACCCGTTTTTCCTCATTATTAACCGTGCGGACCTGATCAGTTGCCTGAGACGTGTGAGCATTTTTGCAAGCAAAGGCAGCAGCCAGGTGGTATTCAGCATTGTGGGCAATACCGTGAACATCAGCGCGCAGGATGCGGACTTCTCTTACGAAGGTAAAGAAGAGCTGACCTGCCAGTACCAGGGTGAAGATATGAAGATAGCCTTCAATGGTAAACTGCTGATAGAAATGCTTTCCAACCTGGTATCCGAAGAGGTGAAGCTGGAATTAAGCACACCGTCAAGGGCAGGTATCTACAGGCCGGTCAATGGAGACCCTAATGAAGATCTGCTGCAGCTGCTGATGCCTTTGATAGTAGGAGTTTAACATAATAATACGATCATTATATGGAGAGGGTGCTGAATATTACTGTTCAGCACCCTTTTTCGTAGCCAGGAATATCGTATTTCTCATATACCTTACCTGTCGTACATCGGTGAAAATATCTTCCAGCGTCATTTTAACCCTTGCCTCATCCCCGGCTTCGGGTGCTATATAATTAAAAGCCAGCGTTCCGCCGGTGGAAAGCCTTTCAGCGAGGGTGGACAGGAACGGGTAATCAATAAAAGGCAGCGGTACCTGGAGGTCCCTGAAAATGTCCATACAGATAATGTCATACTGCTCACGGCCTGATCTTATGAAGACGGCAGCGTCCTCCCTTACGAACCGGCAGTTATGGATCCCTTTATCGTGCAGGTGCTGGCTGCACAGGTTCAGGATCACCTTGTCGATATCCACTATGGTAAAAGCTATATCCTTCCTGTGATACTTTTCGTGGACGATCCTGGGAATGCTGCCCAGTCCGCTTCCCAGGACAAGCATGCTGCAGGCATTCCGGACAAGTTGAGGCATGTGCTCAAAAGCTACCAGGAAAGGCTTGTAAGCGGTACCATAGGAATAAATGGCATTATGGAAGATGAGCTGGAGCTGTCCGTTCCTGATATATAGCTCAAAAGGCTCATTATCCGACGACCGGAACTCCTGCAGTTTTACCGGCATAACAAAGCTCAGGACTTTCTTGTGCCAGGATATCGGGCTTATAAGGGCGGGAGTGGTCATAATAGATCTGTGTTGTTTATCTTATCCATATCCAGTAGGCAAGCCACATAGCGGCAAAGCCGGTAACGTAGCCGGACCATATCTGGAATTGGTTATGTTCGTGCAGAAGTATACGGGCAGTACCGATAATCCCGGCTATCAATACGGCGCACAGCAGTACGGGCAGGATATTCAGGCTGCCGGTAAATGACAGGATGGAAAGGATGCCGATAGCGCCTCCGGCGGCGGCAGTGTGCATGCTCAGCTTGGTGAAAATATTGATCAGGAATACGCCGATGACGCCAAAGAAATTGCCGAGGAAAAATACTTTAAATATAAAAAGCGCGTCATCGGGAAGATTGTTGTGTGACCCGAAATTTTTAAACACCTGGTATATCCAGAAGTAAAATATCATAGAGCCCATCAGGGGTACGATCCTGTCCTTGCGGTCCCGGAGCCTGACGCCTTTGATGAATCCCAGCTTATACAACAGCAGCGTGAGGAAAAGCGGGAAGAAGATCGTATTGAGAAAGGTGGTGCCGAGCAGTTGGTACAGGTATGTCACATCGAAGCCCACAAAGCTGCTCCTGGTAAGGATATATAATACAAGCGCTGTGATAAGCGGCATGAATACCGGGTGGAATATCCAGGAGACGGTATTGGATAATAACCGTACAATGAGGCGCGGTTTGGTCTGCGGACCTGCTGTATTGACGTTCATGTTTTGACTTTCAAGTAGGTAGCAAATTTACCGAAAGTAAATAAAAAATGCGCTAAAAGATCAGCGCATTTTAACCAATATGATGAATGATTATTCCTCGTCGTTATTGCCGGGCTTGTTTTTCCGGAGCCTTACCTGGCTCTCGTTGCCCTGTATGAGCCTGTTGATATTCTTATGATGCGTAAGCACTACCAGGCAGGCCGTGGCGATCGCGAATATCTTATAAAGTACCTCCTGTTCTGTAAAAAAGAAGAACAGCAGCAGCGGGAACGCAAGGCTGGCGGTAATGGAGCTCAGGGAAACATACTTGGTTAAAAGAAGCATCACCATAAATACGATGACCAGGAAAAGGGCCACCTGGGGATGAATGCCTAAGATCATACCGAACAGGGTAGCAACGCCTTTGCCGCCCCTGAATCCGGCCCATATCGGGAAGACATGCCCTAAGATAGCGCACATCCCTAATCCTATCTGCAGATTGACGATCAGCTCGCGCTGCAGGTCCCAGTCCAGGGAAGTAAGATGGGCCAGGTTGACTGCGATGACGCCTTTAAGCATATCTATCACCATGACGAAAATGCCCGCCTTTTTGCCCATGATCCTGAAAGAGTTTGTAGCACCGGCATTACCGCTTCCATGTTCCCTGATATCTATACCGAAAAAATGTTTACTTACCAGAACCGCGGTTGGTATTGATCCTATCAGATATGCCAGTGTCAGAAAAATGATAAACTCCATAGTGCTCCTTCAATAGTTAGACCGACAAAGTTAGGTAAATAATTCTAAAAAGTACCATAATGTTAATTCAGTGTGAACATATGACTGCCTAATGACACTTGAAATGCTCAAAGGGCTCCAGGCAGTCATTGCACCTGTACATGGATTTGCAGCTGGTGGCGCCGAACCGGCTGATCAGTGTGGTATTTTCTGAATGGCAGCGGGGGCATGGCACGGTGTCTTCTTCGAACAATGCGAGGGGTGTATCGGACCTTCGCTGCGGCGGCGCTATGCCGTAGGCCAGCAGTTTGGCCTTCCCGCTCTCCGACATCCAGTCTGTGGTCCAGGCGGGCTCCAGGATAAGCTCGATATGGATATTTTTAACACCGTTGCCCAGCAGCAGCAGCCTGATCTGCATGGAAATGACATCCATGGCCGGGCATCCCGAATAGGTAGGCGTAATGCTGATGGTAACGCTTTCATCATCCTGCACCTGCACCTCCCTTACAATGCCCAGGTCAATGATAGAAAGTACGGGGACCTCCGGGTCCGCAATGGTCCCGAGCCACTCCCAAACTTGTTTTTCCGTCAACATATCCATCTCCGTAAGCCTTTCTGCAAAGTTACAAAATCAGGTGCAAACTGAATTATTTTACTATCTTTACCAATTAAAAAATTTCTTATGGCAAGTCAGTTACTAACAGGCAAAAAAGGTATTATTTTCGGCGCTTTAGATGAAAGATCCATCGCATGGCAGGTGGCGCTCAAGGCAGTGGAGCAGGGAGCACAGATTGTGTTGTCCAATGCACCGGTGGCATTGAGAATGGGGAAAATAGGTGAGCTGGCCGCATTATGTAACGATGCTCCTGTAATAGGCGCGGATGCCACCAAGCTGGAAGACCTGGAGGCATTGTTCAATAAATCTATGGAGCATTTCGGCGGTAAGGTGGATTTTGTGCTGCATTCTATCGGCATGTCACCTAATGTCAGGAAGGGATTTGATTATACGGAGACCAATTATGATAATTTCCTGAAAACTTTGGATATATCCGCCTTATCGTTCCATAAAGTGATGCAGACCGCTATGAAGCTGGACGCTATTAACGATTGGGGATCCGTGCTGGCCTTAAGCTATATCGCCGCACAGCGTACTTTCCCGGGCTATAATGATATGGCAGATGCCAAGGCGCTGCTGGAAAGCATTGCACGCAGCTTTGGCTACCAGTATGGCTTTAAAAAGAAAGTAAGGGTGAACACCATTTCACAGTCTCCTACCATGACCACCGCGGGATCAGGGGTAAGCGGGTTCAACGGCTTCTTTGAATTCGCGGAAAAGATGTCCCCTCTCGGAAATGCCTCTGCGGAAGATTGTGCCAACTACTGTGTGCTGATGTTCTCGGATATGACGCGTATGGTGACCATGCAGAATCTTTTCCATGATGGCGGTTACTCCTTTACAGGCGTAAGCGAGGGTGTGATGAACCAGATGTTCGGCGCGGAGTAAAAATAAGCATACTGATATAACAAATTCGGGTAAACTAACGTTAAGGGGACATGCGGAATATTTTAAAGGTTTCCATACTGGCCGTTGCCATATGCGGAACGGGAGGAACGGCCATAGCACAGATCACGGGAGGACAAAGGGCATTCGAATATCTCCGGATGAGCAACAGTCCTTATGTAAGTGCATTGGGTGGATATGCGCCCGCCAGCCCTGACAGGAACGTCTCTCTGACCTGGCAGAACCCGGCTTTGTTACGCCCGTTATTTCATGATCAGCTCTCGCTGAACTATAACTTTTTTTATGCCAATATCGGTATTGCCAATGCGCAATACGCTTTTCACAGCAATAAGCTGGATACGGACTTTGGCGTAGGGCTGCAATTCATCAACTATGGCAATGTCAGGAATATAGATGAGCATGGGATAGAGCAGGGTACAGCCTATGCGGCTGATAACGCTATTGCGCTGTCCGCTTCCCGGCAATATAAGGATAACTGGAGATACGGCGTCAACCTGAAATGGGCCAATTCCCACCTGGCGGGTGTCACAGGCATGGCGTTGCTGGCGGATTTCGGCGTAGCTTATATTGACACTGCTCGGAAGATCACTATCGGCGCAGTGGCAAAAAATATAGGAGTCGTTACTAAAAAGTACAACCCTGACAATGTTGCCGAGCCTTTGCCTTTTGACCTGCAGATCGGTGTCACTAAGCAGCTTGAAAATGTGCCGCTGAGGCTTTACGTGGTGGCGCATCACCTGTATCGCTGGGATATCCGCTACGATAACCCGGCAGACAAGGTTACAAATATCTTCCAGACAGATACGGCTTCAGGTAATAAGACCTACTTTGCCGATAAGCTGTTCCGTCACCTGAACTTCGGGGCGGAGATCATTATCGGTAAGCGTATTACAGCAACAGTAGCCTACAGTCATCTCAGAAGGCGGGAAAACGGGTTCTCCAACAAGATGGGCCTGGCAGGATTCTCCATGGGGCTGAGCCTTGAGCTGAATAAAATGCAGGTGCGATACGGGCAGACCTATTACGGCTCTTCCGGCGCCTATCACGAGCTGGGTATGAACTTTGATGTGGATAAATTCTTAAAAAGAGGCAGCCGCAAAACATCCGGGCAGCACCAGCCCCTGGACTTTACACCGCCACCGCCGCCTAAAGAATAGCCGGACCGGCATATATATTCGGATATTAAAAGGGCTGTTGCAGGAAGCAACAGCCCTTTTAATATCCTGTTACAGCCGTATGGCGCTATAAAACGGGGAAGTGACTGTCTGCTTATAGGCAATTATTACGGCTTCGCCGGGCAGTATCCTTTATGAAGCTCAGAGACCCGCCTTAGCTATAAAGGAACAGAGTGTGCTGGTCATTCCGGAGGTCATTCCGGAAGGATGTAAGACACCTCTTATGGTAATTGGTAGTATAATGGCTTTGTTGTCTGTATATAGCCGGTAAACGAAAAGAGTACCTGTAAGCCTGAAAAATGCCGGGCGGCAGTAACTATATCCCGTTAATAATTGTCCTGGAACGAACGCCGGCGTGTGAGCTTCAGGTCCTGTAATATGGAAGCTTTGACATTCAGAGAGAAATAGAAGCTCCTCAACTGGCCGAACGGCACCAGGTTCAGGCTCATCTGCCAGCAGTGCAGGTCTCTTATTACGGTGAGCTGCGTATATCCCAGGCTGATCTTTTTCATATTGGTGAAATCAATACCGCTGGCCACGGTTACTTTCCAGCGTTCTGTCAGGTTAAGCCCGCCGTTAAAGGTAAGATTGGGGGCAAATATAAGCGTATCCGTACCGTCATTCTTAAACTGGCGGTAAACCCGCAGGCTCCCGTTGATGGAAAGGTTCCATGGTATATTGAAATCATAATAATCCTTATACCCGCCGTTCTTCATCATATTCCGGTAGGTCTCGGTATCCTCATCTTTGCCCAGGTTGGTAGTATCGGACTCGGTTCCTCTTTTCTTATTGGTACCGTCAAAGGAAATGCCCAGCGTAATTGACGCGTTGTGCAGCTGGGTCAGCTTCCTGTCGGTATCCCACAGGTAATACCTGGTCCGCTGGTTGCCTGCGTATTTATAGGGTGTAAAGGTAGCGTTGCTGGATAGGTTCAGCCTTTTAAACAATAACGTCCGGAAATCCAGGCGGATATCGGAGAGCTTATTGGTATCCGCTATCATATTATACATCACATTCACACTCAGGCCGTCTATCAGGTTGATGATCGCCTTATCCGATTTGGCAGTGGTATCGCTTAACCTTCTTTTGGCCTGCAGGGTATTGACCAGGTCAAAGGATATATTGCCCATTTCCTGGAAGCTGGAAGGCCCGCTTATGGGAGAGCTGGTGAAAGGCGACCTGTAGCTCACCCGCCCGCTTTCATCCATATAGGTGTACATATAATTGAAGGGGTCTCTTGCAAAGCTGGGCGTATAGCTCAGGCTGACCCGGGGCATCATTACATGGCGGATGCCGGATATACGGCCCTTTTTGAACATAAACATACCGTAAATGCGGGTATTGAGGCTTGCAGAGGTGCTGAAATACCGGGTGGCAAAAAAGCCGTTTTCCGTTGCCGTATCATCCTGGCGGAGCGTAGGGTTGAACGTCATGATCTCCTTTCTGGTATTCCAGTATTCGGTATAAGGTACGGAAAAGTTGAGGGTAAAGAATTTCAGGACATTATAATTGGCCTGCAGGTTGACGGAGTGGAGGAGACCGTTATTGAAATCCCTGGGCCGCAACTGGTTGAACATACTGTCGTAAAAGTTCACGGTATTTTTGAACGTCACACTATAGCTGATAGTGGGCTTTTCATACCATTTGGGCGCTCCCACCTGGTTTTTTCTCTGGAAAGGGGAGAACTGTCCCAGGTAGAAAATCATTTCGGGCAGTGATACCGTTACCCTTCTTGTCAGGGTGCTCTGGCTGTGCCGCATGGAGGCGGTAAAGGAATAGGGCTTGCCTATCCAGCTTTTGCCGTAAGATATATTGGAAGTATACTGGTTATCCAGCACAACGTTCGCGTTCATCCCGTTGATCATATTGAAATTCTGGGTACCTACCCGAACCTCGGCGGAAAAGGTAGTGCCCGGCCGGGCTTTGGGGTCCATCCGGTGGTCCCAGGTAACCTTAAAATCTTTTTTAGACTGGTGGTTGAGCTCGAACTCCTCTCCAAATATGGTATGAGAGTAGTTTACATTGAAATTGCCGGAATACTTATAACGTTCCGCATATTGGGTGGAAGTGAATATGCCCCAGCTACCCGAGGAAAAGACGTCCATGAGGACGGTGCTGTTCACGCGGGGATTAAGCATCAGGAAATAGCCGCCTTTCTGCAGGCCCAGTCCGCGGTTGTTCTCCATGCTGTAGGTAGGCAGTATAAAGCCGGATTTCTGTGCCTTATTGGTGGGAAAGATGCCAAACGGCAGGAACAGGGGCGTGGGTATCTCCTGTATCTCAATATTGGCAGGTCCCGATACGGTCATCCTGTTGGGTATCTGCTTGATCCTGTTGGCCCTGATCCCGAAATGCGGGTGGTCAGGTATATTGCAGGTGGTATAAACATTCTTCCAGCCGAATATGCTGCCGTCATCATTTCTTTTGACCTGCCGGCTCTGGATGAACCCTTCCCCGTAATGCATCCTTGCGTTCCTGACAATGGCCCGCTTGCTGAGGAAATTATAGCGCAGCGTATCATACTGGAACTTTTCCTCTCCCTGCTGAAACTCCTGTATGGATATCCTTTTGCCTGCGGTATCGAAAGCCGGGTACGCGGTTACCTCCTTGCTGGTATTATCAAAGCGCGTATGGCCGGACTGGAGGGTAAGATCCTGGAATTCTATCTTGGCATCTCCATGGAGGTAGATCTTTTTTTCCCTGGCCTGTATGATCGTGGAATCCCGGGCATGGGTCTTCACCTTGCTGGGTAAGGCATCCCGGGAGATCTTTATGCCCCACTGCTGCTCAAGCGACTCTGCCGACCTGTCCTTCATCGTGCTGTCTTCCGTACCGGGCATCTTTGCGCCGGCTGTATCGTTGACAGGTGATGCGCTGCTTTCCGTTGTGACCTGCCCGGTAACTTCCGGACCCAGCAATATGCAGGTGAGCAGGAGCGACATTAAAAATCGGAAAGTAGCTTTGGATCTCATGTATGCTTCTAAATAAGAATACTTTGGTTTTATCTTTAGACAAAGAAGTGCAAAAATACGCTATGTTTATATGCTTTAATAATTTTTCAGTCTGAATTATTATAAATATTGTTAATTTGCGTTCTTTGTCAATTATAACGAAATTATAAGAGGGCTATTTTGAAACTGTTTGTAATTAAACGGTTATTGAGAAAAAATAGCGGGAGAAGCATATGGGAAGAACTATTAATCTAAAGATGCTGTGCTGCATTGTAATGCTGCTTGCAGGTATGCTGGGAAGCTGCCAGCAGGGGTACGCACAAAAAAAAGGAGTAAAGAAGATTGTGCTGGATGCCGGTCATGGCGGACGGGACCCGGGAGCGAGACGTTTCAGGCTCATCAAGGATGAAAAGGATATCGCATTGGATGTGGTGCTGAAGCTGGGTAAGCTGCTGAATGACAGCCTGAAGGATGTAGAGGTGATCTATACCCGGAAGCACGATTTCTATCCCGAGCTTAAGGAGCGCCATGCTATTGCCAATAATGCCAACGCGGATCTTTTTGTTTCCATCCACGTGAATGCCACTGCCGGCACGAGAACCAAAGTGCAGAACGGGTATAAATATGTAGGGAAAGGCAGCAAGCGGAGGAAAGTACCCGTTTATACGACCGTCGTGAACAGGGAAACCAAAGCTACAGGAACAGAAACCTATATCCTGGGGCTTCACAGGACCTCCCAGAAGGAAAAGGCAATAGAGGAGTTCGGTGATAATGTGACGGAGGAGCCCGGCCTGCTGGATGAGAATGATCCTATGACACAGATACTGGTAGCCCAGTACACGCAGGCTTTCCAGAACAAAAGCATCAGTTTCGGAGATAAAGTGGAGAAAAGCTTTGTAAAGGTCACCGGCCGGAAAAGCGCGGGTGTCAAGCAGAAAGGACTGGAAGTGCTGGCGGGAAGCGCCATGCCGGGCGTGCTGATAGAGCTGGGATTTATTAATAATGTAGAGGACGAGATCTACCTGAATTCCGAAGAGGGGCAGCACCAGCTGGCCTATGCCATTTTCAGGGCTATCAGGGAATATAAAGCTGAGCTCAGCCGTTGAGTTCTCCGGTCCCCTATTATAAAACCTGATAATAGCTTTATTGAGAGTATATTCTAAAAAACAATGGCTGCCAAAGGCAGCCATTGTTTTTTTAAAATATGTGTAATGCCGGATATTACAGGAGCATGGTTACCGGGTTTTCCAGGTAGCCTTTGAGCGTCTGCAGGAAGGCAGCCCCGGTAGCGCCGTCTACCACTCTGTGGTCACAACTGAGGGTGAGCTTCATGATCTGCCTGATGACGATCTCATTGTCTTCCACTACAGGGGTAGGCTCTATCTTACCTACTGCAAGGATGCAGCTGTCCGGCGGGTTGATGATGGCTGTAAAATCATCAATATCCATCATACCCAGGTTGGATATGGTAAAGGTATTGCCTGTAAACTCCTGCGGCTGTAATTTTTTGTCCCTGGCTTTGCCTACCAGCATCTTTGCCTCCTCGGCTATCCGGGCCAGCGATTTCTGGTCTGCGAATTTAACGACCGGAACGATGAGGCCCTCCGGTACCGCTACGGCGGTTCCTATATGAATGTGATGGTTCTCGCGGATAAAATCACCCATCCAGGAGCTGTTGATGGCAGGGTGCTTTTTCAGTGCGTGGGCACAGGATTTTATAATAAAGTCATTGAAAGATATTTTAACGGGCGACACCTGGTTGAGCTGTGCGCGTGCGGCTGCCGCGTTATCCATTTTGACGCTGATGGTCAGGTAGAAATGCGGAGCGCTGAACTTGCTCTCTCCCAGGCGTTGCGCGATGACCCGGCGCATTTGTGTCAACGGGATATCCGTATGGCTTTCGGAGCCGGCGGTTGCCGGTGATGCCGCCTGTGCAGGCGCTGCAGCAGATGCAGGCGTATAATTATCAAGGTCCCTTTTTATGATCCTTCCGCCGTCCCCGGAGCCTTTTATCTGTGACAGGCTGATGCCTTTATCCCTGGCGATCTTTTTAGCTAATGGGGAGGCCTTGATCCTGCTGTCATCCTCATCAGAGGCGTCATTCGAAGCGGCAGGCTGTTGCCGGTCATTACCGGCGGCCGCAGGCGCTGCAGAAGCAGCGGGTGCTGAAGGCGCATTATTTTCCCGGGGGGCAGTGCCGCCATTCTTTTCTGCTTCCAGCAAAGGAGTGATATCGGTGCCTTTCTTGCCGATGATGGCCATAATGCCGTTTACAGCAACGGCATTGCCGGCTTCCACACCTCTGTACAGCAGGGTGCCGTCCACATAAGGCATTACTTCCATCGTTGCCTTATCTGTTTCCACTTCTGCAATGACATCGTCTGCTTTGACGCTGTCACCCACTTCCTTAAGCCAGGCCGCGATCTTGCCTTCTTTCATGGTATCGCTCAGCAGCGGCATTCTCACCACGGTAGCGTCTATGGAAGACAGGTCGGCTGCCGGTGCTTTCGCCTTTGCCTCCGGTGCCGGTGCTTCGGCCGGTGTTATATTTTTACTGTCGGTTACTGTTTTTTCGGAAGATTCCTTAGCGTCCAGCAGGTGCTGAAAGTCCTCGCCTTCCTTACCTACGATAGCCATAATGCCGTTTACCGGTATGGCTTTTCCTTTTTCAACGCCAATATAGAGTAAAGTACCGTCCACATAGGGCATTACTTCCATGGTTGCCTTATCGGTCTCTACTTCTGCCAATACATCGTCTGCTTTCACCTTATCGCCCACTTTTTTATGCCATTCTGCTATAACACCCTCTTTCATGGTGTCGCTCAAAAGCGGCATGCGTATTACTTCAGCCATAATATTGTTGATTATAAAATTTTCAGTTTAATCTCCAAAAATATAGAATTTGAATTGAAATCCGGCTATTGGTGTCGAATTATTTGCAAACGGCAGGGAATAGCCGTAATATATACGGTAATAGCGAGTTGAGCTCATTGGGAAATCAAAACATTCCTGCATCGCAGTATACCCGGCGTAGGGATTTTCTGGTTGTAATGTTGTATATTTGGTAGTGATTTCAGGTAGGGATGTACGGGAAATTTTTTTATTTTGCGGCTATGAACGGATTTATGAAGAATTGCCTGTGAATTCCGGGTATATGGGGTTGAAATTGATAAGCGGATGTGATGTTAAGCTGTTGAAAAGATAATTCTGAACGCCCAACCTTTTTTTGCAGTAGCTGGTCTAATAAGGTAATCGGCTCTATTAACATTAAAATATAAAAATATAGTTATGGCTAACTTTTTTACTAGAATCAGGCTAATGTGCTGTATAGCGCTCCTGCTGAGTATCTGGAGTACCGGTAAAGGCTGGTCGCATGAAGGCCACTCTCATTCCGGAGGCAAGGAAGAATTCAGCTTTATAAGAAATATGGGTCAATGGAGTGATCCGTTTAACTATAAGGCCCAGATTCCGGGTGGTACTATGTATCTGACCTCTGAAGGCTTGTTGTACGATTTCGTTAACACGGACGATATGAACCGCATCAACAAGGATATGCATGCGGGTAAGAACGTGGATAACTATACTATCAACCGTCACGCCTATAAAGTGAAATTCCTGAACAAGAATGCCAACACTTCCTATGAGCATAATGCCAGGCGTGCTGCCAGGTACAGTTATTTCATGGGCAATGACCCCGCCAAATGGAAAAGTGACGTGGGCGCTTACGGGGAAATAGTAGAGAAAAATATATATAATGGTATTGACCTGATCGTAAATTGCGAACAGGGCAATATCAAATATGATTTTAAAGTGGCTCCCAATGCAGACCCCGCGCTTATACGTGTGGGTTTTGAAGGTGTGACGCCTGTTGTCAGTAAATCCGGAGAGCTGGTATTTGAGACTACGGTCAATACCGTAAAGGAAAAAGCGCCGTATGTGTATCAGGAAATCGAAGGCCGCCGTGTCGAAGTGGCAGCGAGGTATAAGCTGGATAAAGGTATACTCACCTTTGAATTCCCGGAAGGCTATAACACAGCCTATGAGCTGGTGATCGATCCGGACCTGGTATTTTCCACTTTCTCAGGAGCGACTTCCAGCAATGCTTATGCCTATAGTACTACCTATGATATCACAGGTGCGCTTTATATAGGCGCGGATGCCTGGAGTGTAGGATGGCCCGTGACTATCGGTGCTTTCCAGACGACTTATGGCGGTGGCGGTCATGAACTGGCTATCAATAAATTCAACAGCCTCGGAACAGCCCTGATCTATTCTACTTACCTGGGTGGTAATAACTGGGAGCTGGCCACATCTATGTGGGTATTTAATGATGAGCTGTACTTATTCGGCGGCACCAATTCTTCGAACTTCCCTACCACGACCAACGCATTCAGTACCGTAAAGAACGGTACGTGGGACGCCTTTGTAGCCCGCCTGAGCGATGATGGTACCCAACTGCTGGGATCTACCTTTATCGGAGGTTCCGGTGATGAAGTGTACCAGGCTGTATGGGGCGGCGGTAATATCAATCTATATGATATCAGCAGCAACCAGTCTTCACAGTTGAGTCCCGGGGATATTTCCGTAGATGAGATGACCGGTAACATCTGGGTGACTACCAATACGAACTCTACGAATTTTCCTACAACCTCCAATGCGCCGATACTGAATAATGCCGGTGGCTGGGATGTAGTTGTATTTGCGCTG
Source organism: Bacteroidetes bacterium 47-18 (assembly GCA_001897155.1). GTDB lineage: Bacteria > Bacteroidota > Bacteroidia > Chitinophagales > Chitinophagaceae > MKSF01. Next base: position 1,503 of record MKSF01000031.1, on the reverse strand, counting down.
AATGCCAATTGCAGCCAGCTGATGTATTCCACTTATTTTGGAGGATCCGGTAATGAGGCGCCGCATTCATTGCTGTTGTCCAAAAACGGGCTGGTGTATGTGGTCGGAGCTACGCTGAGCTCCAATCTGCCGGTGCCGGTAAGCGCGCTGAATCCCGTGAACCAGGGGCTGGTAGACGGCTTCGTAATGTCTATCAATAAAACAACGGGTAATATTGATAATGCTACCTATATCGGTACTGCGGATGGAGACATCGTGGCACATATACAGGAAGATGACTTTGATAATATATATATATTAGGTCGTACCAATGGTAACTATCCTATCAGCCCTAATGTATGGGTAGGTAATGCCAGCGGCTCTGTTTTTATAGATATCCTGGACAGCAGCCTTACCACCCGCAGCCTGTCAACCCGGTTGGCCAGCAATGGTTATATACCATCGGCGTTCCTGGTGGATGACTGTGGTAACTTGTATGTGGGCGGGTTCGGAGCTTCCCGTGTAGCTGGCTACCAGGTGACCGCCAATGCTTACGACTCTGATAATCAGAACCGTAATTTCTGGTTCTGTACTATCGGCCGTAATTTCTCAGAGCTGATCTACGCTTCTTTCTTCGGAGAATCATCCAGTGATCACTCTCATATCGGACGTCACCGTTTTGACCCTGAAGGGATCATTTATCACTCTATCTGCTGTAATATAGGAGGTAACCCGGCTACAACAAACTCCAATTCTTATTCCAGGCTCAAACAAACTTCCGGCCAGGATGTACTGAGCTTTAAATTCAATTTTGAAAAAGTAGGTGTGAGCTCTGTTTTTGAGCCGGACAGGCTCGGAACTCCTATGGACTCTTTCTGTGCGCCTCATACTGTGGATTTTACCAATAATTCGCAACAGGCAATAGATTTTATATGGTATTTCGGAGACGGGGACTCTTCTCTTTTACGTACGCCTTCCCATACCTATACCCAGGCAGGTATCTATGAGGTAATGCTGGTGGCGATCAATGATACGATGTGTATCACGCACGATACTGCTATAATGTATGTTCACGTTTATGAGGTAGAGGTTCCTCAGCTTCGCGTGGTAGATACGAACTTATGTGTGGCACTGGATTCATTGCTGATCACGGTGGACGTGCTGAACCCGAGCAGCGGTGTACCCGGTAATGTGTTCCGCTGGCAGGCGGGCGGTGGTGGCGCTATCCACGGTGATAACAATACACAATCCGTCTGGATCCGTCCTGCGGGTACCTTTACGGTAACGGTGCTGGATTCGGTGGCAGGTGTCTGTACGCGGAGCGCTACGGCAACGGTCAATGTGAATATGACACCCCGTATCCTGGAGATCCTGACGCCTGACACCGCGGTCTGCGTGGGTGATATCGTACCTATCCGTGCACGCGGCAGCGACGGCTATACCTACAGATGGCAGCCCACTATTGGTCTGAACGACAGCACGCTGCTGGAGCCCCAGATCACGGTGAACCGTTCCCAGCTGTAT
>MKSF01000030.1 GCA_001897155.1 Bacteroidetes bacterium 47-18 | reverse complement strand
TGTATTCCTATATCTCAAATAACTTCTATAATTCGCAAAACTTAAGGCAACAAACCCATCCGTTTCGGGAGTGCAAAGGTAACAACCTTTATCACTATAATCCAAATATTTTTAAAGGTTTTTTGAAAATAGTTGCAAAAACCACAAAAAATACACCAAACCCCACACCTAATACCGCACTGCAACTCTTAAGAACTCCTACCCCTCACAACCAGAAGGAGCGCAAAGGTAAAAACTTTTTCTTCAAAAAAACAAACTTTAGCCTAAGGTTTTTTAAAAATAAATTATACCTAAATGAAAATATAAAAGCAAATATATGATAACCAATAAGTTAAATAAAAAAAAGCTGTTCTAAAAGTCCCAGATGGCCTATAGTTAATGCCTACTGCTCTGGTGCAATGCCCCCATTCCTCAAGAACACTCACCTCTTAGCAACAATTTTAGTTATCTACTTATCTACTGCCCTGATAAAGACACGACCTCCGGGAAAACAAAAACGGTATAAGTCAATGATGTCCTCCGGCTTTAAGGCCACACAGCCATCTGTCCAGCCGATTCCCATATCCAGCATATTCTCACCGCCCCGGAAAACACCATGTATTCCCACCGAATGCCCGATAGCAGCATTGGAAGGGATCTGTTTCCTGGATTTGCGTTCCTCGAATTTCTTATAGGATTCCTGGTTGGGATAGTCTATCAGGATGAATTTCTGCCAGGCAGCATGGTCTTTCTTGGAGACGATCTTGAACCAGCCTTCCGGCGTACAGCGATCGCCCATCATCATTTTATCCTTGGTACGGTCCGGACCGAAAACCGCACGGTACTGCCGGATCCGCTGACGGCGGTAAATCACAGCCACATAATACTGGGATTTATCTACATATATCAGGATGGAATCTTTATGCATGGTATCTACATTCACAGGCTTCCGCTCCTTAAGGGAAGGGAAAGGCGGCGTGATGGTAGTACGTATCACCTTAAAGCCATTTTCATGAAATTCAATTTCTCTTACGGTATTGCCATGCTTATCTTTCTTTTCGCTCAGCACTTTATAATTCGGCGGATCAGCAGGTAATTGCTGCCCCTGCCCCCGCAGCGAACCCGCAATACAGCACAAAAAGATACACCATAGCAGGATGGGAAGGTATTTCATTGCTCACTCAAAACTTAAGAAGGTAGCAATATACGATTTTTTTACGTATAATACTACCTTAGTATAACAAAAATAAGTATCCCCGGCCTATCTCCTGTTCCCGAAGATGCGGAGGATGAACATAAAGAGGTTGATAAAGTCCAGGTACAGGGATAAAGCGCCCATAATACCGGCTTTTTTACGCATTTCAGCATCAGGGATCATAGCATAGGATTTAACCTTCTGCGTGTCATAGGCGATCAGGCCTACGAATACCGCCACTCCCACATACGATACGATCCAGTATAAGGTTTCACTGCCCAGGAAGAGGTTTACCAGGGACGCGATAATAATACCTACCAATGCCATCATCAGCAACCTGCCGAATTTGGTCAGGTCTGTTTTCGTAGTGTACCCTGCTATGGCCATAATACCGAAGGTCACAGCGGTAACCGTAAACGACGTAGTAATGACCCTGAAGTCATATACAGAGAAAATGAACGATAAGACGATCCCGTTAATAACGGAATACGCCAGGAAGGACCCCAGCAGGGTCGCATAGTTCATCCGGGTAAAACGGGCCGATATGAATACAACGATACCGAAGTTCACCAGGATCAGTCCCAAAAACAGGAATTTGGAGGTCATCAGCAGCTCCTGTACCTGCGGCACCAGGGCCGCTACCAGCGAAGACACGGCAGTCAGCAACAGGCCGACAAACATCCAGCCAAACACTTTGCTTACATATTCAGCAACTTCCCGGGAGCTTATCTGCACCGGGGCTTCAAATGTGCCGCCGGGCTGTCCCCCTATATTATAGTTTCCGGAATTATGACCATTGTTATTGTACTGGTGCGGATTGTTCAGGTTGTAAGACATAATAATCGTGAGTTTTTTTATGCCCACGAATTTACGTAAAATCCGGCAAGATTTAAAATAAGGAACCGTTAACGGGAGCCGGATTCCCGGGAGCGGATAAATTTCAGGTTCCTCTGGATGCCTTTCCATTTGGTCCGCTTCACGGGAGAATTCCTGAGGAGGTTCCTGAAGATATCCTCCGTCATCATTTCCCAGTCAGCGGAACTGAAGTTAAAGATGGCAGGCACCGGCGAAAATTCAGGGGTGCTGTGCGGGGTCGAAAACCTGTTCCATGGGCATACATCCTGGCAGGCGTCACAACCGAACATCCAGTTATCCATTTTACCGCTGAACTCCTGGGGCAACAATTCATCCCGGAGCTCTATAGTCAGGTAAGAGATGCATTTACTACCGTCTATAACAGCCGGCGATACAATGGCATCCGTCGGGCAGGCATCCAGGCAACGGGTGCAGCTACCGCAGTAGTCCTTTGCATAAGGGTCGTCATAATCAAATGCCACATCCGTAATGAGGGTGGCTATAAAGAAAAAGGAACCGGCCTTTTTGTTGATAAGGTTGCCGTTCTTCCCTACCCATCCCAGGCCGCTTTTCCGTGCCCAGGAGCGTTCCAGCACCGGGGCGCTGTCCACAAACCCGCGACCTGAGATATCCCCTATCACCGTTTTCATTTCTTCGAAAAGGCGGTTCAGCTTCTGCCGTATCACCTCGTGGTAATCCATACCATAGGCATATTTGGATATTTTGGGACCGTCCGTGACCTGCTGCTCTTCCGGGTAGTAGTTCAGCATGAGCGTGACAACACTTTGCGCCCCGGGAACCAGCAGCGTCGGGTCCAGCCGTTTATCAAAATGGTTCTCCATATAGGCCATTTTGCCATGAAAACCTTTATTCAGCCAGGCTTCCAGGCGGTAGGCATCCTCATCCAGGAAAGCGGCCCTGGCAATACCACAGAAATCGAAGCCCAAAGTCGCGGAAAACGACTTGAGCCATTCGGTTCTTGCTCTGGTGGTGTTCAGTCTGGAGGTAGCCATACTGCAAAATTATCAAGTTCCTTTAACTTCGCCCAAAGTAAATCGATCCGGCCAGGATAAGGAACGGGCATAATTTTCAACAGCCCGACCGCCGGAGTCTGTAATTTTTAAAATATATTTGGCCTTATAAACTCAAGTATGCCCGTGGTATGTCAGCAAGCAGCTCCCAACAAGTAACAGCCTTTAAAGTACTGGAAGTGCCGCTGGACGGCAAAAACCTGATCGAAGCAAGCGCCGGTACAGGCAAGACCTACTCCATAGCCTTGCTGACGATACGGCTGCTGCTCGAAAAGAAGATCCCGGTCACGGAAATGCTGATGGTGACCTTTACCAATGCCGCCGTGGCTGAGCTGGCTGGCAGGATCAGGACCTTTATCAATGATACCCGTCAATACCTGGAAGGCTTCTCCATAAACGATCCCTCCATTCAATATATTGCGGACAATGCCGTCACTATGCACGGACACGAAGCGGTGCTGCAGTTGGCCAAAGATGCCAACCTGCTGCTGGACGAGATGAATATCCAGACCATTCACAGCTTCTGCCAGCAGACCCTGAATGAATTTGCGCTGGAATCCCGGCAGGTCTTCGGGGCGGAGCTCATCCCCAGCCAGGCGGATATCATAGAGAATTATTACAATGATTTCTGGCGCAGGTACATAACGACACTTCCCGTAGCAACGCTGGGTCTTATAGATATCGCGGGATTTCGGGAACAGTCCCTGGATATCATCCGGCAATCTTTTGAGGGGAAACAATTCATCAATGTGCTGTCCGGCACCCGGGTAGAAGAGCTTTACGAGCTCCTGAAGGATCCTGCCGCGCTGGAATCGTATATCACAGCAAGGAAAAACAGCATCCGTTCACAGTTATCGGCCTATCTTCAGGAAAACACCGCCACCGTGAACGCAAAGGCCAAAGCGGACAAGGTACCGCTGCATACCAAGTTCACCAAAGCGCTCGAGGAAAGTACCGGCAGCTTCTGGGATTTCCTCCATACCCGTAAGCCCAGGGAGATCGTGCAGATACTGACCGCTATACTGCCGGAGGCATTACAGCCCTCTATCCAGGCCTATTTACATACCGATACCTGCAATTTTGTGCTGCATGTCCTGTACAATTACGCGCTGCAATACGTCACCGACAAGGTCAGGGCATTCCAGAAAAGATCCAATTACCTGACCTATAACGACCTGATACACCAGCTTTACATTGCTGTATGCGAGAACAGGAACCAACAACTGATCCTCGCCCTGCAGCGTAAATACAAAGCGGTATTCGTAGATGAGTTCCAGGATACGGATAAGGAGCAGTTCGACATCTTTAGAACGGCCTTTGCACAGCAGACCGCCATCTTCCTTATCGGGGATCCCAAGCAATCCATCTACGCATTCCGCAAAGCGGACGTGTTCACGTATTTCAAAGCCCGTCATTTTGCAGACAGGTATTATACAATGGACACCAATTACCGGTCCGCCGAAAATTTCATAGAAAGCATGAACGATTTCTTTTTGCCATTCCCGGGCTTTGACACGTTCAGCTTTGCCGATGAACAGGATGAGATACGCTATTTCCCCGTACAGTCACCGGTACCCAATACCCAAGGGCGTTTCCTGCACAGGGATGCGCCGCAACCCGGCATTATGATAGCGGCCCCTCAGCCGGCAGGCGATATACCGGGCGCCGTGGCTACAGACATCCTGCACCTGGTAAATAATAAGGATTATTGTATTGAAAAGGACGGTGAGCAACGGCCTGTACGGTACAGCGACATCGGCATACTGGTCCGTAAAAAGGAAGAGGCCCGGAATATCAGGGCCGCGCTCCGGCAGCGGAATATTCCCGCGATCGTACAGAACGAATCGCGCCTGTTCGACGCCCCCGCAGTGAGCCATATCTGCACGCTCCTGGAAGCGATACTGCATCAGGAAATGTACCGGATAAGAACGGTAGCCGCCTCACCGCTTATGCAGTATACTTTTACTGAAATGATGCAACTGGATGAATTGGCGCTGCTCCAGGTATTCCAGGAATTGCTGCAGCTATGGAAGCATTCCGGCATCAGCGCCTGCCTGCTGCATGCCACCGATGTGCTGGGCATAAAGCAAAACCTGCTGTACCGGCATCCTGAAATGGCCGGCGATTATGCCATTATAACCCAGCTTATCGAAGTGCTGCACAACCTCTCCTATTACCGGCAACTGAACCCCGAAGAGATCATCCTGTGGCTGAAAAACGGCATAGCCGGGAATAACCCGGAGGAAGATACATTTATCCTGAGGCTGGAAAGCGATGAGGCAGCCGTCCAGATCGTGACGATACACAGCTCGAAAGGACTGGAATACAATATCGTATTTGCACCCTACCTCGGCATGAACGACCAGTATATGCCCATGCTGCCCACCCAGACCTACAGAGGGACGGACAGCCGCTATTATCTCAATACCACCAGGTTCCTCACGGAACAGGAGAAGGAGCTTGTGGAAACCCAGATCAGGCAGGAGAACCGCAGGATGCTGTACGTGGCGGTCACCCGTGCGGTATATCACTGCTATATTTATGTACGGGAAACCAGCCGCTCCTCAGCGCTGACGCCCTTCCTCGCAGCGCTGGAGGAGCATCCCTCACCACATATCCGCCACGGAGATACGCTCCTGGTAGCGGCCAGCACAGACAGGGACCTGCCAGCCATACCGGCTACCGTGCCGGTACAGCTACAGAGATATCCTCCTGCCGTCAGCCTGAAGGATGATAACTGGTCGCTGCTCAGCTATTCCAAAATAGCCGGGCACGGAGAAGGATTGAAATATGAACGTATCTATGACCATGAGAATGCTTACGCAACCTTTATCTTTCAAATGCTGAGAAGCGGTGCGGATACCGGCAGCTTCTTACACCTGGTGCTGGAAAAGATAGATTTTACCCACCCCTTATCCTGGGAGAGTAAAATAGAACGGCTGGTGCATGATTACTATACGCGTCCGTCTGCGGACCTCATCCCGATGCTGGTAGTAATGGCAGAGCATATTGTCCACGCTATCATCCATACAGGTGCTGTTTCCTTCTCCCTGTCCGGGATAGAAGCCACCTCCCGGATCAATGAGCTGGAATTCTTCTTTCCGCTGCAGGATACTGCTCTACCGGAGCTGGAAACAGCATTGTCCCGGCATTACGAGATACATATCAGGGACCTGGGCAGCGGCGCCCTGGAGGGTATGATGAATGGCTTTATAGATATGGTCTTCCGGCATGAAGGGAAGTATTATATCCTGGACTGGAAATCGAACTACCTGGGCTATTTACCGGAGCATTACAACAGGGAAAACCTTATGGCAGCGATGAATGTCAATAATTACCACCTCCAATACCTTTTGTACACGCTGGCCTTGCATAAATATTTAAAGACACGTCTGAACGATTATTCTTATGAAGACCATTTCGGCGGTGTTATCTACGTGTTCCTGAGAGGTGTGCGTAAAGCATCTGACAGCGGTATCTTCACACACCGGCCGGATTTCAGCGTGATCGAGGAACTGGCGCGCTTACTGCATACAGCGGTCTGAGCACAGCGCTCTCCACGCTTTGAGACTCTTTAATAATACAATAGCGGAAGCCGCTGTTCCCCGCCTCCGCTATTTATATTGCCTGTACCGTTACCGGATACTAACGATATCTCCTGATGATAATGGATGAGTTGGTGCCGCCGAACCCGAAGGAGTTGGAGAGAAAGCAGTCAAACTCGCTATACCGTGTTTCTTTCAGGATATTGATACGGGCAGAATGCTCATCGGGGTTTTCAAAGTTGATATTCGGCGCCATAAAGCCGTTGTGCATCATCAGCAGGGAGTAGACGATCTCACTGGCCCCGGCCATCCAGCATTCGTGGCCTGTCATGGATTTGGTGGAGCTTACGGGCACATCGCTTCCGAAAACATCATAGATAGCATCGGCCTCCGCTCCGTCGCCGGCAGGTGTGGAAGTAGCATGCGCATTGATGTATTGAATATCACCCGGCTGCAGGCCGGCATCTTTCAGGGCCTTGTTGATAGATACGATCTGTCCGCCAGCGCTCGGGTTGGAGATATGCTCCCCGTTGGAAGAAAAGCCATAGCCCACTACTTCGCCTAAGATATTGGCGCCTCTCTGCAACGCGCTTTCCAGGCTTTCCAGTATGATCGTGGCGGCCCCGCCACCCGGAACGAGCCCGTCCCGGTCCCTGTCAAAGGGACGGGAAGCTTTTGCCGGCTCCTCTTCCCTTTTAGAGAAAGTGCCCAGCGCATCAAAGTTGATCATGGAAAGGTCGTTCACTTCCTGCGCACCGCCGCAGATCACCCGGTCCTGCAGGCCGTTCTTGATGAACATATATCCCAGTCCCAGGGAGTGGGAGCCGCTGGCGCATGCCGCGCTTATGGTAAAGTTGACGCCTTTGAGCTTGAAGATAGTAGCCAGGTTCATGGTCACCGTAGAGTTCAGCACCTGGAATACAGACCCCGACCCCAGCAGCATGGTATCTTTTTTAGCCCTTACCAGGTCCATACCTTCAATGGTAGGCAGCGCGGAGCTGTCATTGCCGAATATGATACCGGTCTCATTGTCCTTATAATAGTCCGGTGTTACTCCCGAATGCTGAATAGCCTCCATCGTGCTGACATAGGCATATTCCGCCTGTTCCGGCATCATGATGCGGGAACGCCTGTCCAGCAGCTTTTTCAGGTCCGGCCTGTCCACATAGCCTGTCAGTCCCGACTGATAGCCCAGGGCTTTGCGCTCCGGGCGCAGGCGGATGCCCGAAATGCCGTTCTTTAAAGAGTGGGTAACTTCTTCTTTATTTTTCCCCAGCGAGGAATAGATCCCTATGCCGGTAATAACTACTCTGTTCATGATATGCTCCTTTGCTTGAAAATACGGTTACTGATATGAAAGCAGAGCACGCCCAGCATACCACCGACCGTATCTGCCACCACATCATTGATCTCATAACTCCTGTTCACCACCCAGCCGCTGCCCTGGATACATTCCACCAGATAGCCCACTCCCGCTGACAGCAGCACCAGCAGCACGCCATTGACCACCGTAACGCGGGAAAAGGTAAAATACCACAGGTAGGCAAAGCCTGCAAAGATGATAAAATGCACCCATTTGTCCGCCAGCGGAATATTGACTTCGGGTAATGCGGAGCCCGGTATAAAACAGGCCAGCAAAATAAAGGCAGTCCAGATACTTGCTATCAGGACTGCCTTTGATGTATGAGATTGAAAATATCTGAATATCGCTCCAATCACGCTGCAGTGGATTTGATTAACCTACCAGCTCCGCATATGCTGCCGCGTCTAATAATTCGTTTATATCTGAAGGGTCAGATACTTTGATCTTTACCATCCAGCCGGCACCGTAAGGGTCGCTGTTCACGCTTTCCGGGGCAGCAGCAAGATCCTCATTCACTTCCAGGACCGTACCGTTAACCGGCAGATACAGGTCGGATACGGTTTTTACCGCTTCTATAGAGCCAAATACCTCGTTGGCGCTCAATTCCTGACCTACAGTATCAATATCAACGAATACGATGTCACCCAGTTCTCTTTGGGCAAATTCAGTAATACCTACGGTTGCAATATCCCCGTCTAACGAAATCCATTCGTGGTCTTTCGTGTATTTTAAATTTTCTGGAAAGTTCATAATTAAATCTGGATTAAAAAAGTAAGGCGAAATTAATAATTTACTTGTAAGAACAAAAGTATTTTCAGACAATATTTTAATTTAAGGCGCTGCCGCCATTCTTATCCGCTGCCTGCGCCTGCCGGATAAAATGCTTCCAGTCCTCGTAACGCGCGCCTTTCAGCACCCGGGGGAATTTGTTCATCGCACCGTACTTGCCGGTGTACTTCAGGTAGTCAATGAATACCTTTGTCGGCAGCACTTCCAGGAACACTTCCTTCAGCGCTGAGGTGCGTTCTACCGCATAGTCATCGTTGAGCTCACAAAGGGTCTCATCTATGATCTTCAGCGCCAGGTCCTTATCAATCGGGTCATCGCTTCCTATATACCAGGTATGCGCAAAGAGATTCTCATACGGATAGCCCGCTACGGTAAATTCCTTGATATTGGCCTTCAGCTTCCGGTTCAGTATATTGATGGTCTTGTTAAGGTTGTCTATGGAAGTATGTTCCCCGCACAGGCTCAGGAACTGCTTGGTCCGGCCCACTATCTTAATTTCGTGTTCCGCCGCATTGGTGAACTCCACCACATCCCCTATCAGGTATCTCCAGGCCCCGGCACAGGTGCTGATCACCACTGCATAGCTCACGCCCTCCTGTACCTCATTGACCAGGTAGCTCCGCGCCGACTGGTAAATGTCGCCGTTCTCATCAAAATTATTGTCATTGAACGGTACGAACTCATAGAATATACCCGCGTTCAATACCAGCTTGATACCCCCGCCGGGACGGGCCATAAAGCCGAAGGAGCCTTCAGAGGCCATATAGGTCTCCACAAAGGTGACATCCTTTTTAAAGAATTGCTTGAAATTTTCGCGGTAAGGCTCGAATGACACCCCGCCATGGATATAGACGCTCAGGTTAGGCCAGATATCATGAATGGATGTAAGGTTATAACGCTTCATGATCTTATCCAGCACGATCTGCGCCCAGGCGGGCACCCCGCACAGGGTACCGATGTCCCAGTTCGGCGCATTCTCCACAATAAGCTGTATGCGATCTTCCCAGTTGGGCTCCTTGGATATCTTCTGGCCCGGCTTGTAAAAGAGATTGGAGGCCCAGGTGGGCATATTTTTAGCGCTGATGCCGCTCATATCTCCTTCGTAATAATCGCCGCGGTCAAAAAGCGAGGTAGTGCCTCCCAGCATTAAAATACCTTTGGACCAGGTCTGGGTAGGTATTTTAAAGTTGGTCATGGTGTAGAATTGCTTAAACCCGACCTTCTTGATAGATTTGATCATATCGCCTGTGACGGGAATATGCTTGCTGGCCGATTCCGAGGTACCGGAGCTCAGCGCGAAGTATTTCACCGTTCCGGGCCAGCATACGTTCTCTATGCCTTCCTGGCATTTGTGCCACCAGCGCTTATAGATGCTGTCATAGTTATAATAAGGGATGCTGTTGCGGAAAGTAGTGAGCAGATCAGTGGAATGTTCCAGCATTTTACCAAACCCGTACTCCTTGCCGAACAGCGTGTATTGCCCTTTGTCTATTAGGAAACGGAGTGTATTGCTTTGATATACAATGGGCTCTGCCTGCTTTTTAGAAAACAGCTTCCTTAGCTTAACCGAACGCGCTATAATACTTGATAAAATTGCCATTATTGTATTTGTCTATAAATCGTTGATATTCCTATCAGTTTCAGAGTGCAAATATACATTTCTTTGCAACCCAAAAAACAATTGGCCCCGATATTAAAAAAGAGGCTGTCCCCCTGTTTGCCGACAACCTCTTCTTAAGCATCCGTGATGCTGGTCTGCTGCGCTTACAGAGATGCAAGCGTTTGCTTTATAGCTTCAAAATCCGGCAGTTGTCCCGCATCTTCCAGCACTTCGGCATAAGCGATATCACCGTTCTTATCCACGATGAAAGCAGCCCGCCTGGCCACGCCTTTCATGCCCAGTACAAAATCCTCGTACAGCGCCCCGTAAGCCGCCGCCGTCGTTTTGTTGAAATCGCTGAGCAATTCAAAGTTGATCTGCTGCTGCTTCTTAAATTCTCCCAGGGTAAAGGGGGAATCCACGCTGATACCCAGCACCACCGTATCCAGGTCGTTGTAGGCGGCCATATTATCACGGGCGCTGCAAAGCTCAGCGGTACATACGCTGGTAAATGCCAGCGGGAAAAATAAGATCAATACGTTTTTCCCGTTATAGTCAGCAAGGCTGACCTCTTTTTTATCTGTGTTAACCAGAGTAAAAGCCGGGGCTTTATCTCCTTTGGATAAGGTAGTCATAGTTTTATTATTTTTTTAAATTTTCACAAAAGAGCCGGACCGGCTGCATTACAACGGCTTTAGCAGGTAACGGTCAAATAGCATTGCTTATTGTGCTGTATTTGAATGCATTTCCGTTAGCTCATAGCAAATATACAAAAGTATATATTGCCTTACAACATATAGAAGGGTTGGTAAAAGCTACTGACGGTTCAGCCTGGGCGAAGGAGCGTAAGAAGAGCCCCCCAGGTTATGAAGGCTTAAATGAAAAGGTCTGCTGTGCATACTGCACGTCAGCGCACCCGGAGCAGACGTCCATTACTTTCGTTTTCTACCTCGCCCCCGGTTGCCTGAAAAGTAATTTAATGACACGGGCCGGATAGTCTAAGCATATTTAAAGGCCATCCACTTTTTGCTGATAAAGTGGAAAATCTTGTGGTATTGCCTGAAGCTCAAACTGCTCAGCAGCGTAGAGATCAGCGTTAAAAGAAATCCCATAGCCACGATTACCGGGCCAAGGTCTAACCAGTAATTCAATCCCAGCAAAAGCATTCCGCCAAGCGCCAGGTAAAAAGGAAAAATCCCGTTTCTCTTTTTGGACAAGCGGTAGAGATTCACTAAATTGAAGGCAGCGAGGCCTATGAATACGTAGACAAGCCAGGGCTGGTGGGAAACCGAAACGATACTGCCGATCCCAACCAGGTTCAAATATGCCATCCAGCACATCGGGCACTTGGGAAAAAAGGCAATCAGGACCGGCAGCACTAGCGTTGAGAGCCTGCTTGTAATAGTTGGCTTGCCTGCTTCCCGTCCGGCTTTTTGGGGAACAGGACGCTCCTTCCCTGTCAATTCTTCCAGGGCGTCCATTATTAACGTGTCCCCGGCCTGGAATCTCAGGAAAGACCGTTCTATTTTACCTTCAGGATTGATGATGTACACTTCTATCCTGTGCACGTTGACCTCTGTGCCTTTATAATTGACCCCGATGTCCAGGCCTTCAACCAGTGTCTGCATACCGGAAATGACCCTGAACATCCTGTTGCTTTCATCAAAGTGGTAGTTCCTGTTCCTGCCATACGATTTTAATATGGGGCTTGTATCATATAAGGGATCGTACGTTATTGCGGCTGTCTGGATATGGTGATACTTATTTTCCTTAATTTTCTTTTGAATGTTTACCAGGTTGTAAATTGTCTGGATGCACTTCCTGGGATTATGGCATTTGGTATAAAAAAAAGACAGGACAGTATATTTCCCCCTGAAGTAATCATTCCACTCCAATTCGTTCCCTTCCTGGTCCTGCAGCAGGATATTATCCAATTTCACTCCGGATGCGGCAGGAAGACGGGTATCCGCCTGGTTATAAACCTCTACGGGCAGGGTACAGCAATTATCCGATGGAGGAGCGGCCGCTTCAATAGCCGCGATACACTCTGCGAGCAGTCTCCTGTTTTCTGAGCTGAAGTATTCGGACATTTGTGTTTCCAGGTGGTATAAATCCGGCAGGATATACTGTGCCTTGCCTTCCAGCCACTTCAGGCTTGTGAAAATTTCCCTGAGGGCCGTTGTATTGGAAGCCTGATCATAAGGTGCGAGAAAAGCGGAATAATTGACGATTGCATCTGCCTGCCAGATATTATAAATGCTTTTATTGAGGAAGGCGGCAATGCCCGGATGCGGTTCCCTGATCCCCCTGACCGCTTTTGCGGATGCAGCGATAATGTAAGGCGAAAACGATGTTTCCAATTCTTCGAGAATATAGGGAAGCCCTTTTTGAGGCATTCCTATATGATGGAATGCCTCAATAAGATAACCTCGAATATTTGACGATGCGATCGAGCTCCTGCTTTTATAAATAGGATGCCTTTCTGACAAGAGCTCCACCAATGGCAAGGAATTATTTCGGGGTCCGGCCGCCTTGATCGAATCAAACAATCCGATAATGACTTCGGTTGGCGTGTCACTGCCCAGTTCTTTTATCTGCCGGTCGATCATGTGTCTGATTTCACTAATTGTTGAGTGCATTGTTGAACAGTGTGATCAAAGCCCATATTTTATTTGAAGTTTTATTCGGAGCCTGTCCTGACTGAAGTTCAAGATCGGCTAAAAAGCCGGTCGGCTCCAGGAATCTTTCGTATATCCTGCGGATTGTTTCGTTGGAAGCAAAGCACAGCAAAGCAATTAAAAGATCCAGATACTCTTCATCCCTTATCTTTTCAAACAGGACAGCTCCATTCCTGGCTATAAGCTCGTATATCTTCTTATCCTGGATAAATTCATAGTCGTAAAGCGCCAATAAATAGACGACCAAATAGCGTGAGAAGGCTTTCGTTTCGTACCTGTCACTGGTCTTGTCATAATACCTGACAGACACCTCAGCCGTTATATCGTCCTGCAGCGCCCTGAAATTCAGCTCCAGCTGGTGAATGATGTCACGATTATCGTCATACACCAACGGAATAAGGATGGCATCTGTTTCCTCCCTGTTCTCAGCTACAGCAAGTAATTTTTCTAAGGTGTTGTTTATTTTAGCAGACAATTTTGTGACCTGCGGGGAAAAGATCTTGTTAAACGTCAGCGTATTCAATACAGCGCGCAGTTCCGTATTCTTATTACCCGGTGTGACTGATTTACTAAACATCTTTTCTGTTTTAGAAGACTTATTCAGCAATTGCTCCATGGATTCCAACAAGGATTCCACGTCTGCTTCTTTATCCAAAACCTGAAAGCCGGGACTTTTAATACTTTCGGCGAATACATTGCTGCTTTTTTCCGCTTTCAGAGCATGATCATTTTGTAGAGAATATTGATCCAAAAAGGCTGCTGTATCGTCATATTCAAAGCCCAGATAATTCTGGTAATCAGTTACGCCGAAAGGGTCCAGCGCATCCTTTATAATCGGGCTGTTGTTTTCAAAGTTTTTGAAGCATTTGGAAGTCGTAAAATTATTGGTCCTTGTTCCGGGAGCCTCATAATGATATTCGTTAGGAGTTAACTTTCCGTTCCATGGCCATAAGCTGGCATTGACATTTTTCCAACTGTTATCATTTTCTTTTTGGTTCGGGTAATTATCTTCTGAGGAAGGGTCAAATAAGGTATGTATGGTCTGCCATTTTCCCCACATCCGCTCTACGTTGGAATGCAGGAAGAAAAATAAGGGGTCTTTGGGAGCGGTCGGAACATAGTTGATGAACCCGTTATTGCTCATATGTGTAGATCCATGCGGATCAATTTCCAGCTTAGTAAATGAGTGATCATCTACTTTGGGATTTCCCTTTTCATCCACTGTTCGTCTAAAAAGATATTCCTTATGGTCATAAGTACCTTTTTCATTTAAAACTGCCTGAAAGGCAATTTTTCCGGTTTCGTCATAATCATTAGAACCAGCCTGCTTGCCCTGATTGTCAAACCAGGACATTCTCCGGATCAATTTTTCGCGATCGATTGCCCAGGACCGTAAGGGATTGTCTTCGTCAAACCGTGCAAAACTGGTAGAGACCCCGATGGTCGTCATAGGATAACCCCAATCGTCAATAACGCTTTCACCCAAAAAGTCGGCTTTAAAAATATTAGGTGCCGGTTCATCAAATTTCCAATAATGAAGGGAAACTGCCGGATCAACCTGCTGCAACTGCCGCTCCAGGTCAAGCAGGTAAAGCCTGTGCCAGGGCAAAAAGACTTCTGTTCCATGGGCAATGGACTTTGAACCTTTGACGTGCATCTTAAAAAAGTCGGTTGAATAGATGCCTATTCCACGGCCTTCCGGATCTGTCGCATTAATTGTGGACAAGGCATGCAGGTAAGCTTTCCTGGCCTTTGCTGACAAGAGGTTTGCATTTTTCCTGACACGTATCATTGTCTTTACGGTGCTGATGGCTACCCCGTCTTTCATAGCTTTGATCTTGATATCCAAATCTTCGGGACTGGCCCCGTTAAACAATTTTCCTTCCTGAAATTTTCCACCAACAAAAATGTCTTTGTGGCTTTCGTCCTGCTCAAATATAATTTCACAGGTCTCTTGACCTACACTTCCCGGGGTGCTGTCAGCATAAAACAGCACTGTCGGGATTGCCAGTTTTGATAAATCAATATCATTTGGGAATACAGGAGCCGTATCCCTGATTTGTTCCTGGTCAAGGACTACTTTTTCCCGGCCAGAGCTGTCGGAACGTGAAATTCTGAACCTGACAGGTGTCCATGTGATGTATGCGGCTTCTGCACACGCA
Source organism: Bacteroidetes bacterium 47-18 (assembly GCA_001897155.1). Taxonomy (GTDB): domain Bacteria; phylum Bacteroidota; class Bacteroidia; order Chitinophagales; family Chitinophagaceae; genus MKSF01. The sequence continues at coordinate 47,920 of MKSF01000030.1, read as the reverse complement.
TTGCCCTCTATTCCAATAAACGACAATGTAAAATCTGAGTTATGCGACATTTTATAATATTTAGTAATGATTGATGATAAGTTTGAATTTTAAGCGCTGCTTTGACTATCCGGATCCACGGGGGACTACGGTCATTACTGTTTACATTAGTGACCGGTCTTCATCAGCAAGAACGATCCGGGTCAAAATATTCCCATTGATCTGCATTATGGCGGGCAATTATATTAGCAGTTAATATTATTCAAAGAAACACAGTTATTTTCAAATTAAAATAGGTATAAATACGTATTTTTATATATAACTGTTTTTTATCAGTTACCAGGGTATAAAAAATCAGCATTGGATTTGACGGGGTAACTTTAAATTGGAAAGCGCTACTACACCGCCGGGAAAGGATGCTATAACCTATAAGGAATATAACAATGACGGAAGTTTTGAAGAATTAACCGGCTATCCGTATATTAGGAAACCAAGCCGCTATACAAGCCAGCAATCATTATAAGAGATGCCTCACATCCGTCCGGAATGACCAGCACCCTCAGTACTTTATAGCAAAAGGGGTCTCTGAGCCGCATAGAGGACACTGCTCAGCAAAGCGTGTCCGTAATAGCTTCCTGTTTACAGTATATTGAAAGCTTTAAAGCAGGGCAACAAAATTGCAAAACGGCTGTACAACATTTACAGGCAACCGTTGTACCTGTTTTATATCTTTGATGTGTTTTTGCTGAAAATTTATTTTAAATTTGCATTCTTGTGAGCGGCTATAGAGAAAACAGATACTTTTTAAAGACAAGGAACACTATTTGCAATATAATAGATTTCTTCTATCCTCCTTTTTCCAGGATGATGCCTGTTACGACGTTCAGGTACCTGGCCATCGGGGGCAGCAATTTCGTGCTCGATATACTCATCTATTTCATTTCCTATAATTTTATCCTGCAGAAGCAGGAAGTGATGGTCAGCCCCGGGATAGTCATATCTTCCCATATTTTCGCCCTTATTATTTCATTTTGCATTTGTATTCCTTACGGTTTCCTGATGTCCAAGTTCGTGGTCTTCCAGTCATCCAACCTGAAAGGACGCATACAACTGTTCCGCTACCTGGTAATAGTAGGCGTGAACAGCGCGCTGACCTATGCGCTGCTCAAGCTGCTGGTAGAGGTGCTGCATATCTTCCCGACCGTTTCACGTATCATTATCGCCGTCATCGTGGCTGCGCTCAGCTTCTTTGTCAACCAGAGATTCTCCTTCGGCACTTCCGATAATGAGCAGAAAACCAGGCCCTCCGCATAGACAGTATGTTGTACGGCTATATCATATGCTTATGGTGTATCTGTATCATACAGGTAGCCTACCTGCTGTGGTACTGCAAAGCCGGCAAAAGACTGGCCCTGCAGCCTTCAATACCCCCATTAGCGCCCAGGCCGATCTCCATAGTGATATGCGCCCGCAATGAAGCCGTCAATTTACAGCGTAACCTTCCCCTTATCTGCACCCAGGATTATCCTGCCGGCCTTTTCGAGGTGCTGGTTGTGAATGACGGCAGCACGGATGCAACGTCGGAGGTCCTCGAGCAGCTACGGGAGCAGTACCCTGTCTTAAGAGTAGTCAGCCATACGCCCGGTCAGCATTTCACGGGTAAAAAAGCAGCGCTAGATTTCGGGATCAGGCAGGCCAGGTACGATCATATCCTGCTTACGGACGCTGACTGCCGTCCGGCGGGCCGTAACTGGCTGCGGTCCATGAGCTCCTTTGAGCCGGGTAGCGTGGTGCTCGGCTACGGTCCCTATATCCCGGAAAATACCTTACTCAATAAGTGGGTGAGATGGGAAACCCTTCATACGTTCATACAATACAGCACATATGCCCTGAGCGGCAGGAGCTATATGGGCGTGGGCAGGAATATGCTCTACAGCAGGCAATGCTATCTGGACGCCGTTGCAGATGCCGGCTTCCTGAGCACTTATAACCGCCTGCCCTCCGGGGATGACGACCTGCTGATACAGCAGCTCACCGCAAAAGGATGCAAGGTCGCTGTCAACCCGGACCCGGAAAGCTTTATGTATTCGCCCGCTCCCGCTTCCCGGCCATCCCTTTTCAGGCAGAAAAGCAGGCATGTCAGCACCGGCAAGTATTACCGGCCCTCATCCAAATACCTGCTGGGACTTTACGGGCTGACACACAGCTGCTTCTGGCTGTTCCTGCCGGCAGGAACGGCGCTGCTGCTCACCGGCAGCTATGGACCGGCGGCTCTCCTTCTTTTGCTATTGCCTGTTACGGCACGGTTGCTGCTCCTGAGGCGTGCTTTTAAAATTTATAATACCTTCACACAAACATTTGACAATAATCGTTTTTTTATAGCGGGCGACTTCTTATGGTTGTGCTACAATATCCTGTTGTCACCTTTTATTTTTTACAAGAACAAACAGCAATGGAAATAATACAAAAGTATTTTGATGATTTTTCTGCAGCGCAGGAGCAGCAGTTCCGGTCCCTGGAAGGACTGTATAAGGAATGGAATGACAAGATCAACGTTATTTCCCGGAAAGATATAGACCAGCTATACATCCGGCACGTCCTGCATTCCCTTGCCATAGTGCCGGTATGCACCTTCACTCCGGGCATGCGGATCCTGGACATCGGCTGCGGCGGCGGCTTCCCGGGCATTCCGCTGGCCATCTTTTACCCTGAGGTCGAATTTACCCTGGTGGATTCCATCGGTAAGAAGATCAAGGTGGTGCAGGAGATAGCCACGGCCATCGGCCTGAAGAACGTGACGGCCGTTCACTCCCGCGTGGAGGATCTGCCCGGGAAAGATTTTGACTTTGCTGTTTCCAGGGCGGTGGCGCCCTTAAAGGACCTGTGGACCTGGGCAAAGCCCAAGATCAGGAAGCAGACCACCACGGACCTCCCCAACGGGCTGTTATGCCTGAAAGGGGGCGACCTGGCGCAGGAAATATTCGAATCCGGTACCCGCCCGAGGCTGTGGGAAATTTTTGATCTTTTCCCCGAAGAGCTGTTCCGGGACAAGTATGTGGTGTGGGTACAAAAGAAATAAAGGGCAAAAATTGGCGAAATTTTCAGTAATTTTGCCTGTTCAAATCATTCATTATTCAAACAATATTTTTCAATGAAAGAAGTAGTTATAGTTTCGGCAGTTCGTACTGCATTAGGTAGCTGGGGCGGATCATTAAAGGATTTTTCTGCTACACAATTAGGCGGACTGGCTATTAAGGGAGCTTTGGAGAAAATAAACCTGAACGGCGAAGAAGTAGATGAGGTGATCATGGGTTGTGTGCTGCAGGCAAACCTGGGACAGGCCCCGGCCCGCCAGGCATCTAAATTTGCAGGCTTACCGGACAAAGTAATTGCTACGACTGTCAATAAAGTATGTGCAAGCGGTATGAAAGCCATAGCGCAGGCAGCACAGGCCATCCGGCTGGGTGATGCCGATGTGGTGGTAGCCGGCGGTATGGAAAGCATGAGCAATGTGCCTTTCTATTCCCCCAACCTGAGATGGGGCAACAAATACGGCAATACCACGATGGTGGACGGACTGGCTAAGGACGGCCTTACCGATGTATATAACAACTATGCCATGGGTAACGCGGCAGAGCTGTGCGCTTCCGAATACAAGCTGAGCCGCGAGGCGCAGGATGAGTTCGCTGTCAATTCCTATAAGAAATCACAGGCTGCCATTGAAGCCGGTAAATTTAAAAATGAGATCATCCCCGTGGAAATCCCACAGCGTGGCGGTGCTGTAAAAGTATTCGACCAGGATGAGGAGCCTTATAACGTAAAATTTGATAAAATAGCAGGCTTAAAGCCCGCATTCGTAAAGGACGGCACCGTTACTGCGGCTAACGCGTCCACTATGAACGACGGCGCAGCGGCAGTGATACTGATGAGCAGGGAAAAGGCCGAAGCGCTGGGATTAAAGCCGATCGCTGTCATCAGATCCTATGCGGACGCAGCGCAGGCTCCTGAATGGTTCACAACCGCACCGGCGCCGGCCGTAAGAAAGGCTGTTGCCAAGGCAGGCTTGGAGCTCGGCCAGATCAGCTTCTTCGAATTCAACGAAGCGTTTTCCGCTGTAGGGCTGGCCAACTGCCAGATCCTCGGACTGCCTTCAGAAAAGGTGAACGTGAATGGCGGCGCTGTATCTTTGGGACACCCGCTCGGCTGCTCCGGCGCACGTATCATCGTTACACTGATCAATGTACTGGAACAAAATAATGCGCAATACGGTGCGGCAGGTATCTGTAACGGCGGCGGCGGCGCTTCCGCAATGGTTATAGAAAAGGTCTGATAACCCCTGCTTTAAAAAAACAAGACCCTGCCCGCCTATATGGTGGGCAGGCTCTTTATATAGCCGCATATCTTATTGCTCCGGGACATCAGGCCCCGAAAAGCTTGGACAGCCTGTCCACGATATGCTGCTGGGTATCTGACCTGTTATCGGCAGCCGTATTATATTTTCCCGAAGAGGTCAGTACATCTCTCTGGGTTGTAAAAAGCATGATTTCCTTTTTAATCTTGGAGGCACTGCAGGAAGGCTTGTCCGACCCGTCCACATTCTTCATATGCGGCATGCCGTAGACCGGCGTTTCATTTATAAAGACCGTCCTGGACGTTGTGGCGCCTATGATATTGTCAATAAAGCCCTGGCGACCGCTGAAAATACACAGGTTGACCAGGTGAGGCGTTTCGCTGAGCGCCTCAAAAGCCTCTTTCACATCCTCATATCCCATTACCGGCAGCAGGGGCCCGAATATCTCTTCCTGCATCAATGACATATCCTTATGCATCCCGGTCAGGATAATAGGATCTATATACAGGTGCCGCCTGTCCACCGTACCGGAACATATCTCAACGGCGCCCTTTTGTAAGGCATCATGGTACATAGAGAACAGCTTATCGAACCTTTTGTGATTCGCTATCTTCATAAAGTCCTGCTGGTACATCTGGCTGTCTTTCTGCATTTGCGCCAGCGCCAGCTTCAACGCGCGTGCAAGGGCTTCCCTTTCACCGGCCGAAACGAATACTATATCCGGAGCAAAGGAGGTCTGACCGGCCTTAAAGAATTTGGCCGCGATGATTTTCCTGGCTATTATACCATAATTCTCATGCTTATCCACAAATACCGCGGTCCTGCCTCTTAATTCCAGCGCCACGGGAATGGCATAGGTGGCTACCTTCTGCTGAATGGTAAGCCCCTTATGCCTGGTGCCGGTAAAGTGTACCAGGTCAAAGTCCAGGGTCAGCAGCTTCTCCACGATCTTCCTGTTGCCTTCAAACGCCACCACCCATTCCTGGGGGAAGGTTTCGTCTATGACCTGCTTGATGATATTATTGGAATAAGGTACATATTGGGAAAGGTTCAGCATCACCGTATTGCCGGTGGCTACCGCTACTCCTATGAGCAACAGGGGTAAGTGTACAGGGTCGTACCAGGGTGTGATTATAAGGCAGTTGCCCTTAGGTTCCTTAATAGTATGAACTTTCCTGTCCACATGTAAATCGTTGATATGATCCTGCTTCAGATTCAATCCCAACTGCTCGTCCAGGAATTTCAGATCATTAAGGATCCCATATAATTCAACAAACCCCGCTACTACCGGGTGCATCTGAATATCTTGCTTCAGTGCCCATTCCAGATCCGCTTTGTGTTTAAGAATATTTACAATAAATTTTTTGATATACTGTTTGCGCGCGGGAATATCCAAATATTTTACTGCAGATTTATATGCTTTCTGATTAGCAAAAATCTCTTCAATTTTCAATTCAAAGCCAGGAATCGGCACCAATCTATCACTTTCGTTAAGCATAGCCGATTAAGATTTTTTATACTTATACAATTCAGTAAAGTAACAAAAAAATATTAAAGAATGTTTAGGTCGCCGGGAAAAATAAGGCCTCCCGGCCGGTGCCCGGAGCTAAAATATTGAAATACCGTTTTTTAGCAGCGGCAGCCCTTATTCCCGGCCTGCTGCTGCGTTTACTTTACAGCCCATCATTTAGACCATTTATAATATATTTCGTTTAGTATCTTTGCAGCCTATGAATCCTGTCAAACGTATATTGGGCCATATTTACTTTTTTTACGGGGTACTGCTTTTCCTGGTAACAATGGTATTGTTCGCGCTGATCCCGGCGGGTATCGCATTACTGTTCAGAGAACCGGTAAGGGCCAGGATAGTGCATCCTACCTATCGCATATGGATGGGCATCTTCCTGCCGCTGGTATTTATAAGGGTGAGAAGAAAAGGAAAGGCGCTGTTTGAAAAGGGGCAGAACTATGTCGTGGTGGTCAATCATAATTCATTCGTGGACATACCGGTATCCATGCCCTGGGTGCCCGGCCCCAATAAGACGCTTGCAAAAATAGAGCTGTCCAGGATACCTTTGTTCGGGATCATATATAAAGCGGGCTCCATCCTGCTGGACAGGAAAAAGGAAAGCAGCCGGAAAGAGAGCTTCATTGAAATGCAAAAGACCCTGAAGCAGGATGCGCTGCACCTCACCTTATACCCGGAAGGCACACGCAATAAGACAAACGCCCCGCTCCTGCCCTTTTACGACGGCGCCTTCATTACGGCCATCCGGGCGCAGAAGCCTATCATAGCGGGCCTGCTGTTCAACACCCGGAAAATACTTCCCGGCAAGCCCATGCTCTGGGCATTACCGGCCTGCATAGACATACATTTCATCAAAGCCTATTCCACGCAAGGCCTGTCGCTCCGGCAGAAAGACGAGCTGAAAGACCAGGTAAGAGCCGATATGGAAGCCTACTACCTCCAACACAATAAAAACTGATCAATGAACATTACCATATTAGGAAGCGGGAATGTGGCAACCTACTTCGGGCTGGCCTTGTATAATGCCGGCTGGCACATCCGGCAGGTCTTCAGCCCCAGGAACGCGGCTGAGCTCGCAGCCAAGCTCGGGGCTATGCCTGTGGACGACCCGGAGCTGCTGGAAGATGCCGATATTTTTATCATTGCGGTTAAGGATGACGCCTTTAAGGTGTTCAGCAACATAGCCACCCTTAAAGACAAAATAGTGATCCACTGCTCAGGCAGCAACAGCCTGGGGATGTTTGCCGGCCTGAGCACGCAACTGGGTGTGATATGGCCCCTCTATTCCGTCAATAAGCATAACCTGCCTGTCACAAGGGATATCCCGCTTGTCGTGGACGCTTCCACAACGGAACTGCTGGCGGTTGTCAGAAAAATTGCCGCAGCCATATCCGACAATATCCATCACCTGGATGATGCGTCCAGGAGCTACCTGCACCTGAGCGCCGTGCTGGTCAATAATTTCACCAACCACCTGTACGCTATGGCAGAACAGATTTGCCTTGAACAGCAGATCGATTTTCAGATCTTACAACCTATCATTTCACAGGGTATCGACAATGTAAAGCAGGGGCACCTGGTCAGCAGGCAAACCGGCCCTGCTATCCGTAACGATTTCAATACGATCAGCAGGCACATGGATATGCTGCAGCATATGGGGCTGGCCAGGGATGTGTACCAGTCGCTTACACAATCCATTATACAGTTCAGGAATATCCGCCGGGATTAGGCAGCTGCTCAGCCACCGTAAACCGGCCGGCCCGGAACCGGATTGCACATAATCATAAGAAATTATCTGCTTACAGGAAACAACCTTTTATTACGGATACGCTTTACTGATAAGTGTCCCCTGGGGCCAGAGAGTATTTTTGCAGGGAAGGAGCTGAGGGTGCCGGGCATTCCGAACGGATGTGAGGCATCTCTTATAATAATTGGCAGCTTATAGTGACTTTGTTTCCTATATTAATTATAAAAGGATGCGCCTGATGACGCATCCTTTTTATATTATGGAAATATCTTGCTGCTACCGGAGCAAAGTCACATCGCCCGTCTTCTCATGCCGGTCGGTAGAGAAAGGATCCGTAAAGGTTATCCTGTAGTAATAAACGCCTACATCTGCCGGCTGTCCGCGATAAGTGCCGTCCCAGCCCGGGTAGTTGTCATTGGCCGATTTATAGACCAGTTGACCGAACCTGTTATAGATCTCGAAGGTATTTACCAGCGCGTAGCCCACGATAGTAGGTCGCAGCACATCGTTCAGACCGTCCCCGTTGGGTGAGAAGGCATTGGGCAAGAACATATGGGGATATAGCACGACACGTATATTGATCGTATCAATATCCTCACAGCCCGAGGGGGTCATCCCTTTCAGGTAGTAAGTATAGGTGCCGGTATCAGTGAAGACCGCACGCGGCCTTGCAATATTGGGATCGCTCAGGTGCGTGGAGGGGGACCATTGGTATATATCCGCGCCCGTGCCGTTAAAGGTAAAGTCGTAGTTCACCACTATGATCGTATCGTTACCGGCAAATACATCTATAACGTCCAGGGGTATTACCTTGGTCAGCGTATCCACACAGCCGAGCCTGGATTCGGTCACCAGGGTCACATACTTGTCGCCACCCGGAGGCGGGAATATATGAGACGTATTGGGCCCATCCTTCACTTCCGCGTTCTCGAAGTACCATTTGTAGGAAATGGCCGTATCTATCTGGGTAAAGATTTCCGATTCGAATTCAATCAGCTCATTGGGACACATTTTACCTTCAAATGTATAATCCACATCAAAGAAAGGATTGATGATGACCTTTTTGGTAATACTGTCGGTACAGGTAGTGCCGGGATTGACAATCAGCGTCACTTCATATTCGCCTACACCGGGATAGGTAAAGGTAGGCTCCACGTTGGTGGATGAAGCATCTCCCACGCCGAACCGCCACAGGTAGGAAAACCCGCCGTAGCTGGTATTAACGAACTTTACGGTATTGGAAGTACATTGTATGGTATACACATCCTCCCTGTCCCTCCAGCTGGGCATGCTGGCATACACCGATTTCGAGCAGTTGGTAATCGTGAACTGCACATCCCTGGATATGGAGTTTTTGATCACGCCATTGCTCCATTCATCCACGCAGACCGTCACCACATACCTGCCCTGGCGGGTAGGCGTCCCGGTCATAATACCGGTAACGGGGTCTATGGTGAGCTGCGGGTTCGAGCTTATAGGATTGGCGCCGGAATAAGGAGGCAGGTAGTTGATAGGGTTACGCGGCATGAACATATTGCCGCCGTCAGGATACGGGTCGTTCAGCGTAGCGCCGGGATAGGCGCTGCACAGCCGGTAGGTAAGCGAATCCCCGTCCGGGTCCGTAGCTGAAAAATCGTAGCGAAAGGGATTGTTGACACAGATGATCTGCGGCGGGAAGTTCTTGAATACGGGACTGTTATTCACACAGCCGACCGACCGGATGGGCGGGACGTCCACATAATAGGTCACCCCGGTCTCCCCGGGATTGATCACGTTAAAGATGGTCTGGTTACGGCAGCAGCGCTGGTACAATATGCGGTAGCCATAAAAGCTGGTGTCCAGCGTAACGGTCGTTCTGAATATCTGGCGCTGCAGGCAGGCAATGGGCGGGTTATTGATGCATTCATTGGAGAATTCTGCCGGTATATATTCCTGGGAAAAATTAGGTATCTGCCCTTCCGTATAAAAAATATTCTTATCCGCTCCCTTAAAGATCCCGAAACGTAAAGGAGCATCGGCCCTGATGGCTTCCTGGTTGCCGCTGGCACAATCCTGGTACAGGATGAAGGTAAGCTCATAGCGGTTATTGCCGAGACAGCGGTAAATAATATCACCTCCTACCATATGCGACGCCCTGCTGTCGGCAGCGGTCAGCAATATCATTACCAGTAACAGGAAACCAATACGGAGTCTGGATATCATCAAATTAAACATATATAAATATTACATTATCAAAAATAAGGAAAAACTACTCAAAATCGTATTTTTATTATTGGTTTTTAGCATTTTCATAATTATTTACAATTTAATAATGCCGCTTAAAAAACGGCGGAGTAAAATTCCGCTTACCTTAGTAAACTTCGAAACGCAACGCAACTATGTCATTACTGAATAAAAACATATCACCCTCCAAGCTCGCTTTTATAAACGCAGTTGTCTTAACAATTATTATAGGTAGTATCACATTAATCTTCCATGATGACTGGATAGCGGTCATCACGATCACGCTGGCCGTATTTATCAGCGCTTTCCTCCTGATCAAAAAATCTGTTGAAATATTCATTTACAGGAAGTTCAAGCTCATCTATAAGTTCATTTACGATACCAAGGCCACCAAAAGGGAAGAGTTCTTTTATGAGAACATCGTGCCGCAGAAGTCCATAGAGGAAGTGAGCGAGGACGTACTGAAATGGGGCAATGCCAAAAGGAACGAGATAGCCCTGCTCCGGCAGAATGAAAAGTTCAGGAAAGATTTCCTGATGAACCTTGCGCACGAGCTGAAAACGCCCATATTCACGACCCAGGGCTATATCGATACCCTGCTTTCCGGCGGCCTCCACGACCCCGCCATCAACGAGAGGTTCCTCCGCAACGCCACCAAAGGCATTGACAGGCTGGTGCAGCTCACTAAAGACCTGGACGAGATATCCAAGCTCGAATCGGGGGAAATGGCCATCAATTACAGCGTATTCAAAATACTCGACCTGGTCAATGAGGTGTACGATGAGCTGTCGCTGAAAGCCCAGGAAAAGAATATACAGCTCACCTACAAGAAAGACTCTTACAGCAATTTTGCGGTGCTGGCCGACAAATCCAAGATCAGGCAGGTGCTGGTGAACCTGGTAGAAAACGCCATTAAATACAGCAATAACGGGGGTACCATCACAGTGGGCGTCTATGAGATAGATGAAGAAAAAGTATTGCTGGAGGTGTCGGATGACGGTCCGGGCATCGCATCAGAGCACCTGAACAGGATATTTGAAAGGTTTTACAGGGTGGACAGGGGAAGAAGCAGGGATATAGGCGGCACCGGTCTCGGCCTGGCCATCGTCAAGCACATCGTGGAGGCGCACCGGCAGACCGTAACGGTAAGGAGCAAAGAAAATGTGGGATCATCCTTCGGGTTCACCCTGGCGACCCCTCAAAGAGAATAATCCTATACAGTACTTACAGTATACAGCTACCCTACCAGATAAACTCCAGGTTCTTTTCAATAGCTTCATTCAGGGAATAAAAAACAGGGCACGTCCTGGCGGCGTTTTCCAGCAGCGTCCGCTGCTTGGATGAGAATTCCTGGCCTTTCATATGAAAGACGATATCTATCCCGGAAATTCTCCTGGGTGCTGCAGCCATATTTTTCACTACTTCACAGTAAGACCCTGTAATGTCTATCTGGTGGGTACGTGCGGCAATGCCCATAATGGTAAGCGCGCAGGCAGCCAGCGCGGTAGCCACCAGGTCGGTGGGTGAGAACATTTCGCCTTTTCCGTTATTATCTGTGGGAGCGTCGGTATACAGGACGGTTTGTGATGCTTCGTGTACGGCTTCGGTACGCAGGTCGCCGAGATAGGTTACTTTAGATGTCATTGCCTGATACTATTTCTTTTTTTATGAATGCATATTGCACATTATTTATTAAATTTACAACATTAACGCCATAAAATCCATGCACATCAGACATATATTTTTAATAATTGCATTGGTGCATCTTGCTACCCTGTCGTTCGCGCAGCCCCGGAAGATCGAGTATAAAAGCTATATTCCCGATTCCGTGGCCATTGTCAATCTCCAGGAAAAGGAAGGCAGGAAAAAATATGGCAACGAGCTTAAGAACGAGCTCAGCTTCGGCTTCCGCCTGCCTTTACAGGGCTGGGGCATATTCGCCGATTACGGCATCCTGCGCAGGAGCGAGGCCGTAAAGCGCTTTGAATACGATTATATCTACGACACCAGGGTCTTCACGTTTGAGCTGGGCGAAAAGATACACCCCAAGGAGCAAAAGCCCAGCCTGCTGATGGGACTGGTCTCCCCGGATGTCATGTACACCTACGGCAAGCGCAACAATTTCTATACGGCGAAGCTCATGTATAACCAGCGCAAGCTCCTGGCCGGCAAACCGGACAAGAATAACATTTCCGTGCACTGGGTATTCGGCGGCGGCGTCTCGCTGGGCATACAGAAGCCCTACTACCTTAATATCGCCGAGCTCGGAGAGGTCAAATACCACGACTCCATAAGGGTGCAGTTCCTGAGCGGGCACGTGATGAACCGGAGCATGTTCAAAGGATTTGATGAAATGGAATTCATTCCCGGCATTATCCTGAAGAACGGCTTTCATTTTGACTTTGCCAGGAGGAATAACCGCAAATCAGCCTTTGAAATAGGCGGCACGCTTGAATATTATTTCAATGATGTCAACATCATGGTGGAGCAGAAGCCCCAGAAACTTTTTATCAGCGCTTACCTGAGCATCCAGCTCGGACGGATCAAAGCGCCGGGAACCAAAAAAAAGTAATTAACGGGCAGGCACACAGGAATTAGATAAAATTATTCTAATTTCGCACATACAACTTTTCAATTCCAATTATGATAGAATTACCAGTTATATCGGCTCAGCAATTGAAGAATGAAGACGAACGCAAGGCAAGTCAGGGCATCAAAAAACCGAATTGGCTAAGGGTGAAGCTCCCTACGGGAGAAGGCTACAGGCACGTAAGAGGGCTGGTAGAGGAGCATAAGCTCCATACAATATGTGAAAGCGGTAATTGTCCCAATATGGGGGAATGCTGGGGAGCAGGCACTGCTACCTTCATGATCCTGGGTAATATCTGCACCCGCTCCTGCGGGTTTTGTGCGGTAGCTACCGGCCGCCCGCTGGAAGTAGACTGGGACGAGCCTCAAAGGGTGGCGGAAGCCATACACCTGATGAAGGTAAAGCATGCCGTTATCACCTCTGTGGACAGGGATGAGCTGAAGGACGGCGGTTCCATCATCTGGGCCAATACCATCAAAGCAGTCAAAGCATTAAATCCAGATACGACATTAGAGACCCTGATCCCGGATTTCCAGGGCAAATGGGACAACCTCCAGAGGGTCATAGAAGTTGCCCCGGAGGTCGTTTCACATAACGTGGAGACCGTGGAGCGGATGACCCGCAAGGTAAGGATACAGGCCAAATACCACCGTTCGCTGGAAGTGATCAGGAGGCTGCACGAGGCCGGCGTGAGGACCAAAAGCGGTATCATGCTGGGCATAGGCGAAGAGCCCGAGGAAGTGCTGCAGACCCTCCAGGATCTGAAAGATAACGGGTGCGATGTGGTAACGCTCGGCCAGTATCTTCAGCCCACGCAGAAGCATCTCCCAGTGATCCGCTTTGTACACCCGGATGAATTCGCAATGTACCGTGAAGCGGGCTACAAGATGGGCATTGATTACGTGGAAAGCGGGCCGCTCGTCCGTTCCTCTTACCACAGTGAGAAGCACGTGATCCCCGGGTATGGCATCAGCCAGTGGAAACAGGAGCAGGCAGTACAGTTCACCGCCTGATCATCATAGGGGCTTGTTACCTAAAGTCATTATTACAAAAATCAACAAATAAATAATGGGATTCAATAAAGTAGTAGCCGGAGCAGCAGAAGCTATTAAAGATATACAGGACGGAGCAGTATTGATGCTGGGAGGATTCGGATTGTGCGGGATTCCTGAAAATTGTATTAACGCGCTGGTAGCAAAAGGCGTCAAAAACCTGACCTGCATCTCCAATAACGCAGGCGTGGACGACTTCGGCATCGGGCTGATGCTGCAGACCAGGCAGGTAAAGAAAATGATCTCCTCCTATGTGGGTGAGAATGCTGAATTTGAAAGACAATTATTAAGCGGGGAGCTGGAAGTGGAGCTGATACCACAGGGTACGCTGGCCAGCAGGTGCCTGGCAGCCGCCTATGGCTTCCCTGTCGTTCCCACACCCGCCGGGGTCGGCACAGAAGTGGCGGCAGGCAAGGAAGTACGCAACTATAACGGTAAGGATTACCTGATGGAAGCCGCCTTTGAAGCCGATTTCGCTATTGTGAAAGCGTGGAAAGGAGACACCCTGGGCAATATCATCTTTAATAAGACGGCCCGAAATTTCAACCAGGTGATGGCCATGGCCGGGAAGACCACGATCGTGGAAGTGGAAGAGCTGGTGCAGCCGGGCGAGCTGGACCCTAATTTCATCCATGTACCGGGCATCTATGTGCACAGGATATTCCAGGGCAGCAATTACGAGAAAAGGATCGAGCAAAGGACCGTCCGTAAATAAAACCGGCTACCTGAAAATAGGCAACAAGCCATCATATGACAGGTTCAGAATACTACTAACCGGTATAAGAGATTCCTCACATCCGTTCGGAATGACCAGTAAGCCTTTTACAGTACCTTTCTGACAAAAAGGATAAGCCCGGAGGGAACACTTTTCAATAACGCGTATCTGTAAAGAGCTTCTTGACTATAAGCAGGTAGTCACTATATAAAGTAAATGGCAGTATCTCAGGATACTGCCATTTACTTTTACGGTAATATTGTTGTTATATATTTGCGTCGCAATATCGCTATTTACGCTGTACGCCTTCCAGCATAGGAACAAAGCTGAAAGCGTCCAGCACCTCTTCTGAAAAACCGTCCGCATGGCGGGTGATCCGGTGCATCACCTGCTTCTCACCCTCTCCTACCGGCACCACCATAATGCCGCCGGGCTTCAGTTGTTCCAGCAACTGCTCCGGAATGAAAGGAGCACCGCAGGTCACGATGATCTTATCAAAGGGGGCAAATCCGGGCAACCCTTTAAAGCCGTCGCCCAGGAACCGTTTGATCTCGGGAAATTCCTTCAGGTAGAAGAATTTATTATTATAATCATACAGCTTTTTCTGGCGCTCGATCGAAAAGACCCTGGCGCCCATCTTCGCCAGCACACAGGCCTGGTAAGCGCTGCCCGTGCCGATCTCCAGCACTTTATCATGTTTTCTTATCTGCAGCAGATGCGTCTGGTAAGCCACCGTATAGGGGTGAGAGATGGTCTGGTCCGCCCCGATGGGAAAAGCCCTGTTCTCGTAGGCTATCACCTCAAAAGCCGGATCCAGGAAAAAATGTCTGGGCACCTCCATCATAGCGTTCAATACCGCCTTGTCCGTGATGCCCTTATTGCTGATCTCGTCTAATAGAATCTGTCTCTTACCTTTATGGATATAATCGTCTGTTCTGACTTTGGACTGCAACATACCGCAAAGATAGGGTCAGTTTCCGGAGTAAAAAAGTAAACTTATACACATAATCTTTATCTTTACGACATGCAATTACCTCAGTCCTTTTCGGAAACAGACAACCTTGATCTGCTGGCAAGACAATTGGTGGAAGGCTTTATCATCGGTCTTCACAGGAGCCCTTACCACGGGTTTTCCGTAGAATTTGCAGAGCACCGGCAGTATAACCAGGGAGACAACCTGAAGCACGTGGACTGGAAAGTATATGGCCGCAGGGATGTGATGGTCACCAAAAAATACGAGGAGGAAACCAACCTCCGCTGCTGCATCGCCATCGACACCAGCGGTTCCATGTATTTCCCGGAAACGGGCATTAACAAGCTACAGTACAGTTGTATAGGGGCTGCCGCATTGATGCGTCTCCTCCGGAAGCAGCTGGATGCCTTTGCCATCGCCACGCTGCAGGACCACCTGGTGTACCTGTCCAGGTTCGGCACCACCTCGCTCCATTACAAGCAGCAGATCGCCCAGCTACAGCAACTGGCCTCCGGTAAGCACCAGCAACGGAAGACACACCTGAGCGCGGCGCTGCATGAGCTCGCCGAAAGGATACACCAGCGCTCCCTGGTCATCCTCTTTACGGACATTCCCTACGGGGAGATCGCGGACCAGAGCTTCCTGGATGCTGTGCTGCACCTCCGGTACCGCAAAAACGAAGTGGTGATCTTCCACCTGGTGGATAAGGCCCTGGAGGAAGATTTCGACCTGGAAAATGTCCCGCACGAGCTGATAGACCTGGAAACGGGCCGGTCCGTAAAGCTGCATCCTCACAGCATAAGGGAAAAATACCTGCTGCACCTCCGGGCTTACCGGGAAAAGATCAGCAATTTTTGCCAGCAGCATCACATTGATCTCATTCCTTACGGGCTGGATCAGCCTATAACAAATATTTTACAGCAATATTTACAAAAAAGAGCCCGATTGATGTAAAATAAAATATTTTACGTAATTTTGCCAGCCTGTTTCATAAAGCTGTTGCATTCACCAGGAGATTTATGGTACCGGCAGTCTGAAAACACAAGGAAAAAAATGAATTATCACAGGGAATTTGAAATTGGCTGGTTTGGGTTGGCGTTGGGAGTTCATCATTTTCAATATGAAATAGACAAGGAAAAGCTCAAAAGACTGGAATATCCCGAGATACAGGGCTTCCAGGATTTTAAGTTCAATATACACCTGAAGTTCGACAAAAAGAGCAGCTTCTTTTTGTTGAAGTTCGAGATAGACGGGACGGCAAAGACCGTATGTGACAGATGCGGAGATGACCTGGACCTGGAAATATGGGATGAGTTCGACCTGGTCATCAAGCTCACCAGCGAAGCCCAGGAAAGCACGGAGGACGATGATGAAGGAGATGTGGTCTTCATACCCCGCAGCGAGACGGTTATCGATATATCGGAATGGATATATGAGTTTATCCAGCTGAGCATACCGATCCAGCTGAAGCACCCGGATGACGAAGAAGGCCATCCTACCTGCAACCCGGAATCGCTGAAAATGCTGAAGCAATTTTCCAAAAAGGAAAATGAACATCCGGAAGAAGGAACAGCGGGAGATGAGCCGCCGGCCCAGAATCCGAAAGACATTTGGAAAGATTTAGATAAATTTAAATTTTAGAGTGTACCTTTGCATTCTTCAATCATAAACAAATCAGTAATAATATATAAATTTTAATAGTTATGCCAAATCCAAAACGCCGTCACTCGGCACAACGCGGAGCTAAACGTCGTACTCACTACAAAGCAGTCGCTGCAACAATTAGTGTAGATCCGGTTACTCAGGAAGCTCACATCAGACACCGTGCGCACTGGTCTGAAGATAAATTATATTATCGTGGTAAAGTGGTAATTGACAATACAAAAGAAGAAGTAGTTACTGACAATACGGCTGAATAGGCCCGGCGGTATCTTCATCGTTACCCAATAAAGCATTGAATACAGGCAACAGATATTTCCTTTAGATTTTCTCCAAAAATTTTCAGGCAATATCTGTTGATGTAGTTTATATACGAACCACTACAATACTTAAGTTTATCTCAATGAATATAGGATTAGATATTATGGGTGGCGATTATGCCCCTCAAGCAGCAATAGAAGGAGTAGCGACATTTTTCAGTTCCAATACGGACGATAGTATCCGCCTCACCCTGGTAGGCATCAAAGCCGAAGCTGCCCCCTATATGCCCTTATTGGACCCCTATAAGGATAAATTTAATTTCGTGGAAGCTGATTCCGTCATCGGCATGGATGAGCATCCCACCAAAGCATTAAAAGATAAGCCCCACTCCAGCATCTCCATCGGCTTCGGCCTGTTGCAGCAGCAAAAAATAGACGCCTTTATCAGCGCGGGCAATACCGGCGCTATGCTGGTAGGCGCTATGTACTCCGTCAAGGCTTTGCCGGGCGTGCTGCGACCAACCATAGCCTCTCCTATGCCCTGCCAGGACGGTATGATCAACCTGCTCCTGGATGTCGGCGCCAATGCCGACTGTAAACCGGAGCACCTGGAGCAGTTCGCAGTGCTCGGATCCCTCTATATGGAACACGTGATGGGCATACCGCAACCCAAGGTCGGGCTGCTGAACATCGGTGAAGAGGAAGGAAAAGGCAATATCCTGGCGCAGGCGGCCTATACCCTTATGAAAAACAATTCCAGCCTCAATTTTGTAGGCAATGTGGAAGGAAGGGATATCATGACCGGCAGGCAGAATATAGTGGTCTGTGAAGGATTTACCGGTAACGTGATCCTCAAGCTCGCCGAATCATTCTATGATATCATGAGAAACGACCTTCAGGGTAAGCTTACACCGTTTGTCAAAATGCTGAACTATGAACAGTACGGCGGCATTCCAATCTTAGGGATCAACGCCCCTGTCATTATCGGCCATGGCATTTCCAATGCCACGGTGTTCAGTGAAATGATCAATGTCAGCAAGAGAGTGATCAATACCCGCTTCATTGATGTTATCAGGAACCATTTCGCCAGCATCCAGCCGGTTGTCTGATCTTTTTCCCAACGATACGGCTATTATATATGCAAACAGTACTCATTACAGGCGCATCTTCAGGCATAGGCAAAGCCACCGTCACGCTGCTGGCGGCCTCAGGCTATAACCTGGTGATATGCGGCAGGAATACCGATGCCCTGTCGGCGCTTCAGCAACTGTATCCCGGCAATATTTCCCATATCCTACAGTTTGACATCAGCAAAAAGGATGAGGTATTCAGCTCCATCCAGTCACTGGGTGACCTGCGCATAGACATCCTGATCAATAACGCGGGCAATGCCCACGGGCTTGCCACCTTTGACCAGGCCGACATCACGGACCTGGAAGCCATGATAGACATCAATGTGAAGGGTCTTATCTATGTTTCCAAAGCCGTATTGCCCCTAATGATCCCCTATGGCAGCGGGCATATCGTCAATATCAGCTCTATCGCGGGCAAGCAGGTGTACCTGAACGGGACCACCTATTGTGCCTCCAAATTCGCAGTGGAAGCCCTTACCCAGGGAATGCGCATCGACCTGCTGCCGCACAATATCAAAGTAACGGGCATTGCCCCCGGGGCCGTAGCGACCAATTTTTCGCTGGTGCGCTTTAAGGGAGACCAGAGCAGGGCTGATGCCGTATATGAAGGCTATACGCCGCTCTCAGCGGAAGACGTAGCCAATACGATCCTTTTCGCCATCCGTCAGCCGGAACACGTGCAGATAGCCGACCTTACCGTACTACCCTCCGTCCAGGCCTCAGCCGTTCATATCAGCCGGAAGGTATAATTCATTTAACTGACTATCTATATAAGCAGTAAAGTCATCATATGGCAGGTCCGGGATGCTGCTAACCGGTATAAGAGATTCCTCACATCCGTTCGGAATGACCAGTACGCTGCTCCCTATTGTAAATCGCTCCCTGAGCCGCAGAAAGAATATATCGCAGCTAAGAGCTAAGTGTACCTGTAATAAGCGCTTGTTTCCTATAAGCAGATAGTCATCTTTTTTATTAACTGACCATCTATAGTATAAGTAATAACGCCGTCATATGGCTGGTCACAGGATGCTCTAAGCCTTATAAGAGATGCTTCATATCCGTTCGGAATGACCAACAGGCTAAACAAAAGTAGTCACTTTTCTTTATTCCTGCCAACAGCCCGGTATATAGCAGGAACCGGTAAGTTCAGCAACGTATTTCAGCTAGCATATTTTCCTAAACCTGTGCATCAGCGAAAAAAAACCGGGCTGTATTCTCAGAGAATACAGCCCGGTATATTATGATATGCTTATCTTACAATTATCCCTGCACCGCTTTTTGTACCAGCTCGGCAGCTTCAGACAACAGGATAGCGGATTGTACCTGTAACCCGGATGCTTCTATCAGCTTTTTAGCTTCTTCGGCATTGGTGCCCTGTAAACGTACGATAATAGGAATATTGATATTTCCCAGGTTTTTGTAGGCTTCGATCACACCTGCAGCCACACGGTCACAACGAACGATACCACCGAAGATATTGATCAGGATAGCTTTTACATTCGGGTCCTTCATAATGATACGGAAACCGGCTTCTACAGTCGTAGCATTGGCCGTACCGCCCACATCCAGGAAGTTGGCCGGCTCACCGCCTGCCAGCTTGATCATATCCATAGTAGCCATCGCAAGACCGGCGCCGTTCACCATACAGCCCACGTTACCATCCAGCTTCACGTAGTTCAGGTTGTATTCACCCGCTTCCACTTCCGTAGGATCTTCTTCCGTAGTGTCCCTGAGCTCTGCCAGGTCCTTATGACGGATCAGCGCATTGTCATCCAGGTTCATCTTACAGTCCACGGCCAGGATCTGGTCGTCAGCAGCCTTGAACAGCGGGTTGATCTCCAGCATAGCGCAGTCCAGTCCAACGTAAGCATTGTACAGGTTGGTAACGAACTTCACCATATTCTTATTTGCTTCGCCTGTCAGGCCGAGGTTGAAAGCTATATTGCGGGCCTGGAAGCCTGCCAGCGGAAAACCGGGCTTCACCCACTCCTTGAATATTTTTTCAGGAGTGCTGTGGGCTACTTCCTCGATGTCCATACCGCCTTCCGTAGAGTACATGATCACATTCTGCTTGGTAGCACGATCCAGAAGGATGGACAGGTAGAACTCCTGACGCTCGGAAGGTCCGTCGTAATACATATCCTTTGCTACATATATCTTGTTCACTACCTTACCGGCTTCACCGGTCTGGATAGTTACCAAAGTATTTCCTAAAATATTTTTAGCGACCTCTGCTATATTTTCTTCACTTTTCACTACCTGTACACCGTGTTGTGCAGGCACCTCTTTCATTGTACCTTTACCACGTCCGCCTGCGTGAATCTGCGCTTTTACCACTGCGAATTTACTGCCGGATGCGGCCGCAATGTCCTTATAAGCTGCTACCGCTTCCTCTACTGTCGCTACAGCAAGGCCTTCTTGGGTGGGAACGTTATACTTTTTTAAAAGTTCTTTTGCCTGATATTCGTGTAAGTTCATTATTGAAAAAAATTTGTGCGAAGATAAGTTATTAATTTAAAAAGTTGATAATAGTATGTTCAATTTGTGAATAAAATTTAAAGAAAGGGCTGTCAGGGTATCTTCAGGAATTCATCCCTGACCCGCTGGTCTTCTGTCCTGCGGCGGCGCTGGACTTCCCTGGGCAGCAGGTAGAAGTACAGGACGATGAACCCTGCGCACACCAGCAGGATCACAACGCTCAGCGGAAGGGGCATATCCTCGTACCGTGTAACGTAGCTTTCAAAAACTGCAGCTACCAGCAGCATCAGTATCACCACGGACATGATCTTAACCGCATCCACTGCTGCTTTCCGTAAAGCCGTGATGCGCTTAAACGTGCCCGGGAACAGCAGCGCATTGCCCAGCATAATGCCACAGGCGCCGGCCACCGCAATGGAGAAGAGCTCCAGGGTGCCGTGGATCATGACCACGAAGATCCATTTGATACCGAAGCCGTGCGCGATAAACATCTGGTGAAAAGTACCGACCATCACCCCGTTGTAGAACAGGATCAGCAAAGCGCCGGCCATACACAGCAGGCCCAGCAGGAAAGAGAAATAAGTGATCCTCACATTGCGCCAGATGCGTACTGACAGCTCCGGGGGCGTATATCTTTCCGTAACAGGCATATATGCTCCCTTATCGTTATCTTTTACCGCTTCCTCCAGCTCGGTATGCAGCAAAGGATACAGGCTGGCAGGATCCCTGCGGAAGCGGTACCGGGTATAGACCCGCAGGAGCCAGTAGCATAAAGGGACAGCTATGATGCAGCCGGCGAGCCATCCCGCCAACGGCTGCTGCCCGAACAGGGACATGATGCAGTAGTACAGCCCGTAAAACAGAAGATACGCGAAGGAGCTGAAAGTGGTGAGCGCCACACGTATATTATTCCAGGCTATCTGAACAAACATGCTGAAAGGATGCTGCTCGTCGTACACGCCGAAAGGCTTGCCCTTATCTATATTCTCCCTGGTCATATTCACATATTCATCCGACAGCACCGCCCTGATAAAGTTAGGGTCCTTTTGCGCGATGAAGATGCCAATGAGGTACAGCAGTATAAAGAATACGGACGCAAACAGCAGTACCTTACGCTGCCGGTAAATGGTCAGGGGAATATCTTCCAGGAAATACCGCCTGAACCAGTTGGGTTCCCGCTTCCTGGCCTTATAGATAGACAGGTAGATATTGGATGCAAGGTTATTGAGATAGACCACGGTTTCGCTGAAAGGGTAATGCGTCCTGGCATAGCCGATATCGTCCACCAGGTTAACGAAGCGCTGCGCCAGCTCATCCGGGTCTGAGGTATGCTGCTCGTACGACAGCCACCGCTCCTTATTCTGTTTGATAAATACGACCTCTCTCACTACTCGACGCGGCTTATTTTCAACATATTGGTGGGCAGATGCTCGCTTACCGGAATGCTGCCCGTATTCACCACCACATCTCCCTGGCTCAGGGCATTCCTTTCCTTGAGTATGCTGATCTGGTCGAAGATAATATCATCAATGTTCTCTTCCTTATCATAGAAGAAGGCCTCTACTCCCCAGCTAAGGCTCAGCTGGTTGACCAGCGAACGGGTCTTTGTGAACACGAACAGCGGCGCCCTGGGCCTGTAGCTGGACAGCATAAATCCCGTATAGCCGCTTTGCGTCATACCGATCAGCGCATTGGCCTTCAGGTCTTCAGATATCTTACAGGCATTGTAACAGAGGGCATCGCTGAGAAAGGAAGGGGAATGCGGCTGCGGCACCAGGTTCCGGTTATAGACCGTCTCCTGCTTTTCCACTTCTTTTACGATATTCACCATGGTCTGCACCACGAGGGTGGGATGCATACCCATAGCCGTTTCACCGCTCAGCATAATAGCGTCAGCGCCTTCCATGACCGCATTGGCCACATCGGTGATCTCGCTCCTGTTGGGACGGGTACGGTCTATCATACTCTCCATCATCTGGGTGGCTATGATCACCGGCTTGGCCCTGTGGATACATTTCCTGACGATGTCCTTTTGTATCATAGGGATCTTTTCCACCGGCATTTCCACGCCCAGGTCGCCACGGGCCACCATAACGGCATCAGATGCCAGGATGATCTCCCTCAGGTGCTGGATCGCTTCGGGCTTTTCGACCTTGGAAATGATCTTGGCGGTGCTGCCCCTGGACTTGATTATATTTTTAAGCTGGATCACATCAATAGGCTTTCTCACAAAGGATAAGGCGATCCAGTCAATATCCTTTGAAAGTATGAATTCCAGGTCGTTCAGGTCCTTCTCGGTAAGGGAAGGAATGGAAATATTGGTATCCGGCAGGTTCACACCTTTCTTGGGCAGCAGCACGGCGTCATTCTGCACCTGTACCCGCACCGCGTTGTCTCTTGTTATTTCTATGACCCTGGTCTCTATCTTACCATCGTCCAGCAGTATCTTCTCTCCTACCTTTACATCCCTGCTGAAATCGGGATAGGAAATATACAGGTTATCCCTGGTGCCCGGCTGCTTTATATTGGTGAACGTGATCACCTCTCCCGCCTTAAGATCCAGTTGCCCGTTCTCTATCTCTCCCACCCTTAATTTAGGTCCCTGGAGATCGGCCAGTATGGCGACATTGGTATTGTATTCCTCGTTGATTTTCCTGATCCTTTCCATGACCAGCTCATGCTGCTCATGAGTGCCATGAGAGAAGTTCAGCCTGAAAACATTGACACCCGCATTCACCAGCTCCACTAATTTCTCATAGGTATCACAAGCCGGGCCTACCGTTGCTATAATTTTTGTTTTTTTAACTGTTCTCATATGATTCTTTTTGCGTCTGATGTTTCGAGTGGTGAAGTTAATAAATATATGACTAACATACCCTTTTGCCCGGTTACTTTAAATTTATTTTTCACTTTATCTTTACCGGGCGCTTACGGATAAGCAATATCCTGTATATTTGAAATTCATTAGATTTTAAAAATTTAATCATGCGTTTTATCAAAACAACTTTTTTTGTAACAAGCCTGGCCCTGATGACAACTCATTTATCAGCACAATCCATACAATATCCTGAAACAAGAAAGGACGACAGCGTTGAAGATAATTACTTCGACAGGATCATAAAAGATCCTTACCGCTGGCTGGAGAATGATACTTCTGCAGAAACTGCCGCCTGGGTCAAAGCTCAGAACAGGGTCACATTCGATTTCCTGAATAAATTGCCGCAGAAGCAGTTCTTTACCAAACGCCTGACAGAGGTGTGGAATTATGAAAAGAAGGGCATACCGGAAGTAGCCGGCAATTATATGATCTATTATAAAAATGACGGGCTGCAGAACCAGTCCATCCTGTATATAAAAAGCATTCTGACGGGCAAGGAAGAAGTCCTCATCGACCCCAACCAGCTCTCTAAGGACGGTACGGTAGCAATACAGGCCACCGCTTTTTCCAGGAACCAGAAGTATTTTGCCTATGCCGTATCGGCAGCGGGCTCCGACTGGCAGGATATCTATATCATGGAAGTCGCCGGTAAAAAGGTGCTGAAAGAAAAGATCGAGCACGTCAAGTTCACCAATATGGAATGGATAGGAGATAAAGGCTTTTATTACAGCGGCTACTCCCGTCCCAAGAATGAAGCGACCAAATATTCTGCCAAGACGGAGTACCAGAAGATATTCTTTCACACCATCGGGGAATCACAGGATAAGGATAAGCTGGTGTATGAAGACAGGCAGCACCCGCTGCGATATGTCGGCGCACAGGTAACGGAGGATGAAAGATATCTGATCCTGAATATCGCCGAAGGCACGGATGGCAGCGAGATCAAGATCAAAGACCTTACGGTTCCGAACAGCGCTTTCGTTACGCTCGTGGAAGGCTTTTCCACCAATGCGCGCGTGGTGGAGACCCTGGGTAATAAAATAGTGATCCATTCCAACCTGAAAGCAGGAAATTACCAGCTGTACACCACCACTTTTGCCAACGGCACGTTCAGCAAATGGGAAGTGCTCGTAAAGGAAAGGTATCACAAGCTGGCAGGGGCCACCATTTTCGGCGACCGTATCTTCTGTACCTACCTGGAGAATGCCTGCTCCCGCCTGGTGATATATAACAGCAAAGGCGAAGTGTTACCGTCCCCGATGACCGACAGCAAAGGTTATGTTACCTTGTCCGGCTTTGACGGCAGAAAGGATGCCAGGTACACTTATTTCTCCCAGACCGGCTATACGGAACCCACCAGCATCTGGAAGTATGACCTCAGCAGCAATAAGATTTCACTGCATTTCAAGCCGCAGGTCAAATTCAATTCCGATGATTTTATCACTGAGCAGCATACCTTTCCTTCCAGTGACGGTACTGCGGTCAAGATGTTCATGGTGAGGAAAAAGAACATACCTATGGACGGCAATAACCCCACCATGCTGTATGGATACGGCGGCTTCAATATCAGCCTGACCCCGGGATTCAGTCCCGCCATCATACCTTTCCTGGAGGAGGGTGGCATCTATTGCGTGGTGAATCTCAGGGGCGGCGGCGAGTTTGGCGAAGGATGGCACAGGGATGGCATGCTGGAGCGCAAGCAGAATGTATTTAACGACTTTATAGGAGCCGCGGAATTCCTGATCAGCAACAAATATACCAGCAGCAAAAAGCTGGCTATCCGTGGCGGCTCCAACGGAGGCCTGCTCGTGGGCGCCTGCATGACGCAGCGGCCGGACCTCTTCCGTGTAGCCATCCCCCAGGTAGGCGTGCTGGATATGCTGAGATACCATAAATTCACCGTTGGCTGGGGCTGGGCCGTGGAATACGGCAGCAGTGAGCAACAGGATCAGTTCGACTACCTGCTACCCTACTCTCCGCTTCACAATGTAAAAAAGGATGTCTGTTATCCTGCCACGCTCATCACAACCGCCGATCACGATGACCGTGTGGTGCCGGCGCATTCCTTCAAGTTCGCGGCCGAGCTCCAGGACAAGCAGTCCTGCGACAACCCGGTGCTTATCCGGATCGATGTGAACGCCGGTCACGGCGCGGGCAAGCCCACTTCCAAGACCATTGAAGAGAACGCCGATATCTGGGCATTTATGATGTACCACGTCAACCAGTAAGCAGGCATAAGGCAGCTCCTTTAGCGCAAAAGAGCGTCACCTGGAACTTTTGTTGTCACCTGGCGCCTGTCGAAATGTGATATCTATGAATAAAACAACCCTGTCATATTGAGCTAAGCCGAAATATTGACAGGGTTGCTTGTTTTTTGCACAGCCTCTTGTTATGGTCTTATTTAAACGGGCATCGCACAGGCGAAGCAGCATACTACGAAGATAAAAGCCCGGATATGACCGATGCCCGTCATGCTGCCAATGTTATATTATAAGCAGGTAATTTTTCTGTCCTAATAAGCAACAGCCACTTTCCGGTGAATGTATGTATCGGAACCGATTTGCTTAACAACAAAGTCCGCTACATCGCTTCGGCTGATCTTACTGCCGCCTTTCGGGCAATGGTTGAGCTGTACCCGGTAGTTGCCTTTTTCTTTTCCATTGGTCAACCGGCCTGGCCTGATAACCATCCAATCAATATCCCTGCTGTTCTCCAGCATGGCTTCCCATTTCTGCATATCGGAATAGATATGCTTAAACAACGGCTGAACGATATATTTTACAATAAAGCTCCGGGTCCCGGGATCAGTTGGATCAAATGCTGCCGCAGTCAATGTAATAAGCCTTTTTACACCGGCTTCCCGCATGGACCTGATCACCTGTTCTCCGCCTTTAGAGTAGATCTCTGTCGGCTTTCTGGATGTTCCCGTACCCAATGCGGAAATTACAAGGTCACACTGGCGTAACCCGTTTTGATACGTTTCGGGATGATAAATACTGCCTTTGATGATTGTCAGGTTATCGTTGGCAATGCCCAGCGCTCCGGGATTCCGGGCCAAAACAAATACCCGGTGCTTCTGCTCCAACAATTTTACCAGGATCTCTTTTCCTGTTCCGCCCGTTGCTCCAAACAGAAAGATGTTCATACGTTGAAAATTAATTTGTTTAAAAGGATAGTGCAAAATTGGCTGCTTTCATGCAAACAGGCAAGGATGAGCGGTTCCGATACCCGGACAGATTGTGCATTGTCCTTTGAATGATTGCTTATATCTGGTAAGGCCACAACTCTTTTATATTTATTGCGTTCTTCTTCAGGAAGGTATTTCCATTTTAGATACATTTTCCATACAGGTGACAAAACTTGTATATAAAATTCCAGTTTTGATGTTGTTTGCTAAATTCAAGAGTTCGTTCCTTTTTGATTTATTTAATTGGAAACGATATAGATTTTGGTCAAAATTGCAGCTAACGGGCTGCGTATTGGCGATGGGCGGGAAATTCCTGCGGAGATTTCCCGTGTGAACGTCAGGCCGCCAGGCGCCAAACCCTTGTTAGCGGCTGTATTTATTGGTAATTTGTTCAATCCAATCTTTGTCCGATGTCAAGTAAATTTCTGGCTTTAATCCCGTTTCTTCATATTTCAAATATTGTTTCCAATTATCTTTTAAGTCAGAAAAATATATTCTGAAATTTTGTGATGGCGTTTCTTTGTCTTCGTCATAATTTCGTCCGTAAGTTATCATTCCTCTTGTGTTGTCGCCTGATATTACTACATTTTTATGTTTTTTCATTTTGACAGCAAACTGTTCGGCATTGCTTACGGTATAAAAATTGACCAAAACATAAATTTTTCCGTTAAATTTTTTGAATAGCTTATAAAACTGTGTCGAACTTTTATCGCCACCACCGTTGTTGTTTCTCAAATCTACAATTAGATTTTTTGTGGTTAGTTTTTCTGAAATTTCTTTATAAAAATTTGTCGCTTCTTCAATTCCTTTGTTTGAAGAATCAAAACTGCCTACTTTCACATAAATAAAACTATCATTCAGGTTTTTGAAAACAAATTTTTGGTCAGGAAAGCTGGCGTTATAATAATTGATTTCCGGTATTTTTTTCTGCCATTTTGATGTTTTAAACTCTCCATTTACAAAACAGTCGATAGATGAAAACAGATTTTTATCAATAAATTTTCCACCAAATATCCTGAAACGATTGTCTTGTTTTGGTAAAAAATAAAGCATTGTTTCTCCACGTTCCCACGATGGAATTTTGGTTTCCAGTATGATACCTTCAAGTAAATTGTCAGGTCTTTTTACGATAGCAATTTTGAAATAATTCTGATGATAATAAATTCCTTCGTAATCGCTGGATTTTCTCTTTGATAATTCGGTTTCCAAACTATCTAAATTCATTTTGCTTTTGGGATAAAAATTGTAATCAGAAGACGTCTTTATTTTATTCAAAAATGCGTCATCTTTTAAATCGTTATAAGAAAAAGTTTCAGAATTTCCGTAAATATCATTGTGATAATCAGTTATTTCATCAACAAGCTCATAAAGTTTTAGGTAACTTTCAATAACACTCAAATTCGAGGTTTGTTTTTTGAGTTCGTTATATTTTGATGTTACATTTTTCTGTTTGTTTTTTTGTGTTTTATAGGAAGTTGTATTTTTTAGATTTTCATAAACAAAATCTAAATCTCGTAAAAAATCAGTTTTTGAATTTTGTCCAAAACTTAAACTTGAAATCAGGATTGTCAAAAAGGTAAATAGTGTTCTCATCGTCTGTTTTGTTAATATAGCCGCTAACGTACCGCGTATTGGAGATAGACGGGATTAAATGCACGAATGCTCAATCTGGCACCAAAGTTACAAAAAAGAACAAAAGTGGAATTTTGCACGTCTGCCCCCCTTACGCCAAATCCTTGTTGGCAGTTCGTCTTTATCTTTTGTCTTTTACGATTTCGTCAAAGCCCTTGTCCGAATGTATGCTTTCTTCGGCTTGTGCCGTGTCTTGCTGTGCTTTTGTTGCGTATTCAAACATTTTTTCTTCGTAGTTGCTGATGGCTGTCTGAATGTCGGAAAATTGTCCGTTAGTTAAGTTTTCTGCTAAATGCAAAGCGTCTAACAAGCCAATGTTTACTCCAATTCCCGAAAATGGTGGCATAACGTGTGCCGCATCACCAATTAACGTAATGTTTTTATGTGGCCGCCAGTTTTCCAAAGGAAGTTTCCGCATGGGCAGCAATGTAAATTCGTCAGTTGCGGAAAAAAGCTCGTGGTAAATATCACTCCAGTGGGGAAGCAATTTATTGAGAAACTCAACAATTTCTTTATTGCTTTTGAAGTCCAAACCGTGTTCGTTTATCCAGCTTTCAGGTTGTCTGAAAGAAACGTAATAATTCAACGCACCTTTTGCCTTGGTTTGGGAAAAGAAAAATTTTTGTTCAGCAATGGTCATTAAATTGCCTTCTCCGCATAATCTTTTAAAATCCGGACAAGTATCCGTTGGATTTAAAACTTCGCCTTGTATAATGACTGTTCCTGTATATTGCGGAATAGTATCTGTAACGTGTTTTCTTACATTGCTCATTCCTCCGTTCGCACCGACAACCAGATCAGCAATCTCCGTTTTTCCGTTTTCAAAATGTAACAAAAATTGTTCGTTTTGTTGTTCTAACGAAATTAATTTGCTGTTCCAAACAACCGTATTCGGTTTTAAGTTTTCAAGAAACATTTTACGCAAATCGTTTCTGTCAATTTCCGGTCTGTCGTATAAATGTTCTTTGCCGGGAAATGTTTCGTTTAAGATATTTCCGTTAATGTCTGTTGCCCGTTCTCCTGTTGGTCTTGAATACTTGTAGAACTCCGACAAAAGTCCTGCCTTTTCCAATGCGATTTGTCCGTAGTCGTTATGAATATCAAGTGTTCCTCCTTTAATTCGGGAACATTCGTCTTTGTCCCGTTCATACACGTTTACATTTACGTTCGCTTGTTGCAGCAGTTTGGCAAAAATAAGTCCGACAGGACCACCACCAATTACAGCCACTTTTTTATTTTCTAATAACATAATCTTGCGTTTTAAAATTCACCGCAAAATTATTTCGTAGCCGAAAGGGAAAATTGTAAAAATCGGTCGTTTTTATTTTTGTGCAATTCTTTTGGCGAAACACCCGAAAGTTTTTTAATGTCTTTGATGAAATGTGACTGGTCTGTAAAGTTATGTTGCGGAAATAATTTGCCTTCTTTGATATGTTGAAGCGAAGCCCGAAAACGAATTATTTTGCAATATGTTTTTAATGAAACTCCAAATTGTTCGTTGAAATAGCGATTGATTTGTCGGCTACTCCAAAATATTTTTTCAGAAAGTTCTTTTACGCTTATCTCTCCGTCAGTTGCAAAAAGCAATTCAAATAATTTCACTTTTCGGTTGTCAATTTCTTTTGGCAAAACAGATTGAATTTGTTGTGTCGCTTTTTTGCAAAATGTGTCAAAGTCGTTTAAATCGTCAATATTGAAGTTCCAAAAATTATTTGGCAACCTCATTCCGCTGTCCAATATGTCTGCAACGGAACGTTGCAGAATATATTCCATCGCAAGCGGGTTAAAACTGACAGCAAAAACAATAGAAACGTCTTGATTTGCCAAAGGTTTTGGTTTTGTTTCCAATCCCATCAATGTTACACGAAATTCGTTACCTGGTGTTTTGGAAAAGAATAAGTCAATTTTTCCGTTCGGCACAATTACACCTTCATCTGTGGCTGATTGGTTTTGCAACACCCAAAAGCTGTCCACAAAGCCCGCAAGAGATTTGTGGACAGCTTTTGGGTGTTGCAGATCAGTGTTCATTACTTTCTGTCGTTATGTGGTGTCGCCCTAAAATGACTGCCAACGGTTCGGGTATTGCCGAAGGCAGGGATTTTTAGTACTAAAGTTCAATCGAAGAACGAATGTTGAACCTTATACAAATGTCCAATCGAAGCCGTTCAGCCCCGCTTTTGACAATACCTTGTTATTAAAAGTATTAAATTGTATGTCGCCTTTTGCACTCAAAAACATAATTATCAATAAGTTATAAAATGATAAAGAACAAAATAATGCAGGATAAAGCAATGAAAAGTTAGGTTTGTTGTACCAAATGTTGTATCTTTGTATCAGGTTGCACCGCTTTGAAATAGCTGATTTATAAAGGGTTTCATTGGTTTGCACTCGATTGTTTCTTTTAGTACAACAAATATAATACTTTTTCTTATGGCTTCGATAAAATTAGTACTTCGGACAAATCAGGAAGATAAAACAGGTCATAGCCCTTTGTATATAAGGGTTATAAAGGACAGGAAAGCCAAATTTGTAGCCACAGGCGTAAAGCTGAAACGTAACGAATGGGACGATGACAAGCAAAAGGTAAAAAAGAACCACGCCAATAGTGCCAGAATGAACGCCTTTCTTTCTCAAAAGGTAGCAGATGCAGAGGGAACTATTGCAGACCACGAACGCAAACGCAAATCCGTATCAGCCCGAAAACTCAAAGAAGCCATAAAGGGGAAGGATATGGCAAACTTCTTTGAATATGCCTACAATCGTTGCGAGCGTATCAAGGGAACGGTATCGGTGGCTACTTACAAAAACTACAAACAGTACGTTGCTAAGTTTGAAAAATTTATCGGACACAGGGATGTGTATTTTGATGATATTACCGTTACAGTGTTGAAAGACTATATCAATTATATGTCCAATACCTTGAAGAACGGAGCAACCACCGTACACTATTCATTATTAATTTTATCCGTAATGTTTCGTGATGCACAGAGGGAAGATGTGATAGAAGAAAACATTTACCCATTCTCAAAAGTGAGGGTAAAAAAATCCGAGAGCAAACGCTTGTTCCTGAATAAAGAGCAGATAGAAAAATTACGCACTTTAAAAATTGAATATACAGGCAAAGATGAAGTATTTCGGGATATGTTCATTTTTTCGGTGTATGCAGGTGGTTTGCGTTTCAGTGATGTCGTTAGTCTGAAATGGAACGACTATAACGAGAAAGAGCAACGTATTACCAAGACTATTCGCAAAACAGGGAGAACTCACAATTTTAAAATCGGTCAGATTGCAATAGATATACTGAACCAATACAAAACAGCCATATCGCAACCAAGTGATTTTGTTTTTCCGATATTGGAAGATGTAGAGAGGTTTGATGCAGATACCGATTACCAGGCACATATCATCAATGCGAAAAATATTTTATGCGGTCAAAAGTTGCGTAGGTTGGGTAAAGATATGGAACTGCCATTTACTTTGTCATTCCATTTAAGCCGTCATACATTTGCTACCAATGCCTTAAACAATGGTATGCGTATAGAATACGTTTCAAAGCTGTTAGACCATTCAGACATCGGCATTACGCAGATTTACGCCAAAGTAGTCAGTGAGGAATTGGATAAAGCAGTGGAGCAGTATATTAATTAATCTGACAGATTGAATAAATTTGCCCTTAAAACGATGAAACAATGAATAACTCAATCGACCAAGATTATAATCCTAAATTTATGTTGAAAGCAATCGAACTTTCTGAAATTGCATACAAAAGTGGCAAAGGGCTTCCTATTGGCTGCGTGATTGTCAGAGATGGCGAAATTATCGGAGAGGGACATAATGAAATATTTGAGCGGGTCAATCCTACATCACACGGCGAAATGGTTGCTATTGAAAGGGCTTGTAAGAATATTAATAGTCTTCAATTATCTGACTGCCAAATGTACACTACGTTAGAACCCTGCCCTATGTGTTTAGGTGCTGTTTATTGGGCAAAAATCGGTAAAGTGTACTATGCAAACTCTAATACAGATGCATCAAAAGTTGGTTTTGATGATACATTTATATTTGATGAATTACGAAAAAATGCCAATGAACGAAAAATTAGTTTCTTATATATTCCCGACAGAAG
Source organism: Bacteroidetes bacterium 47-18 (assembly GCA_001897155.1). Lineage (GTDB taxonomy): Bacteria > Bacteroidota > Bacteroidia > Chitinophagales > Chitinophagaceae > MKSF01. The sequence goes on along the minus strand of MKSF01000030.1, from coordinate 15,409 downwards.
TGCATTGACTGTTTTGGAAGAATGGAAATCCAAAGATTTAATATCTGCCCAACCGTGGAGTAACAATGCCGATTAATCTTGGTAAGCTAAAACTAAAATCACAACATTTTTGCTAACACAATAATCCCATCTTCCAAATCTTTTTCAGAAAGTGAGCCATAGCCCAATCTTATACCGTTTATGGTTTCATTAAAGCTGTAGGTATCGGGCGTTATAATTTTGATGCCCTTGTTTTTTAGTTTTTCTGAAACCTGCAACCAATCTATTTGTTTATTTGGCATAATCCAAAAAGCCAAACCACCTTCGGGAATTACGTAAGTTGCTTTGGTCCTGATATGTTTATTCAATAAAGTTGTCATAAAATCCCTTTTAACTTTGTAGTGGTTTGTCGCCTTTTTGATATGCCTTTTTATCGTACCGTCTTTGACCAGTTGCAAAACCGCCTGTTCCATTATACTATCGCCTTGCACATCAATAATCTTTCGCAAATTACCTGCCTTTTCAATCAAACTCCCATCATTGCTTACCAAATAACCGATACGCAGAGCAGGTGCAACAACCTTGCTCATTGTGCCTATATAAACATAATTTGTAAGTTCTATAAAACTTGACAATGGGAACACGGGTCGATAACCAAAATGAAACTCATTATCATAATCATCTTCGATAATCGTAAATCCATATTTGTTAGACAACTTTATCAATTCCAACCTTCTTTTTAGGCTCAATGTGACAGTAGTGGGATATTGACGGTGAGGCGTAACGTAAATTGCCTTTATCTTTTTGCCGGATTTCAGATAAGCAATGACCTCATCAATCACCAAGCCGTCTTTATCTAAGCTTACAGGCAATAATGTTGCACCGGCATTTTCAAAGGCTTTCCAAGCAGGCTTATAACCAGGGTTTTCAATAAGTACATAATCCCCTTTGGTAAATAGACATTGGGCTGCTAAATACATCGCCATTTGACTACCACGAGTAATACAAACATTTTGTTCGTTTATTTGCATACCTCTTTGATGATTGAGCATTTGAACAATTGCTTTTCTAAATTCCAAATCACCCAGTTCAGTACCGTACCCCATCATCTGCCACCTTGCTTTTTGGTTGAAGATTTGACGGTATGCCCTTGCCAGTTCCGTAACGGGGGCAATTTTAGTGTCGGGATGCCCATCATCAAATTGTATGAGATAATGCCTGTTTGCCGTATCTTTTATTACGGTTGTTACAAGATTGCTTTTTTTTGCTGCTTTGAAATCTGGCAGTGCATCGGCTACAAAAGTACCTTGTCTTTCTTTGGAAATTAACCAACCCTCAACGAGTAATACATTAAGGGCTTCTACAACCGTATTCCGATTGACCTTTAAAAGTTGTGCAAGATTTCTGCTTCCGGGCAAAGCATCGCCTGGTTTTAACCTGCCTGAATGAATGTCTTTTATGATGGCATCGGCTATTTGCAGATAAATGGCTTTGTCTGATTTTTCATCTAATTGAAGTTCAAAATTCCATTTCCTCAACATCTGGACTATCTGTTTTTATACAAACTGTATCACTATGATAGTCCAAAGGTACAATACTTTTGTAATGCAATAATGCAACAGAACCATAAAAATTTTCAATTATGTCAAAATTAGAAACAGCTACAGAAGTAAAAAAATCAATCCACGCAGAGCAAAAACAGTTCAGCTCGAAAGACTTTCATCAGACATTTGCAAGACCAACGTATGTGAAGCCCTCCCACGTCATTCACAAGAACGTTGAAAATGCAGGTGTGCACAATCAGTTTTCCGAAGAAAGAAAGCACCCGGTTTTCTTTGTGGACTTGCCAAGCAAAAACGTAAGTATGACCATTGGCGGTTTATTGCCCGGACAAAAAACACACTTGCACCGCCATACCTACGAAACTGTTTTGTATGTCATTGAGGGAAAAGGCTGGACAAAAGTAGAGGATGAAATCGTGGAATGGGAAGCGGGAGATGCGGTTTACATCCCGTCTTGGGCTTGGCATCAGCACCAAAACCGTAGTGAAACAGAACCCGCAAAATACATCGCTTGTGAAAATGCACCACAACTGCAAAACTTAGGCGTGGCATTGCGTGAAGAAGAAGGCAGAGATTTTTAATTTTTAAAACAGGACAAAAAATGAACAAAGTACCATTTAAAGGCGTAATCGCATACCCGGTTACACCATTTGACGACAACGAAAACGTTGATATTCCACTATTCAAAAAGCAAGTAGAGCGATTGGTTACCACAGGTTCTCACGGCATTGCTCCCTTGGGAAGTACAGGTGTAATGCCTTACCTCAATGATGCGGAAAAAGAAGCCATCACGGAAGCGACAATGCAACAGGTGGCAGGTAGAGTACCTACATTGGTAGGTGTTTCCAACCTTACCACCGAAAAAACCGTTTACCACGCAAAATTCGCTGAAAAAGCAGGTGCAACGGCAGTAATGATTATTCCGATGAGTTATTGGAAACTGACCGATGATGAAATTGTGAAACACTATGATACCGTTGCTTCCAAAATTTCTATTCCGATAATGGCATATAACAATCCTGCTACAGGAGGAGTGGATATGTCACCTGCTTTATTGAAGCGTTTGTTGGAAATTCCGAATGTAACAATGATAAAGGAAAGTTCAGGCGATATTCAGTGTATGCACTATCTGAGAAAAGAATTGGGAGAAAATGTAGCGTTTTTCAACGGCTCTAATCCATTGGCATTAGCCGCTTTTTCAGCTGGTGCTAAAGGTTGGTGTACCGCCGCTCCTAACTTGATTCCAGAACTCAATATTGCTCTTTACGATGCTATTCAGACAAACGATTTGGAAAAAGCCCAAAGCATATTTTATAAACAGTTTGATTTATTAAAGTTCATTGTGGCAAAAGGTTTACCACGCTCTATAAAAGCAGGTTTAGACCTGTTGGGAGTAGGCGGAGGCGGCTTCAAAAGCCCTTTGAAACCACTTAGTGAAAATGAAATAGCGGAATTAGATAACATACTTTCAGCCATTGAAAGTGAAGTAGTTGTTTAATCCAATATCAAAGCCTGAAAGTGATAAAGAACTTTCGGGCTTTATATATTAATATTTCGTAAAGCAGATGAATTTAAACGAAGAAACCAACCCTGCCGAAGCCCAAAACGAGCAATCGAACATTGTAGAAGTAAGATTGACACTCAACGGAGAAACAAATTATATCCAATGGAACAAACAGACACCTTTGCTTGATGCGATGCTCAATGCTGGAATTGATGCTCCACATTCCTGTTGCAGAGGTACCTGTGGCACTTGTGTATGCAAACTGGAGGAGGGGGAAGTGCGGTTAAAACGGAATTTTGTCCTATCTGAAGCTCATATACAGCAAGGTTTGATTTTGGCTTGTGTAGCAGTTCCCATAAGCACAAGCATTAAGATAAGCTATGACAAGTTTTAAATGTTTCTGGACTACTTACATATCATCAAACTGTACCATCAAGCTCATCCTGTCATCCAATACTTTTGTATCATTAATCAAAATAATGAAGAGTAATGAATTACAGTATCAAAAAAGTAGGTCTTAACGATTTAGACAAAACAGCAGAGTTATTCAATCTTTATCGGATTTTCTATCGCCAGACAGACGATTATGAAAAGTGTAAGCAGTTCATTAAGGAACGATTGGACAATGACCAATCACATATATTTGTGCTTTATGCCGAAGGCAAAGCAGTTGGTTTTGTTCAATTGTATCAACTGTATCATTATATCAAATTGGCAAAGCAATGGCTGTTGAGCGATTTGTTTGTTCATCCCGATTACAGAGGTAAAGGACTTTCGGTAGCATTGATAGACAGGGCCAAACAGTGGTGTGATGAGACAGGAGCTTGCGGATTGATGTTGGAAACTGAAAAAACGAACGACATTGGCAACAAGCTTTATCCACGTTGCGGATTTGAATATGACGATAAGCACAATTATTACTATTGGTGGAAATAAAAAGAAAAGGCGGACTAAGTCAGTTCGCCTGCAATTGGTCGGATGGCTGAGTGGCAAGGCAAGGATACGCAATATCTTTTACAATGGTTCAAATCCATTTCCGACCTCAAAATATTCCAAGAAAACATCAACGTATGAATGAAGAAATCTTGCGAAATATGGCAGTCATACAAGAACGGATAAACAATGCCTGCAAGGAAAGTAACAGAAATCCCAATGAAGTAAAATTGTTATTAGCAACTAAAACCGTACCTGCCGAACGTATCAAAATTGCATTGCAAGCAGGACATACACTGATAGCAGAAAACAAAGTCCAGGAACTCAAAGAAAAATATGAAGCATTGAAAGGTGTTTCGCATACCAATCATTTCATTGGGCATTTGCAAACCAATAAAATCAAAGAGGTTTTAAAATATGATGTTTCCTGTATTCAATCGCTTGACCGTATAGACTTGGCAGAAAAGTTACAGCAACGTTTGGAGTATGAAGATAAAACCATAGATGTACTTGTACAGGTCAATACGTCCAATGAAGAAAGTAAATTCGGGGTGCATCCCGATAAAGCCATAGCTTTGGTTCAGCAGATTGCCCGATTGAACCGACTAAAAATAAAAGGATTGATGACCATTGGTTTATTCAGTGCTGAAACCGAGAAAGTGAGACAATGCTTTAAATTATTGAAAAGTATTCAACAGGAAATTATCGCAATAAACATTCCTGATATACAAATGAAAGAATTGTCAATGGGAATGAGCGGCGATTTGGAAACAGCCATAGAGGAAGGCGCAACCATCATAAGGGTAGGTACAGCTGTTTTCGGACAGCGTATTTACCCTGATAGTTATTATTGGAATGAACAAAAAGCATAGACAATGAATGTACATTATTTTCAACACGTACCATTTGAAGGATTAGGATACATTGAGACTTGGTTAAAAGAGAATCATCATCATATTTCAGTTACAAAATTTTTTGAAACAGATTTTCTATTGCCTGATATTTCAGAGATAGATGCGTTGATTGTAATGGGTGGCCCGATGGGCGTGTATGATGAAACACAATTCCCTTGGTTGAAACAGGAAAAAGCATTTATAAAATCGTGTATCCAATCCGGTAAAAATGTGTTGGGAATTTGCTTAGGTGCTCAATTGATTGCCGATTGTTTGGGAGCAAAAGTAGTTTCGGCAAAGAACAAAGAAATCGGGTGGTTTCCTGTTTTTCCTACAGAGGGATGTAAGCAAATCGCTTGGTTTTATGAACTGTTCAAACATAATCCGGTTGTATTCCATTGGCACGGAGACCAGTTTGATATTCCTCAAAACAGCAGTCTGAATTTACTGTATTCGGGAGCCAATATCAATCAGGCATTTTACTACAATCAACATATCATCGGCTTACAATTTCATTTAGAAGTAACTATAGAAAGTTTAATGCAAATGACCGAAAACGGGAAAGATGAACTTTTGTATAACCTACCCTATGTACAAAGTGAAAATGAATTATTGAAGAACAACAGCCATATTGCTCAATGCAACAGACTGATGGATAGAATTCTTTCAAATTGGATAAACGTGATTTAAATCAACCCTTTAGCAATTCTTCCCAACTGTTTCAGCTTGTCATCTATCTGTTCCGACCAGCGTTGCCCGTAGCTTAACCGCATACAGTTGTTAAACTGGTTTTGCAGTGAAAACATCCTGCCCGGAGCAATGCTTATTTTTTGACGAATAGCCCGGTCGTATAATTCCGTAGCATCAATTCTTTTGTCCAGTTCCACCCAAAGCATAAATCCACCTTGCGGACGGCTGATTTTAGTCCCGTCCGGAAAGTACTCGGCAACTGCTCTGGCAAATTGCAGACTATTAGCGTGCAACTCAGTTCTTAATTTCCGAAGATGATTTTCACACCTACCTTTTTCAAGGAAATTAGCTATAGCTTCCTGTGTTATAGTGGTAGAGGAAACAGTATGAATAAGCTTCTGATGAACGATTTTATCTTTAAACTTTCCCGGAGCTAACCAGCCCACACGATACCCCGGAGCTAATGTTTTGGATACAGAACCACTCCAAAGAACCAAACCTTCCTCATCAAATACTTTACAAGGTTTAGGGCGGCTGTTCCCGAAATATACATCGCCATACAAATCATCTTCTATGAGCGGAATACCTCGTTCCGAAAGCATTTTTACCACTTCCTTTTTATGCTCATCAGGCATACAGCTTCCCAACGGATTGTTGAAATTAGAAACCAGCATACACACTTTTATTTGGGGTAATATTTTTTTCAAAGCATCAGGCTCTATTCCGGTAACCGGATGTGTCGGCAGTTCAATAACATTTAATCCCAAACTTTTAGCCAACTGCAATATGCCGAAATAAACAGGACTTTCAACTGCTATCGTATCGCCTTTCTGTGTAAGTGCCATCAACCCGAATGAAATAGCATTCATAGCCCCGGCAGTCGTAACAATATCATCTTCATTCAAATTTCCGTTCCAGGTATAAGTCAATCGGGCAATATCCCTGCGTAGCTTTCTGTTTCCCTGAATTTCTTCGTATTCCGTACCACTTCCTTTGAGATTACGCATAGCATTGACCAATTCCTTGTTGAGTTTTGCAATAGGCAATAATTCGTTTTCGGGAACACCCAAAGAAAGCCGGGTAACGTCATTATAGCTTAACGTTGAATATACTTTGGAAATCAGTGCTTCTACACTTTCTGATTTTGCCTGATTAGCAGGCTTACTCACGGAAGGAACGGACAAATTGGAAGGCTTGTAATTCACATAATAGCCAGACTGTGGTCGGGAAACAATCAGGCCATTGGCTTCCAACTCCAAATACGCTTGTATGGCTGTGTTCATACTCACACCATATTCTTTATGCAGCGTACGCAATGACGGCATTTTATCACCTGTTTTCAGTGTGCCGTTTTTGATTTGTTCCGTAAGAACCGTTGCTATTCTTTGATATAATACTTCTTTCATTGTCTAAAAACTGTATCCTGCAAAATTACAAAAATTGTATCTGTAACCATACGTTTTTTCTTCCTTATTTTGCATTATAATTTATCAGATTGCTATGGATAATAATAAAAACATTCTGGCTTACGGAGCACTTTTCATTGTTTGTATCGTTTGGGGAACGACTTATTTTGCTATTCGTATTGGGGTGGAAACCTTTCCGCCGTTTTTGTTTGCTGCTATTCGTCAAGTGATTGCGGGCGGAACTTTACTCTTAGGATTAAAACTCACAGGAAATCTGAATATGAATAAATCGGACTTCCTCTATCAATCTGTTCCGGGCGTTTTAATGGTGGCTTTGGGAAACGGTGTGATTGGTTGGTGCGAACGCTACATTTCGAGCGGACTGGCAGCATTGATATTATCACTCATTCCTGTTTTTGTGGTTGTCATCAGCTATTTGTTTGGGTTTGACAGGAGAAAACCACATTTATTAATTATCGTGGGATTGATATTAGGTTGTTTGGGAATAACGCTTATTTTCAAAGATAACTTGAAAGACATTGCCAACCCTGAATATTTTATGGGAATGCTGATAGCTTTCGGGGCTTGTTTGGCTTGGGCTTCAGGAAGTGTATTTGCAAAATACAAAATCCCCAATAGCAAGAATGTATTACAAAATGCTGCATTGCAATTGCTTTCAGGTGGAATTGCCTTGTTTGTATTCAGTGCTTTTTTGGATGATTATACCGAATTGAAAACCGTTACATCGTCCAGCATCTGGGCATTGGTTTACCTGATTATAGTAGGTTCCATTATTGCGTATTCCGCTTTTGTGTACGCACTGAAACATTTGCCGATAGGCATTTCTTCCCTGTATGCTTATATCAATCCGTTCATTGCCATTATGCTCGGATTTTTATTCCTGAATGAAAAACTAACCGGTATCACTTTATGGGCTTTGGTCGCTACTTTAAGCGGTGTGTATTGTGTCAATAGCGGTTATCAGAAAATGGCAAAGAAATGAGAATAGAGCGAACTGTTATAGCCGACATTCCTATGGTGGAAAAAATATACAGCGAAGCAAGAGCCTATCAATTTCAGCAAAGTGGATACGGTTGGCCTGTTTTCAGTAAATCATTTATTGAAAATGAAATTACAGAAAAAAGGCACTTTAAAGTCTTAGATAAGGACGATGAAATGGCGGGTGTATTTTCCATAGTAAAAGCCGAACCTACTATTTGGAACGACAAAGACGGGAAGGAAGCCATTTATTTACACCGTATGGCGATACGCAATTCGTACAGAGGAAAAAATATAGCGAAGAAAGTGGTGGATTGGGCTATGGTTGAAGCGTGGAAAAATAAGAAGAAATTTATCCGGATAGATACCTGGGCAAACAATGAAGCATTGACCGGTTATTACCAAAAATTAGGATTTGAATGGATAGGTAAAAAACAGTTACCACCGACAAGCGATTTGCCGGAACACTATAACAATATTGAGGTCAATTTATTTGAGATAAAATTATGAAAACGATAACCATAGAAAATTACCGTCCCGAATGGCAAAATTATTTTGAGCAATTCAACCGGGCGTGGATTGAAAAATATTTTGTGTTGGAAGATATTGACAAATACGTTTTGTCTAATCCTGAAGAAGCGATACTAAATGACGGAGGAAAAATTTTGTTTGCCGTTTATGGAGGTAAGGTAATCGGAACAGTTGCTTTGAAAAAAGTAAATAATGATACAATGGAATTGACCAAAATGGCAGTGGATGAAAATTATCAGGGCATCGGAGCAGGAAAAATGTTGTGTCAGGCTGCTATTGACAAGGCAAAAGATTTGGGCGTAGAGAAACTGGTACTATACACACAATCCGCATTGAAACCTGCTTTGGGCATTTATAGAAATTTAGGTTTTACCGAAGTCGCAATTGAACAAGCCAAGTACAAGCGGGCAGATACTAAAATGGAAATGAATTTAAAAGATAACCATTAAATGAAGTAAAAAAATGATAAACATCCAAAAGTCTGAAAGAAGTATGAAATCGAATTTTAACTATGATGATTTTGTATTTGGCGTTCAGCCAACAGACCATATTTTACTATGTAATTACAAAGATGGCACTTGGCAATCACCTCACATAGTGCCATATACCGATATTAAAATAAGCCCGATGTCACTGTGTTTACATTATGGTCAAACCGTATTTGAAGGAATGAAAGCATTTCGTCAAGATAATGGTCAAGTTATCATATTTCGTCCTGATAAGCATTTTAGAAGATTTAATGTTTCATTGGAAAGAATGTGTATGCCTGCTGTAGGGCAAGATTTATTTATCGGAGGAATGAAAGAGTTGGTTCGTTTGGAAGAACATTGGCTTCCGGAAGAACAAGAAATAAGTTTATACATACGTCCGTTTATGATTGCCACAGAACCTCGATTAGGAGTTAAAGTTTCGGATGAATATTTATTCTGCATAGTATGTACACCAATGGGATTATATTATTCTGAACCTGTACGTTTAAAAGTAGAAACAGAATTTGTACGTGCGGCAGAAGGCGGAGTAGGTTATGCTAAATGCGGAGGAAATTATGGTGCCGCATTTTATCCGGCACAGCAAGCCAAAATACAGGGGTATGACCAGGTAATTTGGACAGATGCTAAAACTCACGAATATATTGAAGAAGCCGGTACAATGAATATTGCTATTGTAATGGATAATAGATTGATTACACCGAAGTTGAGTACCTCAATTCTTGACGGAGTTACCAGAAGTTCAATTATACAAATTGCAAAAGATTTGGGAATGATTGTCGAAGAAAGGAAAGTACAACTTCAAGAGCTTATTGATGAATTTCAATCCGGCAAAAAAATAGAAATATTTGGTGTGGGCACAGCTGCGGTTATCTCACCTGTTAAGTGTATAAATATCTTGGGAACAGAATATTATCCATATACCGCAAATGATGCAACAATGTTTAAACTGAAAAAGCAACTTAATGACATCAGAAAAGGGCGAAGTTCAGATAAATATAATTGGAACTGGTTTATATAAACATTAGAAAATGGAACAGATTAATCAATATCCGATTGGGAAATACAAAGAGCCGGAAGTAATTACCGAAGAAATGTGTATGTCATTCATTGATATGATTGCTTCATTCCCGAAAAATCTAAAATCAGCGGTAATGAGTTTAGACGATGAACAATTAAACACACCTTACAGGAAAGGAAGTTGGACTGTCAGGCAGGTTGTTCATCATTTAACGGATAGCAATATCAATTGTTTTGCCCGCATCAAGTTTGCATTGACGGAAGATAATCCGACTATCAAATCGTTTGCAGAAGAAAAATGGACGGAGTTACCGGATGCAAAACATCTATCCATTTTGCCGTCATTAAGCATTTTAGAAGGCATTCACGAACGTTGGGCAATCCTGTTAAAAGGATTGGAAAAACAGGATTGGGATAGAACGTTCTTTCATCCGGATTTGAATAGAAGCCAGACTATTGCAGAAGCTATGGCAAAATACAGTTGGCATTGCAGTCATCATTTGGCACACATAAAAAACCTGAAAAAACAAATGCAATGGAAATAAGCAATCAGGTAATTGAAATAAAATCGGGATTTGAAAATATGGACATCAAAGCCGTTCATCAGTTTTTGAGTAAAGAAAGTTATTGGGCAAAAGGCATTCCGCTGGAAACTGTAAAAACGGCGTTGCAAAATTCATTTTGTATAGGACTATTTGAAGATGAAAAACAGATTGGCTTTGCCCGATTGGTAACGGATTATGCCACTTTCGGCTATTTGGCAGATGTATATGTTTTGAAAGAATACAGAGGTAAGGGATTATCAAAAATGATGATGAAATACATAATGGAATTGGATTTTGCAGGAAGTTTGAGAAGGATATTATTGGCAACATTAGATGCTCATTCGCTTTACCGTCAGTTTGGATTTGAATCTCCTGAAAACCCGGAGCGATTGATGGAAATAAAAAGAAATAATCTTTATAAAGACGCTTAGACTATGAACGATGAAAGAAGAACACGACTATTGGAAAGTTTCGGGCGTTCCAAAATAATGCAATTATTCGGTGCGGAAGTAACCGGAATGGACGAAGGTTATTTTGAAATCACTGTTCCCAAACAGGATTTTATGGCTCGTCCGGCAGGAATGTTCAACGGCAGTACCATTGCTTCATTGGTAGATGTTTCCTCGGGCTATGCCGGAGCGTCAGCTAAACCGGAAGACAGCTATTTTACAACAGTTGAGCTGAAAGTAAACTACCTAAATCCTGCCATTGGTGAACAACTTGTGGCTAAAGCACAGGTTATCAAAAACGGAAAAGTTTTGACTGTGGTCCGTTCAGACGTATTTGCAGTTAGTGCCGAAGGTAAGGAAACATTAGCAGCAACTTCATTGGTTACACTGATGCAGTTATCAAAAAAATCACCCGACAAACAAATAGATTAGGCAATGGAAAGAAAGCTCTTCAAATACCGTATTCTACCCGAAAAAGTTGAGCAGTTACATCAATGGATGCAAACGCTTAACAGTAGAAAAGAAGAATTATTGCAAACCATTGAACACGAAAAAGTCTATATCGAAAACATTTTTCTTTCGGAAGAAGAAGGCTTTCATTGGCTGTATTTCTATATGCTGGCAGACGATATTGAATTTGCTTTGGAACAGTATGCCAAAGGCATTTTTGAGATAGACCGAATTCATCTTGGGTTTGCTAAAGAATGTATAGACTTCGATTATACAGCACCCAATTTTAAAGAAATGGTTTATATCTCTCGGCAAACCGATAGAATTATAAATGATTAAAAGGAAAGGATAAGTATGGAAATAACCAATATGGAAAATTTTCTGGAGTATTACGGAAAAATCAGGCAACGCACCAATCACCTGATTGCCATTATTCCACCGAAATATATGGATTGGGCATACAAGCCCGGCAAATTTACCATTGCTGACCAGATAAGACACATTGCAGCCATTGAGCGGTATATGTTTGCCGAAACCATTTCAGGAAAACTCTGTACGTACAATGGGTGTGGGAAAGAACTTGCAGACGGGTACGATAATGTAATCCATTATTTCAACGAGAAACACGAAGAAGCATTAGCCATTTTCAAAAGTCTGAGTAATGAAGATTTACAACGCAAATGCCTGACACCCGGCAATGCTCCAATTACCGTCTGGAAGTGGCTTCGGGCAATGACCGAACACGAAATTCACCACAGAGCACAGCTTTATATTTACCTGAACCTATTGGACGTAAAAACACCGCCAATGTTTGGATTGAGTTCAGAAGAAATTATTCAAAACAATCACTCAAAATAAAAGGATATGAATACAGACTTTGCAAAAGAATGGCTTGAGGCCTGGAACAGCCACGATTTGGATAAAATTATGGAACATTACAGCGAAAACATTGATTTTGTTTCGCCCATTATTCAGCAAATGGGAATAAACGCAGAAGGTAAAATTTCCAATAAAAGTGATTTAAAGAATTACTTTTCAAAAGCCCTTCAAAAATACCCCGACCTGCACTTTGAATTGTACCACGAACTCAAAGGAGCTAATTCAACCGTATTGTTTTACAGAAGCGTCAATAATTCCTATTCGTCAGAATATATGGAATTGAATAATGATGGGAAAGTAAGTAAAGTGAGAGCACATTATAAATTTGACGAATAATGAAGGATTTTTTTGTCATAACGGGTGGACCCGGAGCAGGAAAAACAACCTTATTAGATGCTCTGTCAGCAAATGGATATAAAACCATTCCGGAGACTGCCAGAGGCATTATTCGTGAAGAAACAGAAACGGACGGAGATGCTTTGCCTTGGAAAAACAAACAACTTTATACCGATAAAATGATAGCCGTATCCATTTTAGATTACAACAGAGCAACAGCAAGCCAGCCAAATGAAATTTGCTTTTTCGACCGAGGTATTTTGGATGCCGTGTGCTATGCGGATATGATTGGTTATGCACTTTCAACAGAAACTATGAAAAAAGTGCTGAATTGTTCATATAATCCTAAGGTATTTATCCTGCCACCCTGGAAAGAAATTTATCAAACAGATAATGAACGAAAACAGGATTGGCAGGAGGCAGAACACACTTATTTCCAAATGAAAAGTACTTATGAAAAGTACGGTTATGAAGTCATAAACGTGCCGATAGGTAATATCAATGAAAGAAAAGAATTTGTATTAACCCAAATAAAATAGAGAAATGGACAGCTATTTAGGAAGTATTAAAAAGCAATTCCTGTATTACAAAATGCTTGGAGAAAAAGCAATGGAACAATTACAGGAAGAACAATTATTCTGGCAGTATAACGAGGAAAGCAACAGTATTGCTATTCTGGTCAATCACGTTGCAGGAAATATGTTGTCACGATTTACCGATTTCCTGACCACAGACGGAGAAAAGCCCTGGCGAAACCGTGATGCGGAATTTACCAATCCGTTTCAGAACAAAGCTGAATTAATGGAGCATTGGAATAAAGGTTGGGATGGCCTGATGAATGCTTTAAACCAACTTACGGAGGCAGATTTAGAGAAAATCATTTACATCCGAAATGACGGTCATACTGTAACTGAAGCGATTAACAGGCAATTGGCTCATTATCCTTATCATATCGGACAAATGGTTTTCATAGCCAAAATGCTGAAAAATGAAGATTGGAAAACCTTATCTATAGCAAGAAACAAATCAGCAGATTACAACAGCCGCAAGTTTTCGCAGGATAAAGACAGACGGCATTATACAGATGATTTATAAAAATGAAAGTGATATGATTATCAATACAAAGAATACAAAATATTATCAATGGGGTAATAATTGTCAAGCGTGGACTTTTATACAATCTGAAAACGTTATTGTCAAAGAAGAATTAATGCCACCACATACGGAGGAACAGTTTCATTTTCATAATGAAACAGAGCAGTTTTTTTATATTCTTGATGGCAAAGCTTCATTCTTATTGGAGAGTGAAAAAATTTCTTTGTCCCAAAACGACGGGATTAAAATTTCAGCAAAGCAAATACACAAAATTAGTAATGAAACTTCTGAAGGCTTGCGGTTTTTAGTACTGTCATTTCCGGGAGATATGAATGACAGAGTTAATATCCAACATTGAACTTGATAGAATGATGCCAAAACGTTATCAAATAAAGCAAGTTGTTCAATTTCCCGAACGTACGGCTGTTCAAAAAGAACAGTCCGAAAATGCCTTGTTTGATATTGTACAGGAAGAAATTACAGACAATACAACATATTGTCAAGCATTGATAAATAAAATTTTTCGGCTTCCTTATGCACAGTTACCCGATTTCTTTTCGCATCATTGCGATTTCGTGAAAGACCCGATTAAGTGGCTCAATAAATTTGAAAAGCTGATTTCAGAAAATGAAGAAATGTTTGTGAGCAGAACGATGCGAGGTAGAATGATGAAATGTTACACGATTATTGAAAGCAAACGGAAAGAATTAGAAATTTTAAGAAATCGCCATACCCATACCAAACCACCAATGCAGTACATCAATGCAGAATGTGAAGAAAGGTATTTTTCATTCAGAGAAGTAAAAAGTAAAGTCAATGCAATGGCAGATTATACAGACAAGATAATGTTTTTGACCAAAGAAAAATTTGATTTTGAACAGGCAAGCATAGATTTCATTAACCCAAAACTGCCCGACTATTCAATGCAATGCCAAAAAGAAATAGACCAAATACAACACCTAAACCGCCTAACAAATGAATTTTCTATCGAACAAATGCAAAAAAGCAACAAAGGTATTCCTATTGGAAAGCTGAAAATAAATTGTAACATCAATCAGTTGGTTGATATTTTTTACCAATTGCACAGAGAATTGTTTGCCGATGGCAAACCCATTATTGACGGTAGTATTAATGATATTGTTGCTGTTATTGTAAATTGTTTTGTAGATAAAGATGGCAGAGAGTTAAGTCCTCAAACAGTAAAAACAATGCTCACTCCTTCTAAGTCCGATAAACGCCCCAAACCTCACAAAAGAATTGATATTGACAAAATGCTGTAAATAAAAATTGTCCCGAAAGACAACTTACGGACAAAATGACTTTTTTACATTGCTGTCCTTTGCTTTCATAATCATAAAATTATTTGAAAATGGAAGCAATTATTTTAAGCAAAGACCAATACACAGAATTGGTAGCAAGATTAGACGAAATCACACAACGTCTCAACGCCAAAAACGAACCTAAGAAAGATACTTTCTTAGACAACCAGGAGTTTCTTATCCTGATGAAAATCTCCAAACGCACCGCACAAACCTGGCGGGACGAGGGGCGTATTTCATTCTCACAGGTCGGCAATAAAATTTACTACAAATTGTCAGACGTTGAAAAACTGTTGCAGGAACATTACAACAAATCATTTGCTAAAAAATA
>MKSF01000029.1 GCA_001897155.1 Bacteroidetes bacterium 47-18 | reverse complement strand
GGTTGTAATGACCTCGACAAAGCTGAGCCTGACAGCTACGGTACTGTGTCACCCTGAGCCTGTCGAAGGGTAAAATTAATGCGATTAACTAATGGGTGTCTCAATCCACCATAACACGGATTTCCCGGCTCCATTGCATTACGCCCGAAATGACAGCGGGATGTGTAAGCCATTCAATAGTATAAAGGTCATTCCGACCGGGGCACGGCGTAAGGGAAGCTGTAGATGCTTCGACAGGCTCAGCCTGACAACTAAGAGTAATTGTCACATTGAGCCTGTCGAAATGTGGTTTATAATGACCCCGACAAGCTGAGCTTGACAGCTACGGTGCTGTGTCACCCTGAGCTTGTCGAAGGGTAAAATTAATGCGGTCATCTAATGGGTGTCTCAATCCACCATAACAGAGATTTCCCGGCTCCATTGCATTACACCCGAAATGACAACGGGATGTAAGCCATTAAATAGTAAAGGTCATTCTACTCTGACTTATACGTGTATTCCGTACATAATAACATGTGCGCAAGCCTGTTTTTCCCTACTTTGGCGTAATTTAGCACATTTATCCCTACGTACTCATTACAAGGGATTTAAAGAGGGTCACCGCATATGTTAAAAGAGGAATTCCAGCAGTCATTTTTACCGCTTATACCTGAACAGCCGGGTATATACAGGTATTATAATGCGGAAAAGAAGCTCCTGTATGTCGGAAAGGCCAAGAATTTAAAGAAAAGGATCACTTCCTATTTTTACAAGACCCATGCGGACAGGAAGCTGAACAGGCTTGTCAGCCTGGTCCGGAATATAGAATGGACGCTTACCGACTCGGAACATGATGCCTTCCTGCTGGAGAATTCCCTGATCAAGCATTTCCGGCCGCCCTACAATATACGGCTGAAAGATGATAAAACTTATCCCTACCTGGTGATCAAACGGGAGTCCTTTCCACGTGTTTTTCTTACCCGCCAGAAGCTGAATGACGGCTCCGAATACCTGGGACCCTTTACCTCCGTAGGTGCAGTGCATGAGCTGATGAGGATCATCAAGGGCAATATCCCGCTCCGCACCTGCTCCCTGCCGCTGACGCCCGGGAATATCAGATCCGGCAAGTTCAAGCCCTGCCTGGAATACCATATAGGCAACTGCAAGGCGCCCTGTGTCGGCTGGCAGACGGAAGAGGAGTACCGGGCCAATATCGACTATATCCGGGAGGTGTTCAAAGGTAACCTGGGCGGTATTGTGCAATCGCTGAAAAAGCAGATGCAGGAATACGTGGCCGAGCTGGATTTTGAAAAAGCGCAGATGATCAAAAACAAGCTGGATCAACTGAGCTATCACCAGGCGCAATCGACCGTGGTCAACGCGCACCTGGGCAACCTGGATGTGGCCAGCATCGTGCTGCAGGAGGATGTCGCCTATGTCAACTTTATGGTGGTGGCAGACGGCAGGGTCATCCACAGCAGGAACGAGGCCATCACCCTGGAGCTGGGCGATGAAGCGCCTAAGGACATCCTGTCCCATACAGTAGCGTTACTGCACGGGACACTGCAGTCTGTTTCTAAAGAAGTGGTCACCCACCTCGCTATTGAAACCCTGGATAAGGATATGGAAGTGACCATACCTAAAACCGGCTACAAAAAGAAACTGCTGGAGCTCAGCTTTAAGAACAATGAATTTTTCATCCGGCAGGTAAAAAAGAAAAAGTCCCTGCTCCTGCAGCAGCAAACGGACGAAACGCTGGAAAATACCCTGCTGGAATTACAGGGAGACCTGGGCCTGACCCGGTTCCCCGATCATATTGAATGTTTCGACAACTCAAATTTCCAGGGCGCTTACCCGGTAGCGGCTATGGTATGCTTCAGGGACGGGAAGCCGTCCAAGAACGATTACCGGCGCTTTCACATCAAAACGGTAACGGGGATCAATGACTTTGCCTCGATGGCGGAGATTGTCAGAAGAAGGTATAAAAAGATGCTGGAAGACCGGCAGCCTTTGCCTAAGCTGGTCATCATAGACGGGGGTAAGGGGCAGCTGGGCGCCGCGATGGAAAGCATCACCGAGCTGGGGCTGGTCGGCAGGATGACCGTAGTGGGACTGGCCAAAAGAGAGGAGCTGATCTTCTTCCCGGGGCAGTCGGAACCCCTGAGGCTGCCTTTTAACGGCAAGAGCCTTTTGCTTATCAGGAGGATCAGGGATGAAGTGCACCGCTTCGGGATCACGTTCCACCGGGAAACCAGGAGCAAAGGCACCATTAAGAACGAGCTGGAGGATATCAGGGGGATAGGGGCCAAAACAGCCCAGACCCTCTTACAGCATTTCCGTTCGGTCAAAAGGGTCAGCGCAGCTACCATAGAGGAGCTGAACGGGATAGTGGACACCAAGAAAGCACAACTCATTTTTGAATATTTTAAAAACAAACAAGATCGTGACAGCAACAATATTTGATATGGACGGCCTGCTCCTGGATACGGAACCGTTGTGGGGCGAAAGTATGCTGAAGATAGCCGGGCGCCATAAGGTGAATATCAGAAGCGATTTTTTTAAATACACTACCGGCTTGCGTATCAATGAGGTGACCGCCTTCTGGCGGGAAAGGTTCGGCTGGGAGTCTGATATATCCGCGGACGGGCTGGCCGGTGAGATCGTGGAGGATATTGTGGCCCTGTCTGTGCAGAAAAGCCGCCTGATGCCGGGTGTAAAGGAGCTGTTGCAGCAGTTGAAAGATGCCGGGATGCCTATGGGTGTGGCTACTTCCTCGCCGCAGTATATGATGGAGACCCTGCTGAAGCACTTCGGTATCTACGACTATTTCCAGGTATGCGTCTCCGCAGAACACGAGGTGCTGGGTAAACCACATCCCGCGGTGTACCTGAAATGCGCTGCCATGCTGGAGGTGCCCTCCTGGAATTGCGTGGCCTTCGAGGACAGCGTTAACGGGGTGATCAGCGCTAAGGCCGCCCGGATGAAAGTAGTGGCGGTACCTGATGAATATAACATAAATAATCCTAAATTTGCCATAGCCGACAAAGTAGTAGACAGCCTCGTGCGCTTTGATGTTGGAATGTTTAATAATTTATAAGAATCAGAAGCCCGTGAATATCAAAAATATTTGCTGTATAGGTGCCGGCTATGTAGGTGGTCCCACGATGGCGGTCATCGCCCAGAAATGTCCTGACATACAGGTGACAGTGGTAGATGTGAATGCCGACCGCATCAGCGCCTGGAACGACCCCGATGTAGAGAAGATACCCATATATGAGCCGGGCCTGTCGGATATCGTGGCAGCAACGAGAGGCAGGAACCTGTTTTTTTCCACCGATATAGAAAAAGCTATAGATGAAGCCGAGATCATATTTATCTCCGTCAATACACCGACCAAGGATTATGGCGTAGGGAAGGGCAAGGCAGCCGATCTCAAGTATATAGAGATCTGCGCCCGGCAGATAGCGGCCATCGCCAGGACCGATAAGATCATTGTTGAGAAGTCCACCATCCCTGTCAGGACAGCCTCCACCATCAAGGATATCCTGGAACAGGTAGGTAATAAAGCAGATTTCCAGATACTTTCCAATCCCGAATTTTTAGCGGAGGGTACAGCCGTCAGCGACCTTATGCAGCCGGACAGGATACTGATAGGCGGGGATATTGATACCGAAGCAGGACAGCGCGCCATAGATACGCTTGTAACGATATATAATAACTGGGTACCTAAGGAGCGGATCGTCACGACCAATATCTGGTCGTCCGAGCTGTCCAAGCTCGCGGCCAACGCCTTCCTGGCGCAAAGGGTGTCCTCCATCAACTCCATCTCCGAGCTGTGTGAAAAAACAGGAGCGGATGTAGGGGAGATATCAAGGGCTGTCGGCGCCGATACGCGGATAGGCGATAAATTCCTTAAAGCCTCCGTAGGATTCGGAGGTTCCTGTTTTCAGAAGGATATCCTCAACCTTGTTTACATCGCACGGTCGTATAACCTTCACGAAGTAGCGGACTACTGGGAGCAGGTGATCCTTATCAATGAGCACCAGAAGCGCCGCTTCGCCTACAAGATCATAAAAGAGCAGCACAATACCGTTTCCGGGAAGAAGATCACGATGCTGGGATGGGCCTTTAAGAAAGACACCAATGATACCCGGGAGACGCCGGCCATTGCCGTAGCGGAGATATTGCTACAGGAGCAGGCGGAAGTAGTGGTATATGATCCCAAGGTAACGGAGCAGCAAATGGTGGCAGACCTCGAAAGATACGGTGTGGATGCTGCTGTTATCAGGGAAAAGTTCAAGGTATGCACTACGGCTATGCAGGCCGTGCAGGGTGCTTATGCCATAGCCATCATTACGGAATGGGATGAATTCAGGGAACTGGACTGGGCTGCTGTGTACCGGCAGATGGTGCAGCCGGCCTCCGTATTTGACGGCAGGAACATTCTCCATAAGCAGACCATGCAGCAGTTGGGATTTAAATATTTTGCTATCGGTCGTTAAAGACCACAAGGTTTCATTTTATAAAAGCAATCAAGTAAATAAAGGCTTATGAAGACTGTACTGATTACCGGGGCGGCAGGATTCATAGGCTCGCACTTGTGCGACCGCTTTCTTGCGGAAGGCTATAATGTGATCGGGATGGACAACCAGATCACCGGCGCTATGTCGAACATAGAGCACCTGATACCCCTGAAGCGGTTCACTTTTTATCACCATGACATTACCAACTATATCCATGTCCCGGGTCATATAGACTATATCCTTCACTTTGCTTCGCCGGCCAGCCCTACCGACTACCTGAGATACCCCATCCAGACACTTAAAGTGGGTGCGCTGGGCACCTATAACCTGCTGGGCCTTTCCAGGGTAAAAAAATCAAGGATACTGGTAGCCTCCACCTCTGAAGTGTACGGTGATCCGCAGGTACATCCCCAGGCAGAGGATTACTGGGGAAACGTCAATTGCGTGGGTCCCAGGGGTGTCTATGATGAAGCCAAAAGATACCAGGAAGCCATCACGATGGCCTATCACCAGGCTCATGGGCTGGAAACACGGATAGCAAGAATTTTCAACACCTATGGTCCCCGCATGCGGACGGATGACGGGCGGGTAATGCCCACCTTTATCAATAAAGCGTTGCGGCAGGAACCCTTGTGCATCTATGGGGACGGAGAACAGACCCGCTCCTTCTGCCATATCGATGATACAGTGGAAGCCGTTTACCGGCTGCTGCTCAGTGACTATTGCCTGCCTGTGAATATCGGCAATGACGGGGAGATCACTATTAACGTGCTTGCCGGGCTGATCCTGCGCTATACAGGATCGTCTTCGCAGATACTGTATGACGACAGGCGGACGGATGATCCTATCCGCAGGAAGCCGGATATCCGGCTTGCGCGGGAGGTATTGAAATGGCAGCCCGTAATACCTGTGGAAGAGGGGATACAGAAAACGATCCGGCACTTCAGGTGACCCTTTGCCGGCTGGCTTTATTTAATAATTATTAACTACTGCTTTTGGCAAAAAAAAAGTTATTTTGTCCGAAATTTAAAAGAGTAAACGACATGTGGTTTTTTACTAAGAAAAAGAAAGCTAAGGAACGGATAAGCTATGATATTGGCGCGTATATGGTGGTGGATATTCACTCTCATTTATTGCCGGGCATAGATGACGGCGCGCCTGATACAGACACATCTCTCAAACTGATCAACGGTCTTACTGCGAAAGGTATTCAAAAGATCATTACCTCCCCGCACGTAATGGCCGATATTCATAAAAATACACCTGAAACGATACAGCAGGCCAGTAATATCCTGTCGCCTGTGCTGCAGGCTTCCTCGGTAAACATCCCTTTCAGCTACGGGGCCGAGTACCTGCTGGATGAGCAATTCCTGGACAAGCTGAACAACGGGCAGATACTGCCTTTATTTGATGATCATATTTTGGTGGAAACACCTTTCCTCTACCGGCCCTTCAACCTGGAGGACCACATTTTCCAGATACAGGCGGCGGGCTATACGCCAGTCCTGGCACACCCGGAAAGATATCTTTATATGTTTACGGAGCAGGAGCTGTTCTTCAAGGTAAAGGACCTGGGCTGTAAGCTGCAGATGAATGTGCTGTCTCTCACGGGCTATTACGGTAAGTCTGAAAAAGACTGTGCGAAATTCCTGCTGGAGAATAACCTCTACGAATATTTCGGTTCTGATATGCACCACGAGCGGCACCTCTGGAATTTTTCAGAATTCAGGGTGGATGAAGAGACTGCCAGGCTGCTGGACAAAAATTATAATCAGATCCTGAACAGGAATCTTTTATAATCCCGTTATCCCGCAACCTGCATATTGTTGCTCTCCCGTACCCATCCGTGACATAGTGTCTATCTCAGGTAGGCTGCGTACATCCATACAGCTTTTTCCTGTTCCCGGATATAGTCGCTCATCAGGGCGTTGGTACCCTCATCCCGGGCCTCTCCGGCCAGTTCCAGTATCTCCCGTTCTATGGTCAGCAGGGTCCGGTAGCCTTCCAGTACATGGTGCAGGGCTTCTTTACCGTTTGATATGTCAGTGGCTTCCTTAATGGAAGCGGTCTTCAGGTACTGGCTGTAGGAATGCAGCGGCGTATATCCCAGTGTCAGTATCCGTTCTGCTATTTCATCTATTTTTGCAAAGGCATCATTATAGATCTCTTCAAACTTCAAATGCAGCTCGAAAAAATCAGCACCGGCTATATTCCAGTGGAAGCCCCTGGTGTTGATATACAATAGCTGGTAGTTGGCCAGCAGTATATTCAATTGCGCTGCCAGCTTTTCCGATTGTTTCCTGTCCAGGCCAATAAGGCTCAGTTTTTTCTCAGCATGTTTTGCCATGATCGTTCCGGTGTTTTAGTGTTATGGGTACAAATATCGGGATTGATATTGAGAATACGGTTTGAAATAAATTATTCATAAATTGATAATACCTATAGCGCTTGCTACAGCCGGCGGCAGATAAAAAGATAGTTTTCATCAAAATCACCCGAAATCAGCTGCAATGCCTTAAATTTGGAAGCCTTTTTAAAATATAGATATGGAAGCCAACAGTATCATCTACGAAATAGACCAGCTCGCTATACATAAGGTGGGGAATAAGCTGGAACACGAAGGAGTATTCATTTCTGACAGCACTATCCAGCTCAATGAGACGATCAGCGGACTTTTAAGCACCTATTTTTTCACGCCCTTTAAAAGCGAGGAGCAATACCAGTTTTACAGCGAGCTGTCGCTGGAAGACAACAAGGTGTACCAGCTGGTGAAGGAAATCTTTGAGCAGCCGGATAAGCTGCTGGAACATTCCGCGCAGATGGCCCACCATCTCTATGAGAACAGCGGGCATGCGCGTATAAAAGGCGGTGAATTTTACGTGGCTTATTTTAAGGACTGTGTCATCAACGGGAGCAGGGCAGATGCTGTAGGGCTTTTCAAATCCGAGAACAAGGATACCTTCCTCAAGATCTATCCCGACGGAGAGCAGCTGCAGCTGGGTACCGACATGGGTATCAATATCCAGAAGCTGGATAAAGGCTGTATCATCTATAATATCAATGCGGAGACCGGGTTTGTCTGCAAGGTGCTGGATAAATCCAACAAAGGCAACGAGACCCTTTACTGGTTCGACTATTTCCTGCACGTGCGCCAGATATTCAATGACTATTACTATACGGAGCAGATGATCAATATCTGTAAGGATTTCGTCAAAAAAGAGCTGCCCGAAGAGTTTGAAGTGAGCCGGGCCGACCAGGCTGATATTATCATCAAATCAGAACAGTACCTGAACAACAACGACGCCTTTAATTTCGGGGACTTTTCCCAGGCCATCCTGGAGCAGAAAGAAGTACAGGATAAGTTTGCGGACTTCAGGTATGAGTACCAGCAGGAGCACCAGATACAGCTGGAGGATAATTTTACCATCTCCGATGCCGCCGTTAAAAAGAAAAAATCCTTCTTCAGGTCCAAGATAAAGCTGGACAAGAACTTTACGATCTATGTGCATGGTAATCCCGAGCTGATCCTTAATGATGTGGATGAAACGGGCCGGAAGTTTTATAAGATCTACTACGATAACGAGCAATAGCCGGCAGGGCAGGGGAAGCGCTTAAAACGCTTCCCCTGTTGTTATCAGGTGGCTGCCGGATGATTATAGACGGGCAGGGTAATGAAAAAAGTGGTGCCTGTATGCAATACCGTTTCATAGGTCAGTTGCCCGCCTGACATCTCTATCATATTTTTGGTCATGCTGAGCCCTATGCCCGTACCTTTCGACTTGGTGGTAAAGTAAGGCGTGAACAGCTTGTTCCTGACAGCTTCCGGTATGCCTTCGCCGTTATCCCGGATAGCGATGATCACCTTATGCTTTTCAAGCGTGCAGGTGACCTCTATCTCCTTTTCCCGGTCATCGGGGATAGCCTGTATCGCGTTCTTGAGAATGTTGTTCACTGAGCGTATAAAATAGCTTTTATCCATATGCACGGTCACGTCTCCCGGCGGCGGCAGATAGCTTATCTCTATATCCTTTTCCACTTTAAAAAGCTGTATGAGATTCGATAAATGCTCGTGTACCCGGATCTCTTCCGGGTGCATCTGGTCGATCTTGGCAAACGCGGAAAATTCCGTCGCTATATGGTTCAGCGTTTCTATCTGCTCTATGATGATCTCACACACCTTAGCGGTCATGGCCTCTATATTATCCCTTCCCTCTGCAATGGCCTTTTGCAGGAACTGGATGTTCAGCCGCATCGGGGTCAGCGGGTTTTTGATCTCGTGGGCCACCTGCTGCGCCATTTCCCGCCATATATTCTCCCTTTCCTGTATGGAAAGCTTCTGCGCCAGGTTCTCTACTTTCAGTATCATCCTGTTATACTCGTTCACCAGGATGGAAAATTCATCCTCGTAGGGCCATTCGATAAGTTCATTATGCTGTAAGGCTATCTTTCTGAATTTCCTGGTGATGATGTTCAGCGGCTTGACAGCGTTATTGGTAACGAAAAAGGTAACGAAGGACGCTAAAAATATGACCAGGATAAAGACATTCATAATGGCAAGGATGATATCCGAAATGTTTTCGCCGCTGGCCCATTTATTATTGGCATCATAGATATTCAGGATATAAGGCTTGTCCTTGATCATTATCCGTGTATAGATATCGGAATAGCTGTTGAAGTTATTGCTGCTCTGCTCTGCCAGGAAGAAAGGAAAAGAGGCTTTGAGCTGGCTGAGCACCGATGGCTTTAAAAGATACTTATTGTCCGTATAATAATATTTCTTGTCATAACGGGCATCGGGTACCAGGACGCCGGTCGTATCGTACAGCAGGGCAATGATATTGAAATTATGCACCAGGTCCGACCATACTTTGCGGTCCGCTTTCCCGGCCGGGGTGCTTTCCAGGTACAGCTTTACGATGGATATATTATTGCTGTTCCTGTCAAAATTCTGCGACTTTTCATTATTGTTCAGCACATATATGATCGTGATGCCCAATACGAGGAATGATATAAAGAGCGTAGCCCAGACCGCGAAATTGATCTTGGTATTAATATTAAGGTAAAAGCCCCTGTATTCGTTCTTATGCTTTACCTGCTGTATGGAAATATTGGATATGACCAGGTAGTAGATAATAAAGAACAGCAACAGGATAATAATGCTGGACAGGGTCGTGATGATCTGTACCGCGAGGTTCCTCTTATACTTGACCAGTATGATCTCGTTATTAAAAGGATTCTTATAATACAGATCGGAATAATATAGATGATTGTATATAATGAAATCCCTGGACGTATTCCTGAATTTATCGGTGACCGATTCGGGTACCCTTTCCGGGTAAAAATCGACCACGTCAAAATCCACCAGGGTATTGCCCGCGTATTTTGCGGTAAAGTAACGGGAATAGAACTGGTGGTCAAAATAGAGGTCCTTGCCTACCAGGGTCCCTTCCATTTTATTTTTCTTATAGTAAAAGATGTCTTTGAACTGCACATTCAGTCCCAGCGCCTGGGAGCCGAAATCCAGGTAGGCCTTATACACCGTAGGCTCTGTGATGTTATCCTGGTACAGCAGCTCGTTAAAGGTGCACGTAACCGCGCTCCTGGGCAGTATGAAGGCCTGTATGATCAGCTCATTTTCCTGCCTGGGAAAGTAGGAGGAAATAATATAATTGGCAATGATATCCGCGTCGGCCTCCTGGCTGACCCACCGCCTGATATTGGGATCGGACTTGAGGAGGTCCAGTTGGTCTGAAAAGTTGAATTCAAATTTATTGTTGGGCTTCTTCAGGTTGCTCTCCGCGTAGATCAGCCTGAAAGCCTCTTCCTTTTTGTTATGAAACAGGGTAATGATAAAGGTGCTGTATAAGCTGAACAGCACGATCCACAACTGCCAGGAGACATTACGGGGCTTGTTTTGAATGGACAATACCAGCGGCTGCCCGATACGGGTAATGAGTAAATAGATGATATTGACGAAGACGAAGGTGCTTACCAGCAGTATGGGGTTGCTATTGCTGTAATGGATATAGCCGAACGATACGCACAGCAGCAGGAAGTTGATATAGCAGATGCTGCCTTTGATCTTCAGCCGCACAGAGATCCTGCAGATGCAATACACCATTAGTGAGGTATTGATGCACACCAGCATGATCAGGGTGATGCCCGTAACAGTGGAAAAATTGAGGTATTGCAGGCTGTCCGTCACCAGCGACAGTTTGCTGTCGAAGATCAGCGTGCTGATGATGCCGATATTGAGGCCAAAGATGTTGTGTACAAAGGCTATGGTCAAGGCATATCCCAGGCAGTAATTCAGGTATTTCCGCCTGTAGAACAGGAAATTGTTGTTATTCTTCAATATCCTGATGATCTGTATACTGATAAGGTAAACACCTATCAGCCTGCAGATGATCTCATTGAGATTGGCAAATTTCTCTTCCGAGCTCAGGATTTCTTTGGAGAACAGCATGGTATCGGCTATCTGGCCGGGATAAGCGGACAGTCCCGTCAGCAGGAGATTGATGACCGTAAGGCAGGCGAACGTAAAAAAAACAGCCAGGCCGGAATTCCGGCTCTCTATGATCCTGGAAAAGATATAGATGCTCGCAAAAAGCGAGAAAATGAACGCTACGTAAAAGAAGGTGAGCAGCCCGTCGGACTTGATATAGTTATCCGTGGCAAAATCTATGTAAAATGCGGGCTGGCCGTTATCATATATTTTGAAGGCCGCGTCATTATCCGACTTGATATTGAGCTGGTGGGCAATGATATTCTTATCCAGCGCGCGGCTGATGTATATTTTGGAATCCTTATTATCCAGGTTCAGGAGCGGGATGACAAAATAGTATTTGAAAGTATCGGCAGGATGCACGGCAGAGTCCACTGTTTCGTATTTCCTGAAATAGATCACATCATTATTGATGGTCAGCAGGGGGGAAGTGGTGCGCAGGTCCAGCTTTAAGATATCGTTGAGCGCGAACTGGTCATTGTTCCACGCCACGATCTGGTTGTTCCTGAACTTCAGGATACGGATCTTGCTCTTATGGGTCTGGAAGATATCCATACTGTTCAGCACGGCGTTATCCGCACCGGTAAGCGCGTCAATATAAGCGATGTCATTCTGGAAAGAAGTCTGGATCTCCTGCACGATATGCTCCTTGGAAAACCTGTATTTCCTGCAGGAGGCCACCATCCATAATGCCAGGTAGCACAGGATGCTGAACATAAATACCATCCATTTATATCTGTAGATCCGGAGGTGCATCAGGGGAATATTTTATTTATTTTGAAGCTTGATCTTAGCCTGTTCCCAATACCTGTCCATCTCCGGCAGCGGCATACCTTTCATATCCTTACGGTCTTCCAGTATCTGCTGCTCCATCAGCTCAAACCTTTTTTTGAATTTCTTATTGGTCTTTTCCAGCGCCTGCTCGGGGTCTATATGCAAATGCCTGCCATAGTTGACCAGCGCGAACAGCACGTCACCGAACTCTTCCTCTATCGCTGCCGGGTCCTGGTCCTGCTCAATGGCTTCCCGGAGCTCTCCGAGCTCTTCGTGCACTTTGGCCAGCACCTCCCGGATGTCATCCCAGTCAAATCCCACCTGCCGGGCCTTATCCTGTATGCGGTAAGCCTTTACCAGCGCGGGCAGCGATGCCGGTACGCCCTGCAGGACCGACTTTTTACCTTCCGCCAGCTTCAGTTGCTCCCAGTTCTGCTTTACTTCTGCCTCATCCTTTACCCGGGTCGTCTCGAAGATATGCGGATGTCTTCTTACCAGCTTATTGCAGACATTCTCGATCACATCGGCCCATTCAAACTGCTGCTGCTCCGAAGCGATCTTACTGTAAAACATCAGGTGCAGCAGGATGTCGCCCAGCTCTTCCCTGATATTCGGCCAGTCTTCCGCTGCAAGCGCGTCTGTCAGCTCATACAACTCTTCTATGGTCTGTGTGCTTAAGCTGTGAAGGGTCTGTTTCCGGTCCCAGGGACATTTTTCCCTGAGCTCATCCAGGATGTCTTTCAGGCGTTCTATGGAAGAATGATACATGTTGTGCTTTTATGGTTTAAATACTTTTAATGCGCCCGGCAGGACCGACACCGATACCGTCCCGGGCGTACTGTTCCTGATAAGATCACCGTCCACCTGGTAATAATCCAGGGACGGGCTTTTGATCACGATATGCTTTCCCTGCCACTTATCAGTATACTTGCTGTCGTACAAATGCCCGGTAAAAGCTTTCAATATGATATCTCCTCCCAGCCACAAAGGGAATTTCTTTACGGAAACGATATCCAGCAACCCATCCTGAAGGTCAGCAGCGGGCGCTATTTTAAAATTGAAGCCGAATTGCTCTGCATTTGCAATATTCAGCAAAAAGGAATATACTATCCTGGGAGGCTGCTCATCTATCGTCAGCTCGAACGACTTTACATTATAGCCCAGCAGGTTGTCCGCCACTACCTTGGTATATCCCCAGAAGCCTCTCCACTGGCTTTCACTGAAATCCCTGCTGATCTGCACATCGAATCCTACGCCCAGGTTGCTCAGGAAATAATGGCTTTCATTGACATAGCCCACATCTATCCGGTCGGTGTTGCCTTTCCTGATAATGCCCAGCGCCTCCTTCGTGTCAAGGTCTATCTCCAGACTGCGGGCCAGGCCGTTGCCGGAACCTTTGGGCAGTATGCCCAGAGCCGTCTCCGTACCTACCAGCGACTGCGCCACTTCATTGACGCTTCCGTCTCCTCCTACAGCCACCACGCCCGCATAATTGCGGTCCGCCGCTGCTGCCGACAATGCCGTTGCATGGCCCGCATACTCGGTAAGCCTGATGTCAATATCAAAATGACTGCCCAGCGCCTCCCTGATGGTCTCGCTGAGCGCCTTTACCCGGTCCGTTCCCGATTTGGGATTGATGATAAACAATAATGCATTGGTCATAGGGATCATTTTACGGCTTTCAGGCTCAGGTCCATGCTGACGTAATGATGGGTGAGGGCGCCTACGGAAATAAATTGCACACCGGTTGCTGCATACGCCGCTATATTATCCAGGGTAATGCCGCCGGATGCTTCCGTTTCATAAAGGTTATCCACAAGATCAACGGCGGCATACATATCTTCTGGGGTGAAATTATCGAACATGATCCGCTGTATGCCGCCTGCTGCAAGCGCTTCCTCCACTTCCCGGATATTACGGGTCTCCACTTCGATACCTATGGAAAGCTGGCGCTGCTGCAGGTACTCCCGGGCTTTCATGATCGCCTGGGTAATGCCGCCGCAGTAATCAATATGATTGTCTTTCAGCATGATCATATCGTACAGCCCGAACCGGTGATTGGCACCGCCGCCTGTCCTTACCGCGGCCTTTTCAAACTGCCGGAACAAAGGAGTGGTCTTGCGGGTATCCAGCACGGTACAATTAAACCCCTGTATCTTATCCACGTACTGCCGGGTCAGGGAAGCTACGCCGCTCATACGCTGCATGATATTCAGCGCCAGCCGTTCTCCCATCAATATGGTATGCACATCCGTTTCCATGAGGAATGCCTGGTCGCCGCTGACAACCGCATCGCCGTCCTTTTTATAAAAAGTGATAGCTGTATCGGGATTAAGGTATTCAAAGACTGCCTTAGCCACGTCCAGCCCGGCAATGATACCGTTCTCCTTTACCTTCAATACTGCCTTGCCTGTTTCGGAAGCGGGAATGGAAGACAGGGTGGAATGGTCACCGTCCCTGATATCTTCTTCCAAAGCCAGCCTGATAAAATTCTGAATATCCACCTGCAACTTCTTTGGGTCAGGTACAAAGATAACTTTAAATATACAATTACTTCTTAAGCCCTGTTCAGAAATTATTGCCGTTCGCCGGCAGCCTGCAAAAGCTTCTGTGACCGCTGTGCAGCAGGTGATCAATGGATATGATGTGCAACATTCTTTAAAATACCTGTCGCTTAGGGAAGGTAATAAAGGGCTATTTTGTAATTTAGAGGCTTCTAAATACACTATTATGAACTTATATACTGTTGATACAGGCAATTTTAAGCTGGACGGCGGCGCTATGCACGGCGTAGTGCCCAAATCGCTGTGGCAAAAGCATAACCCTGCTGACGAGAACAACCTGTGTAGCTGGAAAATGCGGTGTCTCCTTGTGGAGACCGGCAACAGGAGGATATTGATCGATACGGGCATAGGCGATAAGCAGGATGCCAGGTTCTTCGGGCATTATCACCTTCACGGGGAGGGCAGCCTCCAGGGCTCCCTGCACAGGATAGGCCTCAGTACCGATGATATCACGGACGTTTTCCTGACCCACCTGCATTTTGATCATGTGGGCGGAGCCATCGTAAGATCAGGAGAGCAGCTGCTGCCTGCCTTTAAGAATGCCACTTACTGGAGCAATGAACGGCACTGGGACTGGGCGGTGCATCCCAATGGCAGGGAAAAGGCCTCTTTTCTGAAAGAGAATATACTGCCGATCCAGGAAAGCGGTCAGTTGCAATTTATTCCTACCGAAGAGAATTTTCAATTTGCCGAAGGATTTAAGGTCAAATTCGTGCACGGTCATACGGAATCCATGATGCTGCCGTTCCTGGACTATAAGGATCAGCACATCCTGTATTGCGCAGACCTCTTGCCTTCCGTGGCCCATCTTCCCATTCCCTGGGTGATGGCCTATGATACAAGACCGCTGCTGACCCTGGATGAAAAAGAGCGGCTGCTGACCGCGGCACAGGCAGAGAACTGGCTGTTGTATTTTGAGCATGACGCCGTCAACGAGATGTGCAGCCTGCAGCGTACTGACAAGGGTATCAAGACCGGTCAGTTGCTCACCTTAGAAGAGCTGTAAAAAATATAAAGCATACAGGCAGGGCCATATCCGGACGAAAAGAGCATGCTCCTGCCTGTTACTCCATTCTTTTTACCGGCGCCAGATCTGCCAGCTCCGCTTCCGTAAAGAGCGTATAATTCACCTTAAATGTCTTGCCCAGCGGTGTCTCAAGAGAAAAGCCGCCCGGTCCCCATCCGTCCGTGATATCCAGCTCAAAATGGGCGTATTTCCAATACTCAAACAGGTCCCTGTCAATCCAGAACTCATATCCTTCAATGGTGCCGATCATAGCATCATTAGTCCTGGGAAAATAGCCGCCTTTTTCAAAGCATTGCGGCTGCGTACCTTCACAGCATCCTCCCGCCTGGTAAAACATCAGGTCCCCGTGGATAGCGGACAGTTGCCGGATGACGTCCAAGGCAGCGGAGGTTACACTTAATCTTGTTGCCATATTCTGAATTTTGATGTATTAAATAACCAATAACCCTGTACCGGTATTTGTCCAGTGTTTGCCGGCCGGCAGGGGTTTATAAAAGCAAAGCAACTGTTCTTTAAAGCAAACAACCCTGTCATATTGCGCTACATCGGAATATTGACAGGGCTGTTGATCCATACATAACACATTTCGACAGGCTCAATGTGACAATATAGGAGGAAGCGGCTTTTCAGAAAGCTGCTTTGAGTTGCCGGGAATGCTTAGAAAAACCCTAATTTATTCTTATTATAGGAGATCAGCATATTCTTGGCCTGCCTGTAATGCCCGAGCATCATTTTGTGATTCTCACGGCCGATGCCCGACTGCTTATACCCGCCGAACGGCGCGCCTGCCGGGTAGGCATGATACTGGTTCACCCACACCCGGCCCGCCTGTATCGCCCGCGGAATCTGGTACAACTGGTGAGCGTCCCGTGTCCAGACACCGGCGCCCAGGCCATACATCGTATCATTGGCGATGGCAATGGCTTCCGCTTCATCCTTAAAGGTGGTAACAGCCAGCACCGGTCCGAAGATCTCTTCTTGGAAGATACGCATCTTATTATGACCTTTGAATACCGTCGGCTGTATGTAATAGCCTTCTTCAAAACCGGCGATAGGGTTTATATCACCGCCTGTCAGTACTTCCGCGCCTTCTTCCCTGCCCAGCCTGATATAAGACAGTATCTTATCCTTCTGTATCTGTGAAGCCTGTGCGCCCATCATGACGGACGGGTCCAGCGGGTTACCGGTCTTGATAGCCTTTACCCTTTCCAGGACGCGGCTGATAAACCTGTCATAAATGGATTCCTGGATCAGCAGGCGGGAAGGGCAGGTGCAGATCTCTCCCTGGTTGAGCGCAAACAATACTGCGCCTTCAATGGCTTTATCCAGGAAGGCATCATCCGCATCCATGACCGATTCAAAGAAAATGTTCGGGGACTTACCGCCCAGCTCCAGGGTCACGGGAATGATGTTTTCAGTGGCATATTGCATGACAAGGCGTCCTGTAGCCGTAGAGCCGGTAAAGGCGGCCTTGGCCACTTTGGGATGCGTCACCAGGGCGCGGCCCAGCTCTGCGCCGAAACCGTTTACAATATTGACCACACCGGCAGGAAGCAGGTCTTTGATCAGCTCCATCAGCACCATGATGGAAACGGGTGTGCTTTCAGCGGGCTTTAAGACCACGCAGTTACCGGCAGCCAGCGCCGGCGCCAGCTTCCATACGGCCATCAGTATCGGGAAATTCCATGGGATGATCTGGGCCACCACGCCGATAGGCTCGTGTACAATGATGGATACCGTATCTTTATCCAGCTCGCTGATGGATCCTTCTTCCGCCCTGATAACACCGGCGAAATACCGGAAATGGTCTATGGCCAGCGGCAGATCGGCATTCAGGGTTTCGCGGATGGCCTTACCGTTATCTATCGTTTCCACAGCGGCCAGGTAAGCCAGGTTCTCTTCCAGCCTGTCTGCTATCTTGTTCAGGATAATGCTCCGCTCCGTCGCGGAAGTATCTTTCCAGGTCTGGAACGCGTTATGCGCGGCATTTACAGCCAGTTCAATATCTTCTTTATTGGAATGCGCCACCCTGGTAAAGACCTTACCATCTACGGGCGACACCACATCAAAATATTTACCGCCGGACGGGACTGTCCAGGTTCCATTGATAAAATTGTCATACTGCTCCCAGAAGGAGGGACGTGAAACTACTTGAGACATAATTTTCCTGTTTTTTGTTTACCTCTAAAGTTATCCGGCTTCCGGTCTTTTAAATAGGAAAATCGTCCTATAAAATAGTACTATACTCCAAAAACGGGAAAAGGCAGCGCCGTAGGGTCAGTTGCTTATTAATTTAACACTAAAAATCGCCTGGGTTACCCTGAAAATCGCTAAATTAGGGTCTCTAAATTTATCCTATGGCACACCGGATAGCAGCATTGCCACTACGGCAAAAGCAACAAATGGATACGCTGGTGGAGTTTAAGACCACTTACAATACAGACATCTGTGAGCTGTATATCTTTGAAACCCACCAGACCTCGCATAATGTGTCCTTAAGGTTTGACAACCTTACCTTTACCTCTATGATACAGGGTAAGAAGCTTGTGAAGGTGGGGGATAAAACGCCCGTCTTTTCTTACCTGCCCGGCTCTTCGGTACTGGTAGCGCCCGGAGAGGAAATGCTGATCGACTTCCCGGAAGCTGATGCCCAGCCGTCGCAATGTATGGCCCTTTCCATTAACGAGGATTACCTGGCAGATATCCTGTACACCCAGAATGTCCGGCAGCAGAAAATAAACGACGGCAGCCGGTGGTATATAGAACCGGATGTGTTTGTAGTG
Organism: Bacteroidetes bacterium 47-18; assembly: GCA_001897155.1. GTDB lineage: Bacteria > Bacteroidota > Bacteroidia > Chitinophagales > Chitinophagaceae > MKSF01. The sequence goes on along the minus strand of MKSF01000029.1, from coordinate 46,931 downwards.
ACCAATAATACCGGGCTGGCAGGGGCTACCAATAATATATTGAGGATCATGATGGAAGACAGCCTTTATAAAGACCAGTTGGTGGACCTGGCGATGAAGGAGCTGGTCATAAGGCTTATGCATTCCCAGGCACAGGAGCTGGTACGGCAGGGACATGTGAGAGGCCGGTTTGCAGAGCTGCTGCAGTACATCAGAAACAACCTGCACGAGAAATTAAAGATAGATATGCTGGCCAGGCTTGCCCATCTCAGCAAGTCCAATTTTTATAAATTATTCAAACAGGAGCTGGGTATCTCGCCCAATGATTTTATTTTAAAGGAGCGCATCAGGAGAGCCAAGCAACTGCTCCTGCAATATAAGAATATCAGCGAGGTCGCTTTCCAGACAGGCTTCTCGGATACCAATTATTTTATCAAGATATTCAAAAGGATGGTGGGTACCACTCCCAAAACTTACCAGATGCAGCAAAGCAGGGAAGTAGCGTCCTGTGCCGGTTAAGCGGAACCTTATTTTTTTCCTATTCTCTCTGTCACCATGAGCCTGTGTGTCACATTGAGCTTGTCAAAATGTGATTGATAATGGCTTTGACAGGGCTCAGCCTGACAGTTGCGGAATACTTTGTCACCCTGAGCCTGTCGAAGGGTAAAAGCCAATGCTATTACATCCACCACAACAGAGATTTCCCGGCTCCATTGTATTTCGCTCGAAATGACAGCAGGAAGGTGTGTAAGCCATTAAATAATAAAGGCCATTCTGAAGGAAGCGCAACAGTAATGAAACAAGCTCAGGACTGTCGCCGTAATGAGGCTTCGACGGAGCTCAGCCTGACAATCAATAAAGCTGTCATCCTGAGCCTGTCGAAGGGTAAAGCCAATGCCACATCACCCACCACAACAGAGATTTATCGACTTCATTGCGTTTCGCTCGAAATGACAACAGGATGTGTAAGCCATTCAATAATAAAGGCCATTCTGAAGGAAGCGTAACGTAATGAAACAAGCTCAGGACTGTCGCCGTAATGAGGCTTCGACGGAGCTCAGCCTGACAATCAATAAAGCTGTCACCCTGAGCTTGTCGAAGGGTAAAACTAATGCTATTCCAGCAACTACCACAGAGATTTCCCGGCTCCATTGTATTTCGCTCGAAATGACAGCAGGATGTGTAAGCCATTAAATAATAAAGGCCATTCTGAAGGAAGCGTAACAGGGCCACACACTAAAAAAGGCCCCGGTATCGGGGCCTTTGTATACTGCTCATTTAATAACTTATTGTACCACAACCTTTTCAACCAGGGTCTGCTTACCGGCCTGTACCCTTACCGTATAGATACCGCTGGTCCAGTTCCGGGTATCGATCACCAACTGGTGGTCATTACTTTGTAACACATGGACCCGCTGACCGATGGCATTGAACACCTCTACCTGTACCGCTTCCTTACCGGACCCGGCGATGTCAATGTTTAATACACCGACGGACGGGTTCGGATAAATATTCACACCTGCCAAAGGAGCAAACTCAGGCACGCTTACGGTCGAGTTGACAACACGGAAATGATGGGTGAAACCGGCTCCTACATTGCCTTCATAATAGCCTCCGCCCAGGTCTACTTTGGGTATCGGAATCCTTGCATTGCCCTCACGGACATTGAAGACCCTGAAATAGCCTCTTGTAAAAGCATTAAAGAAGCTAAGCCCCATATTCCTGGATGCCGTAAATTCCAGTGTATAGCAGCCATTAGGCAGTTTCAGCACATGGGTATTCAGTGCCTCATTTACCCTGTAAACCGTATCAAAAACAACATTATTGTTCTCATCTGTTACCTTATAGCCTACGGGCATCACCCCGCCGTAATTACCGGGAGATTTCAGTTCTACAAGGAATTCTCCTTTTTCCCAGTCGGATACCGCATCAAAATCCACGGTCATATTATTATTATACTCATCTTCATCGGGGTTACCGTTCACTTTATCTATAGAAACCGTAAAAGTATTCGTGCCGCTTAATCCTCCAATAATATCGGAAACCGGCAGGTAGATCTCCTGCTCCTGGTTCGAGGCCAGTGAACCGTTCCAGGTATAAGCGGACGCCTGGTTGCCGTTCACACCATACTTGAAGGATACGGATGTAAGGGTAGTTGCACCGAAATTTTTGATAAGAATCTTTCCTTCTTTACAAACAGGGTTCTCCCGGTTGTAGGTAACATCGCTGTTAGGACTGATAATGGCCTCGATGCCTGCATCTACACTTTTGTTATAATCCCCGAAGAAGAAAACATCAGCGGATACCTTATAGGAAGCCTGGGGATTGGAACCTGTATAGTTGTAATTCTGGAAATTCACATCCAGGTCGAAGCTGCCGTTAGCAATAGCAGCACTGCTGATAGGATGGATACGGGTCTGTACCAGGTCACCAGGACACCAGTTGGCCCTGCTATATATCCAGGTGCCGGATTGCGGGTACAGGAAGTTTTTACCGCAATTGTCCCTCCAGATATAATTCACCGGCCCCAGCACACCGTTCTCCTTTACGGAATACCATTTGCGGCAGAACTCCGCGCAGTTCTCCTGGCTATCACCGCCGTGACCCGTAATGATAAACTTCATCTCCGCCTGTGTGGCGTTAGCGGGTACAGTCAGATTCTTCTCATCTACCGCGTCGTTGATAGGATTGGAGCTGTTCCCGTAGGCATATCCTTTTCTCCATAAAGGTGTGATCCCTATCACATCCCGCGGCCTGGTGCCCTCTATCATATGGAAATTAATGGTCCCTGTAAAACCGCCGGAATAACCGGAATAATGTATCCTTATGGTAACGTCATCTTTAAGTATAGGATAATAATCCGTCACATCGAACAGGTAAGAATGGTTCCAGTTGGCAGGCGTACTGACATTATTGGAATTGGCGTAAGGGGTTATAAGGCGGCCCAGCTCAATGGTATCGCCGGCGGGTGTCATAGCCAGCACATGCACATCGTAATCCCAGTCTGCGCACCATCCGGTCTGGGTGGATCCCTCGCCGGGGTTGTTGGGATCATAGCCCGGGCAGGCATACTTGCCTACATTGAATTCCATCACTATTTTCCGGTAAGAGACAGTGCCGTCAGGAAAGGTGACCGACTCATCATAATCTCCGTACCAGGAAAGCTGTGTAGCGTTGTGCGTGCGGACGATGGTTGTATCATTGGGGGCCGCCCAGACACCACCCGCCAGCACTGCTAAAGAACACGATAGTAAAAACTGTTTCATAGCGTTTTATGTTTCTGTATTATTACCAAATCATTATCAATCTGACGCTAAAAATAACACTAAAAAATTATATTTTATAAATTAATTTACCTATCTTACCTAGGTATAATTCGGTATCACAGGGGTTTATCGCTATTTTTGCACGATAAATCATCAATACAAGAAATCTATGAGTAAATTAAGCGTACTGGCTGATTCGTTGGTGGGTTCTGAAATAGTCAAATTAGGCAATGAGATCAATTTACGAAAAAGCAGGGGTGAGCAGATCTTCAATTATACGATCGGCGATTTTGATCCTCAGATATTCCCTATTCCTCAGGAGTTAGAAACATTCATCATTAAAGCATACCAGGATAAACAGACCAATTACCCGCCGGGCGATGGCATTCTGCCCTTAAGGCAGGCTGTAGGAGACTGGTTCAGAAGGGTTTTCAATATTGACTTCAGCAATGAGGAGATACAGATATCCAGCGGCGGCCGTCCTATCATCTATACGATCTTCAAAACACTGGTAGACCCGGGAGATAAGGTGATCTATACCGTTCCTTCCTGGAACAATAACCACTACACGCATATGAATGCGGGCAAACATTGCATCCTGGAAGTGACGCCAGAGAATAACTTCATGCCTACGGCAGCGGATATTGCTCCCCATCTGAAGGGCGCGGCTTTATTGTGCTTATGTTCCCCGCAGAATCCTACCGGCACTACACTGGACAAAGAGGAGCTCATCCGTATCTGCAACCTGGTACTGGAAGAGAACCGTTCCAGGGGAGCTGATGAAAAGAAGCTCTATATCATGTTCGACCAGATGTACTGGACGCTCACCTATGGTGATGTGGAGCATCACAATCCTGTCAGCCTGGTACCCGACATCAAAGCGTACAGCATTTTCGTGGACGGCATTTCAAAAGCATTCGCCGCTACAGGGGTAAGGGTAGGCTGGGCTTTAGGCCCTAAGGACGTAATAGGCAAGATCAGGGCTTTCCTGAGCCATATAGGCGCCTGGGCACCTTTAGCGGAACAGATAGCCACCGCGCAATTCCTGAACGATCACCAGGCAGTGGATACTTACCTGGCCGGCTTAAAGAAAGGATTGCAGGAACGCCTGGAATATATCTATAGCAGGATCATGAAAATGAAAGCGGCTGGTTTGCCGGTGGATGCCATTGCACCACAGGCCGCCCTTTACCTGACCATAAAGCTGGACTTCAAAGGATATCGCTACAGGGACATTATGCTGGACAACCAGTCTGATGTCACGCAATTTATCCTTTCCGAAGCCAAACTGGCTATTGTGCCTTTCAACTGCTTCGGCGCCGACAGGAATAATCCCTGGTACCGCGTCAGTGTGGGCACCTGCACTATGGACGACCTGCAGCAGGCTTTCGACCAACTGGAAACAGCTCTCACACAGCTTACCAGGTAAACTGTTACCGGCGATACAGATCAATACATATTTTTTCCATTAAAAACCACAGCAGATATTGCTGTGGTTTTTTTGTCCCCCGGAGCCTGTTATCACATGGAGCCTGTGGGGATGTGGTTGATAGTGGCTTCGACAGGGCTCAGCCTGACAGCTACAGCACTGTGTCACCCTAAGCTTGTCGAAGGGTAAAGTAATGCGACTATTCTACCCACCATAACAGAGATTTCTCGGCTCCATTACATTCCGCTCGAAATGACAACGGGATGTAAGCCACTAAGTAGTAAAAAAGCATTCCGAACGAAGCGCTGCGTAAGGGAATAAGTATATGCTTCGACAGGCTCAGCATGACAATAAGAGTAATTGTCACATTGAGCCTGTCGGGATATGGTTGATAGTGGCTTCGACAGGGCTCAGCCTGACAGCTACAGCACTGTGTCACCCTGAGCTTGTCGAAGGGGAAAGTAATGCGATTATTCTACCCACCATAACAGAGATTTCTCGGCTCCATTACATTCCGCTCGAAATGACAAGCGGGCTGTGTTAAGCAGCAAAAATTATTCCGAACGAAGCGCAGCATAAGCAAAGAAGTATATGCTTCGACAGGCTCAGCATGACAACTAAGAGTAATTGTCACATTGAGCCTGTCGAAATGCGGTTCATAACGGATTCAACTGGCTTAGCCTGACAGCTACAGCACTGTGTCACCCTGAGCTTGTCGAAGGGTAAAGTAATGCGACTATTCTACCCACCATAACAGAGATTTCCCGGCTCCATTACATTCCGCCCGAAATGACAAACGGGATGTTTAAGCCACCAAGTAGTAAAAAATCATTCCGACCGAAGCGCAGCGTAAGCAAAGAAGTATATGCTTCTACAGGCTCAGCATGACAATAAGAGTAATTGTCACATTGAGCCTGTCGGAATGTGGTTGATAGTGGCTTCGACAGGGCTCAGCCTGACAGTTACGGTACTGTGTCACCCTGAGCTTGTCGAAGGGTAAAGTAATGCGATTATTCTACTCACCACAAAGAGATTTCCCGACTCCATTGCATTACGCTCGAAATGACAAGCGGGATGTGTAAGCCATTAAGCAGCAAAAGGTATTCCGACTGGAGGCAGTGTAAGTAAAGAAGTATATGCTTCGACAGGCTCAGCATGACAATAAGAGTAATTGTCACATTGAGCCTGTCGGGATGTGGTTGATAGTGGCTTCGACAGGGCTCAGCCTGACAGTTGCGGAATACTGTGTCACCTTGAGCTTGTAGAAGATTTATTATTTCTTGTTTTGTTTTGCACGTTCTTCCTGCATCTTTTGCATCTGCTGCAGCCTGTCCTGCCATTTGGAAGTCTGGTTCTTAGGATTTAGCTTATTCGCCTCTATCCTCTGCAGGATCTTCTTATCATCAATGAAGAACTTCTGGATGATGAACTGCTGTAATATGCTGATCAGGTTGGAGCAGGTATAATAGAACGTCAGTGCCGCCGCCATACCGTTGAACCAGCCCAGGAAAAGGATCGGCATAATATACGGCATATACTTGATCACGGGGTTATTCGCCATCTCACCGCCCGCAGCAGCCGTATTATTACGGTTGTAAAGCGTCAGGAAGATCGTGGTACCGGCCATCAGCAGGGTAAACAGCGATACGTGGTCACCATACCATGGGATGCGGAAACCGAGGTTCAGGATAGAATCATACGCCGAAAGGTCGTCCGCCCACCAGAAGCTTTGCTGACGGAACGACAGCTCCGTAGGCATGTAATAATACATAGACAGCAGGAACGGCATCTGGAGCAGCATCGGCAGGCAGCCACCCATAGGGTTGACACCTGCGGTACGGTACAGCTTCATCTGCTCCATACCCATCTGTTGCTGATCGCCTTCATGCTTGGCCCTTAAAGCGTCCAGCTCCGGCTTCAGCACACGCATTTTGGCCTGGGATAAAAATGACTTATAAGAAAAGAAAGACAGCAGCAAACGGATCACCAGTGTCATCACTATAATGATCAGGCCGCCGTTGGAAATGAACTTGCTCAGGAAGTCAAATAACGGGATAATGAACCACTTGGAAATATACTTCACGAAGGTGAAGGGGCCGAGGCCGAGCTGGATCATATCTTCCATTTCATGGCCGAATGTTTTGAGCAGCTTGTATTCATTAGGAGAAACGATCCAACTGTACCCGAAACTGAAATCATTACTGGGAGTTACAGGCATATACAGTTGAGTGGCATTGACGGCTACATAACCGGTATCGGTATTGTCAGCCGGTACCACGCCATTAAAGCTCGCATGGCTGAACTGGTTGTCTGCCATGATGGTTGTATGGAAAAACTGGGAACGGACACCGAACCACTTGATGGCATCCTTCAGCTCCTTATTGGCCGTAGACCTTAAAGTATAATAATCATGACCGTCCTTCACCTCGCCGAAATGCACCTGGAAGCTCATCCTTTCATTATTCACATTCTTTTCCGTTCTCGCGGTCTTTACATTCCATTGCAGGGGCAGGGCAGCACCGGCCTTGGACAGCTCGCTCTGGAAGCCGATCAGCCTGATGCCGGATTTCACAATATAGGAATTCGGCTGCAGCACATATTCATAGATCACTTTCTGGCCATTACCCACCTCGGCGGTCATGGTCACCTGCTGGCTGCCGTCCGGGAGGCCGGTTACCACAGGCTGGTAATACAATTCGTTGGTATTGATGCTGCCCGTAGCCGTAGGCAGGGAAATATTCAGGTTGTTGGCCGCATCGTTAAAAAAGAACAGGTCCTTATCGGCCTTCCTGGGATAGCTTTTAAAAGTATCCAGCCTGATGAATTCCGGCGTACCGCCCTTGGTGCTGATACCGAAGGTCAGCAAACCGTTGGACACTTCCCGGATCTCTTTTTTGCCATGGAAAGCAGACACCACCTGTGTAGTATCCTGAACAAGGGTATCCGCCGTTTTGGGAGCATTGGCTTCCATTTCAGCGATCACAAGCTTGTTTTTTTCCAGGGAATCCGCTACCTGCTGAGCTCTCCACTCGTTGTACTGGTTTTTCTGATAGGTGGAATAGAAGATATATCCGCCTCCTAAAAGCATTAATAATATTAATCCGATGACTGAATTACGATCCATGAATAAATTATATGAAATTTGTGCGCAAAGGTAGGGCTTTTACATCAATATTATGTTAAAACTTAGGTTATTAGTATCCTAATCCCGTCCGGATTTTCAGGCATTATCCCGCGTTATACACTGTGCTGTATAAGCTATGATGCCCGCGAGATCATCCGGGGCAAACCAATGATATTCCGGGTCCTTCCTGAACCAGGTCAATTGCCGTTTGGCATAATTACGGCTGTGCTGCTTTACTTTATCGATCGCCTGTTGAAGCTCTTCCGGATGCAGCGGCCAGTGGTCATAGGCATAAAACTCGCTATATCCTACCGTGGACAGGCTTTTCAGGTGGCGGTAGGGGAAAAGGGCAGCGACCTCTTCCAGGAGACCCTGCTCCAGCATAGCATCCACCCGCCGGTTGATACGGTCGTATAGTAAAAGACGAGGCAGCTCCAATGCAATTTTAATGGTACGAAAAGGCCTTTCCTGAGATTTGCCTTTCCTGAAATGAATGATAGAAGTATGGTGGGTCCTCATAAAGGTCAGTGCCCGGAGCAGCCGGACGGGATTCCGGCGTTCGGCCACAGCCCAGAATTGGGGATCTTCCATAGCGCAGGCTTCCTGCAGCCAGGCCAGCCCGTTCTTTTCATACAGTTGCCGCACTTCCGCCTCAATGGCTTTATCGACCGGCGGCATGGCATCTATCCCCTTGGTAAGCGCGTCTATATACAGCCCCGTACCACCGCAGACAATGACAATATCCTTTTCCCGGAACAATTCTTCCAGCACCTGTAAGGCATAGGTTTCATAACTTCCTGCATTCATATCGTCAAAGATGCTATGAGACCCTATAAAATAGTGGGGGATACCTTTACGTTCCTCCATAGCGGGTTGCGCAGTACCGACCGGCAGCTCTTTATAGCACTGCCGGGAATCGGCGGACAATACCGCGGTATCATAATACCGGGCCAGCTCAACAGACAGGGAGGTCTTGCCCACAGCCGTAGGTCCGGCCACTACGATCAGGAATTTGGAATGCATATCCGCAAAGGTAGCAAAAAGCTCCGACAGCCTCAGAGGAAGCCTATGGTGTCACATTGGTCTGCCAGAATGTGCTTGATAGGGGTTTTGACAGAGCTTAGCCTGATACCTGTGGCATTTTGTGGCCCTAAGCTTGTGAAGAGCAGAATTAATACACCTGACCTGGTGGGTGTTCCATCCTCCACAACAGAGATTTCCCGGCTCCATTTCATTGCGCTCGAAATGATGATGGGATGTGTAATCCAGTAAATAGTAAAGGTTATTCCAAACGGAGCGCAGCGTAAGGAAAGAAGTATATGCTTCGACAGGCTCAGCATGACAATAAGGGCAATTGTCACCCTGAGCTTGTCGAAGGGTAATACCACGGCAATAGCAAAAGGGCAAAAGTAAAACTCCTGCCCTTGCTTATCAGTCAATATACTCCGATGATTATAGTCTTAAACCTACTCTTAAACGGACGCCGACATTATAAATATCGTCCACCGCGTCTTCAAAAGACACCAGGTTCTCATTCTGTGCGTTCAGACCCAGCCGTACCTTTACGAGTCCTTTCGCCAGAGACCGGTGCAGCCCCAGTTCGCCGTGCAAGCCCATACCGTTCACGCGGCGTACATTATCATTATAGCTCCTGACTTTCGACTGGTCGATATGGAAATTCACACCGGCATGATAATAGATCCACCCGGTAAGGTCTCCGGTAATACCTACCGGGATCTTGATCGCGCTGTAATCATACACGTATTGCTGTTCTGTGAATGGAGGTACGCTCAATTTGTAATGATAGGTTCCATTCGAAGCTGAAATATACTGGATACCGAAATGCAGCCCGAAGGCAGGGGTGATATACAGGTTGGCATACGCACCAACGCTCAGCGGCGGCTGCGCTATCTCATAAGCATTACCGGAACTTGCTTTCCCGGATTTGGTGTACTGGCCCAGGTACATATAGTCGCCAAACAGGCCGAGCTCAAATTTGGATTGTGAAAAAGACGGAGCCGTCCACAGGCTCAACAGGGCAATGATACCCGCTATTTTCCCGAACATAGAATTGGTTTTCATATACTTTGAGTATTGGTTATTAAATACTATAACACAAATGTACAGTGAACGACTGTTATAACACCCTTAAAATTTTCGCGGTTTAAAAATAGTTTAGTTTTTGATGATACCTGGTACCCGGCAAACTATTTATCATTATTTAATACCGCAGGTATTGTATAGCGGGATAATATAGAAAAGCCGGTTTTAGGGGAAACCTCCGACAGGCTCAGCATGACAATTACGGGGATTATCATATTGAGCTTGTCGAAAGGTAATTTAATGACTCTCGGTAATATAAGGCTTCGATGGAGCTCAGCTTGATAACTCAATTACTTACAGCTCAGTATTGCTGCCACTTGTTTCATATCGAACATGAAACCATGATACAATAAGGTCTTGTTTTTATCAAATACTAATTTATATACAGTCCCTATTGTCATGAATTTGCATTCATAGCAGAGGTCATCCCGGAATAACATGCCCTGCTTCCGGGAATCCTTACTGCTTACTTTATATTTCGAATCATCAATGAGGTATATATCATCTTTATTTAACTTAAAGGCTGTAATGGCTTTTTCTAATTCATCACCCCTGTCTTTACCTCTGCTGGACTGTGCCAGAATGAATTTTGTTTTTCCGTTGGTTATGCTGTCCAGTTCGTTTTCAATAGCGTTGATATATTTTCCTCCGATACAGCCGTTGGTAAATATAAAAACGGTAAAAAAGTCATGCTGGTCATCGGCATCGATCAGATTAAACAGCAGCTCCTTATTGATAAGCGGGTAGCTCTGGGCCTGCAGGTTGTTGGTCAATACTGATAATAAAAATACTAGTAAAATGTACGCTGTGTTTTTCATAATATTCATATTGGTTAAGAAGCCTTTTTTACAATCCGCGATTACCACTACTTCAATAAAAACACCGGAAGCCGGTCGGGGAACCTTCAGTTGCCGATTATCCCCGTTGCACCAACGTCATATATCCTGTGGGCATCTCTCAAAAATAACCTAAAATATTGATAATCCATTGCCTTTGGAATAGTATGGAACAGCCCGGTGTCATTCACAAGGCTTCGACAGGCCCAGCATGACAACAGAGCTTACGTGTCACCCTGAGCCTGTCGAAGGGTAAACAATCACTGTAACACCGTGCGCATCCGGAAATACTCCTGTACGGAAAGGTGATATAACAATAATGCCAACCTTCCGATTCGCATTACGATAGTTATAGGTATTGTTATAACCTGCGGACCGGCCTTACATATTCCTGCGGTACTGGCCGCCCACGGCAAACAGTGCCTGGGTGATCTGCCCAAGGGAACAGTACTTCACCGTTTCCATTAATTCCTCAAAGATATTACCATTCCTGATAGCGACTTCCTGTAAACGGCGCAGCATTTCAGGACCTTTCACTTCATTCTTTTTCCAGAGATTGTGCACATTCTCGATCTGGAATTCTTTCTCTTCCGTTGTGGAACGGATCACCTCCGCCGGAATAACAGTCTTGGAACCCGTAGAGCTGAGGAAGGTATTCACCCCGATGATCGGGAATTCACCGGTATGCTTTAAGGTCTCATAATACAAAGATTCTTCCTGTATCTTACCGCGCTGGTACATCGTCTCCATAGCGCCCAGTACACCACCGCGCTCTGTGATCTTGTCAAATTCCGCATATACGGCTTCCTCTACCAGGTCCGTCAGCTCCTCGATGATGAACGAGCCCTGCAGCGGGTTCTCATTCTTGGCAAGACCCAGCTCTTTATTGATGATGAGCTGGATGGCCATAGCCCTGCGCACGGACTCTTCCGTAGGCGTGGTGATGGCTTCGTCGTATGCGTTGGTATGCAGGGAATTACAGTTATCGTAAATGGCGTACAAAGCCTGCAGGGTAGTACGGATATCATTAAAATCGATCTCCTGGGCGTGCAGGGAGCGGCCGGATGTCTGGATATGGTATTTCAGCATCTGGGACCTTTCGTTACCACCATACTTATTCTTCATCGCCTTCGCCCAGATCCTCCTGGCCACACGTCCTATCACTGCGTATTCCGGATCAATACCGTTGGAGAAGAAGAAGGACAGGTTAGGTGCGAAGTCATCTATCTTCATGCCGCGGCTCAGGTAGTATTCCACGAATGTAAAACCGTTGGACAGCGTAAAGGCCAACTGTGAGATCGGGTTGGCGCCGGCTTCCGCTATATGGTAGCCGGAGATGGATACGGAATAAAAATTACGTACTCCTTTATCAATAAAGTACTGCTGCACGTCACCCATCACTCTCAGGGAAAACTCGGTGGAATAAATACAAGTATTCTGTGCCTGGTCTTCCTTCAGGATATCCGCCTGTACTGTACCGCGTACCGCTTTCAGCGTTTTCTCCCTGATATCGGCATATACTTCGGCTGGCAGCACCTGGTCGCCGGTCACACCCAGCAGCATCAGGCCGAGGCCGTTATTACCTTCCGGCAGGGATGTGGTCTGCCCTTCTGCAGCTTTGCCGATACCCACATTTGCGGAATAATAGGGGCGGGGAATACCTTTTTCTTTATAAATAGCATCGATCTTAGCATTTACCTCCGCTTCCAGGCCGTTTTCACGTATATACTTCTCACATTGCTGATCAATGGCGGCATTCATAAAAAATGCCGTGATCGTTGGGGCCGGGCCGTTGATGGTCATAGATACCGAGGTCTTGGGATCTGCCAGGTCAAAGCCGGAATATAATTTCTTGGCGTCATCCAGGGTAGGAACAGATACGCCGGAGTTACCGATCTTACCGTAGATATCCGGGCGGTGGTCAGGATCCTGCCCGTAAAGCGTTACCGAATCGAACGCCGTGCTCAGGCGGGCGGCAGGCAGGCCTTTGGATACATAGTGAAAACGCTTGTTGGTACGCTCAGGGCCGCCTTCTCCCGCAAACATACGCGTAGGGTCCTCACCTTCGCGCTTGAAAGGATAGATACCCGCAGCGTAAGGGAACTCACCGGGAAAATTCTCGGTCAGGCACCATTTCAGGATCTCGCCCCAGGCCTCGAACTTAGGCACGGCCACTTTCGGCACCTGCGTATGCGATAGGGATGCGGTATGCGTTTGGATCTTCAAAATCTTATCACGAACCTTGAACTCATAATATTCATTCTGGTAATTGGCCTTCTTGGCTTCCCAGCTTTTCAGGGTTTCCAGGTTTTTAGGATCCAGGTCCAGGCTCACCTTATGATAGACTTCCTGCAGCTCTTTCAGCAGGCGGTCCTTATCTTCAATGGCAGCCTCCCGGATCGTATCCATAGTCTTATGGATGCCGTATAATTTCTGGGCCACTTCTGCCTGGTCGGTGGCTTTCTGGTTATAGCTCCTGTTGTTTTCCGCTATCTCGGAGAGGTAACGGGTACGGGCGGGAGGAATGATATAGATCTTCTCGCTCTGCTCATCGGTAGCCTGGAACCCGGATACCAGGTCTGCGCCGGTCTTGGCTACGATGGTATCCATCAGCGCACGGTACAGCGCGTTGGTTCCCGGGTCGTTGAACTGCGAAGCGATAGAGCCGTAGATAGGCATCGTCTCGGGGTCCTTATCCCACAAATTGTGGTTGCGCTGGTACTGTTTCTTTACGTCCCGCAGGGCATCCTGGGCGCCGCGTTTATCAAACTTGTTCACCGCAACGATATCCGCGAAATCCAGCATGTCGATCTTCTCCAACTGGGTAGCGGCACCGTACTCCGGTGTCATGATATACATACTCACATCACAATAATCCGTGATCTGGGTGTCTGACTGGCCGATACCGGAGGTTTCCAGGATCACCAGGTCATAATCGGCTGCTTTCAGGATCTGCACGGCATCGTCAATATACTTCGATACCGCGAGATTGCTCTGGCGGGTGGCCATAGAACGCATATACACCCGCTCGTTGCGGATGGCGTTCATCCGGATCCTGTCGCCCAGCAGCGCACCGCCTGTCTTACGTTTGGACGGGTCCACCGACACGATGCCGATCGTCTTATCCGGGAAATCCAGCAGGAAACGGCGTACGATCTCGTCCACCGTGGAGGACTTACCGGAACCGCCCGTACCGGTAATACCCAGCACAGGGGTTTTGGAAGCCGCAGCCAGTTCCTTCACCTGCTGCATCATCTGTATGGTAGCCGGGGCATCACCGTAATTCTCCACGGCAGAGATCAGGTGGCCGATATCCTTGGGATTCTTATTCCTGATATCCTCAATCTCAGTGGTCAGGTTATTGCCGGTAGGAAAATCCGACTTTTGCAGCAGGTCTATGATCATACCCTCCAGGCCCATTGCGCGGCCATCATCGGGAGAATAAATTTTCGTGATGCCATAAGCCTCCAGTTCCGCGATCTCGTCCGGCAGGATCACACCGCCGCCGCCGGCAAATATTTTGATATGCCCGCAACCTTTTTCCTGCAGCAGGTCGTACATATACTTCAGGTACTCCACGTGACCGCCCTGGTAGGAGGTCATAGCAATGGCGTTGGCATCCTCCTGGATAGCGCAATCCACCACTTCCTGCACACTCCTGTCGTGACCTAAGTGTATGATCTCCGCACCATTGGCCTGCATAATGCGGCGCATAATATTAATGGCGGCATCATGTCCGTCAAATAAAGATGCTGCGGTTACAACTCTGATTTTGTTTTGAGGTTGAAATGACATAGGTAATATTTAAAGTATAGTTAGTTATGATCGTTGTACTGAAATATATGGTGTTCCGGGTAGTCAAAAATTTTCATCTTCCTGTCTTATCCAAACCAATTTACTTTCACCTGTGGGCATGGTAGCAGATATCAGGTTCCATCTGCTCCTGTTAAGAACAGCCTGGAAAACAAAGGCATTTCTTTTAGTCAGATAGGGTGCTTCCGGCTTACCCCAGCAGCTTAGTTTCATATTCTGGAATAATAACAGCTCCATAGTCGTATCACTCCCGTAATTATTTATAAACGTATAAAACTGCATACTGTCGTCTGGTGTCATGGCGGCTGTTCCGTCTATGAACCTGACTGTAAATGTATCACCGTCGGGAGTGGTGGCTGTGACATGATACGGCTGCAACCATCCTGCCAGTAAGAGCAATGACAGCAATATGCACGCAGGAAGACAACTCCCGGTAATGTAAATCATATTTTTAAGACGTAGCAAGTTATTTTTCTTTCGTATTTCTTAAACTTAGCTTAGTTTTACGCACGATTTTGCGGTTGCCAAAATTAATGAATTTTATACTATTAACGCATTAAATTCGACCATATATGAACAAATCGGCACTTGTACTGGGCAGCACCGGCCTTGTGGGTTCTTTTGTTGTACAGGAGCTGATAGCAGACGGCGTGTATAAGCATATTATACTCATCAACAGGAGACCCTCCGGGATACAGCACGAAAAGGTACAGGAGATCATTACGGACTTCCGGGATTTTGACTTCATGAACGACCTGATACCGGTTCACAGCATCTTTTCCTGCATGGGCACTACCCGTAAAAGAACACCTGACCTGGAGCAATACCGGTTTATAGAGATCACCATACCCAAAACGGTCATACAGCGCAGTATGATCAGGGGACAACTGAACGCGGTGCACGTGGTATCGGCCATCGGCGCCAAAAAGGGAGCATCTAATTTTTATACCGGGATAAAGGGACAACTGGAAGAGGAGATCGCAGCGCTCGAAGTGACCCGTACTTTTTTCTACAGGCCGTCGCTGATATTGGGAAACAGGAAAGGCGAGAAAAGGACAGGGGAGCGCATTGCCACTGCAATTATGCCTATATTTGATAAATTTTGCAAGGGAAAATGGTCTAAGTATCACAGCATTCCGGCTCAGGCCATCGCCGCGTCCATGCTGTACAATGATGTAAATGTTTTTGTGAACGGCGTTAATATCCTGGAATACGACGACATGCAATTAGGCATTTAATTTATGAAGAGCATAAGGATTAAGATAATACTGGTACTGGCAGGACTGTTTTGCCTGGCTTCCTGCGGAAGCGGGGGGAACAATGCGGTCAACTGGAATATCACTATGGATCCGAACGGCAAAGAACCCTTCGGCACTTACCTGTTCAGTAAAGCCCTGTATCACTATTTTCCACAGACACCCGTCCACCTGTTAAAGTCTAACTTTAATTTTACACAACATCAATATACAGCAGATGCCAATGAATTAATGATCCTGATCGGGCAGACGGCCTTCTTTTCGGAAGCAGAATTTCGCTACCTGATGGATTATGTGTACAGCGGTAACCACCTTATCCTGTCAGCCGGTGCATTCGATACGCTCCTGCAGCATTCACTCTTTTTTACGCTTACCGATAAAAGCCTGCAGGGCGATGGGGAGCTGAAGATACTGCATAAGGAAAAAGTGTCCCAATACGAAGCAGCAGTAGCGTTGCCGGCACAGGCCATGCAACCGGACACGGCATATGACAGCGGGGTAAAAGGGTATTATAATAACTACCCCGATCTTATCCTTTACCGCTGGGGGGACGGCACCATAATGATCCATACCAACCCGATCGAATTTACCAATATCAGTATGCTCGGGGATAATAAAAAATATATTGAAGAACTGCTGGGATTCCGGAACGGCAACCGTTACACTAAAATCATCTTCAGCTCTTTTATGCATCACGATAACAGGGTAACGGATTTTGACCTGCTGCTGCAATATCCTTCTTTCAGGTGGGCGTTTTACCTGCTGCTGGTCTTACTGGCTGCCTTTATACTTTTCGAATTTAAGCGCCGCCAGAAAATGGTGCCTGAAATAGCGGTCAACAACAATAATACCCAGGCCTTTATAGAAACAATAGGTCATCTATATTTCAATGAAGGCAATCTCAATAACCTGGCGGAAAAGAAAATCCTGTATTTCCTGGACTTTGTAAGAAGCAGGTATTATATAGACACCCGGCATATTGATGAACACTTTGCCGAAAGCCTGCATATCAAATCGCAGGTGCGCCTGGAAAAGATCAATATCCTGATATCCCTGATACGCAAGGTGCAGGACAGGATACCACTGGACAGCCAGGATATATTTACACTAGACAGTATCACAAAATTATTTAATCATGGACATCACAAATGAACATTTGGCACCAGGAGCTGCTGCACCGGACAACAATGAAGAGCTGCAGGCAAGAACAGATATACAGACCATCAGTGACGCGGTAGCACAGTTGCAGGCGGCTATGAGTAAGATAATAGTCGGTAAAACAGATATCATCGACCTTATACTGGTGGCCATACTCGCTGACGGTCATATCCTGCTGGAAGGTATGCCCGGGGTAGCCAAGACCCTGATGGCCAAAACCGCCGCAGGACTGCTGGATGTAGCTTATAACCGTATCCAGTTCACCCCGGACCTGATGCCTTCCGATGTATTGGGTACCAATATTTTCAATCCAGCAACGGCTTCCTTTTCCTTTAATAAAGGCCCTGTATTCAGTAATATCGTGCTGATAGACGAGATCAACAGGGCGCCAGCCAAGACCCAGGCGGCTCTCTTTGAGGTCATGGAAGAGCGACAGGTATCTATGGACAGCGCCGTGTACCGGCTGGATGCGCCTTTCCTGATCATAGGCACGCAAAACCCGGTAGAGCATGAAGGCACTTACCGCCTGCCCGAAGCGCAGCTGGACCGTTTCCTTTTTAAAATATCCATAGGGTATCCTACAGCCGAAGAAGAGCTGGATATCCTCAGGCTGCACCATAACGGCAAAGGCAGTATGGCAAGGCTGTTTAAAGCTATCCTGACCAAAGAGACCCTGCTGGAGCTGCGTTCCCGGGTACACACTATCCATATCAGCGATGAGATACTGGAATACATTTCCCGGATCGTGGTGGCTACAAGGAACCACAAGGATATTTTCCTCGGCGCTTCGCCACGCGCCAGCATCGCCCTGATGAAAACCGCCAAAGCCTACGCCATCCTGCAGGGAAGAGACTTTGTCATACCCGAAGACATTATGTACCTGGCGCCTCCCGTGCTCAGGCACCGTATTGTCTTAATGCCGGAAAAGGAAATGGAAGGATTTATGAACGATGATATCATTGCAGAGCTGCTTAAATCCGTACCCGTTCCAAGATAACCCTTTTTATGACCAGATTATTATCATTTAATATTAAGCAATACAACCTATGACAACATTTGAAAATTCCGTTATCATTCATAAGCCGGCAACGGAAGTATATACTTTCTTAAAGGACCTGAGCAATCATGAGCAACTGATGCCTGATAATATACAGGATTGGAAAGCCACACCTGATGAAGCTTCTTTTACTATTAAAAATATGGCCAGTCTGCACCTGGAAGTCAGCAACAGGGTCGCGAACAGGGAAGTAAGCGCGGTACCCAAGGGTAAAGCACCTATAGATATTACCTTAAAATGGACACTGGAACCACAAGCGGACGACCAGACCAAAGCGACCTTCACCATACAGGCAGAGTTGAATATGATGCTGAAAATGATCGCCTCCGGACCGCTGCAAAAGCTGGTGGATCACCAGGTACAACGACTGGGGCAGCTCCTGCAGTAGCCGCTAAAAAAAATTACAAAATATTTGTTTGTATAAGCTCCTTACTCTACATTTGCACCACACAAGCGGTACGCTTGCCCAGATGGCGAAATTGGTAGACGCGCTAGACTCAAAATCTGGTTCTCGCAAGGGAGTGCAGGTTCGATTCCTGTTCTGGGCACGGAAAACGGTTATGAAATATTTCATAACCGTTTTCGTTTTTTCGACACTTTTAAACAGCCTGGGAAGATAATGATAAAAGTACCGATTAAGAAGGCAGCTGGTCAGTGGAACAGTAAAGGTTCACTTTAGATTAGAATAGCAATGAATAAGTGAGATAGTGTTCGTTTGTAATTTAACTTAACATAATGTAAATTATAGGACAAAACGATGGCTGCGTTTTGGCCGGACAGTTAATGCAGCCAGGTGACGTTTGTCCTATAACAATATTATGTTAAATAATGTATCAGCTTTTGTATTGCTATTGAGCTTTTGATTTTCGATCAGTTCGGCTCTCATGGTTTGTCCTATAATTAGTCGTTATGTCTGCGGGCTGCAAATCAGGTTTTGCAACTTGCAGACGAACTCACACAACATTTGAAAATCTGTTTTGGGAAGGATACTTTGGTGCAGCCCTTGCCCTTGCGGGTAAATAGCCGTAATGGCAGGCGCTCCATGGGCTGGTAAAAATTCCTGTGTCGAACTGAAAACTTACACAGGATTTTTTACTGCACCCATGTTCACGCCGTGTTTGTAGCGTCTTTAAAATTTTTGCCTTTTTGCCAACGCTTCTTTTTTATGGTCGCTCGCTGGCCTGTAAACCTGCAATATGCCTGCTGTCTATAATTACAGGTTTCCAGGCGGGCGCTCGCGGTTTTTGTTTATCGTTCTTTTGCCTTGATGCAAAAGAACCAAAAAATCAAGGCTGTGAAAAAATCGGCTAAAAATGGCGCAGAAAGCCTAAACCCGCCGAAACTCGCCGCAAGGTTGCATCATAATTAAACAAATACTGCAGGCTCAAACAGCGGCGGCTTTTCCGTGCCAAGGCACGGACGGCTTCCTGCACCATTTTCTTCACGCCATTTTTTCAAGGCCGGTCCTAATAAGGCCTATAACTCATTTACAGCAGCCAGGGTGTAATGGCTCCGAAATCATCTACTTAACATAATGTAATCCACCTATACAATCTCAATCTGTTCCCTTTGAAACCGCTCTTGCAAGGCTTCATACTTTTGTTCTTTGGCAATGGTGATGGTAAGCCGGCCTTTTTCGCAGGCAATATCTACCACATGGCCGGGCTTGAAACCGCTATCCTGTAACCATTTGCCCGCCAATCGCAATGCCGGGAATGATGTGGTTGTTCTGCTGTTGATGCCCCTGAACGCATAGCGGCATACCGTCATGCGGCGGATGTTTTTTGTAATGCGGGGTGTTTTTACTGTTTGCATAGCTTAGCTTTTTGTTGGTACAAAGCAACGGTCGCGGGGTTTTGTTTCCTACAAAAATTGATTGTGTGTTACAACAGAAAAGCTAGTATTTTATGTATCTTTAGGCTTGCATAATCTAATTTGAAAAAACTAAATTTGCTCCTATGACAACACATACTGCTATGCCGAACCATAAAGTACACGAGGGCCGCAACATTAAACGCTTCCGTGAAATGCTGGGTATAAAACAAGATGCCCTGGCTTTTGACCTCAACATGAGCCAGCAAGCTGTATCTTTACTTGAACAAAAGGAAACTATTGATACTCCCCTACTTCAAAAAATATCTGCCTTATTGAAAATACCGGTGGAGGCGATCCAGAATTTTGATGAGGAACAGGCGGTGAATATTATTGCTAATACGTTTGGCGATCATGCTAACTTCTTTAACTATGGTACAATGCACATTCATCCTATTGATAAATTAATTCAGCTTCATGAAGAAAAAATAGCTTTGTACGAAAGGATGCTGAAGGAGAAGGATGAGATGATGGCGAGGCTGGAGGGGTTAAAGTAGTTCTTAAATTACTGTATGTTCACTGTTGATGTTAATTATTATACTAATTTTGTAATTAAATGCGTAGTCCAAATAGACAAAGACCTCTGCCCAATAAATTGACCAAAAATCCGAACGTCAAACACCTTGAAGCAATAAAGGATAAAGTTTCATATGTTGGTAGTGTTGAACACAAGGATGCACCGAGTCGTTTGATTGAAGGGAAAATACCAAGGCCTCGACCTGATGCCTCCATGTGTCCTCGTTGGATTAATGATTTAGATTTAGTAAATAAATGGTTAAAAATAGCCTTTGAAAAAGGAGCAGTATGTGATTATTTTGAAGGTGATTTTCCTCGCTATGTATGGTTCAAATATGAGAACACAGTTTTTATGGGAAGACTAATTAATAAGGAAAGTGGAGAGTATAAAGGCTTTCCAATTAATCAATTTGAGTGGCCTCCGGGCATTAATAAGATATATGCCGAATAAATTAGATTTCACTTATAACTGGCAGGATATAACCGATACTGATGTTCAGGGGCAAGAATTAATTGCTACTTGGGCTTCTTTACGTATTTCATATAATGACGAAATAATTTCTGAATTAATTGATAGAAAATCGGATACTGTAAAGGACAATATTAATTTACCTCTATATCCATTAGCTGAATGGATCGTTCTTAATTGGTGGTTTTTATTGTATGAGCCGTTTACTCCTAATAAAATAGATCTTAAAGAATATGAGAGCAGACATAACTTATCTTACGCTAGAGAAGGTTACGCCCTGCCTAACTTAAGTATCAAACCAATAGGTGATTTAGTTCTTATAGAATGGAGAAAAGCGATACTTAAAAATCATAAACTTCAATTTCTAAGATCTGGACAGACAAAAATTTCTGTTGACCTTTTACAAGAAGACCTTTTTGACTTTGTTGATAAAGTGGTGAATCGTTTAGATGCCAAAGGCATATCTGGAACCTTATTACAACAGGAATGGGAAAGTATTCATCAGTTAACTGCTGACGAGATAAAATTTTGCAAAATATCAGCATCTGCTAGTATTGATCCTTTTAATGTAACGCCAAATCAATCGGATGCAATCATAAAGGTCTATAATCAACTTCCGAATGAAGTTTTAAATGATTTTTTTATTGCGTGTAACCCGATTAATATTCAAAGAGATGCTAGTTTAACAATGACAGCTATTTCTCGTATTAAAGAAAATAAATTTCATATAGAAAAATTAGATCGAATTCATCAAAAAATCCAATCGAAAGTTAAAGAATTTCAATTTCCATGGATAGAAGGTTATGAAGCTGCAAGGGAATTAAGAAAAGAATTGAAACTAAATGGTCACATATTAAAAGATTTTAATGATATTAGCCATGCATTAAAAGTTGCTGATAATGACTTGAATCTAATAATAGCATATGAAGATTTGCCTAATTCAATTTCCGTTGTGAGTGGAGTAAATGATGAAAATAGCCCTTTTTTTGTATTAGGCAAAAACTTGGGTACAAATTCCAACAAGACAAAGTTCGCATACTGTAGGGCACTTTATGATTACTTTTTTTCTTCAGTTGGTGAGTTATCGTTAGTAACAAAATCTCATATTGAGAATCAAAAAAGAAATAGAGCTTTTGCTGCTGAATTTCTTGTTCCTGCTGAAAAACTAAGAAAAGAAGTTTCCCATGAAATTATTACAGAAGAGGAAATAGAAGATATTGCGGATAAGTTTTATGTAGATCCCTTTGTAATTAAACATCAAATTGAGAATCATCATATTGCACAAATAGAACATGATGATTTCTATTAATTCAGTAACTTATACTTTTGTTATGCGGCTTCGCCGCTAACACCTATGCCCACCCGCCACCCAAGCGTATTGCGGGTTGTTATTGTCGTCTGTTGGTTAGGCATATTTTCAGGCATATTGTTTTTTATATGGGCGTGCCCCCTGCCCTATTTGTTATTGATATTTGGCGGGCAGGGGTCGGGCTATCCGCTGTATCTTTTGGTGCTGTTAGCGAGCCTTCCTTTCTAAAAAATAAGTAAGAAGAAATAAAGAATAATGTTCCTGTTCAGGGCTACAACCCCAGCCCCAAAAGGATGCCGCTCCTATCCCATCACGCATTTAGCCCACGCACAGAAGGCAAAATTTTAAAGGATCGGCTATTGTAACATAACGCGAAATTATAGGACAAAATGCAACCGCACAATTTCCAACGCTATTATGTCTCCGCGCTGCACAAAGCCAACGCACAGGCTCTGCAAAAATTTATTTCTTTTTCCCACCGCACATTTTTTAATTCAATTTTTTCCCCCGCACTTGCAGCACATTTGCAAGCCGCACAAAAGCCCACGCACAAACCAAAGCTTGCAAAAGAGCTGCAATTTTGCCAACGCTTCCCACCCACCACCCGACAGATTTTTACTAAAATATTTGGCACAATCGAATAATGTTTTATATTTTTGTCGAAATCGTCAAGATAAAAATTTCAAGACAATGGAAGCAAACTTTGGAGAATACGTTAGAAAGCTAAGAACCGAAAACGGTTTAACTCTTACTCAATTAGGAGCGAAACTCGGTATCGACTCGGGAGCATTAAGTAAAATTGAAACAGGAAAAAAAGCATTTGACGAAGATTGTTTACCTAATCTTGCCAAAGCATTTAATCTTGACTTAGAGACTTTGAAATCTGAATTGATAAGCGAAAAAATTGCAAATACGCTATATCAATACAAATGCAATGACAATGTACTTACACTTGCAGAGGAAAAAGTAAAGTACATCAGACAGAAAAACACAAAACAAACAACATTAAAGCTTTAAACATTATGTACAACCAAACAGACTTTGAAACAATTTCAGTTGTAGAAGAACCGCAAATGTTTATTGACTTTAGAACCAATAAACTTAAAACTTCTGCAAAGAAAAATCAGACTTTAAAAATCGTATCACTTTTTAGTGGTTGCGGTGGTTTGGATTTGGGTTTTTCGGGAAATTTTAATTTTCGGGACAGACATTTTGATAAAACTAAATTCAAAATTGAATACTCAAACGATATTGACCCAGCAGCCGAATATGTTTATAATGCCAACACTTCTTTTTTCAATAATCACGAATTACACCGTGAAGATATAAAGGACGTTGATTTTGAAAACATTCCCGATTTTGATTTTTTACTTGCAGGTTTTCCTTGTCAGCCGTTTTCAAATGCAGGATTGAGAAAAGGTATCAATGATGAAAGGGGAAATCTTTTTGAAGAGTGCGAAAAATTACTCAAAGTAGGACTGAAAAGAAAAAACAAACCTATCGGTTTTGTTTTTGAAAATGTAAAAGGAATTATGTCATCTAAAATGGAAGATGGCACAAGCATTCCCGATGAAATCGTAAAACGAACAGAAAAATTAGGGTTTAAAACTTGTTACAAACTTTTAAAAACCAGTAATTACGGAGTTCCTTCCAACCGTCAGCGATTAATCATAATTGGATTAAGAAAAGACTTGGGGTATTTTGATTTCAATTTGTTAGAACAAATTGTAGCTGAATACAATTTACCTAACGAAGTAGATAATCCTTACGATTTATATCTTGGTTCTGCATTGTGTGATATTCCCAAAAATGCTCCACAAGCAAATGATTTTTGGAAGTATTCCCCAGGTGGACAATATATGGTTGATAAAATCGGACCTTGCGATGACGGCAAAGAAGCATTAGCCAAATTCAAAAAGAAAGTTCCGCTAACTAAAATTAGCAAGACAGTTTCAAAGGGAAAATCTTGGAAAAATATGAACCCCGAAGATATGTCAGAGCGTTTTCGCAAGATTTGGGATAATCCAAAGAAATATCACGCACCTAATTTTTATCGAAGATTTGCATTAGGCGAAATCAACGGAACGATTACGGCATCGGCTCAACCCGAAAATTGCGGTATTACCCACCCTTTTGAAAATAGAAGATTTACAATCAGAGAGATTGCAAGAATACAATCATTTCCAGATAATTTTGAATTTCCATACAAAACCATTGCGAATGCTTACAAAGTAATTGGTAACGCTGTTCCGCCTGTTTTTGCTTGGGTTATTGCCAAAGCCTTAGAAAAGCATTTAGAAAATGGAGAAGATTAACCACATTAAAGCGTACATACTTGGTTTATTGGTTGGAAGTGGAAAAATAGACGAAAACACATTTGTAATTGACCTTCCGTTTAAAAAGTGGGGAATGGAACCCAAACGTATGAATATCATTGCAACAGATATTCTTACGAAGATTTGCCAATATTTCAATTCGTCATACAATTTCAACGTAACTTATGAAATAGGAAACGGAAAATGGCTGATAATGCCGATTGACAATTCTGATATTTCAAGCCTGAAAAAAGATTTGGAATTTTTGGGATTGCCGATAGGTGGTTTCTTATTATCAACCGCCGATTTGACTATTGCGAAAGAAAAATTAACAGGAGTAAACACAGCAAGTTTTTTGTCGGGAGTTTTTGACACAAGAGCAAGCCTGACATTATCACATAGAAGATTTACCGATGACGCACCTGTTGTTTCTGTTGAAATTCCAGGTAGCACACGGAATTTCAATTTTGTTGTTCAACTTTGTGCTTGGCTTACAAATTTAGGGTCAACGACAGACCAAATTTTATATAACCACCCAAACCAACATTCAGCATCTGACCCCGATTACAAAGGTTGGAAAAAGGGATTTAAAATTCGGTTCTTAGTTCGTTCATTTCTTACGCAATATTCATTTGCATTACAAGCCAAATCTATTGACGTAACGAAAATTGAAAAGCACCAAAAGAAAGAAGAACAAATACCTTGTATTTTACGAAAGCTAAGAACACCAAGTCCTGTTTCTGTTCATACAGACCAAAATTCTAATGAACTGCCGATTGAAGTAAGGAACAAATTATTTTTCCATTATCATCATTTTTGTGCAGTTTTGGGTTGTCCTCACGCACCTGTTGAAGAAATCGAAAAATTGGTAAAAGACAAAAACAAGTACATCAACTTCTTCCCAAGATTATCAAAAGGAACGAAAACAGAACTGTTGGAAAAACTGAAAGAAATCCAAACAGAATATTTCTCTGAATTGGAAATATCAACACACAAAGCCAAAGTATCAAGACTTATTGAACACGAAGATTTTGAGAGTTTTACAGGGATTGACCAAGGCATTGCCTATCTTTTTGCTGAAACTTTAAATGGAAAAAGACATACGGGTTCAATGGAAGACATTATCCAAAAACACACATCGGAAATCTTGACCTTAAAAACTATTGGAGCAACTTTTGACAGTCCTTTGTTGGTTATAAATGCAACGAACGACAGAGCATTTATTTGTTCGTCCGTAAGCAATAGCTTAAACCAACAACTTATAAAAACAAGAATTAAAGTAGATAATTTAACAGTAAAATTGAAATAGTGGTACAGAACGAAATAAGCTATTACGAAGAATTTTCAAAGAAATTCAGCCAATACCTAAACACGTATCTTGGGGAAGATTACACCGTTTTTTACTCTTGTAACAAGACTTTAGATTTTATTGTTTCGGATTTAGAAAAGCAATCGGGCATTACCATAAAAGAAGACGGAACGTACATTCCAAAATTGAAAGTCGATATAGTGTTTTCAATCATCAATCCCGACAAAAAAGTTCGATTGATATTGATTGAAGCGAAGTATCTAAGCCAATTGAGTTTAAAAGATTATTCTCAGTTAGTTGGATATTTACAAGTAGCTAAAACCATAGATTTAGGTTTATTGCTCCTCATTCAAAAAGGAGTGTCGGCAAACAAACTATCAAATGACTTTCAAGAAATTGTTAGACTAAAAAAGTTGCCAATGGATTGGTTCATTGATATGAAGAAAATTAACGAACAGTATAATTTCAAAACGGGCATCATAAACTATTTGCCAGCAGGCGGAATTGATTGGATTGACACAACAGACATCAACGGAATTTCATCATTTGAAGAATTAGCGGAAATTTTAAAATCTGAATAATTATGCCAAAAGGATTGCCAGCAGCTACAAAACGTTCTTTGGAAAAATCCAAAGATGCTGCGTTATTGGCAATTGAAACATACAATAAACCTGCAATAAAATTTCGTTCTGGTGGTTTTATCATACTAATGGTTATAGCTTGGACGGCTCTTTTTCACGCAGTATTTTTCAAAAGAAAAATCAAACCCTTTTACAGAAAAAAGAATAGTAACCGTTTTGAGGTTAAAGACAACGACTATTGTTATTGGGAACTAAGCACTTGCTTAAAAGAATATTACAAATCTGATAGCGAAAATCCCATAAAAAAGAACTTAGAACTATTCATACCTCTTAGAAACATAATAGAACACAAATCGCTTCCTGAAATTGACCCTGATTTATTTGCGGAATGTCAGGCAATGGTTATTAATTACGACAAGATTTTAGAAAAAGAATTTGGGACAGATTATTGTATTCGGGAAAGTTTGTCTTTTTCACTTCAACTTTTTCCATCTTCAAAAAACCTCGTAGCAGCTGCAAAATCAAATAAAGACTTGAAAGCAGTTGTGAAATTCCTTGAACAATACAGGTCTTCATTAACAACGGATATTATTGAAAGCGGACAATATGCTTTTAAAGCATTTTTACTTCAAGTGTCAAATCACCAATCAAAAGATGCTTTACCTGTTCAATTCGTCAGATATGACCAATTAAGTGATGAAGAAAAAAAGAACACAAAAAGATTTGCCGCACTAATAAAAGAAAAAGTTGTTGAAAAAGCAGTAAGTAATCACAACCTTATACTTCCTGCAAAAGTCGTTGAAAAAGTTCAAAAGGCACTTGGAAATCCAAAAATCACAAAAAATGGAGTTAAGAAAAACAAATTTAATTCAGACACTCATACACGATGTTGGAAAAGATACCAAGTTAGACCAAATTCTAAAGATAATAATCCTCACAATACAAATGACAAGTATTGCATTTATGATAGACTAACTGGGCATTATGGCTATACGCAACAATGGGTTGACTTTCTAATTGAAAAAATGAAAGATGATAAAGAATATGAAAGTTTATACTAACCCACCCACGAGCACACACATTTGCAAGCCGCACAAAGCCAACCCACAAACCAAAGCTTGCAAAAGAGTGTGCTTTTCGCCACCCGATGAAAAATTGAATTAAAAAATCCCCTACCCTTCAAAAAAGAAATAAATTTTTAGCTAAGCTATTTAACATAATGCAAAACATTATAGTTCAAATACTTCTGGTGTTTATTTTTAATGGAATCAACATTTGCAGCTATAATTAGACATTATGTGTAAATAGCTGCTGCACAAAGCCTACGCACAGCCTCTGCATTTAATTTTTTTTTGCCCACACACAGAAAAAGAAAATTTTTATTTCGTGGCGTTCGCTGACATACAAAAAATGCGAATGTGCCTTATCAGGCTTTTTTAATCCAGTCCATCCCCCCCGCAAAGCCTTTGCTGCTGACTCTACATGATTTCAGGGAAAATTACATACTACATATTTAAATATTTTGTCATAAATATTTGACAGAACTATGACCTTAGAATGACACGGGGAAATTATATGGCAGCTACCTTTGCCTTTAAAATAACCTTAACCATTGAAAACTGATACAAATGACAGGGTATAAGTTTCATCAAAAACGAAATGCCGGGCAGGAACAGCGCCACGATTGGCGGTGGTACCCTACCCGGCATCCTATTGAAGGCGATGCGGTGGTCAGACCGCACCACCTGGGAGAAGAAAAATAAATAGCCTCGACAGCATTTTTCTTCTGAAAACAAAAATAGAATATTCTTTTCTATCAGTTTCATTTTTTTTCCGCTCCCCGGTGCTTTATAAGCTGCATAGTGTGCAGCAAGATAAAGAATGCTCTACCGAAGTATTTCGCACAATTCGGACACACGATTACACCATGCATAGTCTGCATACAAATATTTTTTTCAACAAGCCTATACCAGACTCAATATCCAAAATGGTAGCGGTTTACAAATCTCAAACAAAATGAGTACTAAAAAAGAGCAAAAAATAACAGGAGACTGCGGATGTGCAGACAATTCAAAGCACACGGATGCTATTGTAGGACCGGAAACAGGTATATGGACAGGAGACAAGGTTCCGACCGCAGATGTCGGATTACCGGGTTCCTGGGGAGTGGTCACCAAAAATATCGGAACTGTTTTATCCTTCAGCAATCAGTTCAACACTTATCTTTCCGCAGATACGGGCTCAGGCTGGAATCTGGGGTATCTGAATGAAGTCAATATCCCTTATTCTACTGACATCAGTACGCTTGATTGTACTAATGTACCCGCAAATATTATAGCTGTGCCTTCCAATAGCATAGGCAATGACAGACCCACAGCCATACCGCCTGAGGTAGGATATTATAAATACACACCTCCTGGGTATTTACTGGAGATATTCAGGATCCTGGTATTCTACAAAGTATGTGACGGTAAGCTTACCATCTACATTGTAAAAGTAACGGACCTGCAATCCATACCGCACAGTGGAGGTACGGAATGGACCTCAGAAGTGGATTTTGAGCATAAATGTATCAGCGACTGCAATATCCCGGGGCATCTCCTGGAACATAGCGCCGAACTGAAAGCGGTTCTTGAAAACGCTAAAAGAAAACATAATCAATAATGGTTAATCCTATGGAGGGAAGTGTATAAGACACTTTCCTCCATTTTTTAAAATGGATTAGATAAAATAATAAATAATGAGAATATTAATTACACTGTTGTTAAGCGTTATGGTCCGGGCTGTTGTTGCACAAACCTCCGCACCACCGCCCCTGGAATGGAGCACGGCAGTATTACATGCGCCGGCAAATACAAATACCTTTACGCCTACTCAACAATTACCAGGAGGTAAATTACTGGGTGTCAGCGGCACTGTTGTATGTATAGGAAATCACGAGAATGATACACTCTTTACCATAACACCTGTAAGCGCCGATACCGCAGCCTTTGTATTAAATGGCATTAAAAAAACGGCTGACGGCGGTTACATTGCCTATGGTACTATCAACGGAGCTGACGGCGATTTTACCGGATTGCCCTATCATTACGGCACTTATATTTCGTATAGCTCTACCCTTAATACCACAGATGGCGTATTGATCAAATATGACAGCCTGTTCAACACTGAGTGGATACAATGCTTCGGTGGTACACATAACGAGGTTATTAACGATGTGTCGGAAGATAAAGTGAACGGCGGATTTATATTTACAGGTAATGTGCAGTCTGATGACGGCGACTTAAGCGGTATTAAACGCTACGGAAATGCTACTAATTACTGGATAGGAAAAACAGATACAGCCGGCACATTGCTTTGGACAAAAGCCTATGGAGGGAACATCCCGGCAAGCAATCCGTTCGGGTCTTCTTACAAAGCAGCTACCGTTATCCAGCTAATGGACGGGAATTACCTGGTCGGCGGAGAAACGGCCATACAGGATGGAGATATAGATAGCGCAAGGGGAAATACAGACATTTGGGTGCTTAAATTAAACAGCCTGGGTAATATAATATGGAAAAGGAATTATGGCGGCTCTAACCACGATAACCTTACGGGAAGCATGATGCAGCTAAGCGACAGCGCCATTGTGATATACGGCAATTCACAATCCAATGATATTGATATTTCCACTCCCGTTCCAGGAGGCAAACCCAATTTATGGATATTGAAGATCGCCCCGGAAAATGGTAGCATTATCTGGGAAAAATCCCTGGGAACAAGTATTGGCACCTCAGTAAGACCCAACCAATCTTCTGTTCCTCTGCAACAATACTGTAAAATGTCTGTTATGCCGGATGGTAATTTGATTTTCGGGGCATTTGCATATGGCGCTACCGACTTGCCCAATTATCATACAGGTACTTCAAATGCCTGGTCTCACGAAATTTATATTTTAAAGCTCAGCAAAGATAACGGAAGCCTTATCTGGCATAAGCAGTTTGGAGGAAGCAGGAACGAATCCGGGCTGCAAAGCATTAAGGGAGAATCAGACGGCTCCATATCAGTTCGCGCCTTAAGTAATTCTATAGACGGCGACTTAGATCCGCTTATAACTACAGGTGTTAACAGCACCGTAATCCGCAACTGGTACTTTAAGCTCGCGGCCTGCCCTGCCTTCGGCTATGAGCCGGACGTCACTATCTGTAAAGGCGGCAGCTATACCTGGGCGGGCAATACCATCACTACAGCAGGTAGCTATTACGATACGCTGGTAAACGTCATCAGTTGCGACAGCATTGTAAAGCTGGTGGTACATGTAGACAGCGTGGTAACGCCTGTTATTACCGCAAGCGGTAATACGCTAAGCACAGGTACTTACAGCAGCTACCAATGGCTGGATGGCAGCAGCAACCCTATAACCGGGGCTACCGCACAAACCTATGAGGCTGTTACAGCAGGCAATTACAGTGTAGTGGTAACAGGAGCTAACGGCTGTACGGATACTTCGGCAGCGTATAGCCATACGCCCATCAGGATCAGCGAGACCGCATTGTTCAGCGATATGAAGATCTACCCCACTCCTGTAAGCGATGTGGTGCATATAGAGCTGCCCCGGCTTAAAGGAAAGGCAACCCTTACCGTAAATGCTTCAGACGGCAGAACGCTTATAATCCAATCGCTATCAACTATTCACTCCCAACTGTCTCTTGAAGACCTTCCGGGCGGCTTTTACTTCATTAAGATAACTACCGAAGAAGGCGCGGCGGTAAGAAAAATAGTGAAGGAGTAAGGATATAATGTACAATTGACAATTGTCCGTCATCAACTGCCCGTTGTACATTGCCTATTCCTCCCGGTGATCATTTTGAATGAAGCGATAGCGAAGCCATCTGAAAAGTAACATAGCTCATTTATTCATCGGGAGCATCAAAGGTAAAACGGGATTACATACCAACAACTCAATAACAAAAGGAGGCTGCTATACAAGGCATTCTCTTTTGTTGTTTCATAAAAAGAAGAAATACCAAAATGAGGTACATCATTTACACCATACTTTTATTGCACCTAAGCTATGCTACCATAGCCCAAAAGCCGTTTAACCAGGACCCGGGCAATCCCAATCTTGACTTCAGTCTGGGCAATTTCAGCAACTGGCAGCTGAGCTGGGGCAACAGGGGAACACCTTATACCAATAACGGCATGATGACCGGCGCAGGCAGTCATACGATTGTAGAGATATACGGAACCAACTGGGACGGTAATGCCGGGACCGGCGGCCTGAAACGCGTACCCGACGGGCTGGCAAAAGTAGCACGCCTCGGGGCACCGGCGGGTGGTGGCTATGGCAATCCCAAATCTTATGCTATGAAATATGATATTACCGTCAACGCGGCATACCCGATATTATTTTTCCAGTTAGCGTCCATTATGGATATCACGCACGGTGATGCTGAAAATACCAATTATCAATTCAGCATAAAAAATGCATCAGGTGGCTATTTGTTTCCTCAGCCCTGCGGAGGCATACAGCTTACTTCAAGAGGCAGAAACGCAACCCCGGCAGGGAATGTATATTCAAGCCCGCCTTTAAGCTCTTACAGCTTTCTGCCGGAAATAGGCAGTATCCTATACCAGCCCTGGCAGTCGGTAGCTGTGGACCTTAGCAGCTATGCAGGGCAAACCATTACCATAGCATATGAGCACAGCGACTGCTGGACAGGACATCACGGCTCATACAGCTATATTTCCGCGGCGATGCGTTCTCCTTACGATACTTTCTATTTCTGTCACGGAGCCGCAGCAGCTACGATAAGACCTTATCTCCCTGATTTTAGATCCTACCTGTGGAATACAGGGGCCACAACCGACAGCATCATTATCAGCAACCCGGTGGACGGAGCAATATACACCTGCCAGGTAGGCTCTTATAACGGCTGCAGCACTACGTTCACCTACATCCTGAAAGAAATAAAGACCAATGCCGATTTTAATTTTGTAGGTGGCGGCATCTGTAACCAGATACAGTTTTTAGACCGGTCGGCTACCAATGCGGGGCATATCGGTCAGTGGCAATGGAATTTTGGCGATCCCGGATCGGGAGCAGCCAATACCGGTATCGTACCCGATCCGCTGCACACCTACCCCGGGCCGGGAGACTATACCGTAAGCCTTACGGTAACCGATACCTCCGGCTGTACCCATACCATTGCCAAAACAGTGAGCGTGTCGCCCGAAAGTACAAGGGCACAGATAGGATTGCCTGACACATCTTGCATTAGTGATACTTTGGCATTTGAAGACCTTACCGTCAATACCTCACGCAGAACATGGTTCATTGACGACCTGCCAATGAACGATACATCCAAAACATTACATCACATTTTTGACCAGGCCGGCGCTTACAAAGTGAAGCTTATAGCTATAGGCAATAATGGATGTCCCGATACCGCTACGCAAACATTCCGGGTATACGACCTGCCCCGGTCAGCTATACAGGTCAGCCCTTTTACCAATGCCGCACCTGTCACCGACCCGGTATTTATGTTTAAAGGATTTGAAGAAAATGCTGCAGGATATGTCTGGAACTTCGGCTATGGCAGTGCCGCAGGTGAAGGGCAGTATGCCAGCTTTACTTATCCGCCCGAAATAGCCGAATATATCGTAACACTTAAGACCTACGATAAAAACGGATGCCATAATACCGCCAGCGAATCAGTGAAAATAATGCCGCCCGGTCTTATGGTGCCCAATGCTTTTTCTCCCAATGGCGATGGCAGTAATGATGTGTTTAAGGTAGTCAACATCACCAGCCAGACCCTGAAAGAATTCAGCGTTTACGATCGTTACGGTCAAAGGGTTTTCTATACGCTTCAACCCGGATCAGGCTGGGATGGCACCTTCAATGGCAGGCCTTGCGATGTGGGGACCTATTACTATGTACTCCGTTACAGTATGCCGGGCAGCGATCAGGAGTATATGATGAAGGGAGACGTAACACTGATAAGGTAATTTGCAAGGATGTTTATGATAATATACTGCAGCAGTATAATCCGATATGTATTTACAGCAACTTAAGTCCATATGCAACAGTCGCAAAGCCGCTTAAAGATGATTAACGTAACCGCACTGGTAGATCGCCAGGGGCACGTTGCGTATGGAAGGCTGTCCTAATCGGTCAGGAACTTTTTGGTCAATTCGGGCACGGGTACCCAACAGGCATCTTTTTTACCTAACATCCGGTAACGATTATTCGCGATCATTCTGTAAAGGAAATCTCTGACAGGCCTGGGTAAAAAAACTCCATAATATAATAAGGAATATACACCCGATAACCGCCTGAAGATCCTCAGCACGGCATCAGATCGTGTATATACTATTCCATTTTCCATCAGGACAATGCTGTCTTCTTTAATATGGTATCTTTCTAAAACCGATTGCCCCTGTTCAGAGCTCAATGCCGCAAATCTGAAGTGATCGTGCGGATCCCTTTTAATGATAAACTGTACAAACCCATTACAGAGATTGCATACACCGTCAAAGAACACGATGGCTTTATCTTGCGGTAATTTTTTCATTTGGCAGCAGTTAAGGTACCCGGATTGATTTTTAAAAACAGCTTTCCCCAGGTGGCATCTGAAATCCAGAATCCATATATAGCTATGAACAATATCTCAAAATCATAGATCATCATAGTAAAATAGATACCAAGATGAAGCACAAGGCCTGAGATCAGTAATATCTTTCTGAACTGCCTGATCCAGATCAGGAAAGGGAACAGCAATTCAAAAAGAATAGTGAAATAGGTCGAAAAGCCAATAATAAACGCGTTTTTGTAAAATAAATAATTGATCGGGGCATTAAATCTTTCCAGTTGCCAGACGTAATATGTTGCCACACCATTAAACCATACGCCTGCGCTCATTTTATGAACTCCCGAGACAAAATACGCCAAACACAAATGCAGCATTATGGAAAGAGTGGCCAGGTTGGACAGGACATTCGACACCTCGCCGGTCCTGTAATTATTGAAAATATTCAAATGCTTATATGAATTTACGAAAATCATATAAATCATTATGAAGTACAGAAGATTATCGCCGCCGTTTGCAATAAACAGAAAGGGTTCAAAATAAAGCAATGCGCTGAAAAACAAAAGCAGGGCGGTTATATTTTTGCCGATCCCAAAGGCATATAAGATTGCCAGAACGATCGTTATGATATTGATCACAGGGGTATCATTGAATAGCCGGCTTTCTATCAGGGGCAGCAAAGTACTGTACTTGCTGGTATAAATGGTCTTATCTAAAAAGAGATCGGTGGAGCCCCAGTTTAAGTATATTTTCTTTAAAATGTGGAAAGAGATATATACTCTGAATATCGGTAAATAATTTTCAAAAAGATTGCTTGAGGATATATAGGTATAATATTCCTTAAGCCTGCTTTTAAGGTAGGCGTATATTTTCATTATGACTGGCTTTTTAAATTTGAAAGAATACGATCAATCGTTCAGCTCTATCCATTTTTTATCTTTATTGCTATAGAAGCTGGAAGCGAACATAATATTTTCCTTCCCCTGGATATCAGCCTTATACCTGTCTCCATACTTTACGATATCAATACCGGAGATTATAATTTGTACATCATAGTCTTCCGGCAGCTTCATTTCCCTCGCTACAGTACCGGCGTGATGAAGCAATATCCGCATACTGCCTATATTTTGCAGCGTCATACGAATATCATTATACTCGTTTGCCAATGCGGCAGAATCGGTTTCACTGACGCCTTTGTTCGAGGAAATACCTATATCCCTGAATGAATTATGGATCTTACCCATGCTCTGAACTATGTTATCAACGTTGGCAAATAACAGCCAGCTCGCGTTGGCATAGGTATCATTAAACAGGTATTTTTCCTTTACCTTATTATTCAGGTTCTCAAAGATCTCTATATCATAAAGCCTGTTATTGCTCCGGAAAATGTAATGCAGCCGCATATTATAGGTTGGCGGAGGAGCAAAGAAGCTCCATTTCTGATAAAAAGCAGTCTGGAATTTTTTGTAGCCCCGGTAATTTTCAGCGATAACAATACTGGATTCCGGGAAGGAAAACAGGAAGGTTGCGCCCCAGTAGCCGAGAAATACAATAAAGACGAAAGCTATTGATATAATTTTCAGGTACCTCATTTGAATTATTTATTAATTATACTGATCAGTTTTTTCGCCCGCTTCGTATCATCCGTGATTTCGCTTATCAGCTTTCCCATTACCTTTGAAATCAAAAAATTATCATTAGCCTCTGTCGGGTAGTTGCTGAACAGAATGAATTCATATTTTTTCCCGTTCTTTCTTTCCAGATAGACAGCATTGTTTAAAACCCAGAGGGTTGATCCGCCTTTCCCGCCATATCGTATGATATCATACTTTTCCGGTTGGGACTGCCTTTCAATAATGCTGTTCAGTTCCGCCTGCACCTCATTTGTGAAATAGGTGTTGCTGCTGATTTTCTTCATCAGCCCGTAATATTCCAGGGCCGTAGAGCTGCTCATCCGGTTATTCAGCAGTTGCTGCTTTTCCAGGCTCAGATCTTTTTCATGGTCAAAGCTATCCGCTGAAATAATACCGGTCTTCAGCTTTTCATGGATCAGTTTGCATTTGTCATAAAGCTCTTCATCAGTATTGGTTTCCAGTTCGCCCGCTGTCAGGTATAGATCTGAAACCAGGTAATTGATCTTGGAATGTGTCCTTATGCCCAGTTTCTGTAGCCTGTCATTTACGTTGTCGATTCCCAGCCTGTCCATAAGATATTCAGTATTGGCATTAGAGCTGTATGCGATCATACCTCTTGCGACCTCCCACAAAGCAACCAGGCTGTCGTTGGTCAATTTTTGATTTTTCTTCAGGTACGACAACCATTCTTCGTGTGCGTTGCCGTCCGTATCAGGGATATGATACCGTTCCAGCGCTCCAATAGGAACCTGCTCCGTTTTATCCAGTTGCCGGGCGCTGACCTGCTCCGCAAATTCAATGGCTACGATCAGCTTGACAACACTTGCCAACGGCCGGCTGACTTCGGGATTAATGCTGATCAGAACCTTGTCGTCTTCCGACAGGATGATCGAATAGTGTTCTTTATTTTCATTGATAATTCCGGCAATATGGCTGGCCGAGAAAAAGGAAGCGTATAAAAAATATACAGAGAATAATACTAAGCTCACGATCAGTAAGGTTATCCATAATTTATTCATATAAAACTACTATAGGTAAAAGAATGTATGTCAAGATTGCAAGCATCTTAACATACATTCCGGGGCGGGTTACAATCTGTTTATCAGACCGATCTCTTCAGCAGTCGCTAAGTCTTCAGCTGATAATCCATAATGACCTTCTTGCAAGAATGGCGGGATAGCCCTGCTTAATTCTTCCATGAACCTCTTGAATGCCTGCTTGCCGCTTGCATTCCACACGGCTCTTGCATACTGTACTCCGGCCCTGACCCATCCGGCAAATGCCGGGTATGCCACATCGAAACCGGATTCGTGGTACCGTTCATAGTATGCCACAAAATCCCTGGACATACCTACATTAACAGCATACTGTGCATTCTCCTGCATAATGATATTGGCTTCATCCTTAGGCTTGAAAGAAAATAAAGCAACTGTAGATAAACATACGGCTGAAACAATTAACAACTTTTTCATGATATTAAAATGGGGGTTTGCAGAAAACTTAACCAATCGTACGCCTTTGCTAAGTTTTCTATGTTTTAAAAAACATATGTTAAATATTTAACCTGTATCGCAAATATCTGTCAAACAAAATCAAATAACAAAATTTTATTTATTAAAAAAAAGTTAATTTGTATGACTATTTTTGCCCGAAGCCGGTACGATACAACGGCGCTGCTGCAAAACACTGTATACCAGATAATTGGACAAAATGTGCGGGGAATACAGTGACCCGGGGCTGCGGTGATCCGGTTAACAAATTTTCGTAAATTTGAAGCATCCGGCTCTATGAAAGGTAATCAGAAGCCGGAATTGAAACCTTAAAGCAACTAACAGGAAGCACACCGGGACATCGGGTAATGTACATGGATAAAAAAATGGAAATAACATTCTTCCGGGACCAGGACGAATTCAGAAAGTGGCTGGAACAGCACCACAACCAAGCGACCGAATTACTGATGGGCTTCTACAAAGTAAACAGTGGAAAGCCTTCGATGAGCTGGTCGCAGTCTGTGGACCAGGCGCTTTGTTTTGGCTGGATAGACAGCGTACGAAGATCTGTTGACGGGGAAAGCTACTGCATCCGTTTCACACCGAGAAAGGCAACAAGCATATGGAGTGCCATCAACATAAAAAAGGTGGAGGAACTGAGCAAGGCGGGCCTGATGACAGCAGCAGGACTCCGGGCATTCAGCCACAGAAAAGAGAGCAAATCAAAGATTTATGCCCACGAAAAAGATCCTGCAGACCTTGCAGCGGCCTATGAAACATTGTTCAAAAAGAGTAAAGCGGCCTGGAATTTCTTTGAGCGGCAGGCGCCTTCATATAAACGGATGGTTATACATTGGATCATGAGCGCCAAACAGGAAAAGACCCGGCTGTCCAGGCTGGAAAAAGCAATAGCCGAAAGCGGGCAGCAAAAACGCATTAAATTTATGTAAGGCGGGACACGGATAAGAATTGAATTGGTGGAAGAGGCCGGCACACACTACAACATATTTATAGCAAAAGTACCCGCCGGCCCACAGCCCACAGATAGCATACTTCTCAGTGAAGCGTACCTGTACAGGAGGTTATTTCCTGTCAACAGATAATCACTTTACATTGAATCGTTCAACGAGCTGATCCCCTGCGCTTTCAGCTGTTCAAGATGATCCTTCATTGCCTGCACCTGCTCAGCGGGATGCCCCTGCCAGCCTGTAACTTCACCGACCACCTTAAAGGGATGAATAGAACGGTAGGACATTGTCGGGTTGCCCGGGAATTTTTTGTCGGTCAGGTCCGGGTCATTTTCGATGGCGCCTGTAGGCTCTACTAAATAGATTCTTTCACGTCCGTCTCCCAAGGCGAGTTCTGCACCCCAGATAGCAGCGTCAAGGGTGGCCGTTAAGAAAATATACCTGGCATTCTTTCTTGCTCCGTAATTGGAATTGTTCCCGGCTTCAATCAGATCTCCGGCTTTAAGGTCTGCTTTGGTTCCGTGGAAATAGGTTTGCGCAAACGGTGCCGGGGCCGAGCTGTTTTCTTTTTTGTCCTGTTTCATTGTCTTTTTATATCCGGTAAAATTATACAAATATTTCAAATACCTCGGTAGGCTTATCGGCTAATATCCCGGCCTTGCCTGTTTTTCCAGCTGCTGGATGATCCAGCAGCTGGCGGGCGGAACGGCACGACCCAGCTACGCGAAAGCAGCATCTTTCTGAACCCGGCTTACCAGCTTCTACGGCATCAGAATAGCAGCAGCAAAACCGGGTTACAGGACCATCAATAAAGCCCCTGCATCACAGGCTGAGCTGCTACAGGAATAAACCTGAACCGGCTGACCGGGAATATTCGCTTTTAGCCTTATATTTGTTTATGCGTTTATCCCTGGTACGGATATGCAGAGCCTTTTATATTCCTAATTACACAACAAACCGTATATGAAAAAAGTAACGGGACTGGGTGGTGTTTTCTTCAAATGCAGCAACCCGCAGGAAATGAACGAATGGTACGCCAGGAATCTTGGATTGGCTACCGGCCCATACGGGGCTACATTTGAATGGCGGGATATTGATGATCCTGCCCGGAAAGGCTCTACAGCCTGGTGCGCCTTCCCGGAAGATACCTCTTATTTCAAGCCTTCAGATAAGCCGTTCATGATCAATTACCGGGTGGAAAATATCGTCGCGCTGGTAGAGCAGTTAAAGAAGGACCAGGTGACTGTTATTGACGATATTTCTGAATACGACTACGGTAAGTTCGTTCATGTGCTGGACCCTGAAGGCAATATCATAGAGCTATGGGAGCCCGGGGATGCGCAGGATGAAAAGAACAATGAGGGCGCATAACCTCCCCGGGCGTATAGATCCCGTCACCTTTCTTCTGCCGTAATGCCGGCCACCCGCATTCTTTAACGTAATACCGATCTACAAACAGATTATGTACAAATACCTCAGGCCCCTGGCCATCTTTTCCGTCATTATTATCTTTCTGTTGGCGCTGCTGGCTGCCTTTACCTACAGGGAAAGGATGCTCCTCCTGGATCCTGCCTGGATCGGCTTTAATATCATCAATAATGGAACGTTCAGCTTTGCCGAATTCCGCTATGGCGCCTTCATCTCCCAGATGTTCCCGCTCATAGCAAACTCCCTGGGGCTTTCACTCAAGACGGTGCTGATCTCCTATAGCCTCAGCTTTTATCTTTTCTACCTGGCTACGGCGCTGATCCTTACTTTCCGGTTCAGGCAATACTGGCTCACCATCTTATTGGGATTGTACCTGACAGTGTTTGCCTCTGATGTGTTTTACTGGCCCAATAACGAACTGCACCAGGGAATCGCCTGGATGCTGCTGTTTATAGGTTTATTCCGGTCCGCGGGGACATTAAAAGCGGGTACCCATATCCTGCTGGTGCTTTGGCTGGCCCTCGCAGTATGCAGCCATCTCATTGTCGCCATACCGCTTGTATTCCTGTGGGTCTATACCCGGAGCGCTCCCGACTTCCCGCCTGAAAAGCGACGCAGCTTTATAATATACTCTGTCCTGATAGCCGTAATGATCTTTATCAGGTACCAGTTGAGCAGCGGCCCCTCCTATGACGGGATGAAGCTCCATGGCGTTCAGAAAGCCTCGCTGCTGAGAGCGATCGAATCATTCTCCTCCGGGCAGTCCAGGACGTTCCTGGAGCTCCTCAGGACCATTCATTGGGTGGCTATACCGCTGGCAATTGCATCGCTGGCGCTGCTGGTCGTGAAAAGAAAATACTTTCACATGGTGATCACCCTGGGCGCCGTTTTGGGGTACTATGCCCTGGTCTGCCTGGTTTACCCGGATGCTTATGACAGGAATCTCCGTTTTTATATGGAGAGCGAATGGCAGGCGCTGGTGCTCATCATCGCTACTCCCCTATGCTGCATCCCCCTGGCTACTCCCCTGTCAAGAAGGGTGCTGACATACGGTATAGCATCTGTAATGCTTATCAAGGGAGCTTATATACTCCGGTCCTACTCGTTTTTCCATGAAAGGTATGAACGGCTGGCCCATATCTGTGAGCAGCTTCGGAATGCGCACATATATAAAGCGATCATTGTTGCTCCACCGGCGGAAGCTGACAACCATTTCATCATGAGCTGGGGCCTACCCGTTGAAAGCATTTTATATTCCGTACTGGCAGGCTACGATACGGCAGTAACCTTTAAGGTAGCGGATGAAAGTGCGGGCTTGGAGCAGCCACCGGCCGGTAAATTTCATTCCTGCTTTGGGGTATTAAGCCCTTACCGGGATCTTAATGCCCGGTATTTCAACCTGGATACAGCCGGACAATACCATATTATTTACGGGCTGGACAGCCTACTAAGGAGGGAAGACGGGAAAAGCATGGCTGATTAGGACGGGGCCGGCAGCAATGACCTTAAAGATAGCACAATAGCCGGAACAGCACCGGCAAGACCACTCTTCATACCGCATGCTTTTATGCCGGGAAAGGTGCCTTTTTCATACCTTTAAAGCAAACGGGCTAAAAAGAAACGATGAAATACCTGCTGCTATACAGTTTCCCCGGAGCCGCTGCTGCCGGCATCTTCACCATATAGAAAAAACTGGCTATCTATATATAGGCAACAAAGCCATTATAAGTTACAAATTATTATAAGAAATTCCCCACATCCGTTCGGAATGACCAGCACCCTCAGTTCCCTTATAGTAAAAGACGTCTCCGGCTAGCAGAGAGGCATCCGTAATAAAAGGTTGTTGCCTGTAAGTAGATAGACACTTAGAGAAAAGATGAGGGAACTTTTAAACAGGATAAAATATACTATGACATAAAAACAGCCGGGTTCAGGAATGCCAGCTCTTCCCCGGAAGGATGATTGCGGAGGTCTATGAAATTGCTGAACTCGGGCGTATCATCGCAGAAAATGATATCAAATGCAAAGCGGTCACCGCCATACAATCCCCGGTGGACCATATTGGCTGAAAATACCAGCAGATCACCGCGCTTTAGCGGGATAGCCAGCCCACGTTGCAAAGCATCCGAAGGCTTATGACCGTTCAGTGACAGGCGTACGGCTTCCTCTTCCGGCAGGTCCCATATCCGGTGCGTGCCGGGTATTACTTCTATGCCGGCTTCCGGCCGCAACGGTATACGGAAATGTACCACGTTCCGGCTTTCGATATTCATCTGCTGTTCCTCTCTGCTCAACCCGGTGTACTAGATATCACGGTGCCAGTAATTCGGCTGTGTGCCATCGCTGGGGTCAAAGAAAAGCTGCGTATTCAGGAAGAGCGCTTTCCCCGGGAAAACAGCCTTTACGATCTCCAGGATACGGTCCTGTGACAGGAACCTGAAGAGTGCCAGCCGCTCTTCCGCTGTCAATGCGCTATCAGAGGTCAGGCTATGGCTGTTGATAAGCCCGTTCCGATATCCTGCTTCATTCGCTGCCATCCATCGCTCGTGAAAAGGACAGATGATACCTTCCAGGGATTGCAGTAAAGCTTCAGGAAAGAAATCTTCCAGGTACAGGTAACCATAACGTTCAAAATTGCTGTATTCCATATAAATGATCTGGTAAAGCCGATAT
The DNA here is from genome assembly GCA_001897155.1 of Bacteroidetes bacterium 47-18. Taxonomy (GTDB): domain Bacteria; phylum Bacteroidota; class Bacteroidia; order Chitinophagales; family Chitinophagaceae; genus MKSF01. The sequence goes on along the minus strand of MKSF01000029.1, from coordinate 4,772 downwards.
AAACTATAGAGCCGTTAGAGATTTTCCAGGTAAAACAGGATGGAAGAATCGTCCGCATTGACCACCTGCTCTTTCAGCAGCCCTTTTTGCATATCCTTCTTAAATACACAGATATTGGCCAGCCTGGGGAAAGCACGTTCTATATCGGCAGCCCCGGCGTGAATAGCCGCGAGATCCGGGACAGCTTTCAGCCTGCCATGCAATGTCCAGGCAGTATCATACACTATGACCGTTCCGGCCCGTCCGGCGCTGTCGGTTTCCGCTATCCAGGCTTCCAGCTTATGCTCCACGCAGCCCACACAGCGGAAAGGAAACACTACCAGGTAATTATCATACCTGTCCATCGCCGCTGCCGGCACAATCAGCGAGAGCTGCCGGTACTGTTCCTGCTGCCTTATATCCCTGTTCCGGCATGTCACGGTCAGCAGCAGGCACAATATCCAGGCAATAGCTGTTATATTTCTTCTATACTGTACTGGTACCATGCTTTATCCCGGGTTGAAATATAATATAATGTATTATTATAAAAAAAATGACACCAGGCATCAAAATCGGCAGGTAATTCGGCATATCCTATATACCTGTTATCCCTCACCTTTCCTACCACGTACCGCATCGGGTCAGCGGCATCCTCCGCGGGCAGCCGCTTGATCATATACAACTGGTTGCCCGTCTGCGTCTGGAAGATCCTGGCATTATATTCGGCAATGGTGACATACTCTTTAAGGTACACAAAGTCTCGGGCCCTTGCCGCATCATACGGCCGGTCGGCTGCATCGCGCGATATATCCGTAAAAACCGGTATGGCGGCAACCGGCTCCAGCGTTCCGGGATCATAGACCTGCAGCGAATCGCTTTTTTCAAACAGGTAGTACAATGCGTTCCCTGTAAATGTCCTGCTGGCATTGGTATAATAAAACACGCCCTTACGGTATATATCCGGGTAGGCGCCGCAATACCGCAGCGCAGCATCCGTAGTATCATACAGGGGCAGCACCACATCCACGTATTTATCAATGAAATTGGGCGGCGTGGCTACGCTATATTGTATAAACACCCTGCCCTGGTGCACATTCAGGTCATCTACGCGAAACAGGTATGTTTTACCCGCCATTTTGGGCAGCCGGTACTTCCTGTGCCACCCGGGCGCCACGGCGATGATATCTGCGCTCGCCAGGAACAGGAATGCGGTATCTCCTTTATCCACTACCTGTGACATATCTCCATACTCAGATCCCTGTAATTTATAGAGCGCTGTTACTGCGCCGTCGGACAGTCGCCGGCGCTTCACTGTGGAATCCGCGCTGCACAGGTAATACAGCATCACTGTTGTGGTATCCCCGGGCAGGCCGAATAGCCGGGTAGGACCTTTTTGTATGGTATCATAATTCAGCACTAGGCTGCCCTGCCCTGCAGGTACCAGCTTCAGGGCCGGTCTATTGGTGGTACATTGGATGCAAAAAATACATAAGGATAAGATCAGGAACAATATGGTCTTATTCATGGGATAGGATTTATGAAAACAGACCGGTAACGGCATTACCGCACCGCTCTGTATTTTTTAGTCGAACGTGAATTCTTTTACAAACAGGATATCTGTCGCCGAATCTATCGTGGCACCGGCCAGGGTCACAAAGAATGTGATATCATCTCCTGCTTTCTCCTGCTTATACAGGGACAGGGTGCCATTTTGCAGGTCGGTCAGTATATTCGTGCTTTCCAGCTCGGGGAACAGCTCGGACCAGCTGCCGGAAAGAAAGTAATCAGGGATAACCGTATTATCACTCTGGTGGTTGTCAATAACATCGCTGGCATACTTCGAGGCGGCTTTAATGGCTATGCCCCCGTTGCTCAGCTTGGCACAGTTGTTGCCCGTACCTTCGCACCACATCAGGTAGGCGCCGTCCTCTATACTATTCCTGTACTTATACTTGTATTCAAGGGCGGTAAAGCCGGCAGGCAATGGCCGGTAAATATCCAGCGCGCTTACAGTCTCATCGTCCGGAGAAGGCGGTGGGGAAAGAGGGTCTCCGATTGTCCCGTGTAAACTGTTCTTCTGGCAGGAGGGCAACAGCACGGCCCCCAGCATGGCGGAAATGATCAATCTTTTCATAGGTGATGGGTGTTTTTTAATGAAAACAATAATATGTGTAATGGGTTTCAGTTGCTTTCCGGTATGGCTGCATCAAAAACGACCAAACCTGCAGCTACCGGCATAAAAATAAAATAATATATTTAATAATAAAACTTTAACACAAAAAAATATGACAGGATTTATACAGGCCTGCTCCGGGAAAGATTGCTTTTTAATCCAGATCGTCTTCCGGGCCTTTATAAATGCATAAGCTGAATAATTGTAAGCCAACCGGCACATACCGTCCCGGGATGCCTTTATTTAAGGCGAAAGCTTTCCAATACTTCCCGGGCCTTTTCAAAATGCTTATCAAAACCGGGATCTATGGAATGAAAGGAAAGCCTGAATACCTTTCCCTCGTGAAAATAGATTTGTTCATAAGTTTTAAATTTGAACTCCTGATCTGCCTGTTTTTCATATACAAAAACGATACTGTTTTCATTCTTTTTCCGTTCCAGGACAGTGTACCTGTCCCTGAGCACATATTCCCGCAAATCCGCGTAGTATTCCAGGTCCATTTTTTCATACCTGCTTACATCTTCTTCAGCAATCTTTATATGATCTGAAAATTCGTCCGGCGGCTCCTTTATAAAAAGGAAAATAGCGTTCTGGATGCCGTCCTGCTTTGAAAAATATCCAGGATTAAAAAACAAATAATAATCATTTGTTTCAATCTTTTCAGCATTGCGCTCATTGAATGAGCAAGATAAACAGAAACAGCATGCGAGGAGCAGGTAAAATCTCATAATTGCCTGGATAGATTAAAATCACGTGAATAATAAAAGCAGTGATAAGCAAAGTTAAGTATTGAAAATATACGCTATGGGTAATATGAAAAATTGTTGTTGTGATTTGCTTATAGCTGTTCTTTCTGAGACTTATAAAAAGCGATCCGTCAACAGCTCAAAGAAACTTTTCTATATCTTTGATAATAAGACACCACGTAGTTTCCAGCGGGCAATGCCTGGGTATGATTTAAACTAAAAATTATTGAAAGAGGACGCTTTTATATCAAAAACAAGCCAGGGGATGTTATACAGGATGTATTACTCTTTTGCGCTTTTATGCCTTTGCTTATTACACTTACCAATGGGTGCAGCAGCACAAGAGTTGCCGATCAGGAATTTTCATGCTGTCGATAGCATCCTGTACAGGTCGGCACAGCCGAAAGCCGGGGAGTTTAAGGCTTTAGAGCAAGAGGGTTTTACTACCGTTATCAACCTGAGGAGGTATTGGAAAGACAATCGCAAGGTTTCCAAATCAAACATACAGCCGATTCATGTGCCTGTAAAGACTGCCCGAATGTCAGAAAGCGATTTGGTGCAGATCTTTAAGGTGATAGCAACTGCCCGGGCTAAAGGAAAAGTGCTTATCCATTGCTGGCATGGCTCTGACAGGACCGGGACCGTAGTAGCGTTGTACAGGATAATATATCACGGCTGGTCCAAGGAAGACGCTTTAAATGAAATGATAAATGGCGGATATGGCTACCACAGCTATTTTGACAATTTACCACAGCTTATAAGGTCCTTGGATATTGAACAATTTAAGCGGCGGGTTTTTGATGAGAAATAAGGCTACCTATTTCAATTATCATAAATAGCAAAACAATTTAAATTACCAATACCTGATTATGAGAAATCAATTAATAATAAGCCTGCTTATGATCATCTCTCTTTCTTCATTTGCTCCAAGAAAAAGAATGGCAGCAGATGCAAAAGGCTATCTTTATTACTATTGCATAAAGGAAGAATACAATGCTATTGATAGTAATGTTAATAATCCGTATAATAAAGACTATACAGGTAGCTACTTTGTTCAGATGACGAACCTATCAATACAGGTTATGGACAGCTTACACTCCTACTATGATAGAAGCATTAAAGCATACAGGGGAATACCCAAAGAGAGTAGCTATGATGCTACTGCTAATATGGCTTGCTTAAGTTGCCGGGAGCTTTGTGAGGCAAAGGAAACAAGGAAATATATTAAGCGAATTATAAAATAGCAGCACCCGGGAAAACAGACAATCTCCTGTTTTACTTAGAGGTCGTTGGCTTATGGAACAGCAACGTATCCTTATTTTTCCCATACAGGCTTACCGCCCGGTACCGAAGCTCTGCTAAGCATATTAGAAAGATCATTGTAATTTACTTACACTTTCTTACCTTTGGTAATACACAACCTATATTTCTCCTGAACAGCAATGATTTCCGTTGTGATTTGCTTACAATTTCTTTCTTACCTTTGGTAATACACAACCTTCCTGAAAATCAGTGTCTCCGTCACAATGTTGTGATTTGCTTACAATTTCTTTCTTACCTTTGGTAATACACAACCATACGCAATATTTAACGACCTGGGCGTCCGTTGTGATTTGCTTACAATTTCTTTCTTACCTTTGGTAATACACAACCAGTGACCTATACAGATATCACCTTTGACGGTTGTGATTTGCTTACAATTTCTTTCTTACCTTTGGTAATACACAACGTTGATCTGTTGGACAACAGATACATCTTGGTTGTGATTTGCTTACAATTTCTTTCTTACCTTTGGTAATACACAACCAAGAGTTAATATAAGAATATCTAAACCGAGTTGTGATTTGCTTACAATTTCTTTCTTACCTTTGGTA
>MKSF01000028.1 GCA_001897155.1 Bacteroidetes bacterium 47-18 | reverse complement strand
TGCTTACAGGCAGCAACCTTTTATCACGGATACGCTCTGCCGGGTAGCGTTCTCTCTGCGGGTCAGAGATCGCTTTTATTATAAAGGTTTAGAGTGTGGGCATTTCGAACGGATATGAGGCATCTCTTATACTTGTAGCTTATCTTGCGTACGCGCACTTTTGGTTTTGTTGATCATATAGACACAGGCAGCTTATTGTATTTCGTAAAGGCGGCGGAGTGGAGCCCCCTGATAAAGCCTTATAGGGTTGTTGGTGAAGAACACCAACAACGGAGTGAAATGTACTGTATCCTGTGTAGTCATTCCGAACGGAGGTGAGGAATCTCTTATACGGCTTAGTAGCATCCTAGGCATATAATGGCTTTGTTTCCTGCATACAGATAACCAGCTGAATTTTAAAAAAATCAGATGGTCCTGATACAGAAAAATGACAGAATGGAAAAAATTAACAGGCAGCGCTGCTTATAGTAAGAATCTATATTTCAGCAGAGAACCAATAAGAAAAAGTATTTTGTTTATAAAAAAATAATTATAACTTTATATCTGATTAACAAAACACTTAAATAAAAACAGGACAAAATGAAAAAAATTTTATTATTAACCGCAGCTGGTTTCTCCACACTGGGTTTAATTGCGCAAGAACAACGGATTCCCCTGCTGGAAATGGAGTCAGCATCTACCTGTCCTCCTTGTCGCCCGGGAAACATTTACTTTGAAGGTCAAATGGAGGGTATTCCAAAAGAAGAATATGTAAAAATAAAATATCAATGGTACTTCCCCGGAGTAGGTGATCCATACTGTACGGATGAGTCTGTTAACAGAACTGCCTATTACGGCGTAAACGGCGTACCTAATTTGGTAATAGATGGTACATATTATAATGATCACCCACAGGGAGGTTTTACTACCGCTACCTTTAACGCTGCCAAAGCCGTTCCTGCAACTTACAAATTATCCGGTACTTATGTAATAGTAGGTCAGGACGTGCATGTAAACATTAAATATACACCGCTGGAACAAGGCACAAACGCACGGCTGTTTGTAGCTATTATTGAGTCTGAAACAGAAAAAAATAAAATGACCAATGGTGAAACCAAGTTTTACAATGTAATGAAAAAAATGCTGCCTAATGATCAGGGTACAGACATTTCTTCTACCGCATTAAACACTGAGGCAACCACCACTCTTTCATTCAAATTTGAAGGTGAATACCGCCTGCCTCCGGGTTCTGCAGGTCCATATGTAAGCCAAAGGATCAACCATGCTACCGAGCACTCAGTAGAAAGCTTCGATAACTTAAAGGTAGTTGCTTGGGTTCAGGGATCTGATAAAGCAGTATATCAGGCTGCCAACTTAACCAAAGAAACAACTGCTATTGACCATGTATCCAATACAGTACAATCTGTAAGCATATATCCTAATCCTACTCAGTCCGATATCAATATCAAATTCCAGATGTCGGAAGCTGATATGATCAATGCTTCTATTGTTTCTTTAACAGGAAAAGTTGTTAAAAACCAGCAGGTACAACTCAATAAAGGAACCAATGTGATAACTTTTGACACCAATGAATTACCAAGCGGAGCTTATAATATTATCATTTTTGACTCCAAAAACAATTCATTTGCACAGAGAGTATCTGTTGTAAAATAAATATTACTTTTTTTACTTGAGAAGAGGCTGCCTTAACTAAGGCAGCCTCTTCTTATTTATGGTCGCTGCATCATGCAACATTTTCTTCTATGGTTATTTAAACGGATTCATTATCTTCGGTAATTCAAAAACGAATCATGCTTCCATGAAGACGAATATAGCCCAATCCAGGTATGCAAAGGATATAGATGCTGCCATCGCAGATGGCAATAACCTGCTGGCCTTACAGATAGCACAGACCGCGTTAGAGAAAGAAAAAGAAAATGAGCGGCTCAACGCCCTGCTGATTTCCGTCTTATATGAATACAGGATCCCCTGCGCGGAACAAATGACGACATTCCTGCAGTTATTCCCTGACTCTCTCTACCCGGTAAGAGTGTACCTGGCAGACCTGCTGTGCAGCCTCGGTCATTTTGATGATTGCGCCAGCGAAGCCCGGTATTACCTGAGACTTATAAAAGAACATTATAACCAGGACTTCAGCACGGTCAGTCATCCGCGCACCCTGGAATTTACCCTGAAAGCCTTTCTGCTCACCTGCACCGTGTACATTACGGCCGGTGCCAGAGACTATGCGGACAGGGCTATGCAACTTGCGCAGCCTTTTGCTACAGACACATGGTTCAACCATTATAAAACGGAGCAGGCAAGCATCCGGCAGGATTTAAAGGATGAGCAATTGAGAGTACTGAATGACAAATGGGAAGCGTTCTTCAGGGATGGCTCTCACTATGCCGAACTGTACCAGCTCTGTGCAGAACAAGGCTATACGGAACTGGCTATACGCCTCAGGCTCTTACACGAAGCATTCCTGGACAACAAAGACTTCCTGATAGATGCTGATGAATTTTTCCGGGTGGTGCTGCAGGATGAACACCAGAAATATGTATTAGCGTAAGCCTGTATGGAACATTAAAGGCCCGGACATTATCTTGTCCGGGCTTTTTAATTATTATTATCGGCTATCTGCCTATAGGCAACACCTTTACTGCTAAGTGCTCTCTACCGGTCAGAGAGCACTTTTGCTATAAAGTTACTGCAGCAGGCTGGTCATTCCGAACGGATGTGAGGCATCTCTTATAATAATGGATAACTTATAATGGTTTTTGTTGCCTATATATTAGATAATCAGTATACTTTCCCCTCTATAACATATCCTATGCCTTATATATGACAGCTTTCTTAATACACAGGTAGCCGGTTTAATTATTAGTAGGCCAAAACAACAAAAAAAAACAAAATTTTAATTTTATTAAACAAAAATTAAATTTTATTTATTAAATAATTAATTTTACACAAAACAGATCAATGAAAAGTAAAATAAAACTCCCTGTACAGTGTCCCAGCTGCGATGAGCAGTTGCATGTCAGCGCCCTGAGCTGCGACAATTGCCGGACATCCATAACAGGACATTACGAGCTGCCTCCTTTACTGCAACTCAACCAGGAGGAGCAGGCATTTGTTTATCACTTTGTACTGAACAGCGGCAGCATCAAACACATGTCTGAACAGATGAAGCTGAGCTATCCTACCGTAAGGAACGTCCTGGACGGCATTATTGAAAAACTCCGTAAAAACTGACCTCAATATGATACTCAAAAAAAATTTTCTCCTGACCCCTTTCCGTTATATAGACGGATTCAAAGCCCTGGCAGCCGGTCTTATTATCCTGGCCGTTTCAGGACTGCTGGCATTTTCCATACAATTCCGTTACGACGGATTCCTGGATTTCCACGGAGCACCCGAACCTGATTATTTATACCTGCTGGATCCTTTTATTAATTGGATCATATTTGCCCTGCTGGCCAGCTTCACCGGCCTGCTGTATAAAAGACCTTTCAGGGTAATTGATATGCTGGGAATGACCGCCGTGGCATTCTTTCCCAATATCCTTTCACCACCCATAGCGTATATTTTCGGCCTCAGCGGCATCCTGCCCCTTATCACCGATACACCGCTGATAGACATACCTAAGGTAATCGGGCCGTATATGCTGCAACTGCTCCTTTCCTCTTTCCTGATGCTGGCCGTCACGATATGGTTCATATACCTGACATTCCAGGCCTTCCAGACCAATCTCAACCTGAAGAAAACGCAAAGCATCATCATATACATCCTCTTACTGATCATTACAGAAATAATTACCGTTTCCATATTACGTTCCTATTAAAAATATATCCATGAACAGATTTATTTTCCTGCTTATCGCCCTGCTCTCTTGTTCCGGGAGCCTGTGGTCCCAAAAGCAAACCTGGTACGGCAATCTTGACGTCGGCAGCGTAGCGCTCCGCCTGGTTTTCCATGTAGACCAAGAGGGGAAGACATATACAACCACTATGGATAGTCCTGACCAGGGGGTAACCGGCATGCCCACCACTTCCACAAGCGTAAAAGACGGCTGGATCATTATCCAGGCGGAAAATATCGGCATGACCTACGCAGGTAAGCTGTATGCCGACAGCATCGCCGGGACCTTCAGCCAGGGAGGATTCCGTAAAGCATTATCGCTTTACAAGACACCGCCGCCGGTCAAAGAAATAACCTATAACAGGCCGCAGACACCGCAACCACCCTTCAATTATAGCATTGATACCGTTTACTTTACCAACCCTTCCGACAAGGCAACCCTGCACGGCGTGCTGACGCGTCCTGAAAACAAAAAGAGCTTTCCGCTGGCCGTGCTCATTTCCGGGAGCGGCACCCAGGACCTGAACAGCACTGTCATGCATCATCAGCCCTTCTGGGTTATTGCAGATGCGCTTACCAGGCAGGGCATTGCCGTATTCCGCTTTGACGACAGGGGCGCCGGCAAATCCAAAGGCAATCCCGCCCAGACCACTTCAGCTACCATAGCTGAGGACGTGGCCGCCGCCATAGCGACACTCCGGCAGCAGTATAAAGACTTTACCCGCATCGGCGTCATCGGGCATAGCCAGGGCGGCAGCGTAGCCATACGCCTGGGCGCAGAACAGCGGTCACCGGTCGATTTTATGATCCTGCTGGCATCACCGGGACTTGCCGGAACGGATATAATCGTAGATCAGACAAAAAAGATCGGCAGGGAACAACACCTCCCGGACAGCGTCATTGATGAGCAGGTGAGGGTCACACAGGCCCTGCATCATATCATTATGGATCAAAAGGACAGTGCCGCTATCGCCGGAGCACTGGCGGCATATTCAGAGCAGCAGTGGAAAGCATTGCCGGAGGAGCAACGTAAGCTGGCCGGCAGCAGCGATCTATTCATGCAATACAACACCTCGCTGAACAACCCGGCCGTTACAGATATTATATCCTTTGATCCCGTGCCTTTGCTGCCCCGCATCAAATGCCCCGTACTGATCCTGAACGGGGAACTGGATATACAGGTGGACGCAAGGCTCAATACCGCGGCTATCTTAAGCGGGATCCGAAAAGGTGGTAACAAGAATGTAGCCGTCAAGACCTATCCCTATCTCAACCACCTTTTCCAATACGCGGTCAACGGAAGCGTGGAAGAATACGAAATACTGGAAGAGACCTTCAATGAAGCACCGCTTGAGGACATGATCCGGTTCATACGATCACTGCCCTGATCCGCGCCTTTGCTCAGCAGCAGCCCATATACAAACTAACGTATATGGGCTTTTATATGAAGGATGGTTTTTTCCAGCAGTTGAACAGTATCCCTGTTAAAATAGTCTTCCGTCCAGGGATGTGTTCTGCCGAACGTATGGCCCGAATCCAATAAGCATAATCCGGATACCGGGGACAAGCTATGCAACTGCACAGCCACCTCGCAGGCTACGGCCGTATCTTCCCTCCCATGACAGATCAGCCAGGGCACCCTGATCTCCCGGGCGGCCCTTTGTATATCAAGGCGGCTGGTATGCCGGCAAAAATCCTCATACAACTGGTAGTAAAGCGGGAGGTCCTGGCCGGTCCTGCTGTTGGTATAGTAGGCCACACCCTGCTCCCGCCACTGCCTCATCTTTTCTTCGTTCCATTTACCCCAGGGCGTGGTAGCGGCGCCAATAGCGGCCCAGGTGATCAGCTGGCTGATACGGCTGTCTTCCGACGCGTACAGGATAGACGTTCCCCCGCCCATACTGTGCCCTATGAGAATGATATTGCCGGTATCCACCCTGTCACGGAAAGGAAACCGCGAAGAACAGATCCAGTCCGTCACCTGCCTCAGGTCAAAAAGCTGTTTGGTGAAATTATTATGCCCGAAGGCTTCAAGGTCTGCAAACGCTTCCTGCTGCGCAGGCGTAGTGCCATTATGCGAAAAATTGAATTTCAGGAAGTGGAGACCGGCATCGGTGAAATACCGGGCCATCAGGTCCCCGTTGCCCCAGTCCTTAAACCCGTTAAATCCATGGGCGTAGAGCACCAGGGGTGCAGGTCCCTCAACCGCACCAAGATGCACATCCAGGGTTATATGCTTACCCGCAGCGCCGTCAAGCATATATTCATTTTTCATCAGCGATATACAATTATATACAATTTATGAAGTGTACTGTACTGATTTATATACAATACAGTATCTTTGGTAAAGTTACCAATTTATAATTCTTACCGCATGCGATATTACATCATTTCCGGGGAAGCCAGCGGCGATCTGCATGGAAGTAACCTGATAAGTGCCTTACATAGCCTTGATCCCCAGCTGACCGTGAGGGCCTGGGGCGGGGATCTGATGCAGCAGCAGGGCGCCACCATAGTCAGGCACTATAAGGATCTCGCGTTTATGGGCTTTGTGGAAGTATTGAAGAATATCAATACCATTTTAAAAAATATCAGGTTCTGTAAACAGGATATCCTGGCCTTTAAGCCCGATGTCCTGATACTGATAGACTACCCGGGCTTCAACCTGCGGATCGCCAAATGGGCCAGGCAGCATAACATTAAGGTCGTGTACTATATATCCCCCCAGATATGGGCCTGGAAAGAAAGCAGGATCCGGGAGATCAGGCAAAGCGTGGATAAAATGCTGGTGATACTGCCCTTTGAAAAAGAATTTTATAAAAAACACAATTACCCGGTCACTTATGTTGGCCACCCCCTGCTGGAAGTAGTGGGCCAGGCATTGAATAATACCGCAACCGGCTCCTATGGCGACAAGCCGGTAATTGCGCTGCTGCCGGGCAGCAGGACGCAGGAGATCAATACCGCCCTGCCCATCATGCTGGAAATGATCAACCGGTTCCCGCAGTACCGGTTTGTGATAGCGCAGGCCCCCGGGCAGCCCGAGGCCACCTACCGCCCGCACATCAGAGGAAAAGATGTGCTCCTGGTAAAGGAACAGACCTACGACCTGCTCAGGCAGGCCAAAGCAGCGCTGGTCACCAGCGGTACCGCTACCCTGGAAACCGCCCTGTTCGGCGTACCGCAGGTAGTGTGCTACAAAGGCAATGCGGTTTCTTACTGGCTGGCTAAAAAGCTGATCAGGGTAAAATATATCTCCCTTGTCAACCTGATCCTGGACAAACCGGCCCTGAAAGAGCTGATACAGCAGGATTTCAACCCGGCTACGCTGGCGGAAGAGCTGGATGCCATCCTGCACCACGCAGACTATATAGACAAGCTGCAAACAGATTATACGCTCCTGTGGGAAAAGCTGCAGGCAGATAAGCCGGCATCGCTGAATGCCGCGACAGCCATCCTTAATTTCATAAATCCATAACAAAATCTTAAATATTCCGGTAAGGCGTGATTTTAGTATTTGTTTATATCATGGCATTTACCCTATAATATTATATTTGCATTTAGATGCAGAATGGCTGTCTATGAAAAGGAATGTATATTATTTGTTGATCTTACTATCGGCACTTTGTCTGAGCCAGGCATCCTGCAGCAGGCACCTGCAGTCACAATTCAATATTGACGTTACCCTGAAAGATCTTCCCAATACCACCATTCACCTGGAAGAGCTGGGCATCAACAGGGTGACGCTCATCGCAACCGCAACCACAGACAGGGACGGCCATGCAGTGCTGAACGGTGTATTCAATACGCCGCAACTGTACAGGCTGAGCATTAAGAACAGGGGACAGATATTCCTGATCATAGACCAGGAGGATATTCATATAGATGCCAATCCCGGCAATACCCGTGATTACAGGGTAAGCGGCAGCCCCCGTTCCATCCAGCTGCGCCATTTCCTGCAAAATGTATATGAGCTCAACAAAGCAATGGTGGCAGAGGAATTCAGCTCGCCAGGCTATGCCCTGCTACCGGAAGATTCCTTATCCGCGGCTACAGCGACCCGGTTCTCACAAAGACAGAAACTGTACACCTTTATAAAAGCGAATGCGGATACCACTACCCTTTTACCGCTGGCACTGTTCTATGCCAATTTCCTGCCTCTGGATGAAGAGGCTTCCTACCTGAGGCAATTTACCACCGGGCTCAGCCAGCGCTTCGCTTCAGAGCCGGATATCGTTAGCAACTTCCAGGCCTCTTTTTTCAACACCTACAACGGCTATGTCAATGACAATAAAATAGGCCAGGATACCAGCGCCGCCAGCCACCTGGTCGGCCAGCCTTTCAAAGACTTCGCCCTGAAGGATATTGAAGGCATCTCCGTGAATACAGCGACCTATACCGGCCAGTACATCGTGATACAGTTCTTAGGCTCCTGGAATGCGAAAAGCCGTACCGCCAATAAGGAGCTGCAGCAGGTCCGCGCGCAGCTACCCGGCTATCCCGTGCAATTATTATCCGTTTATATCGAGGATAATGACAAGGATTTTTCAAAGGCGCTTACAGAAGACAATATCCTGTGGCCCCAGGTCAGCAGCCTGCAGGGCTGGAACTGCAGCATTGCCCGCCAGTTCCGGGTCAATACGGTACCCCGCACGGTCATCATCAGCCCGGAACATCGTATCATAGGATTTGACTGGCAGCCCGCCCGTATCATCAGTGAAGTGAAAAGCAGCAGCCAGCCGCCGGTCCGCTCTTCCGACAGCCTGTCCCGGACCACCGTATCCGCCCGCTGAGCAAGCCCCCCATCTCCTCATATCTGCGGCCTTTGCCTGCCGCTTTACCAACAGTTTATTTTTCCTTAATATCCGTTCTTTCAGAATTGCTTATTTTCGTAAGCTGAAACGCTGTTATTATCTCCTTAACGGATAATAGCTGTACACTTTGTCTGCAAAGACGCGAAACCGTAAAACGAGAAAAGGATCGCTTATGAGGAAATACAGGAATTTAGTTTTTTATATCGCTACCATTACTGCCTGCTCCGCGCTTATCTACTGGATCATAACACTCGGTAGAAAGCTGGAAGACGGTAAGGATATCATCACAGCCACACCAGGCCAATCTCAATGGGCAGCATTCCTGGATTCCTTCTCTCATAACCTGCAACACCCCTTGGCCCTCCTGCTGGCGCAGATCATCACCATTGTACTGGCAGCACGCTTTTTCGGGTGGCTTTGCGTCAAGATCGGGCAGCCGGCCGTCATAGGCGAAATGATAGCGGGCATTATCCTGGGACCTTCCTTTATAGGGCTGCATTTCCCGGAATTCTCCGCTACCCTCTTTCCCGGTCATTCCATGGATAACCTTAAATTTCTCAGCCAGGTAGGCCTGATCCTCTTTATGTATATCGTGGGTATGGAGGTGGACCTCAAGATCCTGCAGAAGCAGGCACACGATGCGGTGGTCATCAGCCATGCCAGCATTATTTTTCCCTTCGCGCTGGGGTTCGGCCTGGCCTACTTTATCTACTCCTCGCTGGCGCCCGCCAACGTGGAGTTCATATCTTTCAGCCTGTTCATAGGCATTGCCATGAGCATCACCGCCTTCCCGGTACTGGCAAGGATCGTGCAGGAACGCGGCATACAGAAGACAAAGCTGGGCACCGTCGTGATCACCTGCGCGGCAGCAGACGACATCACTGCCTGGTGCATACTGGCAGCGGTGATCGCTATTGTCAAGGCGGGCTCTTTTGCCAGCTCCCTTTACGTGATCGTGCTGGCAGTAGCGTATGTATTCCTGATGATAAAGCTGGTACGCCCTTTTCTCAGGAGGATCGGTGAGCTGTACCCTAACAGGGAGACACTCAGCAAGCCCATTATAGCCGTCTTCCTGCTGGTGCTGATACTGTCCTCCTATCTTACGGAGATCATCGGCATTCACGCCCTATTCGGCGCCTTTATGGCGGGAGCCATTATGCCGGATAACATCAAATTCCGGGAGATCTTTATCGAAAAGGTAGAGGACGTGGCCATGATCCTTTTCCTGCCGCTCTTTTTCGTGTTTACCGGCTTACGGACGGAAATAGGACTTATCAACGATATTGAGCTCTGGAAAGTCACCGGCCTGATCATCCTGGTCGCCGTGACGGGTAAATTTGCCGGCAGCGCCATAGCAGCCCGGTTCGTAGGACAAAGCTGGAAAGACAGCCTGACCATCGGGGCGCTGATGAATACCCGAGGGTTGATGGAGCTGGTGGTGCTGAATATCGGCTATGACCTCGGGGTGCTGTCTCCCGAGATCTTTTCTATGATGGTCATCATGGCGCTGGTCACCACGTTCATGACCGGCCCGGCCCTGGACGCCATCAACTGGCTGTTCAGGAAGCAGCAGGCACCTTCGCGGGAGCAGCAGGCAACGCTCCATGCCAGCAGCTACAGGATACTGCTTTCCTTCACCTCTCCACAGAAAGGCAAGGTGCTGCTGCAGCTCGCCAATGCCTTTGTCCGGCAATCAGGTGCGGAACAGGTCATCACCGCTATGCACATTTCCTCCTCAGATAAGATCCACGACTACCTGACGGGCACTTATGAAAAGGAGTACCTCCAGCCCATTATTTCGGAAGCCAGGGAGCTCAACCAGAAAGTGATCACCCTATCCAAGGCCTCCAGCAATATCAACAGCGACATCCTGGAAATGACGGAAGAAGGCCATTATGACCTGCTGCTGATCGGTATGCAGCACTCTATCTACACGGGCTCCATATTGGGCAATATCCTGGGCTTCACTACCTCTTTCATTGATCCCGAGAGACTTGTCAATAAGATCATCGGCAGGGAGAAGTTCCTGAATAAAGAGATCTTTGATGAGCAGTTGCACAACCTGATAGCAAAAGCAGCCATACCGATAGGCATCTTTATCGATAACAGGTTCAGCCATCTTCAAAAGGTCTTTATTCCTGTTTTCAGCAGCCATGATACAGGGCTGATACATTACGGGTATATGCTGGCGAAGAACACCGGCAGCCAGGTCACCATTGCCGATATAGGGGGAGCCCGGGCAGAACACATCCACCGCCAACTGCAGGAGCTGGATGATAAGATCCGCAACCGGTTCACCTATCAGGCGGAAGACCATATCAGCCCGGAGCAGATGCAGCATCATAACCTGGTTATCATCAGCCTGGAAAGCTGGCAGTACCTGGTGACCCAGAGGAACAGGTGGCTCACGGATGTTCCTTCCACGCTCATCATTTCAGGCAGCACAAATATCTGACGGCATTAACGCATTTATAAGGATGCTATCGGATCATAATCGGTATTTTTACATAATATGGAGCTGACGTTTAAACTTTCAGCCGCAAAATCTGTCAATGATTATATCAGGTAAACCATACATACTTTACTACTTATGAATTGTATATACAAATCCGTACTTGCTCTTGGAATTTTAGGCGGGAGCGTGCCGGTAATGGCACAAACCGAAACAGACGCCCTGCGATTCGGGCAGACATCCGTTACCGGTACAGCACGGAGCCTTGCCGTTGGCGGGGCTATGGGGGCTGTTGGAGGCGATATGAGCGCCAGCAGCATCAACCCGGCGTCCCTGGGTATTTACCGGACCTCCGAGTTCATCATCACTCCGACGCTCAAATTCGGCAATAACAGCGCCGATTATCTGAATACGAACACCTCCACGGGCTTCAGCCGGTTTTCCATCAACAACTTCGGCGCCGTATTCTCCACACCCGCACGGGGCGCGGATTACGAGAAGAAGAACTGGAAATCCGTGGCTTTCGGGATCACGTTCAATAAGCTGCAGGATTTTAACGAGGAAGGCCGTTACAAGGGCAATAATAAGGAAAGCTCCATTACAGAAGTATTCGCGGAAGATGCCGCCCGTTATGGCACCTCCTGGCAAATGGCACCTCCTTACGGAGCGCTGGCCTGGGAAGGCTTCCTGATCGATGAGAATAACCATTCGTATGTCTATAACGATATCCTGCTGAACGGCGGCAGCGTTAACCAGGAAAAATCCTGGAGAAAGCGGGGCAATGTACAGGAATGGGGCCTGGTATTCGGCGGCAATTACAGAGAAAAGCTGATGATAGGCGGTAGCCTCAATATATTATCCTACAGGTATAATTCCACCGTAAATTATTATGAGGAAGACGCCTCCACCAATACCGGCAATAATTTTGATTACCTGACCTATAACGAGTACCTTGATACCCGTGGCGTGGGATTCAATGCCAAATTCGGTATGCTGTACAATATCAACACGGATGTCCGTGTCGGCGGCCATATCAGCACGCCCACATGGTCAGCTATGAACGATGAAGCCGACTATGAGATCAGGACCGAGACCGAAGCCCTGTCCGGTACGCGGGTAGTACGTCCCGACAAGCCCTATTATTATGAATATTCGCTGAGAACGCCCTGGAAAGTAGGTGTCAATGCCATGACCTACCTGGGCAATAAAGGATTTATAAGCGCGGATTATGAATATATTGCCTACAATACGATGAGCTATAGCTTTCCCGGCTTCCAGAGCGGCGCAGACAATGTGAACAGGCAGATACAAAATACGTTTACCGGCGGGCATGTGATACGGGTAGGCGCTGAAGGCCGGTTTGACAATCTCTTTGTAAGAGCCGGTGTGGCACATCATACCAGCCCGTTCAAGGAAAGCAAGACATTCGGCGGCGCCAGGACCGATTTCTCAGTGGGCGGCGGTGTCAACCTACAGGGTTTCAGCATTAATCTCGCATATGTTTACGCTCTGCGGTCATACAGCGAGTATGGCTATCCTATAGTGTACAGCGGTATACCCGTAGGACTGGGCAAGATCAACAATAATAATAATTTTATCGCGTTATCCCTGGGCTTCAAGCTTTAATAACCCCGGATATATGATATATAAAAATGCTACCGGCTTATAGCTGGTAGCATTTTCTGCATCTGGGCTCATACATTTCCTGCTCACCCAGCAATATGGTAGTATCATTTTCGGTCTTCCTGTAGCTGTAATTGGCAATATTGCCACAGACGACACAGATGGCATGCAGCTTGGTGATATAGTCGGCTTTGGCCAGCAGTGCAGGCACAGGCCCGAAGGGCTGGCCCCTGTAATCCATATCCAGTCCCGCAACGATCACCCGCTTACCCTGCAATGCCAGGGTCTCTGCTACTTCTACTATATTATGATCCATGAACTGTACCTCATCAATGGCCACAACATCCGCGTCCTCTGCCGAAAGCAGCAATATATTTCCTGAGTAGGCTACCGGTGTGGAGGGTATCCTGTTCCTGTCATGTGAGATCACATCTACCGGGTCATAACGCGTATCCGTTTCCGGCTTAAATATTTCTACTTTCAGGTGAGCGATCTGCGCCCTTTTCAGTCGCCTCAGCAACTCTTCCGTCTTTCCTGAGAACATCGAGCCGCATATAACCTCTATCCATCCCGTTTTATCTCCCTTATATGGTTCTACAAACATAGGGCAAATTTAGACCAAAATACGGATCAGCGTCCATCGCCGTCCAATAAATTACCTAATCTTCCAAGTATGCTCCCCTCTTCCTTTCTGCCGGCGCCGGACTTGCTGCCATATTGCAATATCCTGGAAGCCAGCCTGCTGATAGGCAGGGTTTGCAGCCATATCCTGCCGGGACCGGTCAATGTCGCGAAGAAGACGCCTTCACCCCCGAAGATGGTGTTCTTGATGCCTCCTACGAATTCAATATCATAGTGCACATTTTTGGTGAAGCCTACAATACATCCCGTATCTATCTTGATCTTTTCTCCCGGCTGCAGGTCCCTATAGGCAACGTGTCCGCCGGCGTGAATGAAAGCCATACCATCGCCTTCTATCTTCTGCATGATAAATCCCTCACCGCCAAACAGTCCCGTGCCCAGCTTTTTCTGGAATTCGATGCCGATGCTCACCCCTTTGGCTGCGCACAGGAAAGCATCCTTCTGGCAGATGATCTTGCCTCCCAGCACGTGCAGGTCCATAGCGATGATCTTGCCGGGATAAGGAGAAGCAAAGGACACTCTTTTCTTCCCTGATCCGACATTCGTATAAGCGGTCATAAACAGGCTTTCGCCCGTCAGCAGCCGCTTGCCTGCTCCCCACAGCTTGCCCAGGAAACCGGTGTTGTCCTGGTTGCTGCCGTCTCCGAAAATAGTATTCATCTCTATGCCGTCATCCATCATCATAAAGCTGCCGGCTTCCGCTATGGCCGTTTCCCGTGGATCCAGCTCCACTTCCACATACTGCATTTCTTCACCGTATATCCGGTAATCAATTTCGTGGTTTGTTTTCATATCCCGATTGATGTTCTTTGTTTATCTAAAGGTATGAAAAAAAGCTGCTCCCGGATGGGAACAGCTTTTTATTATTTAAAGGTATGTTTATGGTACCTTATTATTTTCTTGTACCCAAATGAGGGTGTGGAGGAGGTAAGTTAGATGGACCTTCTTCACCTTGCTGAGCAGAACGGATGATTACCGTATTTGCATCAGCTTCAACACCTTGATACTGGAAGATAACCTGATCACGGCTGATCTGTAAGTTATTGGCCAGGTATTCAATCACGGCGTTAACCCTATCCCAGGAACGTTGCTGCTGTAATTTGGAAGAACCAGGATTACCGATAACAACGACTCTACATTTTGGATCTGCTTTCAGGTTGGCAGCTACTACAGCCAGCTGGCTTTTCACTTCATTGGATAAAGCAGCGGAGTTAGCTTTGAATGACAATCCGATAGGAGCGATATTACAAGTTGATTTAACACCACCGCAATCAGGATCACAAGGACATTTACCAACACCATCAGCATCTACCGGCTGGCAGTCTGTAGGTGTGATCAGTTGTTTATCCCTGTAGTCAGGAACACCGTCACCGTCTGTATCCAGAGGACAACCATTAACATCTACAGGTACGCCTGCAGGTGTATCAGGACATTTATCGAACTGGTCAGTTACACCATCGCCGTCAGTATCAGGCAGAATAGGTGCAGGAATTTCCATATGACGAGGATTGGACAGTTCCCAGTATGCGTGATCCAGAGGATTCACCCACCATAAAGGTAATACAGAACGTTTTTTGTTACCCAGGTTGAAGCCCAGACCTACAGACAGGTTGTTGATCCAGTCTTTATCCGGAGATAAGCCGCCGTTAGGGGTAGGATCCAGGTGAATGGCATCCAGACCGTCCAGACCGCTCCACGTAACAGCATTTTCAACAGACAGGGATACGCGGTTACCTAATTTGAATTGTAATCCTACTCCACCGTCCAGTACCAGGGATGCAGCATTCTTACCTACGGTCATCAGGCTACCGCCACCGGTATAGCCATCACGGCTGAAGTCAACATTATAGTCTCCGTCTTTCAACCAGCCTTTATAGGTCTTATTGATGTCTTTATTGCTTTTACCGTCAAATTCATTGAAGTTGTACAGGTTGCCGTTAGCATCAACAGTAGATACTTTGGTGTTCCACAACATCATACCACCACCCACAAATGCATAAGCGCTTACGCTGTTCTTAGCTTTATGAAATTTGATATTGTTGGTGTTCACCATGAAGTGAGCTGCTATCTTATGCGCGCTGAATTTGTAGTTCGCATAATACTTGTTATTCTGACCGTAAGCATCCCAGATCCTGTCATGATATACCTCGCGGGCACGGTATTCGAAACCGGAAGCGTTCATGAACTTATAATCCAGCCTTATGGAGGTAGAATATCCGAGTGCCTTACGCAGAGAAGCACCGAAAGACATGGCGTTGTAGAATTGAGGAGCATTCCAGATACCCTTGCTCGGGATATCACCAAAAATATTTGTTTGTCCCACATTAATACCTAATTCCCACATGTTACGAGGCTTCGCAGGGAAGTTGTATTGATGGTTCAGGTATTGTGTCTGTTGCTCCTGGCGTCTTTTAGGGATATAAGCAGTATCTAATGCATCATATACCTGACCACGGTAAGTAAGATCTCTGCTTGTCCATTGACTCGAAGATTCTTGCTGTGCCAGCACCGTACTTGTAGTAATAGCGGCTGTTAAACCTGCTAATAAAATGTACTTTTTGTTGATCATAACAAAATTATATTTATTAATAGATGGTATTTCCTAAGTTATTAAGTATTATCAGTATAATGCGCAAAGGTATATTTACCTGAATTAAAAAAAAAATTTCAATACAAATATTTTGTAAATATTTTGCTAATATATTATTTCAAAAATAAATAATAGATAGAGGTTTCAGAAAGATACGCTTATCTGTCTTATCACACTATCACACCCACCGGAATCTTCTGTCATCATCCTATTTTCCATTTTTAAGAAAGATCTTCATCTGCTCAGCGCAAGCGCTCAACTTCTTGCCAAAACTACAATATTAAGATTGATTTGTTCAATAATTATTCATTAAATATTCGCTAATTTTTCCCTGATGGCCAAACGCTTACGGTATGAATTTCAATCCTTTGCTTTCCTGTAATTGCTGCAAATACCTTGCCAAACGGCTTTCCCGGGAAGTAAATAAAAATTTAAAATTCTTAACCGTGATTATATTATTTTCGCAATATCATCAGCATCCGTATATTTTAAATGAAAAAAGCCACAGCACTATTAGCCCGGGATCTCGGTATTTTTGAGCAGAAATTCAGAAGCAATATAGCGGGGAAAGTACCCCTGGTAGACCGTATCATGCGGTTCATTATCAAGCGTAAAGGAAAACAGATGAGACCTATGTTCGTTTTCCTCTCCGCCAGGATAGCCGGGCAGGTCACCGAACAGACCTACAGGGCCGCCTCTATGATAGAGCTGCTCCATACCGCCACCCTCGTGCACGATGATATCGTGGACGATGCCAACCAGCGCCGGGGCTTTTTTTCCATCAATGCCCTGTTCAAGAACAAGGTAGCCGTACTGGTAGGCGATTATCTCCTGTCCAAAGGGCTGCTGCTGGCCGTACAGCATAAGGATTACGCCATCCTGGAAATAGTATCGGAAGCGGTAAGAGCTATGAGCGAGGGAGAGCTCCTGCAGATTGAGAAGACGCGAAAGCTCAATATCCAGGAAGATGTTTATTTTGAGATCATAAAGAATAAAACCGCTTCGCTCCTGGCCTCCTCCTGCGCCAGCGGCGCCTTTTCCGCCTCACAGGACCCCCAACTGACAGAACAACTGAGGCTTTTCGGGGAATACCTCGGCATCTGCTTCCAGATCAAGGATGACCTGTTCGATTACGGTCACGAAAATATCGGCAAGCCGCTGGGCATTGATATCAGGGAAAAGAAAATGACCCTCCCGCTGATCTATACGCTTAATACGGTAGACAGCGCCACCCGCAGAAAGATCATCTATATTGTCAGGAACCAGAGCAACGATAAGGCCAAAGTGAACGAGGTCATAGAGCTGGTCCGGGAAAAAGGGGGCATAGCCTATGCCTACCAAAAAATGATGGAATACCACGAAGCCGCTAAGAATATACTGGAGCAGTTTCCCGACAGCGAAGCCAAAGAAGCGATGCTGGAGCTGGTAGCATACGTTATCAGCAGGAAACACTGATCATTTGGACCTTATCCTGATCTCCACGCGCCTGTTGGCCTCCATCTCAGCGATATCCTTTTCTTCCGCGAATACCGGCCGTGTCCTTCCGAAGCCCTTATAATGCAGCCGATCAGCCGCAATATGATTGCTGACCAGGTAGGTATAGATCCTTTTGGCCCTCAGAACAGACAGCTGGTATGCGGGCGTACCGGGAGTGTTGCCGTCTATCTCATTGCAGCAGATATGCCCTTCTATCACTATTTTAAGATCCGGGTAGTGCTGCATGATCAGCAGCAGCCCCTGCATGGCATGGATACTTTTAGGCAGGATCACATCCTTGTGCAGCTCAAAGTAGATATGCTCCAGGACAAAGGCAGAATCTTCCGGGGTATGGTCAATGCGGGACAGCAGGTATTCCATATTCTCACGTGTTTCCGGTCGGAGCGTATCCGTTCCCGGGATATATTGCACAGCGTACCTGCTAACAGGCATCTCCTGCAGGCGCCGCGGCGGCGCATCCGAAGCCCGGAATGACCTGCGGCGCGCAATAAGGATCATAGCTTTCCGGTTACCGGCATTCCCGACCTCATCCGCTATTCCTTTCTCTTCCTGCCGCCCCAGTCCCTTTACTACGAGGAAGCGGTCAGCCGACACTCCTGATCTCTTAAGAAAAGCGGCCACGGCATCCGCACGCTGCTGTGAAAGCGTCTTGTTGGGCACCTGGCTCCCCAAGTAATCCGCGTAGCCGTATATGAGTATCTTATTCCCGGCAAAAGGCCCTGACAGCGAGTCGGCAACCTGCTGTAAAACAGCGGCGGCCGCCTTATCCGGCGTATGGACACCGATACCGAAATGTATATAGCATGTATCAAAAACCTGTGCCGGGGACAGGTATCCCGATAGCAGCAGGCAGAATCCCAGGATGTAACGCATCTTTAAAAATAAAAAAATCCCGGTTATATTTCAATAACCGGGATCTTATTTTTAAAACACTCTTTACAACGATGTTACAGTTCGTTGGCTTTCTGACCACCAGCGGAGCTGCCGTCCATCTGTGCCAGCACCTTGCTCCTGCCTTCATGGCTGGGAACCGTTTCTATTTTCACTTTAGTGATGCCCCTGGCGTGAAAGCCCAGGTCCCTTGCGGCCCTTTCCGTAAGGTCCACTACCCTTCCGGGATGCCCCATACGGTCATTGACCTTCACATATATCACCTTTTTGTTGGCAATATTGGTTACCTTAAGATAGGTACCCATAGTATAGTGATTGCTTGCACAAGTGTACAACTGGTTATCAAAGATCTCTCCTGTTGCTGTTTTCCTTCCTTCAAATTTTGAATGATAAAAACTTGCCGTTCCCGTCTTATGCTCCTCAGCTTTTTGCTGGGCAAGAACATCTGTAGAATATACCAAACCACAAAACATAACGCACAAAGTCACTAATAAATTCCTTAACATAATTTCTTTATTTGGTGAACAAAGTACAAACTTAACTAAAATTCATATATATAAGTGTTAAAATCTCAATATTAACTTCTGGCAAACTTGGACTTTTTCTTATGATCACCGCCTTTCCAGCCGTCCTGTCTGTCATCTCCGTAACGGCCTCTGCCACCATACGAGGACTTCCCGGAACGCTCTGAAGCATAACCCGGCTTATCATCCGCTTTCTCCACGCGCAGCTTCCTGCTCTTGTATTTTTGCTGGGAAAGATTCTGAATGATATAATCCGCCGCATCAGAAGGCACATTGAAGAAACTGCTCAGTTCCCGTACCGTAACACGGTTGAACATCTTGGTATCCAGGTCGGTCACTTCAGCTATAAAGGAGATCAGGCCGGAAGTGGTGACCCCGTCCTTGGTACCCAGGTTGATATACAGCCTGGAGGACCCCTTGCTGCTGCCCGCGCTTTCCATCATCGGCTTGCCTTTCAGCGCCACGTTCAGGTCCGGTGCATTATCATAGGCATTCAGCGTATTTTCCAGCTGCAGGTACACCAGCCTATCTATCAGCTCGTCCTTGGAAAGCGAATCCAGCTTTTCTGCCAGCACGTCCTTGTAGTTTTCCTCGAACTGGGCATTAGGCTGGGTATTGTGCACCTTTTGCAGGAAAAAGTCCAGGCGCTTGGTAATAATATCTGCCGCGGCAGGAATATCCTTTCTTTCTATCTTGCTTTTGATGATGCGCTCTATCTGCCTGATCTTCCCGATCTCTCTCGGGGAAACGATGGACATACAGATACCAGATTTACCGGCACGGGCGGTCCGGCCGCTCCTGTGCGTGTACACTTCCGTATCATCCGGCAGCTCATAATTGATAACGTGGGTGATATCAGAAACATCTATACCGCGCGCCGCTACATCGGTAGCCACTATCGCCTGGAGCTGGCGTTTTTTGAAACGATCCATCACCTTGGTCCTCATCTTCTGGTCCATATCACCATGCAGGGGACTCACATCATACCCTTCGCGCATCAGCTTTTCTGAAACATCCTGGGCATCCTGCTTGGTACGGGTAAAGATGATGCCGTAAATATCCGGAGCGTAGTCCAGCAATCTTTTCAGAACATCATAACGCTGGTGGGCGTTGGTGACATAATACTGGTTCTCAATATTGGCATTGCCTATGTTCTCGCGCGCAACAGCCACTTCTATAGGCTGCTTCATATACCTTTTGGCAATGCGGCGCACATCATTGTTCATAGTAGCGGAAAACAGCCACGTCTGCTCCCGTGCAGTGGTTTCTTTCAGGATGGTGTCAATGTCGTCACGGAAACCCATATTAAGCATCTCATCCGCTTCATCCAGCACCACGGTCTTAACAGCTTCCAGGGCTACCACGCCTTTTTCTATCAGGTCTATCAGCCTGCCCGGAGTAGCTACCACCACCTGTGGCGTTCTTTTCAGGTCACGGATCTGGCCACCGATAGGCGTACCGCCGTATACGGCCACTGATCTGAATTTTTTCATAAACCGGCCGTACTTCTCCAGCTCTGCCTGGATCTGCATACATAATTCACGGGTAGGACTCAGCACCAGCGCCTGGACCTGTTGGTCGTTGATATCTATTTTATGTAATAAAGGTAAACCGAACGCTGCCGTTTTACCGGTACCTGTCTGCGCTAGAGCTGTAATATCTGTAGTCTGACTGATCAGGAGTGGAATGGCTTTCGCCTGAATAGGGCTTGGAGAAACAAATCCTAAAGCTTCCACGGCTTCTATCAATTCCTGTTTCAATCCAAATTGCTCAAATGTTAGCATCTTATATATAAAATCTTGTATTAAGAATTGGCAAAGGTACGCTATTTTTTAGGATTAGTTGTTTTTCATTCACTAATAACAATTCGTAATAACATTTTTATAATATAAAAGTAATTCTGTATGGCCGGAATAGCTCTGTTTCACCCTATCAGGGTGCCGCCATTCCGCGACTGCCGGGTCACCAGCGGCAGGCTATTGACAGTCCTGCGTGCAGGGGAGGCATGGGACGCCCCTTAACAACCCGGTAGGTCCTGTTATCGGTCAGGTTATCTATGTATAAGGTGGTATGGATCACGCAGGATCTCAACTGCCATTGCTTCTGTACGCTGCACTGTGCCAGGAAATAATCACTTATATAGTCCGACTCATCTGTGGTAATGAACCTGTAACCGATGTATTGCCCGCTGCCTGTGGCGGTCCAGCTTCCGTAGCGCACCTGTACGCTGCCCTGGTGCACTATCCTCGGGCTGTAGGGGATCTGCTTACCGATGCTCTTGTCATTCGGCAGGTAGGATTCCTTTGTGACAGCACGGGTCAGCGTGCTGCTCCAGGAGCCTCCCAGGCTGAATTTTTCAGTGAACTGGTAATGGGGTGCGATATACAGCTCCGCGCCCCGGCTGTTGACAGCCGCGATATTGTGAGGGGTCCATATAGCGCCGCCCAGCCAGTAGATCCAGTCGCGGACGGTACGGTCGAACAGCACAGGCTTCACCATCAGCACCCACTTCGGCATGATCCACTGATAATCCAGTCCCGCTTCGCTGCCCCAGCCCTGCTCAGGCCGCAATCCCGGGTTACCGCCGGGGAAATAATACCATTCATTCAGGGTGGGGAGCCTGTAGGTTTTCTGGACACTGCCCAGCGCATATAGCAGGTGATACCTGCTTCCGGCCAGCCGGAAACGGGCCTGCAACTGGGGCAGGAAAGGCACAGGACCGAAGTCGTTCCATTCCTGCCGCAGGTTCAGCACTACCTGGTGCTTATACCGTTTGTGCCGTACACCATAGGACAGCACACCCGCCAGGCGTACCAGGCTGTGTGCTTCTTTGCGCTTATGGTCATACAGGTGCTGGTAGTTAAAAGGCAGCTCACCATAAAAGGTCTGCTCCCATTGCCTCAGGAAAGGGAGGTCGCTTACATACCGGAGGTCAACGCTGCCATGATACTGGCGGGTCGTATATTCATTGTGCAGGAGCACAGCTTCATCATCGTATATGAACCGGTCGTGGAGATAGGCCATCCTGGCATTCCATGCAGCCTTCCCGGATTTACCGGCATAACGCAGCAGATACTTGCTGCTGCCGTTCTGCTGCTGCTTTACAGAAACCGGCTCGAACAAGGCTTTCGGGATTTCCCGGTAAGCGCCCTGTAGCCAGATATGCGCGCTGAGATACTGCCGGTTTTCGCCTGATTCTTTAAGCAGGAAGGCCATATCGCCCTGGATGTTTCCCATTTTCAGCAGCGCATTGGTCATCCGTTCCTCCACGCCGTTATTGTCATAGGTAAAAGCCTGCTGCTGGTATTTGCCGTCCGCTCCCCCGCTGAAGAACCATCTTTTCCCTCCCCGCTTCAATTGCAATTGGGCATCCGTATTCCGCAGCGTATTGGCATGCAGGTAGGCTTCCGCACCCTGCTGCTTACCAAAGGCAATATCATTGGACAGCAATAATGTGCCGCCCGTGCTGCCGTTCCCGAATACCGTGGTGTTGCTGCCGGTGACCAGGCTGACGCGGCTGAACAGCCCCATAGGGATCAGGGAAAGGTCCGTAGCGCCTAAAGCAGCGTTATTGATATTGATACCGTTCCATAAAACGCTGTTCTGCGCAGCAGAGGAACCCCTGATATTCAGGGTCGCATTACTGTTAATGCCGCCGGAACGGATGAAAACGGAAGTATGGCGCTGCAGGAACTTATCCAGGCTCAGGTTACGGTTATTGGCAATAGCCTCGGCATCAAAGGTGACGGTAACCGCCCCGGGCAACAGGCGCTCTTTGGAGTGCTGCAGCAACTGCTCCTGCACACTGATGCCCGCAAGCGTATCCGCTTCGGGCGGCTGGGCCGTCAGCGTTATGCATGACATCCAAAAAAAGAGTATAAGGTACCACCGTTTCACGCTGCAAATCTAAAACAATAACCCGTATAAATCAGGCCGGAAATTTCCGGCCTGATTTATACGGGTTACCTGCTATTGCGCATGCAATGCTTATATCCATCCCTGCCGGTGCAGGTATTCCGCTATCTGCACCGCATTGGTTGCCGCACCTTTTTTCAGGTTGTCCGCGACGATCCAGCAGTTCATAGCATTGGGCAGCGAGTAGTCTCTCCGGATACGGCCCACAAATACCTCATCCTTCCGGAATGCGGCAATGGGCATCGGGTATAAATTATTGATGACATCATCCTGCACGACAACACCGGGCGCTGCTTTAAGCACATCCAGCACCTGTTCCATCTCGAACGGCTTCTCAAATTCAATATTCACGCTTTCGCTATGGCCTCCCATGACAGGTACACGTACGGTTGTAGCCGTGACCCGGATCGTATCATCACCCATGATCTTCTGGGTTTCCCTGATCATCTTTATCTCTTCCTTGGTATAGCCGTCATCCGTGAATACATCTATATGAGGCAGTACATTCATATGAATAGGATGAGGATAGAACCTGGAGAATTCCTGTTGGCCCTGCTGCTCGCTCATCAGGTGATCCACCCCTTTCTGACCGCTGCCGGTAACGCTCTGATAGGTGCTTACCACCACGCGGCTGATGCGGAAGACATCGTGCAAAGGCTTCAGCACCATCACCATCTGTATGGTAGAACAATTGGGATTGGCAATGATCCTGTCCTCAGGAGCCAGGACAGTGCCGTTTACCTCCGGCACTACCAGTTTCTTGGACGGATCCATACGCCAGGCAGAGGAGTTATCCACCACATAGGTCCCTGCATCGGCAAATTGTTCGGCCCATTCCAGGGACGTCTGTCCTCCGGCGGAAAACAGGGCCACATCCGGCTTCATCGCCACGGCCGTGGCAAGGGATACCACCGGGTAGCTTTTATCCTTAAATGTTATGGTCTTACCTACCGACCTCTCGGACGCTACGGGTATCAGTTCCGTTACCGGGAAGTTTCTGTCTGCCAGGGTCTGTATAATAGTGGAACCCACCAATCCTGTTGCACCTACTACAGCAACTTTCATAAGGTATCTTAAAAATTAAATGGTTTATAAAGATTTGATGATTTCATTGATATCAGAGATCATTTTTTTGGCAATATTATCTGCAGTAGTGATGCTGTTGCTCTCGGAATAGATCCGTATGATCGGCTCTGTATTGGAAGTCCTTAAATGCACCCAGTCATTCTCAAATTCGATCTTCAGCCCGTCCTCGGTATTGATGGGATGTTTTTTATATTGCTCCTTTATAGCGTTAAAGACTTCCGGCACATTTATTTTTTCGTTCAGTTCTATTTTGTTCTTTGAAATATAATAGTTGGGATATTTGCTCCGCAGGCTGGAAATAGGCTTCCCGAATTTCGCAAGATGGGTCAGGAACAGCGCAATACCTGCCAGGGCATCCCTGCCGTAATGCAGCTGCGGATCGATAATACCGCCATTGCCTTCCCCGCCTATCACGGCATTCACCTCTTTCATTTTCCTGACCACGTTGACCTCTCCCACCGCGCTGGGGTAATAGGTCCCTCCATGCTTCACGGTAATATCCTTGAGCGCACGGGTAGAGGACATATTGCTTACCGTATTACCGGGCGTATGGCTCAGGACATAATCCGCTACCGCCACCAGCGTATATTCCTCACCGAAAAGGGAGCCATCCTCATTGACAAAGCACAGCCTGTCCACATCAGGATCCACCGCTATACCCAGGTCGGCATTATTCTTTTCCACGGTGCTGCAGAGCTCTCTCAGGTGCTCAGGGAGAGGCTCGGGATTGTGCGCGAACCTGCCGTTGACCTCGCCGTTGATAACCGTAATATGCTCTACGCCCAATGCTTTCAGCAGCATAGGGACAAAAACAGCGCCGGTAGAGTTGATGCCGTCCACTACGATCTTAAAATTACGCTTCGCGATCGCTTCCGTATCCACCAGCGGGTGGTTCAATATAGCATCTATGTGAAGCTGGTGCAATTCATCGGCAGCAACAGTGACCGTTCCGAGGTTATTGACGGACGCATATTCAAAATCACCGGCAGCACCAGCAGCAAGCAGCTCCTGCCCTGTTTCGGCACTGATAAATTCACCATCCTTGTTCAGCAGCTTCAGCGCGTTCCATTCCTTGGGATTATGGCTGGCAGTGAGAATAATACCGCCCAGCGCTTCTTTAAATTTAACCGCCATTTCTACAGAGGGTGTCGTGCTTAAGCCCAGGTCCACCACATCCATACCCATACCCTGGAGGGTAGCTACTACCAGGTTACGTACCATTTCTCCCGAGATACGGCCGTCCCTGCCTATTACCACCGTTTTATTAGGGTGGGTCGTATCCTTGAGCAATATACCGGCAAATGCGCTGGTATATTTTACTATATCCACAGGTGTCAGCCCCTTATCCGGAGCTCCCCCGATTGTTCCCCTGATTCCTGAAATCGATTTTATTAGTGTCATAGCTTCTTTGAAAATAACCTTGCGAATTTAATCCAAATGTTTGGCGTGGTAAAATATAAACCTGTTAATATCCGGGAACGGCAGCGCCCATAAACGGGATCAGTAGCTATACAACTGCTTTTTAATAATATACAAATAAGGATAGTTAAAAACATAATCCGGCAAGCGGTAATTGCCATGATTCTCAAAAACCGCAATGCGGATCTTCTGCTCTGCCAGCCTGTCCAGCGTTGCCCTGTCCAGGTGCCAGTGGTAGGCTGTAATATGGTTATTGTAGAACATCACATCTACATCTTCGTACGAATTGACGTTCATAACGATCCGCGTATCCGGGGGCAATGTTGCCGACAGGTTCCTGTAAATCCCGGCGTTGGCAATACGCTGCCGGCGCAAGACATTCTCGTCCGATACATAGCCGGCGATCCTGAAAGGATTGAGCGTAAGCAGCACGACAGTCACCGCCAGCGCATATCTTCCCCAGCGGACCGGTATCTTTTGCCGTATCAGGTCATACCCTGACGCCATGAATATCAGCGCCGGGGGAACTATGATGAATAAATAGGTCATCACTTTTGTCTGTACCACGAAGGAGAAAAAAGCGAATACAAAGCCTATCGCTATCAAAAAGAAGTTTAAAAGCGTCCTGTCGGCCGTCTTGTCCTTATACAATACCCATATGCCCGGGATCAGCAGCAGCACCATCCCGCTGCCCAGCAGGAACGGAAATGCCTCTACATAATACCAGATACCTCCGCCATTGTTCTCCAGCACCTCGGTAATGTGCCGCCTGTTAAATTCATATTCATAACGTGCCAGGTCGGGAAAGGCAGTCAGGATATACCATTGCCAGGGGAGAAATATGATACAGCATACTATCAATGCAAGAAGGAAATGAAACGGCGGCGGTCTTTTCTGCTCCTTTCTGATAAAAGAGACAGCTATCTGTATGCCCCACCCTAAAAATACCAGGAGACCGGTCAGCCATTTCACCAGGATCGCCGCGCCTGCGAAGATTCCGGCCAGTACGGCCCAATACCATTTGTGCTGCCGCTGGTATTCGGCATAGGCCCAGAAACCTACCAGTATGTAAAATCCATGAGCCACATCATTATGGTCCATACCGCGTATGCCGGCGATCATATACAGGTGAAAATTGGACAGCGCCAGTAACAGCGCGGCCCACAGGGCAATACGCTTTTTCCCGGTAACCAATATTGCTATCCGGTAAAGCATCAGTATCATAACGGTGCCCATAAGCGCGCTGGGCAGTCTCATGGCCCATTCAGATACACCAAATATTTTCATACTGAGCGCCATCTGCCACATGAAGAGCGGCGGCTTATGCAGCCAGATATGATTACAGCACCACTCGTAAGGATTATAATCGGCATAGATCATCTTCTTCAGCATTGGCACCCAGGGGTCATCCATCATATTCCTGGCTACCAGCGCGTGAAAGCGCTCATCCCATGAATGCAAAAAAGGATCAACCAAGATTGATCCTATTCTCAATATAAAGCCCAAGCATAATACCAGTATGATACCGGTATGCCTTTTAAGAAATGTCATCAGGGGGAGATTGTTAGGAACCTGTTCAAAATTACAAAAAAAGTCAATCCGGTCCATTAAGCCCTATTCCACCACAAATTTACCTTTCATGATCATGGAATGACCGGGAAAGGTACACAGGAACGTATAAGTGCCAGGCTTTTCAAATGTAAAGGTCTGAGTATCGCTCTCACCACCACCCAGCATCCTGGTGTGCACTACGATCTGGCCGGTAAGCTCTTCGGGTATGTAATCGGTTGCAGCCGCTGCATTGGCACGCTCCACGAAATCAGATACCACCACATCCGGCCGGAGAATGACCACATTATGTCCCATAGTCGCTTTCGGCGCCTTGCCCGTATGCTTCAGTGTCAGCTCCACCGGCATACCCGCTTTTACTTTCACCTCCTTAGCGTTAAATTTCATATTATCATCAGCCAGCAGCACCACTACCTGCCTGCCATCCGTTATGTCCGCTTCCAGCACTGCCTTATTAACATTGCTTGTCTGGGCCGCAGCATGCTGATGGTCGGCAGAGTCATTACTGCCGCAGGAGGCCAGCAGGCAGGAGATCGCGAAAATTAAAACACTTTGTTTCATTTGAAAAAATTATGGTTGAGGTAAAATTACGACCAAAAGCGGAACACGCGATACGAATAATAAATAATTTACAATTCAACACCACGAAAAGCGTTATTTTCGTGTATTATAAAAACAATTCAAAAATGAATATCAGAAATTTATTCAAAGCCCTGGTCATCGTTGCACTGCTGCCATGGTATGCCGCAGCGCAGCAGGGTGACTGGAAACAAGGAACCTCAGGCGGATATTCCTATAAGTATCTTCCCAACGATCCTACCAATTCCCGCTTCTATACCTTGAAGAACGGCCTGACCGTCATTTTAAGCAAGAATGAGAAAGAGCCCCGTGTACAGACCTACATCGCTGTAAAGGCGGGCAGCAAAACTGACCCCGCTACCAATACGGGACTGGCGCACTACCTGGAGCATATGCTGTTCAAAGGCACGGACAAATTCGGCTCGGCCGACTGGGCAAAGGAAAAGCCGCTGCTGGATGCCATTGACGGGCTTTATGAGCAATACAATAAAACAAAGGACGAAGCCAAAAGAAAGGCTATCTACAGGCAGATCGACAGCGTTTCGGGCGTGGCCGTTCAATATGCCATTCCCAACGAATACGATAAGATGATGACCACCATGGGCGCAAAGGGCACCAATGCCTGGACCTCCTTTGAAGAAACGGTCTACACCGAAGATGTGCCTTCCAATGCCATCAATAAATATCTTGCCGTACAGGCAGAACGTTTCCGTAACCCGATCCTGAGGATCTTCCATACGGAGCTGGAAGCGGTGTACGAAGAGAAGAACATGAGCATGGACAGGGATGGCAGCAAGCAGTTTGAAGCCATGACCGCCAACCTGTTCAAAAAGCACAATTACGGCCTGCAAACTACCATCGGTACCGTAGAGCACCTGAAGAATCCTTCCCTGATAGAGATCCGCAGGTATTTCCAGAATTATTATGTACCCAATAATATGGGTATCATCATGGTGGGAGACTTCAACCCTGATGAAGTGATCAGGCAGATCGACAAGGACTTCGGCTATATGACCTCCAAAACGGTCAAGCCGTACACTTTCCAGCCGGAAGCGCCCATTACATCCCCTGTCAATGTTGATGTTACCGGCCCTGAAGCGGAGAATATCATGATAGGCTACCGATTACCGGGCGTCAGCCATCCCGATGCCAAGATACTGGAGCTGGTAGGCAAGATACTGACCAACGGCTCTGCCGGCCTGATGGACCTGAACCTGGTACTGGACCAGAAATTGCTGGGCGCCTACGCCTTTGCTTATACGCTCAAAGATTACAGCATGCTGATCCTGCAGGGTCGTCCGGTAGAAGGACAATCCCTGGATGATGTGAAAAACCTGATGCTGGGCGAAATAGAGAAGCTGAAAAAAGGCGCATTCTCCGATGAGCTGCTACAGGCTATCGTCAACAACGAGAAGAAAAGCATGATAGAGACTTACGAGAATTACAGTGCTACCGCAAGTAACCTGGTGAGTTGCTTTACCTCTGAAGAAGACTGGGCGGACCGCGTGAATTATACACAGATACTTTCCCGGATCACGAAGAAAGACATCATGGCCTTTGCCAATAAATATTTCGGCAATAACTATGTAGCGGTATATAAACGCCAGGGCACCGATAAGAATATCACCAAGGTAGATAAACCAAGCATCACTCCATTAAAGATCAATACCGAATCGGAATCTGACTTTTCCAGAAGCGTTAAGAACATCCCGGAAAATACCATTGCGCCGAAATGGCTGGATTACAATACCGATATGACCCGCCACAAACAAGGGGGCTATGAATTCCTGAGCGTTGAAAATAAGGATAATGACCTGTTCCGCCTCTACTACAACTTTGAAACAGGTAGCTGGGACAATAAGATGCTTTCGCTCGCCGCAGATTACATCAATTACGTTGGCACCAGGGATATGAGCGCTTCCGAGTTCAGTGAAAAGATGTATGCGCTGGCAGCTTCTTTCAGCATCAACGTAGGCGCTGAAAACACCAGGATCAGCATTGACGGCCTGTACGAAAACTTTGACGCCACAGTGGCGCTGGTTGAAAAAATGCTGAGGACCGCGCTGGCGGACGAAGATGCCCTCAATGCCTATAAAGCACGCCTGATGCAGGCAAGGGTCAACAACAAGAAGAACAAGAACGCCATCATGAGCGGTGTACAGAACTATGCTTTATACGGAGCTAAAAATCCTTATAACAATGTGCTGACCAATGAAGAGCTGAAAAACCTGAAAGCGCAGGACCTGATCAACGCAATTACCGCTCTGCTCAACAAAGAGCACCAGATATTGTATTACGGCCCTAAAGATATCAGGACCGTGGCTACACAGGTCATCAAAGCGCATCCTTATCCAAGCGACGGCCTGCAGCCTATCAAAAACAATATCAGGTACACCCAGGTTCCCCAGAACAGGACATCTGTATTATTTGCCAATTACGATATGGTTCAGGCTGATATCAGGTGGGTCAGGAACAGTGAGCTATATGATGCCAAATTACTGCCCAGGATCTATTTATTCAATGAATATTTCGGCGGCGGCATGGGCTCCGTAGTATTCCAGACCATCAGGGAGACCAAAGCGCTGGCTTATTCCACTTACGCATTCTTCAGCACGCCCAGCAACAAGGACTACAGGAATACGATCACTGCCTATGTAGGTACACAGGCCGACAAGTTCAATGAATCCGTTGCTGCGATGAATGAATTATTAACGACATTACCGCAGTCTGAAAAAGCGCTCAATACAGCCAAGGAAAGCCTGAGAAAATCACTGGCTACCCAGCGTACCACGCAGGAAGGTATTATCTTCAGCTACCTGAGTGCTAAAAAATTAGGCAGGGATTTCGATATCCGCAAAGATATCTACAACACTATCCCCAGCCTGACATTCAACGATATCAGCACGTTCCATAAAAATGAATTCAGCGGTAAGCCATATACCTATTGTATTGTGGCCAACCAGGATAAGTTTGATATGGAAAGCGCCAGGAAACTGGGTGAAGTAAAGATATTGAGCCTTGAGGAGATCTTCGGTTATTAAACCGTATTATCATCCGGTATATTTCTTTAAAGCCTCCGCAATAATTGCGGAGGCTTTTTATTGAGCGTATAAGGGAATTATCGTTACAAAAGAATGACCATATAGAAAGGTAACGTTTAGAAATCAATATCGGCAAAAATGTCACCACGTCGTGGTTTTATAAAATAATACACATATTTCTATAATCATACCAGCCCTTCGGGCTTCTATAACACAACCACAAAGAGGTGAATGATTAAGAATAAACCATCCACAAACCCTGAAAGGGTACAATGACTATAAAAATACATTCAACATTACATCAACCCCGAAGGGGGTGACACATTATAATCAATAACAAAAAATGTCACTACATCATGGTTCTGGTAACGATACTCATATCTATTAGCCATCCTGGCTTATTTCACATAACCGCAAAGCGGTGGAATGATGATAAGAATAAAGCATCTACCTAACCCTGAAAGGGTGAAATAATTATAGCACATTTAAATATGCCATCAACCCCGAAGGGGGTGACACATTATAATCAATAACAAAAAATGTCACTACATCATGGTTCTGGTAACGATACCCATATCTATTAGCCATCCTGGCTTATTTCACATAACCGCGAAGCGGTGGAATGATTATAAAACCATCAACCAACCCTGAAAGGGTGAAATAATTATAGCACATTTAAATATGCCATCAACCCCGAAGGGGTGATATCATTTAATCTATCCAATCAAATAAATACTGGTCATTATAATCAATCTCAAACCTGCGTAAAAATTCAAGATATTCTTCTTTAAAGGTTTTCTTTCTGTGATGCTCCTCCTGATTCGCTATATATTGATATACATCCTCTATCTGGGAATGCGCATAAGAAAAGGCTCCATATCCCTCCTGCCAGGAAAATTTCCCCCGTACCCATTTTTGTGCGTTAATATAATTGGATGAATTATTTTTAATGTCCCTTACCAGGTCCGCAATGCTCATAGAAGGCTTTAAACCTACAAATACATGAACGTGGTCTGCAACACCATTCACAATAATAGGCTTTTGATTTTTACCTTTAATAATACCTGCAATGTATTTGAACACTTCTGCTCTCCAGGACTGGCTTAATAGGTTTTGTCTGTTTTTTACAGCAAAAACATATTGGATATAAATTTGTGAAAATGTACCCGCCATATTCTTGGTGTTTATATCACCCCTTCGGGGTTGGGTTAAATAATATGATTTTCATAGCTATAATCTTGTCATCCCTTCGGGATTTCTGTGCTGTATAGAGATATAATATTGGCACCCATTAATAAATACTATTTCATATCGTATAATCCTATTATTATTTTCCACAACTATCATAGACAATATTTCTTTTCTTTTAAATTATTTAATATTATAAATATATATTTTTTTCTAAAATTAATTATCAATAAAATTTATTAAAAAAATTATCTTAATTCCAAAGAAATGAATAATACATGTGACAAATCATAATCAGCAACAAAATATCACCACGTTGTGGTTTTTATAATGATATACTATAATAGTACCAGCCCTACGGGCTTGTATGACACAACCGCGAAGCGGTGGAATGATTATGAAAAGCATCACCCAACCCTAAAAGGGTGAAATAATTATAGCACATTAAATAGAACACCAACCCCGAAGGGGTGACACCATTATGATCAATAACAAAAAATGTCACCACGTTGTGGTTCTTGTAATGATACACATATTTCTATAATAATATCGGCCCTACGGGCTTATTTGGCACAACCGCGAAACGGTGGAATGATTATAAAAAGCATAACCAACCCTGAAAGGGTGAAATAATTATAGCACATTTAAATAGAACACCAACCCCGAAGGGGTGACACCATTATGATCAACAACAAAAAATGTCACCACGTCGTGGTTTTTATAATGATACACATATTTCTATAATAATATCAGCCCTGCGGGCTTATTTAGCACGATCGCGAAGCATACCTATAATAGTAACTACCTCTACGGGCTTGTTCCACATAACCGCGAAGCGGTGGAATGATTATAAAAGCATCCAACAACCCTGAAAGGGTGAAACGATTATAGAAAATCAACCCCGAAGGGGTGATATTGTTTCCGGAAATTGCATACAATCTTTACGGTCATATATAAAAACAGCGGCTACCCTTCCGGATAGCCGCTGCCTGTTTGTTTATCTTGTTCAGTTCCTACAGCAATGCGATAGCCGCATTGAATGTATCAGAAGGGCGCATAGCTTTGGTTAATAATGTATCATCAGGCAAGTAGTATCCGCCGATATCCTGGGCATGGCCCTGTGCACCGATCAATTCCGCGTTGATCTTGTCCTCCTGCTCTGACAGAGATTTTGCCAGCGGTGCAAATTTTTCCGCGAGCTCCGTATCAGCCGCCTGGGCAGCCAGCGCCTGGGCCCAGTATAAAGCAAGGTAAAAATGCGATCCCCTGTTATCGATCTGGCCCACACGGCGCGCAGGAGATTTATCATTGGCCAGGAATAAGGCATTGGCTTCATCCAAGGTATCAGCCAGCACCTGTGCTTTTGTGTTATTTTGTGTCTGGGCTACATGCTCAAGAGAAGCCTGCAATGCCATGAATTCTCCCAGAGAATCCCAGCGCAGGTAACCTTCCTGTATAAATTGCTCCACATGCTTCGGTGCGGATCCGCCGGCACCTGTCTCAAACAAGCCGCCGCCATTCATTAAAGGTACAATGGATAACATTTTAGCTGAGGTGCCTAATTCCAGGATCGGGAAGAGGTCTGTCAGGTAGTCGCGCAGCACATTACCGGTCACAGAAATAGTATCCAGTCCTTTACGGATACGCTCTACGGAAAATTTAGTAGCCTCCACCGGTGACAGGATACGGATATCCAGTCCTGTAGTATCGTATTCCGCAAGATATTTATTGACCTTTTTAATGATCTCCCTGTAGTGCGCCCTGTTCTCATCCAGCCAGAATACAGCAGGCGTATCAGACAATCTCGCCCTGTTGACCGCCAGCTTCACCCAGTCCTGTATCGGCGCATCTTTGGTCTGGCACATCCGGAAAATATCTCCGGCCTGCACCTGATGCTCCATCAGGATATTACCATCGGCATCTGTCACACGGATAGTGCCCGCACCGGTAGCCTGGAAGGTCTTATCATGCGAGCCATATTCTTCGGCCTTTTGCGCCATCAGTCCCACATTCGGCACGGAGCCCATTACTTGGGGATCATAAGCGCCGTTAGCCTTACAATCCTCTATCACTGCCTCATATATCCCGGCATAGCTCCTGTCCGGTATAACGGCAAGGGTGTCCTGCTCCTTACCTTCCTTATTCCACATTTTACCGCCGATACGGATCATAGCCGGCATTGAAGCGTCAACGATCACATCGGAAGGCACATGCAGGTTCGTGATACCTTTATCCGAATTGACCATCGCCAGATCGGGGCCCGCTGCAATAGCAGCATCAATAGCCTGCTTCACCGCGGCTTCCTGCGGATGACCGGCTATTTTGGCATAGATCTCTCCTAAGCCGTTATTCTTATTGATGCCCAGCTCCCGGAACAAATCACCGTATTGCTCAAATACATCTTTGAAATATACCTCCACAATGGCTCCGAATATAATAGGGTCGGATACTTTCATCATCGTGGCCTTCAGGTGCGCAGACAGGAGCACACCCTGCGCTTTAGCTTCTTTGATAGCCTCAGCTACAAAAGCCTTCAGTTGAGCCAGGCTCAAAACGGAAGAGTCTATCACTTCGCCGGCTTTCAGCTTGGACAAGCCTTTCAATTCCTTAACATCACCGTTTTCCGAAACAAATTCGATTTTGAACTGTCCTTCATGCTCCAGGGTCAGTGATTGCTCGGAACCGTAGAAATCGCCTGCTGTCATAGAGGCAACCTTTGTTTTGCTATCCGCTGACCAGGTGCCCATACTGTGGGGATTGGCCTTTGCATAGTTCTTTACCGCCTTAGGGGCACGCCTGTCGGAATTACCTTCACGCAGCACGGGATTCACTGCGGAACCCAGCACTTTGGCATAGATCGCTTTGATCTTTTCTTCCTCCGGATTAGCGGGGGAATCAGGATAATCAGGTATCTTATATCCTTTTTGCTGCAATTCAGCTATAGCGGCTTTCAGTTGCGGTATGGATGCGGAGATATTGGGCAGCTTGATTATATTGGCTTCAGGAGTAGTGGCCAGCCGACCCAATTCAGCCAGAACATCAGGAGTCTTTTGCTCCTCGCTTAAGAAGTCGCTGCAAGTGGCCAGGATACGCCCTGCCAGGGAGATATCCTTTTTCTCTACTTCTATACCGGCGGTCTTTGCAAATGCCTGTACTATCGGCAGGAAAGAATAGGTAGCCAATAAAGGCGCTTCATCCGTTTTGGTCCAAATAATTTTAGATGTATCTGACATAGTTCAATACAGTTTTGAGTTATTTAAAATATTGAATAGCGGACCATCCTCCCGCACTCCGGGATAAACAGCCGTTCTTATACTTCGGCATACAGGTAATTGGCAATGCACTTTATCTGCAGGAACGAAGCGCACAAATTTAAAATTATATTTACATTCTGCAAATTATGAATACATGAATACGGCTTCCCGCACCTGTAAATTACTGTAATCAGCAATATTCCGGGAAATAAAGCCGGATTGTAAAATTAGTTTTACAATAGGATTTCTGTACTAACTTTGTCTTTTCTAATTACTACTGACATTGCGACCCTACCGGCACATATTATTTATCACACCTCCGTTCACCCAACTGAACACTCCCTATCCTGCCACGGCTTACCTCAGGGGCTTTCTGAATACCCTGGATATAAGCTCGGATCATGCAGACCTGGGACTGGATGTGATACTCGAAATATTCTCCGGGCAGGGCCTGCAGCAGCTATTCGACTCCGTATCGCCCCTGCAGGAGTGGTCTGATAATGCACGGCGCATCTATCACCTGCAGCAGGCCTATATCGAGACCATTACGCCGGTCATCGCATTTCTGCAGGGCAGGAATGATGCATTCGCGTATAATATCTGCAACGAGGGCTTTCTCCCACAGGCAGGCAGGTTTGAAAATATGACCGACCTGGAATATGCGTTCGGCAGCCTGGGCATCCTGGACAAGGCCAAATATATCGCTACTATGTACCTGGAGGACCTGGGCGATTTCATTACGGAGTGCGTGGATGAGCATTTCGGCTTCAGCAGGTATGCGGAAAGGCTGGCGCAAAGCGCCCATTCCTTTGATGAATTGTATAACGAGCTGCACCTGCCTCCTACCTATACTGACAGCATCATAACAACAATCACGGACCGGTATATTAAACAATATGACCCGCAGATCATAGGGCTGAGCATTCCTTTCCCCGGCAATCTCTACGGCGGACTGAGAGCAGCCCGTTATATTAAAAGCCGGTACCCGGAGATCCGGATCGTTATGGGCGGCGGGTATGTCAATACTGAATTACGCAGCATAAAAGACAAACGTTTTTTTGAATTTGTAGATTTCCTGACACTGGACGATGGTGAACGGCCTCTTGAATGCCTGATCCGGTACCTGAACGGCGACCTTCCCGTGGAATTGCTGAAAAGGACCTTTACCCTTGACAGCAACGGGGAAGTAACATATTTTAACGGCAGCCTGCTGCCGGATTATAAGCAGGAGCTGACCGGAACAC
Organism: Bacteroidetes bacterium 47-18; assembly: GCA_001897155.1. Taxonomy (GTDB): domain Bacteria; phylum Bacteroidota; class Bacteroidia; order Chitinophagales; family Chitinophagaceae; genus MKSF01. The sequence goes on along the minus strand of MKSF01000028.1, from coordinate 35,732 downwards.
CGGATTACAGGGGTCTGCCGCTGGAAGCATATATCTCCGTAATAGAAGTGGCCAACCCGATGCACAAGCTGTGGAGTGACGGGCGCTGGAACAAGCTCACCCTGGCTCACGGCTGTTACTGGGGCAAGTGTACCTTTTGTGACATACACCTGGATTATATCGGCAATTACGAAGCCACCACAGCCAAGGCGCTTGCAGATAAGATTGAAACCATTATCAGCCAGACCGGCACCACCGGCTTTCATTTTGTAGATGAAGCGGCTCCCCCGGCGCTGATGAAGCAGCTGGCCCTGGAACTGCTGCGGCGCAAGGTCCGGATCACGTGGTGGACCAATATCAGGTTTGAAAAAAACTTTACCGAAGACCTTTGCCTGCTCCTGGCCGCTTCCGGCTGCATAGCCGTCTCCGGGGGCCTGGAAGTGGCGTCCGACCGGCTTTTAAAGCTGATAGATAAAGGCGTAACGGTAGCGCAGGTGGCCAAGGTAGCGGATAATCTTACATCCGCGGGTATCTTTGTACATGCCTACCTGATGTACGGTTTCCCAACGCAGACCATGCAGGAAACCATAGATGCCCTGGAGCACGTAAGGCAGCTCTTTGAAGCCAATGTTATCCAGTCGGGCTACTGGCACCGGTTTGCCATGACCGCTCACAGCCCCATAGGCAAGAACCCGGCGGCCTTTAAGGTCAGAGCATTGTGCGGTACGGATATGCTGTTTGCCAATAACGACCTGCCGCATGAAGACCCTGAAGGCTGTGACCACGAGATGTTCAGCGAAGGGCTCCGGGCATCCTTATTCAATTATATGAACGGTATCGGTACGGATTTCCCCCTGCAGGACTGGTTTGATTTTAAAATACCCCGGCCTGCCGTACCGCCGCAGGCTGTAAGACAGTATATCAATGACAGGACCGAACGCCGGCCGCAGCCTAACCATATGATCGTATGGACCGGCAGCCTTCCCGTAAAGCAGGCTTATGTGTCCAAACGGAAAGGACAGAGCTTAGAAAGCTATTGCCTGGTATTTTATACTTCCACGGAAACCTATACCCTGAAGCTGGAACCAAAGCAGCTTGATTTCATATATGCTATTTTCCCGCGCCTGGTCATCGGCGAGGATACTCCTTTGAGCTGGCTGCAATTTAAAACCGCCTACGAAGATGCCCTGGGAGAAGATATCATGCTGCTGTGGAACCATCCCGAGTGGCAAAAGCTCAGGAACAGGGGACTTTTACTTTTATAAAAAGAGGCTTTTCAGAAAGTCTCTTTTTTCTTTTACTGCCACATTGGTCTTTGTTGTCACATTGAGCTTGACGAAATGTGTGATTTATAATGGTTTATTAGGGCTTCGACGGGGCTCTGCCTGACAACTGAAGGGCTTGTCACATACAGCTTGCTGGTGCCATATTGAGTCTTCCTGGTCACATTGAGCCTGTCGAAATGAACAAACCCTGTCAATATTGAGATTACACTCTATACGACAGGGTTAGTCACTTTTAAGACAGCCATTTTTTATGGGATGCTATCTTTGAATGAGGTTGCTATACACCGGCTCCCGGCTGAGGGACCGGCATCTGCTGAGCTGGCGGGGCAGCCTGCGACTGTTTCCCGATAGCCTGCCAGGCTTCTTTGGCCAGCTCCGTATCATTATATTTTGTCAGCAACTGGCCCAGGTAATCCAGGCTCCTGGCTGCACGTTGCTTGAAGTACATATTATCGTCATTGCTGGAAGATACATCGGTCAGGTAACGCAGCTCAGCTTTCAGCGCGTCCATAGCGATTCTTACATATTTCTGGGCGCTTGCCTTATCATTACACATATAGTAAGTCTCTACCATCATAAAGAACATTTCAGGACCGTCATATTGTGTCATTTCATAAGGAAGACTTCTCTGGGATATTTTTTCATTAAAGGCATTCAGCACCTTAAGTGCATCCGCAGGCCTGTTCATTACAGCGAGCGTAAACCCTAAAAGACTGGCTTTCTGCCTGTAGCCATAGAATATCAGCCTGTTCTTCTCATCGTAATATACTTTATCGGTATTGGCTTTCCCGAACTGGTACACATCGGTGAACAACTTAACAGACCTGTCAATATCCGCATAGTGAGGCAGTCCTGTTCTCTGTGTAAATTCATCATATTCCACCGGCACGAATTTCCTGAAAGTACCTTCGTACTTGAAGTATTTATCCAGGCCCAGGTTAGGCACGCCATCCGTCACATAGAGAGAGCGCTTAAACCCGTCTTTAGCCAGGCCGGCCAGGATATTCAGCAGGCTCAGGTCGCCCCTTGACAGGGAACCGTTCTTTTCAAAAAACATTTTGATATCATCAGGTATCAGGCTGCTGTCTGCCGTACGGACAAGACCATTGGCCAGCACTTTATCCTTAGGTACTTTAATAAAGATCCTCCTGGTAGGGATGATGCTCAGCGAATCCTTACTTCCCCGCTGCGACTGCAGCTTGTTTTTAGGATTGGAAGTGTATTTGATCACCTCTTCCGCACTGTAGAACTGGGCAGGATTCAGGTTAGGATGCTCATAGAAGTAAGCAGTAATGAGGTTACGTCCCCAGAAGCAGCCTCTTTCCCAGATAAGCGGCAGCGGATCGGAGTCATTCACTTTTTCAAATAGCTGGTCATTCTGCCAGTCGGTGCCCAGCAGGTTGTAGTTCAGTATCCTTACATCCGTCCTGAAGCCTTCTATTTCCTGGATATACCACAAAGGATAGGTATCATTATCGCCATAGGTGATGTAAATGGAGTTGCTGTCGCAGGCGCTCAATTGGTTAAAGGCGTGATCTCTTGCAATGGTCTTCAGGGACCTGTCGTGATCATCCCATTCTTCCGATGCCATCAGCACCGGCACTGCGACCAGGCTGATCACACCGGCCAGTTGTGCGGACAATGCAGGCTTTTTCAGCACCCTGTTGATAAGGTCCGCCAGGTAGACCACCCCGAACCCTATCCATATGGCGAACGCGTAAGTGGAGACATAGGCATAATCCCTTTCCCTTGGCTGTTCCGGCGTATTATTAATATAGAGCTGGATGGCGATACCCGTAAAGAAGAAGAAGAGCGAGACTATCGCAAAGTCATTCTTGTGCCGCTTATAGTGGTAAAATACCCCCAGCAGTCCCAGGATGAACGGCAGGAAGTAGAGCTGGTTCCTGGCCTGGTTATTCCTGAGGTAGTTAGGTAAAAGGTCTACATCGCCGCGGCCCAGCATCTTATCAATGAATTTGATACCGGATATCCAGTTGCCGTGCTGGGTCTCTCCCTGCCCGGCTATGTCATTCTGGCGGCCTACGTAGTTCCACATAAAGTAGCGCCAGTACATCCAGTTCATCTGGTATCCCATAAAGAATTTCATATTGTCCCCGAATGTGGGTTCCTGATCTTTGCCGAGGTTCAGATATCTCCTGTAAAAGTTCTTATGTCTTTCTTCATTAAAGCCCCATATACGCGGGAAGAAGTAGTTTTTATCGAAAATGATATCCGTCCTGTTATCAATCACCACATAACGGTCTTTACCGTCCTGCTTTGTCTGCATATAGATGTTCCGGCCGTCTTCCCCACGGATAGGGGTGGACGTAAAGTAAGGCCCGCTTAAAATGGGCTGGGATCCGTACTGATCACGCTGCAGGTAAGGGATCAGGGCCATGATATTGTCCGGCATGGTCATATTGATAGATACGCCTGCCTTGGAACGGATCACCACGGTCACATAGCTGGAGTAACCGATAGTGGCAAATACGAAACAAAGCGTAGCCAGGTGCAGCATGTATTTGTTCCTTGATTTTGCAAAATTCAGCAGGATCACGACAATTCCTGCCAGCACCAGCACAAATACGAAGAAGCCGGTATTGAACGGCATACCCAGGGAATTCGTGAACAGCAGCTCAAATCCCGCCGCAATGATAGGCAGGTACTGAATGATACCGAACTGCAATACCGCCAGCACCACGCATCCTACCAGGAATGCAATGATGCTGCCCGTAAAGGTAGGCTTGTAACGCTTAAAGTAATAGATCATTATAATGGCGGGTATGGTCAGGAGGTTCAGTAAGTGGACGCCTACCGACAGACCCATCAGGTAAAAGATCAATATCAGCCACCTGTCCGCATACGGGCTGTCCGCGTTTTCCTCCCATTTCAGGGCGGCCCAGAATACCACGGCAGTAAAGAAAGAGGAAGTGGCATATACCTCGGCCTCTACCGCGGAAAACCAGAAGGTATCTGAAAAGGTATAAGCGAGGGCACCCACCACACCGGCACTGATGATCTTGGTCAATGCCGTTCCGTCGGTGGATTCATAATTATTACCTATGACTATTTTCCTGACAAAATGCGTGATGCTCCAGAACAGGAACAGGATCGTGAACGCACTCAGGAGCGCGCTCATGGAGTTGATCATCATGGCTATCTTCGTGGGATCCGAAGTCAGCATCCCGAACATACGGCCCAGCATCATAAATAAGGGGGCACCCGGAGAGTGGGCTACCTGCAGCTTATTGGATGCTGCTAAAAACTCGCCGCAGTCCCAAAGACTCGCTGTCGGTTCCATAGTCAATAGGTAGGTAATATATGCAATAGCAAACACCACCCATCCGCTGATATTATTAATCTTTTTGAAATTCATATTCTGACGAATGTTTTAAAAAATGAATTAGCGACAAATATAAGTATAAACTGTATAATTCAGCCAACTTGCTGTAAAAGAGCACAAAATTAATCCATATAAAAAAAAGCCGTAGATGATACGGCATGACAGGACGCTGGAAAACCGGGTTATTGCTTACTCTTCCACCCTGGCATAGATCGCTCCACGCCAGTACATACCACCTTCCACATCAAAGGTAAAGTCGAATGACGCCTTCAGGATGCCCTTCCGCCACATCGGCGCATCTATCTGCATCCTTCCTGCCTTGTATGGTATGATCTCTTCGGGAGTGCGGGAAATGCTGGTCAGCCGGATGACCGGGACAGCCCTGTTGCCGGTGAGTATAATATGCAGGCTGCTGTGAGTGGCTGCATTATTTTGTGTAGTGCATATAACGGTATCCTTACCGGCTCTCTTTACGGAAATGAAATGTGTGCCTGCCCACTCGTGCACAGCGGCTTCGGACCGGAGGGAATGATACAGGTGGGACGTGTCCACCACGCTGTAAAATGCGGCCAGGGAATCGGGATAGATCTTCCCGTTCGCATCTTTCATGGCATCTGTTTCCGGGGGACACAGCCCGTCGCAGCTCAGCTGTCCATGGGCATTGATATAGACACCTTCAGGATAAGACCAGCTGTCCTTAAAGGAAAAATCCCCGGACAGGTTATCTGTCCATTCGATCTTAATGCCCTCCCCAGGCGGTAGCTGACGCTCATTCGTACCACAGGAGAGCAAACCCAATAATAATACAGCACCTATCCTATTCATATTGATTTATGGGGATATCTAAGCATAGCGTTTGTGCTTCATCAGCCCCCACATATGCAGCCTGTGCTGAAGGCTGACACGCAGCACGCCCAAACCATATTCCATACTCCTTTTAAAGTTAATGCTGGACGCTTCTTCAAAATATTTGGTCGGGCAGGTCACTTCACCTATTTCATAGCCTTTCATGAATATCTGGGACAGCATCTCGTTGTCAAAAACAAAATCATCGCTGTTGGCTTCGAGATTAAGGTTCCGCAACACATCAGCGGAGAATGCGCGGTACCCGGTATGGTACTCGCTCAGTTTCTGGTTGATCATTACGTTTTCAAAGAAGGTAAGGAAGCGGTTGGCAATATATTTATACATCGGCATGCCTCCTTTAAGCGCACCTTTGCCGAGAATGCGTGATGCCAGTACTACCGGATAGAGGTCATTGGCGATGATATGGCTGATAGCCGGAATAAGCAGTGGTGTGTACTGGTAGTCCGGGTGCACCATGATCACCACATCAGCTCCCAGCTCCAGCGCCTTTTTATAGCAGCTTTTCTGGTTGCCGCCATATCCCCGGTTGTTTTCATGCCTGACGATATGCCTGATGCCCAATTGCGCCGCCACTTCGGAGGTATTATCCCTGCTGTTGTCATCCACGAGGACCACATCATCCACAATGGAGAAGTCTATCTCCCTGTAAGTGCGTTCCAGCGTAAGGCTGGCGTTGTAAGCCGGTAATACTACTACTATCTTTTTTCCTTTTATCACGGTTATATTATTATTTTATGATCATGGAAGTGCTTACCAGGTTGCTTGTGGCGTGAGACAGCAGCACTCCCGATTCGTTATGAACATGAACCTCTGTATTGACTATTTTTTTACCCGAACGCACTATTCTTGCCGTTGCCAGTATTCTTTCACCTCGTGCCGCGGCATATAAAAAATCAATGTTCAAAGATACGCTTGTATATTGCAATTCCAAAGCGGCAGACAAAATCGCCCAGCCGATCGCCTCATCTATCACCAGGGACATCATACCCCCGTGGATATTACCATAAGGATTGCACATTTCATCCTTTATGACCACTTCCATTACAATTTCCCCGGGCTGTGCGGACACCAGCCGGGGAGCCAGCCAGTTACCGGCCGCGGAAGGACTGTCGGTAATGATTTTCCCCTCTAACGCTTTAAGTTGCTCAAATCTTATCCGTCCCATCTGTTTTTTTATGATAGTTTTCCGTAAAAATGAGCTGCAAAGTTACAATCTTATTATCTTTGTTAATACTTACACATTGTAAATAAGTTAAAAATGACCATCACTCAACTTGAATATGTAGTTGCGGTAGCAACATTTAAAAGTTTCGTTGCAGCAGCAGAAAGATGCTTTGTTACCCAGCCGACATTGAGTATGCAGATACAAAAATTGGAGGACGAACTGAACGTTAAAATCTTTGACAGGAATAAGCATCCTATCAATACCACGGAGATCGGGGAAGAGATCGTCAACCAGGCCAAAGTGATCCTTTCCGAATCGGCCAAGATCAACGAGATCATCCAGAACAAAACAGGACTGGTGACCGGCAGGTTCAAAATTGCCATCCTGCCCACCCTCGCCCCTTACATCGTACCGCAGCTGATAGACAGGATCACCCATACCTATCCTGACCTGCAGATCAATATCCTGGAGCTGAAGACCCAGGACATCCTGCGCAAGCTGAGAGATGATGAGATAGACTGCGGTCTGGTCAGCACACCGCTCGATAACCATCATTACAAGGAATACCCTTTGTTTTATGAGACGCTTGTAGCCTATTTCGGGAAAGATGAGCCTGCGCTCAAAAAGAAAAGCATCCAGGTAGCCGACCTTGATATGAGCCGTTTCTGGATGTTGAATGAAGGCAACTGTCTCCGCAACCAGGTCATTAACCTGTGCTCGGAACAACTGGATAAGATACAGGAGAACAAAAATTTCAAGTACGAGACCGGTAACGTGGAAACACTCCGGAAAATGGTGGATAAATCAGGAGGTGTCACCATACTGCCGGAATTCGCCACGCTCGATTTTCACGAGGAGCAGCAGGAGAAGATCCGTTATTTTGACGGGGAGGAACCGGTACGGGAAATCTCCATTGTGACCAATAACCATTTTGTACGGATGTACATCTTACAGAAAATAATGGACGAGATACTGGCGATTATACCAGAGAAAATGCGGGTACAGAAAAGCAACCGTAAAGTATTGCGCATACAGACCGCCAAATTGTAATATTATACAAACGAAGATACTGTCTAAAAGTAAATAACCCTGTCATATGGAGCGCAATCTCAATATTGACAGGGTTTGTTTATACATAGCACATTTCGACAAGCTCAATGTGACAAGATGAGCTCAATATGACAAGCCTCTCACCTGTCAGGCTGAGCCTCCATCGAAGCCCTGCCAAAACAATTATAAACCACACCCTTCACAAAGCTTAACGTGACAAGTCCGTAATCTGTCAGGCTGAGCCCCGTCGAAGCCCTGCCAAAACAATTATAAACCACACCCTTCGACAAGCTCAATGTGGAACCAACAAAGCTGTATGTGACAAGTCCGTAATCTGTCAGGCTGAGCCTCCGTCGAAGCCCTGCCAAAACAATTATAAACCATACCCTTCGACAAGCTTAACTTGACAAGTCCTTCCATCTGTCAGGCTGAGCCTCCATCGAAGCCCTGCCAAAACCATTATAAACCACACCCTTCGCCAAGCTTAACGTGACAAGTCCGTAATCTGTCAGGCTGAGCCCCGTCGAAGCCCTAGCAAAACAATTATAAACCACACCCTTCGACAAGCTCAATGTGGAACCAACAAGCTGTATGTGACAAGTCCTTGCATCTGTCAGGCTGAGCCCTGTCGAAGCCCAGCCAAAACCATTATAAACCATACCCTTCACAAAGCTGCAGGTGACAAGACAAGCGCAATATAACAATAAAAGAGGCTTTCAAACAGTTTCCTGCATATAATTGCCCTGCTGTCCGGGTCAGGTTCCTTTACGGAGCGCCTTATTCAATCGTTTCTGTATATTCTTCTGCTCACCTTCCGTTGCCACTTCCCTGTCAAGCGCTTCCTTATAATATTTTGCCGCCTTATCGTATTCTTTCCTTTCCAGGAAATAGTCTCCCGCCATCCTGTAGGCATCGTAAAAATAGGGATTATACCGGATGCTGCTAACAGGATCAAAGGCAGCCCGGTTACCGTAAACAAATATTTCCTTTTGCTCCCGGTATTTTAGAAAGTTCCGGAATGCCAGCGAATTGATAAAAGCAGTATCGGCAGGGATATTCAGCGCGTACCTGACAACAGTATCCCCGGGCCTGAAATCCCCGCTGAAAATCTTACGCAGATCATAACATACATAAGTTCCCAGTTGCCAGGGTTCGGTGCTGACCCACATCAGGAGGCTTTCCGGCTTAAAAATGACTGAATGATGCGCTATCAACTGGTTGAGCGCCTTTTCATTACCCAATCCTATTTCCGTATTATTAATACCCCTGGTATCCCGGAGTATCCCGGCCGCATCGGTTACCGTAAGAGCCACCGTATCAGGCATAAGTTGCTCCAGGCGGCTGTACCGGTACACGGATGCGCTGGTGGCCTTCTGCTCAAGGTTCAGCGACTCATTCCCCAGGATAGGCCCCTGGAAATGGTTGGCACATAAGATGCGGTCTTTATGAGCGTCGTAGATATCCAGCTCAGAAGGCGTTTTTTCTATTACCACCGCTTTTCCGTCTGCGGCAGCGCTTACCAGGAAGCTTTCGCTGACAAACATCGTTCTTTTCCTGGCTATGGCTACCGCTTCATCTATGGTAGCGGCATATTGCAGTATCTCTCTCGCTACCAGGGAGACCGGGGTAGCGGCATTGAAGGGTATGGAGGATTTGGCGGCGTTGATGGTCACTGTCAGCCCTTTGGCATTCATCCCTGAGCTGACGCCGGTAAAGGCGCCCCAGGTGATAAAGGCGAACGGATAGCCATGCTCCGGCTTTACGAAGGAAATGATCTTATGCTCCGCAAATTCGTCACCTACCCAGAAATCAAAATTACGCCCTACGATCATTTCACCGTTGGCCGTGGACTTTCCCCATACGCCGAAGGAGGTGCACCCCACCAACATCATATTCTGTAGCGCATGTCCGATATCGTGCGCGGCATGATAATGCATCTGGCGGGTATATTTATCGCCGATCCAGTCGAAACTATCCGATGAAGCGAGCGCAATGCCATAGATCTCTTCCTTGTATTCCTCCGTTACATTCTCCGGCAATCCCCTGTTGATAAAGCCCGTGATGTATTTCAGGAACCCGAGGTATTTTTCGGACGGGATCATTTTTTTGATCTGGTGCGTAAAAGCCTCTTCCTGCCGCGAGATAAGCTCCCTGGAAAGCTTGCCGTTCGCCAGCCCTCTCTCATATGCGCTACCTTCGGTGTACATGACATAGTGCCCGAACTCGTTTTTGGTCAGCCAGTTGTTGCCTATTGCGAAGGTGCTGTCATTGAGCGCCGTTCTTTCCAGGTTTTCCATGCTGTCATTACGCTGCACCTGCGGATGGGGAAATGTGGCGATATTGTACACATAAATCCCGAATACCAGGCACAGCAGAAGCAGTATGCCCAGGGTCCACCCGGTAATTTTCAATAAAATCTTCAAAGCTTTCATCACCTAAAATTAAGAAAGGACAGGCAGGTAAATATCATCCAGGTCATTCAGGCCGTAATCCCCCTGCAGGATAAAGCCTTCCGCATACTCCGCACCGATACGGTGTCCCAGCACCCTGGCCTTGGCCGCTATAGACTCCAGGAAGCCCGGGCGGGAGATATAGGTGGCCGGCTCCTTATCCCGGTCATCCTGTGCGCTGAAAAATTGTGTTCCGTAACATTCGATGGCTTTCATCTTGATATCCAGGGTATCGCTGATGTCAATGATGACATTGGGCTCCAGGAAACGGTCCTGGATATAGTGCAATACTTTCTTAGGGCGCCAGGCCTCCTGGGCATTGCCCTGCTCATCCCGTGTCCCTATTTTTGACAGCCCGCTTAAAAAACAGGCATCCGCTATTAATTTAAAGGCCCGGCCATGATCCGGGTGCCTGTCTTCCGGCGCATTGCCTATCACGATATCCGGCCTGTACTTTCTTATCACCCTGATAAGGGCCAGGCGGCTGTCTTCGTTATTCTCAAAAAAGCCGTCCCTCAGCTTCAGGTTCTCTCTTACTGCCAGTCCCATGATCTCTGCCGCGGCCGCGGCTTCCGCGTAACGGGAGGCTACAGTGCCACGGCTGCCAAGCTCTCCCTGGGTCAGGTCCAGGATGCCCACCTGCTGCCCTTTCCTGATATGCTTTATCAGCGTACCTGCCGCACCGAGCTCCACATCATCGGGATGCGCACCAATAGCCAGTATATGTAATTTCATAATTTGCAATAATTTGAAGTAATTTTACGATTAACAAAATTACTGATTCTTAGCTGTTATTGTCCTATCGGGATTTTTAAGCACATATTATTAACCATACCCTTAAAAGCATCCTGCACAGATGTATAAATATATAACGGCGTTATTGCTGGCAGTTATGATGATTTCCTGCAGGCCCCAACAGCAGCAGGACCGGAACTATTTCTGCTATAACCAGATAGGCGGGCTTGAGACCCTGGACCCTGCTTTTGCCAAGAACCTTTCCATCATGTGGGGCGTCACCTTCCTGTATAATACGCTGGTGGAAATAGATGAAAACATGCAGCTGCAGCCATCCCTCGCTACCTCCTGGACCGTGAGCCCGGACGGGAAAGTCCTGACATTTAACATCCGGAAAGACGTGTATTTCCACGACAACCCGGTGTTTAAGGACGGCAGGGGCCGGGCGCTTACGGCACATGATATCGTATATACGTTCAGCAGGCTGACCGATCCAGCAACAGCCTCTTCCGGCGCCTGGATATTCCATGATAAGATAGCGGAGCACGCGCCTTTTGAAGCCCCCGATGACACCACTTTCATATTACGCCTGCGCCAGGCCTTTCCCCCGATGCTATCAATGCTGAGCATGCCTTATTGTGCCATCGTGCCGCACGAGGCCATCCGGAAATGGGGTAAGGATTTCAGGAACCACCCCGTGGGAACCGGCCCCTTCCGGTTCCAGATATGGGATGAGAACAATGTGCTATTGCTGCAAAAGAACCCGGCCTACTGGGAAAAGGATGCCAAAGGCAAGAGGCTTCCCTACCTGGACGGCATAAAAGTGACTTTCAATGAAACCCGTATTATGGAGTTCCTGCTGTTCCGGCAGCAGCAACTGGATTTTATCAACGGCATAGACGGCAGTGTCAAGGACCTCGTATTGTCTAAAAAGGGCCTGCTTAAAGATGAGTTCAGGGATAATTTCCGGCTGACCAAGCAACTGTACCTTAATACCGAATACCTGGGATTTTTACTGGACACCACATTGCCCGCTCTCCGGAACCAGCCGGTCCGGCACCGGCTGGTCAGGCAGGCCATCAATCATGCCATTGACAAAGCAAAGATCGTTACCTTTTTCCGCAACGGGGTAGGCATACCTGCAGATAAGGGCTTCATCCCTGAAGGCCTGATACCCGAGGAGCAGGCCACCGTTGCTTACGGATATGCCTACAACCCCGCATTGGCCACGGCCTTACTGAAGGAAGCCGGCTGGCAGGACAGCAGGACCTTCGGGCTTATCAAATTATACTGCCCGGAGTCCCAGACGGATATCTGTAATTTCATCGTGACGCAGCTCCAGGATATAGGCCTGCAGGCGACCGTTGAGGTCATGCAGCCGGGGCTGCTCCGGCAAATGATGAGCAAAACGGAAGCACCTTTCTTCAAAGCGCAGTGGATAGCAGACTATCCCGATGCAGAGACCTACCTGTCCTTCTTTTACAGCCGGAACCCGGCGCCTCCTAACTATACACGTTTCAATAATCCATATTTTGACAGGCTGTACCAGGAAAGCATCCGTACCGGGGACGATGCACACCGTTACGGGCTGTACCAGCGCATGGATTCCCTGGTCATGGCGGAAGCGGCCATTGTCCCGCTTTTCTATGATGAAATATTACACTTTACGCAGCATAATATCCACAACCTCAAGCGGAATGCTCTCAATATCCTGAATGTAAAATATGTAGAAAAAAAATAAACGATATGTATGATAACAAAAATCCCGGGGGGCGCCCGGGATTTTTTGCAAGATTTCTCTATTATAAAATCTTATGTTTTTTTCATGCATTCCTATTAAAGTCGAAAGCTAACTTATCAGTGTAAAATCTTACCTAATTCGCGTGGTTCATGGGGGTTGGAGATATCATAGATCACAAAGCCGTTTTCCATCATGGTGTACAGATAACCGTCTTTGGCTATACAATCAAAATAAGTGTTATCGCTTGTCTCAACCGCCTTCAGGTATTGCGGTTCGCTGTTGTAGGTGTCGCTGATATCAAATATCTTCAGCCCCTGGGTTCCGTCGCATACATAAAGGGTATTACCGTAGAGCGCGAGGCCGTGGGGATTATACATTTCCAGCGTATTGACCAGCCTGGGATATTGCATATCCGCGATATCATAGACCAGGAGCGCGTTGATATTGCCGCCGCAGGCACTGCTATTGGCCCAGGAAGACCTGACGGTCACGTAAGCATATGCTTCGTTGGCAACCACCGGGTCGCAGGCCCGGAGGTGAGTGGCGCTGGCCTCGTAAGCAGGCCTGGATGGGTTTTTGATACTATATATATACATAGCATTCTGGGAACCGATAAATAATTTATCACCCATGTTATAGATGGTTTCAATGTTGAAGCCTATAGGTATATTACTTACCTCTTTCGGGTTCCGGAAGCTGGTGATGTCATAGGCTATCAGGTTCTGGTCATCTACCACATACAGGTAATTGTTCACTATGATAAACCTTGCAAGCGACCCTCCGGTACCTGTTCTTCCTGTATCAAATGAGTCCTGCTGCTGGTCTTTGCTGCAGCCCAGCATCAGCACGGCCATGAGAACCGGTAACAGCAGATAAAAATATCGTTTCATATATCGTTGAGAGAATTTTAGTATTTAAGAATAAGGAACGGCGGTTTTCTTAATATCTGCATTTGGGATTCACAAGCATTTTCTGCTGCCAGCTTACCACCGTGCCCCTGGATTCATCCACGCATTCAAAATACCCTGACTGGGGTGGTGTCGTACTGTTAAACATATGGAAGGTATTCTTCATCCTGTGCACCTCACGGCTGTTTTGCACATCGCTGATATCTATTACTACCAGGTCATTGAATGAATTGACGTACAGGTTATTGCCCCTGATGCTCAGCTCCTGGGCCCCGGCTACGCGGATAAAGGCCTGCTGTACGGGCTGCTCCTTGTTGCTGACATCGATCACATGAATACCTTTCCCGTTCTCAACCTGATAAAAGTAATCCCCCCTGATATAGATCTTACCCGCATTCTCAATGGGCGGCAGCGGAGATTCATTCTGTACGGTGATATCCTCTGCAGAAGCATAGACAGGCGCCCAGCCCATGACCTCCTTATCGCCCTTGTTGTTGCAGGACACAGCCAGCAACATACCTGCCGATATTAAAAAGTAGCATAACTTGCTCATAGTTGTTAAAATTAACCTTCTGATATAAAGACGTAATACCGGCGCCGGACCTTGGGTCGGCACACAAAAAAAATCGGGATATTTTAATATCCCGATGCTGAAGGTCATTCCGTTTCTTTGAGCAGGTAGATCAATGTAGGAAAGTGGTCACTGTACCCGTCCATCCATTTGGAGCCCGAAAAGGACCGGTGCGGGTAGCCTTTATATTTCCCGAACTGGCTCACCAGGAACTGCCGGCTGTAGATCTCCGCCTTATGGTATTTCCAGCCTTTACTGCTACCGGTGATCCAGCCACCGGATACAATGATCTGGTCGAACAGGTTCCAGCTGTCATTATAGCCCAGCGTACCGATACCTTTTTTGTAGAAAGCCGTCCAGGGATTGTACATGGAAGTCGGCTTTACCTTATCTATATCGCCGATAGCGCCCAGCGTTCTGGCAACGGAAGGACTTACCGGGTCATCGTTAAGGTCGCCCATGACCACCACCTTTACCTCAGGATCGATCTTCTGAAGGCTGTCGATCACATTCCTGCACACCCTGGCCGCACGTTCCCTTTTCCACATGCTCGCGGCCTCTCCCCCGCTGCGGGACGGCCAGTGCCCTATCAGGATATGGATCGTATCGCCTGCCAGTATGCCCGAGGCATACAGGATATCCCTGGTCCTGGACTTGCTTTTATCATTGGTGATATCTACGTATAAGGACCTTGCACCAAGCACCGTAAACATATCCGGACGGTAGATCATACCTACGTCTATACCCCGCTGGTCGGGTGATTCAAAATGCAGGATCCTGTAATTGCGGTCTTTCAGCGCAGGCTGCTGTGTAAGGTCGTACACCACACTGGCGTTCTCTATCTCTGCCAGGCCGATAATGGCCGGGCCGCCGGGTATCTGGTATTTGGACTCCTTATCCGAAGCGAGCCCCGATATGACCCTGGCAATATTCTGCAGTTTTTTCTGGTAAACCCTGGGCGTATAATTATAGGAGCCTTTCGGCAGGAAGTCGTCATCATTTTTATAAGGGTCATCCAGCGTATCAAATAAATTCTCCACGTTATAGAAAGCTATGCTGGCGACCTGGTAGTTCTTGGCGTGCGCAAAAAAGCTGCACAGGCATAAACATACCGCTGTTAAAACCTTAAAAGAGGCGTTCATTCGCTAAGTTGTTTTTTAAAATACGGATCAAAAAAAATACAATATTCCGAAATATCGGCCTATTGTATTGTAATTTGACTAAAAATTAATAATGATGCTTAATCCAGCACCTGGGTAGCCAGCAGGTCCTCCATGGTCTCTCTCCGCCTGATCAGCCTGTAAGTGTCCCCTTCTACCAGCACTTCCGCGGGGCGGAACCTTGAGTTGTAGTTGGAGGCCATCATATAACCGTAGGCACCGGCGTTATGGAAGCACAGGAAATCCCCTTCGGTGATCTCCGCAATAGGCCTGTCCCAGGCAAAGGTATCCGTTTCACAGATATAGCCTACTACCGTATAAATACGCTTCACACCCTCAAAGTTGGAAAGGTTGGTGATGTGATGGTAGGCGTTATACAGCATGGGGCGGATCAGGTGGTTGGCGCCCGAATCAATGCCCGCAAATACGGTAGCGGTGGTATGCTTGACCACATTTACCTTCGTGATAAAATAACCGCTCTCGCTCACAAGATATTTACCAGGCTCAAAATAGATCTGGATATCCTTGCCGTACTCCTTACAGAAGACGGCATATCTTTCCGCCAGCTTTTCCCCGAGCTCTTCTATATCCGTAACGACATCCTGGGGCTTGTAGGCCACCTTAAAGCCGCTTCCGAAGTCCAGGTATTCCAGGCCGGGAAACTCCATCGCTATATTAAAGAGGATATCCGCGGCGTTCAGGAACACATTGGCATCCAGGATATCGCTCCCCGTATGCATGTGCAGGCCCTCTACCCGGATGTTCAGCGACTGAACGATGCGCTCCACGTGCCGCAACTGGTGGATGGAGATACCGAACTTGCTGTCGATATGCCCCGTGGATATCTTATAATTACCGCCCGCCATGATATGGGGGTTGATGCGGATGCATACCGGCACGGTATCGCCGTATTTGGCGCCCAGTTGTTCCAGGATCGAAATGTTATCAATATTGATCTTAACACCCAGCCCGATCACCTGCTCGATCTCTTCAAAGGAAACGCAGTTGGGCGTATAAATGATATCCTGCGGGTCGAAACCGGCCTTAAGGCCCAGCTGTACCTCCTGCATGGATACCGTATCCAGGCCGCTGCCCATTTCCCGGAACAGCTTCAGGATATTGATGTTTGACAGCGCCTTGACGGCATAATGAAACCTGGCGTTGCACTTTCGGAAAGCCTTGCACAGATCACTGTATTTACTTTTTATAATATCGGCTGAATAAACGTAAGCAGGCGCGCCTATCTCTTCCGCAATCCGTAGCAAAGTACTGTTGGCAATAAATGGATTCATCGTTTCTGTCAGATGTGTTTAAATTTATAAAAGAGCGTAAAATTATTCATTAAATCGCAGAAAAATTATGTCCTGCCGTATAAAACTCATAAATTCCCGGAATAATATATGATCATGCATAGCAATATGCTTATAACCAGTATTAGCCAGGGAGTTAGCAATCCGATCACATACCGCTTTCGTGCCTTGTTTATAAGTTCATATAATATTAACATTTTAAATTTGCATTTATCACTTTGTGATTCTATTTTTGATATGATAATTTTCAAATGGGGGTAAGAGAGCTTCTTCACAAGTTGCTCTATATTAGTAAAATACGAATTACAAAGTTCTTGGTCACCTTGTGCTTCTATCAATCTCATTTTGCTTTCATCCAGGACCATCAGAATGCAATTCATAAGTTCCGACTTATTGATATCGTGAGAAGACACCGCGTTAACTTTACGAGTTAGCTTATTTAAAAACCCTAGCAATGATTGGACATTATTTTCAATAGCATAATTATGAAAATAGTCTAAATTATTCTTAACTATTAGCAGATCATACTCCAGACGTTTTTTTGAATCTGTCAAAATGCTGTAAGCTTCATTGACCAATGCAAAATGCTGATTAGATTCAGCGCTATTGCCCTGCTTGTCAGGATGATAGAGAAAAGCTAACACCCTGTACTGTCTCCTGATCTCAGAAACAGTAGCCTTTGCATCCACGTTCAATATCTTATAGTAGTTTTTAATAGCGTAATGATTTAGTATTCACCACGCCTATTACCTTTTCGAAAGGTAGCGGGCATTAAAAAAGAAATTTTTATGAGTAGTGTATCATTTAACAGTTTAATCGAATCCAATTCCACCTATCTACAACCATTTGCCATTTCCCTGACACAAGATGCGGATGATGCAAAAGACCTGGTACAGGAAACTCTTTACAAAGCTATCGTTTATAAAGATAAATTTCAAGAAGGCACCAATGTCAAAGCATGGCTTTACACCATTATGCGCAATATCTTCATCAATAATTACAGGCGGCTGCAGAAATTCAGGGGCGTATCCTCAGATACTCCGCAGGATTTTTACCTGGTGAAGCAGCAGAAGTTTGCGACCAACGGTGGAGTCAGCAATATCAACCTCGCTGCCATTAAGAAAGCCATTGACGATCTGCCCGAAATACTCCGTATCTCCTTTGAGCTGCACTACCTGGGCTACAAGTACCAGGAAATTGCCGAAACGCTCAACGAGCCCCTGGGTACTATCAAAAGCAGGATTCACTTTGCCAGGAAAACCCTTACTGAAAATCTGAAGCATTTAAGATAGATCAGGCCGCCACCTATACCCGGGTGGCGGTTTTTTTTATAGCATCTTCACCGGCAGACCATACGGGAGTCTGCCTATATAAACGGGAAAGCGGGATATTACGATCCCGCTTTCCCGTTTAATGATATATACAAGCTCCTTAGCTGATCACTCCCAGCTCTTTTCCGACTTTCACAAAGGCCGCGATAGCGGTATCCAGGTGCTGGCGGCTGTGCGCAGCGGATATCTGGACCCGGATCCGCGCCTCACCCTTAGGCACTACCGGGTAGAAGAAGCCTATTACATAAATGCCTTCCTCCAGCATACGGGACGCCATCTGCTGCGCCACAACAGCGTCATACAGCATAATAGGCGCAATAGGATGGGTGCCCGGCTTGATATCGAAGCCGGCTCCGGTCATCTTTTCCCTGAAATAAAGCGTATTATCTTCCAGCTTATCCCTGAGCTCCGTGGTATCGCTGAGCATATCCAGCACGGCTATGGAAGCGCTCACCACAGAAGGGGCCACGGTATTGGAGAACAGGTACGGCCTGGAACGCTGACGCAGCATTTCTATCACCTCTTTCTTCCCCGAGGTAAAGCCGCCAGAAGCACCGCCCAGTGCTTTACCCAGGGTACCGGTGATAATATCCACCCTGTCCATCACACCGCACAATTCGTGCACACCTCTTCCGGTCTTACCCATAAAGCCGGAAGAATGCGATTCGTCTATCATAACGATCGCATCATATTTATCGGCCAGGTCGCAGATCTTATCCAGTTGCGCAATGGTACCGTCCATGGAGAAGACGGAATCCGTTACAATGAACCTTGTACGGGCATCCTGGTGCTGCTGCAGCTGCTGCTCCAGCTCTTCCATATTATTGTGCGCGTAACGGGCCCTTTTAGCCTTGCACAACCTTACCCCGTCAATAATGGATGCATGGTTCAGCGCGTCGGAGATGATCACGTCCTCTTCACCCAGCAAGGGCTCAAAAACCCCGCCGTTGGCATCAAAGCAGGCCACATACAGGATCGTGTCCTCCGTACCGAGAAATACGGACAATTTCTTCTCCAGCTCCTTATGAATATCCTGTGTCCCGCAAATAAACCTGACAGAGCTCATGCCATATCCCCTGTGATCCACACCTTCCTTGGCAGCGGCCACCACTTTGGGATGAGAGGACAGACCAAGGTAATTATTGGCACAAAAATTCAGCACCTGCCTGCCGTTCACTACAATTTCGGCACCCTGCACCGAATCAATGATACGTTCTTTCTTGTACAGGCCCGCTGCCTCTATTTCATTCAGCTCTGTTTGTATTCTATTGTAAAATTTACTGCTTGACATAAGATTGGTTATATATTGATGAATAAGAATAAAAGTATAGGCAAAAATAGTCAAAACAAAACCATTTCAAATGTAATGCCGGAGGATTTTTATAGGTCAGCCCAGCGTCATTCCCCGGTTTATGGCATATCTGGCACAATAATTGCAACAAGAATAAACGAACCAATACCATTACCGGGGTCTTCTAAGCAAACGGTAATGTAATATTTAATATGAAGAAATAAAGGCGCCGCTCCCGCAGCGCCTTTATTATTTGATCCGCTCCAGCCATTCCCCTGCGCGTAACGCAATATCCACCGGGCTGAAATTTTCCGGGCATTTATTTTTCACATACGTTTAAAATATACTATTTTACCGGGATATTTATACCGCCTACCATTTTATGACAACACATTTTACCACCCGGGAAAGGCTGGGGCACCTGTTCAGCCTTCCCGTAATTGTGGCGGCGCTCGGATATTTTGTAGATATATACGACCTGCTGCTGTTCGGTATTGTCCGTATTCCCAGCCTGAACGACCTGGGCCTTGATCCTGCCACCACCGGCGTCCTGATCCTCAACTGGCAGATGTTCGGACTGCTGCTCGGCGGTATCATCTGGGGTATCCTGGGAGACAAAAAAGGCAGGCTATCCGTATTGTTCGGGTCTATCATCACCTATTCTCTTGCTAACATTGCCTGCGGCTTTCTGCCCTTTATACAGTCCGGGCATCTCGATATGATCTATATGGCCCTGCGTTTCGTGGCAGGCATCGGCCTGGCCGGAGAGCTGGGAGCAGGCATCACGCTGGTCTCAGAGACCCTCCCCAAAGAGCTCCGCGCCATAGGCACTTCCATTGTGGCCGGCTTCGGACTGCTGGGAGCGGTTGTTGCCAATTTCACGGTAGAGCTCAGCGGAAGCTGGCATATCGCCTACTGGATAGGGGGCGGTATGGGTATAGCGCTGCTGCTGCTCCGGGTGGGCATAGCCGAGTCCGGCATATTCAAAGACGTGCACCGCGACCACTCTCTGGCCAAAGGCAGCCTGCGGATGTTCTTCAACAATAAGACGCGGTTCATCAAATACCTGAAATGTATTCTCATTGGCCTGCCTACCTGGTTCTGTATCGGCATATTGGCCATGTTCGCCAACGAGTTCGGACAGGCGCACGGGATAGCCGAACCGGTAAAGCCCGGCATGGCCATTATGTGGGCCTATATCGGCATCTCCGCGGGCGACTTCCTGAGCGGGTTTATCAGCCACTGGCTGCGCTCCAGGAAAAAGGCCATTTTTTATATGCTGCTGTTCACCGCCGTAGGCGTCTCCCTTATGCTCTTCGGCCCTGTCAGGACACCCGGCTGGTATTACTTTTACTGCGTATGGATGGGAGTCGGCACCGGCTACTGGGCGATGTTCGTCACGGTGGGAGCAGAACAGTTCGGCACCAATATCAGGGCTACCGCAGCTACTACTATTCCCAATTTTGTAAGGGGATTGCTGGTGGGTATGACCTTCTTGTTCGAGCTGTTCAAAGATATGAGCATCCCGGTCATCCTGAGCGGCGCGCTGGTAGGCCTTACAGCCTTTGCGCTGAGCATCTATTCAACGCTCACCATACCGGAAACACACGGTAAGGATATGGATTTTGTGGAAAGCTGAGCCTTTCTCACAGGGCGCCACCGACCGGGCAACACCTGCTATGATAGCTTGGCAGCATTGCCCCAGTACTTATACACAGCATCGGCCACGGCCTGCACATCTATATCCTTCATACACTTAAAATGCTTTTTCGGGCATTGCGCATACCCTATCTTGCTGCAGGGACGGCATGGCAAGCCTTTCACTTCTATAATAGCGGAACGGGAAGCCACCACCGTTTTCAGGTTGTTGGCGCCGAAATAAGGGAACATGCCCATTTCAGGCACCGTATTGCCCCACAGGGATACCACGGGACGCTGGAAAGCGGCAGCCACGTGCATCAGGCCGGTATCATTGCTGACCACTACCCTGGCCTTCTTTACGAGATCGGCCGATTCATTCAGCCGGAACTTTCCGCAGGCATTATATACGCTCCGGGACGGGACGGCGCGCGCTATCACCTCGCCTTCCTCCCTGTCTTCCGGGCCGCCCAGCATGATCAGCGGCAGCCGGCACCGTTCCGCGAACGCTATCCATTGCTCCGTAGGCAACTGCTTGGTCGCCCTGGAACCGCCCAGCACACAGGCCACGTATCCTGCCCAGTGGCTCATAGGAATATCATCCTGCGTTGTTTCCTGGTCCGGGGGAATGAAATAATCCAGGCCCTCACCGTCATTGACCACACCCAGCCTGCTGACCGTTTCGAAATACCGCTCCACGACGCTTTTATCCGGCATAATACTCCGCCACTTCAGGTTTACAAGCAGCCACTTTTCCACGTTCAGCTTGGGAAAGCTGGTGCCCGGCACCTGTAAGGCCTGCTTCAGCTTAAGGGTGCGCATGTTATGATGCAGATCAATAATATGATCATATCGCTCTTCTTTCAGCCGCCTGACCATACTTCCCCCTTCAGGATCATAATCCAGTATATGGGTGATATAGGGATTACCTTCCAGCACCTGCCGGAACCCGGGCTTTACCAGGAAATCTATCTGCGCGTCAGGATATTGCTTCCGGAGACAGCGTACTACCGGCGTTGTCAGTACAATATCACCGATAGAAGACAACCTGATGACCAGGAATTTCATTGGCCCGGCCTTAAGCTCTTTCTTTTTTCTGTTCCGGAAACGCATAAATCTCTTATTAAAGCTCCGGCAAAAATAACCAATTATCCGGCAGCTACACGTATTTATTTAGTTGGTAAAGACGGGGATTTTATGTATTTTTGTATGTTGTTATGCAGGCATCATTTTCCGTCCCGGCAGGAGCCGGCCGGTCAATCCCGGTGCGCATAATTATCCTGTTACAATACATACATCTTAGTAGATTTAAAAATATTTCATGAGTTCAGAACAACAAGAGACATTGACTGCTTCAGAAGCGCCGCAATATAATGCCGACAGCATTCAGGTGCTGGAAGGTCTGGAAGCTGTAAGGAAACGTCCTGCCATGTATATTGGCGATATTGGTATCAAAGGTTTGCACCACCTGGTATATGAAGTTGTTGATAACTCTATCGATGAAGCCCTGGCCGGCTATTGTACAGATATCCAGGTCACGATCCATACGGATAATTCCATTACGGTTAAGGACAATGGTCGCGGGATCCCTACGGCTATGCATACCAAAGAGAAAAGATCGGCCCTGGAAGTAGTAATGACCGTACTGCACGCGGGCGGCAAGTTCGATAAGAATACCTACAAGGTATCGGGCGGTCTGCACGGTGTGGGCGTATCCTGTGTGAACGCCTTATCTGAGCCTATGCACGTTACGGTACATACGGAAGGAAAGATATTTGAGCAGGAATATAGCAAAGGTGTTCCTCAATACCCTGTAAGGATCATCGGTGAGACCGATATTACCGGGACCATCGTGCACTTCAAGCCCGATGCTACCATATTTACGGAAACGGTTTACCAGAAGTCTATCCTGGCAGCAAGGCTGAAGGAGCTGGCTTACCTGAACAGGGGCATTAACATCACTCTTTCCGATGAAAGAGAGATAGATGAGAACGGACAGGTCTACGTTGAAAACTTCTATTCCGAAGGCGGTATCCGTGAGTTTGTTCAGAAAGTGGATGAGAACGGCAAAAGGGAACCCCTGCTGCCGGAGCCCATATACGTGGAAGGTTATGATGAGGTCACCAATGTGACGGTAGAAGTAGCGATGAGCTATAATACCTCCTATTCAGAGAATATCTTTTCTTATGTCAACAATATCAATACCATTGAAGGCGGAACGCATGTGACCGGCTTCAGGAGGGCATTGACCAGGGTGTTCAAAAACTACGGGGACAAGAATAAGATGTTTGAAAAGGCTAAAGTGGAGATCGCGGGGGATGACTTCCGTGAAGGCCTGTCCGCTATCGTTTCCGTAAAGGTTCCCGAGCCCCAGTTTGAAGGGCAGACCAAGACCAAATTAGGTAACAGCGAGGTTGCCGGGGTTGTGGATGTCAATATGAGCCGGGTGCTGGAAGCATTCCTGGAAGAAAATCCCAAAGTAGCCAGGACCATCATAGATAAAGTGATCCTGGCGGCCCAGGCAAGACACGCGGCCCAGAAGGCCCGTCAACTGGTACAGCGAAAGAGCGTACTGACAGGCGGAGGCTTACCGGGAAAGCTTGCCGACTGCTCCGAAAAAGATCCTGAGAAATGCGAGATATACTTTGTGGAAGGAGACTCCGCCGGGGGTACTGCCAAGCAGGGCCGTGACCGGAACATACAGGCCATCCTGCCCCTGAGAGGTAAGATACTTAACGTAGAGAAGGCTCAGGAGCACAAAATATATGAAAGCGAAGAGATCAAGAATATCTATACTGCCCTGGGTGTAACCGTAGGCACACCGGAGGACCCCAAAGCGCTGAACCTGGCCAAGCTGCGCTACCACAAGATCATCATCATGACGGATGCCGATGTGGACGGCGCACACATTGCCACGCTCATCCTCACCTTCTTCTTCCGCTATATGAAAGACCTCGTGATCCAGGGATATGTGTACCTGGCACAGCCGCCATTATACCTGGTGAAGAAAGGCAAGGAATTTGAATATGCCTGGACCGAAGAGCAGCGTAAGGCCGCCGTTACGCGCCTGGCACATGGCTCCAGGGAAGACAGCGTCAATATACAACGCTACAAAGGTCTCGGAGAGATGAATGCCGAACAATTGTGGGATACTACGATGAACCCGGAAACCCGGACGCTTAAACGTGTAACGATTGAGAACGCACAGGAAGCGGATGCAGTATTCTCTATGCTGATGGGCGAGGAAGTGGCGCCCCGCAGGGACTTTATTGAGAAAAACGCCAAATACGCCAAGCTGGATATCTGATAACAGGTAAAGAAGCAACGGCGCTTACAATACTAACAAAGCCAGGTCCTGTACGGAACCTGGCTTTGTTTATATTACAGACTTACGGGCAATGATTCCCGGTTATTTTACCACTGTCAGCTTATGATTGATGGTAAGCTCTGCGCCGCAACGTATCTTCACCACATAGGAGCCCGCAGCGACCTTGCTGATATCAATGGTATTCCCGGGACGCAGCACGGACAGCACTTCTCTTCCCAGAACATCATATACTACCAACTGGTCTATCTTATAAGGAGAAGTATTATTGATATGCAGCAGGTCATTGGCCGGGTTAGGATACAAGCCTATCATCCCTTTGGATTCCAGCTCACCTGTCCCGGTATTACCTTCCTGTATCCTTATTTCCTGGGAATACAATCTTACATTACAATCATTGCTCACGTATAATTGTACCAGGTAATCTCCGAACGCATCATACGTATGGGTAGGATTTTTCAGTGTTGAAGAGTTGCCATCACCAAAATGCCATTCATAGAAGTTCACGCTGCTGGGATCTATAGGTCCGAATACCACTTTTTTAAGCTCATTATAAAAATATGGCACATAGGTGAACCCGCGTATGGTAGGATCAGGGAAGTAGCTCACCTGGCTGGTCTTCGTGGTAAGACAGCCATAATCACTGCGGACCTGCAATACATACAGACCGGAGTCTCTCACCACATATACCGGCTGAAAATATACATCATTCCAGTTGTAGCTCACACCATGAGTGCTGGAGCCGTCCAGCCTCAGCGAATCTCCTATACAAATATTATAAAATGGCAATACCGTTGTATTGACGGGCAGCGGCCTTTCCGTTACAACGGTCTGGAAGGAAGCCCGGCACTTGTCTCCGCTGGTTACCTGCACTGAATAGTTCCCGGGTGCACGGACGGCCAGGGTTGGAGTGGTGGCATTATTATTCCACAGGAATGTCATCCCGGCATTGCCCGGATTGAGCACCACCACGCTATCCTCGCAGAGGTTATATGAGGCCGGTAAAGCAGCCTGCGGCTCAACGCCGCTGCGTACCTTTATCGTGTCCGCGTTGATACAACCGTTGGTTTGGGTTACGGTTACAAAATAGGTTCCGGGTGTCGTAACGGCACGTGTAGCCGATGCGGAATTATCATCCCAGGCGATGGTACTTACATTGGGAACACCGGCCACCGAAAGGTTAAAGGACGTATTGACACACAGATGCGTATCCACACCAAGATCCAGGGGAAACTTATTGATGTCCACCGAATCCATAGCGGAAATAGAGGTCTGGCTGGAAGTCGGGCAATGCACCACGCACCTGTAATAGGTTTTCCTGTTAATTACCGCAGGCGTATAAGATGTGGCATTGGTACCCACATCATTCCATACCGTCCTGTTATAGCTTTCCTGCCACTGGTATTGCAGGTTAGGGAAAATAGAGTTCCCGCTTAAGGATAATGTGGTAGTACTACCGCAGTCAACACGGTTGGTGGTTTTGGTCACTATACCTGCATTCGGCGAGCCTGTACAGTTAGAGGTCATATCAAAACCTATGGATGCCTGGGTATAATCGGCACCGGAGGAATTCGGATTGGAGGTCAGCCCGTACATCCGCCTGTTGCCGGTCAGGGGGCCGCCCTGCTTAATGGTAAATCCGCCTGCATTGGTAACACCGACCGATATCTCTACAATAAGGTTACTGACCGCATCCCAGTAAAACGGCGTCTGGAGGTCATACGCCACCCAAGTGTTGGCTGTGCCGGTCTGGGGATAGGAAGCGGAATAGAATACCGTGGTCAATCCGCCTACCCAGGGGCCGCTCACCAGGGTTGTCAGGCTGGTAGAACCGATCTTAATGGTCAGGTCCGGGAGATTCACCGATCCCGAGATGGTACTGGCAGCCCTGATATAGAACCGGGTGATCAGGCCGGGCTGCAATACGCCCCCAGTAAATTCAGCAGGAAAATAGAGCCACTGCGCTTTATTGGAAGAGAAATTGTAGGGAATATAATTGTCCCCTCCCGTGTACAGAACAAAGTGATCCTGGGCCTTCAGACAAGTGTGATTCAGCCCGAAGACCAAAAAACACAGCAAAAAGTAAAGCTTTTTCATATGCAAAATGGTTTGTAGTAAAAAATAAAAGATACAAATTAACAAACAAATTGTTAATAACAAAAAATTTCTTTTTAACACATCGCCGACCGGCCTGTTTCAATTCCTAACATTTTAAGTACCTTTGCCTTCTTTTATCAACATATAAATCCATCGAAAATGTATCGCTCACACAATTGTGGAGAACTGAGAATATCAGATAGTAATAAGCAGGTCACCCTTGCAGGATGGGTACAGATAGTAAGGAAATTCGGCAGCATTACTTTTGTGGATCTCAGGGACCGTTACGGCATTACACAACTGTTTTTCAACGAAGCCATGACGGAGCAACTGGACAGCCAGCCCTTAGGCCGGGAGTTTGTGATACAGGCAGAAGGCCGCGTTATAGAGCGCAGCAATAAGAATCCCAAATTGCCTACAGGCGATATAGAAATAGAAGTCACGGCATTCAGCATATTGAATAAATCTGCCGTACCGCCCTTTACTATCGAAGAGGAAACGGACGGGGGCGACGAGCTGCGGATGAAGTACAGGTACCTGGATCTGCGCCGCGGCCCCCTTCAGCGGAACCTCGCCCTCAGGTACCGTGTCAACAGGTCGGTCAGGAATTACCTGGACAGCCTGGGCTTTTTCGATATTGAGACACCGTTCCTGATCAAGTCCACCCCGGAAGGAGCAAGGGATTTTGTAGTGCCGTCCCGCATGAACGCGGGAGAGTTCTACGGACTGCCCCAAAGCCCCCAGACCTTTAAGCAGCTGCTGATGGTGAGCGGCTATGACCGTTACTACCAGATCGTGAAATGCTTCAGGGACGAGGATCTACGGGCCGACAGGCAGCCGGAGTTCACCCAGATAGACTGTGAAATGGCTTTCGTGGAGCAGGAAGACGTGATACAAATGTGCGAAGGCCTTATCAGGCACGTTTTTTCAGAAGTGAAAGACCTTCATTTTACTGACAGCTTTCCCAGAATGACCTGGACCGAATCCATGCGCAGGTATGGCAATGATAAGCCCGATATCCGCTACGGTATGGAGCATATTATCTTAAAGGCCCCGCAGGGAGACCTGGAGCACACTGATGCTGCCATTGATATGGTAGGAGGCGCCGGCTTTAAAGTAATGGACGAGGCCGAGATGGTCATTGCCCTGAATGTTACAGGCGCTTCAGAATATACCCGCAAACAACTGGATGAGCTTACGGAATGGGTGAAGCGTCCGCAGGTGGGTATGACAGGACTGATACATGTAAAATACAATACGGACGGCAGCATTAAAAGCTCGGTTGATAAGTTCTTCAGCGAAGAAAGGCTGCGGGTATGGCTGGATAAAGCCCATGCACAGCCTGGAGACCTGCTGCTGATACTTTGCGGCAGGCAGGAAAGAACAAGAAAGGCCGCATCCGACCTGCGCCTGGAATTGGGCAACCGCCTGGGGCTACGTAAAAAAGACGAGTACGCGCCTTTATGGGTAACGGACTTCCCGCTGCTGGAATACGCGGAAGAAGATGTGGATGGCGGCGGGGCCGGCAGGTGGGTCGCCAGGCACCATCCTTTTACCGCTCCCAAACCTGAGCAGGTCGGGCTGATGGATGACCCTTCCCAGTATGCCTATATCAAAGCCAATGCTTACGACATCGTGCTTAACGGCCACGAAATAGGCGGCGGCTCCATACGTATCTTCCAAAAGGAGCTGCAGCAGAAGATGTTCCATGCCCTGGGCATTTCAAAAGAGGAGCAGGAAGAAAAGTTCGGCTTCCTGCTGGGTGCTTTTGAATACGGCGCTCCTCCTCATGGCGGCCTTGCGCTGGGCTTTGACAGGCTATGCGCACTGATGGGCGGCGATGAGGTCATCAGGGATTATATAGCATTCCCCAAGAATAACAGCGGCAGGGATACCATGCTGGACGCTCCCGCGGCTATCAGCGGCAAGCAACTGCAGGAACTGTATCTTGCATCTACCTTCCGGCAATGATACTGAAAAGGAATATACAAGCGTGCTGAGATCTTCAGCACGCTTTGTTATATACAGTTGTTCTCCGGGACACAGCGACAATGACCCAAGACCGTATGGTGTCTGCCCCGGCAATGAACAACACCGGCCATACAAAATATCCGGGAAATATTAGCACAATAAAATTATAAAACTGAATTTTACATTCTCAAGCACTAAAAGTCAAAATTGTAAACATCTTTATGAAACGCATCCTTACTATCCTGCTTTTAATGACCGCCTTTATACAGGTCGCCGGCGCTCAGGCTCCCCGTGGTCACCTGACCGTTATCTCGGAAGATAACAGTCCTTTCTATCTTTTCATCAACGATGTGCAATACAACCAGCGCCCTGCCCTGGCCGTGCGCGTGGAGAATATCATGACTGCCACGGTACGGTGTAAGGTTGTTTACCAACAGCCCAGGATGCCGATAGTAGAAAACGCATTTCTTGACATTGCCGATATGGAAGGTTATATGCAGGATATTACATACACCGTATCTTCAGTAAGAAGAGGCAACAGGGCTTTTATGGTGTATCACGTCATACCCATGGAACCCATACAGATAGCCGCAAGGGATATCCAGGTGTATAACCTCAACCAGCCCAACCGTTACAATTCCTGGAATGACACCAGGGATAGCCGCTTTTTCCAGAAAGACAACAGGTACAGGAATCCCCGTCCGCACCAGGATTATGGCCCGCGGCACAATGACCCTGACCCAAGGTATAATGAGCCGCAGGTACCTGCAGCCCCGGTATGCCCTACCCTGACACCGGCGGAAATGGAAAGCCTGCTCGCTACTATCAAAAAAGCCTCTTTTGACGCCAACAAGCAGGAAATCGCCGAATTCGCGCTGAGCAGGAGCTGCTTTACCACCGACCAGATCATCGCCATTGTACAGACCTTCAGCTTTGACGACAGTAAGCTGAAAGTAGCCAAGCTGGCTTACAGCCAATGCCTGGATCAGCATAATTATTTTAAGGTTGTAGACAAGATGACCTTCTCTTCCTCCAAGACCGATCTCTCCCAGTTCATAAAAAACAGGTAAGAACGCCTGATCATATACAGCCAAGAGGCTGTCTCCTGTGTTTGCCGGATCAAATGCAGGAGACAGCCTCTTTGTTGCATGTTACAATAAAGTGACCGCGCCTGCGTTAATAATTGCAAACAGAAATATTATGAAAAAAATATACCTGTCATTATTATTGCTCATCCCTGCCCTGTATAGCCGGGGACAGGAACAGCCCGCAGAAAGGAAAGTGGCGCTTTTTGCGGACCTGCAGCTTATTTCGGCAGAAGTGCAGGCCGTGTATAATTTGTTTCCGAAGACAAATATATATGCCGGGACCGGATACGGCATCGCAGTACTGACCCACTATAACGGTGACAGGTACCTGTCACCTATGGGTAATCAAGATCCAAAAGGGGTGAATATCCTCCCCCGGCCTATGCTGGCATTTTTCTACAATATAGGCATACAGCAGCGACTCTATACCCCGAAGGTAACAGCATATGACTTTTTCCTGTATGCCCGCGGGCAATTCAGGCATTATATGCCTACCAATACAAGCCAGGAAAATGAGCTGTATGGTCAGCAGTTCAGAACGGCGTTGCTGGCGGGCCTGCAACATTACATGGATAAAAAGCACAAATGGGTACTGGCCTTTGAGCTGGGAGCGGCATTATGGAGCAATTACAACCTGAGGCATCATGCCGGCGGCCCGCAGCTGAACCTTCATATAGCGCGAAAATTGTTATAGGCCGGGTACGGCCGGCGCTGCTCCGGCTGACATTTCCAATAACACTACATTCACGCTGCACTTTTGAACACAGAAAAATTAAGAATTGTATCTTAGCAGCATAATTTCATATATATGCGGTTTACAGCACAGCAAATAGCAGAGTTACTGAACGGATCAGTAGAGGGCGACAAGGCGATCTCCGTAAACGGGTTCGGCAAGATCGAAGAGGCGCAGGAAGGCCAGCTTACCTTTCTCGCCAATCCCAAATATGAGCCGTATCTATATACTACCAAAGCCTCCCTGGTGATCATGAGCAACGGCTTTACCCTGCAGCAGCCGGTCAGCGCTACGATCATAAGAGTGGAGAACGCCTACCAGGCATTTGCTACCCTGCTGGATCTGTATAATAATATGATAAAGGGCAGCAGGGAATTAAAGGGTATAGAGCAGCCTTCCTTTATCCACGAAACAGCAGTCATAGGAACAGACGTGTATATAGGCGCGTTCGCCTACATCGGCAAAAACACGGTCATTGGCAATAACGTAAAAATATATCCCAATGCCTACATCGGATCGGACGTGACCATCGGCGACCACAGCGAGATTCATCCTCATACCAGCATATATAACGAATCCGTACTGGGCAAAAGAGTGATCATACACTCGGGATGCGTGATAGGCTCTGACGGCTTCGGCTTTGCCCCCCAGCAGGACGGTACCTTTAAAAAAGTGCCCCAACTGGGTAAGGTGCTCATTGAGGATGACGTGGAGATAGGCTCCAATACCACTATTGACCGCGCCACTATGGGCAGCACTACTATTAAAAGCGGCGCCAAGCTGGATAACCTGATCCAGGTAGCGCATAATGTGCAGATCGGGCATAACAGCGTCATAGCCGCGCAGACCGGGATATCAGGCAGCACCAAGCTGGGCGCCGGCTGCATGATAGGCGGACAGGTGGGAATTGTAGGACATCTTACGCTGGCAGACAGGACGAAGGTAAATGCCCAGAGCGGTGTCACCAAATCCATTACGGAGCCCGGAAAGGCCGTAACAGGTAGCCCCGCTGCCGAATATACCCACACGCTGCGTACCCAGGCGCTTACCAGGCGCCTGCCCGATCTCTTAAAAAGAATAGAGGAGCTGGAAGCGCGCCTTGCCGCTATTTCAGGAAATATATCCCGATAGATTTCAAAGGTTCATTCATTGCGAATGAACCTTTTTTTAGCAGGATTAGTTAATTCCGCCGCGCTTTTTTAATTTTGTATCCAATTATGTCGACACTCCTTCAACAAGTAAAAGTATCAGATACGTCTTCTGAATTTCACAATCAGAATGTGGATATTTTGATTGATAATCACACCATTATTCAAATCGCCCCACAGCTTGACAATGAAGCGGACCAGGTGATAGAGGCCGGCGGTATGACCATCATGCCCGGCTGGGTAGATGTAATGGCGGATTTTTCCGAACCCGGCTACGAGCATAAGGAAACCATCCATTCCGGTCTCGCCGCGGCCGTTAACGGGGGATTCCGGCAGGTATTCGTGGTACCCAATACCCAACCTGTCATACACAATAAATCCATGGTGGAATTTATAGTGAACAAAGGCCGTTCGGCTGCCGCCAAAGTACATCCCCTGGGAGCCGTGAGCAAGGGTACGGAAGGAAAGGAGCTGGCGGAAATGCTGGATATGTATTACGCCGGGGCCATCGCTTTCTCTGACGGCTGGAAGCCGGTACAGAACGCACAGCTGCTGCTTAAGGCCCTGGAATATGTGAAGTCGTTTGACGGCATTATCATACAGGTGCCTGTCAACCAGTCGCTGGCAGCGGGAGGCTTAATGCACGAAGGGCCCAACTCCGTGAAATGGGGTATGCCGGGCATTCCTTCAATAGCCGAAAGCCTGCAGGTGTACAGGGACCTTGAATTACTGCGCTATACAGGATCCAGATTGCATTTCAGCGGTATCTCCACCGCAGCATCGCTGGAGCTGATAAAGGCTGCCAAAAATGAAGGCCTGGATGTAAGCTGCTCCGTCACCCCTCACCACCTGCTCTATACAGACGCTATCCTGGAAACCTACGACAGCAATTATAAAGTGGAACCGCCGCTGAGAAGCGAAAGCGACAGGCAGGCGCTCATTGCCGCAGTGCTGGACGGCACCATTGACTGTATTGCCACCCATCACCGTTCACACGAATGGGATGCCAAGACCAGGGAGTTCGAATATACTGCCTATGGCATGAATACCATCGAAACTGCCTATGCGATGATACGGGAGGCCATCCCCGGCATCAGCGATGAAACACTCTGCAGCCTGATGAGCGGGAATGCCAGGAAGATTTTCAGGCTGGAAGCGGCCACGATCGCAAAAGACGGCAGGGACTTTACCATTATCGACCCGGCGGGCAAATGGACCTTCAATAACAACAGCAAAAAAAGCCTGGGGATCAACTCCCCCCTGCTGCAGCACGAGCTGGAAGGCCGGATCATCAACATTTAAAACAGACCATTATGCATACCGAGGCTGAACACGAATTATTAAAGGAACAGGCAGGAAAAAAGACACTGAAGATCGGGCTGGTATTCGCCGGGCTGATCCTGTTGGCACACGTACTTATCCATGTCACCAACAGCCACAGTAATTATCAGGTACTTGTCATACCGGAGCTCCTGCTCATCACTGCAGTGATTATTTCAACGATCGTTTACAGGAGAAGCCTTCGCGGGTACGCCGCGTTCGGCGAGCTGTTCAGCAACGGCTTTAAGACCACGGCGCTTTTAACCATTTTCCTGGTATTGTGGATATTGCTGTCCCTGCAGATCTTCCCGGAGATCAAGGAGATAGATATACGGCTGGCCAAAGAGTCCATGACAGCGGCCGGCTACAATGAAGAGCAGCTGAACGAGAGCCTGGCATCCTACCAGGATAACAAGATATATTACCTCGGTAAAATATTCAATATGCTGAGACTGGACTTTTTGCTGGGTATATTGACTACGGTCATTCTTGCTATGTTTTTAAGGTCCAGAAATAGTTAATATATTATATTTGCAATACAACAATCATTACAACACCAGTACACATATGCTTAATCTATCCATAGTCATTCCGCTGTTAAATGAAGAAGAGTCGCTGCCAGAGCTGATGCATTGGATAAATCAGGTATGCCGTGAGCAACAGTACGCCTATGAGGTCATCTTCATTGATGACGGCAGTACCGACGGCAGCTGGAATGTGATCGAGGAGCTGAAAGTTACTTACCCGGAGCAGGTAAAAGGCATCAAGTTCCAGCGTAATTACGGAAAAAGCGCAGCGCTTAATGAAGGATTCAAGCTGGCAGAGGGCAGCGTGGTCATCACGATGGATGCCGACCTCCAGGACAGCCCGGATGAGATCCCGGACCTGTACAAGATGATCATGATCGACGGCTTCGACCTGGTCAGCGGCTGGAAGAAGAAACGATACGATAATAAGCTTACTAAGAATATACCTTCCAAGCTCTTCAACGGCGTTACCCGGAGAATGAGCGGCATCAGGCTGAACGATTTTAACTGCGGCCTGAAGGCCTACCGGAAAAACGTCATTAAAAGCCTTGAGATATACGGGGAAATGCACCGCTATATACCGGTGCTGGCCAAAGGCGCGGGGTTCCGGAAAATAGGAGAAAAGGTAGTGCAGCACAGGGCACGGAAGTACGGCGTATCCAAATTCGGATGGGAAAGGTTTGTCAACGGTTTCCTCGACCTGCTGACCGTACAGTTTATCGGGAAGTTCGGGAAAAAGCCCATGCACTTTTTCGGGCTGATAGGCAGCATTCTGTTCTTTATCGGCTTCATTACCGCCCTTTATATGATCGTTGCCAAGTTTATTTTTACAGATTACAACTTAAGCAACCGTCCGCCGTTTTATATTGCATTGACCACTATCATACTGGGCAGCCTTTTCTTTACAACGGGCTTCCTGGCGGAACTGATCCTGAGAAACTCACCGGAAAGAAATAATTATCTGATAGAAAAACATTTAATTTAGAAAAAAACCTAACTTTGAAATACTAACACCTTCACAATTATGTCACAAAAAAATTCTAACAGTATGCTCTTCGACAAGAACAACTACATCATCATGCTGGTTGGTCTTGCGGTGCTGGTGTTGGGTTTTATATTAATGGCCGGGGGCAAAAGCAGTGATCCTAACGTATTCAATGCTGCTGAAATTTACAGTTTCAGGAGAATAACGCTGGCACCGATTATTGTGCTTTTAGGATTTGCTATTGAGATCTATGCCATTATGAAGAAACCACAATCGGCATCATAGAGCAAAAAAATTAAGATGGTATTTAATCGGAGCTTCACCATGGTGAAGCTCCATTCTTTTACAGCTTGACATACCTATACATCATATATGCAATACACCAAAATTCTTTTTGACAATATAGATAAGGAAACATCCGATGCGCTGCAGGGATTGCTATCCGGCATAGACGAGATCACGGGCACTGAAATACTCAGCACGGCCCTGGTAGCTTACTGTGATGCAGCCACGTTTCCCGGGGAAGCGCTGGATGCCATCGCGACCCAACTGCGTATATCCTATACCACAAGCGTCATCCGGGAAGAGAACTGGAATGCCGCCTGGGAAGAGGATTTCAAGCCTATAAGCATTGATGACTTCTGCCACATACGTGCCGGCTTTCATCCCCCGCCTGCTGCATCTTTCCGGCATGAGATACTTATCACTCCTAAAATGTCATTCGGCACCGGGCATCACGAGACCACCCAACTGGTGATCCGGCAGATGCAACACCTGGACTTTAAGGGTAAAACAGTATTTGATTTTGGCACCGGTACCGGTATACTGGCTATTCTGGCCGAACAAC
Organism: Bacteroidetes bacterium 47-18; assembly: GCA_001897155.1. GTDB lineage: Bacteria > Bacteroidota > Bacteroidia > Chitinophagales > Chitinophagaceae > MKSF01. The sequence goes on along the minus strand of MKSF01000028.1, from coordinate 866 downwards.
TGGGAGCACAGCAGATAACAGCCATAGATAATGATAAGTGGAGCATTGAGAACAGTATCGAAAATATCAATGGCAATGGCTGCGGGCATATTACTGTTACTGCCGATGACATTACAACAGTAGCAGGCACAAACGCCTCCTTTAATATCATCCTGGCCAATATCAACAGGCAGATACTCCTGCAATATATGCCGCAGTTGAACGATCTCCTGCAACCGGGAGGCTATATGCTCATAAGCGGCTTTCTGGAAGCAGATATCCCTTTGCTGCAAGCCGCTGTCCAGGGCCAGGAGCTGCGGGAAGTGAACCTCCTGTCAGCAAATAACTGGGTATGTATGCTGCTCAGGAAATAACCGTCTCCCCCATTTAGGAAACACCAGTAATTAATACTTATTATAAAGGGGCTGTCTAATAAGACAGCCCCTTTATAATGATATTATTATTCAAATACTTATTTACCGGATCATGGTCACATTGCCTGTCTGCTGGTAAGTCTCACCATTCGCATTGACTGCTTCAATGATCCAGACATACACACCGAAAGGCTGTGCGGTACTGTTGAACGTTCCGTCCCAACCTGATTTGATATCGCTGCTCTCATAGATCAGCGTACCCCAACGGTTGTAGATACGGAAGCTCTTCAGATCCCAGCCACCGCGAACAACAGGCTTGAACAAACGTGCTTCAGGGTTGGAAGGATTGTACGCATTAGGCATACCGATCTCAGGATCGCCCACCAGCACATCCATACTGTCCGTTACCTCGCAGCCGTTCTCCGTACGGGCCGTCACCACATAACGCGTACGAACCGCAGGAAGGATATAAGGATCAGAGATATCAGGATTGCTCAGACCGGAAGGCGGGAA
>MKSF01000027.1 GCA_001897155.1 Bacteroidetes bacterium 47-18 | reverse complement strand
CCATTCCGAACAGAGAAGTTAAGCCCCCCATGGCCGATGGTACTGCACATCGCGGGAGAGTAGGTAGCTGCCATATGTATTTATAACGCCTCAACACACTGTTGAGGCGTTTTTTTGTTGGAGGAGGGGGAGACCCTCGTGCTCCTAACTACTCTAACGGTGCTCTCATCAACCGTCAACAACCCGGTGACAGACATCCTGGTACTATAACCGCTAACAGGTTATCTCTTACAGGAAGCAGAAACAATACAAAATGTTGATCTGACATTTTTGATACTGTTATCCTCTTCACAATACATTTGATCTTTAGTACAACAGCGTGTGCAGTTACCCTTGACAGGATATAAAAGGCAGCTTAAGGTTCTGCAATTGCTCATTTCTGCTTTGGGAATTCAGCGGGAATGATTTAATTACACGCTTGAGTCAACCATTCTGTTGAAACTTTAAAGTCTGTATATGAAAATTTTAAAAACCGGCTTGTTAGTGCTTTTATTGCTTTTTACGATCAGTGGAAGCGCACAAACACCTTCAAAGATCAATAATAACTGGGCCTTGGGTCATAGCACCAGTGGCTATCAGGGTATGTTGCTGGATTTTAATAACCCGGGACCTCCTGTCTTCTCTTCTTGTGCTATGGATGCAACAGAAGGCTGTGCAGCAGTATCTGATCTGTCGGGCCAACTGCTGTTTTACAGCAACGGCAATGTGGTCTGGGACAGGCAACATAATCCTATGCCCAATGGAAGTGATCTGTTGGGGAATGGTTATACGAGTACGTTGCATAAGGGCTCTGCAGCGCAGGGCGTGGTGATTGTACCCTTCCAGGTAAACAAGTATTTTATTTTTGAAACGGAGCCTACCTATCCGCCGGAAGAGTTGGAAAAAGGTTACCTGCGATATTCGATTGTGGATATGACATTGAATAATGGCTTGGGAGATGTGGTGACCGGAGCAAAGAACATTATCCTGGATTCCTTTATTGGTGAAGGAGCTGTAGCTGTCAAAGGAGAGGGGTGCTATACCTGGCTGGTGGTGCAGGCTAAGAATGGAAATTTTAAAGCTTTTAAAATTGAAACCACAGGTCATATTGCTCCACCTGTTATGTCAAGTTCGAATATCTCTTTTGCTGCTTACACAATTAATGCGAGTCCTGACGGGACTATGCTTGCTAATTATCATGATCTTTACACTTTTGATAAGAGTACAGGCTCTATCGGGCATATCATGACATTTTTGAGGCAGGGATATGTTTACGGTAGCTGTTTTTCACCCGATGGCAGCAAATTATATCATGCGCCTATAACAGTAGGAGGAACTTTGTTCATAGAGCAATATGATCTTTCGCTTTTACCCAATATATCTGCTGTGAGGAACTCTGGTGTATTGTTGCCTTCAGGACGCGTCTACGAACTCAGGGAGGGACCTGATAAGAAGCTTTATATCATGTCAGGGGATACCAGGAGTTTGCACGTCATTGAGCAGCCAAATTTGCCAGGCGCTGCTTGTAGCCTGGTATTGAATGCGATCCCGGTAGCCGCTAACTATGGAATGATCCTGAATATTGGAACGCCGGTCCCTGATCTCCCTTATAACAGTATAAAATTTGTAACACATGATACGGTAGCTTGTTCCGGTGGCCCCTTCCGTTTAAGCGGGTCGCCGGGTTTTCAGCAATATGCCTGGAGCAATGGGGAGCAGACCCGGGATATACATGTTACTGCATCCGGTGTATATCACCTGGTCAGCAGTAATGACTGTGAAGTGCAGATAGACAGCTTCCGGGTTCGTTTTGAGGATCTGCAGCTACATCTCGGTAATGATACTTTCCTGTGTGAGGGGGAAATATTGGTGTTGCAGCCCGGGGATATGCCGGACGGTGCAATATATGAATGGTCGGACAACAGTACCGCTGAAACTTTAAAGGTCACTACTCCCGGGGTGTACAGGCTGACAATTAGCCGGGGACCCTGCAGGGTGACCGATGATATCCGGGTGGAAATGGATGATTGTCACTGTGTGGTATTCGTACCCAATTCTTTTACCCCCAATGGTGATAACATGAATGACCATTTCGGACCGATAGTACATTGCCGGGTAACGGGCTATTCCTTCCGGATCTTCAACCGCTGGGGGCAATGTGTGTTTTATACTGTTGATCCTGACAAGCATTGGGATGGGTTGTATCAATCCAGGCCCTGTGACGTAGGAGTGTATTTCTATTACCTGAAATACACTCAAAAGATATTGGGTGAAGAGGTGATCAAAAAAGGAGAGACCCATTTGCTCCGGTAATACGCAGGAGCGGTCAGTTATAGTGTAGTATGATATAAGCATAAAAAACTCCCCGGTAAATCTACCGGGGAGTTTTCTTTTAAGGCGGGAATTTTACAACAGTTACTAAAAGCGCTGCTGGAAAATACTGTTATTTTTTTACCGCACTACTGTCGGATGCAGGATCTTTTGCTGCTTTAGGCGTATTCTTGTAGAAGATACCTTTTTCTTTTGGCAAGCCATATACTTCCGGATGCAGGTAGTAACCTTTATCTTTATCTCTTTTTTCAACCTCAGGCTGTACCCTGTTAGCTTCAGCATATTTATCTTTCCTGATACCTGTTACCTGCCAGCTTACTTTTATATTCGGAACGCTGGTCTGTATCCTGAAGGTATTGCCGCTGATCTCATCAATAACCGCTGCCTGTGCCAGCGCACCGATAGGTGTTAGCTGGTAACGGTAATCGCTGTTCAGCGCATTAAAATAATTAGGCAGTGTAATGGTCGCATAGCCATTGGCATCTGTCTGTATATTACCGTTGTATACGTTCATCATATCAGGACTTTCCACAAAGCTGTGGTACAGGTATTTATTTTCCGGATCTAAAGGGTGGTCTATCTGGAATGTTCCGGCTCCTTTGGATAAGTTGCCTGTAACGATAGCATGACCGTTAAAGACACCCGCGTAGTGCCAGGAAGTGGAGCTATTACCGGCGGTGCCATATACGCCCCAGCGGTCATCCCCGGAAGGTGCATTGGCAAAGATACCGATACCTGTGCTTTGCTGAGTTGCATCATAGCCCATAAAGAAACCGCCGACAGCCGCCCCGGTCGCAACACTGTTAAAACCTAAGGCAAAGATACCCTGGGATTCAACATTGCTGTTATTCGCTATGGCAACCAGACCCCTGGAGACGGAATCCGTAGCTGTTGCAGAAGTGACAAAGGCCCCGGCTTGGTGTCCGAAAGGTAAACCGTTGACATTGAGGTTGGCATTTTGTGAGCCATTCACGTGGAATTTAGCTTCAGGTGTAGTGATGCCGATACCTATATTGCCGTTATTGGTAACTGTCAGTCTTGGATTGGTCTGGGTGGTCAGGTGCAGGCTGGCATTGGATCCGGCAGAAGTACCGAAATCCACATCGTTGGCTGCTCCGGAGAACGAACCGAAATAGCCGAGGTTGTTGCTGCCCTCATAGATACGGTGGGAAGACTGCGTACCGTTACCATAGAAATTGACACCGGCCCCGGCAGTGCTGGAGCCTATATTCAGCACATTGGTACCTTCCGAAACGATAGAATTACCACCGGTATTCGCACCGGTAAACTTGATAAGATAATTGGCGGTACCGTTAATGCTGCCGCTGCCCGGAGGGCCTTGTGGTCCCTGTGGTCCCGCCGGCCCTGCTGGTCCTGCCGGCCCTGTATTACCGATAGGTCCTTGTGCCCCTGCCGGTCCTGCTGGTCCTGCCGGCCCTGTATTACCGATAGGTCCTTGCGGACCCGCTGGTCCCGCTGGCCCTGCCGGACCTGTATTACCGATAGGCCCTGCTGGTCCCGCCGGTCCTGTAGGGCCTGCCGGACCCGTGTTACCGATAGGTCCTGCTGGTCCCGCCGGTCCTGTAGGGCCTGCCGGTCCCGTGTTACCGATAGGTCCTTGTGCACCCGCTGGTCCTGCCGGTCCCGCCGGTCCTTGCGGACCTGCAGGGCCCTGAGGACCTATCGGGCCGGATGCGCTGTTCATAGCGTACATCGCGAACGGAACGCTCAGCAATTCATTGGTACCGAGACTTGTATAGTTCGTACCGCCGGCAGGATCTATTTCCACTTTAATGAACTTGTCGCTGTTGCCCCAGTTGATGGCGGTCATATCGCCTGAAATAGGAGTACCGCCGCCAACGGCAAGCGTGTAAAGTCCGTAGGCATTGGTAGTTGTAGTATGGGATTCTACATACAGAGACGTACCGTTAGCCGTCCCTTCAATAATGGTGATACGTAATCCCAGTTGCTGATTGGCCAATGGCTGTCCTGAAGCAGCCCGAGCTATCCCCTGGTAATTGAATTTCTGTGACTGCGCAACTGCTGCCGTACTGGTGGCCAGCAACAGCGCACCGGCCAGTATGTAATTCGTTTTCATGTATGGAAAAAATATTTGAATGAATAAGTTATTATTATAGTTTCTGAATGTTGAAGTTATTATGATACTTGCGGTTATTTTCCGTGCATATCACACGCAGCACATACCCGCCGGCGGCAAGGTACCCGATGTTGATGCTTACCTTTTCATTACCTCGTGGAAGCGCCTTGTCTTCCTGCTGTAAGACCCGGCCCTGCAGGTCATACAGGGTATAGCTTAATGCAGCGTTCGGAAGCAGCGTAGGCTGGATGTAGATGCTGCTTTCCGTAGGGTTGGGGAATACTTTGATCTGGGCAGCGGCCAGGGGCGTATTGCCGATGTTCTGGCTGGTATCATCGCTGACCACTATAGGCTGGAGCACACCGTGCGTTACCACTGTATTCCCGGCCGTTGCAGTATGTATCGCTACACTTTCACCTATGGACCACTCATAAGTATTGCTCCCGATAGTAGCGCTGCCGCCCGTACTATTGATGATGGATGGACCGATATCCTGGGCCAGCGAACTATGCCAGGCTACCACTGCCACCATACAGAAGAATCCGTACTTTTTCATATAAATAATTTAATAGTGAGCCTACCAGGTTATATATATAAAATCCTGATATTTGTTAATCATTTGAGATGTAATGTTAGGATAATAATTTGTTAATAACCATTTGATTGCTATTATTAACATTATAGTAATAAATTTAACTTTTTATAAGGTATTGTATAAATGATTATGCTTTGTATATAATCAGTGAATTATATTTTCTTGAAATATATAATATGATGAGGAATAACCTGGTATTGCAGGCAAAAATATATACAAGCATAACCGGATTCTAAGCAGCATAGAAGCTGTTAGCTGCAACTAAACATTAGGGTAGCGGGTCAGATAGCGTCAGAGGACTTCGGAAAGCAGCGTAACACCCAACGTGTCGGGGCAGGTTGCCAATAGTTCCCGGGTGGAACGGCGTAAAACGGGGTGTTGCAGATCCGGGGCAATTTCATTTAATGGCACCAGCACAAAATTCCTTACCTGCATCAGCGGATGCGGTAGCCGGAGATCCGGGTGGTTCATGACCAGCCCGTCAAAGTAAATAATATCTATATCTATGGTCCTCTCGCCCCATCTGGTCTGCCGGGTCCTGTCCAGCGCTGTCTCTATCTGCTGTAAGGAGCGGAGCAGGGATAAGGGAGCAAGCGGCGTACGGACGGCAACGGCAACGTTGATATGCGGGGGGAGGTCTTCGCGGCCCCAGGCTGCTGTTTCGTAAAGATGGGACTGGCTGGAAACAGCAGTGTGCGGCAACTGCGCGATGCCTTCAAGGGCTTTCCGGATATACCCGTAGCGGTTGCCCTGATTGCTTCCTAATACCAGGTAGGCGGTATGCAGCGTCATGCTATTTATAATATTGGTTGGTTTCAATATAATCCTTGACGGCATCGGGGACGAGGTACTTGATGCTTTTTCCCTTTTTGACCTGGTTCCGGATATGGGTTGCGGAAATGTCCAGCAGCGGGGCGTCCACTACCGTGATATTCGGCGACATGCTGGTATCTACTGTGAAGCCCGGCCTGTTATATACATAGATAGCATAATTGCTGAGCAGCAGCTCGTAATTCTTCCACTTCCGGATATTCTGGATGCTGTCTCCTCCCATAATGACGCTGAATTGCTCTGTCGGGAACTTTTCCGTCAGGTAGGTAAGGGTGTCGATGGTATAGGAAGGCTTAGGCAACTGGAACTCAATATTGGAGACGCGGAAACGGGGATTGTCCTGTATGGCCAGCGTTACCAGGTGCAGCCTGTCGTACTCGTTCAGCAAGGTGGCGGACGGCTTCAGCGGATTCTGTGGCGATACTACGAACCAGATCTTATCCAGGTCGGTATTATGAACGATGTGATTGGCTATAATGAGGTGTCCCGTATGCACCGGGTTGAAGCTGCCGAAATAAAGACCGATTCTCATGATGCAAGGTTATTGGATTAAGGTTACAAAGATATGCTGGGCCTCGCTTTTGCGGATGCTGAGGCTGTAATCCCTGTTATTAATGACCAGCGGATCGCCCAGCGGCGCTATATTTTCCAGTATGATGACCTGCAGGGGCAAAAATCCCATTTCGTTCAGTACCGCGTTCACTGTCTCGTCATCTATGTACTGTATCACGGCCTGTTGTCCTTTCTTTAAGGCTGTCAGAGGTATACTGTCCATGCTTCCCTGTTGATGTGTTTGAAAATCAAAATAGTCTGACAAAATTACATTATCCGGTACGATGCGTCAAAAGAATTTTACGGCGGGTTTGTATGGAAATAGTATTATTTTTACCATTCAATACTTGAAACAACTCTATGAGCATACAAAACAATTATGTGGCTATCATGGCAGGCGGTATCGGCAGCAGGTTCTGGCCGGTAAGCAAGACCAGGATGCCCAAGCAATTCCTTGATATGCTGGGTGTGGGAAGAACGCTTATACAGTCCACTTACGACAGGTTCAAGCATATCATACCCCAGGAAAATATATTTATCATTACCAACAGGCTGTACGTAGATATTGTCAGGCAGCAGATCCCGGATATTCCCGACTGTAATATATTGCGGGAGCCGTTCCGTAAAAATACCGCGCCTACGGCTTCGTTTGCCACTTATAAGATCAAGGCCGTCAACCCGGATGCCAATATCCTGTTTACGCCATCAGACCAGCTGATCACGGATGAGCGCAGCTATGAGCGGAATATCTATGAGGCTTTTGATTTTGTGAACAGGAACGATTCCATCCTCACCTTCGGCATCAAGCCCAACCGCCCGGAAGTCAATTACGGCTATATACAATTTGAGCAGGCGGAAGACAGCCAGGATGATAAGATACTCAAAGTAAAGACCTTTACTGAAAAGCCCAACCTGGAGCTGGCCAAGACCTTCCTGAAATCGGGCGATTTCCTGTGGAACTCGGGCATACTGGCCTGGAATGCCAACACCTTTGTGAAGATACTGGAACGAAGCCTGCCCGACCTCTATGATGTATTCCAGCAGATAGAAACGGTGATCGGCACGCCCGGTGAGGTGCAGGATATAGAGCACCTGTATATGCAATGTACCAATGTGTCCATAGATTACGGCATACTGGAGCGCAACAACAGCGTATATGTGCTGCCGGCCTATTTCGGCTGGACCGACCTGGGCAACTGGGATGCCATATACAACAACGTGGAAAAGGATTATCTGGGCAATGCGGTGCTTGGGAGCAGGGACGTCCTGGTGATAGATGCCAATAACTGCCTTGTGAGGCTGCCGGAAGGCAAGACCGCCATACTGCAGGGACTGGAGAACTTTATAGTAGTGGACAGCGAGGATGCCTTGCTGATCTGCCATAAAAGCAACCGGCACCAGATCAAAAACTATTTGTCGGAACTGAGAAGAAACTTTGGAGATAAATACCTATGATACAAGAACAGGAATTTAAAGCCCTGCAGGAATACCTGGCAGGGAAAAACGTGACACTGGTAGCGGTATCCAAATTCCAGCCGCCGGACAGGATAGAAGCGCTGTACGCTATGGGACAACGGGATTTCGGGGAGAACTACGTGCAGGAGCTGGTGACCAAATATGAGTACTTTAAGGACAAGCCGGGCTACGGCGATATCCGCTGGCATTTTATCGGACACCTGCAGCGTAATAAAGTGAAATATATCGCACCCTTCATACACCTGGTCCACAGCGTGGATAATTTCAGGCTGCTGAAGGAAATACAAAAAGAAGCGGCCAGGCACAAACGTGTCATTGACTGCCTGCTGCAACTGCATATCGCGGAAGAAGATACCAAATTCGGCATGACCGCCACGGAAGCCACGGAGCTGATGGAATATTATAAAGCGCAGCAGGCTGAACTCACAGCCGTAGCGATACGGGGCGTAATGGGCATGGCCTCTATTTCGGAGGAAGAGCAGAAGATCAGGGCTGAATTTGCAGAGCTGAACAGCATCTTCAGCTACCTGAAAAGCACCTATTTCCTGCTGGACGGTCGTTTCAGCGAGCGGTCCATGGGCATGAGCGCAGACTATGAGTGGGCCATAGCGGAAGGCAGCACGATAGTGCGGATCGGCAGCACCTTATTCGGCGCAAGACGCTGACCGTTTCATGTTTTTAAGATACTGGTGGCTGTCTAACCCATCAACAACCCTGTCATATGGAGCCAAGGAGCAATATGGACAGGGTTATTTATTTTATACACATCATATACACAATACATGTCACATTTCGACAGGCTTCCTACTGTCAGGCTGAGCACCGTCGAAGTCCTGCTACAATCATTATAAACCACCCTTCGACAGGCTCAGGGTGACACAACAGGCTCCATGTGACAAGCTTTTCTACTGTCAGGCCGAGCACCGTCGAAGCCCTGCTACAATCATTATAAACCACCCTTCGACAGGCTCAGGGTGACATAACAGGCTGCATGTGACAAGCTTCCCTACTGTCAGGCTGAGCACCGTCGAAGCCCTGCTACAACCATTATAAACCGCCCTTCGACAAGCTCAGGGTGACATAAATAGGCTCCATGTGACAAGTTTCCCTACTGTCAGGCTGAGCACCGTCGAAGCCCTGCTACAACCAGTATAAACCGCCCTTCGACAGGCTCAGAGTGACATAAATAGGCTCCATGTGACAAGACAAGCTCAGGGTGACATAACAGGCTCCATGTGACAAGCTTTCCTACTGCCAGGCTGAGCACCGTCGAAGCCCTGCTACAATCATTATAAACCACCCTTCGACAGGCTCAGGGTGACATAAATAGGCTCCATGTGACAAGACAAGCTCAGGGTGACATAACAGGCTCCCTATAACATACAAGAGGCTTTTAGACAGCCTCTAAACTGTTTAAAGCGCGGCTACAGGCTATTGCCTGAAATCCACCTGCTGCTCCTTGGTGTCATACATGTAAGTATAACGTCCCCTGATGCGGCTGGTATCACCGGCAAGCGCATCCTGTTCGTTAGCGTAGGTGATAACACTGATGCTGCTGCCTTTGGGCGTTTGTTTCCTGCTCATATCCATACTGATGGAATCCAGCACATACATAGAGGTATTCAGCCAGATGGTCCTGTCAAGGTCGCCGGTGATGATGATAGTCGCTACGTGCTGCTGCCGGTCAAAAGCTGTACAGGTATAGGGAGCTATGGCCTTGTTGCAGGCGCTGAAAATAAGTACTGCAGCAAAGCCTGCCAGGAAGAGATATTTCATACCGGAATTTTGTACAAAGATAGGGTACCCCCGGGACATTTGCGGCAGTGTCCTATACCTGCAGTTATACGGATAAGGGAAAAATTATTAAAAAAATGTTGCAGCAGGGATGATAAATATATGTTGTATATGTTATATTTGTAAGTAATCATCTCTCATTGATCCTTTCTTTTTGAGTTTAAAATAACACTTTTTAACTTATTGGAAACCAATATTTCGGTTCGGGTAATTTAAAGATAAAATTATTGAATGTATTAATAATATATTCATATATTGTTAGAAGCCTTTATGTTATCTTAAAAAATAATCACAAATATTACAATATTAGGTATTTAAATTTCGTTTAATGTGCAGGAATAGAAAACGCATTACTCATCTTTAAAACTATTGTTGCTCATGAATTTTAAGCTTGCCGGACGTGTGTATTTTGACACCACCGATACGACCACCAAAAGAGCACTGGAAGTGCAGTTGCATTCGGATACCCAGGGATGGCTGGGACAGGCTCTGACCAATTCCAAAGGAGAATTTACCATACTGACCAATGTAAAGGAGGATGATATTCATGACAGCTACCTCCCGTTGCGGCTGAAAATATTCAGGGGAAACGCGGAAGTGTACAATAAGGTAACTGGTGCCGACAGCTCCGTACCGGTATCGGTATTCGTGGAGAATGTGGTATATGATAATGCGGTAAAAGACAATCTCCAGGAGCCGGAAGATGCCTATACGCTGCTGAAAGGCAAGGTAACGCTCGGCGCATTCACCATTATGGCCGCTCCCAGGGCCGGGGTAAAAGTGACGGTGGTACAGGTATTGTATAAAACTGAAAAGGTGCTCCAGGAGACCTACCTGAGCCGTAACGGGTATTTTGAATTCAAGATACCGCTTAAAAATACTTCCCTGGATATTGTTTCCGAAGCAGGGGATATGGTGGGCGTGTGGGATCCGTGTATCAGCAACCTGAAAATACGGTTGACGGACGAGGGTTCTTCTTCCGTATTATATTCAGGTGATGTGTTTAATCTGTCGGAAGATGTAATGGAGTCGGACATCCATCTCACAGACCCCGGCACTTTCTCTTTCTTCTACTCCGACTACGAGACCACGCTGAACTATATCTATAATGTGACCGGCATGACGGAAGGAGATATTGAGCAGTTGGATGTCGTGGCAGAAGCGGACAATCTCCGGTCCCTGGTCAATTCCTCGCGTAAATACAATGGCAATATACAGGTGCTGCTGGAATCAGTACGGCTTTACAATACCTATAACCTGCAAAAGCTGCAGCTGGTATATGGATTGCTCAGAACCCGGGATACCACCCTTACATCGCTGTACTTTGCCGATGAAACGGAATACCATGATGCCGTGGTGACTGCCGTTGACGGGCATGTGATAGATAATATGGGGCCCGAGATAAGCTACGATGTGCTGCTGCAGATGAAGACCGCGGTAGCTACGGATGCTCCCCTGGACCGTACTCATACCCTGGTGGATTTTATCACGCTCTTTACTGCCGGTGATACGATGCTGGCATTCAACTTCCTGGACTTTGCTCTTAATGCCGTGGAAGATACTCCGGACGATATGTTCTGGACAAAGGCGGCCGACGCTTTCCCGGATCTGCCCGTAGCAGATATGCAGTATGGCTTCCAGCTCATGGCCCTGACCGGTCTGCAATATGACATTACCCAGGCGCTTTTCAACGATCCCAGTATGAAGCCGTTCCTGATGGAAATGCCTGACTGGCTGACGCTTATCAATAGCTTTGGTACGGACGATGAGCCGGCTATTTCCTCGGTATTCCTGGAATCCTATCCTGACCTGGACCTGACAGCGCAAAAAGAGCTTTATGCGCAGCTGCTGACCAATACCTCCCGCAGCATCTTTTTCATGCAGGCCATCAAGGCATTGCTGGAAGACGGTACCGGTGGTGCAGGCGATGTGCTGCACTCTGTACCGGCAGTGCTGGATTTTCTCACGGAGAATCCCGACTATGATGTAAGGCTCACCAGCATCTGGGACTATATCAATGAGCAGCCGGAAGGTACCGCGGATATCAGCGACGACCTGAGAGACGATATTTCGGTTATCCAGAACCTTTCCAGGCTGGTGGGCGCTTTCCCGGATGTGGTGATACGGCTCATCGGGGCGGGCTTCCGGTCTTCTGCAGATCTCGCCCGGGTAGAGCGGGAAGACTTTATGGAACAATACGGTACGCTTTTTCACAACACTGAAAGCGCGGCCGTTTTCTACGACAGGGCAGTGCAGGCGAACCATATGGTACAGGACATCGCGCTGCAATACCAGCCTAACCAGTATTACAATGTATTACAAAGCACCGACCCCGGCATGTGGAATGATGCCGGTCCGGCTATGCTCCGGGCGGTCAGCGCTACAACGCCAAGAGCTTACCCGACCTATACCAGCCTGTTCGGGAGTGCGGACACCTGCAACTGCAGCGACTGCACGTCGCTGATGAGCCCGGCGGCCTACTTCAACGACTGTCTCAGCTTCCTGCAAAAAAATATCAGGGTCGGCAGCCAGCCGGCGGCGTTCACTGAGCTGATGCGCCGCAGGGGAGACTTGCAGCATATAGAGCTGAGCTGCAAGAACTCCCATACGGTGATGCCGTATATAGACCTGGTGAACGAGCAACTGGAGCTGCTGGTGCTGAAAGAGCGGCAACGGGGACAGCCTTCCCTGTTCGTACCGGACTCTTTCCAGACCACGCTGTCGTCCGCGGAGCTCAATGCCTACCCCGAACATACCTATAAGGATAGCAATAATGCTTACCAGACCTATACCGACTATAAGCTGGTATATGATGACGTGCTGAACAAGGTGTATTTCCCGGTACGCTTACCGTTTTCGCTGCCCCTTGCGGAATTCCGCACCTATGCCGGGCAGAACGGCTACTCCCGCTATGAGCTTATGCAGGCATTCCGTCCTGCCGACTATGCTACGGCTCCCCAGGAACGTATCAACAGGTATAACCTGGCCAGTGAGCACATCAGGATCAGCCAGATGGAGGCGGATATCATTACCCAAAATCCCAACCCGCTGCTTACCGGTGATGTCTGGAGATATTACGGGCTCAGCACGGCTACCAACTGGCAGAACGTCCTGTCGGAGGACCTCGGTTACCTGACCCGTACCCTGGACATTACCTATATCCGGTTCCTGGAATGTATGACCACGCAATTCCTGAACCCGGTGATCAACCCGGTGACAGGGCAGCGTAAATTCGCTATTGTCGCCAAGCCGGGCAAGCCTGCCGATACCTGTATTGTGGATGATCTTATGATAGCCTGTAACGTTGCCAGCCCGCTGGTGGAGCTGGCAGCCCTGTACGACAGGCTGCACCGCATGGTACGCCTGAGCCGTGCAGGCTATGCGTCCGTTTACGAAGTGGACAAGATACTGACGGCCCTGGGCGCTTCAGACCTGGATGTGAGCAGCTATATCGCGGTCAATGATGTTAAGCGCCTGGTAGTGACAGCCGGCCTGCAGCCCGGCAGGTTCATGGGTTACTTCAGCCCGCTGAATACGACCGTATATACCGATTTCAATAATGACGCGCAGCAGGCGCTGGCAACGGACTATGCCGGTGTGTATCTCAACAAGGCCATTATCAACCCTGTGTCAGACAGTTTTATGGACCCGCAGGCGCTTATTGGCAGCTATGAAAGTAATAAAGACTATATTATCGCAGCGAACAGCATATCCGAGCAGGACCTCTATGCCATACTGGGTCATATGTCGGTAGCGCCGGCAGCAGCTATGGAGCTGGATATGCTCAGCAGGATCACGGCGCTGGCGGATATAGCACGGGTATCGCGTATCTCGGTGATCAGCCTTATGGCGCTGATGGGTATCTGGGATACCGGTACCGTTATCAGCGGTACGGCTGTGCAGCAATTGGCTGAGGCAGCCGACCTGATGCGCCTCCTGGCGACTTTCAAGATTTCCAGGTTCAGCCTGGAGGAGCTGCAATACCTCCTGCTCAACACGGATGCCGGGCTGGTATATAAGCCGCTGGATGCCGATATCCGCTTATTCTACGAAACGCTGCGGAGCAACCTTAAAAATAACCTGGAGAGCGCCGGCGGCGACCAGACCGTGCTTCGTACGCTGGTGACCCAGCTATGGTCCGGTGCTATGGGCCTTAACTTCCAGTTTGCCGGGTGGCTGCTGGAAGATATCCTGTCCGTGGACAATGGCACGACCCCGCTGGTTGACAGCCTGATACTGCCTGAATTCATTAATTCGGACAACGATATCATTCCTTCGGAATCCATACCTGCCTACAGTTATGCTAAATTGTACGAAGCATACAGGCGGTCTTATAAAATGGCCTATATGGCCGGCAAGCTGCGCCTGGAATTTGAAGAATGGCAGCAGCTTACGGACAATGCGGCCCGCCTGGATGTCCTGGCGCTTTCCGAGCTGGATGATGCTCCGGTTCCGGATACCGCCGATGCATGGCATCGCCTGGCCTACCTGGAAGACTGGGTAAGGGTAAAAAACCTGCTGGCGCTCCGTAAGGAAGAATTCATCAGCCTGTTCCTGGCCGCTACCGGCAGGGATGAGGAGGCCCAGCTTAAAGATAAGAATTACCTCCTGCAGTTGCTTTCCGTACTGGCAAACTGGGATGCGGAAGTATTGGAATATCTCTTGGGGGATGATATGCAGGACGGTATCCTGCAGTATGTCTTTGATAATACTACTCCCGCCAATAACGGGTACAGGCATGCGTCCTGGATACTCCGTACGCAGGCTATCATCACGATGGCCGGCAAGCTGGGTATGCAGCCGGCCACGGTATATCCCGGCTTATTACCGTCCATTACTATGGATAATGCCACGGCGATGCGCCTGGCAGCCAAAGCCCGTTATGATGAAGCGGAATGGACAGACAGTATCGCCCGCCCGCTGCAGAACAGCCTCCGGCAGCAGCAACGCGATGCGCTGACTGCCTATGTGCTGGCCCGCCCGGGTATCGTGCCTAACAACAGCATCATGCCGTGGGAAACGGAAAACGATCTCTTCGCTTTCCTGCTTATGGATGTGGAAATGGAAAGCTGTATGCAGACCTCCCGTATCAAGCAGGCCATCAGCTCAGTGCAGCTGTTCATAGACCGGATATTGCTTCAGCTGGAATATACGGTTCCCGGCAATGTGCTGATCCCGATAGCGGAAGGTACCCGTACCCAGTGGCAGACCTGGCGTAAATGGTACCGTATCTGGGAGGCCAACCGTAAGATCTTCTTTTACCCCGAAAACTGGATAGAGCCGGAGCTGCGGGATGATAAGACGCCTATATTCAAAAAATTCGAGGACGCGCTGAAGGAAAATGAGATCAATAAGGAAAATGTGGAAACCTTCTTTAAGGATTACCTCTATAACCTCGACCAGGTAGCTCGCCTGGAGCCGGTGTCCTGTTATCATGATACGGAAGATGGCCGGGACATTATGCACGTGTTTGCCAGGACCGGTTCGGAACCACATATCTACTTCTACCGCAAGCTGGAGAACAATGCCTGGACACCCTGGGAAGAGATCGGTAGTGATATCAAAGGAAATATTATTACACCTACTATCTGGAATGGCAGGCTGTTCATATTCTGGATCACCGGCAACAGTAAAGGCTGCACAGAAACAACGATCACACGTATGAAAAGTAGGCAGAGTAATTATTCCAGCAATGTCTGGGTGAACAAGGTGCTTGAAAAGGGCAGGTATGGTTCTGACAATGATGAAAGCGCCTATAAGATATGGCAGTTGAGGCTTAACTGGATCGAAAAGACCACGGAAGGCTGGGGAGGTATGGAAACATCGGAAGAGGTAATGGACCTGGATATTACCAAAATAAAAATAGATAATAATGCAGCCAATATCATGGAGAGGACTAATGCGTTTACCGTTTTTGACTGGTTAAGCAAGAACAGGTCTATTGGTGTGGATGATATATTCCTGTCCCGGCTGTATCTTATCGTTAAATGCAACAATACTGATAATTTCAAAAATAAGGACAGCAGGATCTTTAACGTGGTCTTTGCTGCAGGGCTGGATGAGCTGGGTATCGGGCTGGCATCTTTTGTGTGGAATTTCAATAACAATGAAAAGCCGGTGGTGGTCAGGGATACCAATTATCTGCATACCGTGGTTGCGCCTTATAAAACACATTTTTACAATCATAAATTCATGTCCTTATCTAAGGAAAACCGGCAGTTGTTTGTGGATTCTTCGCGCCGCCAGTCTTTTGGCCATTTCCTCTATGAGATTTATGATGACAACACCAACCTGTTTTCCAACGACTTCCTGATGTTGCCGAATAATGTCAGAAATGTCTCCAAGGTTATCCTCAGGAGTGGGCTTGGGGATTACGAAATAGCAGCTAAATCCCCGCAGGGTAACTATAATTCCTGGAATGCCGATACCCCGGTAGTACCTACTTATAATAATTTCTTTTACTCCGACTTCAGGAATGTATTCTTTGTAAGGAGAGAAAGAGGGAACTCCTACCAGGTTTATACAACGTCCGTAACGACCACAGTGAAGACGTCCCAGCCCAAAACCGTTACCCTTACCGGGGTGCTTCAAACCACTGGAAAGGTCTATACCCGGAACACTGACGGTATGCTGGGCGCACCGGTGTCCGGTACCGCACCGCTGTCCGTTCTGTCCGGAGGGGCTGCCGTAGCTGCGTCCAGCGGCGGATCACAGGGTGCTTATGTGGTAGCTGCCGGTTCCAGCCCTTATTTAAATGCTATCCCTAATGACTATTACCGCTTCTATACTTTTTACCACCCGGAGATTAACAACTATATCAACGCATGGTATGCGCGGGGTGTGGCCGGAGTGCTGCAGCTCAGCAACCAGCGCCAGGCGGATTATATGAATTTTGCAATCAATTACCAGCCTACGGAACTGGTGCACAGCGTACTGCCCAAAGATAATGTGCAGGTGCTGCTGGAGGAGCCTTATGCTATCTATAACTGGGAGCTGTTCTTCCATGTGCCCGTAACCATTGCACAGCGGCTCAGCGAGAACCAGCAGTTTGAGGAAGCCATGCGCTGGTACCATTACATCTTTGACCCGACCAGCACAACGGATATGGCAGGACAGCCTACTACCTCGCCCAAGCGGTTCTGGAAATTCTACCCGTTCTACGAAGTGGCTTCCCAGCCGATACAGACCATGTATGACCTGGTAGTGGCCATTGCCAATAATAATAACAATGCCAGGAACCAGGTACGAACCTGGGAGAAGCACCCGTTCCAGCCGCACGTGATAGCGCGCATGCGGCATATGGCCTATATGAAGAGCGTGCTGATGAAATACCTGGACAACCTGATAGCCTGGGGCGACCGGCTGTTCCGCCAGGACACGATAGAGTCCATCAATGAGGCGACCCAGCTATATATCCTGGCGGCCAACCTGCTGGGACGTCGCCCGAACAAGATACCATCCAGGGTGAAAAAGCAGTATGAGAGCTTTGCGAGCCTGGGCACGCTGGACAGCCTGTCCAATGCCTGGGTACAGATAGAATCTTACTTTACACCCAACGCGGCAGCGGCGGGTACCAATACACCCAATAACAATACGCCGCCGGGAGCGAACCTGACGTTGTATTTCTGCCTGCCGGAAAACCAGAAACTGCTGTCTTACTGGGATACCGTGGCAGACCGGCTGTTCAAGATCCGGAACTGTATGAATATTGACGGGGAAGAAAGGACGCTTGCATTGTTCGAGCCGCCGATAGACCCGGCGCTCCTGGTAAGGGCCGCTGCTATGGGCATGGATATCACTACTGTGAGGAATAACATGAATGCGGTGAAGATGCCGCACTACCGTTTCAATATCGTGGTGCAGAAAGCCAATGAGCTGGCAGCCGAGGTGAAGGCGCTGGGGCAGAGCCTCCTTTCAGCGCTGGAGAAGAAGGACGGAGAAGCCCTGGCGCTCCTGCGTTCCGGCAATGAGCTGAAGCTGCTGGATAAGGTGACCTATATCAAAGAGCTGCAACTGCAGGAAGCCCAGGAAAACCTGGAATCCGTAAAGGTTACCCAGGCCATTACCCAGGCACGGTATGACTATTACAGCTCGCGTGAAAAGGTTTCAGAGCTGGAAAATAAGGCCTTACTGTTATCCAGGGAAGGGGCCATGCACCAGATCAGGCAGAGTGCCATACAGGCTATTTCCAGTACGCTGGCAGCTATCCCGCAATTCCATGGGCAGTTGTTTGCTTCGGTAGGTATCAGTTTCGGGGGGCAGCACCTGCACGCCGCTTTGCAGGCACTTTCTACAGTAGAGGGTATCAGGGCTACGGCTAAAAATAACGAGGCTTCCAATACTGCTACCATGGCCTCCTATGAAAGAAGGATGGATGACTGGATGTTCCAGGCCGATACGGCGGCCAAAGAGCTGGAGCAGGTAGCGCTGCAGCTGCTGATGGCTCAGATTCGTGTGAATGTGGCCCGCAGAGAGCTGTCCAACCACCTGCTTCAGATGGAGCAGTCTCGCGAAGCGGATGCGATGATGCGGAACAAATTTACCAATGAGCAATTGTACAACTGGATGGCCTCCCAGATTTCCGCTACTTATTTCCAATGTTACCAGCAGGCCTATGAATGGGCTAAAAAGGCGGAGCAGACGCTCTTCAGGGAGCAGCCGCTGCTGAAGGCCAAGGCCCCGGCCAACGGCTTTGTGAAGTTCGGCTACTGGGACAGCCTCCGGAAAGGTTTGCTGAGCGGGGAAAGCCTGTCGTTTGATCTTAAAAAGATGGAAACGGCCTATATGGATGAGAATGAGCGTGAGATGGAGCTGACCAAAAGCTGGTCGCTGGCGCTGTACCAGCCGGAGGAGCTGATCGCTTTGCGTACCGGGGGGAGCTGCAGCCTGAAGATAGACCGTCTGTGGCTTGACCTGGATTATCCCGGCCATTACCTGAGAAAGATCAAATCCGTTACCATTACCATTCCTTCCGTGTCAGGTCCTTATACGACCATCTCCGCAGAGCTGTGCCTGAAGAAGAACTACCTGTACAATGCAGCGGGTGCGCAGCTGCTGAGTCCCGAAGATACCGGGGATGTCAGCCCGGTGAATGAAAGGGTATTCACCAGCAGGGCGCAGAACGACGGCGGGGTATTTGAGCTGAATTTCCGCGATGAGCGCTACCTGCCTTTCGAATGCAGGGGACTTGAGAATAGCGAATGGGTGCTCCGCCTGATGGAAGATCCCCTGCTGCGCCAGTTCGACTACAGCGCTATCAGCGATGTGATCATACAGTTCAACTATACCGCCCGTTACAGCAGCGCGAAGGAAACGGCTACGGTCACTCAGCTGCGGTCGATGCTGCTGGGCACTGCAGCAACGGATGTGCCGGTTTATTTTGCCCTGAAGCAGGACTTCAGCAATGAATGGTTCCAGGGCTTTGACCTGGCAGAAGAAGCGCCCGGCGGTGTCGGAAGGAAGTTTGTGCTGCCGCTGCAGAAAACCAGGCTGCAGTTCCTGGCCCAGCAGAAGGATATCAGGATGACGAAGCTGGAATTGTTCGGCCGTACCAAAGCGCTGAGCATCAGCAGCACTACCCGTTACCATATTATCTATAAAGGTAATGACGCGGTATTGCTGTCCGATACGGTGAGCCGGTACAGCAGCACGTCCGTCAGCCAGCTGGATTTTACCGGCCCCGATGAAGTGAAGGTTTTAGAGTTTGTCCTGTATAAGACAGAGAACGGTACACCCGTTGCGATGTCGGAACAGGAGTGGGATAACATCTATATGGTGCTTACCTATACGATGGACGCCTGATGCAGCGCGGCCGGCAGCGGCCGCTTAGAACGCTCTTTCTCTGAACTTTAAAAACAAACCCATGAAACAGCCAACTAATTCAGGACCGCAACAGCAGGACAATAACAACAATAATAATAACAAAAACAGCGCCGCTTCCCCGCTTTCGCAATACAGCCGGCCGGTGACGCCGGCGGGCGGAGAAGAGGAAGATAAGAGCCCTTTTTACAAAAGCGCCGCTCCGGAGCTCTCGCTGCCCAAAGGCGGAGGCGCGCTGAAAGGCATTGATGAAAAATTCAGCGTCAACCCGGTGAACGGGACGGCAGGTATGGAGCTGCCGCTGCCCTTTACACCCGGTCGCGGCGGCTTTACCCCGGCCATAAGCCTAAGCTACAGCAGCGGCGGCGGCAACAGCGTGTACGGGCTGGGGTGGAGCGACAGCCTGCCGCAGATACAGCGTAAAACCGATAAGCAGTTGCCGTTATACCTTGATGGCGAGGAAAGCGATGTGTTTGTGCTGGCCGGCGCGGAAGACCTGGTGCCGGTAACGGACCATGCAGGTGAGCCGCTGTATATAGCGCACGACACCTATATCATCAAGCCTTACCGCCCGCGTATAGAAGGCCTGTTCGCCCAGGTCATGTATATCCGTCCGCGGGACGGGGGAGCGGGTTGGTGGATGGTGACCACGCAGGATAATCTCACTACCTGGTACGGCCTGGAGCCCGGTCACAGGATAGCCGACCCCGGCGACCCTTCGCGGGTCTTCTCCTGGCTGCCTTCCCTGGTCACAGATCATAAAGGCAATGCCCAGCAATTCAGCTATGTGTCCGAAGACCTGGACAATGTGCCGCATCATGTGAGTGAATTCCACCGCCATCACGACCGTACGGCCTTTACCAATACCTATATCAAAAAGATCAGCTACGGGAATGTGACGCCGTTCTT
Organism: Bacteroidetes bacterium 47-18; assembly: GCA_001897155.1. Classification (GTDB taxonomy): domain Bacteria; phylum Bacteroidota; class Bacteroidia; order Chitinophagales; family Chitinophagaceae; genus MKSF01. Next base: position 53,624 of record MKSF01000027.1, on the reverse strand, counting down.
TGTGGCAGATGCCGCAGCGGGCTGGCGTCCGGACCTGCCGGATACCGACTGGCTCTTTGAGACGGTCTGGGATTACGGTGAGCATGAAGGCAGCTCCTATGAGCCGGTAACCGGCTGGCCCTGCCGGAAAGATCCCTTTTCTATTTACAGGAGCGGCTTTGAGATCCGTACCTACCGCCGCTGCCGGCATATCCTGCAGTTCCACTACTTTCCCAAAAAAGAAAATGAAGGCATGGAAGCGCCGGAGCTGGTGCGCCGGCTGAGCCTGGAGTACGAGGGCGATACCGCTGCCGAAGCCTTCCTGGCTGTGGACTACATCGTTAAAGCCATAATGACGGGCTTCCAGAAGGACGGTGACGGCCAGCTGCAATCCCGTTCCCTGCCGCCCGTAACTATGGAGTATCATCCATTGCACTGGGACCATACTTTGCATAAAGTAGCGCCCGAAGACTGGAAGGGAGCACCCCAGGGACTCACCGGCCCCTACCAATGGACGGACTTTGAAGGCGAGGGCATCAGCGGTATCCTGACAGAGCAGGGGAGCGCCTGGCTGTACAAGAACAACCTGGGAGACGGGCAGTTTGCCCCGCCCCGTATCATAGCTTATAAGCCGAACGCGGCGGGCCTGGGACAGGACGCGCAATGGCAGGACCTGGACGCGGATGGCAACCGCCAGCTGGTGCTGGACAGCGGTGCCGTGCAGGGCTTCTGGGAGCTGGAACCTCCGGCTGCTCCTGCCGCCTGGCCGGAAGAAGGCACCTGGGAAGCGTTCAGGACCTTCCCGCAGCAGCTGCAGGCGGATAAGGACAGCCCTTACGCCCTGCGCCTGGACCTGAACGGTGACGGCAGGGCCGACCTCCTGCTGGTGGACGACCGCATCTGGACCTGGTATGAGCAGCTGGGTAAGGACGGCTGGCGTACCGGCGGTCACGCGCCGGCCTTTAAGGACGAGAGCAAAGGGCCGGTATTGCTGCTCAGCGACACCGTGCAGCGTATTTTCCTGGCGGATATGACCGGCGACGGCCTGACCGACCTGGTACGCATCCGCAACGGGGAGGTCTGCTACTGGCCCAATACCGGCTACGGCCGTTTCGGCCCCAGGGTAGTGATGGACGGTGCACCGGTATTTACCCATCCCGACATATACGACCCGCAGTACCTGACCCTGGCGGACATCAGCGGTACCGGCACGGCCGACCTGATCTATATAGGCAGCGGCAGCATCAAAGCCTGGACCAACCATTGCGGTAACGCCTGGGGCGCGGCACAGGTCATCGCACCGCTGCCTTCCACGGACGCTTACAGCAAGATCACCATTACGGACTTCCTGGGCAACGGTACCGGCTGCATTGTATGGAGCTCGCCTTTACCGCATCACAGCAGCTTCCCGGTACAGTATATCGACCTGATGGGCGGCATTAAGCCCTACCTGCTGCATACCTACCGCAACGGTATGGGCAAGGAGACCTCCGTGATGTATAAAAGCTCCACGCGCTTTTACCTGGAAGATAAAAAGCAGGGTATCAGCTGGGCGACCAAACTGCCCTTCCCGGTGCACTGTGTGGCATCGGTAACCACGACCGATACGGTGAGCGAAACCACCTATACCCAGTCGTACCGTTACCGGCATGGCTACTATGATGCGCCGGAGCGGGAATTCCGGGGCTTCGGCTACGTGGAAACGGTAGATACGGACCGTGCCGTAGTAAGCAACGCGGCGGAGCTGGACCAGCACCCGGTGCTGACCAAAACCTGGTACCATACCGGCGCCTGGATGCGGCGTCACACGCTGGAAGACCAGTACAGGGAGGAGTACTTCCGGGTGCCTGCCTGGGAATCGCTGGCCGCTATGGTACAGCTTCCCGGGGAAACAATGGACGCGGTTACGGTAAGGGAGGCCTACCGGAGCGTGAAAGGCAGCCCGCTGCGGCAGGAGGTCTACGCGCTGGACGGCAGTGATAAGGAAGGTATTCCTTATGCCGTTACGGCTACGGCCTACCGGGTGCTCCTCTACCAGGCGCGCCACAGGCAGCGTCATGCGGTATGGATGAACCTGCAGGAGCAGCAGCTGGTATGGCATTCGGAACGTTCGGCCGATGATGTGCGCCTGGCTCATGAGCTGGTGCTGGAAACGGACGCTTACGGCCGGGTGCTGCTGAGCGCAGCGGTGGCCTACCAGCGTCACCCGGACCATATAGACCCGTCTCTGCCGCCATTGGTACAGGACGAGCAGGCGCTGCAGCATATCACCTTTACCCGGAATGCCTACACCAATGATACGGGCGGCATCTACGAGATACCGCCGGAGCCGCCTGAAACATCCATAAAATACGGTGCGGACATGCTGCACTACCGGCTGGGGCTGCCCTACGAAACGATAGGCTCGGCCCTGCAGCCGGATGCTTCGGGCGGGGTGCCGGAACTCTACACTCCCGCAGCCTTAAAGACGCTGATCAATACGGCGCCGGAAGTACCTTATACCAACCTTACCACGCCCGGCTACCGGGTGCTCTCCCGCCAGGTGAGCCTCTTTATGGATAATGCTGCGGCACAGGCGCTGGACTTCGGCGAGCTGGAAAGCCTGGCGCTTCCCTACGAAAGCTATACCCTGGTATTCGACCAGGATATCCTGGCCCACTGCTATGGCGGCAAAGTGACAGCGGGCATGCTGACCGCCGGGAAATACAAAGACCTGTATAATGACCAATGCTTCTGGATACCTTCGGGAACAGTGGGGTACAGCAGCCCGGAAACCAGCTTCTATACGCCATTGGTGTACCGGGACCCCTGGGGCAACGAGACGACCGTTACCTATTGGGATGAATACTACCTGCTGCCGGAGAGCATTACCGACCCGCTGGGCAATGTGACCACGGTGGAGCTATACAGCCTGTACCACCTGCAGCCGCTCCGGATGCGGGATATCAATAACAATATCAGTGAGATCTGCTATGATGCGCTGGGCCAGGCGGTGGCGGTGGCAGTACAGGGCAAGGCGGATAGCCCGGTGCCGGAAGGGGATACCCTGGCAGGCCTGCAGCCTGACAGTGCGGCCGACCGCCTGCTGCAGGCAGCTTTCTGGGCCGACCCGGACAGCGCTGCAGCCGAGCTGCTGCAAGGGGCTACCTGGCGCTGTACCTATGACCTGGACAGTGTACCGGTGGCGGTGGCGATGATAGGCCGTACACAGCATGTGAACCCGCCTGTCATTCCTGAACCGCCGGTGGAGAAGCTTATACAGATCACCTATACGGACGGGCTGGGCCGGGTGGTGATGCAGAAAGCGCAATGTGAGCCTAACGCCTCCAATGGCTATAAGACCTGGGTGGGGAGCGGTCGTACCATCTATAACAACAAAGGCAAGCCGGTGATGCAGTTTGAGCCTTACTTCAGCGGGAGCCATGAATGTGATACGGCGGAGCAGGCGGCGGCCGGCGGGGTGAGCCCCAGGCTGTATTACGATGCGCTGGGAAGAAATTATAAAACCGATTTGCCCGACGGCAGCTTTACCCGCACGGAATGGACGGCCTGGGAGCAGTGGATATGGGATAATAACGACACGGTACTGGAGAGTGAATGGTATGCGGCAAGGATCAATAACCAGATGGGTGCGGAAGAGAAAAATGCCGCTATCAAAGCAGCAGCGCATGCCAACACGCCTACGGTTATCCATACGGATACGCTGGGTCGCGGCTTTTACACCATACAGCAGGACAGCCAGACTAACTATATACACAGCTTTGAAACGCTGGATATAGAGGGCAACCGGCTGCACCTCACGGACGGTCGGGGCCTGGTGCCATTACGCTACCGTTATGCGCGGCTGCAATTGCCCTGCTACCAGCACAGTATGGACAGCGGGACGCAATACACGCTATTGGATGTGTCGGGACAGCCTTACTACGCCTGGGATGCTATGGACAAGCAGACGGAGATCACCTATGATGCACTGAGAAGGCCGTTGCAGCGTATCACTGACGGTAAGACACTGGACCAATACATCTACGGGGAAACGCTGACCAATCCTGAGGATCACAACTACCGGGGCCAGGTGTACCAGACCTATGACGGCAGCGGTATGCAGCAGGTAAACGGTTATGATTTTAAAGGCAACCCGCTGAGCACACAGGTGCAGGTTTTGGACGACCCTGAGCTGACGGATGCGGACTGGGCCGCCGGTGCAGAGCCGGATCTAAGCACAGAAATCTTTAGCAGCAGCGTTACTTACGATGCGCTGAACCGCCCTGTGACCACCACCGACCCTGGCGGTAATATACAGGTTTACACCTATGATAAGGGCGGTATGCTGAAAGCTGTAATGCTCAATAACGTAAGCTATGTTAACGATATTCATTACGATGCCAAAGGCCAGCGTGAGGCTATCTGGTACGGCAACAGTACCAAGACTAGTTATACCTATGACCCGGAAACATTCAGGCTAAGAAGACTGCTGACCGTCAACCTCAACAATAACGATATCTTACAGGACCTGCACTACTGGTATGACCCCGTGGGTAATATCACGGAGATACAGGATGATGCGCAGCAGACGCTGTTCTTTAACAACAGTGTGGTATCACCTACACAGGAGTTTACCTATGATGCCTTGTACAGGCTGATAGCGGCTGAAGGGCGGGAGCTGATCGGCAGCAACAGCTTCGGAGCGAATGATAATTATAACGATGCATCGTGGCAGACCAGCCATAAAGGAAACGGTAATGCCGTGCAGCGCTATACACAGCAATATACGTATGACGTAGTGGGTAATATCCTGGAGCTCAGTCATAACGCAGCAGCGGGTGCTTATACGCGTACCTATGACATTGCCACGGACAGCAACAGGCTGTTAAGCACTACTGTAGGACGCACCTCTCCACCTGGTTCGGATACGTATGCTTACGATTACGATGTGCGCGGCAATATGGAAACGATGCCTCATTTAAGCAGTATGGTGTGGAACCTGACCAATGAGCTGAGCAGCATTGCTAAGGGTACTATGGCAGCTTGGTATCAATACAGCGGAGGGCAGCGTATCCGTAAATACGTGGACAAAGGTAGCTTTAAGGAAGAACGGATATATTTGGGGAGCTTTGAGATATATCGTAAATTTGACCATACAAGTTCTTTGATAATAGAGCGTACTACGGTGCATGTCAGCGATGATACGGGTCGTATAGCGATGCTGGAGACCCGTACAGAGGGTGATGCTATAGATGATAACGGAACTGTGGAGGAATTAGTAAGGTATATCTATTCCAACCATTTGCAAAGTGCAAGCTTAGAACTGGATGAAGATGCGGAGATTATTTCTTATGAGGAATACCACCCCTATGGGACGACTTCATACCGGGCAATGAACGCAAGTGTAAATGCTGTGGCTAAACGGTATCGTTATACGGGTAAGGAGCGCGATGAGGAGAGTGGATTATACTATCACGGTGCAAGGTATTATATACCCTGGTTGTGCCAGTGGAGCGCGGTGGATCCTTTGGAATCAGACTATGCAGGGATGAGTCCGTATAATTATGGGTTTAATAATCCTGTTGTGTATAATGATCCGAGTGGAATGGAGGGAGAGGATGAAGTAAATATGAATCGAAGGCAACTTGCTGACGGAAGTTGGCAGAGTTACAGTGATGAATATAATGCCTGGGTATATGAACTTGATACTGTAGAATTTGTTTCGCCTAGACAGTCTCCCGATCATCCATTTTCCTACTCTATGATAGAAGCAGGTAAAAAAGGAACTGGTATAGCTTTGAATGGAGCTAGTCTGATTATACCTGAAAAGTACACTATAGCAAGAGAAAAGGGTAGTATGTATGTTTTGGCCTTATTATCTCCTGAAGGAGAAACATTCAAATGGAATGATGAGGCGAAATGGTATGTCAGTGAAAGTGGTAATTATTTTGATAACCCATGGTATGAAGACATATTTAACTATATACAAAGTTCAGTGCAAGGCTCTGTAGGTCAACTTGCTAAAGATGCCTTAGAAAAAGGAAATCCTTTCTTTTCTATTGGAGAATCTTATGATAACTACAAATCTGAAGGAGGAGGATATGGTGTAGTGGGATTCGTAGGAAGTGGAATTAAAAGTTCTCTGGTAGGTACTTACGAAGACTTAAAATATGGAGGCCAACGTAGAACCAATGCCTTGATAGGTATCTGGCAATTTTCGGCCGCAGTAGCAAAATCTTCATATTTACTTACTCCTTCTAGGATAGTTAATACGGGAAGTAATACATTAAGGCACTATACAAGTGAAGCAGGGTATAATGCAATTATGGAATCAAAAGAATTGTTGCCATCAATTGGAATTAAAAATGCAAGACATGGGGCAGGACAATACTTTACTGATTTAACAAGTGGATACACCTCTGGGCAAGTTTCAAGACGACTATTTGGTGTTCCTTGGAATACAAAAAAGTTAACGCACTTTATTGACATAGATGTAAGTGGTTTGAATGTCATAAAAAATGCTCCACATAATTATTTAGTTCCTGGTACTAGTAGGCTTTCTATAAAAGGACGAATAGTTAATCATGGAACGTCAATTTTTAAACCAAAACAATAGTATATGCAAGAATTATTTGTAAAAAAATATTGGAATGAAGAAGATGTCTTATTTTATTTACACTTTCAGAATGGGAAGGCCGTGAGACAAATAGAGGAAACTTCTAAAGGAAGAGTTTTATTGACGTCTGAAAACCCTTATCAAGAAGGGTCTATGTTATATGATCAATCAGTTGATGAGCTCGAATTAAATGATTCAGACTTTATCACAAAAGAAGAGTTTAATAAAGCTTGGAATAAACAATAATAATGAAAGTGTCCATTAAATGTGGACACTTTTATTTTAAATTTCTTTATAGTTTTCTACTACAAATAAATCAATAGCAGGATAATCCCTGGCAACTTTGTCGATTATATTTTTTACATCGTCCCAATTTAACCCTCCTAAGCCAGCACCAATTTTAGGTAATGCTATTTCATGGATATTATTTTGAGAAGCATATGAAAGCATTTTAATTAAAGATACTTTAATAGCATTAAGGTCAGCTTTAGTTTTCCAGGTTGTTTGAGTACCAAGATTAAAAATTATACCATTGCCATAATTATAAGTAAAAATATCACCTAAAGAGAATAAACCATCTTTACATAATTTTTTGTACTCAACATACATTGGAGGATATTTTTTTTTGAATTGTAAGGCAATTCCTTTTCCCATTGCGCCAGCACAATTACATCCATGCGCATAGTTTGACACACCTTGTAAATTAAATATGTTGCCGGATTTAATATATGTTACCATCTAAGTACATTTGAAATATTGTTCTGCAAAAAGTATTAGTGCTTATAATGCAAAATTAAGGTAATATAGGTAATGTTGGTGGTAGTGGTAGTGTTACATTGTGTTGGTAATCCCTTTTTGGTTTCTCATGTGATTGATATTCAAGGTAGTAACTCCAAATTGTTGTTTTCCAAAAATAATTGGCTCAAGCATAGTAAAATCAATTAGTTTTAATTTTTCGGAACTAGAAAAGCAGGCAACCCAAAGGTTGCCTGCTTTATTTTTAGGGGTTAAGAGGGACTTACAATGTACTACTTAGTTCCAAGTGTCTCCAAATTGTTGTTTTATAAAAAAGTCTTATGTGTCCTTATTGTTCATCCCCCTGTATTAGTTATGGTACAAGCAGTAGTGGTAACAAAAGATACCGTTGCAACTCCTGTAAAAGAACGCACTCAAAACATTATAGTTATAAAGCCTGTTGTCTGGGTAATGTTACAGATGTGTTGATAATTTCTGAAATGCTTATCCATACTGTATTCCGATAGTAGTACTACGTATATTTTGAAAGTAAGTAAGGCAACCCGAAGGTTGCCTTACTTACTTTAATGGCTTAAAAACAGGCTGTAATGACAGGAACTGCACCCAGGTGTTTCAGAATTGTTGATTTGAAAATAAATTGTGTCTATTGTGATGGATGCTGTGTAAAAAACGGTCATAGCCATGGCAAACAACGGTTGCTATGTAAATCCTGCAAAAGAACATTTACTTCACAATATACATACAATGCCTGCCAACCGGGTATCAATAGGATGATCGTATCCTTACTGAAAGAAGGGTGTGGAGTACGGAGTATATCCCGGCTGCTGCAAATTTCTGTGGTGACTGTTTTAAGACGCCTGCTTACTATATCCGATACAGTGGTACAGCCTTCCTTTGGTCTAAACTGTTCTTATGAAGTGGATGAACTGTGCACTTATACTGGCTATAAGGCCAACCGGCAATGGATAGTGTATGCAATATGCAGGGAAAGCAAAAGAATAGCCGGCTTTTGTGTTGGCAGCCGGTCAAAAGATACGATAAACAGTGTGATCCGTACTTTACTTTTATATGATCCTTTGATGATCTGCACGGATAAACTGAATTTGTATAAGCTACTGGTACCTGCATCGCTGCACCAGACCCAATTACGTTCTACAAACCATATTGAACGGAAGAACCTGACGCTCCGTACGCACTTGAAACGCCTGTCCAGACGAACAATTTGCTTTAGCAAAAGCGCTGCTATGCTGGTAGCTTGTCTGAAGATTTATTTCTGGGGATAAGAAAATTTTTAGATATATCGTAAATTTGACAGTGTTTTTTTTCTAATAGAGTTAGAAAGAGAAGTCTACATATCAGTGGTGATACGGGACGAATTGCTTTAATCGATATCAGAATAACGGGTGGCGTAAGGTGTATCCTCAATTCCTTCAATTAGTAAAGTTTGGAAAGAAACTAGTGTTTTCTTTAAAATATGGGTTTAGGAAAAGTCTTGGATATTTTTAATTCTAATATTCAATCATTTAATGTTTTAAGACCATGATTAACTTAGATGAAATTACTGATGTTGCTTTAGGGAAACTTTCTAAAGCAAAATTCTTAGAAATGAATAATATTGATGCAATCGATATTCCCGGTATTGTGGGAAATCAGCTGAATGAAGCTGTGAAATGTAAAAATGCAAGTAAAGTTGATATAGGTATGGTATTAGGATTTTTATATGATGCCTTCCCCGATGATATTAATGTTACTTTGTGTGAATTGTTAGTTAGTGATTGGCATCATAAACATGAAGACATAGCGATGTTGCTCAAGAAACTAAAATCTCCTGAAACAGTTGATTGTTTATATAAAGCAGCGGAATTACAATTTAAGTATTTGGATTATGACGACACTTATCAGTTTGTGAGAAAATGTATTAAAGCAATTTCAGCAATAGGAAACAGTAACGCAATTGAAAAATTAAAATTACTTGCCAATAGCATCGTTTCAGAAATTGCAGGATATGCAAAAAAAGAGCTAAGTTATAAAGGGGTATTGTAATTAATAGCTTTCTTGAGAGTGTCAGGTAAATGGTAGAATTGTTAGTGTGGATAATGTTACAGAAATGTCGATAGCTTCTGATAAGCGACACTAAATAAAAAGCCCCTATCTGTGATTATCAAAAAAAATAAATAGCTATAGCATGATTAGAGTTAAAACAGGTTTGATTTTAGTCCCCCTTTCATTATGTAGTATGAAATGTTTAAATAATAATGGCAGTAGTAATAATAATCCCAATGGAGTACTTAATATACTACCTACTGGTTATATTGGAAGAGTTGTCATTATCTACAGCCAAAAAGATGGTAAGGAGCAGAAAATTACAGGAGGTAAACGGGTATATGAAATTCCTGATTGCGGTATTTTAAAAACTCAATTTTCACGACCTACTGGAAGTATCAGTATTCCTGAAGAAAAATATTTTACTTATGTTTATTCAAATGGAGATACGATCTCTTGTTTATCTAACAGCGATCCTATTGATAGTAATAGGATAAATGAAGTATTCTCTTTTGCTCATAGTATAGGTGGAATTGGCTTTGATGATAATGAAGATTATGAAATATCAGAATACATTATTGATACTTTGAAAAATATTAAAAAATATAAAGTGTTTCAGATTGAAAAATCAGATTTAGAGAAATGTCAGTAATGGAGTAATGGGGAGGGGGTAGTGCTACAGAGTTAGAGATGCTGAATTTCAAGTTTTAATTTTCTGGTAATCAATAGGTAATATTACAGAAATATTGATAGTTTGGTAAACTTGCAGCACTTGCACCCAAATTTTTTTTGAGGGGGCAAGGGGGGGGCGGTTTTTTTGCCATAATTGGGGGGGGGGTGGGTTGCCTGTCATAATACGGGCAATTTACGGCATTTAATAGCCTATAAAAAATGAAAAAGAAGCACGGGGAAACAAATGTTTCCCCGTGCTTCTTTTGTTTGAACATTTCGCAAGCAGCCGGAATTATTCAGCATTCTTTGGATACGCTACTACCTGTTCTGTTCCGGGTGAATTGGGGTCAAAATCGGCGGTAATAGGTATAGGAGTGCCAGCGGAAAAGTTGAGAGTGGAGAGAATACTTTCAACGTGTGCCTTTGCGGCTGTTGGGTCTCCACTTAATACTTCGATGGCACAAAGAACTTCGTTACCACGGCACAGGTCGTCTACTTCAAACTCATCGGATGACTGCCAATTGTTAGGGCTGAGGTATCTGAAATAATCCCCTGATACTTCTTTTTTCTCAACCTTTGCAGGTGATTGGAAGGCGAAAGCAATAGTCACTGCAAACAGCAATGCAATTGCGGGCAAAATACGTTTCATGTTAATAGAATTTGATTTTAAAAATTGTTCTTACTCTTTTATTCGGGTTTTCAGATTTCCCCCGTTTTTTCTTAGCTAAAAAAAATATTTCAATAATATTTACTGTATTTATTTTTTTTCATTACTACAATAGCCGCAATTGCCAACAACAACAAACCAATATTCAAGTATAAATGATTACGCCACGATAACCATTCGACAACGCCTCCACAGCGGCAGGGTAAGTGTTCATACATGGCTATCATTAAACCTACATAAACAGTCAACGCAAAAATGAATATAGCGGAAACGTATAAACCAATTTTACGTGTGTTTATATCCGTTTTACCAATGGTAACAAATGAAAAGACTAAAAATAAACATAACAATAATTCAAAAATGGGTACGAAATAAGAGAGAAAGTCAGCGAATGGACGCATAAATTTTACGTCCTTCATTGTTGCTGCGAATTTGTGGGGGGCATACAATTTATTTATTCCTGTATAACCCCAAACTATAATAAATACAGTAGATACGCCAACAACAAATGAAGATGCCGAAATATGAAACGGTTTGAATAACGGCAAAGCAAATATTTTTTTCATTGGTTGGTTGTTTCGGTTTAACTAAACAAACGTACTTTATTAAAATACTGTTTGCGTTTTTTATACCGATTTTTTGCCAACCATAAAACAGAAAAATGTGTCCACATTCTTCCTTATGGTTAATTTGTTTGCTTAACAAATTGTTATTCTGTTAAATGCGGTTGTACGATTATTTTTTTTTCCGGTATAGCGGCGGTTTTTTATAAACACTATAAAAGGCTTTGCTTACTGTATTGTATGAATAGTTGTAACGTGGTGCAATTTCTTTTAATGGCTCATTATTTTTGATTCCCCTTTTTACGCCTTGCATACGATAACATTTTAGCAATGTAAACGGGGTAAGATTGTATATTTTTTGAAACGAATTTTCAAAATGATAAAGACTAATTTTAAAATCATTCATTAAATCATTGCGCTGAAAGTTTAATGATAAATTAGCCGTCATGTATTGTTTTAAAGACTGCAATTTTTCGGCAATGTCGTTAGGTACATTTATTTTTTTTTGTCCTTTGTCTTTACAAATTATTTGCATTGCCTGTTTAAAAACATCATTCAATATTTCCGGCTTTATTACTTCATTTTCTCTTAAATCATTTATTAAATCAATTAAAGCAAAATTGCAAATAGCATTATTGGGCAATAGTTTTACCGTGTGCAATGTGTTTTCATGTGTACGTTTTATTTTTCTTAAAAATGGGTAATGACCTGCACAGCGATTGAATAATTTATCAGGAATAAATAAAACGAAAGTTGAAAATTCATTGCATACATTTATTTCAACGTGTAGTTTTTTTGCAGCAAATAAATTTATTCCCCACTCATAGAAATTTATATTGTCTATTCCCTGAAAGTGGCAGGATAAATTATTGTGCAATTGAATTAATAAAAAATATCCGGCATTTTCTTTTGAAATAAAAAAACGGTGGGCGTGTTGTGGCAATACATTAATAAAACAACCGTGTAAAGTTCCTGTATAAATATCTTGAAATAAATATTTTCCCTCCGGTGATTCACCATAAAGGGGGGAACTGTTTTTTACTTCATACCCTGCTAATATGCAGGGCATTTCTTTGGCGGTTTTCACGTCCAAATACTCCGGTGAGAATAGTAACATAGTTTAAGGTTGATAAGGTTTAAATAATGTTGCTACTATAATCAGAAAAAAAAGCCTTATGTTAAATTTAATTATTTTTTAATAGATTTGAGTGTCCACGAGGCAACTGCCAAACTTTTTTTTGGGGGGAATAAGTGAAATTCCTTATCTTAGGTTTCCACAACGGCTTAAAAGCTAAAATTTTTTTTCATAGGATAAGGTTTAATGGTTAATGGTTTTTTGATTAGCCACTCTCAAAGAAAGGACAGTTGCCTATTGGTAATTGTCCTTTTATTTTTTATTAAACCTTAATTTTTATGTTCACAAACAACAAGCCACCGAAAACAATAAGCATTTTTTATGTAGGTAAAAAAGATCGCTTTTATAACGTGTTAAATATTTTCTTTTTGTATCAAACTAATATTAGTGTAGAAAAATTATTAACCCCTAATGGTGGCATTGATATTATAGAAGCGGAAAGTTTTCCGGTTGTTGTTGTTGACGGCAATAGTGAAAAGTTTGGTTTTAAAAAAAGTTTAGACTTATTGGCATTAATTATTAAAGTAATGCCGGAAAAAAAAGTTATTGTATTTACTGATGAATTTGATAAAACGATAATGCAACAAGCAAGGGCAAAAGGTGCAAAAGGTTATTTTTTTAGAGACTTAAACAATTTAAAAAGCATAGCCGATTGTATTAATTGCGTTTTTGACGGACAAACGGCATTTAATCAGCCTATAATGAAAAAAAATGAAACTAACAACCCCTGAAAATCCTACTTTTGCCCCCTTATTTAAAGTTAATCAATTTGGGTGCAACTGCTTCAAGAATACCGATAGTTTCTCACAGGCTTATCAGTGGTGTGTCCTGACAATTTAGAAGTAAGCAAAATAAAATTAAAACTATGGCGATACAAAAGGAGCTTATTTTTTCTTTATTGCTTTTCTGCGGTTGTGTAGATAATAATTCAAATAAAGGGAATTTAAACGATTCAAATAAAGGATACAGTTTAGATTTAGCAGAACAAAAACAACTGCCTTTTGTTGGGAGAAGGTTGTTTGAAACAAGACCTGGTGTTTCAGGAACAGGAACTCCGTATAGACAAATAGAAATAAAGAATGACGGTGCTGTTGAATTTTTATTTGAGCAAGAAAATCAAGCAGATAAAACTATTACCAAAGGTTTTTATAATGCAGGAAAATTTACAAATGTTATAAAATGTGTCTTTGAAGACTGGGACAATGAAGTTAGGTTTTATAAAATAATGCCAGATAAGATTTATGAAGTTGATAGTAATGGCAATGTATTAAAATTAGATGAATGTTGCTCTGAACTTGAAATGAGGAATTGTCCTTGTGAAAGCGAGTACATTTCTTTATAATTTTCTTGCGATTGGAGTAGCTTGCATTTATCTGATAATGTACCAAAGCAGGTGGTAGCCTACCAAACAAAATCATTAAGTGCATCAGGGAGTTAGGGTAATGCAGAGGGGATAATTATCTTTGTGGTTATAGAAGTTTATGCATCGACCTTTCTAAAAATACAGTCTATTCGTTAAATATAAAGTATATTATGAAACTAAGAATGGTTTTTGCCTGCCTGTCAATTCTTGCCATATTGGTTTCTTGTTCAACAAAGCAAACGGAAAAGTGTGAATATATCAGACTATTAAGCAGTTTTAATAGAGGTTCGCGTAATATGGGTGTATATATTACTTATGATACCGCTCTTTTGGACGCATATTTTGATACCATCGGTTTAGGGATCTCGGATAAAATAATCATAGTGGATTCCGGCTCATTGGCTATACTTTATAATATTTTAAATGCTCCCAGGTCAAGTGGCCATACCTGGGAAACTCTTGAGAAAACAGTAAAGGATTATATGATAATTGATTTTCTGTCTGGTGACCTTAAAAAGATAAAGGGAGAGATCTTAATAGATAAGCCCGATTTTAAAATGTATTTTGAAGAAGCGGTTAAATATTTAGATAACATAGATAATGAGGATGATAAAGAAAATATTGAAAATCTTTTCAACATGTATGTGAGGTATGCTAATAGATGATGTTGTGTATTCAGACTGTTGTTTTTTTAAATTAGTTATAGACTGTTTTCAAAAACGAGTAACAGCGACCGGTAAATCAATATAAAATCCTTAAACCCTGCGCCACGGTTATCCTGGCCCGCTCAGAGTATGCTAAGCGATTGACTTACAAAAGGCTTATCTCAAAGGATTGCGACCTTATCCTACATATCCTGCTAAAATAATTCCTGGAGCTGGTCGATGGAACAATGCGTGAATGAACCTCCGGGCTGGTGTGACCGGGAGGCTCTAAAAAAGATAAAAGATCATATGAAAGGGGACAAACACTTTTTGATATCAGAAAAGATAAGATATAAATTGTATGAGAAGTGGAATGTATATACAGAGGAGCAGAAAAAACAATGGGTTGGTAAACAACTGGAACATTTACGGAAAGCTGCATATGCCGGTCATCCTGAAGCCCAGTTTAATCTTGCGTGTTTTTACGAATACGGCGTAATGATCAATGATGTATTCTATTTTCATAATGAAGACAAAATGATATACTGGATGAAAAAAGCGGCTGCTTCCTTATATCCGGATGCAGTAGAAAATATGGCTTTATTGTATGAATCAAACTCGGGGATACGGGATTGGGAGCAGGCAAAAGTATACTATGAGCTTTATGATAAATTGACGATTCAGAAAATGAGTGCATACAGGAAAGACTTTTTGAGGAAATATTCTTTATTAAAGAACAGGTAACTTGGCATAAAGGCACTGAGGGTGCAGGTCCTTACGAGGATGTGAGACATCTCTTATAATAATTGGTAGCTTATAATGACTTATTTCCTGTATACAAATAGTCAGTAAAAATATGAAAAGAAAAATATGCCTGTTACTGCTGCTTGTTGTATTAGCTGATAATAGCTTCACACAAAATAAAGTGATATCCCCGTTGGCTGGTTGGTGGGTTAATACGCAATACGAGTATTTTAAGGACGAAATGAAAGCTGATAATATTTTGTATAATATTTCACCATGGTTCCTGTATATAGATTCTTTGGGAAGGTGTACAGTTGTACCCCTATTTGAACAGCGAACGGATTTAGGATCACCTGTTAGTGAAAAATCACTAGACGACAGATTGATATATCATTATAGAAAGAATTATGATGTTTGGCTGTATACTATTGCAGATAATGATTCATTATTGATCTACAGTAATGGTATTACGCCTGGTGCAGGTATTATTTTTAAAAGGCATTATGATAAATAATATTTCAGAAGCATTGATAAGCTATAGATCAGGTTTAAAATATCGGTCATAATGATTAATAATAGCTTAGCGGTCTTGTAAAGATTACAGATTAAGCAGGAACAGCACAGGCTCATTTGGATTTTCTGACAATTGTAAAACAGGCTGATTTTGTTGTGCCTTTAGAAATGGTACTGACAGGATAGAGGTAAGGTATTGCTATTTTTTAAGTGACTATCTGCTCATAGGCAACAACCTATTACAGATACGCGCCTAGCTGAGCGGGGTGCTCTCTGCGGGTCAAAAACCGCTTTTACTATAAAGGCACTGAGGGTGCTGGTCATTCCGAACGGATGTGAGGAATCTCTTATAATAATGGGTGACTTATAATGACTTTGTTGCCTATATATAGATAGTATATGCTCCCCTGTAAAAAGCATAAGGCCATACCCGGAAAGATATGGCCTTATGTGCTATTTTATTTCCCGGTCAGCCGGGAGAATGGGATTATTTGATACCCAGCTTCGCTTTTACCAGTGGTGTGATATTCTCAGAATCTTTGGCATAGAGCAGGGCAGACTCATTGTAGATATAATCAAAATTATTTTCCTTACCTACTGCGTCGATAGCATCCTGGATCTTTTTTAATAAAGGATTGACCAGCTCCGCTTCTTTTTTGGACAGCTTTTCCTGGGAAGAAGTACGGAAGTCTTCTATATTTTGCTGTAAAGCCATAATTTCTTTTTGCTTTACTTCTTTCATAGATTCGCTCAGGGTCCTGACCTTATCTTCGTAATCTTTCATTTTGTTCTGATACTCCTTGCTAAGCTCTGCAAAATCCGCTTCCAGTTGTTTGTAATAGGCTTCAAGGTCTTCGTTGACTTTTTTATACTCCGGCATAGCGCTCAGCAGCTCCTGGGAATTCAGATAGCCCAGTTTCTTGGGTGAAGCGCCGGTAGTGGCCTGAGTATTTTGAGTAGCAGGAGCTTTCTGGGCGTTTACCTGAAGACCCAGTGTTAAAGCGGCTACTACTAAAAGCAATACTTTTTTCATTCTTTGCTGTTTTGTTTTAATAATTGTTAGGTGTTATTGCAGTGCAATATTAATGTTATTTTTATTTCAAATGACCTTTCGGCTATTTTTTGTTGATCATTTTGACAATTTCATCAGATTTGTCCAGCTTGGGATCGGCATAGAAAATGGTTACGCCGCCCGCTTTGTCGTACACGATCTCGGCGCCTCTCTGCTGGGCGAATTGCTGAACGGCATTGAATACCTTATCCTGTACCGGCTTTACCAGGTCCTGGCGTTTTTTATACAGCTCACCGTCGTAGCCGAAGTATTTTTTCTGCAGGTCCTTGGCTTCTTTTTCCTTCATAACTATCTCGTCTTCCCTTTTCTTCCTGGCCTCTTCAGACAGCAGCGCTCTTTCTGCCTGGTAGCTCCTGTACATCTGGTCTACCTGCTGCATTTTTTTATCCACCTCTTCCTGCCATGCTTTGGAAGCATCATCCAGCTTCTTCTGGGCGTCGGTATATTCAGGGATCTTTTCCAGTATATATTTGGAATCGATCACAAAATATTTCTGTACCTGTGCGTCTGCCTGGTAGGCAAAGCTGCCTGCTGCTAAAACGGCTGCTGCTATAATATATCGTTTCATAATATTTACTTTTAATGCTGGTGTTTTATAAGACTGCTGCTTGCAATTAAGGTTTAATATAATACAAATAATACAAAGTTAAGATAACTTATGCTATTCCGGCTCAAATCCTAACATAAAGGAGAACCTGGCGTACTGGCTGAGGCTCATACCGGGAGTATACCTGTCAATACCGATACCGTAATCCAGTCCCATCAGTCCGAACATCGGCAGGTACAGCCTCAGGCCCGCACCGACGGAGCGGTTCAGTTGCAGCGGGTTATATTGCTTGGCATTCTGCCAGGCATAGGCGCCGTCTGCGAAGACAAGACCGAAGATGGTGGCGGTAGGCGCCATGGAGAACGGATAGCGTAGCTCTACCGAATACTTGTTAAAAATGGTGGCATCCTGCTCATAGATCTCGTAACCCCTGTGAGAGATGATATCCTTACCCACGATGAACTGCATACCCGACAGGCCGTCTCCACCCAGTTGGAACCTTTCAAACGGGGATAGGCCCAGGTCCTTGTTATAGGAGGCCAGCAAGCCGTATTTGGCCGATATCTTTAAGATCAGGTTGCCGTATATCTTCTGGTACCATTCCGCGTTGAAGCGGTACTTATGGTACTCTATCCATTTATACTTCTCCTTGGTGGACATGCCGGAATAATCTTTTTCCGAAAGCATGGAATAAGGAGGGGTCAGCTGGGCGGAGAAGGTGATATTGCTACCGCTTCTCGGGAACAGGTTATGATCCAGGGAGCTGCGCGATAAGGTCAGCTTAAGATGCAGGTTATTGGCGGAGCCGTTGGTGAACTCCCCGAGGCTGGACAGCGCGTAATCCTTTAAAAAGTAATTCTGGTAATTGAGACCTACGGAAAATACGAAATAATCGTCCGGCCATTTCAGCCTTTTACCGAAGGTAACGCCGCCGCCGATATTCTTGATATAGCTGGCGCTGGCATCCGCGTTGCCGCTCCAAAGGCTTCCGGTGGCGTTGCTCAGCCGGGTCCATACGCCTGAAACGGTAAGGGAGTTGGGCTTCTTGCCGCCCAGCCAGGGCTCGGTAAAGGTCAGGTTGCCGGAGTTAAAGAACAGCCCGCTGGACTGCCACCTGATAGACAGCTTCTGCCCATCGCCTGACGGCAGCGGGTCCCAGTACTTGGGCTTGGCGATATTCCGGATAGAGAAATTATTGAACACAAGCCCTACGGAACCGAAAAAGCCGATCCGGCTGCCCTGGTAACCGGCAGACACCTCGAACTGGTCGGATGACTTCTCCGCTACCTGGTAATCGATATCCACGGTATAATCGGTCATATTCGGCTTGATATCGGGGTGCAGCTTTTCAGGGTCAATAAAGCCCAGTACGCTTAGCTGCCTAATGGAACGTATCACATCCGAACGGCTGAACTTACTGCCGGGCAGCGTATAAAGCTCCCTGCGGATCACGTGGTCATTGGTCTTAAGATTGCCGGATATATCCACGTGCTTGATGATGGCCACCGGCCCTTCCGTCAGGTTGACCACATAATGGATCGTATCGTTCACAATATTTTTTTCCTGTGCCGTAGCGCGGAAAAACAGGTAACCGTTATCCAGGTACATACCGGACAGGTCCACCGTGCCTTCAGGGTTCATCTGGAGACCCAGGCGGGATTCCAGCTTCTGGCGGTTGTAAACATCACCTTTTTTGATATTGACGATCCTCTGGATCAGGGAGTCGGAATAGACCGTATTGCCCCTGTACTCAATATCCCCGAAATAATATTTCCTGCCTTCGGCTACTTTCAGGTCTATATTGATATTACGGCCGTCCGGGGAATATACCGTATCTGCAACGATCTGGGCATCCCTGAAGCCTAAATTATTATATACATTGATGATGGACTCCTTATCCTCTTCAAACTTGGCCGCGCTGTACTTGGCGCCGGAGAAGAAATTATACCGGAAATAAGGGTTCAGGATGTTCAGGGTCTTGGTAGGGGAGAGAAAGCCCCAGTTCCTGACATAGGTCTTAAAGCTCCTGTCTTCCTCGGAGCCATATACGGAAGTATTGTATGCGGGTACCCGGGAAAGCCTCGGACCTTCCTTGGTGCCTTTCATGGCACGGCGCAGGCGCGAGGTGGACACTTCTTCGTTGCCAACGATATTGACGTTGTTGATCTTGATCTTCTGTCCCTTGTTGATATAGATCACGAGGTCGGTAAAGGCCTTGTTGGGGTCTTTCTTTTCCTCCATGGTCACGCTCACGTTATTGAACCCTTTCTCTATGAAGTACTTTTTGATCGTTTCCTGCATATCCAGCTTCAGCGCTTCCGTGATCATACGGTTTTCACCCAGCTTCAGCTTATTTTTGATCTCGGTCTCCTGGGTGCTGCGCACGCCGCGGATGCTGACGCTGCCCAGCTTGGGTCTTTCCACGATGGTAATGTTCAGCCAGACCCTTTTATCTTCCTGTTTGATAACATCTATCCTGACGTTCTCTATCAGCTTCTGCTCCCAGAGCTTCTTCATCGCGGTTGTGATGGCCGCGTCGTTCTCCAGTTCTATCTTATCGCCTTTGTGTAGTCCGGAAACTATCTTTAACAGATCCGGGTCCAGGAACTGCGTCCCAGTCACCGTGATATCCACGATCTCGAATCTGTCGTCTTTCTGCATAGACAATTGCCCCGTTTTTTTTCCTCCCAGTTGTGCCTGTACCTGGGGGACTATAATGTGGCTTATTGCAACAAATGCTGCTATTTTCCAGCCTTTCAAGTTCAACATCTATATGATTTAAATTAACTGTGTTTTGCTTTGTTTTGAATTTGCTCGCTGGTCTTGCCGAAGCGGCGTTCCCTGCTCTGGTAAGCGGCAATGGCTTTCAGCAGGTCATCCTTTCCGAACGCAGGCCACTGGGTTTCCGTAAAATATAATTCGGAATAAGCGATCTGGTACAGCAGGAAATTGCTGACCCGTTCTTCCCCGCCTGTCCTGATCAGCAGCTCCGGGTCAGGGATATCGTTAGTGCACAGGAACTGTTGTACCAGCTCGTCCGTGATCTGGTTTTCCGCTATCGTGCCGCTCTTTACGGCTGCCGCTATCTGCCGTACCATATGGGTGATCTCCCACCGGGAGCTATAGCTTAAGGCCAGTACAAGTACCAGCCCGTCATTCTCTTTCAGTATCTCTATGGATTCGTTCAACTGGTGCTGGCAGCGTGCGGGCAGGGAGGGAATGTTCCCTATCACCCTGAGCTGTATATTATTCTTCTTAAGTGATTCCACCTCCATCCGGAGGGCGCTCACCAGCAATTCCATCAATGCATCTACCTCTTCTTTGGGGCGGTTCCAGTTCTCGGTGGAGAAAGCATAGAGGGTGAGGAACTTAACGCCCGTTTCTGCTGCAATTTCTACTACCTTTCTGACACTGTTCACGCCTTCCTTATGACCAATCACCCTATCAAAGCCCTGCTCCTTGGCCCACCGTCCGTTTCCGTCCATAATGATGGCTATGTGCCGGGGGATATTGGATGTATCAATTAATGATGTATAGTCCATTTAAAAAATCAGATAATAAAAGAATTAGATAGAAATGTGCAAAGGTACAAAATTAGTTAAACTATATAATTATAGGTCATTGGTACTTAAAATAATTTACGGGGTTCCTTATATGTTCTAAAATACCATTAACGGCCATTTGCGGGGAATATTATGCAGCGCGGGAAAAAATAAAAGGTATGCTAAACACATATTAACACCTTAATAGCAGCGCGGAAATATTTTTTGAGCAATGTATTTTTCTATTTTAAATTTACACACTACCTTTGCACACGATTTATATTAAATAACAATCATTTTAATAATATAACGATATGCCCAACGTAGGTAAAATCAAGCAAATTATTGGTCCGGTAGTTGACGTGTATTTCGACGGAGAGAATACGCTACCTGAAATCTATTCTGCATTAGAGCTAGTAAGACCGAATGGAGATAAACTCATCCTGGAAGTGCAACAGCACCTGGGAGAAGACAGTGTAAGATGCGTTGCCATGGATGCTACTGAAGGTTTGGAAAGAGGTCTGGAAGTAATAGATACGGGTAAAGCCATTGCAATGCCTACGGGCGATCAGATTAAAGGTCGTTTATTTAATGTAACGGGTCTGGCAATTGACGGTCTGCCGCAGCCTACAGGCGGGAACAGGCGTCCTATCCACAACAAGCCTCCCAAATTTGAAGAATTGAGCACTTCTACCGAAGTATTATATACAGGTATCAAAGTTATCGACCTGATCGGTCCTTATGCCAAAGGCGGTAAGATCGGTCTGTTCGGCGGTGCCGGTGTGGGTAAGACCGTACTGATCCAGGAGCTGATGAACAACATCGCCAAAGGTCACGGTGGTCTGTCCGTATTTGCCGGTGTGGGTGAGCGTACCCGTGAGGGTAACGACCTGATGCGCGAGATGATCGAAGCTGGCCTGGTTAAATATGGTGATAAATTCATTCACTCTATGGAAGAAGGCGGATGGGACCTGTCTTCCGTGAACCTGAAAGAGCTGGAAGATTCCAAAGCCACTTTCGTGTTCGGACAGATGAACGAGCCGCCGGGTGCCCGTGCGCGTGTGGCCTTATCCGGCCTGACCATCGCTGAATACTTCCGTGATGGTGACGGTGACGGTAAAGGTAAGGACATCTTATTCTTCGTAGATAATATCTTCCGTTTCACACAGGCAGGTTCTGAGGTATCGGCGTTACTGGGCCGTATGCCTTCTGCGGTGGGTTACCAGCCTACGCTGGCTACGGAGATGGGCCTGATGCAGGAACGTATCACCTCTACAAAATCCGGTTCCATTACTTCCGTACAGGCGGTTTACGTACCTGCGGATGACTTGACGGATCCGGCTCCTGCCACTACTTTCGCCCACCTGGATGCGACTACGGTACTGTCCCGTAAGATCGCCGACCTTGGTATCTATCCTGCTGTGGATCCGCTGGATTCCACTTCCCGTATCCTGTCGCCGTCCGTAGTAGGACAGGCGCACTACGAATGTGCTGAAAGAGTGAAGCAGATCCTGCAACGTTATAAGGAATTACAGGACATCATCGCCATCCTCGGTATGGATGAGCTGTCTGAAGAAGATAAGCTGACCGTATCCCGTGCGCGTCGTGTACAGCGTTTCCTGTCACAGCCATTCCACGTAGCGGAACAGTTTACAGGTCTGAAAGGCTGCCTCGTTGCTATTGAAGACACGATCCGCGGTTTCAATATGATACTGGACGGTGAAGTGGACGAGTATCCTGAAGCTGCATTCAACCTGGTAGGTAGCATAGAAGATGCTATTGAAAAAGGTAAAAAATTATTGGCTGAGGCTTAATCAAATAAATAAACACATCTATGATTTTAGAAGTATTAACGCCGGAGCGTAAAATATACAGCGGGGAAGTGTATGGTATCCAGTTACCGGGTGTAGAGGGTCTGTTTGAAATTTTAGAGAACCACGCACCTATGGTAGCAGCATTGGGCGAAGGTAAAATGAAAATCATCATTGATAAAAACAGCAATAACTCAGAAGTTTATCATATCAACGGGGGCTTTGTGGAAACTTCCAATAACAAGACATCCGTTGTGCTGGAAAGCGCTGAGCCTGTAGAAGGTAAATAAGCGTTTCCAAGCATGCTGAAAGGGCTGCCTGTTCCAACGGGCAGCCCTTTTTATCTTCCGGGATAAGTTACGGTATTATCTGTAATGCCTGTTGTCAGCCCGGGTAAAAGGGATAATCGGTATATCCGGCGGCCCCGGGCGTATAATAAGTGCCCCGGTCGGGCTGGTTCAAAGGCCATTGGTGCCGAAAGCGTTCCGCCAGGTCCGGGTTGGCAATGAATAATTCCCCGAAAGAGACCAGGTCTGCAAGCCCGTTCCGTAACGCGCTTTCCGCGGTATCCCTGGTAAATCCCTTATTGATCATATAAGTGCCTTTATAGAGCTTCCGGTAGCGGGCCGCCGTCTCCAGTATCGTCCGGCCGGGATCAGGATCTTCGCTGTCGGCAGTGAAGCCGCTGATGTGGAGGTAAGCGATCCTGTAATCGTTCAGAGTCGTTGCCAGGTAGGAGAACAGGGCTTCTGTTTCATCATCTTTCCGTATGCCGAAGGTGCGGTCAAGAGAAGGAGAGAGCCTGATGGCTGTTTTCGAGATGCCGATGGCCCGGCCGATACTTTCCGTTACTTCCAGCAGGAACCGGCAGCGGTTGGGAATGCTTCCCCCGTAATCGTCCGTCCGGGTATTGGAGCATTTGGCAAAGAACTGGTGGAAGAGGTAGCCGTTCGCTGCATGGATCTCCACACCGTCAAAGCCTGCAAGGATAGCGTTCCGGGCCGCTTCGGTAAAATCCGTTACCGTCTGGCGGATATCGGCTTCGGTCATCGCCCGGGGCGTTACAGTTGCTGCAAAGCCTTTATGTGCATATACCTTAAAATCCGCATTGACGGCAGAAGGTGCCAGGGGAAGCTGCCCGTTCAGCAGGTCGGGATGCGATAGCCTGCCCACGTGCCACAACTGGGCGAATATTTTGCCGCCTGCCTGGTGGACCGCTGTGGTGACCTGCTGCCATCCTGCTACCTGCGGACCTGAAAAAAGCCCCGGAACACGCAGGCCGCCCACTGCCATCGGGCTCACATGGACACCTTCGGAAATGATCAGGCCGGCCGAAGCCCTCTGGCGGTAATAATCACACATCAGCTCATTGGGTGTGCCGCCCGGGTTATCGGCCCTGCACCGGGTCATGGGGGCCATCACGATCCTGTTGGCAAGAGAGAGGACGGGTGTCTGCAGGGAAGAGAGTAATTGCATAGCTATAAAAATACGTATTTTTATACGAAAGGAAAGGCTGTACAAAGCCTAAAGTATTGATAAAGAAAATTTCAGATAATGCTTTTCTGTTAATTTTGAACTAATTATGCGGAAGTCCTCTCTTAAATTCAAAATTATTATCAGCCTGCTGCTGGCGGTGGTAACAATAGTGGGGGCCGGGGTGATCACTACAAGGAACTCCAGGCAGATACGGCATACGGTCAACCAGATATCACGGCCGCCTACGGAGCAATACCTGGTGAATGAATTATTCAAGGATATCGTGGTGCTGGACCAGGTACAGCGGAAAATAATCACACCCAATTATAATAATGATGTATTCCGGACATCCGATACGCTGAAGAAGAAGATCAGTGGTATCATAGACAGCCTTAGGGCGCTCAATGAGGGCAACGGCGTGCAGTTGGAGCGCCTGGAGCTCTTGTCCGGCCTCTTGCACAAACGGGACCAGCTTATTAAAGGGTACCAGGCACTGACCAGGGACTTTATCCGGTCGGATTCGGTGCAGTTGCAGATAGAGCGGTTGTCTGACTTTATACACAACTCCTATCTCCGGTCGGACTCTGCTATGTTCAAAAGCCGGTCCTCCATTTCTTCCACTACTATTTCAGATTCCCTGCCGGAGGGCACGGAGCAGAAAAGCACCTTCTGGAACCGCCTCTTCGGGAAGAGGAAAGAGCCTATGGTAAAGGAGGTCCGATATTTTGTCCTGGAGCAGATGAACGTGTCGCTGGATACCCTGCAGTTGCTGCAGGACGACAGCATATTCGTACAGCTTACCAATACGCTTGACGGCTTGCAGCAAAAGCGTAAAAGCAAGCTGGGACAGTTGAATGAGCAGCGGCAGGCGCTGGATGAAGCGAACACGACCCTGATCCGTGAAGTGCTGAATACGCTGAATGATATCGAGCAGGACAACAGCCGGCTGCTTTCTTCCAGGAATAAAGACGCGCTCCGTAACATTGACGATACCCTGAGCAGCATTACCATCCTGACGGTGCTGTTTGTAATAGTCATCCTTGTCATGGGAGCCCTGATAGCCTGGGACCTGGTACAGCAGGACAGGAACAGGAAGGCGCTGATAGCCGCTAAGGAGGAGGCCGACAGGCTCGGATCGGTCAAGCAGCAGTTCCTGTCCAAAATGAGCCACGAGATAAGAAGTCCGCTCCAGTCCATTATCGGGTATGCCGACCTCATGCTTCATACCGCGCCTTCCAGGGACCAGGTGCAGATCATCTCCGACTCTTCAAGGCATCTGCTGGAAATTGTCAACCAGGTGCTGGATTACAATAAGCTGGTCAATGACAGCCTGACCCTGCTGAGAGAGCCCTTCAGCATCAGCAGGGTGCTGGATGAGCTGAAGGCCCTGGCCTCAGTTCAGGCCTTACATAAGCAATTATCTTTTGAGTGGCATATACAGCCCGATGTGCTGCCCTGGGTATTGCTGGGCGATGCCATCCGGCTGAAGCAGATACTGCTCAATATCCTGCATAATGCCGTGAAATTTACGGATGAGGGTTTCGTGGCCTTCGGACTTACCGCAAGTAAAGCTGGTGAGCATAATGTGCTCCTGGAATTTAAGATAGCCGATTCGGGACAGGGGATCGCGCAGGAAGACCTGGATATTATCTTCAAGGATTTTGAGCAACTGCCCACACGGCATATGCCGGAAGGGAGCGGCCTGGGACTGAGCATAGCCAAGGAGCTTATTGAAAAGATGGGAGGGACCATCCTGGTCAGCTCCAGGCTGGGAATGGGAAGCGAATTCCTGATCCGTATTCCTTTTGAATACGCGGAACCGGATGCCCTGATCGCGCCTGCACGTTCGGAAAGAAAGGATAACAGCGACTTCCGGGGCATGGTATGGGTGATAGATGATGACGCCTATATATTGCAGCTTTGTGAGCGGATACTGGAGCATAACCATATTGCCTACCGCAGCTTTAATCACCCGTCCGGGGTGCTGGAGGCAGAAGTGCCACCGCAGTTGCGCCTGATCTTCCTGGATATCCGGATGCCGGATATGATGGGCTATGAACTGGTGAAGATACTCAGGGAGCGTGTGCCGGCAGAGGTCAGGATCATAGCCCTTACCGCACAGGTGCTGCCGGATGAGGTGGAGCATATCAAGCAGCAGGGATTTGACGATATACTGAACAAGCCTTTTCTTATAGCTTCATTCGAGGCCTACTTCAAGCAAAAAGTTGCCGCCGGAGCGCCCACGCTGAACCCGGATGAGGACGAAGAGCTGCTGGCCGTCTTTACAGCAGATACCCGTGCCGATATCTTTGCCCTGGAAAAAGCCCTGTACAGCGGTGATACGGAGCAACTGCGCGAGATCTGCCATAAGCTGGCCTCCAGGCTGGGCCAGTTGGGCTATAAGGAAGAGGGACAGCTGGCACGAGAGCTGGAATTTAAATTCAAAGAGGGCAAGCTGTCACTGAAGCGGACCCGGGAGCTGATCGAAAGGCTGAAATATATTGTAGGATCGTAGGGGTCCAACAGCAAAGTGTAGGATAGGCGCTACACTTTTTAAAGGGCTCGCTGGTAATGATTTTTTATAAATTATTGATTATTAATAGTTTGTTTTTAATTGTATTTCCTGGCATCATATTGGCATTATTAGTATTGTAACAGTGATTATTAAAAAAATAAACTGAAATAATTATGAAAAAAGTAATCTTAGCAGTAGCAGCATTAGCTTTAACAGCACCGACCTTCGCAACTTTAGTAGCAGACAAAGACGAAACAGCAGTAGTGGCAAACGACAGAAAAGAGGTGGCATTATCTGATCTGCCAAGACCTGTACAGGCTACCCTCGGCTCAGACGCGCTGAAAGAATTTAAAGCTGAAAAAGCTGTGCTGGTAACAGGAAAGGCTGAAGGTGATGTTGATGTATATGAAATAAGCGGAAAACAGGGCGATGCTCAGAAAACCGTAAAAATCAACGCTAACGGAGAGATCGTTCAGTAATTGATGATCTTTGTCTGAAAAGATAATTTTATCTAAAAAAAGGATACTTCAGGTATCCTTTTTTTATTTTTATGACATACTTCCGTTCGACCTTTATGAAACATATCCTGATTATAGAAGATGACACTACTTTTGCAACGGTTTTAGCCCGGTACCTGGAGCGCCACGATTATACCACCACGAAAGTAGGCAATATCAGGACGGCACGTGCCGAACTGGAGAAAGGGCACCAGGGTATTGATCTCATCCTGCTGGACTACAACCTGCCGGACGGTACCGGTATGGAGATACTGGAATACCTGACGCAGCAGCATATGATGATACCCGTGCTCATCATGACCGGTTTCCTGGATATTAAAACGGCAGTGGGCGCCATTAAAAAAGGCGCATCAGACTATATCACCAAGCCGATCAACCAGGAAGAGCTCCTGATGCAGATACAGGAAGCGCTTAAGCCTGCAGTACCCGAAAAGACAGCTGCCACGGTCAGCTCCTTAAAAAAGCAGGATGATGTTGTCGCTCATAATTATGTGGCCGGCCGGTCTGCGGAAGCCCTGGAGCTCAGCAGGTATATAGACCTGGTTGCCGGAACGGATATGACCGTGCTGATCGTGGGAGAAAGCGGGACGGGGAAAGAAAATGTAGCCCGCCTGCTGCATATGAAGAGCGGCAGGGCGGGTAAGCCTTTCGTGGCTATTGACTGCGGAGCGCTTTCCAATGAGCTGGCCTCAAGTGAGCTGTTCGGGCATGTCAAAGGCGCGTTCACCGGCGCGCTCCAGGATAAGAAAGGACAGCTTGAAATTGCAGATGGCGGTACTATTTTCCTGGATGAGGTAGGTAACCTGAGCTATGAGAACCAGATGAAGTTGCTGAGAGTGCTGCAGGAAAAGGAAATGATGCGGGTAGGGGACCATACCCCGTTAAAAATAGATGTCAGGGTGATAACCGCTACCAACGAGGATTTCCAGCAGGCCATATCGAAAGGGACTTTCCGGGAAGACCTCTATCACAGGTTGAACGAATTCAAGATCAGGATACCCTCCCTGTCCCAGCGAAAGGAAGATCTGGATGATTTCATTGAATTCTTTATCCGGCAGTCCAATGAGCAGTTGCATAAAAATATCCGGGGTATTGACGACGCTGTGAGGAAGATATTCTTCAGCTATCACTGGCCCGGTAATATCCGCGAATTGCAGAATGTGATCCGGAGGGCTGTCCTGCTGGCTTCCGGGGATGTCATTACCACGCGTGAGCTGCCGGAAGATATGGAAACGGTGATCAATGCCGCCGCCGTTCCCACATCCGTAGCATCGGTACAGGATATCAGGACGATCAATGAGCAGTTTGAAAAGGAGCTTATTATCAAAACGCTGATACAGACCCGTTATAATAAATCCAAGGCTGCCCGCATCCTGAAGATAGATAGGACCACGCTTTACAATAAGCTCAATAAGTACGGCATTCTCGATGAAGATGACAATGAAGGATAAAAATCAATGACTCTCTGCTTACAGGGAACAATCTCTTGTTTCACAGGTACACTGAACTACGATGTACGCTTTCTGCGGTTCTTAGACCGATTACTATAGGGTACTGTAGCGTACAGGTCATTCCGAACGTATGTGAGGCATCTCTTATACCGCTTAGCAGCATCCCGGACCTGCCATATGATGGCTTATGCTTATATAGATAGTCAGTTAAAAATTTTCCCCGCGAAAACTTGTTGACATATCGCTGTCAGTTGCGGATGGTAGCTTTGTTTTATAAATAAAACATCAGATTTATGGAACACAAAGCTATTATTACGCCGGAAGAGCTGCTGAAGCACTGGCAGGGACACAGGCGCCTGACCCGCAAGGTGCTGGCCGCTTTCCCGGAAAAGGAACTATTTGAATTCTCTATTGGCGGTATGCGCACCTACGCTGATCTGACCAAGGAGATGCTGAGCATTGCGGTGCCGGGACTGGAAGGTATTGTGAATAATACCACGGAGGGCTACAGCCACAATCTGGACCTGCAGACCAAAGATGCCTTACTTCAGGCCTGGGATGAAGACACGCCCCGTATCGATGAATTATTCGGTCGTATTACGGAGCAACGCTTCAGGGAAGATTTCAACCTGTTCGGTGAATATAAGTTTCCCGTTATTGAGAATATACAGTATTTTATCGACAATGAGATCCACCACCGCGGGCAGGGGTATGTGTACCTGCGTGCCCTGGGCATTGAGCCGCCCATGTTTTGGGACCGCTATTAAGTCAGAAGGGGCATCAAAAGCTGCTGTCTTAATAGCCTCTCTTTGTCGCCCTGAGTTTTTATTGTCACCCTGAGCTTGTCGAAGGGTAGTTTGTAATGGTTTTAGCAGGACTTCGACGGGGCTCAGCCTGACAGCTAAGGGACTTTGTCACCCTGAGCTTTTATTGTCACCCTGAGCCTGTCGAAGGGTGGTTTGTAAAGGTTTTAACGGGGCTCAGCCTGACAGCTAAGGGACTTTGTCACCCTGAGTTTTTATTGTCACCCTGAGCTTGTCGAAATGTGATAAGTATATACAAAAACAACCCTGTCATATGGAGCTAAGCCGGAATATTGACAGGGTTGTTTACTTTTTAGACAGGCAGTTTTCTTTATCTGCTAAGACTGGCTTATACCTGCTGCTGTAAAACGAGCTTGGCCTCCGTATGAAGGATCTCAATAGCCGTGTCCAGCGGCATGCTTTCGGCAGAGATCAGCATCTCCGTCAGGGCTTTCTGCAGCGCCTTGGCCGAATCTTCCGGGTGGAGCCGGCTGCTGGCCTCATTGACCATCATCTGTGTTTGCTCCTTGACGCCCTGTATGGTCTTCCAGAGCTTGTAATTGACATACACCTGTTGAGATACATTATGATCGTATTCCATCTGGATGTTCTGGATCATAGCTACCTGGAAATCTCTTACGGTCATCCCGGTCTGGTAGCTGCGGGTCATCAGGCTGCGGAGATGCAGCCTTTCCAGGAACAGCGCCAGGCGCTCATATGCCTGTAGCCTCAGCCGTAAGGTAATATCCTGGCCGTTCTTAAATACCTCGAACTGCCTTCTCTGGGTCTCGCTTTTGAGGAATTTGGAAATAACGCTGTGCAGGGCTATGATGACTATTACCGTGGGAATGGTGAACTTTAATATTTCTAATATGATGCTCCAGATATTGTTCATGTAGGAAAACCTTTTTGTTTTGGAAAGTGTGTAGCAATATTAATAAATTTCCCTTTATTTAAACCCGGGCATATTTATTATTTTCTTTGTAATGTTTGGTGAAGAACATGAACCGCATCGTGAGCAGTATGGCAGAGACCGTCAGACCCAGAATGAAGCCTATCCAGATGCCCGAAGCCTTCATGCCCCCGTGGAAGGCCAGGTAATATCCTACAGGTATCCCGATGACCCAGTACGCTATTGCCACGATGACCGTTGGCACCTTCACGTCTTTTACACCTCTTAAAAGCCCCGCTGATATAGCCTGCAGGCTGTCTGATATCTGGAAGACCGCCGCCCATAACAGCAGCCCCGCCGCTATGGTGATCACTTCCGGCTCCTTGCTGAAGAAGGTCGGCAGCCAGTATCTCAGCAGTACGAACATGGTCAGGCAGCAGATACCGTATATGACGGACGATACCATATTGCTGACCCCAATGTCACGGATCTTGTCTGCATTCTGCTGCCCGAAGGCATTGGAGGTGCGGATAGATCCCGCCTGTGCCAGCCCCAGCGATACCATAAAGGTGAAAGACGCTATGCTCAGGGCTATCTGGTGAGCTGCCTGGTCCTTGGCGCTGATCATACCTATCAGGATGCCGGAGATGGCAAAGGCGCCCGCTTCCATAGTTATCTGTAGGCTGCTGGGTACGCCGATCTTCAGCAATGCCTTCTGGGTATCCCTGCGCAGGGTCCATTGCCGTTTTTTCACAGCTACGAAGCGGTGAAATTTATAGCTGTTGAGAATGAAGATGCCTAATATGAGCGCTACGAGACAGCGGGTGATCAGGGTAGCATAGCCTGCACCGAGCAGTTCCATCCTCGGGAATCCCCAGTTACCGTAGATCAGCAGGTAGTTCAGGAAAATGTTGATGGGCAGGGCCAGGAACGAGATGAACATCGCCGTCTTGGTATGCTCCAGGCCGTCCGCAAATTGCTTGAAGGCCATAAAGATGATCATCGGGAATACAGACAGGCTGATGAGCTGCATAAAAGGCTTGGCCAGCGCTACAACGGCAGGGTCCTGCTTCAGGTGATCAAGAATATCCACGCTGAAGAATAACAGGCAGGAAATGACCAGGCCTGCTATGGCGCATTGTATGATGCCATTATAGAAATAATGGGAGACGAGCTGCTTGTCATTTTTTCCGCTGGCAAGCGATACCATCTGGGAAATGGAGAACGTCAGGCCGATAGCCAGTACAAAAGGAATATTAATAACACTGAATACCAGCCCAGCCGCGGCAAGATGCTTATAGCCTACCGTTCCCACCATGGCGCTGTCTATCAGGTGCAGTATCATCTGGGACAATTCTCCCAGTATGATGGGAAGCGCCAACTGTAACGTCTTTTTTGCTTCTGTCCAGTTCATCTCTCGTTGCTTGTATTTTATGATAGCGAAAGTAAATCTTTATACCATACCGTTCAAGATTCCGGCAGCTTTTAAGAAAAGATAAATGCTTATATTTGGAACCGAATCAACAAGGATATGAAAAAAGGACTCGTATTAATTATCGCGCTGGTGCTCTCCTGGGCTGCCAGTGCACAGTATGGCGGCGGGATATGGATTCTGAATTCCCGGGCAGCAGACAATGTACAGACACTTTTTTATGACAGTACCCGTTATGAGCTTCAGGGTGACCCCAAAGACGACTTTATTATTCTGAATGACGAGCGGATCTTTTACCTGGCGTCTGATACGGCTATGGCCAAAAGAGACTCCCTGCTGCAGGTGGCTTACCGGAAAGTGTCCGTATATATTAATACCGGTGATTCGATAGAACCTGAAAAGCTGGATGCATTGCTGCAGCCGGATGAAAACCTGGTGAAGCATGAGGCCAGGATCATCAGGAAGGACGGCAGCATCAGGACAATTCCCAATACCTATGCCACGCTTTCCGGTAATCTCAAATATCTCCGTATTCCGGCTGACCTGCTGTCCCGGGGAGATCAACTGGATATTGTCCAGACTATCCTGACGCCCCTGGAAAGCACGGGCATCATTTATTTCAGGACCGCCTACCCGGTACAGCGTTCTTTTGTTAAGTTTGAGCTGCCGCCTTCCTCCAATATGGTGTTCAGCTATTATAATATCAAAAGTAAGGTGGAGCAGACTGAAGATGATGATGGAGACCTCCGGTTCTATACGCTGGAGGAGCATTATACGGATCCGGCCTATCACCTGTCATTCGATATCAGGTCTTACGAAAAAGCATTGGGCTATACCATTAAAACGCTTAATAATACACCGCTGAACGTTATTGATGAGAAGCTGTTCACGGAATGGATATTTGCCGTTGTGAACAATATAGAAGCAACAGATGCGAAATGGGTGGATAAGTTCCTGAACAGGAACGGCATCCTTAAGATTACGGATAAAAGGGAACAGGTAAGGGCGGTTGAAAAAGCGGTAAAAAAGTTTATGGTAGAGAAGAAGGATGGCCTGGTGCTCAGCTTCAACCACCCGCTGATCAGCCAGAAAATAGCGCAGGCTGACAAATCCGGCGCCCTTCACATAGCAGTTGTCGACAGGATACTGATGCTTGCCTTTGACCAGTTGAAGATAGATTACGAGATATATGTGGCGCGCAACAAATACCTGTCGCCTTATAAGGAAGACCTGTCCGCGCTGGAAAACCGCAGCAGCCTGCTGTTCTTTTTCCCGGAATACAAAGGATATATATCACCTTCAAATGTATTTTACCGTTTCCCGTATGCGGAAAGCCTTTACCTGGAAAATGAAGCGACCCTGCTGGACCTGACCTCTTATAAAGGGGTAAAAGGTATGGTACCTGAGGAAAGCTACCTGAAATTCTATGGTGATAAGGAGTCTAATAGCAGTACTATGGACTACCAGGTGTCTTTCCGGGGAGATATTACCGACATCAGGATCAGCAAAAGCTCGGCCGGTGAATTTGCTATGATGTACGCAGGAAATGAGTATGTATATAACCAGCTGGCTAAAGCAGGTATGGCTGATTTTAAGAAGAATTATATCATGGGCATCCTTAACTGGAATATGGATACTACAGTGCAGGTGAAAACATTGCAATATGATCCCGTGGTTATCAATACCTGGAGCGCGGACAAGCAATATGACGCGCAGGCAGTTCTGGAATCCCGCGGACTTGTTACGCGTGCGGGTTCGGAGCTGGTCTTTGATGTGGGCAGGCTCATCGGGCAGCAGGACAGCATCCCGGATGTGCCGGGACCGTATGATGTCGTGATCAGCTTCCCCCATAGTACGGATGTGACGATCGCTATTGATATTCCCGCGGGCTATGAAGTGGCCAATCTTAAGGATTTTGAAACGGCACTGGACTATAAGCAGGACGGCCTGTATTATATTCGTACTGCCAGAGTAGCGGATGGTAAGTTGCTGATCGATATCCGGGAGGGTTATACAGCGCTGGGATACCCTAAAAAGGATTATGAAAAATACAAGCAGGTGATCAATGCCGCGCACCGCTTTAACAATATGAAGGTGATCATGCAGCAGAAGTGATGCGGTGTCTGACGTAATATATCAACCACCCTTCGACAAGCTCAGGGTGACAATAAAAGCTCCATATGACAAAACCTCTTCTCTATGTCATGCTGAGCCGTCGAAGCACTGCTAAAGCTTCCCTTCGACAAGCTCAGGGTGACAATAAAAGCTCTGTGTGACAAAACCTCTTCTCTATGTCCTGCTGAGCCCCGTCGAAGCACTGCTAAAGCTTACTATAAGCTGCCCTTCGACAAGGTCTGTATAACATCGTTCCACATTTCGACAGGCTCCAGGTGACAAACGTCCTGCTGAGCCCGTTGAAGCACTACTAAAGCTTACTATTAAACCACCCTTCGACAAGCTTAGGGTGAAAGGATGGTTCAATGTAATTCCCCGGTAAGGGTCCTGCTGAGCCCGTCGAAGCACTACTAAAGCTTACTATTAAACCACCCTTCGACAAGGCTCAGGGTGACAGAATGGTTCCAATGTAATTCCCCGGTAAGGTGTCGAAGCATCATCCTCTCGACAAGCTCCATATAACAATAAAAGAGGCTATCTAAAAGCCTCTTTTATATTGAAAATAAATATTATAAGAATGTTGCTGCTTAAGCGTGACCTGCTTTGAATTTTTTTACAGCTTCTGTAAGCTTGGGCAGTATTTCGAACACATCACCTACCACACCATAGTCGGCAGCCTTGAAGAACGGTGCTTCAGGGTCTTTATTGATGACAACGATACATTTGGATGAATTGACGCCTGCCAGGTGCTGTATAGCGCCGGATATACCGCAGGCTACGTACAGGTTAGGACGGATAGTACCACCTGTCTGACCTACGTGCTCGTGGTGCGGGCGCCAGTGGGCATCTGCTACCGGGCGGCTGCACGCTAAGGCGGCGCCCAGCGCACTGGCGAGGTCTTCCACGATTCCCCAGTTTTCAGGGCCTTTCAGGCCGCGGCCGCCGGAAACTACCAGCTCAGCCTCTCCGAGAGGTACTGCGCCGGTCACTTTATTGACTTCTTTTACAGTAACATTGTTAGTGCTTACACCTGTGTCAAACGCCTCTACCGTTGCTGCGGCATCCGTTTTCTGCACAGGGAAGGTATTAGGTACCAGGCTTACTACTTTGATATCGGAAGTAATGGTAATATTGGCAAATGCCTTACCGGAGAATACGGTTTTCTTTACCGTAAAGCCGCCCTCTGTTACAGGATAATCCACAGCACCGGAAACCAGGCCTGCTTTTAATGCAGCGGCTACATAGCCCGCGATGGATTTTCCTTCCACGTCATAATTAGTGATAATGACCTTAGCGCCTGTTTTTTGCGCCGCGGCGATAACAGCTTTGGAAAAAGCCCTGGTACCGAAATTATTGAAAGCCGCATTGCTATCATGTAATACTTTTACGGCACCGTAATTACCTAGCGCCGCCAGCGCTGCATCATCGGCCTGTCCTAAAACAAGCGCAGTGGTGTCACCGCCCGTTCTTTTAGCTACCTCGGCAGCATAGTTAATTAATTCGTAGGTTTTCTTTTTGAAAGAACCCTGGTTGTTTTCAACAAAAACTAAAACTGACATATATTGAAATATCTTTATTAAGCGTAAGAAAATGATTATGGTTGACGAAAGCCGCGGGAGCTGCTTAGATCACTTTTGCATCCTTGTGCAGGGCTTCCACCAGGGCGTCCATCTGGTCCGCTTCAAACAATTTTACCCCGGATTTAGGAGGTAATAATTCATAGGAAGCGATCTGTGTCAGAGCGGCGGTACCTGTAGGCTCTATGACGTTGAGCGGCTTGGTACGGGCTGCCATGATACCTCTCATATTGGGAATACGTGCTTCCGCCATGCCCTTCTGGCAGGAGATGACAACCGGTGTATTGACCGTATCTGTTTCCTCTCCGCCTTCTATCTCACGGGTAACGGTAACGGTATTGCCGCTTACGTCCAGCTTCGTGGCAAAGCCTACGTATTCTGTATCCAGGGCCGCTGCTATGGAAGCGCCTATAGATCCGTTATTGTAATCAATGGATTCCTTTCCTGTCAGCACCAGGTCATATCCTTTGTCTTTGGCAAAAGCAGCGATCTGCTCCGCTACAAGGTAGGTGTCAGTGCTCTCTGTATTGATACGGTAAGCCTGATCGCCTCCCAGTGCCAGTGCTTTTCTCATAATAGCTTCAGATCCGGCATTACCTACCGTAACCAGGTGCACCTCGCCGGCTGTACCTGCTTCTTTCAGTTCCAGGGCGCGTACCAGGGCATACCACTCATCATAAGGATTGATGATATAGGTCACACCTGCTTCGTTAAACCTGGTATTATTGTCCGTAAACGCAATCTTTGAAGTCGTGTCCGGAGCCTGAGCTATACAAACTAATATTTTCATTTAATTTATTTTTTTATAAATAATGTAATTCCAAAAGCAGTGCAAATATAATTAAGATATTTCACAAGAAATGCAATTTTTAGGTAAAAAAGTGAATATCCATTCATTTTTTTTAGGCCCTTGCTGCTGCTGATAATCCGGCTGTTACAAACGGCTTACCGGGGGCCTGGAGAAATGATTTGTTAAAGCGGAAAGGAGCGCTTGTCCGGGAAGGTGGTTTGAAGCGTTTGGCAGGGACCGCTGGATAAAAATATGCCGTGTATTTTAAGGATACACGGCATAGGGGAGTATATATTGTCAATATTTATCGT
This sequence comes from Bacteroidetes bacterium 47-18, assembly GCA_001897155.1. Taxonomy (GTDB): domain Bacteria; phylum Bacteroidota; class Bacteroidia; order Chitinophagales; family Chitinophagaceae; genus MKSF01. Next base: position 17,095 of record MKSF01000027.1, on the reverse strand, counting down.
TGATTATTCTGCATCAGGTAATATATCTTGTCTTTTTTACCGAAGAAATATCCCAGCGTCAATCCGAAAACAGGAGCGTTGTAAATGCTGTTGATGGAATTATTGCTGCTGTTGTTCCTGCCATAGAAGTTCTGCGATACCCTGAAATCAAGGCTGATGCGCTTGCTGGCGTCAAAGCCTATGCCTGCCATGAACCCGAACCCGCTGCGGGCGCTGAAGTCGGTCTGCTGGTTGAACAGCATATTGGTATTTTGCGGCATTTCCACGGAAGCAAAATTGTCGTTTATCATGGTGCTGGTTTTCAGTTGCCATTTGATAGGCGCTGCATATACATACTGAATACCGCCCATTACAGAGAGCCTGTCACCTATTTTATAGCTCAGGTACAGCGGTATTTCAACGCTGTTGTAGTTCCTGATAGTGTATTCATAACGGGTAATGGTCTCCGTACCGCTGTACAGGGAGCCGTTTTGGGAAACATTGTAGTTTTTCTGCTCATCTTCCTGGTAGAAATTGGAGAATGACTTACGGACATACCTGGCTTCCAGGCCGATGTCCAGCCGCTCTGTCAGGTTATAAATAGCGCCCACGCCGAAGTGGAAGCCATAGGAGCCGGTAGCGGCAGGCGCATACTGGCCGCCGAAGTTGATCATGGCCTCAAATTTGTTGGTGCCGTTGAACAGCTTATAAATGTCGTCTTTTAAGAAATATTTCTTAAAGAAGGAGCCGCCTTCCTCTTCACCGTTATAGGCTTTCACCTTGCTGTCATTCAGTACCTTGAGATCAGTGAAGTTGCTGCTGGACGTTGATGCGGAGCTGCCGAGGCTGTTTTCCGTCCGCCCGGTCACTATGGAGGCGTCCACGGGCAGGTGCTTCACAACGATCGCTTCTTCCACCGACTGGGTGTCAATATAGTACTGGCGGTTCTCATCCATTTTTCTTACAGTATGGATGAATTTTCTCTTTTCTTCTTCTTCTTTATACCATTGACCATCGTTTTTCTGTACATAGGTGGCATTGTCTTTGGCTACGGTCCTGATGATCTCGGGCGTTTCCGGCGTCACATTATTTTGTTCCGCTGCAGGAGTACGATCCGCGGTTTCCGATCCCTGTGTAGCTGTATGTGCTACAGGAACAACGGGCTGTTTCCGGGTATCAGGCAATGCATTGGGCACTTTTTCCTGCAGGAGCCTTTCGAGCTTTTCCGCTGAAGGAGTAGTGCCGGCCTTGTTTTCATCAGGCAGGGTATTCATTGCCAGGGAAGTGCTGCTGCCGTTTAGCAGGCGGGCCACCGGGTGGTGGTATTGCCATATACCAGGACCTGCAGCTATTGCGGGTAGCTGGAATATTTCAGGCAGTTGTTGTTCCGGGTTGCTTTTAACAGAATGCCCACTTCCTGCAGTGCTGCCGGCTGTTAAGCCGGTAGCGGCCAGGCTTATGCCGCCCTGTGCAGGGGTCTGTCTGCCTGTTCTGCTGCTGTTATGTTTATTGTTGCTGCCGGTCCCGGGATGTTTACCTGCCACGGTTGCCGGTGTCCCGGTGTTAGCGCTGTTTCCTGCTGCCGTACGGGATACTGCTCCCTTCCGGCCGTACTGTTCCGCGGCTTCTCCGGGGAGATCGCGGGAGTAGGGGACGGGGGCAGCAGCGGCACTGACAATATCATATGCTGCGGCAGCCTGCGGAGTGCCGGATAATTGCTGTTGGTTATATTGGTACAACTGGTAGCCGGTAGTAGCACCGCCGATGCCCAGCAGTAAAGCGAGCAGCGGTATAAAATACCTTTTTCTTCCGCTGCCTCTGACCGGATCAGTAACGGGCATTTCCTCATCCAGGAGATTTTTCATCCTGGACCACGCGTCTTCCGAACGGTATTCTTCCTGCACGGTATGCCTTAGTCGCTGAAACAGTTCATCAATATGGATGAATTCTTTGTTGTTATCCATATCTATTTATTTTTTAAAGTGTAAATTCAATTTTTCTATTTTCGCTTTCAGCAGCTTTCTTGCCTCGGCCACGTGCCATTTGGAGGTGCCTTCGCTGATATGCATCAGCTCGGCTATCTCCTTATGCCCGTAATTCTCCATTACAAACAGGTTGAATACGACCCGCGTGGCTTCAGGGAGCTGCTCCACGAGCTTCATCAGGTCATTATAATACAGGTTGTGGGAATGGGCACGGGGCAGCAGCGCGTCTTTCTCCATTAAAACCACATTATCACGGTATTTATTCTGTATCTGGGAATAGTCGGACACGGAACGGAACATGATCTTGCGAAGCCATCCCTCGAAGGATCCTTTGAAACCGAAGCTTGTAATGTGCTTGAAAGCTTTGAGAAAGCCGTTATTTATGATCTCCTCCGCTATCATCTCGTCCGAGTAATAGCGGCGTATCATTGCCATCATTTTAGGGTAGAACATCTTATACAAACGTTCCTGGGCAGCACGTTCATTTTTCATACAGCCCTCCACTATTTGTATCAACTCATCGGAGTTTGATTCCATGCCCTGATATGATATTGCTAATGACAAATGTTAATAATGTTTTTGGTCACCTGTATAATAGACGGTCAGATCCCTTCCCTGGTTGGGTCGGGTGCTAAAAATAAGCTTAAAAATAAGGAAATTCCGGGAGACGCGCTTATCTTTTGGAGTAAAAGATATAAATGCCGGCCAGGCAGATCAGCAGGAGCAGGATAGCGATGCTGACCCAGATCACAAAATGGAAGTCGGGCCTTCTCCTGGCGGGTCTGCCTTTCTGGGTGTGATGACGGAGGAAATCCTTAAGCTGGGTCTGTATAACAGGCAGATTGTCAGTGTTTTCGATGGTTTGCAATCCTTCAACGGCATCCCGCAGCATCTCATCCTGTTCCAGGTAGCTCTCAAAAGCAAGCCGCTCCTCATCCGTCAGGCGATGATGGATATAGTCCAGCAGGAAATCGTTGTGCCGGTATTTGTCTATGGGATGATTATTTTCCAAGTTGCTGTTCTTCAAGTTTAATTTTCAGATTGCGCTTCCCGTTCTGGATATTGCTTTTTACCTGCCTGATCTCAAACTTAGTGATTTCTGCGATCTCCTGGTAACTTTTTTGCTGTAAATAGAATAATTCAATGCAGATCTTCTGGTCCTGCTTCAGCTCCCCGATGGCCTTATACAGGGCTTCTATCGTGATGTCCCGTTCCAGGTAGGCGGAGAGGTCGGTGTCCTCGGCCTGCAGGTGATGCTGTTCCTCTTCTATATTCCTGTTGTAGGTGAGCTTTCTTAAATAGTCCAGGCATTCGTTTTTGGCGACCCTGTACAGCCAGCCGCCGAGGTTGTCGATCTGTTGCTTTTCCAGCGTATGCAGCGCTTTTATGAATACCTGCTGCACGATATCCCTGGCTTCTTCCTGTTCCTTCAGGTATTTCATACATATACCGACCAGCAGGATCGTATAGCGTTCCAGCACTATGCCGAGCCATTCCGGGTTACGGTCTGTAGCGTACAGCCGGAGCAATTCTTTTTCGGATAAATGTTGTCTGGGTGCAGGCAATGTCAGCAGCTTTTATAGGATGACGTAAATTTCCGGTTTTTTCATAAATAATAAGCGCGGAATGTTATAATTATCATATATTTTGCTTTATATGTATTTGTTTAACTTATTGATTATTAAATTTTATAATCATTTTATTGAATGTTCTATATTTAGGGAATATAGAATTAAAAAGCCACTGCTTTCCCTGGGAAAGCAGTGGCTTTTATATGTTCCGGAAATACAATTATTTTGTTTCAGGAGCAGCTTCCGGAGCTGGTTGAGCTGCAGGATTGGTAGTATCAGCAGGGTTAACTTCTGGAGTAACAGGAGCCGGAGTCTCAGGAGTAGCCGGAGTTTCAACTTCAGGAGTTTCAGTTTTAGTCTCAGTAGCTGTATCACCACAAGAAACTGCGAATGCACCGAAAGATAACGCCAGGATAGCTAATTTTAAAGTTTTCATTTTCTTAAAATTGAATTGATTAAAGTAATTTTTGGATTGTTTACACCTATTTATTCCCGGTCTGGAAAAAGGTAACCCGTTTTTTGAAAATTTTTTTTTATTCTTTTTTGAACGACTTTTGGGTTACAATTCATTAAAAAACGTATTAATAATTGAAAGAAGAGTTCTATAACGATGTAGCGCTGCTGGACGGTCTTTCGGAAGGGGACCACAGGGCATCCAAAGTTATATATACCGTATATTATCCGATTATCAGTAAATGGATATTCTCAAAAGGAGGGGATGCAGAAAGCGCTCAGGATGTATTCCAGGATGGTTTGATCGTCTTATATCAGAAGTCTAAAGACCCGGAGTTCTGCCTGACCTGCAAAATAGGAACTTACCTGTTTGCGGTCTGTAAAAGGCTGTGGTTCAAAAAGTTTCAGCAAAAGCACTACCAGTATGAGCTACCCGTGGACTTTTCAGATGAAGAGCAGCCGGTATCCGGCAACCTGCGGGATGAGCAGCAGGATGTGGCCTATTTCCTGGAGAACGAGCATAATTATGAGGTGCTTCAGCGGGCTATGAAGGAACTGGGGGAGCCCTGCGGCCAGATATTGAAGGCTTTTTACATAGAGAAAAAGAGCATGCAGGATATAGCGGCCGTTCACCAGTACGCGAATATGGAAACAGCCAAGGTGCAGAAATACAAATGTCTCGGCAGGCTGAAAAAGATATACTTTAAATTAAAACAATAACAGTACTTGTATTTTAAAAACAGGATTATGTTGCACAGGTATAATATAGAGGAGTGGGCTGAGAAATATTACAACCGGCAATTGACTCAGGAAGAGAAGGCGGAAATTGACACGCTTCTGGAAGCGGATGTTGTGCTGCGGAAGGAGTGGGATGAGGCCATGGAAGTACTGGCGGCACTTGCTCATGCGTCCGATGCCGAGCATATCAGGCAGGCATTGAGGTCGGCACGTCAGCCGGAAAAGGCTCCCGGCAGGCTGATCGCCTTTATCCGCAATAACTGGAAAACAAGCGCCATTGCTGCCTCTTTCGCCCTGGCTGCCATTTCCACGGTGCAGTATATGAACAGCTCCAAAGAGATGGGCAACAGCAAAAGTAAGTTTACCCAGCTGAGCCGTGAAGTGGAAAATATTAAAAATTCCCAGAATTCCATTATTAAGACCATCGAGGATAAAACGCTGACACCCAAGGCTCCGGAGCCCCAGTATGATCTCGGGGGAACAGGTTTCGCCCTCACCAATGACGGTTATATAGCCACCAATTATCACGTGGTGACAGGTACTTCCGATATTAGCATCATTACCCAGGATAACCATACCTATAATGCTGTTATGGTAGGGTATGACGCAGTGCTGGACCTGGCTATACTGAAGATCACCGATAAGGATTTTAAGTTCGGTAAAAGCCCCGTGCCCTATAACCTGAAATACCAGCCCAGCCAGGTGCTGGGACTGAAAGTATTTTCTGTAGGCTACCCGCAGGATAACCTGGTATATAATGAAGGATATATCAGTTGTGAAAGAGGCTACCAGGGCGACAGCCTTTCCTACCAGTTGGAAATAGTGGCCAACCCGGGACAGAGCGGTTCACCGGTGATAGATAAACAGGGGAATGTGCTGGGACTTATCAACGGTAAGAAAAGCAATACATCCGGTACCACCTACGCGGTACGTTCCAAAGCGCTGCTGGACCTGATAGGCAGGCTGCCGGACCATATCCGCATTACGCCGCCCAGGAGCAATGCTATTGCCAGGCTGGAAAGGACCGAGCAGGTATCACAGCTTAAGAATTATATAGTGACCATTAAGACGGTCAAATAGCGGAAAGAAGCTGTTTGTGAAGCTGAATCATACAATTTGAAAGCCGGTAACAATAGAATGTTACCGGCTTTTTAAATAAAAGAAGTATATCCCGGAGCCTGTGCGTGTGACAGGCCCGGAATATACCCGGATATTTTATAAGGAGGACAGCACCAGGCGCTTCACTTCGGAAAGCGCGATGCGTTCCTGCTGCATGGTATCCCTGTAGCGGATGGTAACCGTCTGGTCTTCCAGTGTCTGGTGGTCGATGGTCACACAATAAGGTGTGCCTATGGCGTCCATTCTGCGATACCGTTTGCCGATAGCGTCCTTTTCCTCATAGAAGCATTTAAAGCTGCCCATACAATCCTGCATCAGCTGCTGGGCAAGCTCCGGAAGACCGTCTTTCTTGGTCAGCGGTAAGATGGCCAGCTTTATAGGCGCTACTTTAGGGTGGAATTGCAGCACCACACGGCTGTCCTGCTTATCTTCCGTGCTCAGGTCCTCTTCCCGGTAGGCTTCGCTCAATACCATCAATACGGCCCTGTCCAGCCCTATGGATGTTTCGATCACGTAAGGTATATAATTGCCGTAGATCTTTCCTGTTTCCGGGTTGATCTCCTGGTCAAAGTACTGCATTTTCTTTTTGCTGAATTCCTGGTGCCTGGACAGGTCGAAATCGGTCCGGGAGTGGATGCCTTCCACTTCCTTGAAGCCCATTGGGAAGTTGTATTCAATATCGCAGGCGGCATCCGCGTAATGCGCGAGCTTCACGTGGTTGTGGAACCTTTCATTTTCTTCTTTGATACCCAGTGAGGCATGCCAGGCCTTACGTTCTTTTTTCCAGTATTCATACCATTCTTTCTGGGTGCCGGGACGTACAAAGAACTGCATTTCCATCTGCTCGAACTCCCGCATACGGAAGATGAAGCCGCGCGCTACGATCTCGTTACGGAAAGCCTTGCCCACCTGCGCTATACCGAAAGGTATCTTCATACGCCCTGTTTTCTGCACATTCAGGAAGTTGACAAAGATCCCCTGTGCGGTTTCAGGCCGCAGGTAGATGGTGCTGGTATCATCGGCTACGGAACCTACTTCCGTAGAGAACATCAGGTTGAACTGGCGGATGTCCGTCCAGTTGCTGGTGCCGCTGACCGGGCATTTGATATGGTTGTCTATTAATAATTGCCTTAAGCCGTTGAGGTCTTCCGCCGCCATGAGCGCGTCCATCCGTGCCAGCAGCGCATCCCCGTCCTCTTTGGATAATGTTTCAGCGTGACCTTCTATAAGGTGGTCGGCCCTGTAACGCTTTTTGGAATCCTTATTGTCTACCATCGGATCGCTAAAATTATCTACGTGACCGCTGGCTTTCCATACTGTAGGGTGCATAAAAATGGAGGAGTCGATCCCCACGATGTTCTGGTGCATCTGGGTCATACTTTTCCACCAGTAATCCCTGATGTTTCTTTTCAGCTCCACGCCCCATTGTCCATAGTCATATACCGCACCAAGCCCATCATATATTTCACTGGAGGGAAAAATAAATCCGTACTCTTTTGCATGAGCAATAATTGCCTGTAATGTCGTTTCGTTTGCCATATTGAATTAATAGTCCGCAAAGATACAGAACTCTTTCGGCTATTGACCTGTTTTGTCATTTTTTTGAACGGCTGAGAACGGTAGGTCCTTTCGGGTAATCATAAACCTTTTCCTTGGGGGAAAGATATATTCCGGTTGGCTTGTTACCCTGGATTTTTTTTGTTTTTTATAAATAAGATGGCCGTAAAATTTGGAAATGAAATTATAAGCATATACATTTGCACACCCGATTTGTAATAATCGAAAAGGTGAGGTGTCCGAGTGGTTGAAGGAGCTACCCTGGAAAGGTAGTATGTGGGCAACTGCATCGAGGGTTCGAATCCCTCTCTCACCGCCAGTTTTTTGAAGCCCGACTTTAGTCGGGCTTTTTTGTTGCCCGGCTTTGCGAAGCTATGCTTTAGCACAGGTAGGGCAACAAAAAAGGAGATGAGTGTAGCGAATGGGCTTCAAAAAAGCTGAAGCCCCACCTTTCAAGGGATCATGCAATAATCCCTCTCTCACCGCATAAGGGGACAACCGATGAGCATCATCAATTTTTCCCCTTCTATGCCCTATAATTCCTTTCAGGCCTGCAATCAGCTTAAGAATAATATTGACTTTGGGGGGCGGAATACGTCATTTTTTTGTCCCAGATAATTCCCTCCGGAACTGCCAGCTTTGCCGGCGTTCTTTTCTCCTGATTGAGGATCACCAGGAGCTGCATCCGTCCCATATACTTATTCTGCATAGGTTACCGGCTTGGATATATTGTCTATCTTTCAATAACGGTTTCCGGTATTTTGATTCAAGGCAGGAATATTCTTTTTCGGTAACTTTGCTCCAACTAATTTACCAGGAGATGAGCACAAAAATTTTTAGCGTAATCATGGCCGCTGCTGCATTAAGCATCAGTTCCTGCCAAAACGGTGACAGGGGAACCCAAACCGAAGAACCCATAACAGCAGAAACCCCTGTTAAGCCCGATAATGTTGATGTTGTTACCAGTTCCATGACGGACGACAAAGGAAACACCCTGGATATGAAGTTTGACAATGTCGCCGGAACCGCCACATTCGTCTTTAATCAAGATACGATTCATTTGAAGCAGGATACAACAGCTTCGGGTATTCAATACAGTAACGGGAACTACAAGTTTACCGAACACCACGGCGAAGCAACTTTGACCAAAGATGGCAATGTTGTTTTCACAAAGAAGTAATTATCTATATAAGCAACAAAGCTGTCAAATAGCAGGTGTGGGAGATGTGTTATAAGGTGCTGCAAAATAAATAAGAGATTCCTCACCTGCGTTCGGAATGACCAGCACGCTACAGTAGATTTATAGTAAAAGTGCCCACTGAACTACCGATAGGTACTTTTCAGTGAAGCGTGCCTGTACAAGAGGTAGGGTACTATAGCTGATAATCACTAAATGATTTATTCTGACATCAATCCCGTTGATTTGCCGGGATGATGATGAAGAAAAGAATAGATGAAAAAATGATGTTATGCACCGTCATAACAGCTTTTAATCTCCAAAGCTATCCAGCATTTCAAAGGTTGGCACAAAAAATAAAGTTCCTGTTTTAGCGGTGCTGAAATCTAATATCCTGTCATAATTACCTTCCGGAGAACCTTTGAACATATTGGTCAGCATCTTTTTTACCGTAGAGAATGCGCTTGCGTAAGCAAGAAAATAAGTCCCCATTTCATTGGTTGAGACATTCCCGAACGGCATATTATCTCTTACAATTTTAAAATCATCTCCCACATTTGCCAATGCGGAGTGCGAATTGGAAGGTTTCATATCATCCGGCATTTCAATATCATCTGCTTTGGACCTGCCGATTACCTTTTCCTGTTCACTGACCGGCAAAGATTTCCAGGCCTGCATATCATGAATGTACTTTTGTACAAACAGATAACTACCTCCCTTGTAATAAGGATCTTCATCGCCGATGATACCAAAATACTGCCTGTCTTCACCGTGTGGATTTTCCGTGCCGTCCACAAAGCCCAAAATGCTCCGGCTGTCCCAATACCTGAAACCGTGAATTTCTTCCGCACTTTCGGCCACGGCATTTAGTACATCTGAAACAGCCGCCGCCGCATCAATACAAAAGCTGCAGGCATCGGAGCGGATATGAAGGTGCAGGTCTCCTTTTGTAGCTACCGCGGTATGCTTAGCACCCGCAATGGGAGTATATACTTCAAATTCTTTGGGGAGGGGCTGGGGCAGCTTCAACAGGTGCCAGGCTTCAAAACCAATTCCTAAAACCACACTTGCCTTAGCGTCCGGAAACCGTGTATTAGCCGAATTATTGAGGTTGCTTATCAGCGCACAAAGCCTTTTAAATGCTTCGTCCACAGCGGCTCCCTCTTTAAAGTTCCATACCATAAAAATGGTATTGTTATTCGGGTAATCTAATACGTTTTGCGAATGAATGCTCATATAAATATAAAACAACCGGTGCTGTCCCGGTATTAATGATACCTGCAAATTTAGAAAAAAGTTACAAGGCTGACCATTTATCCGTGAATTTAATGCCCGATAATAGAAGCGCAAAATACTTTCCGGGTAAAAACAAACGACAACAAACCAACCTCTGAATATTCAGAGGTTGGTTTGCTGCTTAGTTGAAATTTTGCATATGCTCCTGATTTCAGTGACCGTTTTGCAAAGCTTTTCGCTGCCAGATAAAACAAACCTTTTTAATAAAACTCCGGCGTTGGATTCAAGGTTTTATTTTGCCATTGGTGCCAGTAAGGATATATAGGCGCAACGTTGCTTGCTTCATCCAGCTTTTTAATTTGCTCCGTTGCCAGATTCCAGCCGACAGCACCCAGATTTTGCTTCAATTGCTCTTCATTTCTTGCACCGATAATAATGCTTGAAACGGTAGGCCGTTGCAGTAACCAATTCAGCGCTACCTGCGATACGGATTTGCCTGTTTCCGCGGCTATATCTTCCAAAGCATCCGTAATCTTGAACAAATGCTCTTTCCCGGCAACTTCCGTGGGCACCGGGCTGCCGCCTGCTGCTACACGCCCTGATGTTGGCCATTCCTTTTTCCTGCTGAATTTACCACCCAGTCTTCCCCCTGCCAGCGGCGACCAGATAATAGCGCCTACTTTCTGGTCCAGTCCCAAAGGCATCAATTCCCATTCGTATTCCCGGTTGAGCAACGAGTAATACACCTGGTGAGCAACATACCGGTTCCAGCCGTATTTTTCTGAAACTCCCAATGATTTCATCAGATGCCAACCGGAGAAATTGGATGCGGCAATATAGCGCACTTTACCACTCTCCACTAAATCGTCCAGTGTTCTCAACGTCTCTTCTACAGGTGTATTGCCATCAAAACCGTGCATATGGTAAATGTCAATATAATCGGTTCCGAGGCGTTTAAGGCTGCCTTCGATCTGGTTTAAAATATGGTAGCGGGAAGATCCCTGGTTGTTCGGTCCGTCACCAAAAGTAAACGTCGTCTTGGTAGAAATAAGCAGTTCGCTGCGTTGCTTCCCGGCTATCGCTTTTCCCAAAACTTCTTCGGCAAGCCCGTCCGAATAAATATCAGCCGTGTCGAAGAGATTGACGCCTGCTTCAAGGCAAATATCAACCAGCTTTTTCGCTTCATCCACCTGGGTAGATCCCCAGGCTTTAAAAAAATCATTCCCTCCGCCAAAAGTGGCCGTTCCAAAGCTCAGCACCGGCACTTTCAAACCTGATGCTCCTAAAAATCTGTATTCCATTATCTTAAATTTTGGTTATTTGAATTGTATTATTGTTACACCTTAAGACATCAATATTGCAATTATTGGTTTCCATCATTTTTCACATTTACTATTGATCATTCACTTTTATCCGCACCACCAGGTAAGGCGGCTTCCTCAGCTCTTTTCCGTTGTTATGGAGCGGAGCAAATCAGGGTAGCTTTCTTTGAATACCGTAGTGATATCCGGCAAACAGGCTCATCGCTATCGTTACCTGCGGGTTGTACTCCTGCTGTAACCGACATCAGCACCGTTTGCCAGGCAGATATTTCGTTTTTACCTCTTTCCATTGTGCAAACTTCCTTATTCTTTAGATGACGGCCCTGGTATATATCAAGGCTATTTTTGTATTTTTATCCTAAATAAAAGGTGTATGAAAAAATTACAGTTTGAGCCTCTTGTTATCCACGATTTTGAAGAGACATCTTTTCATCTGCCCGTACACAGCCATACTTATTATGAATTGGTTTATATCCATAAAGGGAACGGCATTCATTTATTAAATAAGAGCCGATTGCCTTATAAAAGTGGCGACCTGTTCATTATCAGCCCGGAAGATGAACATTATTTTGAGATCGCCGGAAGCACCCGCTTTACGTTTATTAAATTTACGGATGATTATTTTTCCGGACATAAGATGTATTATGAGGCAGATGCCTTCATTTCCCTTACGCCGGAAAGTATTATGCGGAATAAATTGCTGAAAGAGGTGAAGCTGGAAATGGATGAGCCCTGTATTACCATTTTAAAACATACCATAGAGAATATTGTGGCTTATAATTGTAAAAAAAATATAGCCCGGTCGCCATTGATGTTTTACCAGATACTTTCCATTTTTGGGTTAATTAAAGAAGCGGCGTCTAAGCTTAATATCAGAATTGATAATGGGCAACCCGAAAAGGAAGAGCTGATCTCGTACATACATCAGCATATTTATGAACCTTCTTTGATACAGATCAAAAACATCGCTGCTCATTTTGCGATCTCTGCCACTTATTTCAGTGATTATTTCAAGAAGAAATTCGGGGTAAGCTACCGCAGCTATACCAACGATTACCGGTTGCAAATCATTGAAAAACGCCTGGCTGTACCTACTATTACCTTAGGCCAGATTGCCGATGAGTTCGGGTTTACAGACGAAAGTCACCTGAGTAAATTTTTTAAGACACATAAAGGGATTGGTCCCAAAGACTATCGCTTAAAGGTAAAGCGCTGATGCGGCCAGGTTGTATGAGGTAAGGGCCCTGGCAGATACAAGTATATAAAATGCGGTCCGTAAGCAGCTATAAATAAAGCCGGAGCTGATTGCTATCACTCCGGCTTTTTTATCGGGAACAGATAGGGCTTTTAGGACCTGTATGCCGAAGATATGTGCGGCTCGACAAATACGCGTTGGTATTGTGGCGAGTCTTCACGTAATCCCGATTGCTGCCCGGAAAGGGTAAACCATTTTCCGTTTTTATCCATTACCTGCAATCCCATGGTACCTAACATGAATGGAACATTGGCCCACGGTTCGGATGCAGCCTTAAATCTTTTATATTCAAAAACTGACCACCCGCTTGCAACTCCCTGGGGTGCAGGAGCAGGAATTCCGGTTACCGGGGATTCGTAAAATAAATGCCATTTATGAGCATCACAAAGAATTACCTGGTTGCTGTTACGTTGGAAATTAAAGAAGTTCTGGAAACAGAAAGCGTATACCTTTTCTCCGTTAGGTGTTTGCATCAGGCGCCCGAATGTTTTTGAAAACTGTTCTGTAAGCTCGGTAAATTTCGCATATTTCTTTAAGCCCCAGTCAAAAACACTGACCAGTGGCACCCCGTTACTACGGTAGATCGTAAGGAATTCCAGGGGAGCTATATTGCGGGGTTCGGAAGTAATAAAAATATTATCATTTCCATATACCCTGATGTCGTGCCTGTTATAGATGTGGTAACCGAAAATGCCGTAAGTTTCAATATTGACCATAATTCCATTAAAAAAAGTGTCGTAGGGGTCGGATTCCAATGTTCTATTCATGCTTTCCAAAGTCATAGAAATATCAGCCTGAGCTAAATCCATTGTTTCAATCATTTCAAGGTCGGAAGGCGATTGAGGCCTCAGAAGATCAGTTGTCGCATTCATTTTATTTATGGTTTGGTTTTTTATTCTTTAAGATTTTCAGCATTTCCCTTCCCGATATTTTGCATATGATTATAGCGCTTTAAGGACTTATCAGGGGCTTATTAAACAGGAACAAATAGTAATATGTTATTAAATGTACAAATTTTAACAAGTAAAGTGTTATTTTTATTAATATATTTACCTGACAGATCATATTGCTCTTTTTAGTGCGTTACTATTATCTCAATATTTCAGGTCGGTTTAAAATCATCGCCGACCCTGATCGCGTGTTTTCTGTTAAAAAAATGAAGTAGACAACCTTTTGCACTGGCTTTTGTTTTGATGATAATAATGACATTTGTGGTGTCATAAAAATCATGGGTTCGAGCCGCCAGTTTGCAGTCTGGCGGCTCTTTTTGTTGAGCTGTTAATAATACGCGTTTGAAGCGTATTGCCGGATCACTGGCATGTAAAAGACAGGGTACAGTTTTCCCTGTTTGGGGGAGTGCAATGAAAATAATGTGTTATATATTGTATGTTTAAGTATATTTGATAGTTATGGTGCGTGAAAAATATCCCTACGAAATATTAACACTGGAAGATCTTCCCGGTGAGTACTGGAAGCCGATTCCCGGCTTTGAAGATTATTACGAGATATCCAGCTGTGGAAGAGTGAAGTCTTTGCGAAGAGCCTATATTAACCGGTATGGAGGAGAGCGTGTGCTCCCGGAAAAGATCAGGAAGCTGAAACTTACCACCAACCTCAATAAGAAAATCGGCGATCTTCTGTATTCCCTGGTTATTACATTAAGCTACGAGGGGCAGCATTACAGCTATGCTGTCAGCAGGCTGGTTTACCATTGTTTCGTGGAGCCTTTCGATCTTACTGATATGGACCTGAGGGTCAGCTTTAAGGATGGTGACGGCCGTAATGTCGATTACCGGAACCTGTTCATAACGAACCGCTCGGCATTGGGCCTCCACGCCTATGAATCGGGCAGGGCGGAGAGCCATTTAAAAGTATTGTCCCGCCCGGTGAGCCAGTTCAACGGGAAGGGTGAGCTATTGAACCAGTATGTCAGTATCTATGAAGCCGCCAAGCAGCTCGGCATCAGCGGGTCCGCTATTTCTGCTGCTGCCAGCGGCGATACGTTTCTGTACAAGGGCTTCGTATGGCAGTATGGCTGGAGGAAAACGCTCCGGAAGGACAAGCTGCCCAGGCTGGCAGCAGACGCGGCTCCGTCCGCCCCGGAGTACAGCAATGAGAAGTGGAAGGATTTCCCGGGATATGAGGGGCTTTACAGGCTGTCTAATTACGGGCGGGTGAAGGCGCTCAGGAAAGTGTCGGGCGCTATTTATAAGAGGTGGTACCCTGAACGTATCATGCAGGTCGTTTTCAGAAGCGCTCCCGGTGAGCCGGGCACAGGTACCGGTACGGGTATGGTCACTTTGTCTAAAAACAGGAAAAAGACCTCCTTTGCCGTTGCAAGATGGGTGTATCATCTTTTCGTAAAACCCTTTGATATTGCGGACCGGAACTGGCGTATCTATTATAAGGACGGCGATTGCCATAACCTGTACTACAGGAACCTGATGCTGAAGCGTGCCATATGGTCTTTCCAGGGGCCGGAATAGTTCGGCATCAATACAGTGCAGGCATACAGCTTTCCGGGAGAAAGAGCCTGCTATGATATCCCGGGTGGGCAACTTTCCCGGATCAATGAAAACCGCATCTCTCCCGCTGCAGTTAAGCACAACAGCTATTGTTAGGGTTCTGCCTGCAAAACAAAAGCCGTCAGGTCCCTTTTCCTGACGGCTTATAACAACTATGCCAGGAATAACATAGTTTTTCATACTCCGTGCGCAAGATATAGAATAGTTATTACTGTGCCTGGTGCTTTTAAAATATTTAACAGCCCCGGTTGAACATACGGAAGCAGGTGACAGTAATGATACGGACAAGGCCCTTCCGCGCTAATTATTTGTTTATGCCTGATTGTATTGACGTTCATGCTGCGCACGTTTGAATAACTGCGCGTAAACGGGTGTGCTGGCTAAAACCATAACAATGGCAGATTTTAAGGCGATGTACAAACACCCGTTTTTCGTAATTTTAATCACTTATCAGGAAGTATTGCCTGCCGTGTCAGGAATGGCACCGGTAAGCGCTTTTATACTGAGGAAAGGGCGGAACGCTGATCTTTAACATCAAAAAATGATAAAAATGAACGATAAAAATTACGAAAGGGTACGTAAGATGTCTTTTGCGGGAGTCTACCCGCACTACATTGCCAAAGCGGAGAAGAAGGGCCGTACGAAGGCAGAGCTGGATGAAATTATATTTTGGCTGACAGGATATAATGAAGATACATTGCAGCAGCATCTCGATAATAAAACCAATTTTGAAGATTTTTTTGGACAGGCGCCGCAAATCAATCCTAATGCCTCCAAGATTACGGGTGTAATATGCGGTTATCGTGTGGAAGAGATTGAAGACGATCTTATGAGGCAAATCCGTTATCTGGATAAGCTGGTTGACGAACTGGCTAAAGGAAAAGCAATGGAAAAGATCTTAAGAAAATAGCGGTAATTGAAATTGCCCGTCAGTCCTGCAGGCGATAGCGGCGATGCTGTGCAATACGGAGCGCATCAATTGAATATTTTCGTTATATTTGATAGCAGGGCCCCGGACGTTCCGGAGTGGCTCCCCAATGCCCCGGAACTGTCAAACACAATTAAAAATGATAAGACACATAATTTTTATTATAGCAATTTCCCTGTGGACGGTTGTTTCATTCGGGCAGACAGACAGCATAAAGGAAAAGATCCGGCTGATAAATTCCTGCACGGCGTCGCTGGACACATTAATACCTCTCCGTGATGGTGATGCGGCAATAATAGATTCGCTCAACGGGCAGGTGACAGATCTCCTGTTAGAGATCCTGAACAATAAAAATATTGTCAGGTATAAGATAGAAAGCCTGCTGCATCTTCATAAGACCATATCGCCGGATAAGAAGTTAATAGTTTTTTCATTCTTTGAAAATACCGGCGGCTCCTACAAATCACATATTAATATTGTCTACTACCGGCTGCCGGACGGAGAGCCCCGGGGCGGGAAACTGGCTTTCTGCAAACAGGACAGGGGAGTAGGGAATGATTATGGGGGAACAATTGATGAAATTTCGATTTTGAAATCCAAAGGTAAGACAAAATATCTGTGCCGGGGCGGGGGAATAAGCTGTAATACCTGTGAGTTCAGCTATACGGCTTTGCTGTCAATCTCAGACAGCTCCCTGCAGACGGACTTTTGCCTGGACCTTGACTACCGGCAGGGAGACGGCAATGTGCATTACGATCCGAAAACCAAAACCCTGTCCTACCGGTACACTGTCAGCAGGGATGATATCCTTTACGGGACAGGCTGCGATGACGGACAAGAAATTGCAGGCAACAGGTGCGGGCATAGCGGGCAGTACAGGTTTAACGGTGATACTTTTGTGCGTGCCCATAAGTAGCGCTTCGCAGACGATTGGCGGCAAGCGACGGATAATTATTAATTTATTTACAAACACAATGACAAGGAACTTAACCATTGCAGCCCGGCTTCGGGAAGTGCTGCTCGATGGACGATGGATCGCTAATACCAATTATGGTAATGTACTCAAATTGTTGTTTTTCATAAAAGTTACGGTGCTATCCTTTAAAATCAATACTTTTAACATTACGATGTATGAAATTCGGGCGGTCTATGGGTCGCCCGAAGCTGTTTTAGGTCCTCAAACCGGTCTTAAATGCAGTTGTTGATGACCTTGTGTTCTCAAATTGTTGTTTTATAAAAATAGGTTATGT
>MKSF01000026.1 GCA_001897155.1 Bacteroidetes bacterium 47-18 | reverse complement strand
TTGCTTTTGCCATATCGAATACAGTCGGCAGCACAATAAGGACACATAACCTATTTTTATAAAACAACAATTTGAGAACACAAGGTCATCAACAACTGAATTTAAGACCGGTTTGAGGACCTAAAACAGCTTCGGGCGACCCATAGACCACCCGAATTTCATACATTGTAATGTTAAAAGTATTGATTTTAAAGGATAGTACCGGCACTTTTATGAAAAACAACAATTTGAGTACATTACCTTTGATACCATAGCCAGTACAATAAGGACAACAAATATGATGACCAACTCCTTTGATACACTTAACTACAGCTGGTTGCATTAGAAGGGGTGTTTTAACGACAAAATAAAGAAAGATGATCCAATCTTTACCTCAATTTATCTGCCATTACCCGGAATGAACATTACATAACAATTAATAATCAATAACTTGAATAAATAATTTTGTAAGACCAACTCCTTTGATACATTACCAACACTACCGAGTACATTACCAAAAGATAGTTAATACTCAAGTTTTGAAAAACTCCATTCTCCATTCGGTAATCTATAAGCTTCTTGACCTTGTTTCATATCTAACACTTTTTCAATAGTGTCATCTATTTCCAATATTTGTTTTATTGAAACCATTAGCAAATCTTCCATAGTAACATCACTATTTCCTAAAAACTGCCATTCTCCTTCATAATCATGTATAACTGTGGTTATTGGCTCTAATGCTACTACTATTTTTTTTGTTGTAAAGACTGACGTGTTTTTATCCATTTAATTATTTATTACTTTTTTGTAGATTTTGTCGTTTGTTGATAAGTTGTAGATTACTATTGCTGTTCGTTCCCCCATTGCTTTTAGGCATTATGTGGTCGCCTTCAACTTGCTTCATATCAGCGGGTACTCCTTTTTTTGATTGTTTAGACGGATTCATTGGACTACCGTCAATATCGCTTCTTAAAACACCTCCATTTTCTTTCATATTTAACTCTTTTGCTGCTTTCAGTTGCGTAGGGGTAAACTTTTTACCAGCTCCCACATTTTTTGGCTCTGGAAGTTTGCTATAATTTACAGCACCTTTCCAAGTTGAACCTGATTTTCTATTATCTGAAACAGTTTTCGTATTTTCTATCCCTCTGGTATTGCCAAAATCACTATTTCCTGAAACATCTGGATCATGTGCCGCCGCCATAGTCATATCCAATGAGTGTTGCATACCAATCATTTGATATTGTGCTCCTTTAATTCTACTTAATGATGCTAAATTCTCTATATCCTCAGCATTCGCAAACATTACATCCTCAACCATCTGTTTATAGGATGCCCATTGTAATCCATTTACTACCTTTCCATTGACAATTATATGGTGCGTTGTCAAATCCAATCCAAGATAGTCTGTAAATTCCTTCTTTACACTATGAACCATAGGAATATTAACAGTTTTCCCTTCATCTTGCTTCACTTGAAGTATTACATAATAAACTTCTCTTTCTCCATTTGCATCAATACAAGATATCGGCTTATTTCCTGCAAAAAGATATGGACTGTACATAGCAAATTGATTTGCCAGCGGATCCAAGCTCAAAAATCTACCTAACCTGCTATCATACATCCTCGCCCCAAAATCCAGGCTGTTGCCCTTCCCTTTGACCTCATCATCCTTTTCCATCCCGTTAAAGCCCATTCTATAATGCGTAGAACTTCCGTTCCGCTCCGGCATCGGCATACCAAAAGGATAATAATCTGTAAAAGAGCTTAGGTTAGCACTAAGATACGCATATTCTCCCGGGTTTCCGTCACCGGTCCCCGTCTTTTTATCCAGGATGCTTACATTCACATTACCTAAATGGTCGGTCAGCTCATAATGCTTCAGTCCCAGGTAACGGTTTACCAAATAAGCCGTACGTGTGTACATATTAGAAGTGGTACCCGAATAAGGCAGCTTGGCGGATGCCTGTACCAGGTTGTCCTGGCCCAAATGGTACCACGGTGCACGCGCGCTCAGGTAAGATACGTTCTGTGCAGGGACCTCCACGTTAAACACATTCACTAAATAACCCTCAGGATAGCTTTTGATCCCCAACCTGCTGCTGCCGTACAGGTGATGCTCCGCCAGCCGTACCGAGTCGATCTTCAGGTAGTCAGGCGTTGTCAGCGTCACCGTAGGGAACGTATAGCTGCTGCTCAGCGGACCACTTGTCACCTGCTGCAGCAACGTCAGCTCCTGCATATACGTCACCCACTGCACACGAGCGCTGCCGTCTGGCGTATATACCGTATAATAGGCGCTCAGCGCGTCATTCACCGCAGACAGGTAGCCGGAGCTCACCAGGTCGCCGATAAAGTTCTCCGTGTGCAGCTCATAAGCGGCAGACAGCTTCTCATCTTCGCTCACATCATCAAACCAGCCCGGCTCCTTCACGTCTTTCAATTGCACGCACACGTCCAGCGCAGCGCCTTTCAGGCTGTCATTCGACAGGATCGTTACATACAGCTCCTCACGGAAACCGGCTTTCAGCGGATCTTCATAAAAAGATACGGTATAGATGCTGTCCTGGTCCACAACAGCGCTGATGAACGCCGTCATATCATCAGAGCCGTAGTACCCCCCCAGCTCCTTATCTACGATCTCGTAAGCGCTCCACGGGTTGTTAGACAAGTAGTCGTACATCCCCGTGGCCACGTCAATACCGCTGGTAACATCCGTGGTCACACCCCGCTGGAACGCCAGGTAGTCCAGCATGTCAGGCGCCGATTCCTTCATCGTCATCAGCAACACCGCCAGGGAGGTGTCCGTACCGCTGCCCGATGCCGCGGCCTCACCCACCGTAAATAAAGGCAGCAGCAGCCGCTTCGCGAAAGCGGTATTGTGCTGCGCTTCCGTTTTCAGCGCCGTGCCGCCGTTATAGGCCCGCATAGCGGGATAAAAATTCCCGAAGCCCAGCCCGTTCGTCACCTCATTATAGATCAGCGGGGAGTGCTGCGCGTATTGCGCGGGCGTATAGGCCGAGGCAATATAGCCCGGACCCCAGGCAGTACGCACGGTATTATGGTTCAGCAGGTGCTCCCGGAACTCGGAAGCGGGACCCGCTATCTCAGCCACCACCGCAGGCAGCCCCGTGCCGGAGCCGGGAGTCCAGGCCGGGTGCTGGTCGATGATGCTCTGGTTCAGCCAGTCGATAAAGTTATTATTGTTCACCTTCGCTTTACGCTTGTACACCGCCAGGATATTACCCTGAGCGTCACGCGTGTACAGGTCAGAGAGCAGGTCGCCGTCGCCGTTATCATCTTCCGTCAGCACGTCCTTGCGCACCCGCTGTCCCATACCGTCATAGTAGAAAGAAATGTATTGTCCCGCGTCCGGGTTGCGGATCACATCCACTTTGCCCATCGCGTTCCAGCTGATCTCCTCCAGGCCGCCCTGCACGTCTTTCACAAGGTTGCCGGACGCGTCATACACATAGTTGCCCGAGGATTGCCCCGGCCCCAGGTCCAGGTCACCGCCTATCCGGGCAGGTACCTGGTCGTCCACGTAGTCCAGCTTGTTGTTCGTTGTAGCCTGGTAGTGGTACTGCAGCTGGTCAAAGGTAGTTCCCGCGCCGTCTTTACGGAGCAGCGAGATAATATTCCCGTCAGCGTCATAGCTGTAGCTGTTCGCATACCCGTCATTCGGCACTGCAGTGGCCTCGTAAGGCGCGTTATTGTCCAGCTCCGTATAGCCCGCCGACAACAGCCGGTTCAGCTGGTCGTACTGGTACGTGCGCTGCATATTCGTCAGGCCGTGGATGGCCGTGGTCTGCCGGGCGATGTTGCCGTTGTACAGCGACTGGCTCAGCGGGTTGGCAGCCGTACCTTTCATAAAGCCGGCCGTACTGATAGCCCGGTAATCGTCCTGGTGGTAATCCAGGGCATGCGCGAACACATCCTTAGGCATCAGCGGGCTGGTCTGACCGTCATGGCCCATATCCGCGTCCGGGTGCAGCACATCGGCATTGATGGCCTTCAGCCACCCCTGTATGCTGTAGGCATACTGGATACCCTGCACCTGCATATCGCCCAGCTGCATCGTGGCCAGCGGTCCGTGCTTATAGTAAGTATAGGCAGCGTCCCGGTCCCACTGTACGCCGTCATTGCTGGTCAGTACCGAGGTAATGCGGTTGTCCGCGTCATAATCATATTTCTGGTAATACTGGTCGGCGCCGCCGCGGTTGTAGCTCAGCATATTCACCTTACCGCTCAGGTAGTCATAATCATAATCTATGCGCTTGAAGCGCTGTCCCATATAATGCATATGCGGCTGGTCCTGCACCAGGGTCTTCACATTGCCTGCGGCGTCATAGCTGAAGTGCGAAGCATGCGTAAAATAGGAGTACGGGTTCTGGCTGTTGCTGAGCACAGGCGTGTACAGCACGGACGCTACACGGTTCTGCAGGTTATCCTGCCCGTCTATGCCCGGCTCCGCGCCCAGGTTCAGCAGCGGCTGATCGTACACCGTGGAGGTCACATACTTGCGGCTCTGGCTGCGTACATAGGTCTTTATATTACCGGAAGCGCTGTGCTGCTGTGACTCCGTCACATACCACAGGTCGGCAGGCGGTATGGCCACCTGGCCCGATTCCGTGATCCGGTTAAGGTCGTCGTACAGGGTATAGGCGTATACCCCGGCATCGGCCTGTCGGGCGTTCTGTGAAAACACCATCCGTCCTACGGCATCATAATGGAAAGTAGTGACCCCGCCGTCCGGCGTTTCCTGCCATACCAGCTGGTTCAGCGTATTATAGCGGTAGCGCGATGTTTTCTCATGGGCTGCACGGTAGGCGGGATTCATCGTACCGTTATCCCTGTCGCTGTTGACAGCGGCAAACATACCGGATGCCAGCGGCCGTATACCCTCCGGCGGCGCCGTACGGGTCAGGTTGCCCGCCAGGTCATAATAATAAGCGGTAAAATGATATTGCTTTTCTATAGTGGTCAGGTCCAGCGTATCGGTAGTTTTAGCCGGGAAATGCCGCTGCATCGCGGTAAAATGCTCCCGGATGATGCGGTCGGTATAACGGCGGTGCTCCAGGCGGCCTTGTTCAGCTGCGAACTCGTAAATGCCGTACTCACAGTTATAACGGTCCACCGTACCCACTGGCTGCTGCGGCGTGCCCAGCACCACGTTGGGAAGGCCCGCACCGGTGCCCAGCTCAAAATCTGTAAAGCCGTAGCACACCACCTCATGCACGGTCAGCGGGCTGATCCTGATAGCCTGCAGCTTGACCGTAAAGGTCTGCATGCTGCCGCCGGCAGGCTTGATCTTCAGGGAGCCGGGCACATAGGTATAGTTCTCCGGCTTCACCAGGAATTGCTCATTCGATTTGATATACACGTTATACCGCCTGTTGCGCGCGTCAAAAAGCGTGTACCATGCGCCGCCGTCGGCCGTGCGGTACACCGTCAGCCGGTCGATATCGGTATTGTCATATTGAAACCCGGACAGGCCAGTCACCGGTGTTGTCCGGGCAGCCGGGAACAGCTTATTGCCGTTCGCTGCCGTTACACGGCTCACGATATCCTCCAGGAAAGTAATATTCTCACTGTTGCGTGTCAGCGGGTAGGCCAGGTCGGTAAGACGCTGCTCGCGGAAGATATCAATATAGGTCACCGGCTCCAGTTGTGCATGGCTCACGGCATTGGCAAAGGCCAGTTGCGAAGGCAGGATACCCGCGTCCGCCTGGTTGCGTACAGTGACACTGCCGCTGCCGGCCAGCGCGTAAATATAGTCCAGGTAAGCGTCATGACCATCGGGATCGTCTGTTCGGGCAAACCACAGCGGGTGACGGGTATCCCAGCGGGCTACACCGCAGCCGTTATCCTCCAGCATATCACGGAGCGCCCGCAGGCGGTCCATCTGGTCGGCCAGCGTGCCGCCGCTCACTTCCGGTATGGTATATTTCCGTACAGCGGCCTGCGTATTATTCACCAGCGGTACCTGGTAAGTGGTATAGGTCGTATAGCCCATGCCTGCCAGTGCAGCGTTGCACGCGTCAGCCGCCGGCAGCCACAGCTCCGCCAGCGTAGCGCCTGACAGCCGGGTATGCGCCTGGCGGCTCACCAGTGGGGCATAGCTGCCGATATAGGACTGTACCAGGCCCCAGATATGCGGCGGGAACTGGTGATGGCTGACATCCGCTACCAGGTGGCCGCCGTTGAAATAGGTAAAGGCCGAAAACGCTACCGTATCATCAAAATAATTCTTGAAATTATTGACAAACTGCTGGTACTGGACGGTGCCGGTAAACGTCAGCTCGTAAGCCGCTTTTTCCATTTCCAGCGCAGTACGGTAAGGTACTTTACAGCCCTGCATCAGCTCCTGGTAATCCGCAAAGCTATAGGCTTTATTGAAAGTATAGTTCAGGTAATTCCTCGCAGCCCGCTGGCCCTCAGCAGTATTCATCCCGTTATTATAGCCATACACCGGCTGGTCAGCCATAAACCGGGTCATAGCCGCATCAATATCCGTACAGACCAGCACCTCGCCCAGCTCCTTGCGGGGGTTCAGCCACTGCATAGGCGTACGCTTGTGCCAGGCCAGGTAATTGTTACAGGAGGAAGAGCCGGAAGCGCTGCCCTGCAGTAAAAAGGCATTCTGCATCATAACGCTGGCCATCAGCTCACCATAGGGATGTGACAGCACGCTGCGGCCCGTCTCAAAGCGGATGGTATGGGCGTCAAATCGCTGGGTCGCGTTGTAGCCGCACCCGAAATCAGGATTAGTGGGGTTATGGGGCGCCAGGTAGATATCCTCTGATACCGTACCGTTAATGAGCCGTGCCAGGCCCATGACCTGGTTGGGCAGGTTGGAAGCGGTATACTCGCTATAGGTGAAACCCACTGTATGCGTAGTGGTCAGGTTCAGTCCCAGCGTAACGCACAGGGCCTTTTCATATATGCTGCCCACCGGGTCCAGGTCAATGGTGGTGGCGGCAGCCTGCACACGACCCAGCAGCCGATTCAGGAAAGCCCTGCCCTGGTCGTAATAATCGTCCTCGTAAGGCAGGTATTCGGACAGCCGGGCACCTGAGGCCGCCTGGTTGTACTTGTTATAGGTCACCATATAGGGGTTGCAGAGGCTGTTCAGCGCTCCCGGTCCCAGCACGGTGGTAATGGCCGTTTTGACCAGCTCGGGTGTAATATTCCGGCCTTGCGTGTTATTGCAAACGCTACCGTTCCGCAAGATGGCGCGGATATCATTCAGGTTGGCCGTGGTAAGCGTACCGCAACCGGACAGGCTGCTGATCACTTCCTCTACCTGGCGGTCGCAGAGGTAGGCGTTATTGGCCGCCACCTGGCTGTTGATCTCTGCCAGTGCGGCATTATTATAAGTAGTATTGAGCGGGTCATTGATCACATCACGCATCCATTGCGGTACATTATTATCCACCACTTCACCCAGGCTGTTGTAAAACTCCGGTATGGCAGGCGGCGGCTCCAGGATCATCCGGAAATCCGCGGCACATGGCGCGCACCCGCCGGACCCATCGGTCACCTTCTGCAGGAGCAGCGTCCTGTTGCCTATGTAATTGTTCACCAGGTTGCGGGTGTACAAATCACGATAGTAAACGTAATCAGGTAACGTATTCAGCAATACCAGCGTGCTGATCTCCCCATGGTACATAGAGTCGCCTGCTACTGAAAAGCCGTTGGCGCCGTAGGTCTGGCGCAGGCTGAACGTATCAATGCCCCAGGCAGTAGTGGGGCTCACGCGCATCACTTTAAGCTGCGCGGTGGTCAGCGGGCGCAACGGGTCATTCACCATATTCATCGGGTCGGCGGCGGCCATTTTGTTCAGGGTCTCCACATTCAGGAAACGGGCATCATTGTAACCCCTGATCCTGGAAAGCGTACCTATGTAATTGCTCGAATCACAGGCCAGCAGCTTGCAATATTCCGGGTGCAGCGGCAGCAGGTGCTCCGCTATCGCGTCGTTGAACACGGCGATCAGCTGGTCCGGCGTCATATCGGCCACCGCCAGCTCATCGTTGGGGTACATGCCCGGCCAGAGATGACCTACTGGAATGTTTTTCAATCCCAGGCATTCCACCTGGTAGCGATACTGGTAATTATAACGGTAAATATAGCTGTAGCGCGGTTGCGTTACATAGCTTACCGGGTTATTAAAATCATAATACTCGTCCAGCCCGTAACGGCATTCGGGTATCATCTCGTACCGGTACATCTCCACGATCTCTTCTTGCTCACAGTTGCTCTCGTTAAAGGATAATGTGGGATAGCAGGTTACAGATTTCGGCTGGTTATTGGCAAAATATACGCCATCACAGCTCCTTTCATATATATAGTACTCACGGGCGAAATGCCTGATGGTATTCAGCTCCCATTGTTCCTGTATCTCGGGGAACATCTCGGTTTCGTCCACCTCCAGCCTGAACCGGTTGTCACAATCATACAGGCGGCGTATACGGAAGAGCGTATCGGTGCACAGCAGCACGGAATCCACCTTGGTCGAATCCACGAAAAAGTCGGTAAAAATAGAATTCGCATGGCCATTGAGGAAGATATTATAGCGCGGGCTGGCGGTATACTTGCCGTATTTGGCGCCAGGGTACAATTCGTCTTTCAGTTTCTGGCGCAGCACATGACAATCATTCTTTAACGAGCTCGAATCACAGGGAAAGGGCTGCTTTTCTATCTCTTCCCGGATAAAATGGTTGGAATCCAGGTAACACTGTTCATATCCCATATTATCAAGCGTAAATTCCCGGGCGGCACGATACAGCATCGTATCCGGGAATACCAGCTCCTTGCGGATCACGTGTCGGTCCGAAGGCAGGGTAAAGGACTGTGTCACCGGCGCCGATGCTATGGCATAGGGTGCTGCGCTGTTCACGAACGCGATGGTCTTACTTTCGTCATCCAGGCTTTCCGTTACCATATTACCACATTCGTCCGTAACCTGTATCTTATAAAAGCCCGGCACCTGTATATACCTGTTTACCGCGGTACCGCAGCCGGGATCATAAGGATGCACCGTACCGCTGTAACTGTAGCTGTGCGCTCCGCTGCCTTCCGGCATAAAAGCATAGCTGAAATTTCGGTAGCTCAGACCCAGGTCCTGGAGCGCGCCCTGCAGCACATCAAACGTTACTGCGGTGGCTGCCGGCTGGTTATCCAGGTCGCTTATCGGGTGCGAGGCGTCCGGCTTGTGACCGGTCAGCCCGCTCAGTACGGTCTTGCCCGATGGATCCAGTATGCTCACGCTGCTCTGGCCGTTCGGGTCTGTAACATACTGTTTGGGGTAAAACTGGAAATATCCGGCCTCATTCCCGAAATAACGGTTCAGCTCCTTCTGGTTGGCCGTCACATAGGCATAGGAGGTTCCCCTGCCCGTACGCTGGAAATGCTCACCGGCGCCACCCTGCCACAATACTTTATTAGTGGCATCCGGCGAATAAATAGTTTCTATGAACGGGTAGCCGCCGGCGTCAGGGACATACTGCTGCATACCCGACTGGTCAGGATTAGCGGAGGAATAGTAAGTGGCCGCTTTGCTGGAAGGGCTCAGCGGTGAGATGGGGTCTTTCAGGCATCCCTTGTCAAAATCTTCCGCCCTGTAAGGCAGGCCGGTCTCGTCATTCAGCGCAACATCATCCTTGAACCGCATGTTCTGCGACAATACCGGAACAGGCAGTGTAGAAATAGAAGGACGTCCTTCCTTATCATAGACCTGGTCAACAGCCACCACATAATCCGGGTCGGAAGAGATACGGGTCTGTACCTGGCGGCTTTTGCCTGTACCGTCAAAATAGCTTACTACACTCTTTTGCTTGCCATCTTCGGCAAAGCTCAGGTTGTGCATCCAGTTGATCCGGTCGGTCTCGTAAGCGGTCTGTATAAAATACACACAGTTGGACACGCACCTGAACCCGTTGGTATTGGAAGGATTGAAGCGCGAAGGCGAAATGCCGCCCCTGGGGTCGATGGTCCATGGACCATATTCCAGCTCGGTATAATTAGTGGCGTTAGGTCGTATTGTCCTGACACGGTATACCAGGGCGCCCCTGCCGTAAACCAGCGGTATCTCGTAATAGTTATTGGAGGTCTGTACCCTCGTGGCATTGTTGTTAAAATTATAATTAAAGCTGTAGGAAGAAGCGTTGAAGATCTGCACCGCGTTACCCGAGACATAATTATCTATACTGTAATTATCCACATACAGCCACTCCAGCTCGTACAGCACAGGACTGAAAGACGATACGGGAGGTATGCTGCCGCAGGAGTAAGAAGCGGACGGGTTCATATCCCAGATCACTTTCAGTTTATCATTGGCCGCCACGCTGGTCACATAGGGACGCACCGAAGCCGTGAGCCTGCTGTAGTCGTACCGCTGCAGGTAAATGCCTCCTTCCAGGAAGACGTTTTCCGGCACCTGGCTGTTGGGCAATATGGTATTGCTGCCGTCATTGATCACCACCTGCATGGATAGTATTTCCAGCTTGTGGAAAGTATCATGTATACGGTATACTACCCTGTCCTCGTAGGCTTCCAGCGAATCATGCCTGTACTGCAGCCGCATGGCGACCGGGAAGGTGGACGTGCTGCCGGCACTCTTATACCCTTTCACCTGGAACGTGAAAGTAAGGTCAAAATCAGCCACCTGTTTCAGGCTCTGGTGATTAATGCCCAGTACCAGGTAATCGTCCACGGACTTGAATTTACCATAGGTATAAAAACCCGGGAGCAGGGAATAATAGTCATGCTGTACACTGCCCAGCGGGACAGCGGTCCAGTTGGAAAGGTCCTGCACATACTTCTCCGTCTCAAATTTAAAGGACTGGCCGGACACGCGGATACCGGACAACAGCAGCACGGCTGCAAACAGTAATCGGAAGAGCGGGAATTGCTTTATCATATATAATAATCTCCTTAATAATAAAATATAGTTACAATAAGGTATACGCCTGGTATTTGGTGTACCTGGACTGCCACCTGACAGTCTGTCCGCTGACAGTGCAGAAACGCTGTATACTGAAAAGGGACTGCGGAACTGAATGACTGAAATGGTGCATCCTGACAGTGTAAAGCTGCCCGGTCTGGTCGCCCCAGCGGTCGGTCTGCAGCATTACTACCATTACTTCGGAAAGTGACTGGCCGGTAAAAACAAACCGCGCGCTTTGGAAACCCTGTACCGGCTGCCGGAAGCGGAATGAAAGCACCTTATTGCTGCCTTCGGTGCTGATCTCGTAGGTAGTCATACTGTCCAGCACTGCCGAAGGCAGATCGTAGATCACATTAGAACGATCAAGGGAAGCTGCGCCGAACACGCTCCGGTACCTTTGAGCACTTACAAGGCTGGCCGTCTTATTCTCGTGGTTAAGGCTCAGGAAGTGATCCTTGTTTCGCAGTTGTATATAGGTGCCCGAACTGTCATAATACTGCTGTCCGCTCAGGCATATATTGCCGGAAATGTCATACAGGCTTTGTTTATGAGCGGTAGCCGCCACCTGCACCCGGTAACGGTATTGCAGGTGAGGTGCTTCAAAATGCTTTTTGATGATTGCTATATATTGCTGTTTGGCTGCGGCATCGCCCTGCGCCCATATAAGGCTACTGGTGCCGGCATATACCGCCGCTAACAGCAAAAAGGTTAGTCGCTTCCTCATTTCTTATAAGATTTTCTGCCCTCGTTAATGGTCATAATACCCCGGTCCGTCTCTTTCTTCGTTCTCACCATATTGCCTTCCGCGTCATATTCATAGAACGTCGCGAAATTATTATTGTCCAACTGGGCCATCAACCTGTATGTCAGGTTGTTATAAGCATAAGACACCACGGCCGCGTTCACGGGTGCAAACCGTATATCGTCCACCAGCTGGTTCACCTGCGCCACCCTCAGGTAAATGCCATGCGGTATATAGCCCGAAGGAATACCGCTGCCTGCCGGGAAAGGATAATCTATCGTTCCCTCCACCTTATACCAGCCGTCTATAGGACCGGATACAATGCTCAGTACGGGGTGCAGGGTGCTCATCAGGCTGCTGCCCTGGTAACTCTTGATCACCACCGGTCCGACAACCGGTTTGCTGCCGTCCAGATTCTTCAGCCAGTAAGAGATCTTATAGCGCTTATTGTTCAGGTCACTGACCGGTATGATATGGAAGTCCTGCGCATTCTGGGTAGCGATCAGCGCATGCAGGCCCGTATGCGCGTTTTCCGTAACAAAATTGAACCCGGTATAATAATGCTGGTTGTCATATTTGAAATATTCATTATTATAAATAATATTGGTAAATGCGACATTCCTGTTCCTGCCTGTCTGCTGCGGATCCAGTATGCCCAGCAGTGAAGTGGTCGGCCATCCCTGCAAGTGCATATTCCTGTTACGTACCAGTCGCTCATCTTCAAAGCTGTAATAGCGCACCTCGCTATAACCCGCGTTGTTGGCCATCACCATCGGAAGGGTCTGGTTGAACCCGTAACGGGCACTGGAGATGATACCGGAAGCGTCCCAGGTTTCCAGCGGTATATTGCCGTAGCTCACCCGCATCAACTGGCTGGTCACCATCCATTTGTAGGTGGACACGTGATGGCGGTCCAAAGCCGGTGCCGGCTCTGCACAGGCGCCTACACTGCCGGAATGCGTTTTCCAGAACGGGTAATAATCCTTGTAATACCCGTCATTCCTGCTGTGATCATTGTACATACGCTCAGTATTGTATACATAGCTGGCCTGCTGGTATATATTGCCCTTCCTGCCGGAAACGAAATCATTGTAAACAGGCGGAGAACCTTCGCGCGAACCATGCAGGGACACATTCGCCATATTGTCAAACAGGCTCGCAGTAGTATTCAGTATTTTGTCTGTCACCCCTACATTCAGCATGTCGCTCAAAGACACGAATTTCCTGTCGCCCATAAAGGACAGCTCCTGCACGTTGGCATTCAGCATATTCCTGTTGCCCGATACCACAATGGTCATCGGCACGTCCTCGTAGGTGATATCCTGCTGCAGATCCGGGTTTTTATTGGTATTGGGCAGTGTGGCGCTTTCCCCATACAGTACCCGCGGCTGCACCCGGAATACACAGATCTGGTCACCGGGGTTAGGCACAGATCCCCCTACGCCGGGCGTATAGCTGGTCAGCACGCCGGGATCATCGGTCTTATCCACATTGACAAACTCCTTACCTACTACCCAGAAATGCTTCATAACAAAATTATAGTTATCCAGTGCTATTTTCACCAGTACCTGGTCCCCCACCCGGATCAGTTTTTCATCACATTTAGGAATAAAATAAATAAGATCTCCTTTAAACACCAGCGACTCGGCCTCAAAACGCAATCCCTCGTTCAGGTAGGAAGGCTGCATATAATTATAGGCCAGGTAAGCCGGTATGGACAGTGTATTGATCCTGTCATTATACTGGTTGTTCACTACGGAATGGATAGGATTGCCAGACTGTGCGTCATACAACAGGTTCTCCTGTACTACTTTAGCGCCATGGCTCTGCGTAATCACCTCCTTCAGGATACCATATTGCTGCACGAATTTAGTGGTCACCTGCGACGTGAATTCATTCTCCTTCGACTGGTTAGGGCTGAACATCGTGGGCAGCGGGAACACAAACCAGCCGAAGTTCACCGTATTCAGGTTAAAGCTGATATTATGGGATGTAGTGAACGAGTAATTGTAGCGCACATCATGATTGATATCCACATCCTCACCCAGCGTAACATCGGCGATGCTGTACCCGGAAGAGGAAGGTGACGGCGGCATCAGCGCCCTTACGTTATTATCCAGGTTGCCATTGGCATCCGTCTGGTAAACATAGCGTGTCGATGATATTTCTTCCCGTTCTGCGAGCGCGGCATTATTGCCGGTGGTCTTCAGCACATAGTCCGCGGTAAATTTGGGCTTACCGTGCATATCGTTCAGTATCACGGCATATCCCTGTCCTACCGAAGCTTCTACTTCACTCAGGAAGAAATTAGCCCTTTTACGCTCCTTATAGGTAGCCACGGGCGTCTGCTCTATCCTTACAGGGAAATCCCTGGCAGTATAGTATTCATAGACGTTCTCATACTTGGAAGATTTGGCATCATTCACATGCAGGCTGTGCACCACTACCCTGCTGTAGCCTACCGTAGCCGTAGGAAGAAAGCTTTCCGCATGAGGAGTTTCCTTGAAAAGCTTCACCGGGGGCAGCAGCCTGCCGGACTGCGCCGTATAAGGCTCCGGCTGCCGGAGCGGGCTTTCATCAGCGCCGATGGACGGCTCATTAACCGCTACGCCGCTGCTGATCTTACCACCCGTACGGTCTGAAGTGATCGTATATTCATATTGCTTGCCATAAGTGCTTTTAAAGCTGCCCGTCATCTGGTCCCACTCATCCGACAAGGTGATGCTCCTGACACGAACGCCACCGCCGTACTTGGTAAAACCGGGCGCCTGCACCCGCACCCATGACTGCTTCGTATTTACCAGCTTGCTGAGATGCCGCCCCAGCAGGTACATATTCACGTTCTTGCCCATATTACCGAATTCGTCGAAAGCAGCCGCGAGCCCTTCTGCTATCTGCCGGTCAGAATCAGGGTCCAGGCCCGGGTAGATGAGGTAAGGCGCACTGACTTTCGCAAAGTTCAGCCCGGCCAGCGCGATGGCGCTGATCATATTATTATTGGTTTCCCCGGCTTTTTCCTTACGAAGCTTAATATAAAAATAATCGTCATTATCGGGACAGACAGCTACCGCTTCCACTTTCGCATATCCCCTGACCGGTTCATAGGCTCCCCGGTTACCGATGTCTATTTTAAAATTAAAATACAGCATATCCTGCCCATCCAGGTAATTGTCCCTGATACTGAGCCCTGCAGCCTCCCTGGTCTTATCACGCTTCAGATATACGTAATCGTTGGTCTGCACCGGGTCATTATATAACATATCGACAGGATAAAAATTAGGCGAATTACCTAACCCTGCTATCCGCATCATCTCCATGGCACGCTTGTCCTGCACATAGCTGTAATCATTACTTTCATACGCTATGTCCAGCACTGCCCCCGAAGGCATTATAACGCGGGACAACTGCCATTTAGCGGCATAGTCGTCCGCCTGCGACTTTTGCTGCGGGCTGTAGGGAAATTCATAATTCGTCAGCCCGCCCCCATTGGACGCCGCAGGCTTATAAGTGCCCCACCGGTCTTTGGCCGCGAGGTCGTAATCAGCATTCTGCGCATACTGGAATTCATAAGGATTCAGCAGGCTGATGCCCGAAGTGCCGTTCCGGGTGTACACTTTTTTAAGGGTCAGCTTGCCAACGCCGCCTTCACTGTTAGGCAGGCCCGGGCACAGCTCATTACTGTACTGGAAAATAATGGTCTTCAGTGGTACGGGTCCCCTCGTAAGATCAAACCTGGTACTTTTATTATAAATAACGATGGAATCCAGTTGGTAACTCTTCTGCCGGGTGGTCAGCGGACTGGTCAGCGTATTGTTGAGCAGCACATTACCCGTACCCTGCAGTTCACCGGGTTTGATCACCGGCGCCATAGTCCCCAGCCCGTCCTTTCTTTCACTGATATAAAATTCAGCTATCTGGTTCTTGCTTTCAATGGAGTTGATATACCATACATCCTTGGCCCCGATGATATAGCTCCCTTTATCGTCTTTCTTATCCGTCCAGTTGCCCGGGTGGTAGCTGGCCACGGTAGCGTTGGCGGAATAAGGCGCGATCCAGCGGTAATCCTTAACAGCGCGGCTGTAATTGAATTTGGTATAAGTGCCCAGGTCATCTTCCGTTGGTCCGTCACCCGTTACATCTACATAATCCGCCGATAATGAAGCGGTAAGCAGGTAAGCATATGCATGCGCAGGCATGATGGTAGACTGGAAATATTTCTCATTCGGGTGCGGGTTATTCTCCGAGTCCTCCTGCGCATTGAAAGTGACCACACCACGGCTCACATCCGCATTGGCAGGGTTCACACTGAAGGTGGCTTCCCGCTGTATGGAGTTCTTCGCTGGAATGGCATAAATATATCTTCGGCCGTCGGGAAGTGTCTGCCTGAATTCCCCTATATGCGCCCTTTTGATCTCATCATAAGTATTAAAAATATTCCGTTTGATGCGTTCCGGCCTGCGGTTGATCAGTGCCCTACCGGTATTGACAGGGTAACTGAGCAGCTCCGGCATAGCACCCACCAGTACGGAGCCGGCATCAAAATTGGTGAGATAGCTATAGTGCGTTGCTCTTGCCGAACGTTGCTCCCGTGGCTGGAGGATACCGGAAGCGCTCTGGTAACTCTTACCGTTATCAGTACTTACCTGCTGCAGGTTAAACAGCACCGGTGATTTGGAACTGATAGCCGCTTCATCCTGGAGATAATTATAGGTATATTCACCGGCATTTTTAAAATACACGTTTTCATATACTCTATTGACCTCACCGGAACGGAACCTGAATACATGCTCTTTCAGGTTACCCTTGCTGCCCACTCCGGATTTGTTAAGTACCGCCATGGTCGCATTGTTTACACCCACTTCCAGCAGCCCCCCGCTCAAACCTATAGGGCCGCCTACTTCCAAAGACTTATTATCATTACCGGATAACGTGTACAGCTTCGGATCATAAATCGTTCCCATGTCATTGCGGAAAGGCCGGAACATCCCACCGGTCCCCTGGCCGTTCACGCTATATACGTCATAAGACAGGGCACTGGTAGGCAGTGACTTATGTGTTTTGTTATAGCTGCCATCCTTATCCCTGGTAAAATCAAGTATATCATCATAACGGGCATTTTGAAGGTTCAGGTAACCGAAAGCGTTCCGCGTGCCATCCCGCTCAAACTGCGAAATGCTGTACGTCATCCCCACATTCAGGTGCGGATACCCATAGAGCACCTCAGATCCTACCTGCAACCGGAAGCCAAAGCCCACCTGCTTCATGGGATTACTGATGGAAGGAGTGAAATTCTGCAGGCCGATGGGAATAGTGCCCCCCGTGGAAAAACCTGAATACCGCCGTACCTTATGTACCTTGTCACCACGGCTGCCGTCTGCCAGCTTCGCGTTTTTCTGGGTCACCTCCTGGGTGGTTCTTTTATAAACGCTGAGTCCGAAGTTCGGATCTTTCAGACCATACCTGGAATTGAATCCCGTACCCGCGCTGATGCTGCCACCCATACTCTCCGGCGCCGCACTCTGGGACTCCAGGTAAAGGGATACGCTGGTACCTATATCCGCACCGGATAAGGAATTAACCCCCATATTCATACCTACGCCCAGTTGGTTACCCAGATCTCCTGCCAAAGGTATCTTAATATTAGTGGTAGCATTAAACCCGAGACCGCAACCCCGGTAATTATTAAAAGTAACGTCCGCGTCTATTCCAAAACCGACCCTGACAGCACCGGCCAGCTCAAAACCTACGTTAATACCGGCATTGAACACATATTCCCGCTCCGGTTCTACGTGCAGGCGCTTGATGATCTGCTCCCCGTCATAGTCATCGGGTATCCCGCGGACCCCCCTGTTGATCTGCCCGGGGTTGAGACTCCAGCCCAGACCTACCCACGAAGCTTCATCTTCCATACCGCTGCCGCTGTGATAGGCCAGGTTAACGGGATAACCCTCCAGGTCGAATAAAGGAAGGTTGTAAACGAAGTCGCCCGAAAAGGTGTTCACCATATCCGTGGTGCCTACCGGCTCAAAGCCGCCCATTTCGGGCGTGGTAGGCCCGGAGGTCAGGGCCATAGCCTGCTGCACCGGAGCCAGCAGCTCCAGCCACATGATCACGAACAGGATACGGGCTACGGGTTTCACATAGTATTGTTTTATTGTCAACATCGGTTTCATACTACGATTGGTTTAAGCTGAATTTTATGATTTGCTGAGTGTATATTTTATCTTCGAATACCAGACGCAGCCCTTCCGATGCTTCGCCGGGGGCCTTAAAGATCAGCACCACGTCCACCTGCGGACTGATCCCGTAACCGTTCTCATAGGCGCTCTCCGCAGGCGCCACACGCAGGCCGCCGCCCGCGTCCGTCAGGTAGATATGCTCCCGGATGCTGCCATTGAAGAAAGCCAGTCGGTCGTTATAGCATTCCTGGTCCGCGCAGCCCCATTTTATCAGGTCGGTACCGCCCGCGCTGTGCTGCAGCCGCAGCTTCACGTACAGGTAGTCTTTGGTGTCGCTTCCTCCTTTCCAATTAGGATCCCGCTGCCGTTTGTAGGCATCCAGCGGCATCACGGATATTTCGTAACGGATACCATCTATTTCCTTTGCCTGTGTGTAAGGCGTGTCTCCGTTGTTGCCTTTACCGCAGGATGCCAGTCCTCCCGTCAAGAGGAATAGCAAGGCGTAAAGGAGCAGGTGCTTATTTCGCTTCATATTCTTTATTGATATAGTCCAGTACTTCCTGCGTAATGTCAATGGCGGGCTTGCCATACAGTACGGTGCCCATACCATTAGCGCCCACGATGATGTCATAGCCTTTTTCTTTCCCGAATTCGGCCAGCAAGGGGTTGATACGGTTCCAGACCGTGGTGCTGATACCCTGGTAGTCTTCCTGTAGCTGTGCCAGTTGCTGCTCCAGGTCAAAGAGCTGCCGCCTGACAGCCGCATTGGTAGTGTCCAGCACAAAATAGGTTTTAAGACTGTCGAATACCCCTTTCTTTACCTGGAAGTCCCTTTCCAGGCTGGCCGAAAGCTCTTTTTTCATCTGGTAGGATTCCACCAGGGAGATGGTGTCCACAAATACGACCCTGCGATCCGCCAACCGTTCCCAGGCGAGATAGCCTATGACGGCAGCCAGGACGAGGCCCAGCCAGAGGTTGCTGTTTATGCTCATAATTTGTTTATATTGTAATATCTGAAAGGTATCTTATAGCTTTTGCCATCTATGCTGAAGCGAAGCAGGTACGGCTTGTTATACTTCAGCTTACCCCGCTGCAGCACCAGGTCTTTATAATTCCAGCCGGTGACCAGTTCCGTTTCGCTATTATACACGTCCTTTTCCTCACCCTTGTCCTGCAGCACTACTGTATAGGCTATTTTGGCCGCGCCACCGGTATGGTTGTATTTCAGCTTGACCGTATCGCTTACCTGCAGCTCCACCGCCTGGCGGCTGCCCGCAAAGTCATAGTACGACCGGGAGAAAGGAATGACCTTTTCCACGCTGTCCGTAACAATGGTGAAGGTCCAGGGTGCGGCGGTGCCCACCAGTATATTGTTATAGTAGGCATCTACCGTCCATACATAGGGCTGTCCCGCGCGTAAGGGACGGCCGGTAACGGGATAGCTCAGCGCGTTGGCGGTATGGTATTTATAGTCCAGCACAAAGTTGTTGCGCTGGATAGCCGATATTTTGCTTTGCTTCGGCTGCTGTTCCGCTACTTTTACACGGTATTGCAGCTGTCCCGCCAGCGGGCTGTTCACCAGCCAGACCAGCTGCGGCGTAAATTCCTTTATTTTCGCCCCGTCTTCCGGGTAGTCCAGCTCAATGATAAACAGCTCGTCATTGTTGCCGAAGACACAGTCCTGTGTTTCCTGCTGCCCGTTGCCTTCCTGCGAACGCTGCTGTTCGGAAAGGGTTACACAGTATTCATAAGCCCCTGCAGGCATCATCCCGCTTTCCAGCAGGCGCTGCAGGTCCGGCGAGGAGTATTGCAGGCGGATATTGCGCCCTGCCATATGGTTCACACCGGGACGCAGCACGATCTCTGCCGTATAGGACACCGAATGCCGCGTATTGCGGAATTGCAGCTTGCCCTGCACCCTTACCGTCTTGTCGCCCGGATAGTTGGAAATGACGTCATAGGACATCATATTGCGGATATTGAGGTCCGTTCCCGTCAGCGCGCCGAGGGAGAGTGTCAGGCCGGAACCGTAGCCGCGGACGCAGCAGAAAAATAATACAAGGAAGTATAATGATCTTACCATTATTGCTGTCGCTTTTTGTTTGAAAATGTATAATAAATGCCCAGGTTAAAGGCTGCTATATCGGGATTTCCCGTCGTCAGCGCTTTGTTGTAGCGCATCCAGCGCACCATACCGCTTAGCTGCACTGGCCAGCGTTTCGGCGCCAGTGTCGCCTGGAGGTTCACGCCTGACCTTACGATGACCGGACCGGCATGCGCCAGCTCCAGCCCACCTCCCGCCGTTACGGCAGGATGTACCTGCCCGCTCAGCTGCAGGGTCTCGAATGTATTATTGAACAGCAGGGCCTGGTCGGTGCCGGACATACTTTCCCGGACATCCCCGCCGCTGCCCACATAACCCGCCGTAGCATTGGCCGTCCATCCCTTCCGGACATAGGCCGCCATCAATTGTATATTCGAGCTGCTGTAGCGGGACGTATCGACCTGGCTGCGGTTATAGTTGTAAAAAGTATTAAAGGTGTACATCCCCCCGGATCCGGTCTTCAGTATGTAATTCGCCTTTACGATGAATACATCGCCCATCATAGGCCGCTGCTGCACCTGGAAGGTGTCCGTCAGCGTGCGGAAAGTCGTAAAAGGCTTATAGGCCACCGTCAGGTTAGGCAATTGTTTGAAGCGGGTCTGTATCTCCGCGCCCAGCTTACGGTTAC
Source organism: Bacteroidetes bacterium 47-18 (assembly GCA_001897155.1). GTDB lineage: Bacteria > Bacteroidota > Bacteroidia > Chitinophagales > Chitinophagaceae > MKSF01. The sequence continues at coordinate 54,233 of MKSF01000026.1, read as the reverse complement.
GCCCGCTGTAATAGGTGCTGCTCTGCAGCAGCAGCTGGTATTCCAGGCGTACCCGGATCTTATTCTGGAAATAGGTACCGGTGTTCTGAAGTTTTATTTTTTGCGTGCCGGAGAACAGGAAAGGCAATACCCGGTTCTCAAATGCCCTGCCCATATGCTCATACGCCAGCAGCAGGTCATTGTCCGGGATATAGCGCAGCCCGGCCTGCACATTGAAGGCGCTGTTATCCAGGTTGCGGAAGTTGATCGCTTCGTTGGCGGTTCTGGAATGGCTGTAGTCCAGCTTCAGGGTCAGCCGGTCCCATTCGGCTGCATAAAGCGCAGAGAAAATATCCGTCCGGTTATGCGCAGCATCCAGCAGGCCGCCGTAGCTTCCCTTAATACCGCCATACCCCGGAATATCCTGTTGCTTCTGGAGCGGCGCATAGGCAAAGTAGGATACCTGGATATCCTGGTTGTCAGCGGGGTTAAAGACCAGCTTGCCCAGGCCTGTTTTATAGCGCAAAACGCTGCCGTCCGGGGACAGGTAGTCGGTATAGCCCAGGTTCGTGCCGGCCTTGAAAAGCTTAAAGTCATACCCCGCGTCCAGCCCTTTGGTCATCTGGCCTGCCAGCGTATAATCGGAATGATAGCCGGAGAGCATACCCGCATCAAAGTTGGTGAGCCGGGTAGCCCATTGTTTCAGGCGGCCATTGGGCAGCCGGGAGGCCAGAGCAGGCAACTGCTCTTTTACAGGCTGCTCCTTATTATAATAACGTTGCGTAAAGTTGTCGATCTGCAGGCTGTCGGCCAGCTGCTTGTCCTGCAGCGCGGCATATTTGGTTTTAACGGCCTCATAGGCGGTATTATATGTTTCCAGCTGCCGGGCGAGGCGGCCTATTTTTTCCAGCCTTCTAAGGGTTACCGTATCGCAGCCTGTACAGTCCAGCTGTTCCGGCCGGATGGTTGACGGGTCTTTATACATACCCGCATATTGCCCATAGGAGGTGCCGGCCACGCCGCTGCGGGCGGTCGCGCTGTCGGCCATTCGGGATATAAGTATCGAAAGCTCGTTACGGATCTCACCCAGGATGCGGTCTCTGGCGCCGGCAGCAGCCTGGAGCTGATCCTGCACCCGGCTGCCCGCAAAGGCACCCGCGTTCTTTACTTTGTCCGCATTGTCCGAATAGATGGCCTGCTGCTCTTCCAGCTGCGCCAGCAGCCCGCTCCTGTCAAAGCTGACATTGATATAGCTGGATTTAAAGTTACGGTGCCTGTCCTGCGTGGTGTACATACCGTTAACGGTAAAAGGGAGGCCCAGCACCGGCACCTGTATGCTGCCGCCAAGCTCCGTGTAATTGTTGTCCACGGAAGCGTGTGCCTCTCTCCCGGTGGCAACCTGGCTGCGGTTGTACAGCGTACCGCTTACAGCCCGGTCGGAACGGTCCTTTTTCAATACATCCTGGTGCGAAAGGACATCAAAGGTCATATGCCCGGGTAAAATATCATAGGTTCTCTGAGAAGAGGTTTTGGATCTGGTATTATGTTTATAGCTTCCGATAAAGGCTGACAAATGGTAGATATCCAGGTAGCGTTCACCATCCATATAACGCACGGTAACGGTAAAACCCTCACTTTCAAAATAGCCCCTTACCAGCCGCCCGTAGGAGGGCCGTACACGTCGGGCCATCTTCCGGTCGAAATAAGAGAGGAATCCCGTTATCAGCGGGTGATCGGACGGAATGATACGTGATGCTTCCGCCCCTTGCGCGTACCGGAAGGTATCCGCACCGGTAGCAATCGTAAGCTCATATCGTAAAGCATCGGCGTAAGGTAAAAAGCCGTGGGTCTTATAAAGGTCGAACAAGCCCGTTCCCCGGAAACCGCTGGGTTTCCATTCCAGCGCATAGGATGTCCTGCTGCTGCTGATACGTTCCGTATAGGTATGGGTATAAAGAGTGTTCCGGCCGTCGGTCAGCGTCATTTGCATAACAGCCGCTAAAGTATCGCCACCGCCATAGGCCAGGTTGACCTGCTGGAAAAGCTTCTGCTGACGGAATAGCGGAGGATCCAGGAAAACGGTAAACGATTTTTCCTGGCAATAACCTGACTTTATGAAAAAAAATAGCTTTGCGGTTATGGTTAATAGGGTTATGTATTTTGGGCGATACATCGCGGCGAAATTATAACAGTTTTTTAAGAAACAAAATAAAATCGTATAGAATTGTTAATTCCTTAATCAGACCAATCAGAAATGTAACCGAAACCGGTAATTTAATTAATTTATAATTAATTAAAAATCAATAATTTAACAAAATTATAAGTATCTTTAGTTATTCTTCTCAATTTGCATTTATTTATTTCCACATAGGATGCTTTAGCGCCATCTCCCTAACAATCCATTACACTTAGGAGTGGAACCACCTGATAAAGCCTTATAGGGTTGTTGGTGAAGAAATGTACTGTATCATATGTGGGCATTCCGGACAGAGGTGAGGCATCTCTTATACGGCTTAGTAGCATCCTAAACCTGCCAATGATGGCTTTGTTACTTATATATAGATAGTCAGTATAAATAATTATATAAATATTGAGCATTATTTTATACTCGGCTATTTGGATGTAACCTTTATTCCATTTAAATGGCCTTAATCCAGGGAAGGGTTACAAATAAAAAAGCACCTGGCTTTAGAATTCAAGCCAGGTGCCTTATCTTACTATATACCGCTTCTTATCTCATCAATGTGACTTTCCTCTGAATGATATTTTTGCCCTGCCTTACGACAACGATATAGGTACCGTTCGGAAGATCACCGGGGAATAATAATGTGTATTCGAGCCTGCTATTATTAACGTGTAAAGTTTCTTTTTTGACGATCTGCGAAGACATAGTGAGTACAGAAATTTCAACCTCATTCTGACTGCCGGGCGCCACCTCCCCTTCAATGATCACAAAATCTTGTGAAGGGTTAGGATAGAATTTCAGGTTATCCAATGCGTTGCCGCTCACATCTCCTGTGCTGAATGGGACAATTTCGATGATCAGCTTATTACTTTCAGCAGCAGCACTGGTAACACATTCCGCATTACTGTTCATTACTACATATATCACATCACCATCCTTTAAATCGTTTGTTGAGTATTGTGCTGCATTAGTGCCTACGCTCTGGTTATTTTTAAACCACCCGTACACAGGGGCCGGCCCTCCATGAACACCTGTAGCGGTAAATTGCACCTGCGTTCCTTCTGTAATCCTGACACCGGGATTGGCCGATATGGTAACAGCAGGAGTAGCCATAGGAGTTGTCCTGACGATGAGCTCATCACTTACTACCGTGGTAGCTGTAATACATTTCTCGTTACTGGTAATTTCACAGACTATCGTATCTCCATCAGCAAGCGCATTATCCGTATAGGTATCGCTATTGGCGCCTACATTCACATTATTCTTTTTCCACCGGAATGAAGGAACAGTCCCGCCATGAGTAACGGCAGCCGTGAATGTAACATTGGAGCCTTCACAGAACACGTTTCCATGAGAAGAGGTGACTGTAACTGCCGGTGTCACTACAGGCAGGACCAGCACCTCAAGGGTATCACTCGAAACCATAGTTGCGGTAATACAGGTCTCACTGCTATATAATTCACAGCTAACCCTGTCAGCGCTGTCAAGGGCAACGGTGTATGTACTGGCATTGCCCCCGGCATTTTGCCCGTTCAGTTTCCACTGGTACACAGGCGACGTCCCCCCGTTTGTTACGGTAGCCGTAAAGGTAACATTGTCACCATCGCAAATCGTATCGTTAGAGGGTACTATCACTATAGCCGGAACCAGGTTAGGATTCACATTCATGATGATGCCCACGCTATTTACAGTATCTACTGCCAGGCAACCGGCATTACTAATGAGCGTGCATCGAACGGTATCATTATCATTGAGCGCCGAAGATGTAAAGGAAGCGGCATTGGTACCTACCAGCAAGCCATTCACACGCCACTGATACACCGGGTTAGTCCCCCCGTTTTCAATGGTGGCTGTAAAGGTAACAGCGCTGCCGCTGCAAATATCGGTATCACTCGCTGTAATAGCCACCAGGGGTGTCAAGAGTGCGTTCACATGCATCGTAATGCTGTTGGAAACCGCGGTATCCACCAAAGGACAGGGAATGCTGCTCACTAATTCACAGGTAATAATATCGCCGCTGTCTACCGTGCCGGTAGCATAGCTTGCGCTGTTGCTGCCTACTATGCTTCCATTGCGTTTCCAGATATATAGCGGAGCACTGCCCGGGTGCGTGGCATTGGCATTAAATACAACCGTCTCCCCGCTGCATATGGTGCTGTTGCTGGCCGTAATGCTGATAAGAGGCGTAAGGTTCGGATGTACCGCTACGGATATGGTATCCGTATGCTTACTGGAAGATTGCGTGCAACCGCTGCCGGAAACTATACAATACACCTTATCGTCATTGTTCAGGTTGTTAGCGCTGTAAATATTGCTGTTATTGCCCACATTATTTCCATTTACCTTCCATTGGAAAGATGGCTGTGGTCCGCCATTTGTTACATTGGCTTCAAAAGTAATGATATCGCCGGCACATACAGCATTAGCAGATGCGGTAATGGAAGCGACCAGGTTAACGCTGCTTACATTCATAGTAATGGTATCACTCACGGCCATTAAAGGATCAGCGCAGGACAAGCTGCCCGTAACCACGCAGGAGATCTCGTCATTATTGCTTAACTGGCTGGCAGTATATTGAGCAGCATTATTACCTACAGCACTACCATTCCGTTTCCACTGAAATACCGGGTTATTCCCCCCGTTCGTAACCTGTGCGGTAAAGACCACCGTTTCACCGGCACACACCTGGTTTCCTTTATTGGACGACAGGGTAACCGAAAGCGGCAGATTAGTCATCACATGGAGTGTGACCGTATCAGAGATAACACTGTCTGAAAGGTTAAACACGATACAACGATATTGCTGGTTATCCATAGCAAATGAGGGCCGGCTTATCCGTAACCTGTCGGAAGCAGCACCAGCATACGTAGCATTATTAGATACGGGAATAAATATATTCCCTTCTTTCTTTTCCCACCTGAAGGCGGTATAGCCGGAGGCATTAAGCTCAAACGCCGTGCTGTTATTTTCACATACCTGTACGGATTGCGGCTGGAGAAGGATAGAAGGCGCTCCCCCTATCTCCCCGGATTGATAGGCACCATAGATATCATTTCCCGGTACATTTATAGTAATCGAAGTAACAGCAGTACTGTAACGGGGATAGTAATCCCAGGTAGCGCCATTATACTTTGCAACATTGAAAAGCAAGGGGCTTGTGTTCATATCCAGGTCGCCTGTATTCCAGTTCATTGTAAGTGCGTATGCATTATCCCGTAAGACTACCCCGTTACCACCGAGGGTATCAATCACAAAATACCTGTTGACGCTTTTCGTGGCCTCAATAGGAGAGGTATTGATATTGGGATGATCCAGGTCCACTGATTGTATGGTAAGGAAGCCCGGAGTCAACACGCTGCCTGTATTATAAGGCTGCAAAGTAACCCAGGTCGGATGAGTGGCGTTGCCAACAGGGAAATAACGCATAATTATGTTGGTGCTATTGGGAATATGCTTTCTATAGATACCATTTACCCACCCGGCAGATTGCGTATGACTGAATGAAGCATTGGATATTTCTGTAAGCGTCCTGCCACTGGTATGGACAACACCGTTTGTAATAGTCAATGTTCCCGAAAAAGCGAAGTCACCGATATCAAAAGTTACCCCGCCCACAGATGTATTATTGATCAGGATATCTTTAAAATGAGCGGTTGGATTAGTAACCAGGTTTTTTATCTGCCCTTTTCCTGATATAATTTGCGCGTTGGGATTTGGAGCAGGGAACGAATTCCTTACATCCGATAAGTACAGGTTACCGCTAGCGACCATTGTTGCTCCTGAATCTATATAAATATTTCCTCTTTGATACAATGACAGGCTACTTCTCATTCTAAGTTCCGCACGTTCATTCAACAGGGATAAATTACCGGAAATAAATGCGCCGCTGTTGAATGTGACATGCCTGTTAATTCCCGAAGCAGATCCATTGATAACAACATCACCTAACGGCTGATTAACAGATGTATTTACAATAAAGCCATCGGTATTACCGGTAGAGCCTGAGGAAACACTATTACCCAGTGCGAGGGTATGCCCGGGAGCAAACCCGCCGCCCCTGAAGCTGATAGCTGAGGGGTTGTTGTTGTGATGCGGATCGACAATGGTCAGGGTTCCCGCAACAGCATCTACAAATGTGGCCTGCACTTCTGCTATTGATCTGGCCGGGGGTACACTTGTGGCAGCCGTTCCCGAATTACCATCTACTATTATCTCTCCGCCATGCTGAATAAACCCGGCACCGTTGGCAGCAAAGCTGCCGTTTACATTTAATGTGCCATTGGTTATTTTGAATAAGCCTCCATTTGAAAAATCTCTTCCTCCGCCCCCGAAAGGACCATTCGTAAAAGTACCTCCGCTCATTAAAAAGGCACCATTGTTGATTACATTACTATCTATCGTAGTGCTGTTGCCGCTAACCGAAAGCACGCCTCCCGGGTTGATCGTGATGAATTTAGCCGAAGCAGGCGCAGCCTGGATAACTACAGTATCGGACGGGTCTATATACACATTATCACCAATACCCGGTATAGCATTCCGGTTCCAGGTAGCAGCATCATTCCAGCTACCGGATTGTACGGAAATAAAGTCATTGGGAAGATTATTATCACTTGCGCCGATATAGAAAGCGCTGTCTACCAGGTTGGAAAAGGGCATCCCTGCCCTGGCAATATCGTAATTGGCATTACCTGAAGCCAGGTGCGTTCCTATTATAGTATTAGGCCACATGACCCTCAACTGGCTGTTCGGCACATAGTTCTGGAATATATTTTCAGCTTTGAGCGCAACAGAAACGGTACCCGTAACCACCAGTCCGTTACCGGCTTCAAAGAGCCAGCTGGAGTTAGAGCGTTTACCGATGTTGAAGCTGCCATCGTTAATATTAAATCCCCCGGTATGGTTGGCAAGGGCATTATGCCTGACCGTAATGGTTCCCCCGGTCTGCACACTGGAAGAAGCGCTGAAAAACAGAGACACCCAGCGTTTATCTTTGCCTGCTGCGACCGGGAATATTGCCCTTGAATTATTGATACCTGTAATAGCAGTATTAACGGGTATCCACCTGGTGAAGGAGCCCGAAGTCATCAATATATTACCTGATGTATTTACCAGGTTGCCCGAAAGATTTGATGTGGTCCCCTGGCCCAGGGTCAGATCGTAGGCGCCAATATCCAAATGGCCGTTCTGCAACCTTATTTCGGTCCTGACAGTACGATTAAAAGGCATAAGCAGGGCACTGTCCGGGTGTGCCAGGTCTATCACCAATACAGGCGGAGCACTAATGGCCGGGAATTCTACATTGCCTGCCACTGCTGCATTACCCGTATAGGTCAGCCTGGCATTATCCAGATAAGCAATCTTCAGGTTGGTATTGATCGGGGGGACTGCTGTATGAGTGATAATTATACCTCCATAATTATTGATGGTAAAGTCTGAGTTCGGCAATAGGTTTCCTGACCCTATAAGATTAATGCCGGCAGGGTTGGATATTTTATAAAGGACCCTTCCTCCCGGGGAAGTATTATGACAGATCACATCCTGCCTGCCATTGGTACCTATAAAATCAAGTGTGGCTTCATAAGAAGCTGAAACTGTCCCTCCTAAGTGTGCAAAGGAGTCGGTAATGTTGATTACAGGAGACTGGCTTGATCCGACATTACTTGTTAAATTAACATTACCCCCTGTTTGTATATATTTATTAATATTGACAATATAGTTCCTGGCAACACTTTGCCCTGCCCAATGCCATTGACCTGAGCCTGTGCTTAATACCCTGAAAACATTCCTTACCGAATCAGGCAAAAATCCGTTCCATCTTACGATAGCGGTCTGGGCCTGGCAATCATATGTAAAATTGTAAAATGACTGCTGAATATTAGCAGGAGACATATCGCCCGACTGCGGATTAGCATATCCTTTGATCACCACATTCGAACCGTCTTTCCAGGCAGCCAACGGAATCTCTCCTTTCAGGGTAGCATACCTATGCTCATAGGTACCATAAATGATGAGCGTGGTATCGGAACTTTTAAAGTTAGCGTATGTTTGTATTTGTGCAGAGCCCGCTGACAATATACCCGAAGGACTAACAATAGTGACTGATCTTGTAAAATCCATATAGCTGCGTTGCCTTAGCTCCAGTAATCCTTCTATTTTAGCTTTAGAATGGTTATTGGTGAACCCTACCCTAAAGTAGTCCCCGTTCAGGATCCAGGCACTACCCGCTTCTATAAGCATTTCGTAGGTATTGGTATCATTATCTGCCTCTAAATACCAGTAAACATTCTGGTAGGCAGGCGCAAAAGTAACAGTGGTGTTATTGGTAAAAGCGATCTGCGCGACGACCTCAGAGGGTACATTGGTCACACTGACAGCACCTCCTGCGTTAAATTGCAAAATATCCGTATTGGAAACATTATTTCTTGCAGGCTGCCAATTATTGGCTACCTGATAATCCTGGCTCACATTACCTGTCCAGGTATAGACATTAGCATTTCCCGGTGTGCCGGGGGCAAAAGCAGCAAACTGCGTGCTGTCCAGCTTATTGACGGTATTGGATTGTGAATACGTCAGGGATATCGTATTGCCGTCATCTATACTATTGTATGTTGTCCAGGCCGTATTTTTCAATCCCTGTATCTTTATATTGCCGCTGCCATGCTTGTCCGCAGGCCGATATCCTAACACGAAGGAATAGTCCATAGGCGCATCGGCCTCCGAATCATAGATATGCCAATGCCTGGCTATATAATCCGTAGCAGATGAATCTTCAGGATGCTGTCCTGCAGTCACTCTTATACTGATATCTCTCAGCGTATTATTATTCTTTATGCTCATAGCAACCGGCGTACTTTCTTCCCTTCCATCTATGGTACCAACCGGGAATGTTCTTCCCAGCGTGCCGTTGGCAAAGGGCATGGTCAGCGTTCCCAGGCCGTTGGTGGCCACAAAGCTTGAAGCATTAAGCTGTGACGCAAAATTCATATCAAAAGTGGCTTTCAGGTTATAATCTCCCAGCACTATAATACCATTTACAAGGGAAGCATTAGATGCTGTATGATGCGCCTGCAGGTATACCCGGTTGTACGGGGCCGGGCCGGTAGCTTTAAACTCAACCAGGAATGGCCTGGATGTTACCGGCCACTCCACCGTACTGGTATAGAACGGACCCGACCCATCATAAATAAGCTTAGCCATTCCGCTATGGTTTACTTTACCTGGTCCTGACCATTTACCCCTTTTTATAATTACAGTTCCGCCGTTATTAGGGAGCTCCCCGGTAAGTGTGGCCCCGGCAGGGTTATCCAGCACCAATACATCTCCTGTGCCGAATTGCAGGAACGGCCCCCCGATATTTATTTGCTGATGCAGGTTACCCATCACTTTAAGACAACCCTGGAACGTATCATTCTGCGTAGTAATAAAATCCCTGTATACATTTAAGCCTACAGCGGCAGATACTTTTCCTGTGTCCAATATAGCATCTCCATATACATGACCGGTACCGAAGTGGACCTGCCCATTATTCAACCTGAAGTCTCCGTATATAGTACTGTTGCCTAATTCCAGCTTTCCCTTATCTATGGTCAGGTCTCCAAAAATCTTAGAATTGGGTAAATTCAAGGTGCCTGTACCTGCATTTACAACCTGAACATTGCTGAAGCTTTTCCCGCTGAACCCGTTGACCGGGCTGACAGTAGCATCCGGACAGTTGATAACCAGGTTTCCCAGCCTGGCGTTTTGAGCCTGCACCGCGTTCAAAACAGGAGCCACCGAGGTAACCTGACTTATATTGATAGTAGCGGTAGTATCATAATTTGCGGACGGGATGACACCCCCGTTTCTTTGGTGGTTATAAACAGCAAAGGGCCCGAATGTTAATCTGTTAGAACAGGTGGAAGTGCTGCAGCTGCTGCTGAATTCAGCATTGGCACTGCTTACATTTACCGTACCATTGACTACGGCAGTAATATAATTCACATCAAAATAAGAGCTCCCGGCCAGGTTAAGTGTCCCGTTAAAAGTTGCATTCTGAAGCTGTGTCGAATTCTGAAAGGCAAACTTAAGCATAGGACCGCTCTGGAAGCTAAGCGTGCTGCCATAAGCGAGGTTGAAAAACCTGTTGAACGTTAAAGTTGCAGCATTATTGGCAGATACGGTTACCCGGGTATTGTTTTGAATGACCATGGCACTTAAGGTCTGTGCATTGATATTGGTAACCGTAACATTACCGCCATTGTCAAATATAAGCGTATCATTTGTTTCAGAATAATTCCGGTTAGGTATCCAGTTCGTGGCAAGCTGGTAATCTCCGCTGCCCGAGCTTAAGGCCCACCTGTAGGCACGGGCTCCCCTTGTTTCTACCGTTCCGGTCAACGGATTGGTTGTATTATACGCCGGGCCGCCATAACAGGATTCATTATAAGGAAATACGGTATAGGTGTAAGTTGTGTTTTGCAGAAGAGAAGTATTTTGAAATGAGGTTCCCGTGCTGTTATAAACAACTACCCCATTACCAATATTACTATTTACCGCGTAGGTTTCAAGATCGGCAGGCATGGTATTGAGCGGTGTATTTCCGGGTGTCCTTACAACCAAATATTTTTGTGCAGCAGGGATAGGTGCCGTAAACACAACCTGTACCCTGTTCACTTCGGGAGTAAGTACCAGGTTGGTAGGAGCAGCAGGCTTAACGCAAGCCGCCGGCGGACTGTAAATAAATTTCAATCCATTGGGAGGGTTGGAATAAGACTGATATAAGATATTGCTGCTGTAAGATCCTCCCGGGGAAGTAGAAGTCCAGTTGCTACTGCCGGAAGACCTGTTCAGGAAAACACTCCGGCTTAAGTCTCTTAAACCCACCTGTACAGATACGCTGCTCGAGCCTGTAAGGGTAACAGCACCATAATGAACAGCGAGCTCACCGGTAGTTTCTGACAGCAGTATCTGGAAGTTGGCAGTTAAGGCAGTAGCGCTACTGAATCCAAAATTTCTCCATTGTATTATAAAAGTACGGTTAGGAGCTATACCCTTTGTCTGATACGCTATATAGGAGCTTGCATCTTTGCTGGCGAGATTACAATCGAACCCCGAGAATAATTTAAACCCGGTATTTTGAGACTGTATCATCCAAAAGCCATTACCGGGATTCGTATCGCCAAAACTGATATAACCGTTTACACCTACAAATATTTGATTATAGATCGTATTATCAAAATTGAAGTTAAAGGGCAGGCTGACCCGGTAGACCTGGTTATCCAAGGAAGCGCCATTTGCAATATATTGCGGTGCCGATAAGGTATCATAAATAACATTGGTACTCTGGCTGAAAGTGTATTGGCTGATAAGCTGCGTATACGCGGAATTTAAATTTATTCCGAATAAACATACCAGCAATACAAATATTTTGTTTATACTCATATAATATAGCTCTTATTTTTTAAACAGATGTAAAATTAACGAATTTTAACAAACGTTACCTTATGAATCTGTATATAGCTATATTATAAGCCAGAATCTGTGCTTTCAATCTTTTATCTCTCTGCGCTGTAGCGTTTTGTTATTCCTTTGAATGAAAAAATCTCATTATTGAATTCCTGCTTACTGATGTTCCCGGATATCTGCTTATGCATTGTATTATCTTAGGAATGCCACACTGGAAGATTTATCCCTCAAATTCTACAACACCTCAGAGAACTCTGTATAGCTAATGACATCCTTCTCCCTATGATCCAGGTATTAAAGCCTCCAGGCCGCAACATACATCCAGTGCAGCAGCACCAAATGCATTGGTGGTTAGACGCCATATTTCGTATTATTTAAAGAACATTAAATTATTATATATATAATTTGGAGGGGAATTACTTTAACAATTATTAATGTCATTAATATTTTTGACAAACATCCCTTTAAATCATTGTTAATTTCAAAACCTTATATCATTATGAAAAAATTAAGCCTTTTATTGTTAGCCGGAATTCTGTTACTCGGATGCAACAAAAGCAATTTAATTTCGGAAAGAAGCGACTCAGAACAAACAGTACCACCACCCTCTCAAAATGGAAGCAGTAATTTCTTCTCAATTGTAACGTATCAAAGAATTGATAGTTTTATTTTGGCTCATTATGGAACGGTTGATACCAGCAACTTTCATATTGACACAATTTTATACAATGGAGTAACATATTTTTCATATTTATATAATATTTTTGAAAGTTCAGGGGAATTAATTGCACAACTCAATGTTGTTGATTTAGATATTAGCTCTTCTGATAGCATATTGCCGTACAATGATGCATATGCAATGCAATTAATTGACTATTCAGGGCTAAGCATGTCAGATACAAGCGGCTCAATTAATTTTTTCGATTTAAATTGGGATTCTCATCACTTTGCTACTATTCATTTAAATGAAAATCAAATAGTTGATAATATATATTTTGAATTGATGACAGATTTAAAACATAAGTTTCCTTATTTAATCTCTGACTATCACCCCTGTGATTATAATAGTGATAATAATATATCTTATGTCGAGTGTTATAAATGCTTAAAAGATGCTATTGATGCTAATGGAGGTGGAAAGTGGTTTTGTGATTCTCCATTCGGAGCATTACCTTGTTGGATTTCAATCTCTGCATCCTGTGTTATTATCGCTTCCAAATATTAATTAAACAGCTTTAAGTTATGATAATCTTCGCCACTATTGCTATAATTATTCATCTCTCTTTAATATATTTCAGTTTTAGTGAAATGGATAATTTTGTTTTAACTAAACAGCAAAAATCTGTATTGCGATTTATTGCACCCATAATACCATATATAGTTTTATTTTACAATATCCTGTTTAAAAGAAATAGAATATATAAGTAGCGAGCAAGCTTTCATTAATAAATAAAGGGTATGATTTAACTTCATACCCTTTTATTTATGGCGTTGAGAAGTCTATAGCAGATGTTAGACTATACACCTTATTTAGCTTGTAATATTATCTCTACGTTCGTATATGTTATTAAAAAAGCAGTTATAATTTCAGCGACTTCATTGGTATCCTTCTTCCCATAACCCAAGATGTAAAGCTACAATATACATCCAACATCATATCATCGCCCCGTAGAGCAGTAGATAAGGGAGAATATATCTAATTATTTGGAGGGAAATTACTTTAAACAATCATAATACCATTAATACATTTGAAAATACCCATTCAAATCATTGTTTTTTTTAAACCTTATATCATTATGAAAAGATCTAGCCTTTTATTTTTAGCCGCAATCCTGTTATTCGGATGTAACAAAAGCAGTATTGTTTCTGAACCAAACAATACCGAAAAATCATCATTAGCAGCTCCTCCTACTGCTGGTGAATATATTGATCTAAGCGGTGATTCTTTATTTGGAACTATTCAACTTAGATATGACTATCGAAAGTCTAATTGACGGAACTAATGTATTTGATTATGATTACAGCATTTTAAACGATGTCCAAAGCGAAAGTGAATATGATAGCTTGCTAGCTGTATATGGATTTGACCCCACTACTTTTAATTCTCTTATAGAAAGCAGATTAATTTTATTTAATCAAATTCTTACCAAATATCCGGACTTAGTTGATAATAGTACATTAACAGCTTCTATGTATTATAGCTATCACAATTATTATAATAATTCCGGCGTCCCATTAAATGCCTGTCTGGATGCATTTAACGATGCTGTATCGGCGTGTGAGATTCAATTAGCAACAGCAACAGTCGGAGGAATTTTAGCAGGGGTATTGGGTGGACCAATCGGGGCAATTGGAGGATATTCAGCTATTGCATTAGCCTTAATTAACCATCAGGCATGTATGAAAAGCGCACGCTCAGCTTATATAGCCTGTAAATAGATTCAGATTCATTATGGGAACACATGTTCATCCGTTAAGAAAGTATTACGCATTCTTTTGTTTAACGATTTCGTTATTAGTCATAATGAAGCCCCACCACTGGGTTATCCCTCATTATGTATATTATGTTACTATAAGTACGATGATATTATTAGGTATCATCGTTGTAGTCAAAACAGCAACCAGGAAAGAAATTATTAAAAAGCTCGTACCTCGATTTATATGGTTAATGATTTTTTTCTTATTGGGTTATCTTTTTTTAAAGCTTTATTATTCATACATATAGCATACCTAAATTTAAAGCTTTCATTAATAGATATATGATTTCATACTTACAATCCTATATATCTCCAATTTATGAACAAAACATATTCAGTAAAACGTATTGATATCACAACCTAAAATTACCATGATGAAAAAGTTACTTCTATTTACCGCTGCCATTTTACCGTTGTCATTTTTAGCTTTAGCAGGTTCACCTGAAACAAAAAACAATGGTAAGCCTATTAAAGAAAGTAAAGCTAAGTTGGAGCTAAAAGATGAGCATTGCTCTTCCGAGCAGGCTTTATATTGGTTCTATGTAGATGAAAATCTTAATATCATTTATGAAACAAATCCACCTGTTTTAAGAACCAAAGCAGAAACGGGATGCGCCGATGAAGTACTCCCTATATGTGCTGAAGGCTATACCGTTTATTCCCAGAATTGGCAGGGTTTATACGTTCCCAATGGTGTACCGGTAAGCCTGGCAATAAGTGCTCAATAATATAATTAAGTGACTATCTGCTTGCAGGCAACAACCTTTTATTACGGATACGTTTCGCTGAGCAGTGCCCCCTCTGCTGGCCAGAGACCTCTTTTACTATAAGGGAACTGAGGGTGTCGGTCATTCCGAACGGATGTGAGGAATCTCTTATAATAATTTGTAGCTTATAATGGCTTTGTTGCCTATATATAGATAGTCAGTTATAATTATATCATTAATTAAGAAAGGCAAAGGCTTAAAAAACCCTTTGCCTCTCCAATTAATAAGCCCTGTGATGATAACTGGATTAAAACAAAAATACCGAAGATACTATGCTCTCCGGTACTCCGCGGTGAGAGAGGGATTCGAACCCCCGAACCTGTTACAGTTAACGGTTTTCAAGACCGCCGCATTCGACCACTCTGCCATCTCACCGGGCGCAAAATAAGTGTATTTAAACAATACCAGCAAAATTATTTTCAGGTTCTATTTCCCGGGACAGCAATAATGTTGCCGGTAACCGCATCACAGCTATCCGCCATTTCTTGACAGGTGTAATAAAGTAAGTAAAGATTACCAGTATAGCCCCGGACCGAGCTATTTGCGCGCAGCTTCATACCGTTCCTGCCAGACCTTATACTGCTCTGACCAGCCGTTATGCCCGGCCAGCAGCTCAAAAGTGGATGACGGCAGAAAATGGATATCTATATATTCTACCGCTTCCTTATTGCCTTCCTCCAGCTCTACTATAAAATCATTGATATCTTCCAGTAATTCTTCTGCGTCCTCGTATATGGTTCCTTCCAGCCCGATGGCTTCCTGCGTCTCTATCCGGCTTTCTATATCTTCCAGCACCGCTATGATCTCCGTAATATTCATATGGGGTAATTTTGATCCAATTTAATAAAAATTGTTATAAAATACCAATCCCCTTGCCTGTTTACAAACAAAGGGATTGGTCACTTATTTAAAAAGGTTCGCAATAAGCGGGGTATTATGCTTCTTCACCGTCTGTAAGCTCAGGAGCTACCTGCAGCGCTTCCCTTATCTTGTTCTCTATCTCTTCCGCGAATTCGGGATTGTCAATTAAAAAGTTCTTTACCGCATCACGGCCCTGCCCGATCCGGGTATCGCCGTAGCTGAACCAGGAACCGCTTTTGTTCAATATGGAAAGCTCCACTCCCAGGTCTATGATCTCACCAATCTTGCTTACGCCCTCACCATACATAATATCAAATTCAGCCTGCTTGAACGGCGGCGCCACCTTATTCTTCACTACTTTAACCTTTGTCCTGTTACCTAATATCTTATCTCCTTCCTTGATCTGGGTCATCCTCCTGATATCCAGCCTTACGGACGCGTAGAATTTCAGGGCATTACCACCGGTAGTGGTCTCCGGGTTACCAAACATCACGCCTATCTTTTCACGCAGCTGGTTGATAAAGATACAGGTGCAGTTGGTCCTGGAAATCGCCGCGGTCAGCTTACGCATTGCCTGCGACATCAGCCTTGCCTGCAGCCCCATCTTGCTGTCACCCATTTCACCTTCCAGCTCGCTCTTAGGCACCAGGGCAGCTACAGAGTCGATCACCACTACATCCAGGGCCCCGGACAGGATCAGGCGCTCGGCTATTTCCAATGCCTGCTCACCGTAATCGGGCTGGGAAATATACAGGTTGTCCACATCCACACCCAGCTTTTTGGCATAAGAGGCATCAAAAGCATGCTCGGCATCCACGATGGCACAGATCCCGCCTTTTTTCTGGGCTTCAGCAATAGTGTGTATGGCAATGGTCGTTTTACCCGAAGATTCAGGACCGTAGATCTCAATGATCCGGCCTCTCGGGAAACCACCCACTCCCAAAGCCAGGTCCAGCCCCAATGAACCGGTGGAGATCACTTCCAGGTTATTGTTCTGCCTTTCTCCCAGCTTCATTACCGATCCTTTGCCGTAATCCTTATCTATTTTTTCAAGCGTTATCTTAAGCGCTTTCAGTTTATCATCGTTCATGTTACTCTTCATTTTTTAGTTTTCAAATTTAATTTAAAAAGTTTGCAAGCGGTCATTTATTTATTCACATAACAAAGGTAAAACCAATAAGCGACAAAGTATGTCGCAATAAAATTATGATGCGATTTTTTTTCATTAATCAATCGTCAATCCAATAAATGTACATACAACAATTGAATTAAATTATTAATTTTGTCTGTCAATACCAGTTCTCAGCAATGACACGACGGGACTTTTTAAAATTAACAGGCATGGCTTCATCAGGTAGCATAGCCGGAGCCGGCAGCTTAAGCGCACTGGCACGGATGGCAACAGCATTTAAAACGACCGCTCCCCTGCCGGTCTTCTTTTTCGGGCATGGCAGTCCTATGAATGCCATAGAGCTGAATGAGTTTTCCCTGACCTGGAGAACCATAGGAGCAAACCTTCCGGTCCCCAACGCGATACTTTGTATTTCCGCTCACTGGCTGACCACTAAAGGCACTTTTGTTACTGCAGCCGATCACCCGCAGACCATTCACGATTTCGGAGGCTTTCCGCCCGAGCTTTTCCAGGTGCAATATCCCGCTCCCGGGAGCAGGGCCCTGGCAGGACTGGTCGTGGACAGCATCGGGCAGACACACGTCCACGAGGATATGGAATGGGGACTGGACCACGGAACCTGGAGCGTGCTGCGTCATGTATTTCCGCAGGCCAATGTGCCCGTGGTACAGATGAGCATAGATTACAGCCGGCCGGCGGCCTATCATTACGCCTTAGCCCGGGAGCTGTCCGCTCTCAGGCGTAAAGGAGTGCTCATTATAGCCAGCGGTAACATGGTGCATAATCTCCGGATGGTAGCCTGGGACAAGCCCGCGGACAGCGCGTTCGGGTTTGACTGGGCGATAGAGGCCAATGAAAAGATGAAAAAGCATTTAAGCAGCAACGAGTACCAGCCGCTGATCGACTGGCAGCAGCAGGGCACCGCTTTTCAACTGGCCATCCCCACCCCGGACCACTACTACCCTATGCTCTATGCCCTGGCCCTGAGAACGGATAAGGATACGCTGACCTATTTCAATGATAAAGCAGTAATGGGCTCGCTGACAATGACCTCCTTCCGCCTGGATCATACCCTGTAAACCGGTACCACATATTCCTGGTACGGAACAACCGGTCCTGGGTGAGAACCGGTTGCCGATATAGTTATAAATACACCCGGATGAACGAGCTCATGGATATCAATAGCTCTCCAGACCTGTTACCTGTGATCTTACAGGCTCACCTTCTTGATGTATATTTTTAATTAAAGCCTGTGTAGCAGCCTGAAATTCAGGGTACGAAGATTTACTATGATGTAATGATCAGGCGTGCGATCCCTTTACAGGTCGGCTCGGCATTCAGCCATACTGCCTTTAATTTTTCACATTTGACCTTGCATTCCCGGTCCATGGCATAAAAGACCACGTAGTCGGGGTATTTACATTTTGATGGCGGAGGCGTCTGGTTTTCACCGATGATCCATGTCTCCAGGCGACGGCACTGCTTGGGGCCGCTGTAGATCATTGCGGAATGCAGGAATACCGGCGAGGAAGGAAATGATCCGCCCAGAGTGGTCGTATTGGGAAATGATACACTGGTGGCTGCAGGTATCAGGATCAGCCTGCTGGTATATTCCACCTCGCAGACGGGGCAGTCTTTAGCCCCCCGGAGCTGTATATAAATGTCGCATTCGCTGCGGTTGTCAATCTCAATACCGCTGGCCTGGGAGAAGCCAACAGCGGATGCCAATATTAAAATCAGGCTTAATAGAATGTTTTTCATGTCAATTGTTTTTTTGATGATGAGTAAAATATGGCTGCTGCACAGGCTATGCATTACAGTCTATTATATATAAAAACAGTGTCCGGAAGCCGCACCACTACCCGGTAAAGCCCGGGCTGTCTGTGCTATGGCTTCATATTTCCGACCGTGATATGATGCTATCATTCAGAAATTCCCTGGGTAAACCTATACGGAGTATTTGCTCCCCGGCATCCGTTCTTATTGAATACAATACGGCGCGCCGGGCGGCCTTTCAAGACAAATGTTAATAGAGGGATATCCCTTTGATGGCCTGAAATAAAATTTGTAAATTTCAATCATCAATTACAACAAGCTTCACGATTTTACCTATGAAACCGCACTTATGAACCTTATTACATTTGTAAAAATGAAACAACCAGCACAAGATCCTGGCTCCTGAAAGCAGGCATTGCAGTCTGCTATCTAACGCCGCCAGCGCTTTAATTAACAGTTAATTAATTCAAAGTAAAAATACCATAGCGCTATGACACTCCGTATTTTTTTACATAATCTGTACACTTCCGGTGATAAAACGCCGGTTTCAGGTGATATTTCAGATTTCAAGGAAGAAAAAAGACCGGGCAATCCATATCCGACCGGCTAACAGCCAGGTCCTGCGCCGTCCTCCCGCCCCGGTTATCCTGCAGGAAAAATCACCACCACTGCAAAGACCGTTACCGGCCCGTCCATACATTTTAATGCGGCAATACCCTAAACCCTCTAAATACCCTATTAAACCTATGAACATGAAATGCCTTATCATTGATGATGACCCTCACTGCGCATTATTGCTGGAACAGTACATTGAAACTGCTGCGGAAGCAGAGCTGCTTGCTACCATCCACGACCCCCTGCAGGCTATGGAACAGATCACCGCAAAAAGAATACATCCCGATATCGTCTTTCTGGATATGGAACTGTCACCTGTGAACGGGACAGAAATAGCACAGCAGCTACAAAATCACGCTCTTGTTATCTTTACAACCAGCCGCCCCCAGCTCAGTACCGGGGCTTACAGGTATAACGCCGTAGACTATTTGCTGAAGCCCGTGCGTTACGAACACTTCTCCGAAGCCCTGAAGAAAGCCGGGAGATTATTGCGTCCCAAGCCCAGGAGCACCCACTTCTTTGCCAGGGAGTCTATGGGCGGCAAGCTCGTCAAAGTGCTGTTTGATGACATTCTCTATATCCAGAGCGCCGGCAATTATGCCAAGATACTTTTATGCGGGGAACGGTATTATCTCATGCACGTATCCCTGAATAAGCTGAAACAATTCCTTCCCAAACAAAAATTCTCCCGTATTCACCAGTCTTACATCGTTAACCTGGACCGTGTATTAGCCCTGGACGGCAATATGGTCTACCTGTCCGAAGATATCAGCCTGCAGATGGGAGCCACTTACAGGAAAGATTTCCTGGAGTCCTTAGGAGCATATATGATATGAAACCGTTTATAACCCACGGGCAACAGCCTGTCTCCTGCCTGCAGTCAGGACCTTACCGATATAAGAAGATCCTTTCTGCCCCTGACATTCCTCTCCTGGAACCAATAAATAATGATAAAAATCCATAAGCATTTAACTATAAATTAAAATATATACGATATTTTTACAATACCCGGCAACCTAGCTTAATTGCCGGGTCATTTAAAATATCGTTTACTTTTTAATTCCTGTTTTACCATGAAAAAACACACGCTATTTCCCAGGCGCCCTATCGTCTCCGGACTGGCAGCCGCTTTCTTAACGATAGCCTTTTCAGCAGGGACTGCACTGTCCCAGGTTCCTGCGTACCCTGCAGATGACACCGACATCCCGCTTGAAACTACTTACAACGGTGCTACGCTCAGTACGGCCATGATAGAACGTGTAGAAAGTGAGCAGCCTGTTTCCGTCATCGCCTACAGCGCTTTTAACAAGATGGGCTTCTTTGTACAGTATGAAGATGCCATGGACCATTTTGATGCTTTTGAAGACACACGGTGGTCGGCAGTGGACGTAGCTATTGCAGATGACCTTAACGCGCTTGGTGAGTATTATTATGTGGCTGTGACATATAAGGAACTTGATGCATTGGCAAGCACTTATGATTTAAAGCTGAAGCTGTTCCATGTAAGGGTAGCATCCGGCAGCGTAGCAATACAGGGTGGCGCCCCGGTAGATTCCCTAAATCTCGGTACCATCAGCCTTATAGCCGGTATCACAGGAAACCTGAGGATTGACGCCGCCGCCAGCCTGACAGATAATTACGGACCCGATATTCCCGTAATCGACCGCTTTGTGGTACTATACCAGGATGCCACATCCACCAGGATCAGAGAGCTTGCCTCCGACCTCTCCTGGCAAGAGGATTATTATGTTTCCAGCAATATATTGGTAGGTAAAGACATCGCCACATCAGTCAATCGTGATAACGGCACTACGGAAGCCATAATTGGTTGTGTAGTGGGCAATGATCTGTATTATATGGAATATGTACTGGGCCCTCCGGGATTCCTCAACGTCATAGGTGGCCCCCTTGCCGGGAATGTGTACACCTGGAGCAGTCCCCGGATAGAAGCATTCGGGCTATATGACTTCAGCGGCAGTTCCGCGAAATGGGCCATGGTGGCTGATATAGGCCTGATGCACGACAGCATTATGCTGTTTTCAGATATTAATGCCGGGCAGCTTGCCAATCCCACGATGGGCAACTTCCAGGAATATCCCACGATTGCCGCGGGTATAGGTCCGCTGGTTCCTTCCCGCGCCGACAAGTTCGGTAACACACAATACAGCTTTGCCTGGGGCAATACCTTATACCCTTCCACCTATGGAGGTAATTATTTCGCCAATTACCTGGACCAGTGGGGCGTGCTGGTAGATCCTATGAACTGCTACTATGTCAATAATACGCCGGGACCTCTTGCCCTTACCTCCGATCCCTCAGACTGGATCTCTATGTCCAACAGTTGCAATTCCGGCCTCGGCTCTGTAACGGCCTGGAACGACGGCCAGTGGATCATGTACAAGATAAATATAGACCCTAACTACAAGTTCAGACCACAGGACAAAGACAAAACCGGCATCCCTGATGCTATTGTACTGCCTACGGCCATCTACCCCAACCCTGCCAAAGATCATTTTACAGTGGAACATGTCAAGCCGGGTACGCAACTGGAACTGGTAAACAGCCTGGGACAAGTAGTGCACCGGGAAACTATTACGTCGGAAAAAGCTAAAGTGGAAGTGAGCGGGCTCAGCGAAGGTACGTATTACATACACTTTACAGGCAGCCAGGATAATCCTGTAAAACAGAAGCTGGTATTACTGCATTAAGCAATACGCTCCGGCTATTACCGGGAAATGCTCAGCTAATTTATATGACTACAAACAACAAGGGTTCTTCTGTATGAGGAACCCTTGTTTATGCATTTAACCATGTTTCACTTTCCATTTTGCATAAACAAAGCAGGAAAAACGCAGCTACTTTAATACTCACTGCTGTTTTCAATGAGTTTCGTATATTTATAGACCAGGCGTAAAGCTTTAGCGACGGACGGTGCAAACTTCAGTCAGCCGGCAGCGATCAGGCAAGTGATTTAAACGAAATAGCAACTGATATGACCCAACCTGGTCTACTATACTCAATTTTGGAACAATATATTTATCAATAACCACTTGACAAAAGAAATTTATATATTCAGCGGACTTGGCGCAGATGAAAGAGTATTTCAACGGCTTGACTTTTCCGGTTGCTTACCAACTTTCATCAAATGGATCAGGCCACAGGATAATGAAACGATTGAACATTACACCATGCGGCTTCTTGAACAGATAAAGACGACCAGGCCAATTCTGATCGGGCTTTCATTTGGCGGGCTTATCGCAATAGAGGTAGCCAAACAAATGGATACAGAAAAAGTAATTTTAATTGCTTCCGCGAAGACAAAAAAGGAAATACCATTTTACTACCGTATCGCCGGGAAACTCAGGCTCCACAAACTGTTGCCGGCAAAACTTTTAAAAAGCTCAAATTTCCTGACCAACTGGTTTTTCGGTACCAGTTCAACGTCTGAGCAGCAGCTTTTAAAACAAATTCTCAATGACACCGACGCAATTTTTTTGAAATGGGCGATCGACAAGGTTGTACATTGGACGAACCTGACACCTATAAAAAACATATTCCATATTCACGGGACAAGCGACAGGATCTTACCTTTGAAATTTGTAAACTGCAATACGACAATTAGCAATGGCGGGCACCTGATGACATTGAGTAAAGCCGAAGCATTAAACAAAATAATACGGCAGCAACTTGACAGATAAGGATTGGGGAACAGGCAGGCCTGCCCGGGAACAAATTTCCCGTCATTGTTTAGCAGGTAATATTATCGGAAGAGTACCTTTATTGCATGCAAGCAGTTGTTCGGCGGATGCCCGGCATTTTTCAGAAAAATCAGAAAAAATATCACCAAAAATTTGTTTAATTTAAAATTGAAAGATACCTTTGCACACCATTCAGTAATTGCCGCGTTGGTCAAGGGGTTAAGACGCCTCCCTTTCACGGAGGAATCACGGGTTCGATTCCCGTACGTGGTACAGAAAGCCCCATAAAAACGCTAACTAATTAATAGTTAGCGTTTTCTTTTTGACAAAAAATTGATACTAAAGAGCTTAGTACCCTTTCTCTCCTTCTATTGATTAATCAATACCATAAAACGATAATAGTATTCTAACTCCCATCCAGGAGATCTGCTGCTATATCCAGAGGGCAGGCGGCACCCTGATTACATTAAAAAACAGTAAAAAATGCTTCAGGTTTCAAGTTGAAATATTTTTATAATTTTATCATATAAAGGGTGACCCGTATTTTACAGACCTGCATCACAATAATGACCCGTAAATGTTTGAACAGTTTAAAGATAAATTTCCGCTTGACAACAATACATGGGATACCTATGTCAGTTACTTTAAACGCCTTGAAGTGCCTGCCAGGACGGTACTTTTAAACGAGGGTGAAACGTCAAAGAAGCTGTTTATTATTGAAAAAGGCTGCATCCGTGTCTGGTTCAATAATAATGGTAAGGACATTACCACGCAATTTTTCTTTGAAAACAATATGGTAGCTTCGATTGAGAGCTTCAGGAAGAGCACGCCAAGCCAGGTGACCATCGAAACCATTGAGCCGTGTGTTGTGTGGTGGATATTTAAAAAAGACCTTGACAGCATCCTGGAAGCAATCAAAAGTACGCCCAGGTTACGGGATTTGTTTATCAACGGCATCTTTGAACGCACGTTTGAGTATATGAAGCATTTTATTTCGTTCATTAAAGATACGCCGCAGCAACGCTACCTCAACCTCATAAAAGAAAAGCCGCAGATTATTCTGCGTGTTCCCCAGCATTATATTGCCTCCTATTTAGGTGTTACGACGGTTCATTTAAGCCGTCTAAAAAGTAAACTGGCAAAAGAAAAGTAATCCTCCAATTTGATAACAAATGTTATTGCACCGGCCTTACCGGCATAGTAGTTTTGCATTGTATTCAACAAGGTAAAATGAAATATCAAAAAATAATTTATTGGTCGGCAAGCGTTTTATTTGCTGTCTGGATGCTGACAAATGCCTACGCCTATTTAACTTCCGAAGAAGCGAAACTGTTGTGCCATCACTTTGGCTTCCCCGGTTATTTCCGGGTAGAACTGGCCATTGCCAAAATCATTGGGGTCATTGTATTGTTAGTGCCGATGATAAAAGGAAGATGGAAAGAATGGGCTTATGCCGGATTTACGATTACGATGATTTCGGGTTTTATCGCACACCTGGCATCGGGTGATTCACTGTTATCCGCTTCTTCGGCAATCGTTGCGCTGGCCATCTTATTAATCTCTTATATCACTTATCCCAATTTAAAAAACAGTAAACAATGAAAGCAGCAGTAATACATCAGCGGGGAGAAATGCCCCAATACGCAGACGTTCCGGAACCCACCGTAAAAAGCGATGATGAGCTTATCATCTCCGTGAAAGCAGCAGCCATCAAGCATTTTGACAAAGGCAGGGCAAAAGGCACCCATTATTCCGCTAAAGACGACAAGCAAAATGCCACGCTGATTGGCGGGGATGGTGTGGGCCTGCTTGCAGATGGCACAAGGGTATATGCATTAGGTGACGGCATGATTGCCGAAAAGGCGATCATCGACAAAAGAAGAATGGTGCATCTACCCGAAGGGATTGACGATGCTTCGGCCTGTGCGCTGCCCAATGCAGTGGCGGGGTCGGCCATGGCACTTCGTTTCAGGGCGGCACTGCAAGCGGGCGAAACCGTATTGATCAATGGGGCAACAGGCTTTACAGGGAAGATAGCCGTTCAGGTTGCCAAACATTACGGGGCCAAGAAGATCATTGTTACGGGCAGAAATGAGCAAACGTTGCAATCCCTGTTAGCATTGGGTGCCGATGAAACTATTCTGACCACGCAAAGTGATGAGGATTTTATGGCGCAGATAAAAGATATACACAGCAATACGCCTGTTGACATCATCATTGACTACCTGTGGGGACATACGGCAGAGCTGCTGTTGGCGTCCTTAAAAGGAAACGGCTCCTTCACACACAGGACAAGGTTTGTTTCCGTCGGCTCGGTAACGGGCGACAACATCCAACTATCAGCGGAGAATTTACGAAGTGTTGACCTGCAATTATCGGGTTCCGGCTTAGGTAGCTGGACAAGGGATGAAATGAAATTGCTGTTTTCTGAAATATTACCGGAAATGTTCCGGCTCACAGCGGAAAACAAGCTGAAGGTGGATACCATAAAGGTTGACCTGAAAGACATTGAAAAATTATGGGCAATGGAAGTCGCAGACGGGAAACGTCTGGTGGTAATCATCTAAAAAACAACACATCAATCATTTCAACAGGATGAAGATTATCTCTTCATCCTGTTTTCAGTTTAGAAACGCAAATACAGGATAAACCAGCAGTGATTACTTCATAATATTAAAAAGTGATAACAGCCGAAGTATAAGGACTATAAACCTTCCATCCCAAAGACTGGTATAATAGTTTCCCTTGTGCTGTGGCAACCAGGAAATTCCTGTAAATATTTTTTGATAGTGCCACCTGTTCAAGTTCAATCATCAAAAAGGTAGCAAGCCCCTTTCGCTGATGTTGCTCTTCCGTTGAAATCCTGTCATAGACAGCCAGGTCATCTACAATGACAACCCTGCCTATGGAAGCCAGCTCGCCGCTTTCAGATATGATCTTAACAACGGTAGTTTCGTTATAACTATAAAACACGGTTTCATAACCATCAGGCAAGCTAACTTTTGGTATATCCATCGGAGCATTGCAGGACATCATATAAGCTTGCGGCTGAATTGTCCATTTACCGGGTATACTGCTTTGTACTTCTTCAGCAGAAGCACATACTTTCAGGAAAACCCAGGGTATATTGATCGTTTCTGAAAGCCGGATAAAATCTTCATTCAGTGCTGCAAATACATAGCGGGTCTTTTGTTGCTCATATCCGACATCAACTTTGTAACCGGACAAAAATTTGGCCGGCAATGGCAGTTCGCGTGACAGTGCCCAGGCACTAAGCCATTTTTCTATGATATCGGAAGAAACACTACTTATCATTGAACTTTACCTTTATAGATGATTAGATAAAGATAAAAAATTGGCATAAAGAATCCGGTAATATGGAGTTGAATTACACATTATCGATTTTAATCACCCAGAATATTGGAACGGGAAAATTGTTACGCAATCAATACAAAATACGAAATTTCAGACTGAATATAAAACATTAATAATCAGTATTTTTTATAAAATTTCATTTATAGGCATTTCAAATATGCGTATATTTGGTATTAGCTGCTATGTTAAAAACGACACTCCGAATACTGACCATTTCACTTTTAAGTGCTTGCAATAACATTGATAGGACTAAAACTCAGGACTATGTTGTTTTTGAAAATGACAGCAGAGAAAAAGATATTAGCTTTAAACCGACAAACAATGATATTGAAAAAGCGGAGAAGAGATTATTTGAACACTTAGACAACCTCACGAAAAACAATAAAACAATTTTAGTGAATAATCTTGACAAAAAAATTCCACTTCAGGAGAACTTGAGATATTACAAAAGAAGATACTTTGGAAAAATGAATAATCAAGGGGAGCAAATAATTGAAATTGAGTTTGTATTTATTCGTTGTGGAGGAACGGACGAAATGCCGCCACAAACGCCAGGCTACTGAACCGTTAGCAGCACAATCTATGACAATCACGCAACAATTTGCCCAACAATTCGCAAACGAATGGATAACTGCCTGGAACAATGGCGATATGGAAGCAATTATGAGCCATTACGCTGATGAGGTTATTTTTTCGTCGCCGCTTATCCTGAAAAGCAGGACAAATGACAAAGGGACAATACACGGCAAGGCAGCGCTTAAAACTTATTTTAAGCACGCATTATCTAAAAATCCCGACTTGCACTTTGACCTTAAACATATAATGGTTGGTATAAAAAGCATTACACTTCTTTACACAAGGAAACAGGTAATGCCTGCCTGCGAAACAATGATCCTGAATGAGGATGGTTTAATTGTGGAAGGACTGTCACATTATCCTGTTGACAGCATATACGAATTATTATGAACAACCCGACAAAGTAAATTCTTTTTAACCCATACCCTATTTTATTGATGTATGCAGCATTATTAGATCTCCTCAGGCACATTGCTGTCTTAGACGAAGAGGAAGAGGCCCTGATCAAGACCAGTTTCAAACCTCGAACATTGGCTAAAGGAGATTTTTTTCTCAAAACAGGGGAAATAAGTCAGCAAATTGGCTTTATTCAAAGCGGGCTTGTACGCTATTTTGTGTATAAAAATGAAGAGGAGTCAACATTTATTTTTACAAAAGAAAATGAATTTATAGCCGACTATCAGAGTTTTAACCAAAACACGCCGACGATACAAAACATTCAGGCAATTGAAGATTGTGAATTGTTGGTTATTGAGCATTCGGATGTGCAGCACATCTTCAATAACACTAAAAACGGAAACCTGCTTGGCAGAATAATTATTGAACACCGGTTTGAGGTAATGGTCAACCAGCTTTTGTCTATTTATCTTCAAAACCAGGAAGAACGATACAAACATTTTGTTGTTACCTATGCCGAATTAACACAAAGAATCCCACAGTACCTGATCGCTTCCTATGTTGGTGTGAAACCGGAATCTTTAAGCAGAATAAGGAAAAGACTTGTAAAAAACATTTCTTAACCTGAGTTAATCAATGATCCTGTTTTGATAAGCTATTTTTGCATTGTTTACATCAAAATTGTATCATAAAATGAAACAAAGGTTATTCAATAGTCTGTTGATACTGTCCTCATTGGCCGGTTACCTGGAATGGGGAACGGACAACAGATCATTTTTATTTCAGGGAGAATACGAAGTACTAAGCAACCTGTTGAGAAACCCCGAATCTGCCATTCATCCATTTACTGTTATTCCCCTTGTTGGACAAATTTTACTTTTGATTACGTTGTTTCAGAAAAAACCCAACAAAATGCTCACTTACATCGGTATTGCCTGTTTGGGCCTGTTGCTGGGCTTTATGTTTTTTATCGGGATAACACGTTGGAACTTTAAAATACTGATTTCCACATTACCATTTTTAGTCACAGCAGTATGCACGATGCTGCATTTAAGAAAATAAAGTCCTATAAAATGAAGCTAAAACCGATAACTCTCAACGAAGCCAAAACAAGTGAAGCATATGCTTCGGCTGAATGCCAACAATTATTGCAAATGTATGACGGCTTTTATCCCCAAACCGGTTTTAATATGCCTTGGGTTGGCTACTTTGTGATCAGACAAGACAAAGTTGTTGGTTCCTGTGGTTTCGTAGGACAACCAAAAGACGGGAAAGTTGAAATTGCTTATTGGACATTTAAAGCATTTGAAGGACAAGGTATTGCTTCATTTGCCTGTAAAGAACTCGTTTCCATTGCTTACCAGACAGACCGGAATGTGACTATAACATCAAAAACAGCACCCGAAAAAAATGCTTCAACAAAAATTTTAGAAAACAACAATTTTACGTTTACCCAAATCGTGCAGGACGAAGAAATCGGAAACGCCTGGCTTTGGACACATAAAAGGAAGTGAAAAAATATTTTTTGCAGAATCAAAACCTTGATTTATTTTTGCACTCCGTCAGATACAGATGATGCTTAAAAGTTCTTAAACAATTGATAATAAACAGAGTATTTTCTTTATAATCCTTGTTTATTCGATTCGACCTGTTTTATGATACGGATAATTTACTTACTGATTATCACCATAAATAATCTGGCATCAAAGGGTACTGAAAACACTAAGTTCTTATTTTTATAAATATCTGCCGCGTTGGTCAAGGGGTTAAGACGCCTCCCTTTCACGGAGGAATCACGGGTTCGATTCCCGTACGTGGTACAATAACTTCCTTTAAAGAGGCTAACTAATTGATAGTTAGCCTCTTTTGTTTTTGGGCAAGAAATATCGACTAAAAAAATTAGCATCAAACATTTTCTATCTATTTAATAATCAACACTATATAACGATAACAGGGTTCTAAC
The DNA here is from genome assembly GCA_001897155.1 of Bacteroidetes bacterium 47-18. Lineage (GTDB taxonomy): Bacteria > Bacteroidota > Bacteroidia > Chitinophagales > Chitinophagaceae > MKSF01. The sequence continues at coordinate 24,989 of MKSF01000026.1, read as the reverse complement.
TCCCATCCGGGAGTTGTTTGAACACCTACTGATAATCAGTCTATTATAAAAAAGCTTTTTTATTTCTTTCTATTTCTCTGCCTTCAGTAAATAATCGACTATAATTTGTGCGATTAGAGCCAAGACTTCATCTTCCAGATAATCTATATTGATAAGATTATTTGCCTGTTCGTTAGATTGACCGCTGTCTTCCATTGGTGCTATACATTTGATTACAATCATAAAAGTGGATCATAAAATTGAATTCAACATTAAGTATATGTAATATCTTCCGGTAAAGAAGGTTAATTGATATTGACGTAATCTCAACTGCGTATTTTTATACCTGATATCTTTCATTGTTGTATACATTGTCGAAAAATGAAAAACTCTGCGATTGGGTACAGGAGAATAAGCTCAAGGGACCAGTCCAAATATTCGTTGGAGTCTCAGGAAGCATCTATACAGGGTTACTGCCACAGGAATGACCTTGAACTCCTGGCTATTTTTACCGACAATGGAGAAAGAAGTGATACTTTTGACCGTCCGGACTACAAAGCCCTGGAGCTTTTCATAAAAAGACATCATCCCAAGGTATCCTATCTTATTATTGCCAGCCATGACCGCTTTAGTCGGGATTTTTCAGAGGCTTTCTATAAGATCAAGATGCTGGAACAACAATTCAAACTTAAAGTGCTGGCTGTTGATGAAGCTGTAGATATTGATGTTAATGACCCTTCTGTATTTACAAGAAGAGCTTTTGCTTATTTGCTGGCTAATCAGGAGTTGTTGCAAATAAGGAAAAGGACCAGAGACAACATCCATTATGCACGGCTTTCCGGTCGGTATATAGGTAAACCGCCTTTTGGCTATATCAATGCAAAGGACAGGAATAACAGAACCGTTTTGCTTATTGATGAGGATAAAGCGGAAGTTGTACGCAGTATATATCGCAACTATTTAGCCGGAGCATCTATCCAAATTATTCGTCAACTCGCACAACAACAAGGGTTTGACAAATCTGGCAACAGTGCTATTCAGAACGTATTGAATAACGCGACCTATGCCGGCCTGATCAAAATTCCAGCAAACGGGAAAGAAAAAGAACGATACGTAAAAGGTATTCATCAGCCCCTCATCATGGAATCTGATTTCTGGCTGGCGAAAAAGAGGAGCCAAAAACCAAAGATATCCAGATCACAACCTAAAGAGTTATTTCCGTTGCGGGGGTTATTGCAATGTTGGTGTGGAAGGAATATGACAGCAGGCTTGTCCAAGGGTAGAAGAAACTATTATCCTTATTACCGATGCCTCACCCACAATGGTGCTAATTACAATGCAGATAGGCTTCATATTCAATTTGAAACCTTGTTAGATGCATTTAAGCTCACAGAGCCGCACAACTCAGTGTGATCACAGTTAAGGCAGAAGCCATATTACATAAAATGGCACAGGACCAAAAGGATATTATTGCTTCCAGAAACAGGCAAATCTTAGCGGTAGAAAAGAAATTAGCAACGTTGGAAGAATTATTATTGAGTAGAAAAATTGATGGAGATACCTATAACAGGCTTTACAATAAATTGATTGAAGATAAAGATATATTTACCTCCAGCAGACAGGAAGCTGTTAAAGAGTCAGAACAGTGGATTCACCTTCATTCATTGTTGTCTTCATTAAAGTCTTTGAAAGATATTTATAAGTTAGCCACATTGGCACAAAAGCATATTCTTTTGCAAAAGCTGTTGCTTCATAATCTGATTTATGAAAGTGGCAATTTTAAGTTGTATTGATAAAAAAGTAAACCATAGTTTTTCTTCTCTCCAAGTCTTCCTAAATAAAAGTAAGGATTTTTGGAAGGCCCTATTCTCTCTATTCTTCCATTGAATCATTACAATAAATACTTATTTTTTAATAATATTTATTTTATTGGGCAATTTGACAAAAGTAATTATATTGCAAAATATATAGATAGCTATTATTTAGTATATTAAATTATTTTTTCAAACCTAAACCGTGAAAATACTCCACACTGCCGACTGGCACATAGGTCAGCTCTTCCACGAGTATGATCGCAGCTATGAGCACAAACATTTTCTGGATTGGCTGGTACAAACGCTCCAGGATGAGCAGGTGGATGTGTTATTCATCAGTGGTGATGTGTTCGACCTGTCCAACCCATCGGCTGCGTCTATTAGGCTATTCTACACATTCCTTAACAGGGTTATAAGGGTGAATCCCAATCTGCAAATAATCATAATCGCCGGAAACCAAGATTCCGCATCGCGCCTGGAATCACCCAAACCGCTTTTGGAGTCATCCAATATCCATATTGTTGGGTTGGTTGAAAAGGACGAAAACGGAGCGATTGACTATAGCAAATTAATTACTCCATTGAAAGGTAAAGATGGGAACGTGGAAGCGTGGTGCTTGGCCGTTCCTTTCCTGCGCATGGGAGATTATCCGGTAATACCGGATAGTGATAATCCTTATTCGGAAGGTGTTGCCACCTTTTATAAAGAAGCGTATGCATATGCACTGGCTAAAAAGCAACCCGGGCAGGCCATCATTGCGATGGGCATTATGATAAGATGTTTAGAGATCCAGAGAATGCAGTGGGTGTTTTAGTATAATAAAATGATATTCAATGTCAGAAAAAGGAAGTGTATTTCAAAAAGGAGGTGGAGGTACAAATTTTGAACAATCCATCCAAACAGCTTTTATTACAGGCTTAGTAATAGCAGGTAGCGCCCCATGCCTACCCTCAAATGAAATAATCGAAGTTAGTTTTCAAAACACCAGCAGAGGATATGAAACAGATGACTTGTTAGTCATTGCAAAGTCAGGATTGGGCGAACATAGATTATTGATGCAAATCAAACATGACGTATCGTTTACTGAAAATAGTGAGACTTTTAAAGAGGTGTTGCAAGCCTTCTGGAAAGACTATAACAATGCTGCCATTTTCGATAAAACAAAAGACAAGCTGATTATCGTAAAAGGTGGGTTAACTAAGGATGAACGCAATCATTTTAAATCCATCTTTAACTGGGCTAATTCACATGCAACAGAAGCGGATTTTATTAATGAAGTAAATCGCATTAAGGGGAAAAAGGAACGCTTAGAGGTTATACGCAACATTCTGAAAGAAGCCAACGGCAATGTTGCCTTAACAGACAAAGAGATCTGGGAATTTACAAAATGCATGGATGTATTGGAGTATGATTTGTTGCAATCAGGGAGTGTAGACCAGGCATATTTTTCAAACCTGATTAAGCTTTCAAAGAGCAGAGCATCTACCCTCAGCGAGAAAGAAATATGGGATGGCTTATCAGCCATTGCCACAACATTTAATAAAGATGGGGGAAATATAACTACCGAAACCATCCGGCAAATGGACATTTATAAAAATTTTTCTGCAGAGAATTTGATCCCTCACTTTAACGCAATAGAAAAATTAAAAACTGACAGTAGTGCCATAGTGAACCCGCTAAAAGATACCATTGGAGAAGTACATCTTAAAAGGTCAGATATCACCGATAACATAGTTCAATCGATTGCGACATTTCCTATCACTATAGTGACCGGAAAACCCGGAGTTGGTAAATCAGCACAAGTGAAGGATTTGTTGCAGAATGAACTTGCGACATCAGGTGTCTTCGTATTTAGAGCAGACCAATTTAACCAGCCACATATTGCTAATGTTTTTTCAAATCAGGGCGTTGACATATCTATCCGGGACATATTTTCCTGTATCTCGCTTATTCCGGATAAAATCTTATACCTGGATAGTTTTGAAAAACTATTGGAAGCAGATCCAGAATGCGCATTTAAACAACTGATGGGCATATTGACTGAATACCCTGATATTAAATTAATTGTCTCTTCAAGAAAGTATGCTATCGACCTGATTATTCAGAAGTTTGGATTAAGCAAAGAAAAAATTGGTGTTGTTGAAATTCCGCTATTGACAGATGAAGAATTAGAAACCGTTTCTCAAAAATACCCTCAGTTAAATAGTGTGCTGGGCAATGAAAAAATCAGGCCATTGTTGCAAAGCCCTAAGTATTTAGACTTTGCCGTTAAAGCCTTACATAAAAGTGGTGATGATTATGCTGATATTGAACTTGCAGAATTTAAAAAAAGGTTGTGGAATATCCTTGTAGTTGATGAGGCAAACGAAAAAAACGGACTGCCAATTAAACGGGAAAATGCGTTCATGGAAATAGCAATTAAACGGGCTAAAGAAATGAAACTGTTTACCCAACCAGTTACGGCTGATGCGGAAGCAACTGCATTGCTCGTAAAAGACGAGATGCTGGTGCAGGAACCGTTGAACAGGAGATATACACCTGCTCATGACATACTGGAAGATTGGGCATTGATAAAACATATTTCATCAGTTTATGAAGATGCAACCAATGTTGATGACTTCTTCAGTAAAATAGGCAAAGAACCTGCAATAAGAAGGTCATTCAGGCTTTGGATAGAAGAATTGTTAGCCGAAAACAGAACAAAAGTAGTAACTCTTGTAAGGGAGGTTTTAGGTAGTAAATCATTAGAGCGCTACTGGGCAGACGAAATTCTTACCGCAATTTTCAGATCACAAGTCAGTCAAACATTTTTTATTGGTTTTGAAAAAGATTTGTTAGCAGAAAATGCAAAATTGCTAATAAGGTGTTTGCATATAATTAAAACATGCTGCAAGGAAAACAATGACAAAGTAAATCTCTTATTGCCTGTAGGATCTGGCTGGAGAGAAATGCTTATGTTCATTGAAAAGCATATCGATCAGCTTGCAGCTAATAGGTTTAATATAATATCTTATTTATCAGACTGGCACTCAAGGCTGATGTTTCAATTCAATGAGATAGACCAGTATGAATTAGCATCAGCTAAAAGCGTCGTACTACACTACATAAGGGAAGTTGAATCGGGTTTAGAATTTTGGCAACAAAGGGAAATGGAAGGGAGAAAAAAGGATTTGATAGCCATTTTGTTCGACCTGGCTTCTATCGCAAAAGACGAAATAAAAAAACTTGTTGAGCAGGCGTTTGCAAATGAGGAAAACAGTTCCCGGCAACATCGTTCATTGGACAAAGGAGTAATCAAAAAATGTCTTTCAGGATTGGGTAACCAAGAGTTAATAAAAGAACTGCCCGAATTGATAGTAGAGAGTGCATGGAAGGAATGGAAACTTCGTCCTGTTGAACCACCATCACCTGGCAGCATCAGAGCGATGATCGGTGATGATAGCTTGGATAGGGATGATTGTTGGGGCATTGAAGATAAACATGAATTTTTTCCTTCTGGTGTTTACAAAACGCCATTGTATAACCTACTACAATATCATCCACTGAAGGGGTTGGAGTTTCTTGTTCAGTTCATTAATTATTCGGTAGCTTTTTATGCGCAGGCAAAATGCCAATATAAACATCAGCTAAAAGAACTTGAATTTGAATTGCCTGATGGAACCATGAGAAAACTATGGGGAGCCGGAGAATTATGGGTGGCCTATCGGGGAATAAGCGTTACTCATTATCTTTTAGAATCGCTTTTGATGAGTTTTGAAAAATTCCTTTTAGGTATGGCTGCTAGGAAAACAGAGACAAGCCGGGCCAACCTCAAATTTATTTATGAGTACATCTATAGCAATACAAATAATGTGGCACCTCTTGGGGTACTGGCGAGTGTTGCTATGGCATACCCCATTGAAGTGGATGAATCAAAATTGCCTTTATTAAAAGTAAGAGCATTTTATGAATGGGATTTAAGCAGGGCGCTACAAGAACATTCTGCAATGGCTCCTGAAGACCAAAAAATCTCATTTGCACAAGAAGAGCGATGGAAGGCTAACCAATTGCCTCATAGGAAGAAATTTATGCGGGGGCTTAGGGATTTTATTTTAGATTATCAGTTTAATATCAGGAAGCTCAATAAGGAAATACACCAGGTATTTGATCAGCTGAAAACAGATATTCAAGAGAAAGATATTGTTTGGAAAAAGACAATAACAGAAATAGATATCAGAAATCATAAAGTTGGTGAATACGATGAAGAATTAGGAGGCTTTCCTATAGCACCAGAATACGATAAAGAAGTTCAGGAATTTATGGATTCCGACAAAGAGGTGTTTGAATCTGATAATAAAGCCATGAATTATTCAAGCCAATTGCAAAAAGCATTTGATGGAAAGGAATCCATAAGTTATCCAGATTGGCAAGCTTGTCAGAAAGAATATGAGAGCAATGAAAACCTTAATATCCTTTTCGATCGTCCGGTTACACTAGCTGTTATAGGACTAAGAGATATTGCCGGGCAATTGAGTGAAGAAGAAAAAATCTGGTGTATAAATAAAATTCTGGGAACCGCAGCAATAATTATCCAGGATACGACCAGCCAAAATTTTGGACTGAATATGAGCTACAATCTTATGGAAAAGGAATTGGCTTTATCCTCTTTTCATTTGCCGCTTAATTTTCTGAAAGCAGAAGAAGATCGACATGAAGTAATGCTCATTATGGTACATATGCTTATCGCCCCATTTCCAGAACATGAAGTGGATAAAATAACTAAATACATCAGAGAGATTTTTTCTAACCATTACCTTCAAGAAACAAAAACAGTATGGTTTTCAGTAGTACAATATGCAGCGTATCGCAAAGCTAATCCGCATTTCTATGATGATTATGATAATAACAGGCTTCAATTGGCAAAAGAAAAAGAATATCAATACATTGAAGAGCAAGTAAAAATTGAGGATATAGTTTTAGATCTTTCTACTGTTACTCTTGATAGTCATTCAGGATATTTATTACCAAGGGCATTATTGATGATTCCCGGTGCTACTGATGACGTACAGCTCAAAGAGTTTATTCGGCATTTCGTTTCACTACTCGTAAAGGATCTGCAACTTGAAGAAGATTATTCTTACAGAGTAAGAAAAGAAGGTAAGCAAGTAGGATTTCAGGAAGTTTTAGAAATCAAATTCTATTTGGCAGAATTGCTGATAGTTGCAGACCCTTCATTTTCAAAACTAATTTTGGATATTATTTTAGATGAATGTGACAAAAGTATAGCTAATGCACAAACATATAGACGCCAGAATGATCTTTTCAAATTTGCCGCAGATGTTTTAAAATTTTCTGTAGCTAAACTGGATGATATAGTTGCTAATATCCCAGATGATACAATTAAGAACGCTGCAATTAAACATTTTTGGGAGGTTTGGGAATACTTATTTGAAAAAATTAAAAGAAGCAGGACCGGTTATTTTGTCCAACAACTGCTGCTTGATACCGGTTGGAAGGAACAAGCAATAGATTGGCAGCCACTGCATGGAAAAAAAGAAATTTACCACCAAATGATCAATGATTTTGGTGCTGCTAATGTGCAGTCTATTTTGAATGTTTTTTCTACAATTGGTGAAAAAACATTCTTGCCAGAAGGGCTTAGTTGGCTTGTTGAACTTCTTAAAAAGGAACCCACGCAATTAACCGTATTAATGTCTGTAGCTGCCGAACGATTGGTGAAAAAACTATTCTACAACTATATATCTGAAATAAAAGAGAATAAAAGACTGATAGACGATTTTGTTTGGATTTTAGATAATATGGTTGAATTGGGTTCGTCTGACGCCTATCTGTTTAGAGAGAATGTGATCACATATAAATCAACGTCTGTGTAGCAAGCATGTCATCCCTTAACAATCATACAACCTTCCATTTCCTTTCAGAAATTTCAAAGGAAAACACCTATAACCTGCTTTTCCCGGAAGCTAAAGCGGGCCTGGCGATCGTATGGTTGTATGAGCAGATGCAGAACGGAATATTTCCACAAAATAGCTTTAAAGAAAAAGATATCCATGAAGCCCTGCAGACGGTAAACCCAGCTATTGAAAACAACAAAAGCCGTCATCCTAGGGAACATTACAATGCCCTGATCTCAAACCTGTTGGAATACTTTCTCCGCTATGATGAAGAACGGCAGGAATACTCGTTCAAGGAATATGCATACATTTTTTGCAGGCAGGCACACGACATACTAAAAGCCAACTTCTCTCCTACAAGGATTGAGAAAATATGCTTCGCTTTACACGAAAAACTGAAACAAAGCAAAGACCTTGATGCATTCCTGGATTGGTGCCGTATTGATTTTGATGCCTTTAAGCCCCAGTTAAAAAGCCAGTTGGATTTTCTGGACCGGCAGATCGACCAATCGGTCGCCTCACTAAGAGAAAACAAAAAGCTTAGTCTTCAGGAAGGCACCATACTGGAAACACTGCGGCAAATTGATGAACGCTTTGAGCTCATCAGGGGGCAAAACAAGGAGCTCCGCATTGCATTCCGGGAAATAGAGCAGATACGTAGGCTGATGGAAAGCAATGCATCAGCCTACGATCATGCAGAAGTTGACGCGAGAGTACATGAAGCCATTACTTTCTTCCAGGAAATGCGCCGGACGCTTTCCATTATTGATAAACGGCTCGACCGCATTCAGCCCAAAATCAGGCAATTGTTCAGCAACCTGAACAAGCCGCTGTTCAATACCCGGGTAGAACGTTTCCTCTATCACCTGGTCGAAAACAGTACAGAGGTCATTGAGGGCAGCAAAAAAACAATCCGTCTGCCTGGCAATATTCCGCCATTGTCTGTATTTCGGTTGCAGCAAGACCTTACAATCGTAGAAAGAAAAACAGATCTCTTTCCGGTAAAACCAAAAAAACGGCTGATGATTACCGAAACCCCCGAAATGAAAGCCTCGTTTTTCGCTTCGTTCCAGAACCGCCTGAACCAGCAAGATGAAATCAGTCATTGGATAGATACGCTTCAAAGAGAAGTAGATATGCATAAGCAGCTACGGCTTTCGGATTATTTCTTTCAGATAGCGAAACCGGATGATCCTCATACGCTCACGCTTGCCATTGCAGTCATTTACCGGGCTATGGGATTTTTCGAACGGCAAGAACAATATATGGTCAGTATTGATCCTGGCAAGATTATACATAACACGGCATTCAAAACATCATTATGGGAAATTATCATCCGCAGGAAAATATAAACGCGACTTCATTTTTAGCGACATCCGAGGCAAAAGAGCTTTTCGCAAGGATAGATTACGCGTTAAAGAACGGTGTACACATTCAGCGCTGGCAGCAGCAAGAAGCTATGTTTCGTTTTCTGGAAAGGCATTTTCAGAGTATGAAGCTGTATTACCACGATTTTTTTGGCATACCGCTCGAAGAAGCCGGAGAGACGGTCAACAAATACTATTATGTGGATTTTCTGCCCGGCAGCCGCGGGAACATCCCTGTGGAAAACAGGCATTTCCTGGCCAACGAATATGTCATTGTAGGTTTTATGCTGTACAAGATCGTGTTTATCGATGGATATATTGAGCTCGATTCCTTACCTGCATTGCAAAGGATGATCCGGCAGGACTATGAAGACATCAAGCCCGGCATTTACCGGACATTGGCAAAAGCCAGAAAAGTCAACACAACAGAAATGGACGATCAGAAAGTAAATGATGTCGTTGAAAAAGCATTGCGTGAATTTTCCAAAATCGGCTGGATAACACTGGAAGGGCAAAACTTCGACATATTACCCTCTTTTCAGCGATTGCCCAAGATATATGGCGACTACATCAACCATCCCGAAACCTGGCTAAAAGACGAAACAGCATGACGAAACAATATCCCAGAATATACAGTCTTTCCACCGTTGGCCTGATTCATCACCGGGAGTTCGACTACCTTTTTCATCCGTTCCGTACAGATTTCATAGGCGAAAGCGGTTCCGGGAAAAGTATGATCGCCGACCTGATCCAGCTCATCTTTGTGGGATCAGAAGCCTTTGAATCTGCTACACGGGGAACAGACATCCGGGAACCGGAAGGAATGGTATTACAGGCAGAAAAACGCAGCAAAGGTGTCGGCTACGCTTTTCTGAATATAGAAATGGCGCCCGCACAATACCTGGTAGTAGGCAGTTACATGGAAACGGGCAATCGGAGTACACAGGCTTTTATCGTTCAGGCCGGTTACGACTGGCAGCATATTCAGTATCTTTCTGCACCGGTTTCTTTTCAACAGGTTTTAAAAGAAGAGGATATCCTGCCGATAGATTTGCTCACGGAATACCTGGATGAACAGGGTTTGCACATGAAAGCATGGCAACGTTACAAAGAATTTCACAAAATCCTGTTCCGTGAAAAGATCGTCCCTTTGGATCTGGCATCCAGCGAGAGACTGCTGAATGACTACGCCGGGATACTGCAATCTTTCTCCAGGGGTAAAATGCTGGATACCCATAAAAGCGACAGTCTCAAACAATTTCTTTTCGGCAATCAGGAGACCCGGAAAATACTGGATAATTACAAAAGTGCGGAAAAGGATATGGAACAGGCTATCGGGGAATATGGTCATAACCTGCAGGAAATTGAGCGGGTAACATCAAAACAAAAAGCACTGCTAGACCTTAGGGAACTAAAAAAGCAACGGGATGGGCAGCAGCATAGCTGGCTATACCGAAATCTGTTATTCTATCATCAGGAGACAACAAGACTGGAAAAAGAAGTCAACGATAGTATCATTCAATATACAAGTGCGCTGCAACATCAGTCCATACTCAAAAAATTACTGACAGATGAAATCAACCGGATAAATGAAAGGTTGCCTGAAATGGAGTGGGCGCAAAAAACAGCAGAACAAGAATATGAAGCTATTTTACCTCGTAATAGTCAGGTAAAACAAGTATTGGAATGGCTAGCCGAATTTAACTGTTCCTATGAAGAGCTGGGCAGCCGTTATCGGGAGTACAAGCGGAATCGATCCGAAAAAGCCATGTTAAGCCCTTTTCTTCAGGCATTGCAGCTAAAAGGCATAGCAAATGCATTTGACAAAATTCCCGCAAAACAATCTGCCGCCGAACTAAATCCATATCTGTCAGCTGCCATTGCTGAAAGACAACATCAGATACAGCAAAAGGACCGGCTAAAAAAATATGCCAATATCAATGCCCCGGAATCATTGGCCAACTGGGCATTGCAACAAAAAAGAGTATTTACGATAGAAGAGGAAAGCGCCATCCTGCATTTCCAGGATTTACCAAGGAAGAAGCCGGCCGATTTAACCGATTACCTTCCGGAACCGGCGGAGCTGATATTATCGTTATCGGTAGCAGAAAAGACGGATAATGGGTTTTGGATCACGCTGAACGGCATACGCAAGTACATCCCCTATGTCACCGAACAGATATTAGACACAACTGATGAGGGTAAGATCCGTTCCTATTTTGAACAATACACGAATACCCTGGATAAGGATGTCCGTGAGCTTGAAAAAGAACTTGGGATTTACCAGACTATCCAAAAAACCATCAATGCACAGGATAATATCTCGCTAGTATTATCGGCCTATCTAAGAAAAGATGTTTTGCATCAATTTTTGGATATTCCGTCGCTCAACATCAGTGAGGAACGTTTTCGGGAATACCAGGAGCTTTATCTTCAGAAAACAGCAATTCAAGAACAATTTACTCAAGCCAAAAGTACCAAAGAGCAAGCTGACCGTGAACTGCGTTTGGCTAAAGCTAACATCGGTGAATATAGTACCATCCTGGAAGCAATGGATACCAATAGCAAACCCAACAATGATATACAGCTTATTCTCGACCAATTCCCGCACAGGGAACCTTCCCCAGATACCTACAGCTTAGAAAAAGAAAACATATCCGCTTCTCTGTCCAGGGCAGCGAATAAAACCGATTTCTTTAGGCAGCAAGTACAACTGATACAACCCGCTTTGTCCGGCATCCAACAACTTCCCTCTTTGAAAAGCAGTTTAGATAGTAACCAAACCGAACTGGAGCAAGCAAAAGATCAATACCTGAAATGGTATGAACTTTTATCTGAGTCTTTAGAGGCCGAAGAGTATATAACAGAACCAAAAACAGAACATAATGCATATATTGTAGCGGAGGAAAGGTTCGTTGCCAAGTATACGTCTATAATAGAGCAATATATCGCTTCCGAAGCCTACCGCTTTGTAGACACAAAAGACTTTACAGAATTAGCCAAAAATCTGCTTCCTGAAGCTTTCTATGATGTCGTGGTAGATCAGTCGGAGATCAATGTGATTGATACCATTGCCTCTTATCTTACCCGTATCAACGAAAAGAACAGGCAACTGAATAATCGGAAAATTCAGAAAATAAAAAACCTGCTGGACGAAGTAGACGAAATCATCACGCAACAGGAAAACACCATTCGCCGTATCGACAATTTTTTGAAAAGCGATGCGCAGATTACAGGAGGATATATAGCCAGGCTACGTAAAACACCGGCTGTTAATTATCCCAAAACCTGGATGAGCACCTTTAAAGAAATGATAGAGGACGAAGCAGGCACTCTACAAAATAAACTGGGTGAAAAGATTGATTTAGCCGAAATGATGAAGACTGCCTTTCACAATTGTGGAGGCCCTTTGCATGCCAATACAACAGTAGCCAGGTTACTCGATCCCTCGAATTATTACGAACTCTCCTTCACGATGGAGTCCGAAAGTGGGCGCATCAACAAAGGAAGTACCGGTCAGACCTATGCAGCCGTCGCCCTTCTCTGCATTGCCCGTTTGTCTATCATGAGCAGCGAGGAAGGCAAAGCGGCAGCGCCAGCCGTCCGCATCATGCCGATAGACGAGGCAGAAGGACTTGGTTCCAACTATGATATGTTGTATGACATAGCCCAGAAGTATGATTATCAATTAATTTCCCTATCGATTGGCCCCGTTGGGAAATTCAGGGACGGAGAGCAATACCTGTATATGCTCCACAAAAATATGGAAGTAGAGGAACCCGTGAACTATACACCGGTAGCCATTTTATGTGAAAGCGATAAAATGCCCAACCTATGAATAATCGGAAACTAACATGGCGGCATTTAAAAGCCTTGCATCAATTATACATTTCCAGGCGGACAGAAGCGAAGATAACGGACAATGCTTATATCAAAAATGTATTGATGGGGCAAAAAAAGCTGATAAAATATAAGTCAGGAAATGTAAAAATATTAGAAGCAAATACAGGCTTTGCGGTATTTTATAAGCAGTATTTTGAGGCAGATTATTTACGGTATGAAACTTTTTTGCAAGAACAAAACCTGGAGAGTGATGCACGAAGGCGGTATACAGAAGACGATATTCAGACATTGATGTTCATCGTAGAACAAAAAAAAGAGTTAGTCCAAAGCCTTTCCACCCTACGCACCTTTTCCAGTGAATTATTTAAAGGACAAGGTTCTAAATACCTTGAAAATAAACCTGGGTTAAAAGATGCTGTCTGTAAGATTTTAGGTATAGTAGATTTCCCGGAAAAAGAGCCAAAAAATCTTCAATGGCGGTTTGTGGTGGATTGCCCCAGCCCTAAAGTGGTAGTGCTTTGCGAAAATATTGCCCATCTTAAAAATCCCTGGAAAGCAAGAGAACACAATATAGAGCTATGGTATGTAGGCGGCAATAACATTGGCATCATTGACTATATCAGTCCTGAAAAACTCTCAAAGCCACTTTACTATTCATGTGACTGGGATTATCACGGTCTTGCCATTTATTCCCGAATCAAGGAGAAGCTTCGATTAAAATCTTTTGACATAGAATTATTGTTGCCTGATACCCATGAAGCTACCTTACCCGTAAATTCTCCGCATCATAAAAGTGAGTGGGACTTTAATAAGGAGTTGTCTGGGTTAAACAGAGAACATTTTTCGGATGAAGCTTTACAGCTTATCAACCAGTTAATAAAAGAGAATAAGTGGATTGAAGAAGAGTCGTTGGATTTGATAAGGATGTTAGGTTGATGACATTATACATAATAGTCAAATACTATCCAGAATTTTTTTGTGGAATCAAAAACTTGATTTAATTTTGCACTCGTCAACTAGAGATAGTGACAGAGTTCTTAAAACCATTAATTACAAACTCGAGTATTTTTAGACTTATAATCCAAGTCTCCGATTAGATTTATTTTTTTGATCGTGATGATTTTTTTGCTGATTATTTGCATTAATAATTTGATCTAAAATCTCAAAAAAAACACTTATAGTTTCAAACAGCCTCCCGTCCAGGGTACATCAATAAAAAGGTTAGCTATTCGTAGCTAACCTTTTTTTAATGCCCTAACCTCCCTTATCATTTATATGGCTGCCTGGTGGATCCGGGCCACTCAACCTTGTGCAAACAATGACCCTCGATCACCTGCACCGATTAACTGCACAACGCAGACCCACCGGCATATTAAGCCGAAGCATAGATGCACTAATACCCTGCTAATCCGTATCTTTTAATGTATTGATCGCCGGATCGCCTGCATTATCAGCTACATACTGTTTGGTAGTGCTGCTATACCGGTGACCTGCATAATATTGCGCCTTATGCAACCCCTCCGCATTGAGCCAGTTAGTAATAACGCTGACCCTTAGCTGTTGGATCTTCATAAAATGCCTATCCAGTATTTTGAGCTGTGCCGCTAACGTCTGTATAGAGCCTTTTAATTGTTCCTGCTGATCCTGTATCCTGGCATGTTCGGGTAGCGGGAGCAAAAGCATGCCGTTTTCCCTGGTCCCCGCCTGCAGTATCTGCGGCCTGACAACGTTAATGTAATATGTCAGAAAAACTATCTGCGACGGCTTCAGGGGTATCGTTCTTGCATTGCTCTGGAGGTTTCCGGCTATGCTTACAAAGGCTTTGACAATATCTATATCCGCAACTTTTATTTTATGTAACTCTTTGGTGGCTAAACCCTGAAATACAAGAAACCCCAACATTACATAGTTTCTTTGTTTACTTAACGAGGAACGCAGGCGCATGTTATACGGTATGCTGCTATCATCAAAATCTTGCACATAATTCCGGTGATAGGCATCATAAAGCCCGGACAGCTCTTCAGGAGTATAAATATAATAGGCCGTTTTATTTTTAGTCGCTTTTATCTTTAAACCCGTGCAGGGATTGTAAGCTATATACTTTATACTTACAAGGAAGTGAAACCAGTGATTGAGCGAAGTTAATATGCAGCCTATACTTCTTTGGCTCCATCGCTTTTCTTTTTCCAGATGATCAAAATATGCCAATACCTCCTTCCGGGTACAGCTTCTTATGTCTTTTTTATACGACTGCAGGAACATACCGACATCCCTGATATATCGCTGCTGTGTACTTTTTACTAACCCTTTGCCCTGCAGGTATTGGATAAATGCTTGTTGCATAATGAGATTGCTTTTGCGGCCATGGTCAGGAATTACTCAGGTGATTGGGCAGGTCAGCATACTGTATGCCGGCAGATCCATTTATTAATAAAATGCGCGCTCCTTTTGCGCTGCGGCTGCAAAAAACCGGGACTGAAACTAACCCTATACCTGCAATTAGCCCATTCCTAACGGATAAAAAAAACAATACTGAGCAACCGAGTTTATATATTGATGTTTGCCTGCCGGAATATAGTAACTGCACGCAACAACCGTTCTTCGCCGCTGCAACAAATTCCGGCTATCTTACGGAGCCATTTCTTCCGCAAAAAAATCCAATTGAGCAACTGCACGCCTGTATGTATATCCGGGACTTTTTACCGAATAAACGCACCAACCGGGAAACCAGCAGCTCTTAATGAAGCGACTTGTCCTTTCTTTTCGTTTATTTTGGGTATAAATCATCGTTTTATTATGCAGTATTACCGGTTGTTGCTCTGCCTGGTCATAATGTTGTGCAGCGCACAGCAGGTATCGGCCATATGGCAACCGCTGACAGGACATATCACCATGCAGAACGGACTGCCCAGCAATGTGGTATACGAGGTGTATGAAGACAGCAAGGGCTTTATATGGTTCTGTACGGACCAGGGCATAAGCCGGTACGATGGCAGCACTTTCCGGAACTATTCCATCAAGGACGGACTGCCCGATATAGAAGTATTCAGGATAAGGGAAGATAGTCAGCATCGTTACTGGCTTGTTTGTTATAACAGGAAAGCCTGCTATCTGAAAAACGGCAAGATCTACAACAGTGAAAACGATTCTCTATGCCGCCGCATCGAACAGGAGGATATTCAATATGATGAGCTGTTCACGGACAGGGACGGTAATGAATGCCTGGCAGGTAAAAAGATAGCTGTACTCGGCACCCATCCGTCTTACATACGTGTATTGAATCACATTTTAAGCTGGGGGCGCATACGTCATTTTAAAAAAGATGGTGAAGACTATATCGCAACAGGCCCCGGGGTGTGGAATGTCCAAACCGGGCAATTCATGCAGTTTTCCAGAGGATATACCCAGGCCTCGTTTTATAATGGCGTCACTCTCTTCTCTTCGGGTTTTTCGCGGCCGGATAAAGGACAGGTACTGGAAGAATGGCAATTAGGCCCCAATAGTCTGAGCCTGAAAAAAGACTACCCTTCACCCGGAATCATCTACCAGATCACTGCAGCAGCAAACGGGCTGCAAATCAGTACCTCCGCCGGAATGATGCTCTTCGATACCCTTACCCGGAAAATCATACCCGATACCACGTTCCCTGCCGGTATACCGGTCAACTGCATGATAGCAGACCGTGAAGGTAACCGGTGGCTGACCACCTTAAACGACGGCGTATACTTTATTCCGGTCAATGGGGGCAGGCTCATTGACCGGACTGCCGGGCTGAAAAAAAACAATATCCTGTCCATTGCCCTGCACAATGACGGGCATATTATTGCAGGTGATGATGCAGGACATGTTTACCGTATAAAAGAAGGAAGCATTCAAACGTATGCCCTGCTGACTGCACAAAACAACAACCGTGTAATATTTATCCGGGACAATGGCCAGGGAACAATGGCGGCCGGCAGTGATGTTGGATTATATATAATTAATCATACCGGCATTCCGAAATTAGCGATGGAATCTTCTATGAAAGCAGGTGTCCTATCAGGCCGCTATTTTTATACAGGCGGCGTTTCCGGTCTGATGATCTATGATACCCTTACCCAAAAACACACCGATTACCAGGTAGGGCGGGTAACCGCGATGGCCATAGATAACAATCAAACCTTATGGACCGGAGGCATCAATGGTTTAAGTTATTTCACTAACGGGAAACCTGTAAAATATACGCAGGATACTGTACTGACAGATTGTTTTATAACCGCTATTTTACCGGCGCCCGGGGGTGGTATTATTGCCGGCAGCAGTACCCGTGGCCTGTTTATCATACAAGATCCCCGGCAGCAGCCATTGCATCTTGATATAGGCAGCGGTCTGGCCAGCAATAATTGCCGGAAACTATTTGTCTCCGATAACGGCTACGTATGGGTATGCTCCAATGCGGGCATTGACCGTATCCGGCAGACCGGAAATGGCCGTTGGGTGGTGAGCTCCTTCCCGATGCCCCAGGGGGTCGCCGGCAACCAGGTCAACGACCTGGTAGAAAAAGACGGCCGGTTATACCTGGCAACGGCCCAGGGTATCCTGATCCTGAACAGCCGGGATACATTTCCTTCCCAGCCCCCCCGCCTGTATATCGAATCTGTCAATGGCATAGCACTTACCGGTCAGCCGCTCCGGTTCCAGTACACGGAACGCAGCCTGCAGGTGGCCTATACCGGTCTCAGCTATTCGGGCGGCACACCGTTGCAGTACAGGTATTTATTAACCGGTGGTACCAACGACACCCTGTACACTTACTCACAGGCCATAGACCTGACCGCCCTGAGCCCGGGGGCATATAGCCTCCTGCTGTGGTGTCGCAGCCCTGGCAGTAAGTGGACCGCCGAACCGGTACAGTTGTCCTTCACCATTATGCCGCCTTTCTGGCATCACCCGCTGCTGATAACGCTGGCAGCCCTCGCGGCCGGCACGCTGATCCTGATCCTGTTCCGTCTGCGGATCCGTAAAATACAGAAACGGGCCACACAGGAAAACCAACACCGGCAGCAACTGGCCCAGTTAGAAATGAATGCGCTCCGGGCACAGATCAACCCGCATTTTATTTTTAATGCCTTAAATGCCATCCAGTATTACTACAGCCAGAATGATGAAATAACAGCCAACCAGTACCTGACCTCCTTTGCGCATTTCATCCGGCTAACACTCACACACTCCCAGGCACATTGGCTGCCCCTGAATGAAGAGATCGCCATGCTGCGCACCTATATAGCGCTCGAACAGCTCCGCTTCAGAGAATTGTTCACACTTGATATAACGGTAGCTCCCGACCTGGACCAGGAAAAGGTGGCCATACCCGCCATGCTGATGCAGCCTTATGTAGAGAATGGCATCAATCACGGGCTGCGTCATCTTAAAAACCGCAAAGGCCGGCTGCAATTATCCTTTACACTGGAGCATGGCAACCTGTGCTGTATCATAGACGATAACGGCATCGGCCGAGAGCAGGCAGCAGCATATAAGAAAGTGCATCATACTTCGCTGGGTATGAAGATCACCGATCAGCGCATCCACACCATTAACCGCATGTATGACATTACCATACAGGTATATATTACAGATAAACCGGATACCGGCAGTGGTCCCGAAGGGACACGGGTATCGCTTGTCATACCTTTAAAATTAATAGACAAATGATCTTAACCACCCTAATCGTTGACGATGAAGAAGGCAGCAGGCAAACCCTGCGCCATTTCCTGGAACGCTACTGCCCTGCCGTGCAGGTTATAGGAGAAGCAGATTCCGTAGCCGCCGCGGTAACGGCCATTGAGCAGCATGCGCCCATGCTGGTGTTCCTCGATATTAACATGCCTAAGGATAATGGCTTCGCGCTCTTCAGAGAGATACCCCAACCCCGCTTTCAGACCATATTTGTTACCGCGTACGATCATTATGCGCTCCAGGCCATCAGGCAGCATGCCCTTGACTATATCCTGAAGCCGGTGAATGTACAGGACCTGATCGCCGCTGTGGAGCGGGCCCTGCAATATTGCTCCCGGCAGCAACTGGCCGGGCGTTTTGACGAACTGCTGGCCAGCCTCCAGCAGACCCCGGCGCCCAAAGCCAAAATAGACCTGCCCACGACCAATGGCTTCATTTACGTATGCATTGACAATATTATCCGCTGTGAAGCATCGGATAACTATACCCTGTTCCACTTTACCGACCGTAAACCGGTGATCGTATGCCGTAACCTGGGGCATTACGAAATGATATTAAAGGACGCCGGCTTTATAAGGATACATCACCAGCACCTTATCAATCCCGATCACTTGCAGCAGTACCAGCATGGCCGCGGCGGCACGGTACTGATGAGCGACAATACAGAGCTGAACGTATCGCAACGCAAGCGGGAAGAGTTCCTTAATGCCATCAGGGGACGGATGACCTGACATAATATACCGGTTAGCTTACCTGTAACAGTATGCCGTGACGCAGGCACCCTTCCTCTACCGGAAAGGACCGGCAGTGAAAGATATAAAACAGTAAAAAATTTCCGCTGTTTTTTTGGTCAATTGAAAAACCTGATATACATTTGCAACTCGAAAGGCAATCGCCTGCAGAGTTAAAAGTTCTTATTTCTATAAAAACATCCCGCCGCGTTGGTCAAGGGGTTAAGACGCCTCCCTTTCACGGAGGAATCACGGGTTCGATTCCCGTACGTGGTACTTGACAGGAAAAGTGATTATTACTATCGCTTTTCCTGTTTTTATTTTGGGATAAATCGTTGTTTGTCTGAAAGATACGGTTTGCAATTACGTTCATTCTTGTGGTTCGATAAGTCTTTCCGTCAAATTCCAATTTTTCAGGGAATATCGAACCAATTATATCTCTCCTTGTGTTGATTTCGCCCTCGCTGTACATTTTTTGGAATACTATCAACATACTGCAATGCCCTGTCCAAAGACTTATCTATATTGATTTTCTTGGCATCAGAACCGTCTTTGCTCAACTTTTCTTCCAATTTCTCAATCTGTTCTTTGCACTCTCTTTTGGTTTCGAGGTATTCCTCGTCATCAATAGTTTCAGATAGTAGCTACCGAAAGCCTTGCATTCAAACGGTCTATTTCCTGCACAATCTTTTGCTTTTCGTCAAAAGGATTTTTTACAAACTTCTTGTAGTTGCCCAATAGCAGTTTTTTTGCTATGCAGGCTTTTATTTTCTGATTCGTTAAAATTAACCTGCTCATTATTTGATGTATCAAAAACAACGTTTCAGGTGTTCGCTTTTTTTATTCCTGTTCTTCTGCATTGTCTAAATAAATGCGGTACAGTTCAATAAAAACGCTATCATAAAATGACTGTTTAACTGACTGAGCGATTGAGCAAACCCAAAATCATCTATTATTTCCACGCTAATATGAACTTTTTACGTTGCAGTCTGGACATTGATATACTTTGATTACACTAATAGCGTTGACCAGCACCCTGCCCGCGTTGACAGCTTGACTGACCCAACCTAAGATGGGATGTCCATTTCTTACATTATTAGTAGCATTGTGGACACTTATGGATGTGGATTTCCTATTTCGATTGTTTTGCAGTATTCCATCTCTGGATTTCCACTGCATTTTTTACACTTAGGCATATTCAACTAATTATAAAAAAGTTAAAAATAAAATAAACGCATATCCAGGAGATTAATTAAAGTGTCAAAAATTTAGGCCAACATTATTTCTCGAAAATATCAGACTGCCTGAATAGGCTGTCTATTGTATTTAAGCCTTCTTCGGTTAAAGTTTCATGAGCGTCCAGGTGATATTTGCGACCATCGTAGTAATATAAAGCTTTGAAAGGGTCATCATATTTAGCGTAAAGAACTTTATCAATATTCTTTTTGCTGACAGCAACATTCAATACGCTTTTGAAGGTATCTATGGTGCTTTCGGAGACAAATCTAAATCCGGAATTGCCTTCATAAAACATTTTTCTTTTGTCATTTGCTCTGTTTGGATCGAGCACATTAAAATTTGAAGAAATGACTAAACTTGCACTTGCAAACCCTTTTTTAGATTTTATTGTGTACACATGGAATTTTTTTTGACCATCATAGGCTTCATATAAATAAACAGCATACATATCATATTCGCCTGCATTCCAAAAATCTTCCTGACCAATTATGTGAAACCAGGTCAAGTAATCTTTTACAGCAGCTATCTTTCTTTCCGGAGTGGCATCATTAAGGTACAGTTTAAATCGTTGGCTATTTTCAAAGTTGTATTCTTTATTTGAATCTGTCGGGATTTCAAGGTTTGCAGGCCCTAAATCATAGATTATAGGTTTGGAAGGCTCTGAATTATTGCAAGACAGAAAAATTGAGATTAAGGCTAACGTGCCAAATAATTTTATGTATTTCATTTGATTTTTATTTGAACCATTCGTAAAAGAGTCATTCTTTTTTTGACAAAGAACCGTTAGCTATTTCTTGAAAATATCGGATTGCCGGAACAGGCTATCTATTGTATTTAGCCCTTCTTCGGTTAAAGTTTCATAAGCGCCTAATAAATTCGGAATATTTATTCCTAATTACCAGTCTATAATTCAAAATTTTGGAGATATTTATAATCGTACAAAGGTTGAGTACCACAATTAGACAAAGTGTTATGAAGATCTTTAAAACTATACCATTCTATCTTTGTAGACGTAGTGATTCTTGATTTATTTTTTTTGTACAGATAAACATCTACTCGACCATAGCGATCTTTATATGCCAATCCAATTAATTTATTCTTTTTAAGCATCTTATGGTTTGATTTTTTGATTTTCAAATCCAAAATATACATTTCAAAACTATCTAACTGATGATTTATATAATAATTGGATTGCCAATCTTTCTGAACCATAACTTCATTGTAGCCCAATAGGTCAGTTAGAATATTATAAATCTTAACATCGGGATACCTTGTGGATCCTACACTTCTAAAATCAATACTATTTGCTTTCAGTGGTGCATAGGATTTAATGTTGTTAACTGTTTCATCGGATTTTTTTATTTCACAGTGAGCTTCAATATCTTTTACTAAATATAAGACTGAACTGGAATCTTGCCAATCAGAATTATGCAGATAATAATTTGAATAATGAGATTTAACACTAATGTTTTCCTTATAAAACAATATATCTTCAAGCTCAACGACTTTGATGAGTACATTTATTCTATTAAAATAATCTTTGTACGCATTGACAAGCCAACATTTATAAAAGGGATTATGTTTCTGTCTATTTAAGCTAATTACGTTATCAGATTTATTATAGACATAGAACATTATTTTGTCAATATCCTCGTAATCCAAATTCACATAATCCTTGAAAGTAAAGAATGAACTGTCAGCAATATCATCATTAATAATTCTATCTCTCAAAATATCAATAGTTTTCAGAGTAGTATCATTTTGAACAATAACATTTGTCAGGTAGTAATTATTTGTATAGTATAAATGACGATTGCCAGCTTTCACGATTATGCTAAACAAAAATAGTTTTAACAGAAGAAATAATACTTTTTTCATAAATAGTTTTTTGGATATTAATATGGTTTTCATTTATTTTTTGCCGGTAAATACTTAAATCCTGTATCATCAGGTTTTTTCAATTTCCACTCATACACATTAGGTTGTCCAAATTTAGATTGTAATTCATTTGTTTTTATTTAACCCATTCGTAAAAGAGTCATTCTTTTTTTGACAAAGAACCGTTAGCTATTTCTTGAAAATATCGGATCGCCGGAACAGGCTATCTATTGTATTTAGCCCTTCTTCGGTTAAAGTTTCATCACCGTCCATGTGATACTTGCGACCATCGTAGTAATATAAAGCTCTGAAGGGATCATCATATTCACTGTAAAAGATTTTTTCAACATTCTTTTTGCTGACAGCAGCATTCAATATGTTTTTGAAGGTGTTGATTGTGCTTTCGGATACAAACCTAAATGCTGAACTACCTTCATAAAGCATTCTTCTTTTGTCATTTGCTCTGTTTGGATCGAGCACATTAAAATTTGGAGAAACAACTAAACTTGCAGTCATAAAGCCATTTTTCGATTTTACTGTATATACGTAAAACTTTTTTGGCCATCATCCAATTTATATAGATATACAGCATACATATCGTATTCGCCTGCATTCCAAAAACCTTCCTGACCAAATACATAAAACCAAGTCAAATAATCTTTTGTCGCAGAAACTTTTTTCTCTGGAGTAAGATCTTTAAGGTAGAATTGAAAACGTTGGCTATTTTCAAAGTTGAATTCCCTATTTGAATCTGTCGGGATTTCAAGGTTTGCAGGTCCTAAGTCATAAATTATAGGTTTAGAAGGCTCTGAATTATTGCAAGACAGAAAAATTGTGATTATGACGAACGCGCCAAATAAATTTATGTATTTCATTTTTTTAAAGTTTATTTAAACCATTCATAGTAATAGGCATTCTTTTCTTTATCATAATAACCTTCTGTGCTATAAATTGTTGCGCCTACGGGAGAACCAATAATTCTGATAGCATTTGTCCCATGGTCGAGATAATCTGTGTTGCCTGGCGAACCCGAAGGGTCTCTATAATGGTTCATCAATTGTTGCCTGGTAAGAGATGATCTGTATCCACCCTTATCAAGTACTGTTCTAAAATATCCAGTGACATGAATATGACCTAATGCTGTGAGACAAATACGACTTCCTCCATTTTGATCGTAGTAATCAAGAATGTTTTTTATGGGAACCTTTATTGCATCTCCTCTAAAACAGGCAGTATTGGGAAGAACCATGTCTGTGAAAATTATCTCTTTATTTTCGTCTATTTGCCCAATGAATATCACTTCTTGACCACTATGGTGAGGGTCAATATCAATTTTAGCAGATCGCATTGAAATATCTTTTAAGCTCTTAGCGGAATTTTTACCCATAAAAGCAATTGAGTGTTTTCTTATCATTTTTCCAACAGTATTCGCATTTTCTCCCGATATTACATATGTATCGAAGGTAACCTTAGCCTTAGAATCCACGAAGTGAGCCTGATTGGGAAGATTATCATTGACTCTGCCAAGCAACAATCCCGTTAATGTATAAACATCAGTTGTATCGCCTGACTTATCTGAAAACAGAACGGAATTATTTTCAAAAACTGCATATTGGCTAAAGGACGGATTAGGTTTAGGATCTTTGTTCCACCTCCTTGCTATACGGGTGTCATACATCCAGTAAAGCGCAGAATTGAGATTTCCCTTACCATACGCTTCATTTTCCTGCTCCTGGGTTTTGAATCCGAACCTGTATTTTTCAAGGCTTTTGTTCCTTCCCGGCATAGGCATACCGAATGGATAATAATCTGTAAAAGAACTTAGGTTAGCACTAAGATATATGTTTTTTGGGTGTTTTTGAATCTATCAGCCTCAGAAATAAATCTTTAGGCAGGCTGTCAGCATCACCGCACTTTTACTAAAGCAGATCGTTCGCCGGAACAAGCGTTTCAGGTGCGTACGCAATGTCAGATTCCTCCGTTCGATATGGTTGGTGCCATAAGGAGTGACTTTATGAATGCTCTTTGGAATTAATGATCTGTAATGCGGCAGCTTATCAGTATAAACTTTAGTAGCTGAAGATAGAAGCAGCGTTCTGACAACACTTTTCAGGCTATTAAGGTTCCGCTTCCCGACAGTAAAACAACCACTGCCCCGGTATCCTTTCGTATGGCATAAGCCACCCAAAAGGGTTGGCGCATCGTTTTTATGTAAGTTCTTAGTTCGTCCAGCTCATATTCCTTACCAATTGGGACCAAAGGTTTTCTAATCCTATTAGCTATACGTAAAATTATGCGGAGCACTATGGAGGCTGATATGCTCAGCAGCCGTGATATACCTCGTATGCCACAACCATCTTTAAGATAACCTGACACGTTCTCCGGAAGAGAAGGATGGCAGGCACGGTAAACATAATGCGAAACGTGCGTTCTTTTGCACGATTTACAACGGAATCGTGAAGTTCCGGTATTGCTTTTGCCATATCGAATACAGTCGGCAGCACAATAAGGACACATAACCTATTTTTA
>MKSF01000025.1 GCA_001897155.1 Bacteroidetes bacterium 47-18 | reverse complement strand
ATTTCTTTCTTACCTTTGGTAATACACAACTTGTGAAGTCTGCAAAACCTCGGATATCTGTTGTGATTTGCTTACAATTTCTTTCTTACCTTTGGTAATACACAACAACGCCATCGAGGATATCTCCATCATCCCGTTGTGATTTGCTTACAATTTCTTTCTTACCTTTGGTAATACACAACAGCAGCAGGGGCGGAAGAACCTCCCGCCTGTTGTGATTTGCTTACAATTTCTTTCTTACCTTTGGTAATACACAACTCAACGGCCTGTTTGGCCTGTTGGTTTACCGTTGTGATTTGCTTACAATTTCTTTCTTACCTTTGGTAATACACAACATTAATTGTTTGTGACGGTGTTGTAGATGAGTTGTGATTTGCTTACAATTTCTTTCTTACCTTTGGTAATACACAACCGGGCGATCATATCGCGAACAGTCATTGACGTTGTGATTTGCTTACAATTTCTTTCTTACCTTTGGTAATACACAACAGGAGCATAAGTTAAAGTGATGAAAAGGGTTGTGATTTGCTTACAATTTCTTTCTTACCTTTGGTAATACACAACTTACTTTAATGGTACTTCCAACGATTATGGTTGTGATTTGCTTACAATTTCTTTCTTACCTTTGGTAATACACAACTTTTATTGTCTTGCAGCCAGTGAGTTTCCTGTTGTGATTTGCTTACAATTTCTTTCTTACCTTTGGTAATACACAACCGATACGGAACAAAGAAGTGATGAATTGTAGTTGTGATTTGCTTACAATTTCTTTCTTACCTTTGGTAATACACAACCTGATGGAGAAGCGTAGACAAGAAGAGCGGTTGTGATTTGCTTACAATTTCTTTCTTACCTTTGGTAATACACAACATGCAGATGATCTTCCAGGATCCCCACGCTGTTGTGATTTGCTTACAATTTCTTTCTTACCTTTGGTAATACACAACCATCTTCATAAAAAGCCTGTCTCTCAGGGAGTTGTGATTTGCTTACAATTTCTTTCTTACCTTTGGTAATACACAACTAAACGCGCGACACGATCGTATCAGTATTAGTTGTGATTTGCTTACAATTTCTTTCTTACCTTTGGTAATACACAACTGTCTACGCGTGCGGAGTAGATGCCGTTTTGTTGTGATTTGCTTACAATTTCTTTCTTACCTTTGGTAATACACAACGTCGGTGCCCGCCTCCGCGTACCCGATGCAGTTGTGATTTGCTTACAATTTCTTTCTTACCTTTGGTAATACACAACCCTGAGAGAAACCGAAGTAGTGGAGTTTTTGTTGTGATTTGCTTACAATTTCTTTCTTACCTTTGGTAATACACAACGGGAAAGGTTTGAAACAACACCACCTTTCCGTTGTGATTTGCTTACAATTTCTTTCTTACCTTTGGTAATACACAACGCCTGCCGGGAAAATTCCGAAAAGTACTCGTTGTGATTTGCTTACAATTTCTTTCTTACCTTTGGTAATACACAACACGGTCTATTTGTGAAGCTGCTAAAAGTGTGTTGTGATTTGCTTACAATTTCTTTCTTACCTTTGGTAATACACAACAGGATAAGCCCAAACGCTTATCCTGTCTGTGTTTCAGAGAATACCCGGAAACAAAAAAATAGGAAAATCACCTCTGAACAAGTATAATTTTTAGAGAAAATAAAGGCTAAAACATTTCCAGCTGCTGTACAATCGGGTTCTTACTTACTTCTCTTTTGTTGGTAAATACTTCCATTTCACCAAATTGCTTGTCCGTAATTCTTAAAATACCGATAGTACCATGAGGAGGCAGGATCCGTTTAACCCTGGCTACGTGCACATCCGCATTCTCCTTACTGACACAATGCCTGATATACTTACTGAACAAAAACATCTGGAAGCCATCTTTAAGAATGTCTTTCCGGAATTTTTGTGCATTTTTACGGTCGGCAGCGGTTTCCGTAGGCAGATCATACATAACAAGTAACCACATGATCCTGTAGGCGTTTAAACGTTCGGAAGATATCATAACTCATATATATTATACCCATTCAGGGAGCTGCAGCTTCCGGCTCTCCCCCTCCAGGCATTTTGAAAGGCTCTGAATGGTCTTTTGAACAGCGATCATCAAAGGACTTACCTGGTTATTAATGCGGACATCCATGGCAGGAATCTGGAGAAGCTCCTTTTTAATACCCGGGGTCATATGAAGATAAGCCCCGTTGCTCCTGATAATATTACATACCACTGCATCCACATAAGGGCGGTATGGTTCCATCATATCATCCGCCAGGCAGTAGGCATTGTACTGGTTGCGGTGAAAAATGCCCAATGTGGGCATCAGCCCGGCAGCAACGATGCTCCTGGCAGTTATCGCTCTTAAGAGGCTATAACCATAGTTCAGCAAATTATTCGGTGGCGCCCCTTCTCTGAACCGGCTAAAATTCAGGAAATCGGGAAATACCCACTTCCAGTAATACAGCGCCGCTTTCGCTTCACAGTTGCCGCTATCACCGCTCCTGACCTTGGGCAGGAGCTTATGCAGGTAAGCAGCATTCTGCCGCTGACGCTCCAGCAGCCCGGCCTGGTTGGCGATCTTGGCCCTGATGACCTGCTGCCATAATTGCTTTTTTAATGGCAGGGATGCCGCTATCTGGTGCCTGAACTTCTGGCTTTGTAGGGTATGGCTTTCCAATACATAAAACATACCCAAAGGATGGTGCTGCTGGTCACAGGTGATCACTGCAACATTATTCTCCAGAAGCTTGTTCAGCAGCGGCTGGGTAATGGTTATCCGGTTATGGTCCAGGATCAGGACACCAATATCTTCAATAGGTATGACCTTATGCTCATTGGGACTGCCCGGGCTTTCAATAATAACCTGTTCCAGACGGGTGCTCAGGTAAGCCGGGTTACCAAAATAAAGGGTACGTTTCAACATACTTACAAGAGTTTTAAAACCACAAGGATAGATTGAAAAAGCTGCTCATAAGCAGACCTGTAATATTAATCAGCGCCAAACATTAATAATTTCACCCAAATGATTTAGCTGGACCTTTATTGGATTTAAACTTGTTAACACTTTCAAACTTTGAACTCTATAATACCTTTTACTTTCTTTTGCCTCTTTAATTTTTTCTAATTCTGAATTTTTTGTTTCCAGGTGATGCCGGAAATAATAGTCATTATCAGCCAGGCGCCAAACCAAATACAGGCACTTACTTAATAAAGGCTTATTATTGGTACTTAATGCATCTTCAAATTCTTCCTGTGACAAGCCCAAAATAAACATTTCATTCTGCTGCATACTGAATTTCAATTTCAGGTTATCAGCAGGCAATTTGCTTAAAAAAGTTTCGGGATAATTTTCCCCTAATAAATTATTCCATAATTCCGAAGTGTCAGTTATCACGACAGGCAATTTATATTTCTTCCTTTCAACAGCGTGCCAGAAAGTGCAGCGATGCTGCATAAGCTTACCATCTTTGTCTTCATAAATAGCGATATGATGGTTATTGCCGGTAAGCACAAAACCGATGTCTTTACCATTTGCGTCCTTCGCAATAGGCTGCAGGTTATTGGCATCCGGTTTGGCAAATAACCTGACGGTACGGATAGGGATCTGCTTTTCCTCGTTAAACCACAGCACATCTTTAAAGGCTTCTTTTTCCTTACCGCCATATTCATTCAATCTTTCTTTTACAAGCGCTTTCACTCTTTCATCCACAATATCATCCACCTGGCTGGCTTTTAAGCTTTGAAGCTTGTATTTCAGCACTGTTGCATCATTATAGCAGGACGCTTTTTCCAGGATTTCCGTTTTTTGCTCGTCTAAATAGATCGGGCTCTTCTTTAATGATGATAAAGCAAGCCTGATATTGTTCCCATGCTCAGCGATCCTTGCTGTAACCAAAGCCTTAACCCGTGGATCTATGATCTTATCCGTATGCTCTAACAAGTATTTTAAAGGCTTGTCCTGCTCTATTACCTTTATTTTACCATATACAGACTGCTCGTGCAAAGCGCCTCTCGGAACGATCACTCCCTTTTCCTTATTCTTCCCTGTTGCCTTAAATTTTGTAATCGTAGCCACTTTCTTGCCCGGCTTAAAAGAAACCAGGATTTTATCTGCTTCGCTTGCTACCTGTGAAGTTGTAAATGGCTTTTCTGCAACCAGATATTTATCCAACAACGATAGTTTTTCATTGTATTTAATTTTTGAATCTTCAATCTCTTTCAGCATTTCGTTTCTCACATCACTTGCGTTCAAAGTGTTGATTCGTTGAATGTAGCCTTGCTTGGTACAGGCTATAACCAAAGCATCTATTGCGTGATGCCTGTGGTCATCTCTTTTTGTCCAATTGCTTATTTCTTCTTTTTGGTGCTTTCTTTTTCCGTGGTCGCTTGTCCATTCTTTTATCTGAGTTTGCCCGATTTCTCGGTATTTTGACAATTGCAAATTCATCAAAACATCGTCCCAACCCCAAACTTTACGAAGTTTTGCCGTCACTGTACCTTCTGTTACAGTAACTTTTTTACAAATTTGCTCTAAAATCTGTCTTGATTTTCGGGCAATGTATTGAGATTCTCTTAGCTGCCTGTCAATGAAGCTCTCCCAAAGTTTTTTGTCTGCTTCTGTTTCTTTTTTCTGTTTTTTTCTGTCTAAATATTCTTCAAATGAAACTTTTAAACGTTGCATTTTACCATAAGATAAAATCCCTTTTGCAAACCAATCATCAATACGCTGAATATATTCCTCTAACTTTAGGTCTCCCTGTTTGGAAATATAATCATAAGCAGTCTTGTCCAGTTTATTTGAATTACAATGACGATGAACCAATACTTTATTTGTCTGTGAATCATCAAACAATAAAGCCTTCGGAACAATATGGTCAACATCAAAATTATCTCCGGTCAAAGCTTCTGCCAGGTTAAAATGCTCTCCGCAATAGATACACTGGTTCACAACATTGGCCTCTCTCCATTTTTTATCTTTAGCCGGAAAAATGAATTTATACTTTTGAATATATTTCCTTGTAGCCGGAATCCCCATTACTTCCAGCCTCTTAGAAATCATCTCATTCAGTTTTTTATTATTTGAATTCATTTTATCCGCTTCATCTCTTTCATCTTTGCTTTGTTTCAATTCGCGGGCTAATTCCAATCGTATTTCATCAGGTTTTCCATATTCATCAATAATCGCATTAACGACATTAATCATCTGGTTGATGATTTTTTCTACAATAGGCTGTCTTAAACTATTTTTTGCCAATAATGTCAATCTGTCCTTTGTTTCACGTTGCTCCTGTTCATCCTTTGTCAGGCTGTTTGAATGGTTATAACCTGCTAAACTGCAAGCCTGAGAATAATCAAAGCCCTGCATCAGGTAAGGCAATATCTTCCGGATTGCTTTCGCCGATTTATTGCCGAATGCCTGTTTATTAAAATCTATTTTGGAAAGTTTATCTGCTACTTCCTCATTTAATTCAAACCTCTTTATCAATGCCTTTTTACATTCATCCAAATCTTTGATTGAATAAATGGTATGCCACAACTGGTATAAAGGTTCAGATTCAAAAGATTTATCAACGATTAATCTTTGTCTTTCATACAGGATTTCACCGGTCTTTTTATCTGCTAATAAAGCTTGTTCATCAGATTCAATTACAGATATTTCAAATTGAAGCAACTCACTATCACCTAATATTTTATGGATTTCGTGGTAAGTTATATTTCCCTGGATTCCTTTTTGAACCTGTTTATTGGCAAAAACATCGTCTTTTCTAAGTTTTAGAATTTTTAATAAATCCGAATAGGTCAATATTAAATTTTGCGATAAATGACTGGCAATTGCTTCCTTTTCTTCAATCGTCGGAATATAATCCCGCCATTTATATTTGCTTCCTTCCGGATTTTTAACTTTTAAAGAGAGATTGTTCACCGTTTCCCAAATTTTACATAATTGAAAAATCGGCGATGTTTTAGGTGCGACCCTGGGCCCGATAAACACCGTTTTTTCACAGTTCTTTTCCTTATCAAAAACTGTCTTTTCCAATCCTGCCAGCTCGCAAATGCTGACCAGCCCTTTCTGGGACTTTAATTTCCGTTGGAAATAAATGATCTCATCTCTTAAGCGGCTGATCGTTTCTTCCGTTAAAAAATCGTGCTTTGCTTTCTGGGCATTGATGATGGTATCAAACTCTTCCATATACGCCTCTCTCGGGTACACCTTTTCTTTTATCCTGAAATATGTATTGTTATTGTGCGCACTCGCCAATTGCTCATAAAAGTATTGCCCGATCGTTTGGTTCCTGTCCTTAAGCTGCTTATAGCGCCCTTTTACGGCCTGTACGTAATCCGTATCTTTTTTATCAGCGTTGGCCTCGCTCCTGGCAGACTTATACCCTCTTTTTTGATTGAGCATATACAGGATACGGCCTAACTGCTCCGCTGAGATATCCTTACCGGGATCAGCCGCATCACTCCTCAGCTTCCACAGGTCCAGCATAGGGAGCTTCATCAATGCATCAGAAGGAAATATGTCATGCTCCTTCAATACTTTATTTAACCAACGCTTCTTTAATTGTTTCCTGTCATATCCTTTTCGCTGGGTCCGGGCCCTTGTCCTGTCCTGGTTCTTAGTGATAGCCTGTCCTTTCTGAAACTGGTCCCTGTCATCTGAAGATAGGGGAATGATACGGGAGCCCATACTAATAATGCGCACAGGTGTTTGTTTTTCATCCTTTTCTGCTTCTATAAGGGCCCATCCAATAGAAGTTGATCCCAGGT
The DNA here is from genome assembly GCA_001897155.1 of Bacteroidetes bacterium 47-18. Lineage (GTDB taxonomy): Bacteria > Bacteroidota > Bacteroidia > Chitinophagales > Chitinophagaceae > MKSF01. The sequence continues at coordinate 1,138 of MKSF01000025.1, read as the reverse complement.
CCAGTCCTAAAATAGTTTTCATGGTAATTATTTAAATAAAACATTAATATAATTTGAGCAAATATAAAATAAATTACTTTTATTTTTATTGAGGTAATTTGTGTTTAAGCATATAATCAAGGCTACAATAATTTTTCACAATAGGCAATGATGAATTTTGCCAATATTTACCTTTTATTACAATAAATTATTACAATAAAACTATTATAACAATTCAGGAAATAAAAAATATTTCCTACCTTTGTCCTGTAAGCAAATCACAATAAGGAGTCAATCCGTTGTGAAAACATTTGGATCGCCTCTTGTCCACAACCAGGAGGCATTTTTTATTTCCGGATATTATCCTTCCTTCTGATTTCCCTGTAATACTAAATACCTGGTACGACAATGTATGTCGCCAGTTTAATTATTTTTGGTAATTATATACAAGATTGCACAAGGGCTACTTTATTACAAGTGTGCCCCTTGTTTCTTTTTAAATATTGCTATAATGATTTTTCAGGTAAAAAATCTTGTGGGGAGCAGTTTAGCACTTTAGCAAGCTCATTTAAATGTGCAATATTATATTTTGCACGATAACGCGGATTTTCAACATTCCCTATAAAGCCAATAGATACATCCAGCATATATGCCAAGTTTCGTTGTGAAATACCTTTCGCAACCCTTCTCCTTTTAACTTCATCAATTACATATTGTTCAATCGGACTGATTTCTGGCTTATCAGACATAACTTCTTGTTTATAATACAAAGAAGGGTTATTGTGAAAATTATTTTGCACATACAGGTATGTGTATTATATTTGTCCCTGATATATTTTTTTTAACTTATTAAAACTTAAAAATTATGGCCACAACACAGAAGTTTAAAGTAACTGTTAGACTTGCAACAGGAACAATTTACCCCATTGTTGAAGCTTCAACTTCTTCTGAAGCTCAAAAAATAGCACGAGCACAATACCCGAATGGGCAGATTGGTATGGCTGTAAAAGTTTAATTTATAGTGTTGGGTACATTATAGCGCCCAGCACTATCTTAAAAAATATTCAATGCACGAAAGCATACTTGAGCCAATAATGTAAGTACCCCATAATTCAGACAGCTATTACTTGAGCCTTTTTCTTTTGACCAGCCAATATTT
>MKSF01000024.1 GCA_001897155.1 Bacteroidetes bacterium 47-18 | reverse complement strand
TCTAAAATAATCGCTGAATTAGTGTATAAAATAACTGTCTGGTTTAAATTCGACAGCTAAACCAATAAATTGCATCAAAACTGATTAATAATTAAAAATTATACTATAAAATGATTTACGGATACATTAGGGTTAGCACAGACAAACAAACAGTAGAGAATCAACGCTTTGAAATCAACCATTTCTGCGAACGACAGGAAATAGTGGTGAATAAATGGATAGAAGAAACTATATCGGGAGCCAAAAATGTAGAAGACCGTAAACTGGGCAAATTGCTTAAGAAAATGAGAAAAGGAGATGTACTTATTTGTTCAGAGCTATCCCGCTTAGGCAGAAACCTCTTGATGATAATGGGCGTACTTAATGAATGTATGAACCGGGATATTCAGGTCTGGACAATAAAGGATAATTATAGATTAGGCAGTGATATTAATTCAAAAGTACTGGCCTTTGCATTTGGTCTATCCGCAGAAATAGAAAGGAATCTTATCTCTCAACGAACCAAAGAAGCGTTGGCTCGCAAACGGGCAGAAGGTGTCATATTAGGAAGACCTAAAGGACGTAAGTCTTCCAAAACAAAACTTACCGGACAGGAGAAAAAAATTCAGGAGCTTTTAGAAAAGAGAGTTTCTCATTCTGCTATAGGGAGAATATTAGGCGTGCATAGGTTAACGGTAAGTAGTTTTGTAAAAGATAAAATGAAAGATGAGCTGTATAGCTAATGGCATAGAGCATTTAGTAGTAATTTGTAACCAATCTTAAAATCCAGTTATCAGACGCTACTCTATAACTGGGTTTAGGTTTTAATATCTAAGGAACTCCCTATACCATCCTATTTATCCCCTCACTGTTCACTTTTATAAAGTTGAGTAAGGCCTGTTGCATCCATTCCGTAAAGTAATGTCCCTTTATTACCAGTTGCCTTATGCCTGAATGCCATTCTGTAGGGTCGCCGTTTTTTATAAAGTAAGCAGTACAGCCATTGCTTATCATATCCACCATACAGGATAGGGAATTTTCTGTAGTCAAAGCAGCTAACTTTATTTCCGGGTATTGCCGGCTTAGTATTGCGGCAAGCTCAGCACCATTCATCCGGGGCATTTTGTAATCCAGCAGGCAAACCTGTGGCAATACCTCAGATTGTTGTAGCTGTTGCAATAAATCATTAGCATTTTCAGCTTCTATTACAACCTCAAAGCCCATTTCCTTCAGGAAACTGCAGACACTTTTTCTCATTAGTGGGCTATCATCAGCAATGGCAATTGTGATATTTTCTTTCATAATAGGGTTATTTTTTGGGTAAAATAATCCATTATCCAAATATTATATAATATTTCCTCAGTAATTGCTTATTAGAGAAATAGATTCATACACAAATCGAAACAGCTTTACTCCATAAAACAGCCTGTTTGTACAGAAAAGTTATTCTCTCACACAATTGCAGTGAATCCAGGCTATACACCCATTGACTTTTTGATATACAGTACCTAAATTGTGATTAATACTTTAAATGCATCAATGGCATTTAAAGTATTAATCAGTTATATCCTATGAAAAGAAAATATTTCGTACTTCTGCCACTTTTAATCCTGGCAGCTTGTAACAAAGACAATAAAAAGCAATATTCAACCTGGTATGTCAATGGTGAAATGTTCAGGACGAATGATGTCGGAATAACAGAAGGAAAAGTGAAGCATATTTTTAACTCTAAAGACATTGATAATAAATTTTATATTGAACTAAGAATCGACCTTTTTTCGATTGAAGGAGATTATCTGTTTGACTGTAGTTATCCTCATCCCATGACATGTTGTATGGTTATTAATTACAAACATGTTAGTTATATAAATGTAAAATCCTCCTCCTACCTTAGAGGTAATATTTATAATAAAAAATGCAGATATACATTGAATCCAACCTGGTTTTATAATGAATCTGATGCTAATGACAGCATACTAGTTAAGGGCGAGTTTAATGAACCCTGATTAATTAATAATATACCTCATGAAAAAAATTTATATCCCACTGCTGTCTTTACTGCTCTTCACTGCCTGCAAGAAAGAAGCCCAATACTCTACCTGGTATGTAAATGGTGAAATGTTCAGGACGAATGATGTAAAACTTACGAAAGGTAAGGCATTACATATTTTTGATGCCAAAAATTACAATAATGGGTTCGTTATACAGTTCAATTTAGGATATTTTCCAACAGAAGGGCGTTACTTGATTGATTGTAGGCAGGCTAATCCAGAATGGTGTTGTATGTCAATCAACTATAATGGAATTGGCTATATAAATCCTAAAGTTACTTATCTAAACTTAAGCACTAATAATAAAAAATTCAGATACACTCTTGAACCCACTTGGTTCTTTAATTCGTACAAAATGACTGAAGATAGTATTTGGGTTAAAGGCGAGTTTAATGAACCCTGATTAATTAATAATATACCCCATGAAAAAAATTTATATCCCCTTACTGTCTTTACTCCTCTTTGCAGCATGTAAGAAGAAAAAACAATACTCAACCTGGTATGTAAACGATGAAAAGTTCAGGACGAATGATGTAAAACTTACGGAAGGGAAAGCAAAACATATAATGGCGCCACATGACATCAATAATAGGTTTATTATTGAATTTAACTTAGGCAGCTTTCCCTCCGATGATAGATATCTCATTAATTGTAGCCAGCAGAACCCCACATGGTGTTGCATGGTTTTTATCTACAACGGCATTGGCTATATTAAGCCTAAAGACAGCTACCTATATGCTTCTAATAACAATAAGAAATTCAGATATACTTTAGAGCCTACTTGGTTTTATAATGAATCTGATGCTAATGACAGCATACTAGTTAAAGGCGAGTTTAATGAACCTTAATTTTTACTAATCAACTAAAAACAACTATGAAAAAATATTTTTTTTTCCCTGTTTTTGCTTTTGCTTGTACAGCAAGCACAGAGCCAGAATGGCGAGCTTCCACCTGTATATTTTAACGGCAACACCAATATCTGTCCCACGACACCTTATAAGCTGGTACTTTATGATGAGTTTAACGGAGATACGCTACAGCAGCCTTGGATAACCTTTAAGTCCTGGAATGGTATGAACCCCAGCGACCACGATGATTGGGGTGACGCCAGGTTTGATGAAGACGGTCATTCAATTATAAAGGACGCAAACATAGAAGTGTCCAACGGCAGTATAAAACTGAAGCTGAAAAGAGAGGCTTCCTCCTGGCATTGTGCGACATGCAGTATGTCTACTAAATATGCCAGCTACAGTTCTGCACGGCTGGCCACACCTTACAGGTACCGCTATTTCAACAGCGGCAAGTTTGAAGCCCGTATAAAAATGCCCACTGCTAAATATACCCATGCCACCATGTGGACATGGTACACCGACCCCGACCCTAATAATCCAGCTGACCCGGGCAGGGTTAACGAGATAGATATTGCAGAGGCTTACGGTGTTGGTAAGCATGGCAGTTTCTGGGGCGATTTCCCGCGTACCAACTACAGTCTGCATGCATGGTGGCCAGGAAATACGCCTTTAACTAACCCCTACAATTTGCCTGAAGATGTGGAAATCAGGAACCATTATCCTAACCAAAGCTGGTGGAACTGGGTGTGGGGAACAGGTTTTAAACAGGATGAATACCATACTTATGCCTGCGAATGGGATAGCACAAAGGTCAATTTTTATGTTGACGGAGCAATCGTAAACTTATTCTGGAAATATTACCAAACACGCTCTTACACTACCGGCACGTGGTTCTGGAGGCAAACCCATTATTACAATGTGGGCTCCGCCTGTCTCCCAGATGCCGGTTACTGGAAAACACTGCCCGGCTTTCCTTATCATAAAACATCCGAATCCAATTTACAATTTACCATAGCGACAGATGAGGATTACGGCGGTCACCCTAACGGCTTTGTAGACCAGATGGAGATAGACTATGTAAAAATATGGCAGCGTGTACCTGAGAACAACTGGGTGGAAATATGCGACCCGCATAACTTTACCATAAACGGACCGGGTGGATTTTGCGATACGGCTACTTATACCGTTAGTAATGCACCGGCAGCCGGTTACTGGCTTACACCCTCACCAAACCTGCAGGTGCTTAGCAGCAGCAATAGCGCTATTACCGTAAAAAACATTGGCAGCAATCCCGGCGAGATAGGGCATATCTACTATGTCCCTACCGACCCTTCCGTATGCAAAGATTATAAAATGAGCGGTCACAATGCCCATTCCGAAAAAGTGATGCAGCTGGACAAACCGGTAAATACCCGGGTAGTTGTCGCTGAGAACAATGTGCTTTCCCGCCACATTGTATATTACTACCTGCACGCAGACCCTTACTATAATGCTTCTACAGCTATACCCGGTAATACGCTTACTTACGAATGGGATATTAACTACGGTCCCAATCTTTCTTTAAACTACCAGACAACGGGACAAACTATTGTTACGCCCACATTTATAAGGAACTACACCTATGACAGCGAAATTGAATGGACACTGAAAATTACCAATAGCTGCGGTGTTATAACTAAAAATGGTTACAGGAACTTTACCAGCAATGACCCACCCTGGCAAGACCCTAAGAAAAATGCGTTTGACAAAAATATGAACCTGTATGTACTGGCACTGATGCCCGACACTACAGACTTTGTGAATGCGGTAGATACCCGCCTGGCAGGAACCTTTATTGACGATGGCGCCTCTGATGAAACAATTATAAGCACCATTCGCAAAATAGAGCTGGAAGAATTGTTGCCTTATATCGTGTGGCTGGAAGATACAACCAATGTAGAAGATAGTACTGAAAATGGTGGCGGGATGGAGCGTAAAGCCAACGGTTCCCCAGGTTCTTTAACAACGCTCAACTCCCAATTGTACCCTAACCCTGCCCGGGATAATTTCCAGGTAGTTTTAGGTAACCGTTATGACAGTGACAGTCCCGTAATGATACAGGTCTATGACATTACAGGGCGCCGGGTTAAACACCAGGAAACCGGTTATCAACCGCTGAAAGTCCTTGATGTACCCATAACCGACTTGTCGCCAGGTATTTATACCATAAAGCTATTACAAGGTTCTACTAATGAGCACCTGAAAATGATAAAGCAATAAATCTGTTTTGAAATCTTTCGGCAGCTTACAGGAAGTATGCCCATTAGTTCTTATTGTGGCTTCTTTCGCGGGAAATACTTCCTTAGCGGAGCAAAGTCATACCATTTCAAAGGTTGCCGGCCTGCTTACCCTGCCTGTATTTATCAAGCGGGATTTCTTTTAACGGGTTCCCCCCGTCAATAAATAGCTTCCCGTTTTTGGTAAGGGCTTTTGCAATGTTTGCCAATGCCTGCTGTTCTATTTCAGGGTGCCGGCCATCCAGGGCACCCACTCTCACCGCAATGGCAATATCAAAGGGTTTTTCGCTGGGGCCCGGCTCAAATTTTTCGATGGCACACTGCCTGAATGCAAGCTTACCTGTTTCCATTTCTTCTCCCGAGCCTGCAAGGGCCTGCCGGATAGCCTTGCCGGAGCGGTCAATGGCAAGAATATACCCCTCCTTTATCCGTCCTGAAATTGCTCTTGCCATTGCTCCCGGCCCGCAACCAATCTCTAAAATCCTTATATCGTCTTTTAGCGGTAAGGCATCAATAATACCGGCAAGCCGTTGTGATAATTTACTATCCATTGGTTACGCTTTTTGCTCTGCAAGTTCCTGGATAATGTGTATTGCCTTATCCCACATTTCCTCAAACATAGGTATATCGCATTTTGCTATTTTGCCAATCTCTATGGAAAGGACATTTGCCCGGATTCCCCAGGTAACAGACCTGCTTCCGTTTTCTTTGTTTCAGGGACTTTACTTTATTGCGGTGACATAGGGTACACCAGTTCCCACAGGTGACCGTCGGGGTCAGAAAAGTACCCAATGTATCCGCCTGAAGCTACATCTACCGTTGCTTTGCCTGGCACGGTGCCACCATACTTTGGTACGTTCTCTAAAACAGCAGCTACTTCTTCCTGGGCTTCCATTGCACAACTGATAACGATACCTGCATTATTACCAGGGAATTGCGCTTCCCGTCCTGCTTTTTGCGTGTAGGCTTCAAAGGCATCTTTTTCCATCAGGAATAAAGAAAGGTTGGGCAGCTCAAGTACAATCATACCTTCATCGATATTTGCATCTGAAAAACCGAGCGCATCCTTATAGAACAGAAGGGTCTTTTCAATGTTGCGGATGGGCAGGCAAACAACTGTGGTTCTTATTTTCATACTATCCGGATTATTTATGAATGATGTAATTTATTTTCCTGTTCATTATTCCGATTTTTAAACCGGTCTGTAATTTATCCTGCTGGTTCAGGCCCGTAGTAAAGCCTTCTTTAAAGCCCATTGTAATGGGTCTGTTCCAGGTCTCTGGAAAAGTCAAAAAAAGATTAAGCTTCATTATTGCCGTTTTTAACTTGTTTTTCCAAAAAATCTTTCAACGAAATATGTATAATGTGGTTCCAGCCCGCTTCGAAATTGTGAACAGCTAGTTCCGGAATATCCGAAGGAAATGAGCCGATACCCGAATGTGTCAATTTTAGCCGTGTATTTTCTCCTTCATCCGAAAGTTCAAACGTAACGTAAGAAATCCCTGCATAACCCTCGTATTTCCACGAATAGGTGAGCTTGCTTTCGGGAATAACTTCCGTTATTTCACACAAATGTTTCCATTGTTTGCCATTCGGGTCGCCCCCCATAAATTCAAACTTAAAGCCTACAACAGCATTAAACTCTTTCAAGTCAAAATACCATTGTTGCATCAGCTCTTTTTCGGTAAGGGCCTGCCAGACCCATTTCCTGCCTGCATTAAAAATGCGTTCTATAACAAGGTTTTGTTCTTTCATATTTTATTATTTAGCATTTTCATCTACTTCAAAAATTCCAAAAGTATTGCCATCAGGGTCAATAAAATAGCCCTGCCAGCAACGCCCCTGTACAGCAAATTTTGGTAAGGCAACCTGCCCGCCTGCCTCCAGAATTGTAGTTGCAGTAGCATCAAAGTTTGCTACCTGAACAGAACAGGTAAAGGCATTTGTTCCAAATCCCGGTGGCGGCGCTGGGGCGGGACGTTTTAACAAACCGCCAAACATACCTTTGGTTTCTATGTGGTAATATTCAACAGGGGCAAATTCCTGTTTGGTAAATTTCCAGCCGAAAGTTTTTGAATAAAACTCCATCTCTCTTTCAGGGTCGGAAGATTGAATTTCGAAAAAGCTAATCGTGTTCATTTTTATGGCTTTTTAATTGTTGAAGATATTGTTCAAGTCGTTCGAAGTTTTGTTTTTGTCCCTCTTTAGCATTAAATACATTGATAACGGTTGCCAGCATTTCTTCGGTATCAAACAGCGAACTCCATTCTATCCGGGTTTCGTCGCCTCTGGCTTCAAAAAGCACCGTAGTAATGAAATGCGGGTTAAAATGTTCAAAAACGATTTTCTTTAAGGGAATAATTTCTTTGAAGATGCTCCTGTTAGGGTAGTCTTGCCCGGTAGCGTGGTTGTGCAATGTCAGCCGCCATTGCCCGCCTTCCCTGAAATCCATTTCGTGAATGGTGGTAGTGTGTGCTCCGGGGCCCCACCATTGTACCAGGTGTTCAGGCTCCGTCCATACTTCCCACACGAGGGCTACCGGCGCTTTAACCGTCCTCGTCATTTTCAGCTCCCTTTTATTTGTACTTTCCCTTGCTCTTTATATTTTGCCACGAAGGCACAAAGGCCCTAAGCTTTTTTCTTTGTGCCTTCGTGTCTTTATTTTACTCAATTTCTAAATCTTCTTATCCCATTTTTAATTAATGGCACATTGAAATTAATAAGATAGCCCAAATTCAATCCCGTAAGTTTTAAATGGCTTATGATTTGAGCTTCCCAAACAGGATTTACTAATTCAACAGCTTTCAATTCACAGATAACTTTATTGTTTACAAGCAAATCCAATCTCAACCCCTCATCAAACTGTATTCCGTCATAAACGATAGGAATATCCACCTGACGTATAACATCAAAACCCGCTTTTCTTAGTTCGTGTGCCATACATACCTCATATACTTTTTCCAATAAGCCCGGGCCAAGCTCCTTATGAATTTTGTATGCAGCATTTACTATTGCTTTACCTATTTGTTCTTCACCGGGGGAAAGTTCTTTGTATTCCATAATTTTTTCTTTTATATACCACGAAGGCACAAAGGCCCTAAGTTTTTCTTTGTGACTTCGTGTCTTTGTGGCCTTATTATTTTTTTTGAATTTTTGCCAGATACATTTCGAGCTTATCCAAACGGGCTTCCCAGAATTGCTTGTACTGTGCTATCCATTCGTTTACTTCGTTCAGCTTTTCCAGCTTCGCCTCGCAAATCCGCTCCCGTCCTTGCTGCTTCATTGTCAATAAACCACATTCCGCCAATATCTTTAAATGTAATGAAACAGCCTGCCGGCTTACATCAAACTGTTCTGCAATGGTATTGACATTGACAGGCTCTTTTGCAATCATACCAATAATAGCTCTTCGTGTCGGGTCTGCTATAGCCTGAAAAACATCTCTTCGTGCCTCCATAATACGCAAGTATTTACTTGCAAATATAAGGGCAAGCATTTACTTGCGCAATTTTTTTGAAAGTTTTTTTGCTATGCTTGTACCCGGGTGCTGCGGACAGGAAAGCAATTAAAAAAGCCCCGAAAACCGGAGCTGTATTGCCATTACAATTTCCTGGCTGTTACGGAGTCCACGCAAGCCTTAAAAAGTCGTTCACTTGCTTACCTGCAAGGTAGTATTCCATTAACTTGTCCGGAAGTTCGTCCGATGTGATAATGCCGGGTTGTAGGGAAGCTGTATAATAAAATTGTTTGTTAGCGATAAGCGGTTCTTTACCTGCTGCTATGGCTTGTAATTCCGGAGGCATACGTTTATTGCGCGCTCCCTGTATTGTATCAAATTTTTCCTTAAATGCTTTATCGTTATATGCCGTTGAAAAATCTTCCAGGTTGTTGGCAATATAGTTCCTGATATTTTGAAGTGTTGTATTGTCAATCATATAAGCTCCTCCATAAATAATAATGCCTTCGGGTGACAGCTGAAAATAAAACCCGGGGTAGGATTTGTCTTTTTTCCCGAACTTAGAAATGTTTGCAGCAACGTGTGTGTTATAAGGCGTTTTGTCCTGGGAAAACCGAATGTCTTTGTTTATCCGCATAATGGCATCGGAAGGCTTGATTTGCACTTCGGGTTCGTATTGCCGGATACGCTTAATCATTTCTTCCACAAAGTCTGAAAACGGCTTTTTCACCTCTTTCTCGTATGTTCTGCGGTTTTCGTTAAACCATTCTGTGGTATTATTTGCCGAAAGGTCATTAAAAAATGCTAAAAATAAAGTATTGAAATAAGTCATAATTATATTTTTTAGTTGGTATTGGGTTGGCATTGCAAAATTTTCTTCTGCAAAAGTTTTTTGTCAGCTGGTGATACGGACAAGCTCAATGCTTGCTCGTAAAACGCCCGGGCAATTTTAAATTCGCCTTTTCGCTTGTACACATCGCCTTTTACGGCCGGGATAAGAAAATTACTTTTAAAATCTTTATGTGCTGCCAGCTCGTCAAGCGCTTTTATACTGTCTGCATTGCTGAGGTAGCTTTCAGCGATAATCCTGTTGAGCGTTACAAGCGGCGAAGGCGCTATATGTTCCAGCTGGTAATATAAACGGGCAATTTTCGCCCAATCGGTTGCTTCAAAAGTGGGAGCTGCGCAATGCAAAGAAGCGATGATAGCTTCAATATGATAACGGGTAACGGTTGCTGATTGTGTTGCTATGTTGAGGTAATAATAACCCTCTTCAATAAAAATTGTATGCCACTTACTACGGTCCTGCTCTTCCAGCGTAAGCCATTCATCGCTTGCATCAAGCCGTGCAGGGAAACGCGCAATGTTGAAAAACATTAAAGCCAGCAAGGCGTTTGTTGCGCTGCTCACGATGCTGTTATCCTTTTCTAAAAGCCTGGCCAGCCGTATCGCTTCATAGCACAAATCATTATTAATCGCTTTTTTGCCCCGGGTAGTTTTATAGCCTTCATTAAACATCAGGTAAAGAATGGTCTGAACGGTTTTTATCCGTTCTGCTGATTGGGTAATGATGCTTGTTTGTAGCAGGTTACCCGATTCCCTAAGGGAAGCTTTGCTTCTTGTCAGTGCCTTTTTTACTGCTTCTTCATTCATCAGCAAGGCATTGGCAATTTCAGGAATACCAAATCCGCACAGAATATTCAGTGTGATGATGATTTGGTTTTTAACAGAAAACCGGGGGTGACAACAGGCAAAAAGCAATCGTAGCTCGCTATCTTTAATGTCTTGTGGCGAAAGCAAGCCGCCAAATTGGTTTTCAAAGCTTTTATCGACCTCACTCCGGTAAACAGAAGTTGAAAAAGCCTGGATTTTATTTTCCCGTTTAATGGTATTGAGCGCTTTGTTTTTTGCCACCTGCATCAGCCATCCTGAAGGGTTATCCGGGATGCCCGAAAACTTCCATTTGCAAAGAGCTGTTTCAAAAGTATCCTGTACAACATCCAATATCCTATCAATCTGGTTGAGCCCAAGCATCCGGGATAAAACAGCAACCATCTTTCCCGAATTTTCACGGAAAAGATGTGCTGTCAGCTGGTTGATATTGTTGTGGTTATTCAACTTTACTTACTGTTCGGTATGAAGAATTTCACGGATTTCAACGGTGCCCCCGGTATCAAGAGAGGGACAACCTTTGGCTATCTCTGCCGCTTCTTCAAGCGAATTGGCCAGCAGGAAATAAAATCCGCTTATGCCTTCTTTGGTCTCAATGTAAGGTCCGTCCGTAACGACTTTCTCGCTGCCCTTAATGTGCTTACCTGCCGGAGCTAAGGGGTCGCCACCTTTAAAATTTCCGTTTTCGACGAGCTGTTCTACCCATTTTATATGTTTTGCAATATCGTCCTGCATTTCCTGGGCTGTCATTTTCCCGTAGTTTTCTAAGTTTTCACGGATTAGCATTAAATACGCTTTCATTTGGTTACCTTTTTTGATTTAAAATTACTATTATCGTAGTAATGACAACCGGGATGCTGTTTCAGGGACAAAATTGCTCCTTTTTTTCCGGGATTGCCTGTTGGGCTTCTGCGTTGCCCTATAGCGTATTTATACAATGGAATGATAAGCTTATGAAAGTCCTTTACAGTGGGTGTCAGCAAAATCTGCCGGGCTTCCGGAGTTGAGTGCTGGGCAGATTCCTGTCGCATAAGGAACGGTTACATTGCAAAATTAAAATTAAAGCCTCACAACGGCTTTGTTGTGAGGCTCAGATTATTTTGCTGAACAGCTCCATTAAAAATAAGAAAACCACCTGTTGGCGGTTCGTTGCTTTTTATTTGTTATTCATTGCTCGGTTCATAATAAAGAATTACTGCTCCGCCATTAAAGGTTTTAGTCTTAAGGAGTTTAAAAATAGTCCTGTTGTTTATGTTGTCAAATAAGGGTAAACCATTTCCTGCAATAACCGGATATATGCAAAGCTGGAATTCATCAATCAAGTTAAGTTGCATCAGCTGGATAATTAAACTGCGACTGCCAACAAAAATGTCTTTACCTGGTTGCTGCTTGAGTGCTGAAACAGTTTCCTTTAAATCACGATTGGCTATGGTTGCACTTTTCCAGTCTACATTTTTAAGCGTATGGGAAAAAACAATCTTTGGAATATTGTCAATAGCTAGGGCAAAGTCATTCATTGATTTTTCTTCTGAAGGATTTTCTAAAAACGTTCGCCAGAACTCCATAAGCTGATAGGTAGTTCTGCCATATAAAATAGCATCTCCCTGGCCCAGTAATTCCGTATAATGCTGATGTATGGCTTCATCGGGCAAGCCTGCCGTATGGTCGCAAAACCCATCCAATGTCATATTGAATGCTGCAATTAGTTTTCTCATACTATCTCTTTAAATCAATTATTAGTTTTCTTGTCCAGGAATTTTTCAATTACCGGCACCGCAAATTCACTTTCTTTTGTGGCAGGTGTAATTGTCGTGATTTCTCCGATATACTCTCCGTGTCCGCCCGGAATTATTGCTAATTCAGAGTTGGCAATTTGTCTGTGTAATTCAATAGCGTGTTCGGGTGTAATAACGTCTTTGTCGCCAATGATAATTAAAGCAGGTGCTTTAATGGATTTAATTTGCTCGTCTGTAATGTCTTTGAAATTTACCATTCGCTTAGCGTCTTTATCGTGCATTATTTGTAAACCGCCAGTGTCGGGTGCTACTTGCTGATAGGCCGTTTTCAACTGTTCCGGCATATTTTCCAGCTTTGCTTGTTTCATAAAGTCCCAAAACCATTCGGGAACTCCGTTCCGTTTGGCAAGTGCAGAACCAACAACAATTTTATCAACCATTTCGGGGTGGCGAATGGCCATTTGCAAAGTAGTGGTACCGCCATTGCTGAAACCCAAAAAGTCGGCTTTGTCAATATTTAAATTTTTGAGTAACGTTGCGATGTCGTCCGCATCTTGCTCAAATGATAAGTCTGCGTTTCTGTCGCTGGTTCGTCCGTGAGCCTGCAATTCAACTGCAATTACTTTCCTGTTTTTTGCGAACAACGGAATAACTTTTCCAAAGTTGGACTGAATTGTAGAACCGCCACCGTGAATTAAAACGAATGGTTTGCCCTGTCCGTAAATTTCGTAATACATTTTTAGTCCGTTCACTTCGGAATATCCGCTGTCAAAAGTTAATTTGTCTGCTGTTTCTGTTGCCATTGTTATAGTTGTTGTCTTGTTTTCGTTACACGATGTCAGGACAAAAAATATTAAAGTTAGCAATATCGCTATCTTGTTCATCTTAATATATAATATTTTGCTGAAGAGCTCCATAAAAAAGTCTCGATTTTTTTGGACTTTGGTTTCCTGTTTTAGAATAGCCGATAACGTTTTGGGGCTTTGCTTTCGGGCGAGTTTTGGAGCACAAAGTTTCAATTTATTACTAAAGTTCAATCGAAAAACTGTCAATCGAAGCACCGTACCCGCCATTGCGCAAAACCGCTGTTGTGCGTTCGTATTTCTTAAAATTGCTTTTCAAAAGCCTTTCCGTTAAACTTAAATATATTTCCGTCTGCCATTCCAAAAAGCAAATTGTTTTTGTTGTCTTTATAAATAGTCCAAACCATTGGGTTCGATAGTTTGTCACTAATTGAATAGTTTGTCAAAGTTTTACCGTCATATTTCCAGGCTCCTGTATATACATCTCCAAACCAAATATTGCCTTCTGAATCTTCTTCAATAGCAAAAGGGTGTTCAAGTGTGCCTGGTTTTGATTTATCTCCTCTTCTTGTGCTTGTTGGATGGATTAAATTATTCTTTTCAGAAAAATTAATGATTGAATTACCTTCCATTAGCAAAACACCAATTCCATTATTTCCTATCCAAATGCGGCCTTTTGAATCTGCTAATACACTTCTTATATGCAAACGCTCATTATCTTTTAGGTTTAATTTTTCTTTATCAAAGATATTTACCATTTTACCATCATAGTTAAATAGCGCTGCATAAGTCGCAATCCAAACTTTACCGTCTTTATCTTTTGAGATACCCGTAACACCGTAAGTATTGTCAGCATTGTCAGCATTTTTATTTTTGGGTTTTGGGAAAATCAAATAGTTCATATTTATTTCGTCAAAACGATTTATTCCGTCTTCTTCCCACGCATAAAACCATAAATCTCCATTGGTTTCATTCCAATCATATATTGGGTTGTTATTTTTAGATGGATAATTAGTAAACTTTCCTCTGTCATATGCACTTATTCCTTTTGCAGTTCCCAACCAAATTTTTCCATTCTTGTCTTCCTGAATTGAACGGATTTGATTGTCGGATAAACCTTCATTTGTTGTAAAGTATTCATATGATTTTCCATTATAAAAACTTACGCCTTCATTATGACTTCCAAACCAATAATTGCCTTTACTGTCCTGAAATATAGCACGTATTGCAGAAGTAAATTTTAAGGTGTTGGTTTTTGAAGTCGCTACCAATTCAGCGTTCTTAGCTTCTTTTTCGGTTGATTTCTTTTCAACACAAGAAAAGTTCAGTGTCAATATCAGTAGTATGTAAATCATTTTCAATTTCTTGTTCATTTTCAGGTTTCTATAATATGACGCACAACGGTTCGGCAGCTTGGCGAAGGAGCGGAAAATCGAAGCCAAAAAGCTGAGATTTTGCACGAACGTAGCCAATGCTGTGAGCCGTGGCTAAATTAAAGAAAAAGCCAATGCTCACAGCATTGGCGGCATAAAAAGTACTAACGTTGAATTTAGCCTTAACTCCGCTCTTTTGCCAAACTGCTTGTTGGCTGTAGTTTTTGTTTTAATTCCAGTTTAGGGCATCTCGCATTTCCTCACGTATAGTTGCTCTATCTGTGCCTGAAGATGTCATATATAAATGTTCTCCGCCAAATATTCCCTCTAATTGATATGTAAGAATATCTCTATTGTATGGTTGATTTAGTTTGTGAATAAGTTGTTTTATTTCTCGGTCTGATGTTATAAATGAAAAATTTTGTTCTACAAATTTTATAACAGTTGAAGGATAAGTAGCTCCTCCGTCGGAATCAAAATTGTCAAGTAACTTTAATAATAAAGAGTATGCTATTATTTTATGTTTCAGTATTTGAGAATCTGGTGATAAATGATAAAGCTTTTTCAATGGGTCTATTGTGTTATTCAATTGTCCTGATTTATTGTAGCTTCTGGC
Organism: Bacteroidetes bacterium 47-18; assembly: GCA_001897155.1. GTDB lineage: Bacteria > Bacteroidota > Bacteroidia > Chitinophagales > Chitinophagaceae > MKSF01. The sequence continues at coordinate 76,496 of MKSF01000024.1, read as the reverse complement.
TAAATTTAAAAGAGCATCACTATTTATTGGCATTATTTGTAGTGCCTGATTAAAGAAATCAATTGCTAAATCTGTATTACCATTCTCATAATTATCACACCCTTTATTGTTAAGATTGTCAGATTGCATTGCAATCATCATCTTTTGTTGCATTGAAGTTTCCGTATCCCATTTTTGTTTGTAATTCTTTAATGCAACTATTGTGCTGTCTAAATTTTGTACAACTGTAGGTTTTGTTACTTCCGTAACTTTGGGAACAACTTTAGGTTTATTCATTTCGGACGGATTGCCTTTTGAATAAACTATTTCTGTATTTCTGTCAAACATATGAAGTGTAACTTTGTCAATACTTCCATTTTGTTTGTGTAGAGTTATTCCATAGTCTGCAAATGATGCTCCCATCGTATCTGTTCCAAATCCACGAAGAAAAATTTTCTCATCGTTTTGTTCGATGATTTTCATTTGTTTTGGTGCCATTTGAATATTATCTCCCCAAATAGGATGTGTACCACTTAAATTATAAATAGTTGAAGTGAAAGTTTTGTTGTCAGACGTTTGAACTCTTATTCCGCGCCAAGCCCCTTTATTATTTGCATTTGATTTTTGTCCATTTTGTATTCTTGTATGGTCGTCTGATACAAATTTAAAATCAGTTAAGTCAATCGAAGGCTTATTTGAACCCGATTTGAAGAAGTCGAAAAATCCCATAATGTTTTAAGTTTTGATTAAGCGTGGATTTTTCGATAAAATTACAGCCAACTTACTTATATGCGTATCAAAACTACATAAATATCTCTACCGTCTGTTGTATTGGTCTGATTGTTTGCCATTTTACTAAGCTACGTTTTTAAAGGCAATCGGATTATTCTTTTTAGTATCTCAAAGTTAGACAAATATCACAACCGACTGTTGGCGGTTGTTTGCCGGTTGGATAGAATAAAAAAGTCCCGAAAACCGGGGTTGTGATTGTTACAAATTGTCTGCTACAAACTGTTTGCAATAGTCTTTTATTTGTTGTCGGACTTGCCTGAACTGTTCTTTAATTTCTCCGTCTGTTCCTGTTGCTTTGGCAGGGTCGGGAAAATTTTGATGAACCTTTTTTGCTTTGGTCGGGAAGAACGGACAGCGTTCTTTCGCATTGTCGCAAACTGTAATTACCAAATCAAAATCAATATTGCGGTACTCGTCAATGTTATTTGAAGTGTGATTTGATATATCAATGTTATCTTCTTGCATTGCCGCAATGGCTTTGGGGTTCACTCCGTGCGTTTCCACACCTGCACTGTAAATGTCGGCTTTGTCGTTTGCGAAGTACCGCAAATAGGCCTCTGCAATCTGGCTTCTGCAACTGTTCCCTGTGCAAAGCACTAAAATTTTCTTTTTCATTTTTTCTGTGATTAAACTAAGAGCCAAATAATATTGATAATGCAAAACTTCGGGTCAAAGCCAAAAATGAGCTGCAACACAATTACTGATGTCGTTATGATAATCGGCTTTTTGTATTTGATAAATTTCTTTTTCATAAATCAACAACAACCGCTATCAGGTGTACAACAAGAGGATGGAACAGTTTGCAGTTCCGATAAATTTACTTTTTGCTTTTCCTGCGGAATACCACATTTGTCGCTTGCCAGACAAGCCGTTGTTTTGCTTTGTAGCATAAAATTTGTTCCCCCAAACTCCAAAGCGTACTTACCTATTGTATCGCTTTGATATTCCACTTCAATTTCGGCATCTTCCATATTTAAATGTTGCTCTGAAAGTGCTATGATTTTTAAAAGCTTTTCGGGCTTTAACCGGTGGTCAAAATCGTTTGCGTTCCAAAGCTGCAGGCTTACAACTTTTTCTTTTCTGATTGTTCCGCCACAATCAATAAAGTCTTTGGTTATAAACCCGACTTCTGTAATGTGGAAATGTTCGGGAACAAAAGTTCCGTTCTCTAATTGAAATTGCACATTGTTCAATGTTGGTAAAAGTGCTTTTAATTCTGATAGCTTCATTTTATTTCATTATTTTGTTTTATTGCGATATTGTAAAGTGAAAAAATGCCTAACAGCATTTTTGATTGGTTACAGTCAAAATAATTCTTGCAAAATATTCTTTCAGCACATCAAAGGTTTTTTCATCAATACAGTAACAAACTGAATTACCCTCAATATTACCCTTAATCAAACCTGCATTTTTCAACTCCTTTAAATGTTGTGAAACAGTTGGCTGTGCTAATGGTAGCTCGTTTACAATGTCGCCACAAATACATTCATTCACTTTCAATAAATATTCTATAATGGCAATTCTTGCAGGATGTCCCAATGCTTTTGCGATTGTAGCAATTTGATTCTGCTTGTCTGTAAAATGGTCTGTCTTGGTTGCTCCCATTGCTTTGTTTATTTATTTTTATATTGCAATATTACGATAATATTTCTAGCCACTAAACTTTTTACTAATAATTTTGGAGCTCTGCGGAACAGGAACACAATAAAAAAGCCCCGAAAACCGGAGCTATACTATTGTTGCGTTTCTTTTATTAGGTACAATTAGTTGGCAGAGTGGAGTCCTAATTTGTTTCCTTCGGAATCAATAAACAAGGCGAAGTAACCCATTTCAGGGCTGATTTCTGTTTTGGGTACGATTACCTGTCCGCCGTTTTGTGCTACTTTATCAAGCATTGGTTGTAAATCCTTACCTGCATTAATATAAAGCACAGCACCGTCAGTTGTCGGTTTGTAGTCATTCCCTTTTACCAAAACTACATTTACTGTTCCTTCTTCATTGGGCAATACACCCATTTTATTACCGTCCATTTCCATTTCTTCAATCGTAACGCCCAAAATGGTTTGATAAAATTGTACAGCTCTTGTGAAATCCGTTACCGGAATTTCTACAATTGAAATCAGATTGTTCGTATTATTTGCTTTTTGAGTTTGCCTATTTTCTGCTTTTTCTTCTTGTTTTTTTGTATTTGTACAAGCCGAAAAACCGATTGCAATCAGCATTACCGCACTTAGTATAGTTCTTTTCATCTTATGAATTTTGATGCAAAGTTAGCATACGTGAAACTCCTGAAATAGTAAAAATGCGACAGACTAATCTTGTGTGTAAAAAAGAGAAGATAAAATCATTTGTCCGTCAGCCAGGAACGCTGCGGGCGTAGTGCCTGTAAACTCTTTGAAGTCTTTAATGAAATGGTTCTGGTCGTAATATTCGCTTTCGTAAGCAATCCTGGTAAAGGTTTCTGTCTTTTGATTAAACAACAGCTTTAAGGCGGTTTGCAGCCGGACAACCTTACCCAACTGTTTCGGGCTCATACCTATTTGTTTCAAAAATTTTCTTTCGAGCTGCCTGCGTTTCGACAAATCATCTTTCAGAATAGCTTTTATTGGCAAGCTTCCGCTCGTTGCAAGTAATGTGTCAACCGTTGATTTTACAATGTTGTCAATGGTGGCTTTTTCATTAAGCTTGTTTTGCAGAAAGTCTTCGATTATCTCAATTCGTTGTTGTGTGCCGGTTGCGTGAATGATTTTTTGCTCCAGTTCATCGGCTGTTGATTGGCCGAAAAGTTCAGCGATTGGAGTTTCTTTGTTTTCTAAGTTTTTAAGTGGTGTTTTTATAAAGTTGGCAACGCCGTAAGGGTAAAACCGAGTAGCGAAACAATGAACATAGCCGACAGGCTGAATAGTAAATGGCTCTGTAATTTGCCCTATTACTATTGCCCTGGGCTGAATAATAAAATCGGTTTCGGAAGTATACCGTTTTATGTCATCACCCAATATGAATATTAATTCCATACAGCCGTCAGGAACAATCCTTTGCTTTTCCGAACTGTATTCGGCCGGAACTTCCAACGTCCAATGACATTTGACGAGTGCATTTAAGTCGCTATTCGGTTGGAATGTCTGGTAGTTCATTTGCCGCAGTGTATTTGTTTAGCGTGCCGTACGGCTTTGATTATAAATATGGTAAAATTACACAAATATTCCAACTGTCTGTTATTGGTGGTTGGTGTTCATTCGTCCCATTTTTACAATTAGCTATTAGCACTTGACAAAAATTACAGAGTGTTAGTCCTCTTCAGCCGTTCTTTGTTATATCCAAATAATAGTTGTAACGTCTTTGTTGATTTCAATTTTTTCTTTTTTCCTTATTTCGGCTTTTAATGGAAGTAAATAAGTGTTTGCTTTTGTATCAAACCAGATTGCAGTTTCCCATTCACTATTGCCGATTTTTGCCGTTGCTTTTAATCTTCCCCAACCTTCTTCCTGCCATTTCAAATTATATCTTATTTCTTTTGCCAAATCCTCTGGAAGCGAGATAAAGTGCCAACCGCCTTGCCCTGCGTGCTGCCAAACCTTTGCGGAAAATTCATATTTTATTTTACCTTTCATTTATATTTCAACAAGTGAGATTTCTTTCCTTATCCGGCTCAATGAATATTTTGTAATACCCAGATAAGTAGCGATGTGCTGTACAGAAACATTTTGAACGATATTCGGCTTGTCTTTCAAAAGCTGGATATACCTTTCTTTTGCCTGGTCGGCAATAATGGCGATGCTGTGATTTTTCAAAGCAAAATAAGAGCTTACTAATCTTCTTCGCCCGTGTTCTCTGAATGTTTCAATACTGTGAAAGAGTTGTTGGAAATTCTCAAAATCTAACTGCCAACAAACGCAGTCTGTTAAAGCCTGTATATTTTCCCTTGTTGGATTGCGTAGGAAAAAAGAAGACCAATCAATCACCACTTCGCCCGAACTATAAAAGTTTGTCGTGATGTCGTTGCCGTTAGTATCATTCACAAATGAACGGGCAAAACCGCTTTCTAAAAACCAATAGTAATTTTCCGTTTTTCCCTCTTTCAGCAAAAAATCTTTCTTTACAAATGTTACCTGTTTGAATTTTGGCAATATCTGTGCAAGCTCGCTTTCTTTAAAGTCGGTGGGCGAGAAAATGGATTTTAAAAAGTGTTCGTCCTGCATTTTATTTCATTGTTGGTACAGTGAGCTTTTCTATTCATATCGTCTCTTCATACAGGCAACAGATTTTTCAACAAGTGTTTTTAGCTTATCTGTATCTATGTCTGATAGCTTTTTTACATACAGGCAGGATGAACCTGTTTTGTACTATTTCAATAATATTCCCGTCGGGTCGGTGGTGACAATGTCCCTGATAAATCCCGCTGCTTCAAATATTGCTCTAATAAATGCCACGCCTCTTTGCTTCAGCACTTCAGTGGTTTATTCCAGGTTTTCTGTCCTGAGTATGATAGTTTGTATTGCTTTGTTCATATCCAGGGATATTTAACAAGCTAATTTACGGTAAGTATTTTAAACCCGACTTGCCATTTGAAAAGAAATACCGCTTATCGGAATTATAAATTTAAGCGTTTCATTGATTTTATTCTTTGATTTATTAAGATAAGTAAAGGGATTGCTTAGGGCGATATCACATCCGCTCCCTCACCGGCTCAGGGAATACCCCTATTTTTAAAAACCCATATTTTCCCGCTTACGGGGCGGCAATACTATGTTGAAATTTGTACTGTAATTCAAAATCCGGAAATTATGAGACAGATTTTTATAAGTGCTGCTATAGGGTTGGCATTCGTTATTGCACCATTCGAAAATACGGCACAGGTCATCAACCCCGGTCGCAGGGCAAAAGATAAGGGGGAACAACGTACCAATGACCGTATAGACCGAACCATAGACAGAGGCTTCGACAAGATTGACGAAGGGCTTGATAATGTTTTTAACGGCAGGAAAAAAAATAACACTAAAGAACAACAGGCCGGTAATAGTGCACCGGCTCACAACACGGAAACACAGCAAAGCAGCAGTACCGCCCAGCAGGCCGGCACCAACACTGATTTTTCCCAATACAAGGGTTCTTCATTCGTTCCCGGGAAAAACGTCCTTTTTTTTGAGGATTTTGCTACGGCAAGATTGGGCCCCGGAAGCAGCAACTGGCATATGTATGAATACGACCCTTCTGAAGATTTTGAAAGACCAGGTGTAAGAACAATTCCTTCAGCAAGCGGCAACTGGCTCAAAATGCCACGCAAAGGATTTGCTTTCCCCAACAGCTTTAAAAACCTGCCTGAACAATTTACGCTTGAGTTTGACCTGTATGCCGACCCACAAAAAATGAATGAGATGGAAGGCGGTTTCCGCACAAACTTTGTTGCACTGGACGACCGTAAGGAGTACAGTATGTATTGGGCTGCTGAACCGTCCATAGAGCTGGATGTACATCCACACGGAAGTACAAAAGTGGTATATTTTGCTGCACAAGCCGAGTACAATGCTAACCTGCCCGGCAAAAAGCTACTGTTTGAGCATACATTCAATTCCGGATGGAATCCCGGTGCAGTAAACCGTGTGTCTATATACCGCAACGGTAATCAGGTTACGCTTTATCTCAACGGTAAAGAAATGTTTAATCTCCCTAACGGATTATCCAAAAAAGCACAGTATAATCTTATTTTCTCTGCCAATATGTGGGGAGATGGAATGTTCGTTAGTAATATCCGTATTGCAGGGAACGTACCGAATGCTACACAGGACATAAAAACTGCCGGAAAATTCGTTACCAATTCCATTTATTTCGATGTAAACTCTTCCCGTATTAAGGCCGAAAGCTGGGCTACGCTTAACAATGCAGCACAAGCTATTAAAGCTACATCAGGAAACATTTTGATTGTAGGGCACACAGACAGCGATGGTGCTGATGATGCCAACCTTAAACTCTCACAAAGCCGTGCCGCTTCGGTAAAAAATGCTTTGGTAAAAGAATTCGGAATAGATGCTTCCAGGTTGATTACAGATGGTAAAGGAGAAACGCAGCCTGTAACATCCAACAACACTGCTTCGGGCAAAGCGCAAAACCGTAGAGTGGAGTTTATTAAACAGTAATTCCAAACCTATAAGGTTTTCTAAAGATTTTTACAATGAAAAATTTACTAACACTGCTTTTTGCCGTTGCTTCTGTCCTCTTTGCTTCCTGCGGTGGCAATACTGAAAGTGTACGTGTACCCGATGATTTCAATGCTGAAGCGATGATTTCCCAAAAAAACAGCCTGCAAAAAATCCTGACCAAAGAAATGGTATCGTCAGTTGCAAACGTACCTGTGGATAAGATTGACGAACATATCGAAAACAATATTAACCAGCAAGGACAATATACCATACTGTATAGCTGGGCTACCGGAAATAAGAAAAAAGTAGGTGGCGGCAAACACGAGATTGATGATTATAACAGTTTCAGCATAGGTTTTATAAAGAAAATGACCCTCTCGGAATTTGAGCAATACTACGGTACGAATGACGGTTTACAGATGCAGGTAAACGATATGGCGAAGCAGGAGCATTTCAACAAGGAAACAGGAACCGCAGAAGCAGAATACATTGCCGATTATGCAGGCAGGCGCAAAACGGAAAAGCTAAGCAATATAGCTACAATGGCATTTTGGGAAACCCCGATGAATGCGCTACACGTACTGGCAAAAGATGCTGCCTTTACCATCACTGCCAATTTTGGCGATGATGAGGCGTTGGCGAAGAAAAAATCAGCCGAACTGGTAAACGCTATTTTGAATCCATAAACATATCTGCTTAATGAAACTATATTTTTTAATGATTGTAATGCTGATTTCGGTATCTGCATTTGCTGAAAAAGTCATTATTGCCAACTGCTCCGAGGGCGGCGGCTGCACATTTGAACTTTCGGATTTTGAAAGCGATTTGTTTAATAATGATTTTGGCAGGGACATACAGCCCGGTGACATCATCGTATTGGGCAAAAAGAATAACGGTGAGGTCATTACCTACTTGGACAAAAAATCCAGAGAAGATATTGACAGGGAATGGGGAGGCGACGGCTATACACAGATTGGGCTTTTCAATCCTTATCTGCAACCCATAGACGGCGTCTGGAGTGCTTCATACGGAACTTCATCAGGGAGCGATTGCTATGGTATCGGTAATATCGGTTCCTTCATCAGGAAGAAAATTACACCGGGAACAACCGGAAACGGCACTATCAGCTTTCAATATCCCTTTAATCCTGCACAGCTTTTTCCCTCCAACGAAATGCGTTGGGTAAAGACAGGATATAATACCTACAAAGGCATACTTGATTTCAATAACAGTACATCTGCCGGAATGAAAATGTATTATACTGTTACCATTGTGAGCAGGAAAAAAATAGAAACCTTTTATACTATAGAAATAAAAGTGCCTACAAAAGAAATCTGCATAGGGAAAGTGCCTGTCACCTTTACACTGGTAAAAGAAAAAACATCAGAAGACCCTTTTGGAAAGGACGAACCTGCGGATGATGACTTATTACCGGTAAATCCTAAAGGCAATGATGATTTGCTCCCGGTAAATCCTAAAGGAGACGACCTGCTGCCCGTAGAACCCGGCAACAATACCAGGCCTAATGTTCCGAGATTGGAAGACAACCCTAAACCGGATGTTCCAAAATTAGAGGATAATCCCCAACCCAAAGTGCCGCGCCTGGAAGACAATCCCAAACCAAACGTACCGCGGTTGGAGGATAAGCCCAAACCTGAAGTGCCCCGAATAAACGACTAAATTAAAAAAATATGGAACCCAATATATCACATAACGATACAGCCGAAGGCAAAAGCATTGCCATTGTAGCGTATATCACCGTCATAGGGCTGATAATAGCCTTTGTACAGAACAACGAAAAGAGGAACACATTTGCGAGCTATCATATCCGGCAGAGCCTGGGACTGATGTGTACCGGCTTGGCCTTAGGGCTTATAAATATTATTCCTGTCCTCGGCTGGCTCATCTGCATAATAGGCATATTCGTGCTGCTTATCATCTGGATAATGGGATTGATAAATGCAGCAAACGGTAAAACAACACCGGTACCCCTGTTGGGGAAGCATTACGAAAAGTGGTTCTCCGGCATTCAGTAATTTTTTTTAAAACCAAAATCAATACAATGAAATCTATAAAAATATCAGCAGCCACGGCAGTGTTATGTCTTATCCTGTTTTCCTGCGGAAACAGCGACAACAAGAAACAAAACGGCAATGACATTAATTTAGATGCCGTCATCAACAGCAAATCCAAAGACCCCGATGCCAAAGGCGATAATAAATGCCTTCTGGACTACCAGGGCAAATATGATGCACTGCTCCCGGAAGCAGACGTTTTAGCCGCTACCGGCTTTTCAAAAGGCGTAATGGAAACAAAGTACAATAACCGCCTGAAAAATCCCGAAAACCACGAGTTTATGTACAAATTCAAAAATGGCAGAATGGGCAAAGTAAGTGGTTTTAACAAAGAAGTGCAACTGCCTGATGTGGTAGTTATACGTTCCATAAAGCCGATGTCGCTCACTACTTTTAACCAGAGTTACAGGGAAGTGACGGATGAGCAGATGCAGGCAGCGAACGATGCCCTTGATGAAATTGCTGAAGGAAATACCGGTGATGCGGATGCTGACAAGGCAATGAAAAAGGCCAAAGAACAAAATATAAGCAAAGAGCAAATCAAGAAAACAGGCGGGACTTTAACAGGAGCTTTCAAAGAAGTTTCAAAAGGTTACAGAGCAGTAGAAGGTTTGGGCGATGCAGCTTGCTGGAATATCGTTACAAACGAGCTTTATGTACTACAAAACGGTGTAAAGTTTGAAATCAGGACCGACATCAGCAATGACAATGAAAAGAATAAGTCAGCAGCCATAAGACTGGCAAAAATCGTGTTGGATAAATGCAAATAACAGGCGTATGAAAAAAATAATGCTCCTCCTCAGTGTGTTGGGTATTGCAGGGTGCAATACAATCGAAGAAAAGAATACGTCTGCATTGGAAACCGTACTGAAAGAAGCAACGGGTATAGATACCGATATGGATAATCTCAAAAACAGCGGGAAGAACAAAGCCGATATGAACATTACCGACGATGGACTGAACCTGAACGAACGATTTAAAAACGGCTTCGGAACGGTTACCGCTACTAAAGAAAGCATAGCCCTGACGATTACAAATGAAGAAGGCGGACAGGATAATATCCTCATTGGCTTTACGGGAACAGACCTCACACAGATGCGCCCGATAAAAGGCAAAATGAATACCGGCGGAGAAAATTCTATGAGCTTTTCTACAGCTAACTATAAAAACAATGAAGCCGATATGATGATGGCTTTTGACGTAGAGGGAGCAATCCTATCCTTAAAACCGGAGAAAACCGTTATCAGGCTCAAAGGAAATATCGGCTATACGCAAGATGCCCAACATCCCGAAAAATGGAAAGCATTTGAAGGCACTGTTACATTGAATTATCCGGTTTTTCAAGCCTTAGGCAATGCGAAAGAAGACTTTGTCTACTAATCCTGTAAAAAGCAAAATTTATGTCTAAAACCATAATGATGAAAAATATTTGGCTGCTGTTCCTTTTCTTCTCCTCCTCCTGTACCAATGCACAGGATAGAACGGAGAAACAACACCTTGCGGTTTGTACGGAGGGAAAGGGCTGTGCGTTTTCAGAAATCACAATTGCTGCCAACCAAGTGGATAAACTCTTAGGGAAAAACAATTTCTGGACTGCTGCGGTATCAGATGCCACATTGATATTGGAAAATTGTGAAAGCAAAAAAGATGAAAAGCAAACTTTGGAAGAAATAGACCTTAGCTATGGTGGAAGCGGTAAAGCCGTTGTTCTAAAAACGATTGATTTAGAAAAATACCTTAAAGAAAAAGGGTGCTTTGCCTGCCCGAATGAAACAAAGAAAATATCATTTTATGCAAGTGGCGACGGACAGTCCGGCAATGGTTACTTCTTTCTAAACATCAGAGCCGGAGAAGCCTATATGCCCAATGCGGCTTTTCAACAATTTATGTCAGGACAGGAAGGAAGCAATGCGGTAACTGTTGACCAGTTTATCCGCAACAACGAAATGGAAACCTATACCATTGCCGAAGGGCAAAAGTATCGCACTAAAATGGCTTTGGGAACTACGGTTTCAGTTGTTCAAAGTGATGCTATCAACGAAAAACGTTTCAAAAACGATTTCAAAAAAACAGGCAAGACCCGAAAGCATCTCAATACGGCTAACACAGAAACCGAATACACCGGAAAGGACGATGAGGGCAGGACCATCAGCTTTTGGATTGCCCCATCCCCCAATGTATGCTTGCCACCCGGAAAGTTTGATGCTTTTGGATTTTATAACTTGGGCTATATTTCGGTAGATGGAATAACGTATTTGGTTACCGAAATTTCCGGTGCAGGCTTCCAGATAAAGCTCACAAGCATTTCAGACGGCTCGTACAATTTTAACCCGGCAGGTTATAAATCATATTAATACACAAGATGATGAACAGGTTTTTCAAAATAATTTTTATTGCTTTTCTGCTGTTTCCGCTCTTTGCAGTGGCGCAGCAAAAGCAAGCGATAAAAAGCACTACGCAATACAATTTTTCCGAAATGTGGATTTGGGAATACACCGATGCCAACGGTAAAATGGCGCAAATGGCAATATACCGGGAACCCAAATTAAACTATTGGCTGCTTACGCCCGATGATGCTGGTTTCCGTGAAACAGACGAAATGACCTTGTGGTTTCTGCTGAAGCCTAACGGAGAAGTGTTGCAGGCTTATCAGGATGGCGAAAAGAGTAACAGGAAAAAGCTGGTAAAACACCAGTTACATCCTGTTAAAAAAAATAAATTACCCGATTATTGGAAAGCCACAGGCAAGAGCAAATATTTTGGAGACACTTTTTCCGGCTTCCCTACAATAAAAGGATTGGAATACAAAGTCAGCTATACTAAAACCAATGATAAATCCACGTTCTATCTGGCAACTACAAAGGCAGATTTGTCTATGCTGTCGTTGTTCAATGATTTGAATATAGATGCGAAGCTGCCTGTTCGCTTTCCGAAGGATATACCGGGTAATTTCATCACGCTAAGCGAATACAGCGTATTTCCGGGCAGTGGTGCTGTCCGGTATAGTTTCAGGTACATTTCGCAGACAGAATATTATATTCAGCTTGTCAGATTACAGGATAGTGCCGTAAATATCAGGTAATAATTACATTGTATCAATTGATTATTCAGGATATATTGCTTTTTTTGCAGTATAAATAATGAGTTGATATGCATATAATTATTGCCGATGACCATACCATTGTTTTGGACGGGCTGGAACTTTTGCTGTCCACCTTTGATTTTGTACAGCAGGTGCAAAAAGCCACGACTGAAGCCGACTTAATGCAGTTGCTGAACAAGAATGACACGGATATCGTACTACTGGATATTGCGTTTGGTAAAGCAGACGGCCGTGAAATCTGTAAACAACTGAAAAAAGCCCAACCGGGGTTAAAGCTGATAGCGCTGACCAGCCACGGAGATATGGCTACGGTAAAATCCTCCATACAGGCCGGATTTGACGGTTACCTGCTGAAGTCAGAAGACCGGAGTACTGTAATGCAGGCTTTGCAACTGGTTGCCGAAGGAGAGCAGTTTTTCAGCCCGCAGGTAAAAGATGTATTTTTTCAGCAGGGCGTAGCCACACAAAAAGCGGCATTAACCAGGAGAGAAGAAGAAATACTGGGGCTGATAGTAGATGAAAAAACCACGAAAGAAATTGCGGAACACCTCTTTATTTCGGAAAAAACGGTAGAGAACCACCGCTCCAACCTGATGCTGAAGCTGGATGTTAAAAATATGGCCGGTCTGGTGAAGAAGGCGATAACATTAGGATATGCTTAAATGCAATACTTTTATGATAAAGCTCAGAATTTATAGTATAATACTTTTCCTGATATGCACCAATACCGACCTGGCAGGACAGGTACATACCAACCAGGATTTAGAAAAGGCACCAGAAGCTTTGCAAGAAATGCTCACAGCCCTGCGTGGCTGTATAGCAAAAGATACGGGCGATTGCAGCCATTATTATAAAAAAGCTATCCGGCTCCAGGAAGACAAAAAGGATGAAGAATACCTGACCTCTTTTTATTGTATCCTGGGTAAATATTATTTTGATAAGGGGAGGTTTGAAGCCGTACTCAGGGATTTGCCTAAAGGGTATCATACCGCAGACAGGAGGAGAGAACATTATAATGCAGGTTACCTGGCCAACCTGATGGCAGCGGCCTATTCCTACCAAGCTGCCACAGACTCTGCATTGCACTACTTTCTTGAAGCCCGGAAACATTATGTAGCAATTAATGATTCCATACAGCTAGCGCAGAACTACAGCAATACGGCATCTGTATATGTGGATATTAAGGATGATATAACGGCATTGTCTACCTACTATAAAGCGTGGGTCTACAGCAATTCTTTGAACAACTCCAAGCTCAATAAGTTTAATGTCAGCGTCAATTTAGCGGAGACTTACCTGAGGCTGGAAAAAATAGATTCCGCTTATCACTGGGCTCTTATTTGCCGGCAGTATATAGAACCGGACAATCAATATGAGATAGACTGGGAGAATGCAATTTGCGATATGCTGTTTGCAAATATTTACAGGGAAAGAAAACAACTGGATTCTGCCTTGCTATGTGCAAAATCAGCCGTACAAAACGCCCTAAAACTGGCTGACAGCCAGTTTGTTGCCGATGCTTATGCTGTTAAAGCCAAAGTATTATTCCTGCAGAAAAACTATAAGCAGGCTATAGAAGATGCTTTGAAAAGTAAAGCCATTAATTCCAGGTATGGCAATGTCCTGGGGTTGACCAGGAGCCTGACCGTACTCTCTGAATCTTACTTTGCCCTGGGCGCTTTTAAAGAAGCAGCTCAGAGTTATAAAGAGCAACTGGCATTGACGGATACGCTGATGTCGCAACAAAACATTAGTGCTATAAGGGATATGAGCACTAAATACGAGACAGAAAAAAAAGAGCGCCAGTTAGCGGAGCAGGCACTCTTGATACAACAGAAAGATGCACAAATGCGCAACTGGCTGATGGGTGGCGGTGCCGTACTTTTAAGTTTGGCAATATTTATATGGCAATACAGAAGAAACCAGCAGCGCAAACTAAAACTCCTAGAACAGGAGAACGAAAATGCCGTGCTGAAAGCAATGATGAACGGCGAGGAGCGGGAACGTAACCGTATCAGCAAAGACCTGCACGACGGCGTAGCGGCTATGCTGGGTGCTGCCAAGATGAGCCTGCAATCTATCCCTTTTTTAAGCGAAGAAAAGAAAAAAGAACAATTAGAAAAAATAGCGCAGCTGATTAGCAATACCCATACCGATGTGCGGAGAATCGCGCACGATTTGCTGCCTGTGACACTCGCAAAAGAGGGGTTGCTCTCTGCTATAGCCCAATTTGCAGCTGATATCAGCCACACCGGCATACTGGATATCCGTATAAATGATAAGCTCCCTCCCGGATTTCGTTTTCCGCCTAATATGGAACTGATGCTGTACCGCATCATCCAGGAACTGCTGAACAACGTTATCAAACATTCCCGTGCGACACAGGCACAGGTAACTTTTACACGGACGGATGAACAACTGGAAATTGAGGTAATGGATAATGGTATTGGCTTTACAGAAAATAAAGAAAGCCAGGGGCTTTACAGTATCAGGGAAAGGCTTAAAGCATTGGGAGGCTCTTTTACTATTAAAGGAACGGAAAGGAAAGGTACCCGTGTACAACTGCTATTGGAGTTGAAAGAACGATAGTCTTTGGCTGACATTCGGTTCTTTGTATTTTTTAGTACAACTTATAGAAAATAAGGGTCACTTATTCAAGCGTAAGTATAAAAGCTTCAATCCCCAGGCTGATAGTTGAACATTTGCATCCACATAGGGCCTTGCAGAAAATGAAAGCTTCTGTTTGTGAAAAATTCTCTTTTTTATTCCATTTTAATGGACACTGCAAAAACACACCATTTCATCTGGTTTTCAGAGATTTTTTTCCCCTGCTTATTCTTTTTGTGCTATCCATATCTTTAGTAGTAAAAATGGCATCACCACCAATGCCGACCCCCACAACACATCGCCGGAAAAATATTCGGGATATTTTTTTACGACCATCATCTGCAATAATGCTCCCGTAATAATAGAAACGTGCAGGATGATATGATTACGGTTGAAAATCTTTAAATCAAAATCCTGTGTTCCGGTATGCTTACGGTAAAGGAAATACTGTACCGCAAAAAGCACCAGGTTGATATTAAAAGACCAATTGCGGAAGAACAAAGTCTGCATATTAATGGACATTAAAGGAAGGTTACCCCAATTGAGCATAAAGCCAAACAGCAGGATGATAAAAATTACGTAGACGAACAAGATGAAAAAATTGCCATACCAGTCTTTAATTATTGGTTTGGTACCGTCCTCCATTCCGTTTGCATAGGCATAACCAACGTTGATAACCGTCCTTACCAGCTCTTGGAACCAGAACAGGTAGATGATATAAAAAACCGTTACTTCGCCCTGCACAACACCCCATAACGAAGTAAGCAGCAAGAGGAGTATTTCTATCAGGTTATGCCATTTCATTCCTTATTCAATTATTGCTTCAATCCAATGTGCAGTCCATTACGGACGCTTTCCTTTAACCTGTACCAGCTCGTGGGGCAGGATATTGTGATAGTCATTGAATTTGCTACGGTCAAGCGGCAGCCGGGTTTTGTAGCCGTGTTCGTCGCAACCTTCGCAGGGTACACGCACCGTTTTATACGTTGCGGGAACATCGGTCTTGGTGGTAGTGTTGACCACCACGTTGGCAGATTTTTTGCTGTCGTGATAGCCGTAGGTAGAGGTATTTTCGACCGTTTTTCCCTCGCTGGCAAGCACCTTTTTTTCAACAAAACCTCCGTACCACAGCTTGTTGTCACGCCAGCCCAGCACTTCCACAAACATATCGGGTGACAGGGTTGTTTCGGTGGAGAGTTCTCTCTCGTTGACGTTCTCGGATACCGCACCGCCCAGTACTGCCTTGGTTTTGGTTACTTTTTTCCAGCCTTTGACATAGGCCATCAGGTTGTTGCCGTAAGGAATAACCTCGTTTTCCTGCACATCCCGCAGATATTTGAATATTTTCCCTTTTGTGAAATAGCCTTTGACAAAAGAACCGTCGTAGGTAGTACCGTTTTTGAGTACCATTTTGCCATTGCCGTCAGGCAGCCCGTCTTTCCATTGTCCCTCGTAAACCGCACCATTGGTATAGGTAAATCTGCCAAGCCCGTTTTCCAGCCCGTTTACCATTTGACCTTCGTATTTTCCGCTCTGGTAGGTGGCAGTAGATGCACCCTGCAAGGCAAGATAACTGGTGCCGGACTGCCCGTTGCTCACAGTTTGTTTTTCCACTTTTTCTCCTTTGGCAAAATCGCCTGTCTGTATGCCTTTGTTGCTGTAATAAGTGCCTTCTCCCTGTGGCGTACCATTCACGAAATCCCCTGTAAAGGTTTCGCCGTTTTTTAGTCGCATTGTGCCTTTGCCGTGCGGTACGTTGTCGCTCCATTGTCCGTTGTAGGTGCCTACGCCCTCTATCTCGCCAATGCCTTTTCCTTCTGCATATTTGTTGTTAGCGCCCCAGCCGAGGCTGCCGTATCTGTATTTGGTTTCGCCCTTGTAATCTACTTTTTTGCCTTTGTACAGACCATTGCCAATATAAAGGGTAAAGGATTTGATGTTCTCGCCTTTAACCTCTTCTTGGGTACGCTTGCCTTTCTTGTCTATATAATAGCTCTCACGGGTATTATAGTCTGTAACCCGGGCTTTGCCATCTTTAAAATTTTCGGCATAAGAGAAGGTAAAACCCGTTATCTGATTTCCCTTTTTGTCAATATAGCCCTGCCTTCCTTTGCAGGAAACAACCGCCCTGTCTTCGGAAAAGTCCTGAAATGTACTCCAAATACCGTTTAGCTCTTGGACTTTACGTCCCTGCATAACAAGCTCTCCCTTTTTGTTGTAAAAGCCTGCATAACCGGGTATCAGGTCGTGCGTCTTCAGTTCGGCTTCCGTTTCGTATCTACCCGCTACCACTATTCTTCCGTAAGCATCTTTTACGCCCCATTTTCCGTTGTTGTCTTTAAAAATACCTTGTGCAAATGCTAACTGTGCAAAAAGGATGAGGAAGAGTGTAATGATTGTTTTCATATCTTCTGTATTTATATTTTTTATTCCTTGCTAAAAATGCAGTACACTGGTTCATCGCCATTCGCAGGCACCCAAATTCTTCACTTGTGCATTGGTGCCTGCTTTTATGAAATCAAGCGGCTGTAAGGTACCGTTGTAGTCATCCAGCGTGCCGCTGTAAATGTGCATTGTCTTAATATTAGGCGTGGGTGTTGCCACCGTTACTTTCATCTCCCTGTTGCTACGCTGTACCGCACAGGGCGCATTCAGGCTTCCGGCAAGCAGCCTGCCCTCTACAAATGCCAACACTCTTGATTGGTCGCTGACGAAACTATTATAGGCAAGCCCTTTGGTATAGAAAATTTTACCTGCCAGCGGGGTTTCGGGATTGGCTTCCGCATCAATATACATCCCATATTCCCAGGGTTCGTACTGCCCCTGAACAGTGTAAATATAACCCGGCACGTGTGCCCATATCTTACCGTTGCCTGCACGGGTTACCGCTATCGGGCGGATGTAGTGCGATGCGTGGGCTGGCACATCATTAAGCCCCTGATAGGTTTTGTTGAACAGGATATCGCCTTCTCCGTCTATCTTCCATATTCCTCTGGTTTTTGCCCCTGACGGATTTTCAAGCCTTACATAAGATAATAATGCCTGTGTGCTGTTTACACTGAAAGGTTCGCCAAAGGCGAAATCGGAATTAGCACCTTCTCCGGCTTCCTTGCTCCAAAGCAGGTTGCCCTGCCAATCGAGCTTTTTAATGGTCAGTACGTTCGTGCCTTCTCTTTTACCCAATACCAGGATACCGCTATCGAACAGTATCGCCTGTGAAGCTCCGCCACTGCTTGCTTTTCGTTGCCATAGCAACTGCCCGTCAGTGGTTACCAATGATACTATCGCACCCGAATTGTGGACAAACCTGCCGTTATGGATATTGGAGATATTAGGCGTATTGTGTTCATAGGCACCACCGTTGTACACCGGGTTATTTATTTTACCGAACTCTTTGCTCCAGACTACGTTACCCGAGCCGTCGAACTTTGCCAGCACGGCGTAATAGTCCACACGTGCCGCTGCATAGATGCCGCCTTGTCCGTCCGTCACTACACCATCATAGGTAATGTGCCTGTTACCCGAAGCTGTGTAAAGATGCGCAAACTGCAAAACACTGTCGTTACCGATAGCGGAAACATAATTGCCAAACCAATACACCATACCATTGTCCATCAGCGAACATCCGCCTGGTACGTTCTGTGTGCCATCTTTCACGTCATAATAAAAAAATGTACCGTCGTTTTGCCCGGTGTTGTCATCTTTATCGGTGTCGTTATCTGTTTTGCTGCAACCCATCAGCCCGATGAGGCAGGCAGACAGAATATAGAATGCTTTCATATATAATTATTTTCATAAAATCAGTGTCATTTTATTTCCTTGCCGTTTTTGTCAATAAATCCATATTTTTCCTTCCATCTTATTGGAGCCAACCATCTGAAGAAAAGGGGTAAGCTGCAGAATAATTTTTAGCCGGAATAACCTTCTTTTCCCGACTTGTCTATATATGCCCATTTTCGATAGGAATATACGGTTGCGTACTATATCTCTCCCAATTCCTGAGAAAAATCACAGGCAGAATGATTACATTTTCTTTGGTATCCTTACATCCGTAGAGCCTCTCTTTGTGTCCTGAAATGCTTTCAGGTCCAGTGCTTGCAATGCTGTTGCGGTGGACAAAATAAGGCAAATCAGGATGCGTGCTTTTGCTTTCATAACAGATTAGATTGGAATATCGAAGATACTTAAATCCGATATTTTAACAATATGGCAAATGCCCTATTTTTCGAAGCAAGACATACGTAATTCTGGCTTTCAAAAAAACAGCAGTCGGTTGTTCCATTGGCATTTGCAATGCGATACGCTCTGCCACATTTATCCTTTCACTTTAACCCTGCTTTCATTTTTATTTAATGAGGTAAAAAGCTATTCCTCAGCTATTTACCGGAACAGGTACCGGTAAATAGCTGAGGAATACAACTTCGGGGTACTTCTACTGCTTCACAAATACCTTCGTAGAATACAGCTTACCCTTATCATATACAATCAGCACATAGCTACCCCTGGCAAAACGGCTCAGGTCTACTTTTACCAAAGGGCTGTTCACCTTATAATGCGCCAGAGCTTTCCCCGTCATATCTGCAACATAAAACTCTTTAACGGAAGCGGTTTGAAACCATACATTCAGTTCTGTATGAGCTGGGTTCGGGTATAGCTGAATTGTTTTGGACAGCTCCATACCCGCTGCGCCGGGAATACCTACCGTATTGCTTACCCGTTCGTTCACAACCGTATTGGTAACTACTGCTGCATTGGAATCAAAGCAGATATAAGCGGTATTCTCTATCCTCGTGCCTATGGGTAAGTTATCTTTGGTTCTTATGCGATAAATAATATGGCCTTTATTATATTCGGAACTGCTATCCGGTAACAAGATATCGGGGAAGTCAAATCTCAAAACAGTTTGCCCGTTAAAATGACGCTGGTTCACCTGGAAATCGTGTGTTGCGAAGAGCACCTGCAGAGTACTGATGTCCAGATACTGAGATAAAGTATCCACAATATACACGTTAAAAGCCGTATCATTACCCAGATTTTCAAACTCAATGGTATAGGTCATCAGGGTAGTATCGGTCAGCAGATTGCCCGACGGCTGCACGTATTTAGCATTGGGGTCGAACGATGAACGTACACTGTCACAGAAGGTATAGCTGTTGTCAGCAGGAAACAAATCTGCTGTAACACTCCCATTGGCATCAGTAATAAAAGCCGTATTGCAGGCTACTGTACCCGGGGCCACCAGGTTGCGGCTTTCCAATTCCACCAGGATACTTTCAGATGCCGAAGCCGTTAAAGAATCTACATCCCAGCTTACCGTATCATTATTTAGAGAAACGTATGCCGGAGCAGGTAACGAGCTGGCAAAGCGATAATTGGAGTCTATATGCAGGGTCACTTTACCGTCCAGTTCCGCCATCGTTTTGTTGCCATAGGAAAGCGTGAGATAAGAAGTGTATGGCGAGCGGAAATAACCACAGGCATATATATAAGCATCATAACTGTTCACACCGGGAGCAGCTTCCAGGAAGAAATCCAGGTTCCTGTACTGCTCACCGGGAGTACC
Organism: Bacteroidetes bacterium 47-18; assembly: GCA_001897155.1. Taxonomy (GTDB): domain Bacteria; phylum Bacteroidota; class Bacteroidia; order Chitinophagales; family Chitinophagaceae; genus MKSF01. The sequence goes on along the minus strand of MKSF01000024.1, from coordinate 56,240 downwards.
CGCCGGGATGGCATATTCACCGTTAGGCGGGCATACCACCTGGTAATAAGCCGGGTAGCCGATGATTTTCAGTTTGTAATTAGCCGCAGGATTGAGTGCATCCAGGTAATAGCTGTAACGGTCGAGTGAGCGGATGGTATCCAGTATTGTATTATCTTCAGATACCTGAATGCCGTATGGGAATTGTACCGGAATATCCACGCCGGAATTAAAATAACAATTATTATCGCCCCTGAGATACAATTTGCCGCTATAGTAGGCGCAGCCGGGATGTACAATTTGGGTAGCCGCATCGTGTGACATACCCCCGGAAATAAACCCGATATGCACCAGGTGCGGGCCTGCATCGGCAAAGGTATGCACATAAGCAAGATAAGCAGTACTGTTGGTACCATTGATTTGCGGCGTCAGTGTATATAAAGTGCCATCGCCGAAATCAGCGACAAAAACTCCGCCCTGCATCGCCGGGTTGCCGCCGGGATAATGACAGTAAATGTCAAACCTGACCTCATTGCAATTCAGATTAGTAGTGCCGAAACTTACCTGGAACTGTGCCGGGGCGGCATAGCTGCTTACCAGCAGCAGCAATATTATAATAAAGTTCTTTTTCATTTTATTTTTTGAGTTTTAAGAATGGTATAACACAGCATTTTGATAGCTGGAAGCTGAAATACACCCCAACCGGTGTTATTGCTGCTCTTTCAGGATTTGAAGCTGTTGTTGCAGTGCTTTATAATCGTGTTGCAATTTTTGATATTGCTGTTGCAGGTCTTCTATTAGCTTTTGTTGTTCCTGTACAGCTTTCACAATGGGCACTACAAAATCAGCATAGCGCAACCCATAGATGTCTTTTTCATTCGCAGGCCGGCTCACCCCACTGAAATCAAAACCAGATTGCTTCGCCGCTTGCTCTACTTCCTGGGCAATAAATCCTGTTTGGACAATATTATCAATATCATATTTGCCGGGATAATCAGCTGATTCATCTTTAATACCCAGTATTTCATTTTGCGCCCGGCTGTTGAAACGATAGGTTACAGGGCGTAATTTAGCAATAAAAGTAAGTCCGGGTACATTCTCCTGTACATCCGTTTTTATCCTGCCGTCACTCGCTGCTGTCCAGCTGACTTGCCCGGCAATCTGGGTAACGTTGCTGTTGCCTATCCTTACACGGTTTGACGCAGCGGTCGATGCTAAGTTGCCAATTGCAGTTGTATTACTGTTGCCATTCATAAGATAGTTGGCCGAACGACCAATTGCTGTATTATAATTCCCATTTATATTGGTATAAAGTGCGGCTCTACCCAGACCTGTATTATCATAACCAGTTGTATTGCTATAAAGCGCAATATGCCCAATGCCTACATTGGAACTGCCGGTTGTGTTTTCTCCCAAGGCTGCATTTCCTATTGCAGTATTATACTCACTGGTTGCAGCTTTTAGTGTATAGTTGCCTATAGCAACATTATTACTTACTGTACTGTTTGTCATTGATTGGTAACCGATAGCAATATTTGATGACCCAGAGATATTATCTCTTAATGCGTGGTAACCGATTGAGATGTTGCTTCCTCCTGTGGTTATACTCCTTAATGAACCGGTTCCGAATGCACAATTAGCCAATCCGGAAGTCAGGTTAAATAATGACTGAAACCCGAAACCCGAATTATCTGAGCTTATGATACCGGATTTGCTATTGTTGACTTTAAAGTTCAAAGGTGTGTTATTGGTTGTTCCGATAGCGTTATAATTTTGAGCAACATTCCCGTTTAAACCCCAACCTTCGAAATTATTATCAACGGCAGGGCCCCAGCTACTACCGTTCCACTTTAATACTTCTCCATTCAGGGCGCCCATCTGGTGTAATTTTCCGGCAGTCACAGAGGCATTGGCCAACTTATCAGCTGTTACAGCTGCATTAATTATTTTGGCTGTGGTTATAGCATTGTTGCCTACGGCAGGGTTAGGATAGGCGCCCGCCAGGTCGCCGCCGGCAGTACCCACCGGGTTAGCAGTACCGGGCAAGGTAATGGTATTGCCATTAGAGATACTGATGTCCTGGCCGTTGATGCTCAGCAATTGGCTGTCCGCATCGTTCAGCGAGGCTGATGCTGTTTGCGCATACAGCGCATAGGGCACGCTCAACAATTGCATATTGGTCTGGATGGCATAGTTGGTGCCGCCATCAGGGTCTGTTTCTGTCCTGATAAAATAAGGGCCGGTACTCCAGTCGATGCTGCCCAGGTCGCCAACAGCTACAGTACCGCTGCCTATTTCAAAAGTCAGCAATCCATTAGTATTGGTCAGGACATTTTGCGTTTCTTCGTACACTACCGGTCCCGAAGAAGAACCCTGCAAAATAGCAATGCGGGTAGCTACTGCCTGATTGGTAACAAGGTCGCCGCCGGGTTTTCGTATAACGGCCTGGTAGCCGAACCTTTGCGGAGATTGAGCATATACTGTACTGCCCGAAAACGCAGCAAGGCTACAGGCAAGCAGGAGTTTGTAAAATGGTTTCATATCAGTTCGTTTTGGTGATTTTGAAAGTTTGGATATGCGAATGATGGTGCAGGATATTCAGGAAATAGGTTCCCGTAGCATAAGCCTGCATTGACAGAGCTGTTTTTTCTGTTTGTAATTTTGAAAAAACAAGTATTTTGCCGGCCGCATCTGTAAGCTTACAGTATAAAGCTGCATAACCGGGTGTAGCTTCTATCCAGATGACATCTGTGGTAGGGTTAGGATATATCTTTAGCTCAATGTCAATGTTGGGCTCCTTAACAGATACCTGTTGTATCATATAAGGTTGCTGTAGGCCCTGATTGATACTGCCATTGTGTGCTGCCGCATGCAGAAAAGCCACCTGGCCAATAGCATTACTGATACTTCCCTCAGCAGCAGAAACAGTTGCGCCGCTACTTACCGTACCTTGCTGTGCCTTGCTGCAGAAGTGTGCTATAAGTAATAAAGCGGTACTTAAAAGGGTGTATTTTGTACTCATAATTTTGATTTTGTTTTCAAAATCAAAGTTCCCGACATCTTTCAGCCAATGTATGAGTGCTATCCCCCGATAATAAAAATAGGGGAATACCCTGAGCTGTAGCTGCCCGCGAAAACCATTCAATTCTACTGCAACAGCATTGTTTAAAAATCCGGTAGGAGCATTGCTCAAAAAGCAATTGTGATTTTTTTACTACCTTTGCAGTATTATTTCATAGCGATATATCAGGCATACTATCCGTATTGCCTCATCGTTATCTTGCTTCAAGATGAACTTCTTTTGGCTTCGTACAGTAAATGTTTTACTGTCTTTTTATTTCAGAAAAAATTAAAATAACCAAACCGCAATCAATCCTTGCGGTTGTATTTATTTTTATTATGATTCAATATACCTGTTACAAAAATCCGCAGGAAGTTGCTGCCGAAACAGAGCACCGGATTACAGATTTCCTTTTTAAGCATCTGGAACAATACGGAGATGCTAAAGCCGATATTCAAAAATGCCTGGATTATGCCTTGTTCAGAAACGGTAAACCCGGGGGCCTGCTTTTTACAGCAAAAGACAAAGAAGATATTGTTGGTGCGGTTGTCATCAATTTTACGGGAATGCAGGGCTATATTCCGGAGAATATTTTGGTCTATATCGCTACCCATAATGGTTACAGGGGACAAGGCATCGGCAGGCAACTGATGAAATTGGCAATAGAAAATACTGAAGGCCATATCGCCCTGCACGTAGAACCGGACAACCCTGCCAGACAACTCTACGAAAAAATGGGATTTGGCAATAAGTATCTCGAAATGAGATTAAATAAATAAGGACAATGGCATATATAGTACTCAACAGGAAAAAGCTACAGGAAAATCATCAGTATCTCAACCGGCTTTTTTCGGATAATAATATAGAATGGGGCGTAGTGTCCAAAGTATTTTGTGGTTCCAAAACCTACCTTAAAGAAATTATAGACCTCGGCGTACAACAAATGTGCGACAGCAGGATTACCAACCTGAAAATTATAAAATCGCTCAACCCGGGTATAGAAACGGTATTTATCAAACCGCCTGCCAAGCGTTATATTTCCAGCATTGTCAAATATGCTGATGCCAGCTTCAATACGGAGTTTGAAACTATAAAAATGCTGTCGGACGAAGCTGTCCGACAAAACAAAATGCACAAAATCATTATTATGATTGAGCTGGGAGAATTACGTGAAGGTGTGATGCGGGAAGAATTTATAGATTTTTATGAAAAGGTTTTTAAGCTGCATAATATCGAAGTAGCCGGGTTGGGAACGAACCTGACCTGTATGTATGGTGTATTGCCCAGCCAGGATAAGCTACTCCAGCTTTGCCTTTATGCACAGCTCATTGAAGCGAAGTTCCATAGAGGGATTCCATATATTACTGGTGGCTCATCCGTTACCATTCCGCTGATTGCACGCGGCCTGCTTCCGAAAGCTGTTAATCACTTCCGGGTGGGTGAAACTTTGTTCCTGGGAACAGATGTATATAACAGCACTCCCAATCCTGATATGCACCAGGACGTGTTTAAGCTGTATGCGGAAATCATCGAATTGCGCGAAAAGCCAATGGTACCTGACGGCAATCTTGGGCACAATGTGAGCGGAGATACGTTGCAGTTTGAAGGAGATGAGAACAGCAGCTCGCACCGGGCGATTATAGATATCGGTTTGCTGGACGTAGAAGAAAGCCATATCCGGCCTGTTGATATCGATTTGAAAATTGTGGGTTCGAGCTCCGATATGATGGTGGTGGATTTGGGAGCAAACGCAGCACAATATAAAGTGGGCAGCTTGATAGCGTTTAACCTGAGCTATATGGGTATTCTACGTTTAATGAATTGTGACTATGTAGATAAATTAATGGAAGCGTAAAATCCTGCATAAGTATACAGTCAGGCACCCGGAACGGTATGCTTATGCGCTGGAAGCAGGTACTTTTTTCGACTTTTTGTTCCAATACCAGTAGAAAGGCAGGCCTGAAAGAATCAAGCCTAAGCCTATCATTGATTTGTAGGGCGACTCTATAAAGGAGATGACAATCAATACAAAACAAAATGCTACAAATACTACAGGTACAAAAGGGTACAGCGGTGTCTTGAAGCCGCGCGGTATGTCTTTCATCGTTCTTCTTAATCTTACCACACCCCATACGATTAACCCGAAAAATATAAACCCGGATATCACTACAAGGTCGGTTAAAAAATCAAAAGAACCGGAGAAGACCAGGAGGCAGGCCCAGATGCACTGGTAGATTAAGGCATAATGCGGCGTTTTATTGCCCGGATGCGTAAGCGCTGCTCTTTCAAAGAACAAACCCTTTTGGGCCATTGCATAGTAAATTCTTGCAGATACCAGAATAGTAGCATTGGTGCAGCCGAAAGTAGAAGCGAGAATCATACCGCTGATGATGTATGCACCACCATCTCCCAGCATTCTATCCACTACCAAAACAGCTGCAATACTATTTTCATTCTGCTGTACGCCGGCCACCATTTCATCTATAGGCATCACGAAAAAATAAGCGGAATTGACCAGGAGATAAACGAGTATGACTATCGAAATGCCAATGATAAGTGCCTGGGGGAGGTTCCTTTTCGGGTCCTTAATCTCTTCACCTATAAAGCCCAATGCTATCCATCCTTCATAACCCCAGAATGCCGCCCGCATAGCCAGTACCATAGCGCTGACAAACCCGAAGATGGAAAAACCGCCTGCAGGAAAATGCACTGAAGCGGATTCTAAGTTTTGGATACTGCCCTTACTTCCAAAAAATGCAATAAAAACAATGGCAATAATGGCCAGTAAAATTACCAGCGTAAACAGCAGACTGATGTTGCCTCCTTTTTTCGCACCTCTGATATTAACGATTGTTAAGGCAATAATGAGCAGCGATGCAGCTATCTTGGCGCCAATGTTTTTAAAAGGATACAAACCTATAAAATGTACAGATTCATATGCTGCGGACAAACGTGGCAAAGCGATGAAAGTATCTAAAGCGCCGGCAAAAACAAATGCTACAGAAGCAATAGCAGCCGTCTGAATAACCGTAAAGCAAGACCATCCATAAAAGAAAGAAAGCGCTTTACCGTAGATTTTTTCCAGCCAGAGAAAGGGGCCACCTGATGAGGGAAACAAAGTACTTAACTCTGCAATAGATAAAATTCCGAACAGGATGATAACGCCTGCCAACAGCCAGGCCAGTACCACCAGCCAGGGCGCGTGTAAGAGCTCTGCCATTGGTGCCGCTTTTTTAAAAACACCTGAGCCCACGATAGCGCTGACTACTATAATGATAGCCATTTTTAACCCAAAAGATTTACTTAATCCAATGCCTGAGGCTTTGTCTTGCATAGTCTTTCTGTTTTGTAATGGGAACTAAAGTCAGGGACTGGCTTTGCAATCTGTTTTCCCACTGGTTTAGAAGTATAGACCCGTAATGCCGGTAAAGGCAAAGGGATAGACGAGCCGGTAAGCCAAAAGCTTACATAATGTAGAGCAGTGAAGGTAAGAAAAAGTTCCGGGTATCACAAAAAACGATAGTTTTTATCCCCTATACGCTTATAAATTGGGTTGCACCGTATATTTACTAATTACTGAGCTTCATAAACTTATTCAAATCTTTATTATATCCGTAGATAACCAGAATATCATCTGCTTCAAGGACAGTATCAGGCTGCGGAATACCTTGTACATTGGTAATAGTTTTGGCTTTACCGAGAAAGGAACTCTCTTCCGATTGCTTCAGAATAGTTAGAATAACAATATTGAAATTTTCCTGGAATCCGATTTTCTCCACCGATTTCCCGATATAACGTTCCGGTGTTTTTACTTCTACAATACTATAACTTTTATTGAGCTCAAAAGAATCAATAACACCTTTTAGCGTAAGCTTTTTTGCCCAGCGTTCGGCAGTTTCTTCCTCGGGTCTAACAATTGCATCCACGCCAATAGCTTTGAGTACATTTTCGTGCAGTGGGTTGATAGACCTGCTTATTAGTCTCTTTACACCCAGGTTTTTGAATAGGGCTGTTACCATTACGTTTGTTCCCTGGTCTTCTCCTACACAAACCATTATTATATCGGTATTTTTCAGCGGTAAATCCGACACTGTTTGCTGGTCTGTTGCATCCATACAAATGGTGTGCGATACTTTTTCTTTCAGGGCAGTTACTTTTGCTATACTTGAGTCTATACCAATAACTTCATTTCCCTGCTGCGTTAGTTTTTCTGCGAGCGATGCTCCGAAGTTTCCCAGGCCCACTATTATAAATTTCATTTTTAGAATTTCTTGTTTAGTTAATTAAAATTTCGTCTGTCGGGTAGCTGTAATTTAATGCTTTTACTTTTTTGAATAGAGCAATCAAAATGGAAAGCATTGTTACTCTGCCGATAAACATTATAATGATTAAAACGATTTTACTGTCATTGCTCAAATCGCCTGTAATACCTAAACTCAGCCCTACTGTACTGTATGCTGAGAAACATTCAAAAGCAATGTCCAGCAATCTGAGATGCGGGTCAAAGTGGGCAATGAAAAAAATGCCAAATCCAATAACCACCAGTGACAGTGTCATTGTAGCAAAAGCCCTGCGTACCGAAATATCGGCAATTTCCCTTCTCCATATTTCGATTTTATTTTTTCCTTTTGCAAGGCTTAAAAAATTGAGTGTGGCAATAGCAAAAGTGCTTGTTTTAATACCACCTCCTGTAGATGCAGGTGATGCTCCAATCCACATTAAAAGTATAATGATGATGATAGAAGAAAAATGTAACTGGCTAAAGTCTATTGAATTAAAACCTGCGGTTCTGGGTGTTGTTGCCGTAAACAAGGCAGTTATTATTTTCCCAATACCGTTGTGTACCGATAATGTATTATAAAACTCTTTGGCATAAATAACAGTAGTACCTAAAACAATCAGTATAAAAGTCGTAATGAGATTTATCTTGTTGCTCAATGTCAATATCTAGGGCTTGTAATTGTCTTTTCCCGATATAAATCGCAATGCGTAACGCCTGATAAAATGCTTGATGAACCTGAGGACATTAATTACAATAGGGAAGCCCAGCCCACCGAAAATAAATATAGCAATGATGGTAAATTGCAAGGAGTAATTGAACACAAAACCGTCCTGCATCATTCCATTGGGCAAGGTAGAGAATCCGGCATTACAAAACGCAGAAATGGAATGAAATACTGAAAAATATACCCTGTCAAAAAATGAAGGTATTAGCTGTTCATTAATATTGATATAAATAAAAAATGCCCCTATGGCTTCTACAAGAAACGTAATAATCAATATCCTTTTTAAAGTAGTAAAAACTTCTCCGATTTTGTTAGAACTTGAAATATCACTCAATGCAATCTGGTTCTCATAAGTAGCCCCACCTTTAAAGAAATAGCTGAAATAACTGGCAAAGGTCAAAATACCTAGCCCCCCGGCCTGTATGAGCAGCATAATAATCGTTTGTCCGAAGGAGGTAAAATAACTGCTGGTATCCACTACAATCAATCCCGTAACACAAACCGCACTGGTCGATGTAAACAAGGCATCAATAAAAGAAATACCTTGATGTGTGGCTTTAGGCAGCATTAACAAAAATGAACCACCCAATACCAAACCCATAAAACTAATAATAAAAAGTTGGGCCGGATTGAGGACTGAGCGTTTGTAATTGAAATGTGAAGTGGCAAACTCCCGTATAAGTTTTAATATCAATGCCCAGCGAATCCAATCAGTAATAATATTTTGAGTTGTCTGTATGCTGAACTGCCGGATAATGCAGTACATTATAAACCCGATGCTCAGCCAATCAAAGACTTTTACTTTGAATTCGCTTTTTTTCTTGTCGTATTTTTGTTTGATAATAGTAAACAAAATACCGTTAACCAATATAAAAGTGTAAAAACCGATTGTTGCATATGTTGCCCACAGCGGTAAGCTAAAGCCATAATCAATTATCAGCAATAAAATGGCGGTAATATGCAGAGTGATTAAGATACTTATGACTCTTTTACTATATATAAATTCTTTCATTATCTTATTGCTTATACTTCAATAATATTTTGTTTTGACCTGGTCTATTGATAATTAAAGCAAAACCAAAAGTACCGATTCCATAACAAATAATATCCCATATGTCGCCAGTAAATTTTGGATTCCATTTAGGGAATAAGTATTCCGTAATAAAACTGACCACAATAAAAATCATTATTAATTGAAACGTGGAAAAGGTAAAATCCGTTCTCTTTTTAAATAAGATTCTCTGTTCCCACAATAGTAAATGCAGTAAAATAGGCATCAATAAAAGCGGGTCCAGGTAGTTGTCGATTACAGGAATGCGAATATGCAACAGCTTTTCCATAACCTGATGTGTGGTGGCAATCATCAGTAAAATGACCAACCAGGGCCGAAATATCTTTTGCATTCCATTTATCATAACAGCATAGCAAAGATAATTCCAAGAATAAGCAGCAGAACAGGAGAAACCAGAACTATAAACAATGTTACCGGGATTTTCAGAATGGTTTTTACGATTTGCAGCACCAGGTTATCCTTAGGATTAGGTTTGAGAAAGGTTAAGAAGGCAGCCAGCGATTCTTTTACCCAGTCTGTCAGTTCTTCTCTAGCCGTTTTCTCTTTCTGTTCTTTATTCATCAAAGCATTTATTTTTCAATTTTAAAATAAGCCTGGTACCAATCTGTTTGGTGATGGTCTGTTTTAGCAGCGTCAATGATATGATGCTTATCTATTTTAGCATACAACAATTCCAGGGCTGCAAAATCCCGCTGGCTGATAACCTTAAAGCCGTGTCTGCGTAATTGAGCGGTGCAGACACCGGCACCCATCTGATACACTTTATTTTCGGCAAACCGGCTACCCTCATATATCACTTGGCTACCACAGGCAGCACTGATGTCCATCATTACAGCTAACTCAATTTGATGTGTCTGGGCTAAGGCAAGCATAGCTTCCGATGCTTTAATCATTCCTGCTGTCCAGTCGCTGCCCTCTTCTGCCAACACTTTGGCTTTGCCATCCAATACGTCATCGCCATTACCCCCGTAGATATCACACATTTCCCTGGGGGTCCCAAACGAAAATGCCTCAGGGCAAAATCTTATAACAACAACGTTATCATATTCCAGTAATTTCAGTGCCCCGGGGTAAGTGCCATAATCAGAGCCGTCATAAGCACACTGCACACCTGTGAGGCAGGCACTCATCAGTATACGCAAAGGGTCTTCTTTGCCTGGTGTCCTTAAATTGCGGATATACTCCGTGTCTGTCATTGTAACTGAATTTTATTGTTTTACCAGCACTACATTTTGTGTGTTCAATCTTTCCTGGAGCCAGCTTCTCAGCTTTTCCTCTTCTATTTTCTGTGGTGCCTGGTAGAGCATAATGCATTGCATCCGGGCGCTGTCAGTATTGGGATATTGTTCTATCTTGCCAATGGAAATATTGCTAACTGAAGGGAATAAGATATTTAATTCTTTGAGGAATGTAGAGTCGCTCAATTTATATTTGTCCAGCTCGATGCGCAGGTGGTTGATAGCCACATCTTTCTCCGAAATCGTGTTTTCCTTTTTGTTGATTTCACTGAGAATTTCGGCTTTCAGGTTATCATCATTCTGCCGGAAACTGAGTTCGGTATTGGTAGCACCCATATTGGTCAGGATGCGGTTATATGCTTCAATTTCATTTTCGCTGAGGCTTCTGTTGAGCAATGCCAGCTCTACTTTCCTGGGATTACTGTTATAATTAATCTTTTTGTAAATCACCATATAACCGTTGTTTACAAACTCTGCATTAATAAAGTTCTCAACGGTTTTTGTATAGGCTTTTTCATTCCATAGCCTGTAAGCAAGATAAAAGCTGGGTATAATCATTATAAAAATCAGCGCCGTAATACCTGTTCTTATTTGCCTGGTATACCGGATATTTTTAAAATTCGCTGCCGGGTATTTCAGGTATTTCACTACGAAGAATGTAGCAATACAAATAAAAAAACAGTTGATGGAATACAAGTAAAAGGCACCGGCAAAATAAGAAAGATTAAAAGTAGCAATACCGTAACCCGCTGTACACAATGGAGGCATTAAAGCCGTAGCAATGGCTACGCCAGGTATCGGATTGCCTTTTTCTACCCTTGTTATGGCTATAACACCTACCAGTCCGCCAAAGAAAGCAATGAGTACATCATAAATATTAGGAGCAGTTCTTGCCAGCAGTTCGGATTGTACATCTTTGAAAGGGCTCAGGTAAAAATATACTGCCGATACCAGCAAGCTGACAACGGTAGCAATAATCAGGTTCTTCATTGACTTTTTCAGCAATGCAAAATCATAAGTTCCCAATGCAAACCCGGCCCCGACTATTGGCCCCATCAACGGTGAAATCAGCATTGCTCCGATAATAACAGCAGTAGAGTTTACATTCAGTCCTACGGATGCTATGATAATGGCACAAGCCAGAATCCAGAGATTGGAACCCCGGAAAGAAATATTATTGAAGACATTTTCCAATACCTTGCTTTTATCTTCCTCTCCGTTGTGCAGGTTAATGAAGTCAAATATTTTATTGCTCATAAGTTAATTTTTGTTGCTAAGCATTCAGATAATGTCCGCATTTATAACAATATTCTGCATCATCTCTATGTCCTTCTTTATTGCAATGGGCACATACTATACCATTCAGTTTGTTATGTTCTTTGTGCTTTTGCTTTTCTTCACTGATAGACTTTCCTACTTCTTTGGCAATCTCAACCCCTACAATTCCGGTTGGGACTGCGATGATGCCATAACCTGTAACCATCAGCACCATTGAAAGAAATTGTCCTAAGGCGGTTGTTGGCACCATATCTCCATATCCGACTGTGGTTAGTGTCACTATGGTATAAAATACGCTTTTGGGGATACTGGTAAAGCCATTGGCTGGCCCTTCAATATAATACATCAGGGTTCCTATCAGGATAGCAATAATCAGCACTGTGTAGAGGAACACCAGGATTTTGGCCCGGCTTGCCATCAGTGCTACCTTCAGTCTTGACGACTCCTGCATAAACTCCATTAATCGGAACACCCTGAACAGGCGCAGCAAACGCAATATGCGTAAGCTGCTGAGGATATGACTGCCTTTGATAAAGACAGATAGGAACATCGGCATTATAGAAAGCAAATCAATAATACCGTAAAAGCTGAAGATGTATTTCAGGGGCTTTTTACTTACGAAGATTCTAAGGGCATATTCCAAAGTGAAGATGATAGTAAAAATCCATTCCAAAACAGTCAGTTCTTTGTGGTAGATATGGTCTATACCTTCCACTGTTTCTGCCATAATGGTAAAAACACTAAGCAGAATGGCAATCAGTAAACCTACATCAAAAGCTTTACCGGATGGGGTATTTACGCCGTAAATAACGATGTAAATCTTCTGTCGAAACAAATCCAACTTGCTTTTAGGTGTATCGTAATTATGAGGCATAGCATACTATTTTAATCAGCTTTTCAACGTTGTACCACTATTTTTGTGTCTTCTTATAAACTAATCCTTTTGCATCATAAGTTATCCATTCGCCGACAGGCTCTCCCGACTTAAAATGTCCCGAACGTTTAATAGTTCCGTCTATCCTGTACCATTCCCAGTATCCCTCAGCCAGGCCATCTATAATTTTTCCTTTAGACCAGATTGTTTTACCATTGGCGTGATATTTTATGGTCAGACCGTCTATTATTTCAGATTTTTTTGAAGGCATTGTGCATATGATTTAATTGTGGTTGCTGGTAAAACTGCAGACTTATGTTTGCTGTTTCTTACCCTGCCTGCTCAATACTATATATCCCAATATGCCGCCAATGATGGAGGCGACAAAAATGCCGATTTTCGCTTGTACTCTATACGCTTCGTGTGTAAAAGCTAATTGCGTAATAAATAACGACATTGTAAAGCCAATAGATGCCAGCAGCCCGATACCTAAAAGATTTTTTATATTCATTCCGTCCGGAAAAGGAGCAATTTTCATTTTTACACATAGCCAGGTAAAGCCTACTACCCCCAAAACTTTTCCGATTAATAGCCCTAATGCAACGCCAACAGCAACATTTGTGCTGAATAGTTCATTCATATCTATATCTAAAACAGATACCCCCGCATTGGCCAATGCAAAAACCGGGATAATCACAAATGTAACGAAGGGGTGCATTGCGTGTTCCAGCTTCTGTAAAGGCGGAATAGCTTTATCCGTATCCATATTAACTTTTTCCAGGATATGCAGTTGCTCGTTGGTTAAAGTTGGTGTCTGGTCGTTAGGGTCCGCATTAGAAAACTGAGCCAGGTGTTTTTTAATTCTTGCTATAAAAACATTTTCCTTAATTTTTACATCGGCAGGTATGGTAAATGCGGCCAGCACAGATGCGATTGTAGCGTGAACACCGGACAGTAGAAATGCCGTCCATACACCACCTATGCCCAGCAAGGCATAGAAAATGATACTTCTTACCCCCATTTTATTACCGATATACATTACCAAAAGAAAAATTAAGCCTATGGCTAAATTCATAACAGAAATATCGGAAGTATAGAAAAAAGCAATCACTAAAACAGCTCCTAAGTCGTCTACAATAGCCAATGCGGTCAGGAAAACTTTTAATGCCAGTGGTATACGGTTACCCAACAGATACAATACTCCCAAGGCAAATGCGATATCTGTAGCCATAGGAATGCCCCAGCCGCTATTTACATCTCCACTTGAATTAAAACCAAAATATATCAGGGCAGGCACTAACATACCTCCCAGTGCAGCAAAAATGGGCAGCATAGCTTTACGGGGATTGGATAATTCCCCTGCTACAATTTCTCTTTTGAGTTCTAACCCTACTACAAAAAAGAAGATGGCCATTAACCCGTCGTTTATCCAATGGTGAATACTGTATTCCAGGTAAGTTTTTCCATCAAACCGGAAGCCTAATTCGTGTTCAAAGAAATGATGGTATTCATTATGCCAGGGAGAATTGGCAAGAATTAAGGCTACAATTACACTGATACCTAATACAAGTCCCCCGGATTTTTCCTGTTGAATGAATTTCTGAATGGGTCTGACTACTTTATCAATCGGGTAGCTTCTTTGATTGCTCATTTAATATAAAAAATTGTCTAATCTACAAAGATAGCTTATTCAGTTTTTTGATTTTTATATATCTGTCGCTTACTGGAATGAATGAAAATGGTACTTCTATACTAAAAACATAAAAAGGCTTATAATGTTTTTGAATATAAATATTGATATTTTACTTTGGAGCGTGTAAGTAATATAAGACAATTTCTGCCTTTTGCTATAAAGTTGGACAACCTTGTAGCCAATCAAATTCTTTACAGAGTACACGCACGTACTCCTTAAGTTACCATTGCTGCAAGTATTTGTAACTTTACAGTAAAGAAAAATCCTGTCATTGATTTACTAAAATATGCAGTATGTCACAGGTACAGCCAGATTGGAAGCTACTACAGGCGATGCTACACTGCCACTATAAAGCCTGGCAGCTGTCTAAGCATACTGTACCATTAGCATCGCCTGTTGATTTTAATACACCCCTTCAACTACCTGTTCAATCCCTTACACCCGGAGATAAATTAGTACTTACAGCACTATGCTCCCGGCATTTTGAATCAACAAGTGTTCAACAGATTAAAATCGTATATGCCAATGGTCAACCGGAAACGCTGAAACTAAGGCTGAACTCCCCTAAAGCCCGGAAGCTGCTAAACGACACCCTGGATATTATCAGCAAAGATGTTCCACCCCCTTTTTATAAAAATGCCCATTGCCCGGACTGTCGCTTCCAGGATGCGTGCTACCAAAAGCTGAACGAAAGGAACTGTATCAGCCTGCTGGCAGGAATACCACCCAAAGTGATACTTAAATTTCACAAGAAAGGGGTTTACTCTATTCAACAGCTTGCACACCTCTTCCGGCCACGCCGCCGCAGGAGACACCCGCAGGCAGCTACTCATTATCTGTGGGAACTCAAGGCGCTGGCCATAACAGAACACAAGACCTTTGTCCTTTATCCACCCGAGGTAAAAGAAACACCGGTTTCCATTTACATAGATTTTGAAGGACTGCCGGAGGAGCATTGGGTATACCTGGCAGGAGTAATTATTGTAACCGAAGACGGGGCAAACACGTCTTACTCTTTCTGGGCAGATACACCCCAGGCAGAAAAGGAAATCTTTGTTCAACTTTTGGACCTATTGAAACAATATCCCGAAGCGACCATTTACCATTACGGCAGCTATGAAACCAAAAGCCTCCAAGCGGTACAAAAGAAATACCCGGAGCTTGAAAATGAAGTGACAGCTTTACTGCCAGGATTATTCAACCTATTGAGTATTTCACGAACACACGTATATCCGCCGGTTTACGGCAACGGGCTAAAAGAATTAGCTGGCTGGCTCGGCTTTAAATGGAACAATACAATTGCAGACGGTAAGCAAAGTATACACTGGCGCAAAGATTGGGAAGCTAACCGGGACCAGGCTGTTAAAGAAACGCTTATCCGCTATAACCTGGACGACTGTAAAGCCTTGCTTATAGTAAAAGAATGGTTCACACACCTGGCAAAAGGAACCATACAGGAAAATATACAGCAGGTTGCAGAAATGAAAAAGCAAAGCCTGTATAAATTCCAGAATAACCCTGAGCTGGGCGATGATTTCCAGTTCATCAGTAAAGCCGCTTATTTTGATTACCAGCGTTCCAAAATTTACTGGCGCAATAAAGAATCATTATCTGCTGCTGCAGCAACCATACCCAATCCCAAGCCGGGTAAAAAGGGAACACCGGTCTGGCAGCCGGCTAAGGTACACGAAACCGTTACCTTAATTCCTTTAACGGAATGCCCTAAATGTGGTGCTTCTAAGGTATATCACTATAAGCAGAAAAGAAAGGTGGTACAAACAGACCTTAAATTTACCGCTACCGGTATCAGGCAACACATCATAGCATACATTGGAACAAAATCAGTATGTAGTCAATGCAGGTACCAGTATAACGACCAGGTACTCCGGCGCACACAATACGGTGATAACCTGTTTGCCTATGTTACTTATCTCTATATCAATTACAACATCAGCAACTACCTTATCAGCAGTATGATGCAGGAACAGTTTGGTATCTGGATAAGCCCGATGTACCTGGTAATGCGCAAACAAAAATGGTGGCAGCAATGGGAACCCGAAGCAAAGTATATCCGGGAAATTATCCTGCACAGCCCTGTTGTCCATATTGACGAAACCTCGGTACAACTGGAGCATAAAAGCGGTTACGTTTGGGTCTTTGCTACGGCACATACCGTCTGCTACCATTATACCGATACGAGAGAAGGCAGCTTTTTACACGAATGGCTGAAAGATTATAAAGGCATTATCGTTACCGACTTTTTCCCTGCTTACGAATCCTTACCGGTAACCCGGCAGAAATGCCTGATACACCTGGTCAGGGATTTGAATGACGACCTTTTTAAAAACCCTTTTGATGAAGAGTATAAAACCCTTGTAACAGGATTTAATGAGCTGCTTCGTACAATCATTACCACCATTGACTGTTATGGATTGAAACAGGTACATCTTAAAAAACACCTTAAAGACACTGAATACTTCCGGCAACGTTTTGTCGAAGTCCTCTACAAAAGCGAACTGGCCACTAAATGTGTCAAACGCTTTCAAAAACACTGGCAGCAATTGTGGACATTTCTCCAATACGACGGCGTACCCTGGAATAATAACAATGCGGAAGCTGCGGTAAAAGCTTTTGCACAATACAGAAGAGGCGTAAAAGGAATGATAGGAGAAAAAGGATTAAGGGAATACCTGAAAATGCTCAGTCTGGCCCAAACCTGCCGTTACCGCAACATCCGCTTCCTGAGCTTCCTGCGGCGCAAGTCGGGTATCTGGGAAAATGTACATCCCGGTGTTTTGCCCGGCTACCTGCCTTTCAACCAGGCAAGGCAATATGTACACAGGCTGAAAATGGAAAAACATTCTGAATGGATAATATGGGAGCAATCCGGTAAGCGGCCGCATTTCATTCCACTTCACCCGGAAAAGGTGTATAAAGACACAGGCTGGGTAAACTGGGCAGATTGGGCAGGCTCCAGCTTCTGGCCATTTGAGAAAGCCCGTACTTATATGCGGCGTTTAGGACTGAAAAATAGTGATGAGTATCGTATCTGGCTGAAGAGTAAAAAGCGCCCCAAGACTATACCGCACGAGCCGGCAAAAGTGTATAAACATTCCGGTTGGAGTGGCTTAGGCGACTGGTTAGGCACAGGCAATATCCCGAACCAAAGAAAGAAAAAGATGTCCTATGACCAGGCCAAAGCTTATGTACAGGCTATAGGTATCCAGGGCTGGGAAGCCTACATACAATGGAGTAAGTCGGGAGAACGCCCGGCGATGATACCTGCTGCACCAGATAAGGCTTATCGGGAGTTTGAAGGTTGGGGCAAGTTCCTGGGCACAGACCGCATTGCCAATCAGCACAAAATATTCCGAAGCTATGAGGAGGCTAAAGCATTATTAGCACCTTTACAAATCCGGTCAAAGAATACTTTCATCTCCTTATGCAAGAAGGGAAGTATTCCTTCCGACATCCCAAGAGACCCAAAGACGCATTACACCAGGATGGGAAGCTGGATAAGCTTTAAAGATTTCCTGGGACAATAACCTATTCTAACATTAATTAATTTGCTACAAATTGCTACAACCTTGCTACAATAGAAAAATCCTTTGTAGCAAGGTTTTTTAATTTATAATCAATGCTTTAACTCATATTTTGTTCAAATGCTACAAATGCTACAAGGATAATTCAAGAAAAAAATGTTACGTCCCTAAATAACTATAACAAGCTCACTATATTTTATCTATTAAAATAAAAAAATCCGTACTTGTTAATTCAAGTACGGATTCAGAAGGTTTTTTGCGAAAACTGCTACTTATTCATATCTACAAACTTTTGTATTTCAAGTAAATCATCTAAAAATTGGTTCGAACTCTGTCCAGTTGCCGCGACCGGACAGATAAGGCAGCAGTAATGCTGCCTTATTCTTTTTTAGCATTGCCTGGATCTTGCGGCAGGTTTGCGAATAGAGAAAATACAGCATTAACTTTCTCGGTTCGAAATGACTGTTTCTTCAAATTAACTGACTATCTACATATAGGCAACAAAGCTTTCAAATAGAAGATTCAGGATGCTGCTAACCGGTATGAGGAGATTCCTCACATCCGTTCGGAATGACCAACACCCTCAGTTCCTTTATAGTCAATCGGTCTCTGAACCGCATAGAGGGCACATCGAGATTAAATGTACCTGTAATAAAAGATTGTTTCCATAAGCGGATAGTCATTAATTATAAGAAACACCTTAATTACATAATAAACACCTTCGGGAAACTTCAATCTTTGTAGGGCTTCTTTCTTTGATGAGCTGGAATGTCATACAGTAGCTATAGTTTTTCATTGATGACAGCTTCACATTGCTCATAATGGCGCTGTAGCCATAGGCGAGTATCAACACCGGATAATTGAAATTGTATACAATGGTAACTGCCTTTCAGCGGTATTATGTAATTTCGGTTATGAGATTTAATGTCTTAATAATACTGTTTTTATTGATCGTTGCTTTTTGTCCTGCTTATGGTATGGCGCAGGCAGGGGAGGAGAGCATATCTTGCGCTGATAACAGGGAGCGTTCCTGGTGGGATGTCAGGGAATACCGGCTGACCGTAAATTTTGATCTCGACCGCCGGCAGCTCAACGGGGAGGTAACCATCCGGGCTGCTGTTGTCGGCAAATCGCCGGGTGTGCTGCAGATAGACCTGCAGGAACCCATGACGCTCACCGGTGCAACGCTTGCCGGAGCGGACAGGAGGCCGCTGTCGTTCAGCAGGATCAACGGGCACAGCTACCATATCAAAGGTGATTTTGATGCCGCCGGTACCGGGAGCTTTACATTACAACTATCATTCAGCGGACAACCTGCAGAGGCGCTCCGGGCGCCCTGGGACGGCGGTGTGGTATATGCTCGGGACAGCGCCGGGCGGCATTGGTGGGCGGTAGCCTGCCAGGATATCGGCGCTTCGGTATGGTTTCCCTGCAAGGATGTGCCTTTTGATGAGCCGGACAGCGTAACCCTGTCCTATACGGTGCCTGAATATTATACAGCCGTAGGTAACGGGATGCCGGATCAGCAGGTATTCAACGAAATGGAGAGGACCACTACTTTTACCTGGAAAGTACGCAACCCGGTCAACCTGTATAATATCACGTTTTATATCGGGGATTATGCGCGTATGAAGAGCAGCTATAAAGGCATAAAGGGCAGGCTGCCCATCACCTATTACTGCCTGAGCGGTCATGAGGGCAGGGCCAGGAGACAGTTCAGGCAGGTACAGCCTATGCTGCAGTGCTTTGAACAAAAGATCGGGCCTTACCCCTTTTATGCAGATGGGTTTAAAATCGTGGAGGCGCCTTACCTGGGTATGGAGCACCAGGGTGCTATAGCATACGGCAACCGGTACGGGAACGGCTACCTCGGTAAGGACAGGAGCGGTTCCGGCGTCGGGCTGCTGTTTGATTTTATCATCGTTCACGAAAGCGGCCACGAATGGTTCGGTAACAGCATTACTGCTTCGGATGTAGCTTATAGCTGGATACAGGAGGGCTTTACGTCCTATACGGAAACTATCCTGGCGGAATGCCTGTTCGGGAAGGAGCAGGCTTACAGCTACCAGAGAGGCAAGCGCGCTATCATTCTCAATGATCTTCCCCCGGAAGGGACACCCGGGCAGTGCGATGGCGGCAGCGGTGACCATTATGACAAGTCAGCTTTTATGATCCATACTTTAAGGACCATTATGAGGGATGATGAACGGTTTTATGCCATGCTGCGTCAGATGACAGATACTTTCAGGCACCGTATCGTGGACGGGAAGACGATAGAGCGCTTTTTACTGGATTGGACGGGGAATGTGATCAGCCCTGCATTTTTTGACCAGTATCTCCGTACGGCAGCGATACCGGTGCTGTGCCTGGAAAAAAGCGCGGCAGGCTATGCTGTCTATTGGGATAATGCGGTTCCCGGCTTCAGGATGCCTGTGCTCCTCTATGCAGACGGCAGGGAAGTATGGGTGACGGTAAGCACTGAACCGGTGCCGGTACGGGAACTGCACCTGGATACGGAATGGATAAGGTTATCCGAAGATATCCTGGCAGATATAAAATTCCTGTAGTGCTGTCCATAGAGCTTTGCAATAATAAAAATCCCCGGCAGGCCTGCCGGGGATTTTTATTATGTGAAAACAGCAGGTTATACGTTGAAACGGAAGTGCATGACGTCTCCGTCAGCCACTACGTACTCTTTACCCTCTATTCTTAATTTTCCTTTCTCCTTGGCGCCGTTCTCACCACCCAGCTCTACATAATCGGCGTACGCTATCACTTCCGCCTTGATAAATCCTTTTTCAAAATCTGTATGGATCACACCGGCAGCCTGGGGGGCTTTCCAGCCTTTCTGTATGGTCCAGGCCCTTACTTCCTGTACGCCGGCTGTAAAATAGGTTGCCAGGTTCAGGAGCTGGTAGGCTGCGCGGATCAGTCGGTTAAGGCCGGGTTCGGTAAGGCCGTACTCACCCAGGAAAAGCTCCTTGTCCGCGGGGTCTTCCATTTCCGTGATCTGGGCTTCAATGTTATTGTTCATGACGATCACCTCCGCACCTTCCTGCTTAGCCATATCCTGGAGCGCCTGGCTGAATCGGTTACCTGTCAGGATCGCTGATTCATCAACGTTGGCTACATATAAAACGGGCTTCTGTGTCAGCAAGAACAGGTCGGCCACGGCCGCCGCATCTTCGCCGTCCAGTTGTAAGGCTCTTATATTGAGCCCTTTTTCCAGATGGTCCTTACATTTCAGCAATACATCCAGCATAGCTTTCTGCTTGGGATCGTTCTTGGCGAGCTTTTCCACGCGCTGGATCTTCTTTTCCACGCTCTCCAGGTCTTTCAGCTGCAGCTCCGTATCTATGATCTCTTTGTCGCCGACCGGGTTAATGGCGCCTTCGTCCCTTAAAATATTATCGTCCTCAAAGCATCTTATAACGTGGATGATGGCATCAACCTCCCGGATATTGGCCAGGAACTTATTGCCGAGACCTTCTCCCTTGGCGGCACCTTTCACGAGGCCGGCGATGTCCACGAATTCAATGGTAGTAGGTAATATCCGTTCGGGATTGACAATCTTAGCCAGGGTGTCCAGCCTTTCGTCCGGTACGTTCACCAGCCCGACATTGGGCTCTATGGTACAGAATCTGTAATTGCTTGCCTGTGCTTTCGCGCTGTTGCTTACCGCATTGAATAAGGTAGACTTACCAACGTTGGGAAGCCCTACAATACCTGCTTTTAATGCCATTAGTTGAAATTTTAAAATTTTCGCAAAATTATAAATTATTCCGCTAATTATAAATTATTACCATGCAGGAGCTATTCTTAACGGGATTTAAAGAGCGCCGGCAGGTGTATTTTTTCGACAAATATTTTGTAATTTAGAATAATGTTATAGATTTGTAAAGAGACTTTAAACAACTAAGATTATGAACAACGCTGCAATTATCATAGAAAAAGAGGAAATCAGTAATTTCAAAATGCTTCCTGCACAGATAGATCAAAGTGCTAAATGGATAGAGAAGTTATCTTATGCAGTCCGTTTGGGAAACGAATTCAAAGGTAAGACCTCCATTACGTTTAATACTGCTGAAGGGGAGCGAACGGTAGAAACTACAGTATGGTCGCTGACGGATAGATACATTCAACTGAAAGGAGGTATCCTGATCCCGCTGACCAGTATCACGGACGTATCCAATTAATTAATTGTCGTAAAATTTAAAAAGTTAAAGTGCCGGCTATTTAGCCGGTATTTTTTATTTTAGCTGATTTTTTATGAGAATAGGAGTCAATACGCGGCTGCTGCTGCATAACAAGCTGGAAGGAATAGGCCGGTTCACCCATGAGCTGCTGTCACGTATGGTGGCTGCGCACCCGGAGCATGAATTCTATTTCTTCTTTGACAGGCCCTATCATGAGGAGTTTATATATGGTCCCAATGTGCGGCCCGTTGTGCTGGGTCCGCAGGCCCGGCATCCTTTCCTGTACAACCTGTTTACGGATGTCGCTATCCCGGTAGCGCTGAAAAAATATAAGATAGACGTTTATTTTTCTCCTGACGGCCTGGGAACGATCCGTACCAGCGTACCGGTATTGCTGGCTTTTCATGACCTGGCCTTTATCCATTTCCCGCAATATATCTCCAGGCTGGATAAATGGCACTATAACCGCTTTTTCCCTAAATACGCGCACCGGGCCACACATATCGTGGCCGTATCGGAATATACCCGGCAGGACCTGGTGACGCAGTATAAGATACCGGAAGAGAAGATCAGCGTGGTGTATAACGGTATCAATGCGCATTACCGGCCGCTGGATTACGATGAGAAGGCAGAGGTAAAGGCCCGCTATACGGATGGATGCGAGTACTTTATTTTCGTGAGCGCCATCCACCCGAGGAAGAACGTCATCAACCTGCTGAAGGCATTCGTAAAATTCAAGCGTTTCCAGAAAAGCCGTATGAAGCTGGTCATGGTGGGCCGGATGGCCTGGCAGACCGGTGAAATAGAAGAGGTAAAGACACTGATGCCCTATAAGGAGGATGTGATCTGGACGGGCTATCTCGGCATAGAAGAGTTGAGCAGGCTGATGGGAGCCGCCTATGCGCTGGTATATCCTTCCTTCTTTGAAGGCTTCGGTATTCCCATCGCGGACGCGCTGGCCTGTAATGTGCCTGTTATCACCTCTTCCGTTTCTTCTATGCCCGAAGTGGGCGGAGAAGCGGCCCTGTACGTAGATCCCCATTCCGTGGAAGACATCGCTGCCAAGCTTAATTTCATCTATAAGGATGAAAGGCTGAGGGACCAGCTGGTAGCCAACTGCCGGGCCCAGGCTGCTAAATTCAGTTGGGATCATTCCGCTGCGCAACTGTGGGAATTGCTGGTATATACCGCCGGCCAGGGCAAAAAATAAGCGTCTCTCATACTGTCATATTTGTGTCATATCTTCCCTCTCTTAGCCGTTTTGTTCCGGAGTGACTGTACTTTTGTACTCTCAAAAAATAATTAAAGATATAATTGTTATGAAAATTAAAACTCTACTTTTATCAGGAGCTATTTTAGGTGCGGCTGTTACAGGACAAGCCCAGCAATGGACCATCGACACACTTCATACCGGTACCGGGTACCTGAACAACGTATATTATAGCCTGGAAAACGGTTCTGCCAAGGAATCTGCTGCTGATAACTGGCACCTGGCCTTTTCTACGGCTCGTATGAGTGCTTCTATCCTGACGAACAGCGCCGATAAAGGCTGTAAGCTGTATGCGCTGGATGGTGATACTACAGATTTTGGGACGGATCTCACTGCTGCCTTAGCTACGGCTATCACCAATGAGCCGATGCCGCTCTATAACTCTAACATTACCTGGGACGTCGGTGCTTTTAACCAGAATATCGGTTCCGGCTCTATGGACTACGGCTGGGGAGAATATAATATGAACACGCACCTGATAACAGGTACCTCTATTTATGCTTTAATAACTTCTACAGATACGTTCCAGATCTATATTTCTGTGAAAGACGGCCTGTCCGCTACTACCAATGCCCCGGTATATGTATTTAAATATGCCCAGCTGGATGGTACAGCACAGGTGACAAAAAAGCTGGAAGCAGGTGTCGCCGCTTATACAGGTCAGAATTTTGTATATTATAACATTGAGACCGATCAGTTCTTAAGCAGGGAGCCTAAAGGCACTGACTGGGATTTTGTATTTACCAACTACAATGATGAAGCTGTAGTGATGGGCAATTCATTATATAAGGTTTT
Organism: Bacteroidetes bacterium 47-18; assembly: GCA_001897155.1. GTDB lineage: Bacteria > Bacteroidota > Bacteroidia > Chitinophagales > Chitinophagaceae > MKSF01. The sequence goes on along the minus strand of MKSF01000024.1, from coordinate 32,236 downwards.
CGGTATCCTGCTGAATGCCAATACAGAGCTGTCTCACTATTCCGTAGCCGAGTTTGCTTCTAATGATACGCTGGACCACACTAAGCTGTTCCTGGAATACTCTGATACCATTAACGCGTTCGGATATAACAAATGGAAAAATGCAGGCATGAGTGGTGCTGTTGCCTTTGATACCGTATCCTGGTTTGTAAAAGTTCAGAACGGCGATATCTGGCAGGTGGTTTACACTGATTTCGTTTCCGGCAGCGCTTCCGTAACGGTAAATCCTGGTATGGTCGTTTTGCAAAAGCGTAAAGTGTATGAAGCGCCGGTTGATACTACAGAAAGCATCAATGACCTGAATGTAAACATCAATGCGCTGGTGGTAGCTCCAAATCCTGCTGTGAACGGAACAACCAACCTCGTGATCGATGCGAAAACCACTGTTAACAATGTGTCGCTCCAGATCGTGGATATCAACGGAAGAGTGGTAAACGCCGCTGCTATGCAGATCAGGCAAGGATTTAACCAGTATCCCGTACAGGTTCAGCACCTGAATACCGGCTTATACTTCATCAGGCTGGAAGGCGAAGGTGTTTACCAGACAGTTAAATTCATTAAAGAGTAAAAATTGTACAGAACGTAGTTCATAATATCAGGAAACATGCACACTCACTGTATTGTGTATGTTTCCTTTCTTAGTAAAAGACCATAATTGTATGAATAGTAGGATCTTTAAAGGTTGCTTGCCTCTGACATTCTGTGCCATGTTTTCCATCCAGCTATCAGCTCAAAATAACGGGGATAAAATTTATCTTGAAGATGAATATAAGGTCCCGGTAAGAAAGCTGCTGGTGTCTGTGAAATGTGCCGGCTGTCCCAAGGAGGTGTATGTTGCTTCCGATGACAAGGGATATATTGACCTGAGCGGCCTGGAATATCCCGTACAGATGAAGATAGAGGATGGTGAGTATAAGGGTGTGGACACGCTCCTTGCAAAGGGCGGGCATACGCTTACGCTGACCACTAACTATAACGTGCTGGACCAGGTTGTTTTTACCGGTGTGGGCCGTCCTACAAAAGTGGATGAGGCCGTTTCCGTTTACCAGATCATCTCTTCAGAAGCGATCAGGGCCAAAGGGGCCGTTACGCTGAATGAGGCGCTCAGAACGGAAATGGGGCTGAATATAGGGCAGGACCAGATGCTGGGATCCAATATGTCCATGAGAGGCCTGGGCGGCAATAATGTGAAGATCCTGATAGACGGCCTCCCCGTAAACGGCAGGGAGAACGGCAATATAGACCTGAGCCAGTTCAACCTCAACAATATCGAACGGATCGAACGGGTGCAGGGACCTATGAGCGTGATGTACGGCAGTGACGCCCTGGGCGGTGTCATCAACCTGATCACGAAAAAAGAAAAGAATAAGTTCACTGCCGGCGCGCAGACCTATATATCTACTATCAACCAATATAATTTCAGCGGGAATGTGGGCTACAGCAATAAAAAGCACAATGTGTCCCTTCATGCAGGCAGGAATTACTTCTATGGCTGGGACCCGGTACGTAAGGTAAGCGAGACACGTTCTCCGCTCTGGCGACCCAAAGAATTGCTCTTCGGTAATTTCAAATATACCTACCAGCTCAGCCCGGTCAATTCCATTTCCTATGCGCTGGATTTTTCCGAAGATAACCTGGTATTGAAATCCGATACGGCCGGCTTTGCGGAAGACCCTACGGCAAGGCGCCTGGATACCTATATTAAAACACAGCGCTGGATCAACAGGCTGATCGGTAAATTCTATATCGGTAAGAACGGTTACCTGGAATCCAATAACAGCTATGCTATTTACGACAGGTTCCGGAATGGCTACCTGATAGACTTTACCACTATGGATAAGGTGCCTTCTCCCAACAAAAGCGATAATACGCAGATCACTTTTAATACGGTCACCAGCAGGACCACTTACAATAATTTTGTAAAACAACTGGGATATACCGTCGGGTATGATATCAATATGGAGACGGGCGACGGTGATGATAAGATAGCAGCAGGAAGAAAGACCCTGAACGACTATGCCGTCTTTATGACGCTGGATTATACCTTATGGAGCAAGCTCAAGATCCAGCCGGCCGTGAGGGCAAGCTATAATACTGTTTATAAGACACCGGTTATTCCTTCCCTGGGGATAAGATACGAGGTGAATCCCAGGATCAAGCTGCGCTTTAACTATGCCAAGGGATTCAGGGCGCCTAACCTGAAAGAACTATACCTGGCATTCAATGATGCCAACCATGACATCACGGGTAATCATAACCTGGTTCCTGAAGAAGGACATCACTTCCAGTTGTCCTCTGCGTTTACTACGATCGACAATAATAAGCACAACAGCGTTATCTCCTTTACCGGGATGTATGACGATGTGCGCAACCAGATCATGATGGGCTTAACGGAAGTGAATCCTGATCCTACGGTGCTGCCCAAATATACTTACTTCAACATCGCGCATTTGAGGTACATCACTTTACAACTGAAAAATGATTACAGCTACAAGAATTTCCGGATGGAGCTGGGCGCCAGCTGGAATAAGAATATTGCCACAGAATCCGTTATGAATGACGGTACTGTGTACGCCACCCCGGATTTTGACTTTTTCGAGATCAATAGTAACCTGAGCTATGCCGTTAAGAAATACAATCTTACCTTCAGCGGGTTCTATAAATATACGGGAAGGCAGCGGATACTGGGCGCTGACATCATGGGAGGAGCCATTTTCGGTGACTATATGAAAGGCTTTAATATGATAGATGCCAGCATCCAGAAAGAGTTTTTCAAAAACAGGCTCGCTGTCATTGCCGGCTCCCGCAACCTGCTGAATGTGCAGCGGCTCGCTACCGGCTCCGGCGGCGCGGGCGGGCACGGATCATCCAGCAGCGCCAACATTACTACAGGCAGAAGCTTTTTTGTGAACCTCAGGGTACAGTTATAAGCCATATGCGATCATTGGAACAGGCTGTCTGCAAAGGCAGCCTGTTTTATTTTGGGAATAACGGTGCCTGTTACACTTGCATAAAAACATATTGACTGCAATTAGTGATCTTTGCAGGGAATCTTATTGAAATCTATATCATGAAAATAGGGATCGTCGGGGATGGCCTTACCGGCCTGCTGCTCGCCTGGGAACTGCGTAAAGCTTCCTGTGAGGTAACCTTGATAGGTGACGGGTCGCTCCGTATCGCTTCGGTGGAAAGTGCGGGCATCCTTACTCCGCTTGCCAATAAAAAGAATGATATTCTTGCGGATTATGAGCCGTTGCTGGATACGGCGCTGGATATATACCAGGATATATCTGCATTCTTCGGGCAGGAATTGATACGTCCTGTGCCTATTATCAAGCAGGGAGCTTATCCCGGGACCAGCCCGTATTTTGAGGAGCAAAGCGGGGCTGCTGTCACGCCTTTCTGGAAATTGACCGGGCCGTTTATGAACATACTGCGTGCCTGGCAGGTTAATACCGGTATGATCCGGTTGCTGCGGCGGCACTTTGAAGCGGCGGGCCTGTACAGTCGCAGGACCGTAATATGGGAGCAGCAGCAGGTACGCCGGCTGCTGGCAGATTATGACTATATTTTCTGCTGTGAAGGCGCCGCGGTGAGGAAGAATCCCCTGTTTGCGCATATGCCTTTTACCAGGAACAAAGGGGACGTGATGCAGGTACGCATCCCGGGTCTGCCCGGTGATGCGGTCTATGACCTGGCATATAAGCTGGTGCCTGTGGGAGCTGACGGGCTGTTCTGGCTGGGAAGCAGCAATATCTGGCGCTATGAGGAGGTGCTGCCGGCAGCCGCTTTCAGGAAGGACGTGGAGGAGTATTTATCCCGTACCCTGAAGCTGCCTTATGAAATATTGCGGCATACCAGCGTGGAGCGCCCGACGATCGCCGGGCAGCAGGCGGTGGCTGTATCGCACCCGGAGCACGCTTCCATCAGGATCATCAACGGGTTGGGCGCGCGCGGTTATTTAAAAGCTCCCGCCCTGGTAAGGGAAGCATTGGCGGCTATCCTGTAACCGGAATGTGAATAACTCGAACGATCCGTTTTGTAATTATTATCTTATTTTTAAAGCGTAACAATTCATGCAGATATGACAATATACAGGGAACAGGAAGTAGTGCCGGCAGAGAGTATCCAGGTGTTTTGGGATTGGTTTGAAAAAAATGCCGTAAGGTTTCGTGAAATGCTGCGGAACAATGACAATATAGAACAGCAGATCTTTGTGCCGCTTGCTGAAAACCTGAGGACATTGAATGCTGAGATTTTCTTTTTACTGGGCTATAAGGAAGGCCAGGCGGCAGAGCTGATACTGACCGCTGACGGCAATATTAAAAATATGTTCCTGGTGGATGAGCTGCTGGCAAGGGCTCCCCAGCTGGAAGATTGGTGCTTTGTGGGGCATAAGCAGGCTATGGAGCTGGATAACCTGAAGATATCCATTGGCGAATATCATTTCAATAAGGATACCATATTCTTCCGGCCGGTAGTGCATGAAGCCTATCCCGACCTGATAGACCTGGAAGTGATCTACGCCGATCATAAGGAGGAAGATATCAATACCATTAACCAGGGCATCTTTATTTTCCTGGACAACTATCTCGGGGAGCTCAATTTTGTAAAGAACATAGATAATATCCGGATATTGCCGATGCCGGAAGACCGTGAGGACCTGGTGCCGGTCTATAAGCTCAAGGATTATCTTGTCTGGAGGGAGAAGGAATTCGTAGAGAAATACAACGAGACCACCCCGGTGCCCGGGGAAGAGAATTACACGGTACTGTCTGCTACTTTGCCGGAGGATAAGATGCTGCTGGCCGTCATTAATACGGAAGTGCTTCAGTGGGATGCCAAGGCCTCCCATCCGTGGGTGGGTATCGTGAGCTTACCTTTCGACAGCACGCTCAACAACGGATTCCCGGATGAGGCGGCAGCTCAGCTGCTGGACGATATAGAAAAGGAGCTGACCGATAATCTCCCCCTGGAAAAGGGCGTCATCCATATCGGCCGCCAGACCGTGGACGGCACCCGTGAGATATTCTTCGCTGCCAGGGACTTTGACTGGCTGTCAAGGGTATTCTATCATATCCAGCAGCAATACCTGGCTACCTATGAGATCAGCACCGAGATCTATAAGGATAAATACTGGAGGACCTTTGATAAATACAGGGTGGAGGAGGAGCTATAAAACCTGCGCGGCCACAATGTCCCTGATCGCTGCGGCTATGGTTTCGGGCGGGGCGGCCGCGTCAATGATATGCACTCCGGCCCTTTGCTGCGGCGATAAAAGGGAGATGGCCGTATCATAATTGGCGGCGATCTGCCGGAGCTTATCCCTTGTTTCAAACAGGTCGGTCTGTTCCCTGTTCTCCGTGATGCGCTTCAGGGCCGTCTCCTCATCAGTACGCAGGTAAAAGGTCAGGTCCGGCCAGAGCAGCTCTTCGTTATACTTATTGATGTTCCTGATCCACTCCATCGGCGCATCAAGTCCCTGGTATGCATAGGAGGACAGCAGGTACCTGTCACAGATCACATGCTGCTCCCGGAGATGCCGGCATATGCCATACGCTTCATTGGTAAGGTGATCATACCTGTCGGCGGCAAACAGGTTGGCCACGGTAATAGGGTGGCTCTTGATCCTGCAGGTGAGAATATCACGTATCCGGCTCCCGATAAAATTGCCGGTAGGCTCAAAGGTCTCATGCAGTGGCAGTCCCTGGTCCCGGAACCATTGCGTCAGCAGGCGGCTTTGAGTGCTTTTCCCCGAACCGTCTATCCCTTCAAAGACTATGAATTTGAATGCAGGCATTATTGTAAGGCGTTTTTGATCTTATCAATGACAAAATGCAGGTCTTCCTCGGTGAGGTTGGACCCTGAAGGCAGGCAGAGACCATCATTGAAAAGCTCTTCGGCTACGCGTCCGCCGTAATACGGTGCGCCTGCGAATACAGGCTGCAGATGCATAGGCTTCCATAATGGGCGGGTCTCTATATTGAAGGCTTCCAGCGCGATCCTGATATCCTCCCTGCTTTTCTGACCTCCTTTGGAAGGGTCTATCAGCAGGGCCGTGAGCCACCTGTTTGAAAAGCAGCCTTCCGGCTCTTCCTGGAAAGTGACGGCTTCCATATCGCCCAGGGCGTTCTTATAGCATTCAAAATTATGCCGGCGTTGCTGCACCCGGGCATCCAGCACTTCCATCTGCCCGCGGCCTATACCTGCTGTTATATTGGACATCCGGTAATTGTACCCTATCTCCGAGTGCTGGTAGTGAGGCGCCGGGTCCCTGGCCTGGGTGGCAAGGAACCTGGACTTTTGTATCTGCGCTTCATCGCTGCCTACCAGCGCGCCGCCTCCTGAAGTGGTGATGATCTTGTTACCGTTGAAGGACAGCGCTGCCAGCATCCCCCAGGTACCGCACCTTTTACCTGATATATCGGAACCCAGCGCTTCCGCCGCATCTTCTATCACGGGTATCCCGTAGCGGGCGGCTACCTCGTTGATGGCCTGCATATCAGCCGGCATGCCGTACAGGTGCACGGGGATGATGGCTTTGGGCTGCTTTCCTTTGGCTATCCTGTCCTTTATCGCTGTTTCCAGGGCGTTGGGGCACATATTCCAGCTATTGGGCTCGCTGTCCACGAATACGGGAGTGGCCTGCAGGTAAGCGATGGGATTGGCGGAGGCGGAAAAGGTCATGGACTGGCAGATCACCTCATCGCCGGGCTGTACCCCTGCCAGGATCAGCGCCAGGTGTATGGCCGCGGTGCCGCTGCTGAGCGCAGCCGCATAACCTTCCCGCAGGTAGGCCGTTATATCATGTTCAAAGCCGTCCACATTAGGGCCCAGCGGTGCGATCCAGTTGGTATCAAAGGCCTGCTGGATATATTTAAGTTCCCGGCCTCCCATATGGGGAGAGGAAAGCCATATTTTAGGATAATTCATGTTATATCTTAATTAGGGGGATTGTTGTATTTGATGATCCTTCCCGGGTTGCCTACCACTACCGCATAATCGGGGATGTCCCTGATCACCACGGTGCCGGCTCCCACGGTGGCCCACCGGCCTATCCTGATGCCCTGTATCACCTGCGCGCCGATGCCGACATGCGTACCTTCTCCTACGAAGACATTACCTGCCAGGCCGGTATTGGGGGATATATGGACATAATCCTCAATGATGCAGTCATGGTCCACCGAGGCATTGGTATTAATGATGCAGTGCCGCCCGATACTGGTGCCTGAATTAACCGAAACACCGGCCATAATGACCGTTCCGGCCCCTGCTGTGGCGCGCCGGGAGATGCTGGTGTGCGGATGTATAAGGGTGGTAAACGTTACGGGCAGGGAATCATCCAGCTTTTTCCGGACGGCGTTGTTCCCGATGGCGATAATAAAAGGAGCATCATTATTACCTGCTATGGCAGACTGAGGCAGCACCTTATAGCCTGCCAGCGTTCCGATATCGGGATTACTGTCATACACATGCTGCACGTCAACAGCCTGCTGTTCCGCGATCTCGATAACCACTTTAGCGTGGCCGCTTGCTCCTATTACGTTAATTGCTGCCATTGAAAGGTTTTGTTGTGGCCTGTCCTGTCTGGTTGATGTCCTCAGACCTGATGACTTTTTTTATGGTCAAAAGTAAGATTTTAAAGTCTGTCCTGAAACTTATATTGTCCACATACCATACATCCAGCTCGAACTTTTTGCTCCAGCTGATGGCATTCCGGCCGTTGACCTGCGCCCAGCCTGTGATCCCGGGTCTGACCTCGTGCCTGCGGAGCTGGGTCGGGCTGTAAAGGTCCAGGTACTGTACGAGCAGGGGCCTGGGACCGATAAGGCTCATATCGCCTTTGATGACATTGAGCAGTTGCGGGATCTCGTCCAGTGATGTTTTCCTGACAAAGGCACCGATAGGGGTCAGGCGATCCGCATCAGGCAGCAGGTTCCCGGACGCATCTTTCTTATCATTCATAGTCTTGAACTTGATGATGGAGAAGATACGGTTGTGCCTGCCGGGTCTGCGCTGAAAGAAGAACGGGCGCCCGTTATTGGCAAACGCCAGGCCGATAGTGATCAGGAGAAATAAAGGGAAAGCTATAATAAAACCTATTAAAGCTACAGAGAGATCAAGGGCTCTTTTGAAAAAGTGCTTATACATTGTTCAATAAGCTTTCGTATTCATTTTTGAGGCATTCCCAGACATATTCCTGCCTGTATAACTGTTGTATATGGGAACGTGCGTTCAAAGTTAAGGATTCCCGGAGAGAATCGTCGGTCAGCATGACTTTCATTTTTTCGTACAGCCTGGTCGTATCTTTTTTAGGGCAGATAAGCCCGTTAAATCCCTCAGTGATAATTTCGTTGGAACCGGGGATATCCGTCACGATGCAGGGCAGGTTCATAGCCCCGGCCTGCAATACCACGTTCGGGAAGCCTTCCCGGTAGCTGGGGAAAACAAAGCACTGGGACCTTTTAAGATAAGGCCGTATATCGCGGACAAATCCCGGCGTGATAATATGAGGGTTGTTCCGTATGGTTTCCAGGGTATCGGGTTGCAGCGGGTCCAGCTCATGCTCATAAGGTCCTACGAGCACCAGCCTGATATTGCTGTATTCCCGGTTCAGGAGATGGAATGCGCTGACCAGCTCATTGATCCCCTTATCGCCTACCAGTCTTCCTACAAAAGTAAATACGAAATGCTGTGATGTATCAGGCAGCTCCGCTGCGCTATTCGTAGAAAGGGCCGGGTCATAATAGGACAGGTCAATGCCGTTCACATTACCGTTAGCGATGATCTTCAGCGGCTTTTTAGTGATCCCGTACTGCTGCAGGTCTTTCCTGACCCCTTCTCCTTCCGGGAAGATGTGTGTGGCGCAGCGGCAGAGTATCTTGTCCATTACTATCAGGAGCCTTTGCAGGAAGCCGGATTTATAAGGGAAAATAAGTCCTGTGAATGTATGGATGCGGACGGGCACACCGGCCAGCTTCCCGGCCACCATACTCAGCAGCCCGGCCTTGGGTGTGATGGAATGTATCAGCGCCGGGCGTTCCTTCCTGAATACACGGTACAGCCTGATCAGCGCTTTCAAATCCTTCAGCGGATGTATGGAACGGGACATGGCGACATCAATGCTGACCACGCCCTCCCTTTCCCGGACTATCCGGAGATGCGCATCTTCCCCTGAAACCGCCCTGACCTCGAAAAAACGGTCCAGGTAGGCCAGTTGCCCTTTCAGCAGAAGGTCCAGCGACATGGCTACGGTCGCGATCCTGAGTATTTTCTTTTTATGATGCGGCATGCTAAACTCCCTTTCCTAATATGACCAGTAATGTGTAAGTAAAAGCATAGTTGGCCAGGATGATCATACCTATCTTGGCCAGCTGGTTTTTGATAAGCTTGTGCTTCAGCAGAGGAAAGACAATGACAAAGCCCATCAGGAACCATGACAGGTAAGCGAACCTGTTGGAAAAGGGCGCCCGGATCACCAGCACCCAGAAGGCGTTGGTAATGATATAGATATTGAAAAGGGTCTTATACAGCTTATCGGTATAGTTCAGCTTCTCCGTATAATACCAGCCGGCGAATATGGCCGTACCGCTGTACAATAAAAAGTCGATCCGGAAGCCTGTATTATACTCCATGATGGCGGCGCTGTTGGTATATACGCTCATCCGCTGATCGATGTCCCCGAAGCCGATGCTGCTGAATATGGATTCAAAGATACCGCCGGCGACAAAGGACAGCGGAATGCAGAGCAGCCATAATCTTATCAGCAGGGTGGTATTGGAAAAGACCAGGGTCAGGATATAAGCGGCGGTAGGCAGCATCAGCGACTTGTGCATATTGACCGCGGCCAGCATCAGCGCTATCCGGATCAGCTTGCTGTCAAATACGAAAGCCAGCATAAAGATAGAGGTGGCCATACCGTTCCGGAGACCGTTGGTACCGTATGACCAGAACGACAGGGAGGTCCACAGCATTAAAAAGCCCAGGAACCAGTATTGCTTAAAGAATTTACGGCTTACCAGCAGGCAGGGGACCAGATAAATAAGGGTGACGATAAAAAAGAAGCCCTCCACCGTGGTGGTCTGTGCGCAGAAAGTAATGAGAGAGTCGAACAGAACATCTCTCCCGGAAAGCTTGTTGTTCCACCCGCTCTTCGCCAGCTCGAAGCTGTGCGCGTAGGTCGGCATATCCCCGAACACATAGCTGTTGGGCCGGAAGCCCATGTAGAACACGAGCAGTACAAACAATATAAAGCCTATGAAAGAGCTTACCTTGGGGTTAAAATTGCTGACGTCTTTTTTGGTAATAAGCACGAAGCAAAATATTACTGTAATGAGTAAAAGGACATTGTAATAAAAAAATATGTATTCTAAACCAGTGGCAAATCTTATCATATAGGCTGCTTGAAATTAAACGCTCTTTTCCAGTGCCACAATGACCGCTTGTGTCCTGGCGAGCAAGCTTTCCCGTTCTTCTATATCATTTATCGGGGTATAAAGTGCAAGTTCGCACTTTTGGGTTAAATATTGTATATCTGTAATGATATTTTGAGCTACTCCCCGCGAGGATAATTGCTGCATAGCCTCCGTTTTGACCAGTCCGCCTAAATTGATATCATATTTATGGCTGATATACAGCCATAAGGCTTTATTGAGCTCTTCATAGAACTCCTTGTTGCTTTCTCCGATCTTTTCCTGTGCGCTGCGCAGGCGTTGGCCGGCTATGGCCATTGCAGGGAGCGACGGCGCCGGGTCAGCGGTGTGTGATGATGTGCCGGGATGTTTGCCGCGCCTGAATACGACTGCCAATATTGCCGCCGCAATCACTGCAGGTATGGCCAGGTACCAGTAGCTGAAGCCGGTGGGGTCATCGGCGGGACTTCCGGTATCCGTTCCGGCAGCCTTGTTGCCCTGCGTTATGGTAATGGTGCGTTCTGTGGTCTGAATGGTTTCATACTGCTGCGTAGCGGGGTTGAAATAGCTTAATACTACCGCGGGCAGCTTATAGGTGCCGGCCTCAGAGGGGTTGAAATAATAGGTGATGGTCTTCTGGCTTTCGATATCCGGATTACGGGACAATACGGAATCGGTGCTGTAAGGCTCTGTGGCGCCCAGGCGTTCATCCCAGCGTATTGCCGGCACGCCGATCAGCTTGGTATTGCCCTGTCCTGATATCTTTATCTTATAGGTAATTACATCGTCCGTGGTAAAATGCTGCTCCGCCAGCTCATCCGAAATCGTAAAAGCGCCCACGCCGCCGGTAAATGTCGCAGGTGGCTGTCCCGGCAGCGGCTTGACCTGGATATCCACCGGTGTGCTGGATAATTGAAGGGGGATGTCCCTGAAATTGATGCCGGTGAAGAAGTCGCTTTCAAAGAAGGGATCGTTCATATTGAAAGAGAAAAAGGGATTATCTGCGAACGGGTTCCAGCCCTTTACCTTTTCCATGACTCTGACCGTACCCTCGGCCTGCACGATATCCAGTGTCAGCTTGCCTGTCTGCTGCGGGAAAAGAGCGGATTTCTTCAGGGTGAACACCTGGTAGGGCACGCCATTGACCACCTCTTCTACAGGCTTGGGCACCCGTGGCAGCTCATAATCTTCACTCCAGAAGCCGTTTAAGGCCGGCAACTGGGTGATGCTCATGGTCATAGGAAGCCGGGTATACAGCTTATAGCTGGCGGTAACCTGCTCTCCCAGGTAAGGCCGGGTTTTATCTATGGCTACTTTGATGAATATGTTTTTTTTGATGTCGGCCTCAGACAGGGAGGGCGGTTCCTGTATATCCCGGCGGTTGCGTGGGGCTGTTCCGCCGCGTTGGGAAAAAGCGTCCAAAGGATGTCCGGGTGAGGACCGTGCATTTTTAACCACCTCTACCGTGACCGAATTGGAAGCATATTTCTTGCCGTTTATCACCAGGTGTGCCGCCCCGATGGTGAAAGTGCCCGTTTTCCTGGGCCGGATCAGGTAAGAGGTAAATAATATCTGCCTTTGTACGATCTGACCGTTAAAATCGATCATCTTATAGGAAGAGCCCTGTGACGGCCCGCTTAAAACTGAAAAGTTATTCAGGTTGGGGCCCTGGAAATCGGCATTTCCTTTCAGGTTCTCTATTTCATACACCAGTTCCAGCACCTCATCAAGTCCTGCTTTGGGCTGGCTGATCCGGGCGGTAATGGAAACCTGTTGTGCAACAGCAGGTAATGCGCATACTAAGCATATGCACATATACATAAATGTCCTGGCCATTCGTTTCAACATAAATAATTTCCTTTTTGTCAAAAAAGCGTCACAAATTTAGCCTATTCGTTATAATAGTCATGCTTCACAACGCCTTTTTTAAACTGACACCGTCATATAATATTGTAAAGGAGCATATTTTTTACTTATTATTTAATTATTATTGTGGGAATATTTAAACTTATGCAAAAAAAGAACAGCTTTTTAGGAATATTTTTGATCGGGTGCCTCTTTTTTATCTTTGGGTTCATCACCTGGTCGAACACACAGCTTATTCCCTACCTTAAACTGGCCTGCCAGTTAAATGATACGCAATCGTACTATGTGGCTACCGCTTTTTTTGCCGCTTATTTTTTTACCAGCTATCCGTCTTCCCTGCTGCTGAAAGTGATAGGGTTCAGGAAAGGCATGGCCTGCGGCTTATTGATCATGGCAGTGGGAGCTGCGCTGTTTATTCCCGCTGCCCGGATGGTGAGCTATCCTGTATTCCTGGCAGGCCTGTTCATTATAGGAACGGGGCTGGCCATGCTACAGACCGCCTCCAATCCCTATGTGACCATACTGGGACCGATAGAAAGCGCGGCCAGGCGGATGAGCATCATGGGCGTCTGTAATAAGGCAGCGGGGATCATCGCCGTTTATACATTGGGCGCCATTACGCTGAAAGATGCCGATACGGTGAAAGCGAGCATCGAGCTGGCCTCCGGGAATGCCCGTCAGCTTATAGTGGAGCAACTGGCCGGGAAGGTCGTCGTACCTTATATTATTATCGCCGCAGTGCTGGTGCTGCTGGCTGTTGTCATTTACAGGATCATGCCTGAGATCCGGGCCGAAAATGAAGAAAGCCGGGCAGAGGCTTCTCCCTATGATAAGGTGCCGCTGCTGGGCATACGCCACCTGGTGCTGGGGGCCCTGGCCATATTTTTCTATGTGGGAGCGGAAGTATTGTGCTATGATACCTTTTCCACCTTCGGGCAGGCGGCCGGCTATTCGCTGGAAGAGGCCAAAAACTTTGCTACCTATACAGGATATGCGCTGATAGTGGGCTACCTTGTGGGTATAGCGCTGATCCCGGCGTATATCAGCCAGCGGCAGGCCCTGGTGCTGTCCAGCCTGCTGAGCATTGTGCTGGTGCTGCTGGCCATGTACACTGTGGGTGGCGTATTCCCGAAAGAATTTCCCATTATCTGCTTCGCGCTGCTGGGATTCTCCAATGCCGCTATCTGGCCGGCTATCTGGCCGCTGGCCATTGACAGGATAGGAAGGCATACGGAAAACGGTGCCGCCCTGCTGGTCATGATGATCGTAGGCGGAGCGGTGCTGCCTCCCCTGTACGGGAAGCTGTCAGCAGCTATGGAGAGCCGTATCCTGGCTTACTGGATCATGATCCCATGCTACTTATATATACTCTTCTATGCGCTCTGGGGCAGCAGGCAGCAAAGGCCTAATGCAGGAAATAATATAAAGGTAAGGTCATGATCCCGGCCAGCATCAGCCATTTAAGCCACTTGCTCATCGCCTCGTAATGGGCGGTAGTGTGCCTTGCATTGATCCTGGCGATGAAATATACCAGGGGCAGGAACAGGAAAACGGATATATATCCGGCCAGGACCTTCCAGCCGTGCATCCATAATTTGCAGGCGGCCGCCACGATGGGAATACAGGTCAGCGCTGCCAGCACGATAGTGAACAGGGTGGTACGCCGCAGCCCTATCTTAATGGGCATCGTGATGCACCCTTCCTCCGCGTCTCCCTTGAAATCTTCCATATCCTTGACGATCTCCCTGATCCAGGTGAGCATAAAGGCGAAAAAAGCGTAGATGGTAACCACCAGGAACGGGTTCAGGGTGCTGTGACCGTTGATATTGATCAGGGTGCTGAAGTTAAAGTAGGGGTAGAGGGAAGGCTCATAAGTGATGATATACAGGCTTAGGGCAGTGAGCACTGCTACCGTTACATTTCCTGAAATGAACATCCTTTTTAAATGGGTGGAATAGACCCACAGCAGCAGGGTAGTGCCGACAGGGATGAGCAGCAGCCACCAGTGGCCTATCCGGAAGACGAGGTATGCGGCCATCAGCAGAGCCGCCAGGTTGAACAGGCTGTGCCAGAAAATAGCCCATCGCTGTTTGATGATCCTGCCTATAATGACCTTTTCCGGCCGGTTACGCAGGTCGATCCTGATATCAAAATAATCGTTGATAATATAGCCGGCCGCCGCGATAAGGGTGGTGGACAGGCAGAATATGCCGAAATGCAGGCTGTCCAGGAAAATATCCAGCCCGTACCCGGTCTCCAGGGGGAGCAGGACGCAATACCATATCAATACCTGAGCTACCAGTATGATCGCCAGGTTCTTCCATCTGACCAGTCTCAAAAATCCATGGATAGTTCTCATAAACGTACGGCTTTTCAGGGTGTAATATTATACATTCTTGACGTATTGCAATGAAGAATTTTTGAACGTCATATTCTGGCGTTATGTAGCAGCATATTTGTAATGTATAAATTATGATAATATGGATGCAGTAAGATTTTCAGGCGCCTATTGGCACAGCCGTGACGGGCACAGCAGGTCAGGAGAGGCTTTTTACAGCAGTTATACGAATCGGCTGCCCTGCTGCTACAGGATCGGCGAAGTGGATGCGGGGCTGGCCTGCCTGTATTTTAAGCAGCATTTCCAGCACATCATCCGGGATTACCTGGTGCTGGATATTCATAAAGGCAGCAGCGGAAAGCAGGAATATGTGGTCTGCTATATGCTGGAAAAGGATATTTTCGTTATCTTCGATGAGACAGCAGCGGCCGTGAAGATCCTGTACAACGGTAAAAAAGACCATATGCTGCCGGAGATTGTCCACCTTTGTATGAACTTTAAGCAGGTATGCCGTTGACGGTGCTGCTCTAAAATATCCGAAATGTCCAAACGATCCTATTTTCAGCGTACAAAGTCCATCATCAAAAGGCTGAACACCAAACCTTACTGTACGTTTGATGAAATCAGCGCCTATATCCGTAAGGAATTTGAATATGCCAGTGAGTTCGGGGAGGAAGATCCGGGATTTTCCAAGCGGACCTTCCAGCGGGATATTAAGGAGATCTATGATGTTTGGGGCATAGAGATCGTATTCTGCAAAAAGAACAGGGGCTATCATATCGTAAAGGATTCCTTCTATTCAGACAACAGCGGCCGCCTGTTCGAGGTGTACGAGATGATGAATGCCCTCCAGATAGCGGAGGACCTCAAGGATATTGTCTATTTCGAGCAGCGGCAGCCGCTGAATACCCACTACTTTGATGATGTGATCGCTGCGGTCAAAAGAAAGGTGTACCTGCGGATCACCTATTGCAAATTCGGGGCGGAGACGCCTGACGATATAAAGATCGCTCCCTACGGGCTGAAAGAATACCGTAACAGGTGGTATATCGTTGCCAAAACCAATGATAAGCTGCGTATCTATGCGCTGGACAGGATCGTGGAGGTGCGTAAGACATCTGAACGTTTCCAGTGGGATAAGAGCCTGGATATCGGCGGGCTGTATAAAGATGTCTTTGGTATTTATATTGACGGGCGGCAGGAAACGGAGCAGGTAGAGCTGGAAGTAAGCCCTTATATGTCCAACTATATCAGGACGCTGCCGCTCCATCCCAGCCAGGAGATCGTAAAAGAGGATGCGCAGTCCTGCCATGTGCGGCTGCAGCTGAAAATTTCGGACGAGCTGGTGACGGAGCTGCTCTCTTATGGCAGGCACGTCAAGGTGCTCAGGCCCCGCTCCCTGCAGAAAGCTGTGGTGAAAAGCCTGCAGGAGAGCCTGATGCAATACCCGGCGGCGGGTGATACCTGATATCAGAAACCCTGAATATTTTTATGGAATCTGCTTCCCGGAGCGTCTTGCTAAAGATATATGCGTAGTATTATAACTTTATTGCTGCTATGTTTGTCGGTCAGCGCATGTAAGCAGCAGAACGGACATAAAAAAGAAGCGGATCCGCTGGCCGCCTGCTATGCCCTGGCACCGCTCTCCGGGCATAAGTCGGCGCCTGCTCCCGGCGACTGGCTGTATGAGCACCCCGGGGAAACGGGGCAGTCCATTGAGCGCTATATGCGTTCCGGCTTTCTCAGGACCGATACGGTCCGTCGCACCTTATACATAGTGAAGATCGGTGATTTTGATACTGCCGGCCGGCGGATGCTGGACATTGTCAGCTCCTATCTCTCCCTGTATTTCCTGATGCCGGTAGATACCATAGCATCCGTTCCTTTTGCAGCCATACCCGTACAGCAGCAAAGGCAGCACCAGGGCTACCGGCAGATTAACAGTAAATATGTCCTCGACAGCCTGCTGCCCGGCTTGAAGCCCGCAGATGCCTTTGCACTGATAGCATTCACTGCCCGGGACCTGTACCCGGATGCGGCCTGGAATTATGTTTTCGGGCAGGCCAGCCTCTCGGCAGGTGTGGGTGTATGGAGCGTGGCGAGGCTGGGAGACTACAATGCCTCTGCAGAAGACTTTAAGCATACCCTTTTGCGTACCATGAAAGTAGCGTCCCACGAAACGGCTCATATGCTGGGTATGCACCACTGTATACGGTACCGCTGTAATGTCAATGGCAGCAATTCGCTGCAGGAAAGCGACGGCCAGCCCGTGTGGCTGTGCTGGCAATGCCTGGCCAAGCTGTGCTATCACAGGAATGCGCATCCCCTGGAGCACCTGGAGGGACTGTACGCCTTCCATTCCCGGATGGGACTGGACACCGCGGCGGTCATCTATTATAAAAAAGCTGTGGACATACTCCGAAAACAATCCTGACCGCTATGCTTCCCGGCCTTTCCGGGGACGATCTGCCTGCTCCCGCGGATAGTTTTCCACATGTGGCTGCCTTTACCTGTGACTAAGGATTTTTCCCGCACTTTTAAAGTAAATTTGTACCTGCTACCTATTACTACAGGAACTTAAAGGGAGGTTTATTGACATGCAGTTTTCTCATTTACACAACCATACACAATTCTCATTGCTCGACGGGGCTTCTTCTACAGCGCGTTTGTTCAGGAAGGCTGAAAAGGACGGGATGCCGGCCGTAGCTATTACTGACCATGGTAATATGTTCGGGGTATTCGACTTTGTTGCCAAAGCCTGGCAGAATACCAGGGTAACAGGTACGACAGAGGAAGGTAAAGAAATAAGGGTGCCGGTGGTAAAGCCCATCGTAGGATGCGAATTTTATGTAGTGGAAGACAGGCATAAGCGGTCCTTCACCAAAGGAGAAGGAAAGGATATCAGGTATCACCAGCTTTTCCTGGCCAAGAATGAGACCGGCTACCAGAACCTTATCAAGCTCTGTTCCCTGGGCTATATCGAAGGCCTGTACGGTAAATATCCGAGGATAGATAAGGAGCTGATCCTGAAGCACCACGAAGGGCTCATCGCGACTACCTGCTGCATCGGTGCCATGGTGCCCAAAGCTATCCTGTACAAAGGAGAGGAAGCGGCGGAAAAAGAGTTCAAATGGTGGCTGGACCTGTTCGGGGAAGATTATTACGTGGAGCTGCAGCGCCACGATATGCCGCAGCAGGTGACAGTGAACAATATGCTGCTCAAGTTCGCGCAAAAGTACAATGTGCCCGTCATTGCATCCAACGATTCGCATTACGTGGACCAGGAAGACTGGAATGCTCACGATATCCTGTTATGTATCAATACGGGAGAGAAGCAGAGTACACCTACCAACAAGGAATTTGCCGATGACGATGACGTCAGGCAGAGAGATACGCGCTTTGCTTTTTTCAACGACCAGTTCTACTTTAAGACCACCGGGGAGATGAGCAGCCTGTTCACCGACCTTCCGCAGGCTATTGAAAACACACAGATGGTCGTGGATAAGATAGACACGCTGAAGCTGGAACGGGAGATACTGCTGCCGCACTTTAAAGTGCCGCCGGAATTCCATGATGACCAGGACGCCTACCTGGAGCATATTACCTGGACCGGCGCGCGGGAACGCTATATGGAGATCTCGCCGGAGATAGAGGAACGGCTGAAGTTCGAGCTGTTCACGATCCGTACCATGGGATTCGCGGGTTACTTCCTTATTGTGTCCGATTTCATCAGGGCGGGGCGGGAGCTGGGCGTATATGTCGGGCCGGGACGCGGTTCCGCTGCCGGCAGCGCGGTGGCTTACTGCATCGGTATTACGAATATAGACCCCATTAAATATAACCTGCTTTTTGAGCGTTTTCTCAACCCGGACAGGAAGTCCATGCCGGATATTGATACCGATTTTGACGATGCGGGCAGGCAGAAGGTAATAGACTACGTGGTGGATAAATATGGTAAAAGCCAGGTGGCGCATATTGTGACCTATGGTACCATGGCGGCCAAAATGTCTATCAAGGACGTGGCGCGCGTGCTGGACCTGCCGCTGTCGGAGTCCAATGCCCTGGCCAAGCTGGTGCCGGATAAGCCGGGCATTTCGCTTAAAAGGGTCTTACGGGCCCCGGTAGAATCCTCCACGGCTGATGAGAAATCCTTAAAGGATAAGGAAGACCTCAGGGACGAGGACCTTCAGAATGTGGCCCGCCTGAGGGAGATACTGGCACAGCCCCAGACCCTGGCAGGCAAGGTGCTGCTGGAAGCCGAGAAGCTGGAAGGCTCCGTCAGGAATACCGGTATCCACGCGGCAGGTATCATTATCGCTCCAAAAGACCTTTCCGAGATCGTGCCGGTATTCACGGCCAAGGATGTCAACCTCCTGATCACGCAATTTGAAGGTAAGGTGATCGAAAATGCGGGCGTTATCAAGATGGACTTTCTGGGACTGAAGACCTTATCCATCATCAAGGATGCGGTGGAGCTTATTAAAAAGAACTACGGGATCACCATTAATCCCGACGATATACCACTGGACGATCCTAAAACCTACGAGCTTTACCAACGGGGCGATACCAACGCGACCTTCCAGTTTGAGAGCCCGGGTATGCAGAAGCACCTGCGTGATCTGAAGCCGGATAAATTTGCCGATCTTATCGCGATGAATGCGCTGTACCGGCCCGGCCCGCTGCAGTACATCCCTAACTTCATTAAGCGTAAGCATGGAGAGGAATCCATATCCTACGACCTCCCGGAAATGGAAGAATACCTTGCGGATACCTATGGTATTACCGTGTACCAGGAGCAGGTGATGCTCCTGTCGCAGAAGCTGGCCGGCTTTTCCAAAGGCGATGCGGATGTATTGCGGAAGGCGATGGGTAAAAAGGACCGGAAGACGCTGGATAAGATGAAGGGCAAATTCATCGAAGGCGCCGTAGCCAAAGGGCACCCGGAGAAGACGCTGGATAAGGTATGGACGGACTGGGAAGCCTTTGCGCAATACGCATTCAATAAATCGCACTCCACCTGCTATGCCTTTGTGGCCTTCCAGACAGCTTACCTGAAAGCGCATTACCCTTCGGAATATATGGCCGCGGTCATGAACAATGCCAACTCCATTGAAAAGATCACCTTCTTTATGGAGGAGTGTAAAAGGATGGGGCTTACCGTATTGGGGCCGGATATCAACGAATCGCTGAAAGGCTTTGCCGTGAACAGCCAGGGCATTATCCGCTTCGGGTTGGGAGCCATTAAGGGTGTGGGTGAGGCCGCGGTAGAGGATATCCTGGAGGAAAGGGAACGGAACGGAACATTCAAGGACATTTTTGATTTTATCATAAGGGTCAACCAGCGTACGGTCAACAAGAGGACATTGGAAAACCTGGTGTACGGCGGCGGCTTCGACTGCTTTACGGACCTGCACAGGGCCCAGTACTTTTTCGATAATACGCCCGACAGGGTGAGCGGACTGGAACGCATTGTGAAATTCGGCTCCCAGGTTGCCAGTGCGGAGGCTACTTCTGTCAACAGCCTGTTCGGGGATGTGGAAATGCCGGAGATCAAGCCGCCGGCTATTCCCAAATGCGAGCCCTGGCCGCTTCATGAAAAGCTGGAGAAAGAGAAGGAGGTCATTGGTATCTATCTCAGCGGGCATCCGCTCGATACCTATAAGATAGAAATGAACTATTTTGATATTGTGCCTATCGGGGATATGGAGCAGGTGCAGAACAGGCTCATCCGTATAGCGGGCTTCGTGTCGGACAGCCGGCACCTGCTGACGCAGAAAGGCGATAAATGGGGTAAAATGACGCTCAATGATTACAGCGGCAAGTACGAAATGGCGTTCTTTAAGAATGACTATGTGCAATACCAGAACTACCTGGAAGACGGTCAGAAGCTGATGATCACGGGTACCTACGGAGAGCATAAGTTCAGGCCCGGGCAGATGGAGTTCAGGGTCAACAGTATGTGCCTGCTGTCGGATGTTAAGGCCAAATACACCAAGAAGCTGACGATAGCCCTGCCTATCAAGGAAGTGAATGAGAACAACGTGGCCTTTATAAAAGATAATGTCCTGGCCAATGCCGGCTCAACAGATCTTTATTTCCTGATAGATGACGGCGAGGAGAGGGTGACCTTAAAGGCATCTGCCGGGGGAGTGGATGTGAATGACGAGCTGGTAGAGTTTTTACTGAAGCAGGGTCTGAAATTCAAGATCGCTACCTAATGCTGGTGTGCTTCTTGTGAAAGGGTGGGCGTAATATGTTTGTTTAATTTCGCCCCGTTGCTGGTGTTCTTCACCGGTAACCCGGACCTTGCCGGATCATGCTACTACCTTAATCCTGCTACGTTTACAGGGAAAATGCAAAGCTTTTTACAATTTTTTTATAAAATTCAGAGAATATCTATTACATTTGTTTTCATAAAAATTGCTTTACTTATATATTAATACTATGAAATATTGTCTGTCAATTATTGCTGCTGCTGCATTGATGATCTCCTGTTCCAAGAATAATGAGCCTAAAGGTCAGAAGGTAAGGGCCGACCTGGTCGGCGGATATTGGGATAATGTCGCTTACAGCACCAGTGATAATGGTATACAGTGGGCTGCGGCCGCTCCTTTGCTTAACGGGGGAAAAATGGAATATATTTTTGACGGGAACAGCAATTTCAGGCGCATCATGAAAAACAGCACTGATGAGCTGATAAGTGAAAGTACGGGTAAATATTTTGTAAGCGCCGAAGGCGATACCCTGAAAGTGGCCTATGATGCCCAGAGCGCGGTATATATTTCAAGATATACCATAATATCCCTGGCGGCAGATACCCTGGTGATAAGGGAATTTTTTGATACCGCTACAGCGCCCGGTAATTATTACATGTTCGTAAACAGATAAAAGAATATTGTACTGCCTCCTGATCCCTGCGGTTGGACCATCACTTCTGCCGTAATCTGACGGATGCGTATATATGAAGCAGCCCGGCAATCTCTTTGCTCAAGAAGATTGCCGGGCTTATATCTTTCCGGTATTTATTATTACAATTAAAAGAAGGACTTAACGGTCCTGGCAAGCTCTACCGGCGTAATGCCGCCGTTATGATACCATAAGATCTCTCCTTTCCTGAATATCATCATCGTGGGCACGGAACGTATGTCCAGATGTTCCGTGATCGGCCTGTTGCGGTCGATGTCTACCTTAAGCACCTTCAACTGCGCTTCAAACTGCGCGGCAACAGCATCTACTACGGGCGCCAGCATCTTGCAGGGTACGCACCATTCGGCGTGGAACTGTACCAGCACTGGCTCATCACTGTTGATGAATTCCAGGAATATGGGATTAATATCTTCCATGAATTACTTTTTTTTCTCTAAAACAATTTCTGCCAGCATACACCTGGCGCTGCCTCCCCCGTTGGTCTCGATGGTGTCCAGCACGGGATGCAGTATGGGGTTGAAAGCGCTGAGCACCTGTACCTGGGCGGGCGTCAGGCTTTTATAGGCTGCATCAGACATCACCAGGTAGCGCATGCCTTCCCGGTTCTTTACCTGCAGCATATTACCGGCAAAGTGATTCATCTGGTCCAGCGTAATATCCACGATGGTTTTATTGCTGCTCTTTAAGGTAGCTGCCACATGGCTGCGTTCCGCCTCGTCCCGGATGCTGTCCAGGCAGATAACGGCATAATTGTCTCCTATGCACATCATCACATTGGTATGATAAATGAGCTGACCGTTAGCATCGTAGGCGTTGAAGAACACCGGCTGGTATTGGTTATCTTCGCACCATTTTACGAACAGGTCCTTATCGGTGCGCGGTGACAGGCAGGCATACGAGATGCGTTTTTTGCGGTCCAGCACCATGCTGCCCGTACCTTCCAGGAAACGGTCCTCCGCTTCTGCCGCAGTATAGGACCTTTCAGCGCTTACCTCGTATCGTGCCTTAATGGCGTCTATCACATGCTGCTTCCGTTCGCTTCTCCTGTTTTGCGCATACATAGGATAATAAATGAGGGTGTTATCCTTATGTGTGGAAATCCAGTTGTTGGGGAAAATGCTGTCAGGGGTATGCGGCTCGGGCGTATCCTGTACTACCAGAACTTCTATATCATGGGCCTCTAATAAGGCCACAAAGGCGTCAAACTCCTCCAGCGCTTTCCTCTGTACGGCTTCCTGGTCAGCAGCGGCTTTCTGAAAAGCGTTGTTGACCGCGGTCTGGTCGTTGTAAACAAACCTGGCCGGCCGTATCATCATCACTGCAAAAGGATATGGTTTCATGAATGGTTGATGTTATATCGTTAGAATATTTTGAGAATATGATCCCGGAAAGGTTTATGCCTCATCTCTCCACAGCGGCATGCTCATACAGTGGAAGCCGCCTCTTGCCCTGCTCAGCTCTGAAGACGGCATCAGGATAATGGTATCTTCCATATCATCCGGGTTGACTTTGCCGCTTTCAAAATCGGCTATCAGGTCTTCTACCTTTACAGACTTGAACCCGGCCTCGTGGAAAGCATCAAGGGTCTTGTCATTACGGTCATAGCCCAACACCACGCCTTCCTTAATGGCCAGGAGATTACAACTGTCCGTCCACTGTTCCCTTGCGTCATACGGGAATACATTATTGCCCGAGAAAATGATCCTGACATCTGCGGGCTTGCAGCCCAGGTCTTTGACAGAAATATTCTCCAGCAGGCTTTCAATGGACCTGAATTGCTTGGGCTTGTCCAGCTTCCCTTTCTGGAACTGGATGATCTTTACCTTATCCACGTCCTTTTTATGCGTGAGGTCCAGCGCTTTCTCAATAGGGTCGAGCTCCAGCTTTTTGGCATAGGCATGGGAGAAGATGCCGAGCAATACCCAGACATTTTTCCTGACCTGGGTGAAAACGGTATCGATATGCATATAATCCCTTTTCCTGGGGATCTTTACGATGGTCACCTTATCTACCACGTTCCTGTCGAAAAGCACTTTGGTGGCATGATAGGCCGCGTCCCAGGAGGTCCGCTCGCTGACGCCTATGATCACGTGGTTGGGCGCTACGGTCATGACATCGCCGCCTTCCAGCGTGACCTTATGGTCCTGCGCTTCCTTGGGCAGCAGGAAGTGATGCTTGGTATCTTCCAGCTCTATGATCTTTTCCTTATAGGATTTGAAATAAGGATGATTGAACAATATATACTTTACAATGAGCGCTTCTCTTTTACGGGCCTGCCTGGCGGGCTTGTTCAGCAGGATGAAGTCATTGATGGTAATGCCTATATCGCGGGTGAAAATGAAATTGGGAATAGGAGGGAACAGCATTTCGTTCTCGTTGTGCGTACCGCTGATCACTACTTTTGAAAGCTGCTGCGGGGTAAAGCCCATCATCTTTTCCTGTGTTTCAAAAGTACAGTTTTCCAGCGCGCATACGGCAGCGACCATCTGGCTGCGGATATTATTGTCCTTAAATATCTCTGCCAGCAGCCATTGCAATTCCACTACGTATTCGGATGCGTGGAAGTCCTTGTTGTCGGGCTTATAGAAAGCCCTCTTGCTGCTTTCCGCGTCTATTTCGCTCAGCTTGCCCTTTATCTTGGAGGGATCTAAAAAATAAAGCAGCAGCTTGGTGTAGTAATCATACTCCTTTCTCCGGATGGTGTCCAGGTGTACAATGTCTTCAAACAGCCAGTCCTGCGCTTTGGATGGCACCACTTTGCCCAACCCGCTGTCCGGGCTGTGGACAAGCAAACGTCTTAATCTATTGGTTTCTGATGTAACTTTTATTTCAAAACGTTTTGATTTAGCCATAAATTTATTAATATTTGGTAAGTGTGCAATTTACCACTTTTATTTCACATACTTTTTTTTTGATGTTATCCATATGTTGTTGTTGAATTTTTAAAATAAATTCTTTAACTTAACTTTGAAGAAGATTATTCTGAGACGAAATAAAAAGGAGGAAAAGCTATGTTTAACGACGATGAATGGGATGACGAAGGAACGGGAGATCACCTGGAATCCCTCCTCAGGAAGTACGAAACGCTCAGGAATGGAATCGGGACCCCTTATCTTGATGAGGAAGAGTTTGAGCTGGTTATTGAACATTTCTTCCAGGAAAACCTGGAGTCGGAGGCAGGTACCGCCTGTGACCTGGCACTGGAGTATTATCCTAATTCCGTAAGCATTAAATTCTTTAAGGCAGAATTGCTGTTCCATAGCCGTAAGCTGCGCCAGGCTACGGCCATCCTGGATGAAATAGAGATACTGGACCCGACCAACCTGGATATCGTGATGCTGAAGTCCGAGATACTGATGGCCCAGGAAAAGCCCCAGGAAGCCGCCAAATACCTGCAGGGCAGGCTGGAAGATTTTGAAGGAAAGGAAAAAATAGATATACTTCTTGAGCTCACGGATGTGTATGATGAGCTGGACGATCATAATAAGATATATGAAACGCTGGAATATGTGCTGTACCTGGATAAAAGAAATGAAGAGGCGCTCAACAAGATCTCTTTCTGGTCCGACTATGCAGGCTTCCAGGAACATACCATAAAGCTGTTCAACGAAATACTGGAAGAGGATCCCTATAATGTGCTGGCCTGGTTCAACCTGGGTGTGGCTTACCAGGGACTTAAAGAGTACGAGAAGGCCATTGACGCCTATGATTATTGCGTGGCGATCGATGATTCCTTTGAGTTCGCTTACCGGAATATGGCGGATGCCTCCATGCGTCTCAAATGGTATGAGAAAGCCATAGAGGCCCTGCAGCGCAACCTGGAGCTGGGAAAGCCGGAAGACATCATTTATGAGGCCATGGGGCTGTGCTTTGAAAAGCAGAAGGAATTTGAGAAGGCCCGGTACTACTACCGTAAGGCTATACAACTGAATCCCGCTGATGATAAGCTCTATTTTAAGATAGGGGAGACCTACGCCAAGGAATCGGAATGGCTGAAGGCCCTGAACTCTTACGCGGTGGCTACGCACCTGAATAAGGAAAATGCCATGTATTACGTGGCGCTGGGCAACTGCCAGCTAGAGCTGGAAAAGCCGGATGAAGAGGTGATCAACAGCTTTATGCAGGCCGTAAAGCTCAAGCCGCAGAGCAAGACCGTATGGAGCAACTTCCTGAAGGCGCTCTATAAGATGGAGCTGTATGAATCCATGTATGAGAATTCCCTGCTGGTCCTGGACCTGGATGAGGAGAAGGAGGAATTTGAATATTATGCGGTGGCGGCTTTGCTGAAGCTGGGCAAGGTGAATGAGGCGATTGTCAGGCTGGGCAACCTGCTGCACAAGCATCCCAGGAAAATAAAGATACTGACCGAGCTGGATCCTATGGTCCTGCAGCGTAAGGTTATCGTGGACCTTATCGCGAATTATAAGAATCCGCCGAAAGGATAAGCACCCTGTAAAGAGATTATATAAAAGCAAACCACCCTGTCATATTGCGCTCAGTCGGAATATGGACAGGGTGGTTGATTTATTTATGCCTGTTACATTTCGACAGGCTCCATGTGACAATCCTGGTTCAATGTGACATTACGGGCTTCCTGTGACAAATGTCTCAACTGTCAGGCTGATCCCCGTCGAAGCGCCACTACAACCATTATACATCCACATTTCGACAGGCTCAATGCGACAATACCGGTTTAATGTGACATTACGGGCTGCCTGTGACAAAATATCTCAACTGTCAGGCTGATCCCCATTGAAGCCCACTACAACCATTATACATCCACATTTCGACAAGCTCCATGTGACAATCCAGGTTCAATGTGGCATTACGGGTTCCAGGTGACAAATGTCTTAACTGTCAGGCTGAGCCCCGTCGAAGCCCACTACAACCATTATACATCCACATTTCGACAGGCTCAATGCGACAACCCTGGTTCAATGTGACATTACGGGCTACCTGTGACAAATCTCTCAACTGTCAGGCTGAGCCCCATCGAAGCCCACTACAACTATTATACATCCATATTTCGACAGGCTTAATGCGACAATCCCGGTTTAATGTGACATTACGGGCTGCCTGTGACAAAATCTCTCAACTGTCAGGCTGAGCACCGTCGAAGCCCACTACAACTATTATACATCCACCTTTCGACAAGCTCAATGTGACAATCCAGGTTCAATGTGACATTACGGGCTGCCTGTGACAAAATCTCTCAACTGTCAGGCTGAGCCCCATCGAAGCCCACTACAACCATTATACATCCACCTTTCGACAGGCTTCATGTGACAATCCCGGTTTAATGTGACACTACAAGCTCAATAAGAGACGGGAAGCTCAACGGGATGATACAAGAGGCTTTTTAGACAGGAAAATATCAGTTGACGAAGTATTGTATCGCCAGGTGGTAGCCCCTGAGGCCAAGGCCGGAGATCGTTCCCTGGCAGGCTGCCGCCGTATAGGAGTGATGGCGGAATGATTCCCGCCGGTAAATATTGCTGATATGCACTTCTATAGCGGGTATCCGGATGCTTTGAAGAGCGTCTGCCAGCGCTATCGAGGTATGCGCGTAGGCGCCGGGATTGATGACGATGCCGTCAAAGCCCTCCTGTTGGCAGTCCTGTATAAAGTCTATCAGCTCTCCTTCGTGGTTGCTCTGGAAAAATGAAAGCTCCACATCCGGGAAGGAGCTGTCCAACTGCGCATACAGGTCTCCCAGGGTCTGGTGACCGTATATTTCAGGCTCCCTGCTGCCGAGCAGATTGAGATTGGGTCCGTTGATAACTGCTATTTTCATACTGTCTTTAAATTAATGGCCGGGCTCTATCCAGGCGTTGTTGTCTTTCAGCAGCTCTATAAGGGCATCTACGGCTACTTCGCTGTCAATGTTCCGCCGGACCACATCCTTGCCCTTATAGAGGGTGATCTTGCCCACGCCGCTGCCCACATAGCCGAAGTCCGCATCGGCCATTTCTCCCGGTCCGTTCACGATACAGCCCATGACGGCTATTTTGACGCCCTTTAGGTGGTGTGTCCTGGACCTGATCCTGGCAGTGGTTTCCTGCAGGTCAAAAAGTGTTCTGCCGCAGGAAGGGCAGGAAATATATTCCGTTTTGGAAATACGCATGCGTGCTGCCTGCAAGATGGAGAACGCCGTCGTATTGATAAATTCCGGGGTGCCGGACAGGCTGTTGTACTGCCTGCCGGTAAGCTGTACCCGGCTGTCCGTGATGTGCTCTTCGGGGATGCCCAGGAATAGGCCGTCACCATAGCCGTTCAGCAGCAGGGCGCCGGTCTCCGTACTGAAATGTATGAGGTGCTCATCGGGGCTTTGCCAGTAGCTTTCCGTAAAAAGGATGACCGGAAGCTGTACCTGGTGGCTTTCCATATACCAGATGGTCTGCCGTACCTGCTGCATGGCATTTTTCATCCTGGATTTGAGGCCGACCGCCACGTTCGGCATTCTGCCGAGCGCATTGATGGCGTCCAGTATATAGGTATTATCCCTGTTGTCGCTGCATTCTATCGTCACAAAATTCAGTACCGGGTGATGCAGCTGCTGGTTGTTCATGAATTTAACCAGCTGGAATAAAGGGTACACTTTATGCCGTTGCTCCAGTGTTTCATAAGCATCATAGTCCACAATGATGCCCAGGGTGCCGGGTGTTTCAAACGGTACCGGCAGCGACCCGGTATAGATATAGTCCGCGGCAGTGTCGGAAATATGCCATTTGTCCAGGGCTTCGCTGTAGGTATATCCTACGGAAGCCAGGAGGCCGGGTGTAATAGCGGTGGCACGGCTCAGGTCGGCAATGACCACCGGCACGTTATCCCCGCCTATGTTGAGTATAGGGCGGGATATGCGCCTGCTGCTGCCGAATTTAATATATTCCGGGTAAGGATTATTGTTGTCAGGGTTTTGCACCTGGCTGTAATCATATCTTTTAACAAGGTCCCTGCATACGGGAATCTCCAGCTCCGGCTCTTCGGTAAGGCTTACGCGTACGGTGTCGCCGATGCCGTCTTCCAGGAGCGTACCGATCCCTACCGCGCTTTTCACCCTGCCGTCCTCGCCGTCCCCGGCTTCCGTAACGCCCAGGTGGAGCGGGTAGCATTCGCCGAACTCCTGGTACATGGTCTGTACCAGCAGCCTGTACGCTTCTACCATCACCCTGGGATTGCTGGATTTCATGCTCAGCACGATGTTATGGTAGCTTTCATCCCGGGCGATCCGCAGGAATTCCATAGCGCTTTCCACCATACCGAAGGGGGTATCCCCGTAGCGGCTCATGATCCGGTCGCTCAGGGAACCGTGATTGGTACCGATGCGCATAGCTGTGCCGTATTCCTTGCATATCTGCAGCAGGGGACGGAAACGCTCCCTGATCCTGTCTATCTCTTCCTGGTAGGCAAGGTCTGTATATTCCAGTTGCTCGAATTTCTTCTTGTCTATATAATTCCCGGGATTGATGCGGACCTTCTCTATCAGCCTGGCGGCTATTTCTGCAGCATTCGGCGTGAAGTGTATGTCCGCTACCAGCGGCACGTCATATCCCCTTTTCTTTAATTCGTCCTTGATGTTTTTAAGGTTTTCAGCCTCTTTCCTGGAAGGGGCCGTTACCCGTACCAGCTCCGCACCCGCTTCCACACATTTTATGGTCTGGAGTACCGTGCCCATGGTATCCATGGTATCGGTGGTGGTCATCGTCTGCAGGCGGATAGGGTGATGGTTGCCCATCAGCAAGCCGCCTACCTGCACTTCTCTGGTATCTAGTCGTTTATATTGTGTAAGGGATTTTGCGAAATACTGCATAATGATTTATCCTGGCTATAGTCTTATCGTAACTACAAATTTAGCTTATATTTTATTCATATGCTGCAATGCCGTGTTATTGTATTATAAAGGTTGCGGCGCCGGCCGGGTTCCTGCCGGAAAATGCGGGCCGGGACTGATACCTTCAATGGAATGTTGTATTTTTGGACCGTTGGTACCGCCGGTACTTTTTTTAAAATTACAGTTGATTATGTTGAATAAAGTAGAGCATATCGGTATTGCCGTTAAGGACCTGGAAGCGGCTATCGCCATGTATGAGCAATTGCTGGGCATACCCTGCTATAAGATCGAGGAGGTGGAGAGCGAGGGCGTGCGTACCGCGTTCTTCCTGAAAGACGGCGCTAAGATCGAGCTGGTGGCTTCGGAAAAGGCGGGCAGCGCCATCGCCGGCTTCATAGAGAAAAAAGGTGAAGGTATGCATCATATAGCGTATGATGTGGATGATATTCACGCGGAAATGGAAAGATTGCAGGCAGCAGGTTTTACGCTGATCAGCGAGCAGCCTAAAAAGGGCGCGGATAATAAGCTGGTATGCTTCCTGCATCCCCGGTCGAGCGGGGGAGTGCTGGTAGAGCTTTGCCAGGAAATACAATAAAATATAAGGTAGCTATGCATATCTGGAGAAAAGAAACGCCCGGCCTGGATCAGTTGAACAGTATGGCCGCCGGCACCCTGGCCGCGGTGCTGGGTATGGAATTTACAGCTATCGGTAAGGACTACCTGGTAGCAAAAATGCCGGTGGACCACCGGACCCGCCAGCCTTTTGGCATCCTGCATGGCGGAGCGTCCGCGGCATTGGCGGAAACGGTAGGAAGCATGGCCGGCTGGCTGTGCATCAACCCGGAATTAAAGTCCTGCGTGGGACTGGAGCTGAACTGTAACCATATCAGGAGCAAAACGGATGGCTGGATCTTTGCCCGTGCGCAGCCCGTTCATATAGGCGGCAGTACCCAGGTATGGGATATCCGCATCACGGATGAAAAGGAGCAGCTGATCTGCATCAGCCGGCTGACCATGGCGGTCATCAAAAAATTGCAGCGGCCGTCCGCTTAGGCGCATTTCAAAGCTGAGCCTCCTTGATGACAGGTAGCGGTTTTCTATTTACAATTTTTAACAGGTATAATAATATCGGTATTTGAAATTAATATATCTTTACTGTCGGTAATTTGATCCGGCATTACGCAGTGTGGCTCAAAGGACCACCCTGTAATTGTACCCTGAAAACATGATGAAAATGCCTGCTGTCACTAACCAACGCCATGCGCAAGCTGAAAGCTATAATCGTTTTTTAATGGCCATCAGCTTTACAGCATTCCTGATAATCTTTACCCTCTGTACGATAGGCCTGAAGCACCAGCCTGTTTCCTGCCAGCAATACCAGAATTATAAAGCAGCTACTTTGCTGATCCCCGTTGCACCTCCGCAGGAACAGATAAACAGTGTTTCCTGCAATAATGTGAATTGAGCACCGGGCTGTCAATGAGGGTTAGCATACGCCCGGCTGCCCGGCCGTTTGATATTGCTTACTGACGGCTTATTCAGATGCCTGTAACAACGTATTTTTGTAGATCGCTGATAAGGTATATGCGGCTAATTGTTCAGCATCGTAACCGATTTTATTAAGGATGGTTATGGCTGCAACTGTTGGTATATCTTTAAAATAATCCTCGGAACAACTGCTGTTATGGTCCGTTTCTTTCTCTGTCTGGGGAGCTTTATCCTGTTGAGGTAAAATTTTTAATGATTTTATATACAGCCTGTTAAGCTGTTTTTCTAAAGTGTTGAAATTGTTTTCCTGTACCAGGAATTTATAAGCTATATCTGTCCGCATTCCTGAACTGTCGAGGCGGTTCAGGCTGCTTTTCAACCTTTCGATAATGTACCCGATATGCTGCATTGTTTCAAAAATGCTTTGTGAAGTACTGTAAATATTGGAATCTAAATCATCTGATCTCAATATTTTATCGTGTATTACCTGGTATTTGTCTGGATATCTTTCTGCATGGAGCTTTTCCAGCTCCGCGTTGATTTTTTTGAAATCATCCGGGATGCCTGCATCTTTTGACTGGCCCCTGGCTGTTGCCAGGAATATGAAGGAAGTAATGCACAATAGCGCCAGTTTTTTCATATAATTATTGGATATTGATAATCTTGTGTGCCCTGTTTTATGAATGTGAGCTGTTTGATTTGTGCTATTGTCAGTATTGCTTATTGTTAATGGACGTCGATGCCGTCAAAATATATTTCTGTTATGGCGGTATCGTTATATTTATCTCCTTTATAGATTGCCGCTATTTCAAAACGCAGGACGAGGTCCTTCCCGTTTGAATTATGCCCCAAGGTCCCGATTTTAAATACCTGATCCGTTCTGCTGTCTTCCAGGTTTAAGATGCCTTTGAGCTCGCCGTTCACATACAACTTAAGCTTCCGGACCCTGTTGTTGTTTTTCCAGGAGGTTTCGGATTTCACATAGCCGTTGGAGACTATGATGTCAGTGACTCTCGGGCTTTTATTTTATAATTAAAAAGATTAATAAAAAGCAAAAGTACGCAAAGCGATTAAAACCGCTACTATACAATGCTTTATAAATGTGTAGTCTTAGTTTGGAACTCGGTGTCTGATAGGTTTTGGGCTTAAATTGACAAGGTTAGGTTACTAATTCGTTACCGATTGATAAAGGCAACTATATAGCTTAACTGATTATATTTCAGTCTTTTGCACCCTTTTTTATATTCCCTTGTAACTCAATGTAATTTAATTTTAAACGTTAAACATTTGAGTTATGGAGCAGACAAAAAAATCGACGTTCAAACTGCTTTTCTA
>MKSF01000023.1 GCA_001897155.1 Bacteroidetes bacterium 47-18 | reverse complement strand
ATGCCAAGAATCTGGCTCTCTGTGAATTTCGATTTTTTCATTGCTTCAACTTTAAAATTAGCATTTTTATCTACTTTTAAATGCTACGATTTAAAGGGAAGCTTACACACCCCTGTTCACGTCCGTATAGATGCTGTGAGGCTCCTTGGTCTGCGAACCGGTTGTTCATAACGGTTCGGGGCTTGGCGTAGTGGCGGCATTTAGCACTGCTGTTAATTAGGATTACTATTGTTCAATTTAGCACAAATGTTCAATAGAAATCCGTCATCCGCCATCCGCCATTACGCCAAACCGATGTTAGCGGTTCGGGCAGTTGTCAGTTGTTACTTGCCAAGTTTGTTCTAAAGTAATCCAATAATGTTGTTTTAAATTTTGCTTCTCGTTCTTCAATGTCCTCTTGAACCCAATCGTTTTTTGGATAGTTTGAAAGTTCTAAAACTGTCGCAATACTTGAAACTCTATATTTTTGTTTCTTCACTCCAAAATAGCCATTGCCTGCTTGTATGTTTAGTTTTTTCTCAAAAACTGTCTTGTTACCAAATCTGTCTAAATACAATGCTGCGTCATCGCTAGACCAACCGTTATAGTTTGTGTCTTGCCATTT
Organism: Bacteroidetes bacterium 47-18; assembly: GCA_001897155.1. GTDB lineage: Bacteria > Bacteroidota > Bacteroidia > Chitinophagales > Chitinophagaceae > MKSF01. Next base: position 81,123 of record MKSF01000023.1, on the reverse strand, counting down.
TTTAGGGAAAATATGTTCAATGTCAAAGGTGCTTGGAATTAGGTCAGTTTGTTTTGGGTTTAGATAAGCATATAACAAAAGCAAAGCCCTTGAAATTCGGGAAGAAGAATGCCCGTCAATTTGTTGGCTTAATAAATCTTCATTTAGGGTGAACTTGTATTGGTGTTCTTGGCTTGTGTTTAGAGAAATACAAGCGTTGTAAATGTCATCTTTGATAGCGTTTACAGACGGTTGCTCTATAAACTTAGCAAACAAAAACGCAATTAGTTTTTGCAACATTTTCTCAAAGTCGGTTTCAAAAGTATCGCTGTCTTTGTGCTTTAAAAAGAAAACGCTTGTAGCATATTTCCAAAATTCGTTTGGATAGCAACTTAAACAATGTAAATTGATTTTTGCCTTTGTTGAAATTGAATATGTATAGTCATTTTCAGGTTCAATTTCTGTATTTAGAAAACGCCAGAAGTAAGCCAAATCCATAATTTCAGTCATTAAATTTTGGCTCTTCAAACGGTCATATTTGTTTTCTGCGTAAAACTTACGTAATCCGACTTCTTTAGATTTGTCGTTATTTCTTGCTCTCAGAACGTGAGTATAATAACGGAAAATATCGTCAATGGAAAAGTAACCTTGTTTACATATTTGTGTCAGTTCTTTCCACGTTTCCGTGAATTCTTTTCTTTTTTCTTCTGTCGTGCAGTTGCGATAAATTTGTGCTTTGAAAATATCGGAGTCAGCCAATGGCATACCTCTGTCGTTAAGCGTTGAAAAAATTGTCAGTGCTGTGTCTTGTGCATCGCACTCAATTGGAAGAATGATGCATTTTTGAAGAATAGTTACACAAAGTTCTTTCCATTGCATTGGATTAGTCGTAGCGTATTCATCACATTTTTCTTTGAAATAGCGATAGTTTTTTGAGTAATTGTCTTGTGCGTTTTCACTGACGTTTCCTGTTTCTAAAATTTTGTGGAAAGTTTCGTTATCTTCTTCTGTTGCAACCTCCGAAATAATATGAATTTTTGTTTTGTCCGTAACTTTTTGTGAAATAGGATTTATGTCCCAAATACAAGGTGCAAGTTGGTTTTTCAAACCAATTACATCTTCGTCTTCTACCATATCGTCAAGTTTCTTGTAAAATGAACGCAACAACAACATAAATGAAGTAATACGCTGTTGTCCGTCAATTATCTCTTGATTTTTGTCGTCATTGACATAAGAAACAATTGTTCCTAAAAATAGTCCGCACCTACTTTGGCGTCTGTTTGAGCAAAATTTTCAATATCGCTCCATAATGTTTCACATTTTTCAATGTTCCATTTGTAAGGTCGTTGATAGTCTGGAATAACGAACTTTTTGTTTTGCATTTCGCTGAATAATTTTCCAACGGTCTTTTTGCTTACGTGTAAATCTGCCATATTTTATTTCTTTCGTTTTATCGTTTTTAGTTTTCGTGGGTCGTTCATTGCCTGACCGCTAACTCGCAAATAAGCGCAACTTTAAACGCTTATAAATGTTTACAATCAGCCCTACAAACCTATGAAATATTCTTAAAATATAAAATACGTATTTATACGAAATTTATAATGTGTGTAAATGAGTATATTCGCCGCTTTGGTATTGCTTAGAGCTACACAAAAAAGGACGTACCGCTACTGCGGTACGTCCTTTTTATATTAAGCAACATTATTGACTGTGCTGTTACTTTCTCTTTATCAACTCTCCAACCTTGCCATCATCTCATCTTTTTCCTTCAGCATCCGTTCATACAGTTCGATCTTATTGGTAAATCGACCTGAAAAATACGTATATACGTATGATGTATATTTTATAATTATTGGCACGTAAGGTTAGGAAAGTATTGACCCGGTGATGTTTTCAAATTCTGCTGGTGCTGTAGGTAGACCTTTATGGCAATTACTTACTAGTCACTTTAATTTAAAAGTTAGCTGGAATATTGAACTGAAATATTGTAGTGTTTTAATTATGTAAAGCGTTATTTTTCAAGACGTGCTAGAAGCTCTCTTTTTACTTCTTTTTCCAAATCTTTTTTCAATTTCTCTACTATCATATCAATTTTTATTTGAGCTAATTTCAAATTTTCTAAATCTTCAATAGTTTTAACATTTATCAAGGCTTCATTAAAACTTTTATTTAATTCATAAAGTGTGTCCAAATCATTTTGAATAATTTTTGCTTTTGTAATATCTGGATTTGGCTTAACAGATGCCAATAAATACATATTAGAAACGACAACCATTTTTTGCTCGCCAAAAGCACTTTTATTTTCGACACTCATTGAATTACAAGCAAAATAAACGGCAAAATTATTATCACCAGAAATAATATAGCTAAAAACAATTTGTGATGTCTGATTTGTGCTACTACTAGTGGAAAATAGTGCCAAAGTTGACTTTACAACTTCTGCAATATCTCCGATCGCAGCCTCAGCCATTTTTTCTTTATCGTCTTTGTTAGTGACCAGATCCTTAGCTGTTTTACTTACTCCATCAATAACGCCATCTAAAACTTTCAAACTGTAATCATCTGTGAATTTTGAATAAGCATTGTTATTACTGGCAAGAACTTGAATAATACCTTTTGTGTGAGTATTAATGTAATCTGTTGCTTTAGCTTCTGTATTCGCTAAAGCTTCTTGAGCTTTTCTAATTTCTTCTTCAATTAGACGTTTTGCTTCAGCACTTTTGTCAATTGCTGTTTGTAATTTTGGAGAATGTCCCATGATTAAATTTTTGTTTTTTAAATAATTCATCAAAAAACTTTTATATATTAAAATATTTTAAGTTTTGAGTGTTTGTTATAATTTTTTAGGGTTACAACTAACTTGTGAAATTTCGGTTATAATTGCTCACAATTTGTAACTTAACTGCCTGTTAATAACAGTCTGTGGCAAACTTATAAAACATTTTTAATTAAAAAATACGTATAAATACGCATTTTTTATTTTTTATATAGTATGGCCGTGGGGTGAAACTACTGATAAATATTACATTGAAAGTACCCTTACACTATGAATATCGAACCTTACGTGATGTATGTCAAACCTTGCGTGATGTGTGTCGAACCTTGCCCGGTACGGGCGCTGCCGGTATAATGCTTTAATTGATTCTTTTGAATACTTTTCGTTGAAAAAGGGATTGTTTGGAATAGACGGAAAGGTTATGACCAGGACTAACCAGATATTGCAAAGGACAAACATCCGGATACTTTTTTACAACAGATTGTTGGTAATAGTTTTAACTGACTATATATAGGCAACAAAGTCATTATCAGTTATACATTATTGTAAGAGATTCCTCACATCCGTTCGGAATGACCAGCACCCTCAGTTCCTTTATAGCAAAAGCGGTTTTGACCTGCCGAAAGAGCGCCGTTCAGCGAGGCGTATCTGTAATAAAAGCTTGTTGCCTGTAAGCAGATAGTCACTTTAAAAAATGCTGAACACAGCGATGTTCCGTGTGGCCGCTGTGACCCTGAACCTTTCATCCATCCTCAGGCCTATCACCCATACTATCTTTTTATTGCTTTCCACCACCCATACCTTTTCTTTTTCGTGCTGCGGCAGCTTGCTGTCCTTAAGCAGCTTGCTTATTTTTTTCTTTTTCATACCCATGCCTATAGGGTAGAAATAATCGCCGGTCCGGTAGGGTCTCAGGATAAGGGGCCATTCCAACCTGTCCGCGTCCGTCCGTATATGGCCAGGGTGTTCCTTTGCTTCTTCAGGAAGCGCATCGCCGCCGGAAACCCGGAGCGTGCCGTTGGCGTAAGGATACTCCCGGCCGGCCGCATCTTCTATAATGATGCAGTCGCTTGCAAGGGTCTGTACCGGGGTGATAATGAGGAAATCCCGGTTCTTGAGGATCCTGTAGGTATCGCTGACCACCATTTTGCCTGTATGGGCGTCCGGGAGCATGATGATATCCGTCATCTGCGATGCGCTGAACCCGAAGCCTCTGACTATTTCATACAGCAGCGTGGCATAGCCCGGCTGCCTGTACAGCTTGTTAATGCTGATGTAATGATCATTACCCCTGGGTTCCAGCAACCCGGAAAGCGCTTTGTCCAGCTCCTTACGGGCAACCTGCTCTATATCCCGGAGCCGTTGTGAGGTCTTATAGATACCGTCTACCGACTGTGGCAGGATAGCCTTCATGGCGGGCAGCAGGTGGTGTCGTATCTTGTTCCTTAAATAATCATCCTTTTTATTGCTGCTGTCTTCCCGCCAGCTGCAGCTATGCGCGCGGAGTATCTCCAGCAGTTGTTCCTTGTCCATGCTCAGCAGCGGCCTTATGATGTGCTGCTGGACCGGCAGGATGCCGTGCATACCGGCAATGCCGGTGCCCCGCATCAGGTTCATAAGCACGGTTTCCGCCACATCGTCCTTATGGTGGGCAGTGGCTATATAATGATAATCCAGTTGCTGTCTTAATGCTTCAAACCAGTCATACCGCAGCCTGCGGCAGGTATCCTGCAGGTTGCCGCCTTCCTTTTCCAGGACTCCCCGGGTATCGAACCGCTCTACATAAAAGGGGATGTGGTGCTCCGCTGCCCAGGCGGCCACAAAATGCTCATCTTCATGGCTCTCCGCTCCGCGCAGCCCGAAGTTGCAATGCGCAATGACAAATGGTATATCCAGGTGCTTCAGCACATAGCAGAGGGCCATACTGTCCGCGCCACCGCTCACTGCCGCGATTATCCGTTTGTCCTGCCAGTGAAAGGAAGCAAATGCTCTTTTTAACTGGTCGTATAATGCATGTGGAATCATCCCGCAAAGTTAGTGTAATTCATGGCTCCTGTCTGAAGGGCAGGCATAAAATAACCCCATACGTCTTTCGTCGTATGGGGTTATCGGGTAATGGCCATACAGGTTTATGGCCTGGATGCTTAATGGGTTCCGGGGAACTATCCGTGGGTGTTCCACCCGGCGGACGTTTCTCCGGCATATGGCCGTGCTTATCTTTCGATAATGAAATCTTCTTTGGCCGTTCTTACTTTCTCCAGGTTCACCAGCCAGTCATTGGCTGCGTCCCGGTAGCCCAGTGCGAGGATCGTAGCAGACCGGAGGCCGGCCTTATCCAGCTCCAGCAGCTTGTCCAGCGCGGCGTTGTCAAAGCCTTCCATAGGGGTGCTGTCCACCTCCTGCATAGCTGCCGCAACAATGGCCGCGGAGAATGCGATGTAGGATTGCTTGGCCGCATGTGCAGCCTGCTGCTCTTCTGTGAGGGTGGCAAAATGTGCCTTTAAGCCGTTCTTATACTCGTCGGTAGTATCGGACGGTAAGCCTCTTTTGGCGTTCATCAGCTCAAAAGCGCTGTCAATCCGTTCGTCGGTATATTTATCCCAGGCTGCAAAGATCAGCAAATGGGAAGCATCCGTTATCTGGCTCTGGCCGTAAGCTATGGGCTGTATTTTGGCTTTCAGCTCCGGGTCGGTTACCACGATCACCCGGAAAGGCTGCAGGCCCGATGAGGTTGGGGCCAGACGTGCTGCTTCGAGAATAGTTGCAACTTTGTCTGCTGCCACGGGCATACCGTTCATTTTTTTAGTGGCATATCTCCATTGGAGCGCTTCTATAATTTCCATCTTTTGTATATAAATGCTGATAAAAAAATTTAACGCTACAAAAGTAGGGAATCCAATCGTTGTATATACAACGATTGGATTAAATTTTACTTATACGGCTATAAGCTTTTATAATGCAGCAGGAAATCAGCCATCATTCTCAGCCCGAAGCCAGTACCTCCGAAGGTCTTATAATGTTTGGGTGATGTGGTATAGGCCACCCCTGCGATGTCAAAGTGCAGCCAGGGGAAATCCGTAAAGTGCTCCAGGAATTTACCTGCTGTGATAGCGCCTGCTGTTCCACCGCTGATGTTCTTAAGATCGGCGATCTCGGATTTCATCATATCCCCGTATTCTTTCCATAAAGGAAGCTCTATGAACCGCTCGTAATGCTTGATGCTGCTTTGGTACAGCAGCTCCTTATAGCCCTGGGGTGCATTACCCATCATGATCATGCCTTCTGCGCCCGATATGGCAGCGGCCGCCCCGGTAAGCGTGGCGAAATCTATGACCAGCTCAGGCTTGTATTTCTTGGCATGAAGCAGTGCATCGGCCAGGATCAGTCGGCCTTCCGCGTCCGTATTCAGCACCTCTACCGTTGTTCCGTCCGCGTAGGTGATAATATCGCCCGGCGCGTAGGCGTTCTCTCCCGGCCGGTTGTCGCACGCCGGTATCAGCCCTATGATATGTATGGGCAGGTTGAGCATCCCGGCTACATACAGGATGCCCGCTACGAGCGCGGCCCCGGCCATATCGCTCTTCATATGATCCATACTGTTGGGCGTAGGCTTCAGGCTCAGTCCGCCGGTGTCGTACACGACGCCTTTACCGACCAGCACCAATGGCTGCTTGTTGATATACCTTGTGGGCTTATGCTCCAGTATATTGAATACCGGGTCGTTCTGGCTGCCGCTGCTGACTGCCAGCAGCCCGGCCATCTTATGCTGCTCTATCTTTTTTCGGTCCCACGTGGTGATCCTGAAGCGGCCTTCCCTGGCTATCTGCTGCAGCTGCTCCGAGAACTGTTGCGGTGTCTGGTGACTGAATGGCTCATTGACCAGGTTACGGATATGGTAAACGGCCTGCGTGGTGATCTGCAGCTGTGTCAGCAACTTTTCCGTGATCTCATCCTTATAAAAATAGATGGTGTCCAGGCTGTTGGGACGTGCGTTTTTCCCGCTTTTGTAAGGCAGGAACTGGTAATTGGTGAGCGTGAGCGCTTCTGCAAAAAGATAGGCGGCGTCGGACTCTTCTATCATGTTCCTGATAATGATCTCCTTGATATGGTATTTGTTCAGCACAGGAAGGAGCTTGCCGGCCTCTATTCTCACATTCTCCAGCGTATCGGGCACTTCGTCGAATTCTTTAAGATAGACGATGAAGTGCAGGCTGCCGTTCCGGAACAAAGGGATAGCGGTAGTTTCGTTTTTGAGCTGTTGCTGTACGAAGATGATCTCATTTTTATCATCCGTTATGGAAGTGACCATATCTTCATGATGCAGCAGGTAAATGAGGCTGGCTTTCTGATTTCTGTGAATACCGAAGTACATAATGGTTGTATTAAATAAGTGATCGTACCAAAAATAGGACATTTAAGGCGCTGTCCGGCAAATCCGCGGTTCATTTTTCAGTGGGTAGTCCTATGCGTGGTAAGTGCTGTTGAAAAAGGGAATTACCGAAGTAACTCCCCTGCTGCTTATTGTAATTCTTTTTTGAGAAATACGCCGGTAATGCTTTTCCTGCTTTTGGCTACCTTTTCCGGAGTGCCCTGTGCGACCAGGGTGCCGCCGCCTTCTCCTCCTTCGGGACCGATATCAATGATATAGTCGGCCACTTTCACCATATCAAGGTTGTGCTCTATCACGAGGACCGTATTGCCCCTGCCGACCAGCTTGTTCAGCACGTTCAGCAGTGCCTGTATATCTTCAAAATGGAGACCTGTCGTAGGCTCATCCAGTATGTAAAAGGTCTTGCCCGTGTCCTTCTTGGCCAGCTCGGTGGCCAGCTTCACCCGTTGTGCCTCACCGCCGCTCAGGGTGACGGCGCTCTGCCCCAGGGTAATGTATCCCAGTCCCACATCCAGCAGCGTTTTGATCTTACGGTGCAGGGACGGTACATTGATAAAATATTCCACTGCCTCCGCTACGGTCATATCCAGCACATCCGAGATGGAGCGGCCTTTATACCGGATCTCCAGGGTTTCCCTGTTATAGCGTTTGCCCTGGCATTTTTCGCAGGGGACGTACACGTCCGGCAGGAAATTCATTTCGATGACCCTCATACCGCCGCCCTGGCATTCCTCACACCGGCCCCCCTTGACGTTAAAGGAGAACCTTCCGGCATTATAGCCCCTTATCTTGGCTTCCGGCACCTGGGCGAACAATTGCCGGATGTCGTTGAAAAAACCGCAGTAGGTGGCAGGATTGCTGCGCGGCGTTCTGCCTATGGGCGTCTGGTCTATCTCTATCACCTTGTCGATGTGTTCCAGGCCTTCAACGCTTTTATAGGGCATCGGCTGCATCTTGGATGCGGGAAAGCAGTGCCGGGACAGGATAGGGTACAGTGTTTCCGTGATCAGGGTGCTTTTGCCGCTGCCCGATACGCCCGTCACAACCACGAAGGTGCCCAGGGGAATGGAGATATCCACGCTTTTGAGGTTATTGCCGGTAGCGCCCCGGAGCGTCAGCTCATGGCCATTGCCTTTCCTGCGCTGGGCAGGCAGCTCAATGCACTTCTTGTCAGTGAGGTACTGTGATGTCAGCGAATCGGAACGCAGCACTTCTTCCGGGGTGCCCTGCGATACGATGCGGCCCCCGTGGATGCCGGCCTTGGGACCTATATCTATCAGGTGATCGGCTGCCAGCATAATATCCTTGTCGTGCTCTACCACGAGCACGCTGTTGCCGCCGTTCCGGAGGTCTTCCAGCGCATGGATCAGCCGCTGGTTGTCCCGCTGGTGCAATCCTATGCTCGGCTCATCCAGGATATAGGTGATGCCGGTCAGCTTGGAGCCGATCTGCGTGGCCAGCCGTATGCGCTGGCTCTCTCCGCCGCTCAGAGTCCTGGTAGGCCTGTTGAGTGTCAGGTAGTGCAGGCCGACATCCAGCAGGAAGCGCACCCGCTCCGTGATCTCTTTGATAATATCCTTGGCTATGATCTTTTTCTTATCATCCAGGTATTGATCTATATTGCTGAATTGCTCATAAAAGGCGGACAATGACAACTGTGACAGGTCGGCTATATTATAGGGGCCTACCTTAAAGCACAGGCTTTCCTTTTTTAGCCTTTTGCCCTCGCATTCCGGGCAGGTATCCAGGTGGAGGAATTGCTCCGCCCAGTTCCTGATATGGTCTGACGGGCTTTCGTTGAACCAGCGCAACATACTGTTCAGGACGCCTTCAAAGCTATCAGTAAGGTATTTATAATCTTCGCTGTTTTCCTGGTAAGTGATGCCTGCCGTTTCCTGCCCGTAAAGGATAAGGTTCAGCTCTTTGTCCTTCAGGTTGCCTATCGGGGTAGTCAGGGATATCTTGTGCTTCTTGGCGAAACGCTCTGTCATTTTCCAGCTTTGCGCCTCCCGGGCCTCTCCCAGGGGCGCGATGCCGCCCTCCCTGATGCTCCTGCTGCTGTCAGGTATCACGCTTTCCATATTGATGGCATGCACCACACCTAGTCCTTTACATCTCGGACAGGCACCATATGGAGAGTTAAAGGAAAAGGTATTGGGGTTCGGCTCCTCATAGGAGAGTCCAGTGGCCGCCTCCATCAGGTTCTTGCTGTACTGTGTAAGCTGGTGGGTCGTATGATGCTCTATGAACAGCAGCCCTTTGCCCATCTGCAATGCTTTCTGAATGCTTTGCCCAAGACGTACCTTACTTTCTTCATCGACGGTAAGGCGGTCTATCACCAGCTCTATATCGTGTATCTTATAGCGGTCCAGCTGCATACCCGGCTTCAGCTCCTGTATCTCGCCGTCTATCCTGGCGCGCAGGTATCCCTGCTTCATGAACTGTTCGAATACTTCCCGGTAATGTCCTTTCCGGCCCCTGACAACAGGTGCCAGCACCGCTATTTTCTCGCCGTTCAGGTGACTGTATATGTGCCGGATGATCTCTTCTTCGGAATATTTCTCCATCCTGTTGCCGGAAAGGTAGGAATAGGCGGTACTGACCCTGGCAAACAGCAGCCTGAGAAAATCATAGACCTCCGTGATGGTGCCTACCGTAGAGCGGGGATTTTTATTGGTGGTCTTTTGCTCTATCGCGATAACGGGAGAAAGACCGGTGATACGGTCCACATCCGGCCGTTCCAGGTCGCCCATGAACTGGCGGGCATAGGCGGAAAAGCTTTCCATATACCTGCGCTGCCCTTCCGCGAAGATAGTGTCAAATGCCAGGGAGGACTTGCCGCTTCCGCTCAGTCCTGTAATGACAACCAGCTTATTCTTGGGGATCTTTACATCTATATTCTTAAGGTTGTGCACCCGGGCACCCAATATTTCTATGTTTTCTGACATACCTTTCTGTTGATGCAATTTTTGTATATGCGAAATTACTGATTATCTCCTAAAGTACGGGGATAACATACAGGCGGCAAGGTAGCTGCATTTCTTATGCCCGCCTGTTAAAATCAAGCTAAAGAAGGCAGGGCGGACGTTCCGGCAGGACCGGCGATGAGCACTGCAGCAGCAGCTTACAGGAGACACCTGTGGCCGGAAGCCCTGTAACAGAATAATAGGTTAAACCTGCACATAAAACAAAATATTGTCTATTTTTGTTGCCCTGTTGCCGTCCGGGTCTGTAAGGACCGGGGGCGTTATTACCACTCATTCAATAAGAGATATTATATATATGCAGTTTTTAGATTTTGAAAAGCCATTGGAAGACCTGGTGTCCCAGCTGGACAAGCTTCAATCCATCGCGGACAAGAACAAGATGGATATGTCCGCCTCCGTCAGGCAGCTGGAGCAAACCATCGAAGAGACAAGGTCTGAGATCTACAAAAATCTGACACCCTGGCAGCGGGTCCAGTTGAGCCGTCACCCCGAACGCCCTTATACCAATTATTATATCAGCAAGATATGCAGCACCTTTACGGAGCTGTTCGGCGACCGGAATGTGAAGGATGATAAAGCTATCGTGGGCGGCCTGGCAGATATAGACGGGCAGCAGGTGATGATCATCGGTCACCAGAAAGGTACCAATACCAAGCAGCGCCAGATCCGCAATTTCGGTATGGCCAACCCGGAAGGTTACCGCAAAGCGCTGCGGCTGATGAAGCTGGCTGAAAAGTTCAACCGTCCCATCGTTACCTTTATAGACACTCCGGGCGCTTATCCGGGCCTGGAAGCGGAGGAGAGAGGACAGGGTGAAGCCATTGCCCGCAATATTTATGAAATGGTGAACATGAGAGTACCGGTGATCTGCATCATCATAGGTGAAGGTGCATCCGGCGGCGCATTGGGCATCGGCGTGGGCGATAAGGTGGTGATGCTGGAAAATACCTGGTACACCGTTATCTCCCCGGAAAACTGCTCCAGCATCCTGTGGCGGAGCTGGGACTATAAAGTGCAGGCCGCGGAGCAACTGAAGCTGACGTCTGAAGATATGTCCGCTTTCGGGCTGGTGGACGATGTGCTGAAAGAGCCCGTTGGCGGCGCGCACTATAAGCCTGAAGAAATGGCGCTGAGCATCAAGCGGTATATCCTGGATACCATCAAGGAGCTGGAACAAACGGACGCGGATCAGAGGATCGAAAAAAGAATAGAGAAATTCTCCAGTATGGGCTTTTTCGAGGAAACGGAAGCATAATCTAAACTACATAATTATACATGCATATGAATTTTCAGGGTACAGGCGTAGCATTGGTAACACCTTTCAGGGAAGACCTGTCCGTGGACTATGAAAGCCTCGGAAAGCTTATCGAATATGTGATCGGGGGAGGCGTGGATTTCCTGGTAGCGCTGGGAACCACTGCAGAAACACCTGCTATGACCCCGGAAGAAAAGCTGGAAGTGCTGAAATTCATCATTCAGAAAAATAACAAAAGGAAGCCGCTTGTCGTGGGGATAGGCGGTAATAATACCAGGGAGGTTACAGAAACCATTGCGGCCTACCCTATGGCGGAGGTGGACGGCATACTGAGCGTGGTGCCTTATTATAATAAGCCTTCGCAGGAAGGTATTTACCAGCATTTTAAAACGATCGCGGCCAGCACGGACAAGCCGGTGATCCTCTATAATGTGCCCGGCAGAACGGTGACCAATATGCTGCCGGCCACGACACTGCGCCTGGCGCGGGAATGCAGTAATATAGTAGCGATCAAAGAGGCCAGCGGCAATATGGCGCAATGTATGGAGCTGGTGCAGGGCGCTCCCGCGCACTTCAGCGTGCTGAGCGGTGATGATGACCTGGTGCTGCCGCAGGTAGCAATAGGTATGAAAGGTGTCATCTCCGTAGCTGCCAACTGCTATCCGGAAACATTTACGGCAATGGTGCGTCACGCATTGCGGCATGACATCGCAGCAGCGCAGCCGCTGCACTACCGGCTGCTGCCGGCTATCAGGCTGTTATTTGCTGAAGGCAACCCGACAGGTGTAAAGCATGTGCTGGCGGAAAAAGGCCTGATCCGGAATGTCCTGAGGCTGCCCCTGGTAGCTGCGAGCGATTCGCTCCGGGAAGCATTTCAACCTTATACGGAAGCGCTATAACATATAGCGCTTTATTTTTTATCTATTGTAACTACTCATGGAAGCATTTTACAACAGGCTGGTGAAGGTGGACCGTCATATCAGCAAATGGGCCAGAAGAAATGATATTATGTGTTACCGGATCTTCGACCATGATATCCCTGAATTCCCTTTTTGTGTGGACAGGTATGGCGACTATCTTCACGTAGCGGAATATGCTTCCAGGTTTAAATTTGCTGATGAAGCAGCGCATGAGCAGTGGATACAGGAGGCGGTGACCGCCATCAGCGAAGCCCTGCAGGTGGCGCCGGACCATATCTTTATGAAGCAGCGGAAACGCCTGGACCGCCGGAATGAGCAATATGAGAAGGTAGACTCCTCCAGTGAGAAAATGATAGTGACCGAAGGCGGGCTGCGTTTCTATGTGAACCTTAAAGACTACCTGGATACCGGCTTGTTCCTGGATCACAGGCCGTTGCGCGCGCAGTTCGGGAAGGAAGCAAAAAAGATGCGGGTGCTGAATCTATTTGCCTATACCGGGGCTTTCAGCGTATATGCCGCAGCCGGTGGCGCCGAAAAAGTTACAACGGTCGATCTTTCCAATACCTATATCAACTGGGCCAGGGAGAATTTTGAGCTGAACGACCTGGATGTAAGCGCCCATGAATTTATAGTCATGGACACGATGCAATATTTAAAAAGCCTGCCGGCAGAACCGCTCTTTGACCTGGTGTTTGTCGATCCGCCTGTATTCAGCAACAGCACCAGGCTGAAAGGCACCTGGGACACGCAGCGGGATCATGCCTATATGCTGCAATTGCTGCTGGGCGTGATGGAACCGGGAGGGATCATTTACTTTTCAAACAACCTGCGCACCTTCCAGCCGCAATTTGAAAGGCTGAACGCCACTTCCATAGAGGATATCAGAGCCAGGACCATCCCCGAAGATTTCAGGAACCAGTACATACACTGGTGCTGGCGGATCATCAAATAAGCTTTAGTGCCTGCCTGCTTACAGGCAACAACCCCTTTTACAGCTACGATTGGCCGGGAAATGTCTTCTCTGCGGGGCAAAGGTCGTGTTTGTTGTAAAGATACTGCAGCGTGCCGGTCATACCGGACGGATGTGAGGAACCAGTTAAGCTTTTTTGAGACAGGAAATTGTACGGCTTATATGGCCGGTTATTACGGTAGCCGTTCTACACCCGGCGGATAAAAATTATAAGTAATTCACATTACAGCTATATGTTGCATGTGTAAAGCGGATTTCCGGCCTGCAAGGGTGATAATATTTTTATTTTAAATTTTAATGCACTTATTCCCAGCATTTTTTATGGAGCCATAAAATTTATATAGGATTTTTGCCAAAACCTCTTATCTTTAGCTTTCTGACTTACTAACCGAAAACTGACCTTTATTTAATAGTTTTCTACCTTTTGTTAGGGTTTTCCACATTTTGCAAGAGTTATCCCCATTCTTTGTGGAAAATTAATAATATTTTCTATGTGTTGAAATGTGTGGATTTGTGTAGAAATGTGTTTCTTTGTGTGGTAAAATGCACAAAATATCACTTTGTTAAGTTTAATAGGCAATTTTGACGTTTCCCTGGATGCCAAAGGACGCATTACTTTCCCGGCCGGTTTGAAAAAACAGCTGCCGGAAGGGGACTCCCTGTCTTTTGTCGCTTACAAAGGATTTGAGAACTGCATTGAATTGTATACTGAAAATGAGTGGGAAAAGATCCAGGCCAAGCTGGTCAAGCTCAGTATGCTGAATCCCAAGCTGGAAAAGTTCAAAAGGCTGATGCTGGCTACCTCTGCAAGGCTGGAGCTGGATAGCGCGGGAAGGCTGCTCTTACCTAAGCATATGATATCGGCAGTGGAGCTGAAAAAAGATGTGATGATACTGGGACAGATCGACAAGATGGAGATCTGGGATAAGGCGAATTATGACGCTTACCTGGCCGCCAATATGGGCGACCTGGCTGACCTGGCATCGGAAATATTCGGGGGAGATATAGAATTATAGCAGATTATGGAGCACCAACAATATCATCACGAAACAGTATTGCTGGAAGAGGCGGTAGAGGCTTTGGATATAAAGCCTGATGGTGTATATGTGGACTGTACGATGGGCGGTGCCGGTCACTCCCGGCTGATATTAAGCAGGCTGGGTCCTAAAGGCCGGCTGATCTGCTTTGACCAGGACAGCGATGCCTGGCACAATACGCCGGATGACAGGAGGGTAATATTGGTAAAGGAAAATTTCAGGTATCTCGCGCATTTTCTGGCCTATTACGGCTGTGACCGGGTGGACGGCATACTGGCGGATATAGGAGTGAGCTCTTACCAGTTTGATACGGCGGACAGGGGATTCTCCATCCGTTTTGACGCGCCGCTGGACATGCGTATGGATGACAGGGGAACAATGACAGCAGCGGATATTATATCGGGCTATTCCGAGCAGGAGCTGCACAGGATGTTTGAAAAGAATGGTGAGGTCAGGAATTCCCGGACACTTGCAAAAGTGATCGTTGAAGGACGCAGGAACAGGCGCGTGGAGAGCATTAATGATTTTAAAGCGCTGATAGACGGCTGTATTATGGGCAAGCCTCATAAATATCTGGCGCAGGTGTTCCAGGCGCTGCGTATAGAGGTGAATGAAGAGCTGGTGGCGCTGAAAGAATTCCTGGAGCAGACGCCCGGCTGCCTGAAGCCCGGCGGAAGGCTGGCGGTGATCACTTTCCATTCCCTGGAGGATAAGATCGTGAAACATTTTATGAAGAACGGCACGCTGGAGGAGAACAGGGAAGCGGAAGATCCTTTCGGGCTGCATAAGGCCAGCAACCCGTTCAGGATATTGAAGGATATACTGCCGGGTGAAGCGGAATTAAAAAGAAATGCGCGTTCGTCCAGCGCGCGCTTAAGAATTGCTGAAAGGAAATAAGATTATGGATACATCCCGCGAAGGACGGAAATTGAGCTTACCGAAGCTGGTGGACTGGTTGTCGCCATTCAGTATTACCAGGAATATTCCTTACCTGGTATTGGCGTTCGTGCTGATTGTGGTCTATATCAGCAACTCCAACAAGGCCATCGCTATCGTTAAGGAGCATAACCGGCGGCTGAGCGAGCTGAAGGAAGAACGGTGGCGGCACAGGGACCTGCAGTCCAGGCTGATGAACCTGACCACTGAAAAGATGATGACCGAGAAATCGGAACGACTGGGCCTGAAGCCCCTGGATAAGCCGGCATTTGAAATTAAAAAGTAAAAAATAATATGGACAGGAAACAGGAAATAAGCTTGCGGGTGTACATGGTGTTTACCGGGATAGTCTTGTTTGCTGTGGCTATCGTCTGGAAGGTGGTGGCCATCCAGACCGTAGAAGGAGACGCCTTGCGGGAAATGTCCCAGAAGACCCACATTAAGAAAGAGGTGCTGGACGCGGAAAGAGGCAATATTTATTCGGAAGACGGTACCCTGCTAGTAGCCAGCACACCGAGCTTTGACCTGAGGTGGGACCTGAAGGTGGTGCCGGAAGATACGCTCCGTAAGCATATCAACCAGATAGCGGCAGGACTGGCTAAGATACTGCAGGCGAATTCGGCGGATTATTATAAGACCCGGATACTGACCGCGCATAAGAAGAAAGACCGTTATTTTCTGATCGCGAAGAATGCCAAATATTATGAATACCAGGCTATACGGGAGCTGCCCGTCCTGAACAAGCGTAAGAATAAAGGCGGCTTTATAGTGGAGGCCAACTCCAAAAGGGATAATCCCTATGGTCTGCTGGCTAAAAGGACGCTCGGCCTGTGGAGGGAAAATGCTTCCAATGTAGGGCTGGAAGAGGCATACAATAATGTGCTGGAAGGCAATGACGGGAGCAGGGTGCTGAGAAGAAGCACCGGTAATGTATGGATCCCTATCGAGGATATGATACTGGAACCCGAGAACGGGAAGGATATAGTGTCCACTATTGATATCAATATCCAGGAAGTGACGGAACATGCGTTGAAGGAAAGCCTGGAAAAGCATGGCTGCGCCTATGGTACGGCAATCGTGATGGAAACGGCAACGGGCAAGATCCGGGCGATGGCCAACCTGAAAAGAGGCGCCGGGGGCGTATATGACGAGGTGGAAAATTTTGCAGTCAAATTATCCGAGCCCGGTTCTACCTTTAAGCTGATGTCCCTGCTGGCGCTGCTGGAGGACGGCTATGTAAAGATCTCTGACAATGTGAATGTGGAAGGCGGTGTGAAGCAATTCGGCTCCCAGCGTGTCCGGGATGATCACTCCGGTATGGGTGTCATCTCCATAGAAAAAGCCTTTGCGGCATCCTCCAATGTGGCGTTTGCCAAGCTGGTGGACCAGTATTACGCTAATGATCCCATGAAATTTATCCGGCATCTGCAGGACCTGCGGCTGGATAAAAAGACCGGTATCGACCTGGTGGGAGAGCATGCGCCCCGTATCAAGACCACCAAATCGGCCAGCTGGGGCAAGAAGACATCGCTGCCCTGGATAGCATATGGCTATGAGAGCCTGATATCGCCGCTGCATACCCTGATGGTATATAATGCCGTGGCCAATAACGGCAAAATGGTAAAGCCCTACCTGGTGAGCGAGATCCGGGAGTATGGGCAGCCGGTGCAGAAGATAGCGCCTACCGTGCTGGCAGAGCGGATCGCCAGCCCGGAGACCATCCGTCAGTTACGCCAGGCCCTGGAAGCGGTAGTGGAAAACGGTACGGCCAAATCGATCAAATCGCAATTATATAAAGCCGGGGGAAAGACAGGTACGGCACAGGTGGCCGACGGCCAGATATCCTATAAGGACGGCGTCAAGCAGGGTTCTTTTGTGGGCTACTTCCCGGCAGATAACCCCAAATATACGGTTATGGTGCTTGTACGTTCCGTTCCTCACGGTGCCTACTATGGTGCTGTGGTAGCTGCCCCGGTGTTCAAGGTGATCGCGGATAAGCTGTATGCCCTGCATATCGGGGGCTGGAATCCGCCGGTACAGGAGTATGGCAGGAACAGGTCGCTGGTGGTGAAAAGCGGCAACAGCGATGATATGAGGCAGGTGTTCAGTGTCCTGGGTCTGCAGGCTCCCGCAGGGGTAAGCAATGCCGAGGGCTTCGTAACGGCCAGGCTGAACGGGAATATATTCAATACCGAGCAGCAGATAGTGGAAAAAGGTAAAGTGCCCGATGTGGTGGGCATGGGCGTTAAGGACGCGGTATATATGCTGGAAAGAGCAGGTATGATCGTGCAGGTGCAGGGAATGGGACGGGTAACCAGCCAGTCGTTAGCGCCAAAGACGAGCATAAGGAAAGGGCAGCAGATCATTATTACTTTAAGTTAAAAACCATATAACCATTGAAAACGGTAGCAGCATTAATTCAACATCTGCAGGATGCAGAGACCAGGGGAGACCGGCAGCATATGGTGCAGGACCTGGCGCTCGATTCAAGAAAGGTGCGTCAGGGTACACTGTTCTTCGCAGTGCGCGGCGCTCATGCAGATGGTCATGGATTTATTGCCAGGGCGGTGGAGGCCGGTGCAGTGGCTGTGGTGTGTGATACATTGCCGGAAGTAATCGCTGCGGACGTTTGTTATATTAAGGTGCCGGATGTGACGGCTGTAATGGGTGGCATAGCTGCGGTCTTTTACGATCACCCGTCCAGGGAGATGAAAGTCGTAGGTGTGACCGGTACGAATGGCAAGACGACAGTAGCGACCCTGCTGTTCCAGCTGTTTCAGAAGCTGGGCTATACTTGCGGGCTGATCTCTACGGTTGCCAATTATATCGGCCATAAGGTAGTGCCTGCCACGCATACGACGCCGGATGCGATATCGCTGCAGCAGCTTATGAATACTATGTACGAAGCGGGATGTGAGTATGTCTTTATGGAAGTAAGCTCTCACGCAGTATCCCAGCAACGCATAGCGGGCGTGGATTTTGACGGTGCCTTATTTACCAACCTTACGCACGACCACCTGGATTATCATAAAACATTTGACGCTTACCTCCAGGCCAAGAAAGCCTTTTTCGATGGCCTGAAAAAAGAGGCTTTTGCTATTGTCAATGCGGATGATAAGAGAGGGCTGGTGATGCTGCAGAATACAAAGGCCGCCCGTAAGACCTATGCGCTGAGGGTGCCTGCGGATTACAAAGGCAAAGTGCTGGAGAATGAGCTGGACGGCTTACTGATGCTGATCGGTCAGCAGGAGGTGCACTTCAGGCTGAACGGATTATTCAATGCCTATAATATCCTGGCCGTGTACGGCGCAGCCCTGAACCTGGGTATGCCTGCGCGGCGGGTACTGGAAATATTAAGTGAGCTAAAAGGCGCTGCGGGCAGGTTTGAGACCATACGTTCCGCTGCGGATCATATCCTGGGCATCGTGGACTATGCCCATACGCCGGATGCGTTGCTGAACGTGCTGAGCACCATCCGGCAGTTCAGCCAGGATAAGGAAGTGATAACGGTAGTAGGCTGCGGCGGTGACAGGGACACTTCCAAAAGGCCCGAAATGGCCGAGGTGGCCGTCACGCATAGCACTAAAGTAATATTTACCTCGGATAACCCGAGAAGCGAAAACCCGGAAGTGATCCTGGATGATATGGAACAGGGCGTGCCTGTCTCTATGAAACGGAAGTACCTGAGGATTACCGACAGGCAGGAAGCCATACGCGTGGCGGTAAGCATGGCATCGCCGGAAAGCATCATACTGCTTGCAGGAAAAGGACATGAGACGTACCAGGAGATCAACGGCGTAAAGCATCATTTTGATGATAAGGAACAGCTCATTCATATGTTTACATTATTAGAAAGATAACCGAAGTATGTTGTATCATTTATTCAGCTATTTAAGAGAGCATTTTACACTTACAGGTGCGGGGTTGTTTCACTTCATCACTTTCAGGGCTGCCATGGCCGTTATACTGTCACTGGTCATCACCCTGGTATTCGGTAAGCGGATGATCCTCCTGCTGCAGCGCAGGCAGATAGGAGAAACGATCCGTGACCTGGGACTTGAAGGCGAGAAGACCAAGAGGGGCACACCTACCATGGGCGGTATCATGATCATTGCAGGCATGGTGATCCCTACATTGCTTTTTGCCAACCTTAAAAATATCTATATCCTGATGATGCTGCTTTCCGCGGTATGGCTGGGGCTGATAGGGTTCATAGATGATTACATCAAGGTATTCAAAAAGAATAAGGAAGGCCTGCAGGGCAGGTTCAAGATCATAGGACAGATCGGTCTGGGCATCATTATAGGCTATACGATGTATTACCATAATGATATTGTGATCACGAGAGAGGTCAAGGAGAACACGCCTATACTGTACAGCGCCACGGAAAAGATCGTATCCGATCCTTATACCCGGCTGGATGATAAGGGGCAGTCACATACCTATGTACAGGTAAAGGCCCCGGTCACTACCGTGCCGTTCACCAAGAATCATGAGCTGAGCTATAGCAAGATATCTTCATTTGCGGGAGAGCAAGCGGAGAAATGGCTGACGCCAACGTTATATATCCTGTTCGTGATATTCATTATCACGGCAGTATCCAACGGCGCCAATATTACGGACGGGATAGATGGTCTGGCAACAGGTGTCTCTGCCATCAGCGGGCTGACGTTCGGCATATTTGCCTACCTGTCCGGTAACTATATATTCGCGGAATACCTTAATATCATGCACATTCCCAACCTGGGCGAGCTGTCCATATTTGTCGGCGCGTTTGTCGGCGCGTGTATCGGTTTCCTGTGGTATAATGCCCACCCTGCACAGGTATTCATGGGAGATACGGGCAGCCTGGCGCTTGGCGGTATCATCGCCTCGCTGGCTATCATAGTAAGAAAGGAGCTGCTCATACCCATTATCTGCGGTATCTTCCTCGTGGAGAACCTGTCGGTGGTGCTGCAGGTGGCTTACTTTAAATATACGAAGCGGAAATACGGTGAGGGCCGCCGCATCTTCCTGATGTCGCCGCTGCACCATCATTACCAGAAGCTGGGTTACCATGAAAGCAAGATCGTGACGCGTTTCTGGATCATCGGTATCGTGCTGGCCGTATTAAGTGTTGTGACTTTAAAAATTCAGTAAGGATGGCGGAACTGGTTGTTATATTGGGTGCGGGCGAGAGTGGTAACGGGGCTGCTATCCTGGCCAAAAAGCAGGGATACGATGTATGGGTCTCCGATTACGGCAATATAAAGGATACCTATAAGAAGGAGCTGTTGTCCTGGGAGATACCTTTTGAAGAGCAGGGGCATGATGAAGCGAAGATATTGCAGGCCGGACTGGTCGTAAAAAGTCCCGGCATACCTGAAAAGGCGCCGGTGGTCAGAAAGATCAGGGAAAAGGGCATAAGGGTCATCAGTGAGATCGAATGGGCTTACAGGTTTATTAATAACAGTAAGATCGTAGCCATCACCGGCAGTAATGGTAAAAGCACCACGACTACCCTGACGCACAATGTATTTGTGAAAGCCGGTCTGGATGCGGCGCTGGTGGGCAATATCGGTATCAGCTTTGCGAAGCGGGTCGCTTTGCAGCCTGCAGACTGGTATATCATAGAAGTGAGCAGCTTTCAACTGGATGATATTGAAACCTTCCGGCCGGATATAGCGGTACTGCTGAATATCACACCGGATCACCTGGACAGGTATAATTACAATTATGATGAATACATACAGGCCAAGTTCAACATTTTCAAAAACCAGGAGGCTGCAGATTATGCAGTGATCAATGTGGATGACCCTGTTATACAAGCGAAACTAACCGAAACCAAAATACATTCACAATTATTGACCATTACGATGAACGAGAAACTATTTAACCAGAAAAACGGCGCACTCTTTAAGAACGACAACATTCAGATCAATGTAAACGATGAGAACTTCCAGCAATCCATCAATGATTTGATGATCAAAGGCAAACATAATTATTACAACACTATGGCGGCGGGTATATCAGCTAAGGCTGCAGGCATCAGGAATGAATTTTTAAGAGAAAGTTTTTCAACATTCAACGGATTGGATCACAGGCTGGAATATGTTGCGACAGTGGGCGGAGTGGAATTCATCAATGACAGTAAAGGCACCAATCTCAACTCTGTCTGGTATGCCCTGGAAAGCATGACGAAGGATGTGGTATTGATACTCGGAGGACAGGATAAGGGGAACGATTATAATGAGATCATGGACCTGGTAAAGGAGAAGGTAAAGGCTATCGTATGTTTAGGTATCAATAACGACCTTATACACCAGGCCTTTGATAATGTGGTTACGGATATCGTGGACACACGTTCGGCAAAAGATGCCGTAAAGACCGCTTACTTCCTGGCCAGGGAAGGCGATGTGGTGCTGCTCTCTCCCGGTTGTGCCAGCTTTGACCTGTTCAAGAATTTCGAGGACAGGGGTGAGCAGTTCAAGATCGCGGTAAGGGAACTTTAAAGTAAAAAGAAATAAAGTGCAATGGAAGTAATAAGGAAATATATTAAAGGTGACAAGGGCATCTGGGCCGTGGTACTGCTGCTCTTCTTCTGGAGCTCGGTAGTGATCTACAGTGCCACCGGGTCTTTAGCCTGGCGTAAGGGAATGGGAGAGAACCATTTCTTTCTGAGCCATGCATTCAAGTATGTGCTGGGCTTCGTTATCATTTTTATATTTCACAGGATCAATTACGTGAAGTTCAAGAAATGGGCGTCTTATTTGTTCCTGGCAAGTATTCCTTTGCTGATCCTGACCTTATCGGGTGTAGGTACCACACTGAATGACGGAGCCCGCTGGCTCACCATCCCGGTGATCAATATCTCCTTCCAGACCTCAGACCTGGCCAAGCTGGCCATCTTTATGTACCTGGCCAAAATGCTGAGCCTGCGCCAGGACAATATCAAAGATCTCTGGAAAGGATTTGTGATCCCCATTCTGTGCCCGGTGCTGCTGATCGTGCTGCTGATCGGGGTTGCCAACTTATCAACGGCATTATTGTTATTGCTCACGTGCTGTATCATGTTCTTTATAGGCAGGGTCAGTATGAAGCACATACTCCTGCTGGGACTGGTAGGCATCATAGCGGTAGCGGGCCTGTACGGCTTCTCCAAAGCTACCGGTATAGGCAGGGCGGAAACCTGGGAAAAGCGGATAGAGACCTATATGGGAAAAGGAGATGCTGACGATAACTTCCAGGTGAACCAGGCCAAGATAGCGATCGCCAACGGCAGCTTCATAGGGAAAGGCCCGGGCAACAGCTGGGCCAGGGATTACCTGCCGCATCCTTATTCCGATATGATATTTGCCATGCTTATCGAGGAATACGGTGTGATCGGTGCGGTAGGACTGATGCTCATCTATCTTACCCTGCTGTGGAGAAGCATACAGATATTCAGGCGTATTCCTTACGCATTCGGTTCCTTCCTGGTCATAGCCCTCAGCGTGACCATGGTCTTCCAGGCTTTTGTGAATATGGGAGTCGCGGTCAACCTGCTTCCAGTCACGGGGCTGACCTTGCCGCTGATGAGCATGGGAGGATCGTCCATATGGTTTAACTGTATTGCGATAGGCATTATCCTGAGCGTCAGCAGGTATGTGGAAGAGATGGAACAGAATGAAAAAGATAAAATAACAAAGGCATCTGTGGAAAAGCAGATACAGGAATTAGAAATTATCAGGTCATGAACATTATTATAGCAGGAGGCGGTACAGGAGGACATATATTCCCGGCGGTGGCGATTGCCCATGCGCTGAAAGCGGCCGACCCTGCTGTTAATATCCTGTTCGTGGGGGCCAATGGCAAGATGGAAATGGAAAAGGTGCCGAAGGAAGGTTACCGCATCATAGGCCTCGATATTGCAGGCTTTAACAGGAGTAACCTGCTGAAGAACCTGTCCCTGCCGTTCAAGCTCTGGAAAAGCAATAAGGCTGCGATGAATATCATCAGGGAATTCAAACCTGATGCAGTGGTAGGGGTCGGCGGTTTTGCCAGCTTCCCGGTGCTGAACGCCGCGCAGAAAAAAGGTATCCCGACGCTGATACAGGAGCAGAATTCCTTTGCCGGCAAGACGAATAAGATACTGGGAAAAAAAGCGGCGGCCGTTTGCGTAGCCTATGACAATATGCAACGCTTCTTTCCTGCAGAAAAGATCGTGATGACAGGCAACCCGGTACGGAAAGCGATATCGCAATCTAAGGTAAGCCGTGAGGACGCTGCACGATCTTTCGGACTGGATGCAGCCAGGAAAACGATACTGGTAGTAGGCGGGAGCCTGGGTGCCAAGAGCATCAACCAGGCTATGGCCGGGTGCATTCCCGCGCTGGTGGCGCAGGATATACAGGTGGTATGGCAGACCGGTAAGACATTTATCAGTGAAGCCGCCGCGATTGCCGCACAGTACCCGCAGCACGTGAAGGCTATGGAATTTATTTATGAAATGGATCAGGCGTATGCGGTATGTGATATGATCATTTCCCGGGCCGGCGCACTGGCTATAGCGGAGATCTGCATCGTTGCCAGACCTGCTATATTCATACCGTACCCCTTTGCTGCCGAAGATCACCAGACCAGCAATGCGCAGGCGCTGGTGGATAAGCAGGCGGCCTGGATGATACCTGATGATCGTGTAAGAGAATTGCTGCAGGATAAGGTACAGGCACTGATCCATGATGAAAAGCAACTGCAGCAGATGCATGACAACCTGCTTGGCCTGGCTATAAAAGATGCGGATGTAAGGATCGCCGCGCAGATCAGAAATATTATTCAATCAGAAAGAAAGTAATTTGATATATGCACAATATTGACCTGAATAACGTAAAAAATGTATACTTCATCGGTATAGGAGGTATAGGGATGAGCGCGCTTGCCCGTTACTTCAATGAATCGGGACGGAAAGTGTCGGGCTACGATAAGACGCCCACGGCGCTTACAGATGCCCTGGAGCGTGAAGGTATAGCCGTTCATTTCGAGGATAATATTGCACTGGCGGATAAGAACGCGGACCTGGTGGTATATACGCCAGCCATCCCGCAGGATCATTCGGAGCTGAACTGGTTCAGGGCCCAGGGTAAGCCTGTCCTGAAACGTTCGGATGTGCTGGAGATCATATCCAATGATATGTTCTCTATAACAATAGCCGGTACGCATGGGAAAACAACGGTCACTTCCATGGTGGCACATATCCTGAGAGACAGTCAGTATGGCTGCAATGCCTTCCTGGGAGGCATTGCCGTTAACTATAACAGCAATTACTGGAGCAGCGATACCAATGTGGCTGTGATAGAGGCTGATGAATATGACCGGAGCTTTTTAAAGTTGAGACCCGATATTGCGGTGCTGACGGCTATGGACCCGGATCACTTGGATATTTACGGGACCGAAGCGGCAGTAGAGGAGGCCTATATACAATACACGGCGAATATCAAGCCGGATGGGATGCTCTGGTATAAGCATGGCCTGAAGAAAGGCCTGGAGCTGAAAGGTGCCTCCAGGTTCACCTATAGTGCTCAGAACAGCAGCGCCACGGCATATGCTTCCAATATCACGATGCGTAACGGCGGCTATGTCTTCGATGTAAAAGGCAACGGCTGGTTCCTGAAAGGCGTGCGGCTGCACGTGGGCGGTATGCACAATGTGGAAAATGCCGTGGCAGCCATAGCGGTAGCCAAATCCCTGGATATTGACGATGCTGCCGTGATAAGCGCTATGGGGACCTTCAAAGGAGTTAAAAGACGTTTTGAATACGTAGTAAAAAATAAGCAGGTTGTTTATATTGATGACTATGCGCATCACCCGGAAGAGCTGGCATCGCTTATTAAAAGTGCTAAAACACTGTTCCCTAAGCGGAAATGTGTAGTGGCTTTCCAGCCGCACCTGTACTCCCGGACAAAGGATTTTGCTGCGGGATTTGCACGCAGCCTGGACCTGGCGGATGAGGTGCTGCTGCTGGATATCTACCCGGCCCGCGAGCAGCCGATGGAAGGCGTGTCCTCCCGGATGATAGCAGACCTGATGGGCAATCCTAACAGGACGATCGTGACGAAGGAAGGACTGGTGCAATACGCGGCATCTGCGCCCCTGGATCTCTTTATTACCTGCGGAGCGGGCGATATAGATAAGCTGGTGCAGCCTATAGCGGAGGAGATCATAAAAAGATATGGTCCTTCATCGGAAGATTAATAGTTATTGAAGAAGATATAAGACATGCGCAAGATAAACACCAGGATAATTATAGGCTCTTTGATAGCGGTGACGATAGGGGTGCTGATCTATTTTACCTATCAGTATCATATCCATGCGCCATTGAAAGGCTTCAGGATACACCTGAATGATGATGAGGTGTACTCTTTCCTGGAAAAGGAAGATATAGAACGCCTGTTTGTGGAGGAGAAGAACATTGACATAGAAAAGCTGTCTATCAAAACAGCGGATCTGAAGCAGCTGGAAGCAGTGGTGATGACCAATCCCTGGATAGAGAAAGCGGAGCTGTACATAGATAACGGCCGTTACCTGAATGTGGACGTCCGGCAGCGCATACCGGTGGCCCGTATATTTGACAGGTCCGGCAACAGCTACTACCTGGACAGCACGGGAAATGTAATGCCGATAGTGGTGGGCTATTCTTACCCGGCAGTGGTCTTTACGGATGTGCCCGTGGAAAAGAGCAGGGAGAAGGGCGGCGATCTGCAATCCAGGATCATAGGCATAGCGAAGTTCATTAACAACGATACCTTCTGGTCAAGGCAGGTAGTGCAGGTAGGTGTGACGGACAGCAGGAAATTTATAATGGCTACCCTGCTGGGCAACCAGAAAGTGATGATAGGCGATACGACCGACCTGGATACTAAGTTTGCCAACCTGTTTGCCTTTTACAGGCAGGTGAGCAATACGCTGGGCTGGGATAAATATGAGGAGCTGGACCTGAGCTTTGTCAACCAGGTGGTAGCCCGCCCTTCGCTGGGATGGGTGGCGCCCCGTACTACGGATACTGTGGTGAAGGTGCCGGATGTGCTGGATGAAAAGGAATTGCTGCAGACATTGCCCGCAACGCCTATAAGCGCACAGTAGAGATAATAAACATTAACCTACCGGCATCTATTGCCGGGCAAACATAAAATACAGTATAATACTTTTTAAATAACAGTGATATGAGTAAGAAGCAACAACCCGTTATTGTAGGTTTGGATATTGGTACTACCAAGGTAGTGGCCATCGCGGGCAGGAAGAATGAATTCGGGAAACTAGAAATATTGGGATATGGCAAATCCGTGTCCAATGGCGTACAGCACGGTGTTGTACTGAATATACAGCAATGTGTGAAATCCATAGAGCTGGCTATGGAAGACCTGATGCAGAAAAATCCTAACCTGGACATCAGTGATGTGTACGTGGGCATTGCCGGTCATCATATCAAAAGCCTGCAGACGCGCGGTGACCGTATCCTGTCTTCTTCCAACGAGGATGATGTGATCATTACGCATAAAGATATAGAGCTGCTCATCAAAGACCAGCACAAGACCTGTGTGGCGGCCGGTGACCAGATCATCGATATCATTCCGCAGGAATATACTATTGACAATATACCGAACATCATCAACCCGGTAGGTATGCCGGGTGTCAAGATCGGCGCCAACTTCCACGTGGTAACGGGTAACGTGAATGCGATCCGTAACATCAGGCGCTGTGTGGAAGGCGCCCAGCTGAATACTGTTGACCTGGTGCTGCAGCCTATTGCTTCTGCTGCGGCGGTTATAACAGATGAAGACCTGGAGGCCGGTGTGGCCATTGTGGACATCGGCGGCGGTACTACGGATATCGCCGTATTCCACGACGGTATCCTGATGCATACGGCGGTCATACCTTTTGCCGGCTGCAATGTAACGGATGACATCAAGAAAGGACTGGGCGTGCTGAAGAACCAGGCCGAAGCTATGAAAGTGCGTTTCGGTACCGTCATACCTTCGGAGGCCAATCCCGATGCCTATATCACCATACCGGGCGTAAGAGGATTACCGGCCAAGGAGATCAAGGTACAGAACCTGGCCGCTATCATTGAGGCCCGCGTATCGGAGATCATAGAGTTCGTGCAGTTCCAGCTGAAGCAGAACAACCTGCATCACAGGCTGCATGGCGGTATCATCCTTACCGGAGGCGGCAGTATGCTGCAGCACATCATGCAGCTTACGGAGCTGAAAACGGGCCTGAACGCGCGTATCGGTAAGCCTAATATCAATCTTGCGGGCGGGCAGTCGGAAGAGCTGAGCCACCCGATGTATGCCACAGCTATAGGCCTTATATTAAGAGGCTATGCGGATTATGAAGCAGGCAAGGCTTTTGCGCATACAAGGGGGAATATGCTGATGGAGGAAGAAACGATCAGCGCTCCGGAAACGGAAGCGCCCGCACCTGTAAAAAAAGTAAAACCTGCGGTAAGGCCGGCAGCGGAAACAACGATGCAGCAGGCGCCGGAAGAGCAGGAAGATGATTCCTTTATGGAAGAAGAGGAAGACGCTTCAGAAGATAGTAAAAAAGAGCATCCGATCCTTAACAGGTTCAACAGGGTCTTCGACAATTTAAGGAACTCTTTCAAGGATTTTTTTGAAGGCGGCAACGATAAAAAATTATAAAAAAACATAGCTTATTTAATCAGGATATATAAACGTTTTATATTTTTGTAGGACCCTCTTTAAATAGCACAAAAACCTTTTAAAATTCAACTTTAGAGCCCCAAAAAAGCAACAATTATGATACATTTTGAAATCCCCAAAAACCAGTCATCTATTATCAAAGTGATAGGTGTCGGAGGGGGCGGTGGCAATGCTGTAAATTACATGTATAATTTAGGCATTGATGATGTGGACTTCATTGTCTGCAATACCGACTCCCAGGCGTTACAGCAAAGTGCAGTTCCCAATAAGATCCAGTTGGGCCCCCACCTTACCCAGGGTTTGGGAGCCGGTGCGAATCCTGATGTCGGTAGGCAGGCGGGTGAAGAATCCATTGAGGAGATCTCCCGCATCCTGGAAGTCAATACCAAGATGGCTTTCGTGACGGCAGGCATGGGTGGCGGTACCGGTACAGGTGCGGCTCCTATCATCGCGTCCGTATGCCGTTCGCTGGGCATACTCACTGTAGGGATCGTTACGACTCCTTTTACCTATGAGGGTTCCAGGAGGATGAGACAGGCACATGCCGGCATCTCTGAAATGAAAAAGCATGTAGATACCATCCTTATTATCTCCAATGATAAATTAAGGCAGCAGTACGGTGACCTCCCGTTCTCCCAGGCTTTTGCCAAAGCTGATAACGTGCTCTCCACTGCGGCCAGGTGCATTACGGACCTGATCACAGGCAACGGCAGCGTAAACCTTGACTTCAACGACGTGCAGACGGTCATGAAGAACGGCGGCGTCGCTATCCTGGGTAGCGCGCAGGTGAGCGGCGAGAACAGGGCCATACAGGCTGTGGAAGAAGCATTGAGCTCCCCGCTGCTGAATGATAACGAGATCAAAGGCGCTAAGTGGATATTGCTGAATATCACTTCCGCATCCGGTGAATTCGAGCATACGCTGGATGAGCTGGAGATCATACAGGGATATGTGCAGAAAGAAGCGGGCAATAACTGTGATATCATCCTGGGTATGGGACACGATCCTAACCTGGGCGATAAGATCGCGGTAACCGTGATCGCTACCGGCTTCCAGCATAATGAGATCAATCCCGAACCATTGAAAAAAGAAGAAGCGGCCCCGGAGAAAGTGGTTTTCCCGCTTGACCTGGGAAATACGACCAAGCCGGTGGCACCCAAGGCGGATGATGTCATGGCTCCCAAGCTGGTATTGAATGAAACGGTGGTGAATGACAGCGAGGTGAAGAACGACCTGTTCAGAACAGACAATACAACAACCCCGCCTCCTGCAGGCAGCAACAATGTATTTGAGCTGAATATCGAACCTGCTGCGCCGGCCGCCCAACCTCCTGTTCCGGAACAGCCGGGAATGGATATGTTCGTAAAGCAGCAGCCTTCAGGTCCTGCTGTTAATAATGAGCCTTCCAAGCCTGCTTACAGTGGTTACCAGATGTCTGAGAGAGACCAGGAAGAGCAGAGAAGATTCGAAGAGCAGAAGAAGGCGCTGGAAGACAGGGCTGCCCAGTTACGCAGAATGAGCTTTAATATGAATGCGGATATGAACGAAGTGGAGAATGTTCCTGCCTACCAGAGAAGGAATATCGATCTGAATGAATCAGGTAACAGTAACAATTCTTCCAGCATTTCCGGATTGTCCATAGAGGATAATGGTGAAAAAAAAAAGTAATGACGTTTAGCACCATCAACAGGTTTTTAGAAGGAGATCAACCCGATTAGCAATAATGTATCATAATAAGAGCAGCCACCTCACGAGGTGGCTGCTCTTATTATGATACCGTTTATATATGCTGTGGCTTATCCTTTGCCGTGACGGATCACCTGTTCAAAATAACCTTCCAGCCGGGCTGCTACCTGCTCCCAGGCGTACCGTTCCCTGATGACCTCCTGTCCCGCCTTACCGCAGGCAATGCGCTCTCCGGGATGCAGCAGCAGGTGCACGCACTGCTCCGCGAACTCCCGGGCGGAGGTGGCGCGGAAGACTCCCTGGCCCTGCCGGATATCCAGTCCTCCGAAGCCGACATCCATGCTGACCACGGCGATGCCCATGCTCATCGCCTCAAGCACTTTGTTCTGGGTACCTGCGCCAAAGCGCAGCGGAGATACGACCAGCGCAGCTTCCTTGTAAATATCGGCGAGGTTCGGTATAAAGCCGGTAACGGTGATATCCTTCCCGGCGAGGGCCTTTACCTTATCCACCGGTCTCTGGCCGGCTATGATAAAACGCGCATCCGGCAGCTGCTGCTTAATGAGCGGAAAGATCTCCTCTGTAAAATAGCAGACGCCGTCCACGTTGGGCGCATAGTCCATATTACCGGTGAACAGGATCGTCCGGTTGTCAGGATAGCTGTCGGGATCATTATGGAAAGTGGCGGTATCCACACCGTTGGGCAGCAGTGCTATATTATCAAGACCCTGCTCCTGCTCCAGGTATTCCTTATCTTCCCGCGAACAGACCAGCGCCAGCGGGAACCTGCTGATATGCTGCTCATAGGCTTTAAGGCGCTTATACTCCATCGCTGCAAACATCCTGCTGAAGCCTGATGTATTGTCTATCCTGCGTTTCCAGTAAAGGGAGAACGCGTCCGGCAGATCGAGGATGCGCGGCAGGCCGGTATAAGACATCCAGAACTGTGCCAGCCTGATATGCTGTATATGCACGGCATCGTACTGCTGGACGCTGACCAGCTGCTGTATCTTCTCCTGCATGGCTTGGCTTTCAAAGTAGCCCACCTGTACGGGCTTATTGCTGAAAAGCGTCCTGAGGCTGTTCGTATACACTTTTGATTTAGGAAGGGGAACCAGGTAGATAGCTGTGAAGATCTCCCCGAGCTTATCTATATATTGCTTATCCTGCTCATCTTCCAGGAAGGTCAGTAAATGCAGCTCATGGTTTTTACAGAGTTGCCTGGCAAGATTGTAGATCTTGAGCTTATCGCCCCTGAAAGGAGGATAGGGAAACCTGTTGGCGTGGAATAATAGCTTCATGCGGTTATAATCGTATAAGAATGTCAGTTGGAGGCAGGGGCCTGTGCATTATAGTTGTTCATGATCGACTGGAGCTGGATATAGGAATAGCGCCGGTCTTCCTGGTAAAAGGTCTGGGTGAGCGCCATCAGCTCCTGTACGGGATAGGCTTCCAGGAAATTATACAGCTTCCCGGCAGCGGTCTGCGTATCGCCTATCACGGCATATTGCAGCATATTCTTTACATACGCTTCCTGCTCGGGTGTCCAGAGCTGCCGCATGGTTTCCGGTGTAACGGGCGCTTCCATTGGTGTACGGTTGTCGGTAACGATATTCAGGAAATTCCTGTAAACGGAGGTCGCCAGCCCTTCGGCATGAGCGCTGTCTTTACCTATCAGCACCTGTATGCAGGCAATGGCATAGGGTTCCTTCAATACGGCCGAGGGCTGGAAATTATGATGATAAATATACAGTGCCTCTGCAAAATGTGTTGGTGCAAAATGCGCTGCAAACGCGTACGGCAGTCCCATCTGTGCCGCCAGGTAAGCGCTGTCAGTGCTGGAGCCCAGGATATACAGCGGGATATCCACACCTTCGCCCGGCAGCGCCCGCACTTTCGCGGTATGGTTGTCGGGGCTGAAATACTGCTGCAGCTCCCGGATGTGATGCCTGAAATCGTAAGGCTGATGCAGGGACTGCTTCCTGATCGTCATAGCGGTAAGGCTGTCCGTTCCCGGTGCGCGGCCCAGCCCGAGGTCTATTCTTCCGGGATAGATACTACCAAGGGTTCCGAACTGCTCTGCGATCAGCAGGGTAGAATGGTTGGGCAGCATAATGCCGCCGGACCCTACCCTGATGTGCCGGGTGGCCTGTGCGATGTGGCCTATCAGTATGGAGGTGGCGGCGCTGGCTACATTGGGCATATTATGATGCTCGGAAAACCAGTAGCGCTCGTAACCCAGCTTGTCTGTAAGCATGGCGGTATCTGTGCTCCTGGCGATGGCCTGCTGTACGGATTCGCCTTTGCTGACCGTTACCAGGTCCAGTACGGAATATTTTATATAGCTCATGTCTTTCAAAATTACGGCAAACTTAAAACTTCACAAATCCGCTTTTCAACTTTGGTATATGCTTAACCTGCCGGCCGGGGAAGCCGGTAATCGGCTATGCGTTTATTTTTTAAAAAACAGAAAAATAATTTGGCAATGTAAATATTGGTATTTACTTTTGCAACGCATTTGGAGCAAGCGTCTTGCTTGTCCGGTGTAAATCAGAAGTTTTTTTGGATCGGTAGTTCAGTTGGTTAGAATGCCGCCCTGTCACGGCGGAGGTCGCGGGTTCGAGTCCCGTCCGGTCCGCAAAAAAAATTAAATAGTTTACCTGAGGGTGAACATTTTTTTTCTGATTTCATCCATACTTTGGATCGGTAGTTCAGTTGGTTAGAATGCCGCCCTGTCACGGCGGAGGTCGCGGGTTCGAGTCCCGTCCGGTCCGCAGAAATGAATAAAACCCGCTCTAGTAGCGGGTTTTGTCGTTTAAACCATTTTACGGTATTTTCTTATTGCATTCATTATAAGGCCTTTAGTGTTCGAATCCCGTTTGCTACTTCTTTACTTTTATAATGTCAGCTAGTCTTCTCATTACTATTAGCCATCCTAAAATAGTTAAGGAAGTCAATAGTGTTATTGAGCTTTTGATTTACTGACTCAGGAAGTTTTTCTATATCCTGTTTCGTATGGAATGTAAAAAGCCTTTTGATTCCTAAATCACTATTCCTAAAAGAAACATCATTATGAAAGCCCTTTATTGGTCTGAATACATGTTCATAACTATTTCCCTTTTTAAATGGAACTTTGTACAAACAAATCTTTTGATCACCTATGAGCTTATTAATTAATGCATCACTTATTTTGGCAATGGCTTGTTGATCAAGAAGACACCCTGCATATTCAATAGAATCTGCTTTCGTATACGCTTCGACACGTCCCTTGCCAAATAAAGAGTAATTGAAAAAAGTTCTGTTATTATTATTCTTAATACTTGTAGGTGTGAAGTTTACTTCTCCGTAAGTAAGGCAACCTCTAAGAGGAAACGTTGCTTGTAGACTCAGCCAATAGAACCTATAGCAGACATCTACTAATTCATTAAAGTCATTTTCGCCATCAGTATCGGTCCAAAATACAATACTATCGGACACGTGAAGACAGTTGACAGTTTGATAACTTAAATCCGGATAAACTCCTCCTGACTTTCCATTAACGTAGTTTTCCTTTGCAAGTGCAATTTGAGAATCTCGAAGAAGATGATCAAATAAGCGCTTGGTTTCTTGGGGATCATTATTGTATATGAATTCTTTGAACCTCATAACATCAAAAAAGGCTATAAAAGTGTTCATAGTATTTAAGTAAAATTGATTATTAATCAAGAGAATTGCTAAATATTTATCTCTTGTGGTTCACCTCCAAATAGGTGCTATCAAACTATATGATAAACATCTAGCTATTAATTCTCGTAATGAAGAGTTCAGAATTACTTGCTAAATCAATTATATGGGCTTTTAAAAGACCATTGGTAGCTTCTCTGAAATCGTCGTTAGAGTTTTGAAAGGATGCAAAGACAATTGTCTGTTCATTTTGAAAGTTCTCCAACTCTTTCAAGAATACTTTGAAATTTTGGTTTGCAGCTGATTGCTGTTGAGGTTCATCAAATACTAATAGTCGGAAATGGTTACCTGCATATTCGGTAGAAATCTTCATTAACGAAGTATAGTAGGCCCATTGGGCCCTTATGAAATCGCTTGCCGACGATTCAA
Source organism: Bacteroidetes bacterium 47-18 (assembly GCA_001897155.1). Lineage (GTDB taxonomy): Bacteria > Bacteroidota > Bacteroidia > Chitinophagales > Chitinophagaceae > MKSF01. Next base: position 47,418 of record MKSF01000023.1, on the reverse strand, counting down.
AACGAATGTCGACTTGTCTTTTTATCCCATTATTTAAACTTAACTCGTATACAGGAAGATATTTTTCCGGAGAAATTTTTATCGTGTTCACTGGCTTAGAAGTGAAGCCAAACCTTTCCAACAATGATTTAAAGTAAGATTCAAAAGATTCTATTTTTGATAAGTCGTTTGACGAAAGATAGTCACCTCCTAATGCAGCGCCAGAGGATCTAACAGAATTGTACTCAGTTGAAATTTTATAAAGTTCTGACACTAATTGTTCAAACTCTTCACGAAGCCTATATATAAAGTTTTGCTCCTTTTCTAAGTTTAGTTTCCTTTCAATGATTTCCTCTGAAGGTAATCGGTCATCAGCGATAAGACTCTTTTTCAATGATCTAGCTATACTTCTATTTCTTTGAATTGATGTTTCTAAAGAAGAGATTTTAATGTCTTTTTCTCTAATTTGCTCCCGTAGATTTTGAATGAAAGCTTCAATCATTTTGCGTTGTGCCTGTAAGAAAGAAATATTTTCATCAATTCTCATAGGTTTTATATGGAGGTGCTCATTTAGGAGTGTGTCATTAATTGCTTGTCCACAAGTAGGGCAAATGCCTCTATCGATGCTCAAATTAGCTTCTAAGCCAATTTTTTGCAATTTTTCTGCATCCTTATTTTTTCGCAAATCTTCATCCACATTTTTTAACTGTGTTAGGTACTGTCTTAGCCTTTCTCTATCCTGACTTACTTGCGATCCTAGATTCTCATATAAGAGTTCGTAACGTTCAATATGTCCTTTAACAGTAGAGAGGTCATCCTCAATTTTGTCTAAATTTTGACTTAATGGAACATTTATTTGACTCATTACTTCCTGCAAATCTCTATTAATGCTATTGATTAGTTCAGAAAGTAGAAGTGATTTGTCTGCTCTTAAAAATCGGAGATAGGGCTTATTTTCTTTTGTTAATATTTCGGGAGACAACGGAATGCCAACAGCTTCAGCACCCCCGCGTTTAGATAAAATCTCAATTTTATTCAAAATAACAGACCATCTGTCTGAAATTTGTTTTAGATGGTTTTGTATTTCTTGTCTTTTAAGTGCTTTTGAAAATACATCAAGGTCAAGGATATATTCAAATACTTTTGAATTAGCATCTCTAATACCATAGTAAGGCAGGTTGGCAAAAAAATCAGACCAGCCAGCCTTTTGTTCTATAAAATGTGCTGCTGCAATTAGCGGCAAATATAGCTTTACTTTTCTTCCGTCTTGATTAACCACTTCGGGTAATACTGCACCTGAAAACTCTTCTAGGAATCTGTGAAAGCCGATATCTTCATTCGAAGCACTGCCTTTATCATGCAGATACATTCCCTGGCGTCGAAGCTCTTCATTTGCCGAAGTTATAAGCGGGCCAAAGAAGACTTCGATAGCTTGAGCTTTTATTTTTTCGTGGAGAGCAAATCTTCTAGTGGTTACCACATCTTTTCCATTACTAAATTGAAGGTAGATTTCAGACTGGATAACTCGATGTTCACTTTCCGTATTGGTGCCGTCGGAAACAATCTCTTTTACTACAGATTTGAAAACAGATTGCAAGGCCTTCTCATTTCTGCCTCCTAGTAGTTCTTCAAATCCCAATCCATATAAAATAGCTCCGAAAAATGAACTTTTCCCTGAGGTGTTATTTGCTCTTATTATATTCAACCCTTTACCGAGCATAATGGTCCTGCCAAACGCTCCATCGTTTGTATGAATGACTGCTCTGATTGCTTCGATTTGTAACATTAATTTGAAATTCTTTCAGTAAGAGTGGTTATAAAATCTTCCGTTACTTTTTGTTTCCCTATGTAGCTAAGGAAAATTTTTTCCCTAACCAGCAAAGATTTGTCTGCTCTAATAAGCTTATTTATGAGCTGCCCTTTGGATGTTAGAGTATATCTATTGTTATCTAATAGAATTATTCCTTCTGCGATTGCATAGTTCAAAGCCTTATTAAGAGCAGGCTCTACTCCCCATGACACAACTTTACTTAGATCCTCAGTCATAAAAACCATGCGAATAAAAGCCATATTTTTTTCTGATTTCATTGCCCAGATAAAAAAATGAAGCTTGTTTAGCGATGACTTATTACCTCTGCAAACATATTGAAGTATAAGTGTGATTAAGCCTATTTTATATAGTGGTCTATAGTCTGGGCTCAAAGGCACATTGCGTTGCCTAAAACCGCCTTTAATAATCTTGTTATCCATTTAAGCAGTTTCAAAATATAAAGGACACGAAATAATCCAAAATGATATGCAGTAATTTTTTAGTCGTACCAGCGTTGACTCATCTAAGTGTGGAAACGCAGCCTTAATCCTCTCGTTGATGTAACCTTTAATTTCATCTACAAATAAATTTGGTTCTACTTCCGTCAATAAACAACGTTCTTTGAGTTCATCCTCAACACTCGCACGCAATTCAATAAATCTTTGATGATTATCTGGCTGTGTACTCTGCCAAATCCTTAAAATTGATTCACCATTAAGATAATGCTTTATCGTTTCATTAGTGAGCGAGTTGGTTCCATGTTTCAGGTCGATTTTCCTTTGGAGAGATTTGACCCTTATCTCATTTTTTGTTAGTGCGTTATTGACTAAATCAATTTGGGTATCCCGCCATTCGATTTGCTTTTCAGCGCTGGTTTCTTCTGCGTCAGGTGAGATCGATAATTTTTTTCCCGTTTGGTTAAAGTATTCTCCTATTTCGAGGGCATAATCATCTCCTTCATGCACTAAAACCTGAAATGAATCATTATCGATAAATGGTAAGTTCCAAGATTTTACTAAATCTCTTTTGTCATTGCAATGGCTTAACAAGTCATGATGACCCATCGCTGGTGTAATAAGAACCCAACTCTTTAGTTTTGTCCCGCCTAATATATCAGAAAGTTCTTTTTGGTTTATCGATAGCTTATTTATATCTGTTGTGATTTTGTTTCTCTGTCTCTCATACAATTTTTTATTCTCTTCATTCATCTCTGGACAATAACATTGGAAGGTCTGTCCATCTTTTGTATAACCTTCTATTCCAAAATCGCCAGGTGACGCCATTACTCTCTGGTAACCTTCTTTCATGTACTTTCTCTTCAAAATCACTTGGAACATATTTTCCCAAGATGTGCCGTCAAAACTTCCATAATTAGTTGTGAACATCGGTAATATTTTGTCAATTATAAGATATAGTGCTTATTTATCTGCACTTATATCAAAGTGAATTAGCAAATATATAATTTAAAAAATTACAAGAGACGACTTTTTTATTACTCGTATATTTACCAGGTCCTGTTGATCGCTATTAATGATAGAAGGAAAACACCAAACATAACGAGGAAAAAGATTGGTTAGTTTGTTTCGGAATTCAACCGACAATGGCATGGATTTAATTCTTAAATCTCAATTCCTAAAGTGTTGAATTTCAAATAAGTCGTCCTTAAATTGGTTCGAACATTGACACATTTTCCCCGCTGAGGAAAAAATGTCCTGTCTTCCAGACGGGACATTTTTGTTCCAGGCACGTTCGTACCCGAATTGGAGAGTAGTGTAAAAGACAGGTACACTTTTATGGGTCAGATAATTGATCTGCGGTCTTTTTAGAAATGCCGGGGCGAAAAAAACCGGGGAATGTACATTCCCCGGTTTTTAGCTTTAAACCGATACTAATCCTTCATTTCCTTTTCTATCTTAAAGCGAAAGGAACCGTTGGTAATGTGAAGCACCTCTCCGCTATCAGAGTATTCTTTAGGTAGGTCTATTTCAAATTTCCCTTCTACCCAGCCTGCAGCTACTTTTGTAATTTCAAAATGCCCGGCATTATCAGCCTCGGAAGCATAGAATTCGTATTCATCTCCCACATTCTTGGTCACCGATAAATGCGCTGCGGGACAAGGGCCGCCCGGAGGGTTCACTATTGGTACATAAGGTATCTTGCCCACAACGGGAATGCTGTGCGGTGGTGTGTATATCATGATATCCAGCTTATAAGGCTCTTTTACCTCATAAGATATATAGAGCACATGCCTGTTGCCCGATTTTGAGTTTTCATCGCCCGGTTCGAACTTATTGTAATTGTTCACGGCGCCGTTCTTATAGGATATTGTTCTTCCGTTCAGGTCAAACTTTAAATATGCGCCGGTATTTTGTGCAGAGGCTGCTGTAACCAGGACTGCGGCAATGAGTGTAAATATGGCTTTCAGTAAATATTTCATTGTATTATTTTAAATGGTTGCCCGTTATGGGCAGGCGGCATTACTATGCCGCCTGCCGGTGATCTTTGTTTTACCTGGCCCGGTAGCTATTGCTTACTTTATTCCCAGGTCTTCAACGCTTATTACCTTATCTCCCTGCCAGCAAAGCTTGAAGCTGCGGGTAGTGACCCCTGCTTTTGCTTCCATGGTACAGCATGGACCATCTACGGCCACGACCTTTGCGTCCATCATATTGTAATTGACAAAAGTGAGGCTGTTTGACTCTTCCAGGCTGTTTTTCAGGCTGTCGGTAAAATAAGCGTCGGCTGCTTTTTGTGCGCTTCCTTCGGTCCCGTCAAGCATCAGCATGAAAGCATCCATTTTGCCCGGGTTGGCTACCGCTGTTTTTGTTTGCTTGTCTGTCGCTACATCTCCTGCTGGCTTGTCTGTGCTGCTGCAGGATGTGATAAAGATGACAGCCGATAATGCTGCCGTAAATACTTTTTTCATATTTTTTTAATAAAGGGTGATTGAAAATAAGTAGCCTGCTCCCTCATTCATATTTTGAAGGCTTCGGTATGCTGTAAAAAAGATCCTTTAGCGTCATTATGTACAGAGGTTGCAGCTACCAATATTAGTTTCGTTTGGAACTCCCGCCCGGTAAAGAAATTGCCGGGCCGTATTCCTCATATCCTGCCTTCTCGTTGCATCCTGCAGGCGGTTTCCGGCACCGGAGGGGTATAGGCAGTAAGCGGAAAAAATTATTTCATACTCCCGAATGCAGCAAGCTGCTTATCCAGGTCTCCCAGCTCGCTGTTAAACACAGGTTCCATTTTAAAGAAGCGGTTGCCTTTTTTAAAGTAGAATATATAATGTTTGATCGTAGTGCCGCTGGAGCCTTTCATTTTAAAGATAATGCCGAAGGCGCCATTGCTGAGCTGCTTTGTTTCTATCAGCTCTACAAAATCTTCGCTTCCGGTTACCGCTTCTTTCAGCATGCTGGTATCCGCAGGATAAACGGATGCGGTTATTTCTTTAACATCCACCCGGGCGCGGTTACCAATGTAGAAATCATAACTGGATAACTCCGTATCGGTCTCGGAAACTTTTAAGTCTGTAAATTCCGGTGCGCTTTTGAGCTTAGGCGCAGTGATCGTGATATCATACTTTTCAAGCCTGGTTTCCTCTAAAGGTTGGCTGCAGGCCTGGGCAAACAGGCTGACAATAATGGTGAGCTGTAAAATGATCTTCTTCATGTTCTGATCTTGTGGAGGTGAAAATATATTAATTGGTTTTTTTACTTCTGGTGAGCTTCATTCTATTGAAGACATATCATCTGTCTGATCCGGGTGGGCAAAAGCGTTCCGTTATTTTAAAAATTTCAGACAGTCCTTATTCACGTTTTTTCCTGAAGGGGTGGTATAGCCATTTAAGGTTATATCCCTGCTGACTACGGCATCCAGGTATTTACTGCCGTCATACATCTTGTCAAAAATGTAATAGTCATACCATACTTCTTTACCATTCTTACAGGCTATTGCGGCCATAAACGATTTTTTAATAATTACGCCGTATTCATTCCTGATGATGAAAACATCCTTAAAAGGCAGTATTGCCTTAATAGCATTGGGCGCATTTTCCTTAAAGAGGCTTTTAGCCGCATTGAGCGCTTCCTGTTCAAGCTTGGGGTCATCTAAGGCTTTTTGGGGAAAACAATCATTGTCATTCAATTTGATCTCTTTCGGGACGATCATATCAATTTCTCCTACGGCTATGGGCTTATAGTCAAAGTCCGAACCGTAGCTCCAGGTTTTTATCGGTACGAATTCAAACCTTAATTTGTGCTTGCCGGGCGTTAACAGCTCCTGCCGTGACAACAGCTCTTTATACAATGATTCTCCAAAATAATTCTTTGCAGTACCATCATTCAGATCCGCCCTGACGGACAGGAATGTTGTCATGCTTTCTTCACTGAAATCTTCAGCATAGCTTGTGCTCGTAATTTTATTCCCGTCGAGGTACATTAGAATGAGGTACTTGCTTTTAGTGCTGAACCAGCTAATATTCTGATTTACTTCTTTAGCTTTTTTACCGCTTTCCACTAACTGGATCAGCATACTATTGGCAACGGAGTTCGCGAAATAAGCCCTGATGCTCAATTTATCGCCAAGCGTATAGGATGTGATATATTTAGATTCCGGCAGATCACGGACCAATTCGTCGTTGGCAAACACCACCTGCCCGGTATACTTCTTCGATAATTCAGTGCTGAATTTTTCTTCTTCAAAGAGCTGCAGCTTGGCTTTTTCTTTTTCAATTTTCTGGGGATCCTGCGCCTGCGAAAAATTGCAGTAGCAGCCCAGTGCCAGCAGCAGCACAAAACGGATAGATTTCATATAATTGTAATTAGCTTTTAATTGTATAATAGATAAGCAGCCTGGTCTTACCACCTTTCATCCGAAAGGTGCTTCCCAAGGAACTGGTCCGGTAACTTTGGTCCAGCTTTTTTCTTTACAAAAAAGCGCATAATGCCGCCGATGGTCCCGGCGAGTCCTGCAATGATCATGCAATACACGCCAAAGCCCGCGGAAGCCCCTACGGTTAAGGCATCTCCGGTGGTAGCGTCATTATAATATTTTAAGCCGAGCATACAAACGAGCAGGGAAAAAATAATGGCAATGATGGCGCTCCATTTCTTATTCAGCAGTCCCATAATTGCGATTATAGCGCCTATTACAACAAAGAATAATCCGGGATTACCCCTGTACTCTCCCAGGAAACCATTTTCCGAAACGCCCAGTAAAGTGACCCATGGCAGCCAGGCAGAGATGATTGAAAGTACACCGGCCCCGATCATTGTTAATCTTGAATACATGTCAATTGAATTTTGATTTGAAATAAATTAAAGCTGCAAAATAGTCTGCCCGGCTATATTATTTCAGGCAAATGAACATTCGTCAATGCTTTTTGAAAATTCGTTGACCGTACGGGAATGTATGTAATGCTTACAGGGAGCTGAGGGCGTTGAGGAACTCTTCCTTTTTCCTGACGGACAGGGGAATGACCGTTTTATCCTTCATAATGATACTTCCTGAATCTGTTTTTACATAATGGTCAAAGTAGAGCATATTGATGAGGTGAGACTGGTGTGTACGGAAAAAGCCCAGGGGCAGCAACATGGTTTCGTACTCTTTCAGGGTAGTGGAAACAAGCAGCTTCTGGCCATTCAGCATATAAAAAGTGGTATAATTTTTTGTGGACTCGCAGCGGATAATATCCTGCACATTAATAGAATAAACCTTTTCCGCTGTTTTCAGAATGATCTTTTGCAGGTTCCTCGGGCGTTCAATATTTGAAAACAGCGTACTGAACTGCAGCTCCAGCATTTCTTTGCTTAATGTCTCCCGGGCTTTTTTAACGGCTTCAATAAGGTCGGCGGGATCTATGGGCTTCAACAGGAAATCTATGGCGCTGAAGCGGAAAGCCTTGATGGCAAACTCCTGGAAGGCCGTTATGAATATTACTTTAAAGTCAATGGGCTTTAATTGCTGCAGCAGGTCAAAGCCTGTACCGTCGCTCATTTCAACATCCAGGAAAACAAGGTCTGGCAGGTATTTCCTGATAGCAGCCACCCCGGATGCTACACTGTCCGCTTCAGCAATAATGGCAACATCGGGGCAATGCTGTTTTATGACCGCCATGTTCTTCTGGCGGATATTATGAATGTCATCTATAATGATTGCTCTGAGCATGTTCTTAAAGATTATAAATGTATGGAATTTCAAAGAAGGTCTTTACACCCTGTACGGTATTATTATCACCTGTGATGTTCAGCGTATAAATATGGATATCCTTTTTGGAAGTAATGCTCTCCAGCCGTTCTCTGGTAATTTGTGTGGATAAAGATCGTTGTCCCTCTTCTTTTTCCTTGGCTACAAGCCCGGTCCCGTTATCCGTGACCTCAAAGAACAACTGGTCATCCTGCATGTAAAAGCGGACATGGATGATGCCGCCCTGATTTTTATTTTTTAAACCGTGCCTGATGGCATTTTCAATAAAAGGCTGGGTGAGCATCGGCGGCAGCAGAACCGTTTCGGGATCTATTCCTTCTACTGTTACCTGGTGCGTAAAATTATTATTGTACAGCAGCTTTTGAATATTCAGGTAGTTATCCAGCATATTGAGCTCTTCATCCAGGCTGATATAGTTCTCCCTTGAGTTTTCCAGGATTTGTCTTGTGAGCTTGGAGAACTTTGTCAGGTAATTGATGGCTTCTTCGGCTTTATTGCTTTGGATCAGGCTCTGGATGTTATCGACCGAATTGAATATGAAATGGGGATTCATTTGCGTAAGCAGTAACCGTTGCTTTAGCTGCTCATTCCTGTTAGCTGTAATGATCGCTTTCTGCCTGAAATATTTGACCACGAAGATTATGACAGCTCCCAACAGCAGGGCGAGTGCGATAAAACCGTACAACAGCATATTTCTTTTGGCGATTTTCTTCTGATTAGCCAGTTCTGTAGCAGCCGTTTGCTTGTCAAATTCATATTGCAGTTGCTGTTTTTCAAATTTTGCATTTAATGCGGTAACGGCATTTATTTTCTCCTGGTTGATATAATCATCCCTGAATGCGGCCTCCTTTAAGGCATAGTTATAAGCATTGTAATAATCCTTGTTTTGCGCATATAATCTGGCAAGGCTGCCGGAAGTGCTGATGTTGCCTTCAAGATTGTGATATTTTTCAGTAATCGCTAATACTTCCTTATAATACTGTATGGCCTTGCCGGTATTGCCGGCCGCGGCCTCTTTGGTGGCGAGATAAGAATAGGCGGATGCCAGTGCCGTATGATCATCTGAACGGAGGGCTACTTCCACCGCTTTTTTATAATAGTAGGCGGCAGAGTCCTTTCTTGACAGAGAATCAGAAACCAAAGCCATATTAATATAAAATTCCGCTGACGGCGGAGCGCCTCCCGTGGCGCTGTCGTAAGCCATCCTTGTCAGCCATACATAACGATAGGCGCTGTCAAATTTGGAGAGTTCCATATAAGAGGCTGCAATATTATTATACGACCATCTTAATGTAGAATACTTTTTCTTTTTTTTGAATATCTCGGCCGCCTGGCTGCAATATTTAATGGCTTCTTCGGGATAGCCGATCCTGCTGTATGTCTGCCCCAGCCCTTGTAATGCGCCTCCCAACTGCAAGCTGTCATTTAATTCCTGCGCTACCTTTACCGCTTCGTGGTAAAGGGTAATTGCTTTCTGGGTATTGCCTGTACCGCCGTAATCTTTCGCAAGATTGCTCAGCACCGTTGACTCTTTGTGCCTGAAGCCATGTGCCCGGCCATAGGTCAACGCTGTTTCGTGCAGCCTGATAGCCTGTTCCCGTTCCCCGTCATTATAGGCTATGGACCCTAATGCAAGCGTATTCATAAAAATACCCCAGGGGTAATTGATCTGTTGTGACGCCTTCAATGTACGGGTTGCAAGGTCTTTGGCAAAAGCGGGGTTGATGGTAATACTGTCCGAGACAGTTTTAATATTGGCTTTGATCGCATTTGTATCGGGAGCTCCCTGGGCGGATGCCTTGCCAAAACAGCAGCTTAGCATAAAAAATAAGGCAATAGCCTTTCTCAATTGATATCGGAACATAAATAGACTTAGAGCGCAGTGGCAATAATTTGTTGAACTGCAAATATATCGAACTAAGCAGCCATATGAAAAATATTAATTGCCTTGAAAGCGGTCCGTTTTATTTATTAATCATAAAATAACAAGCCATAATATAATGATATTAAGGCGGGCATTAATATTTGATAGAAAAATATGAAAATTCGTTGGAGGATAATGAAAATCCGTTTTGGCTGCTGCAAATATTGAGCCTGCTTTAAGGCTTACCGGGATTTCAGGATTTTAACCAGGTCACCGTTTAAAAGGCCCGGATTTGGACACCTGCTCTTTGCGAAAGGGGACAAACGATGAAAAGTCATCAGTTTGTCCCCTTGTTGTCTTCTGTAAGCCTTTGCCGATCCTGAACCAAAATGGTTGTTCCTGTCTTTATTTATTATTCCAGGAAAGGATCCCGCCTTTAAGGTCATATATTGTCCTGAACCCTAAAGATTCCATTTTTTTCGCCGCATTGCTGCTGCGTTTGCCACTCTGGCAATAGATATACACAGGTTTGGTTTTGTCCAGTTGCTGAATTTTCGCATCAAAATCCGCGCTGTTCACATCAATATTCAAAGCATTATACAGGTGACCGCCGTTAAATTCAGCGGCTGTTCTCACATCGACTAACTGTATCTTCTCATTTAGCGCTGTCTGCAGCTCTGCTGCCGAAATCGGGTGGATGCCGGGATGCTGCGCGGTGCAGCTTAGCGCCAGCAAAGGCAGCAATAAGATTATCAATAGTTTTTTCATCTTGTTTTACCTGTTTTCATTGATTAATTTTTCCAAAAGCCCGGCAGGCGCTACGCCCGACTGACGCCATATGGCTTTGCTGTTTTTGAAAAGGATAAGCGTAGGCACACCCTGCACCTGGTATTGCGCTGCCACCTGGGGATATTTGTCCACATCCACTTTAATAATATCGGCAATGTCGCCTACCTTTTGTTTTACATCCTGCAGGATGGGGGCCTGCATTTTGCAGGGACCGCACCATTCTGCAAAGAAGTCAACCAGCACAGGCTTGTCCTGGTTGATGATTTCCTGAAATGTCATATGTTTATTTGTATTTGATGATTATGATTGACAACTGAAGCACTTCGCTTACACTACCGTCCCGGTCCAGGACATGATCCCCCCGGAAAGATTGTAAACCTTGCTGATGCCTGATGATTCCAAAAGGCGGCAGGCGTTAGCGCTGCGCTGTCCGCTTCTGCAATAGAGGAAGTACTCCTTCGATTTATCCATGGCCTCTATCTTATGAATAAAGGACCCGGTTTCAAAGATGTCTATGTTAATGGCATTTTCAAGTTTGCCGCTTACAAATTCCCCCTCTGTGCGCACATCAATGATGATGGCGTCAGGATTGTTAGCTGTCAGTTCCTGCCATTCGGCCTGGGATATGTTCTTCATTTTTTATGTTGTTTGGAAAATTTACCGGGGCGTAGCATATCACTATCCCGTCCCCGGTAAGCGTTCTGTATTTTTTTAATTTACCTTACAGTTTCATTACCGGATTCCGACCATTCCTTATAGCCCCCGGAGTAATTTTTCAGCTTGTCAAACCCATTCCTGCGCAATAAGGAGTAAGCTACGGCAGAACGGTCACCGGCCTGGCAATGGATCACAATCGGCCTGTTTTTGTCCAGCTTATCCAGGTTGTCCTGAAGCGTACCTACAAAGATGTTTTCCGCTCCCCGGATATGGCCGGCATTATACTCGCTTACACCCCGTACATCCACGATTTGTACATCTTCTTTGCCCACAAAGCCTTTAAAGGTATCCAAGCCTATCACATCCGCCTGCTCCAATGGAATATCCAGGCTATGCACATCCGGAATGTAACCATACACATTATCCAGCCCGATACGCATCAGCTTACGCGTCAGATCCTCTATCTGGTTGTCGTCCGCTACGATTATGAACTGCTCCTGGTAATTCAATATCCAGCCTGCCCAGGTAGAGAAGCTGTTATTGCCCTGTATGTTGATGCTTCCCGGGATGAATGCCTGCGCGAAATCTGCTTTGTTCCTGGCATCAATGACTTTCAGCCCGTTTTGCGCCGCGGCAAGAAACTGCTCTTTCGTAAGTTTGGGATATTTAGGCACTTCCACCAGAAGCGGGCGGTTCACTTTATTCAGGTGCTTCATCATAGCAAAATACTTGGGAGGTTCCGGTTGCCCTTCGAGCAGGTAGTTGATAAATCCCGGCTCATCATCTGAGTACTGGAAAGCCCAGTTCCTGATCTTCTCATATCCTACCGTAGAGCTTGGAACTGCTCCCAGCGCCTTACCACAGGCCGAACCCGCACCGTGTGCCGGCCATACCTGCACATACTCCGGTAATTGTGCAAAACGCTGAATGGATGCATACATCTGCTGAGCGCCTTTTTCCTGTGTACCCACAAGACCGGCCGCTTTTTCCAGCAGGTCCGGGCGGCCGATATCCCCTACAAATACAAAGTCCCCGGTAAACACCATTACCGGCTTATCAGTAGCGGGTGTATCTGTCAGCAGGAAGCTGATGCTTTCGGGCGTGTGACCGGGAGTGTGCAGTACTTCCAGGATAAGGTTGCCCACCGTGATTTTATCTCCGTGCTTTAAGCCGGTATGTGCAAACTGGTATTGCCAGTCCTCACCGCCTTCATCGGAAAGATATAAGGCAGCACCGGTAACAGCGGCCAGCTCACGGGAACCGGAAAGAAAATCGGCGTGAATGTGCGTTTCGGTGATATGCGTAATCTTCATATTGTTTTGTCTGGCAATATTCAGGTACACATCAATATCCCGCTGCGGGTCTATTACAATGGCTTCGCCCTTTGCCTGGCAACCGATAAAATAGCTTGCCTGCGCTAAACTCTTGTCATATACGTGCTGGAAAAACATAAACTATTATTTTTTTTATTGTTTAGGAATTGATTGATATTGCAAAGTTCCATCCTGTAGGCGGCCTGTACTGCCACTTATGTTACATTAGGGATAAGAATTGGAAAAGGATAAACAATAACCGTATTGGTTATATCTATAAATTGTAATTTTTAATTACAGGTTGCTTTCCGCCGGTGACGGAACAACCGGTAATGATGAGCTTGCAGCTCACTGCGAACGGACTATCTGGCCGTGGGTGGGCGCATAGTTTGAGCCCGGTGAACGGAGCGCGATGTGAGGCATTGCTTTAATGCGCTGTTTCCCGGTTCAGCGCTCTTGCTGTAATCCTGTATGGGAATGTGGTGCATCCTGCTTTTCTCTGAACGGGGTTTCCCGGTAATTACCTGGAGGGTTCCTTTTTCTTAAACATAGAAAACAGCAATCCGCCCATTACTGCGCCATAGACAGTGCTGTTGGCGGGTTTGGAGGTGATTGCGCAGGCGCCGGATTCGCAGCCTACAAATTTCCAGTAGAGCAACCCTGCCACTGCGCCCAGGGCAATACCTGCGACAGTGAGCATATTTTTCTTTATAAATTTCATTATTCTTTTATTTTTACTTTCCACATACCTCTTATATCTCCCGGCTTATATCCTGTAGCCTTATCTTCCGGGTATCTCCGGGTAATGATTTTGAGCGTGCTTTCCTGTATGTCATCCTTACCGCCGTGACATTTCATACAGGCCGGCATAGCCAGTATGATAGGTTTGTAATAATAGATACTGCCATCTTTTTCCCGTACAATCCGGTGCTCCTGTTCAGCTTTTAGCTGTTCCCAGACCAGGCTGTCTGTTGCCGTCTGCAGCGCATTTGCCGGGTTCCTGCTTTTATCGGTCACTCTTTGGATGGTCACCTGGTGAATGGCTGCAACAGCGTGGGTCAGGGGCATTGCCTGGGTATTGCAAAAGCCAACGGCATATGCTGTTCCGCCTTTTTGAATGGCTGACGAAACATTCTGTAACAGGATGTTTTGTGCCTCCATAGTAATGCTGTCCCCTAAGGCTAAAAGCTGCTCTTTCTCCCTGGCGGTAAAAGATGCCCCCACATTACCGGTACAGGAAAACAATATCATTGCCGCCGGTATGAATACAATACTTCGCCACATAAGATTGTTATTTTACCTCCTCGTAAGCTATTTCTTCCGTGACATTCTTATTGTTCTTAGGGATTTGCGTGCTGCAGCCCGAAGCGCTGCAACAGCCTATGTTCAGCACAGGCATTAAGGAAAATAATCCTCCCAGGACTACGAACAGCCACTCCTGCACCTGGATACCTTGTACAATGATCATTATACCCAATGCCAGGCGCACAATGCGCATAAAATTCCAGTTGCTCAAATAGTTTTTCATTGTATTACAAATTTGAAGTTTCAAAAAACGGGATTACGTTGCTCCCTAACAGCTTAGATATTTGCTGCTGCTATGCTCCGTATCATTTCTTTTTCTTTTTAGAAGTGTTGATGCCGAATGGCATATAAAGCGGGCAGAAGCTGATGAATGCGGTCAGGAGAAAGATGACAGCCACTCCTGCTGACACCAGGGCCAGGGTACCGGATATGATGCCGGAGAAGTATAAAACGCCGATCAGCAGCGCGGCAACGATGCGCACTATTTTATCGGTAGTTCCTATATTGCTTTTCATATGTTGTGTCTTTTATGTATTCGTGAAAGTAACCCGGTAATTATTTTTTCTTGATAACTGACTATCTATATGTAGGAAACAAAGCCATTATATGTCTAGGATGCTACTAAGCTGTATAAGAGATTCCTCACATCCGTTCGGAATGACTACATACGATACAGTACATCTCATTTCATTCCACTCCGTTGTTGGTGTTCTTCACCAACAACCCTATAAGGCTTTATCAGGGGACTCCATTCCGCCGTCTTTACGAAATAAAATAAACTGACTGTGTCTATATAATCAACAAAACCCAAAGTGCACATACGCAAGATTGGCTACAAGTATAAGAGATTCCTCACATCCGTTCGGAATGACCAGTACCCTCAGTTCCTTTATAAGCTAAAGGGGATCCGAGCGTCATAAAGGACACTGCTCAGCGAGGCGTATCCGTAAAAAAGGTTGTTACCTGTAAGCAGATAGTCACTTTATTTTTTTATCGCGAAAATCCTGATCACATCCGCCTTGCCCAGGTGATGACTGCCTTCACTCAGCTCAATAACTGCTGTTAAGGCCTCTTTATATTCATAGCCTTCAAAATCTGCCTGGGTCTCTGCCAGGTCATAAAGCGCATTAATGTCGCGGGGTCCCCCGGCATCGGGGTTGACCTGCTGATTTTTTGTATGCTCTTTTGCAAAGGCTTCCAGAATAAGGGCACCGCCTTTTTTAAGATAGCTGCTCAGCTTTTGATGGTACTCCCTGCGTACATCAGCAGGAAAATGCGCATAAATCAAAGCCAGCGCGTCAAAAGATTGCCCGGGATAATCAATCGTATCCATATCAGATACCCGGTAATCAATGCTTACGGAGTTCCTTTCAGCCAATAGCATTGCTTTCTTTTGACCGGCTTCGCTCTGGTCAAATGCTTATATTGTCCAGCCATTTTTTGCGGCATATACTGCATTCCGGCCTTCCCCTTCTGCCGGTAATACTATTGTCCCGGGTGACAGGGCCGATAATTTATCTTTCAGGTATTCATTAGGCACTTCACCATACACGAACTCCTCCGGGCTGTACCGGTCGTTCCAGAAATCTTTATGATACTTGCTCATTCTGATTGGTTTATTACATAACAAGATTCGCAACATTTTGCCAGGTACCACCATTGATGACGTTCTGGATACCGTTCTGTTCCAGGATACGCTTGGCCTGGCTGCTGCGGTTACCGCTCCGGCAAAAGACCACGATATTTTTCCTGCCCTTGAATTTGGCCAATTGCGCCTGTATCTTATCTAAAGGAATATTGACCGCGCCTTTGGCGCTGCCTCCAGAAAATTCGGACGGTGTACGCACATCTACCAGGAATGCGCCGTTGGCGATGGCATTTTTTACAGGGGTATCGTCGGTGGTCCCGAAGAATTTTTTGAATACGGATAGCATAGTTGTATGTATTGTAATTGATAGCTGTAAGCATTGCCACAGCTATCAATTGCTGTAAAATATTAGATTGATTTTTTAGCCAGGTACCAGTCTGTCTGTTCCAGGCTGGTATCTGCCTTACGTTCTTTTAAGCCTTCCAGCGTTTTAGGGGCTCCTACGATCACCTTATCTCCGGGCTGCCAGTTAAGAGGCATAGCCACTTTATGCTCATCTGAAGTTTGCAGCGCTAATAAGGCGCGTTTGATCTCGTCCATATTCCTGCCTACATTCAGCGGGTAATACATGATCAGGCGGATCTTACCGGAGGGGTCGATGATAAATACGGCACGGACCGCGGCAGTTTCACTTTCTCCCGGCTGCAGCATCCCATACAGCTTCGCTACTTTCATATCCAGGTCAGCGATGATCGGGAAGTTGAATAATACACCGGTTTTTTCATCTACGGCATTTACCCAGGCTATGTGGCTGTGGATACTGTCTATGCTCAGTCCCATTAGCTTCGTATGATGTTTTTCAAAGAAATCGCTTTCTTGCGCGAAGCCCGTCATTTCTGTAGTACAGACAGGTGTGAAATCTGCAGGGTGAGAAAACAGGATCACCCAGTTGCCCTTATTATATTCCGAAAATTTCAACTGCCCCGTTGTGGTTATGGCATCAAAATCCGGTGCCATATCGCCGATTCTTGGCATAGTATTTATTTGATTTTCCATTGCTTGAATGTTTTAATGGTTGATTTGTTATAGCAAAGTTCCGTCTTTGAAGCGGGGTGTATTGCTACTAATGTTACACATAAAATATGTAAACCCAATGTGCATATAGATTTGAATTATAGGTTTTTGGAATCGTTACCGGTCTGATATCTATCCCTTATTATAAGGGATGTTTCATACCTGGCAAAGTGTATCTGTCCTAAAAGCTTGCTTGCTGTAAGCAGATCGTAACTTAATTATTTAACCCCGAAAACAAGAACCCCGGATATGAATTATCCGGGGCTCTTTTCTGTAAACCGGGCTATGCTTTACAGCATTGTTGTAGGGCAAACGTAATCGCTTACTTGGAATTTACCGGATTCCTTGATGGCTTTAAAGCCACCTTGCACATCAATCAGGTTATCGTAGCCCCTGGCTCTTAAGATCGAGTTGAAGATCATAGAGCGGTAGCCACCGGCACAGTGCACGTAGTATGTTTTGTCCTTGCTTACTTCGGCAATATGCTCATTGATATAATCCAGTGCTATGTTTTCTGAACCGATGATGTGCTCTGAAAAATGCTCGCTTTTCTTTCTGACATCCAGGATGTTCAAATCCGGGTCTTGCGCCAAGCGATCCGCCAGCTCATCTGCAGAAACGGACTCAATAGTATCTGTTTCTTTGCCGGCAGCCGCCCAGGCCTGCATACCGCCTTTCAGGTAACCGATAGCATTATCATATCCTACACGCGCCAGCCTTGTTACCACTTCTTCCGCTGTACCTTCATTTGCTACCAGTAAAATAGCTTGCCTGATATCCGGGATCAGGGCGCCGACCCAGGGAGCAAAGCTGCCATCAATACCGATGTTGATTGCATTCGGGATAAAGCCTTGGGCGAAAGTTTGCGCGTTCCTGGTATCCAGGATCAGGGCGTCTGTTTCGTTGGCTGCCGCTTCAAAAGCCTCCGGCGTTAAAGCCTGTAAACCTTTATCCAGCACCTTATCTATGCTTTCATAGCCTTTAATATTCATCAGCACATTTGCGGGGAAATAGCCCGGAGGCGGCATCAATCCATCCAATACCTTCTCTACGAATTCTTCTTTCGTCATAGGCTGTAAGGCATAGTTGGTCGCTTTCTGATGTCCCAAAGTATCGGTAGTTTCCTTGCTCATATTTTTACCACAGGCCGAACCGGCGCCGTGCGCGGGATATACAATAATGTCATCAGCCAAAGGTATGATCTTGTTATGCAGGGAATCGTAAAGATGCGCGGCTAATTTATCCTGGGTCAGATCTGCCACTACTTTCTGCGCCAGGTCCGGACGGCCCACATCCCCGATAAACAGGGTATCTCCCGTAAATAATCCTACGTCCTTACCGTCCTTATCTGTCAGAAGAAAGCAGGCGCTCTCCATAGTATGACCGGGTGTATGAATGACCCTGATGCTTACATCGCCCACCTTTAATACTTCACCGTCTGCTGCTACGTGTGCATCGAACCCGGGTTTGGCTGTCGGACCGAAAACGATGATCGCGCCGGTTTTTTGTGCTAAGTCCAGGTGCCCGCTTACAAAGTCTGCGTGAAAGTGTGTTTCCAGGACATACTTGATTTTCGCCCCGTCTTTTTCCGCTTTGCTGATGTAGGGCTGCACCTCCCTCAGTGGGTCTATTACTACAGCCTCACCATTGCTTTCGATATAATAGGCACCTTGTGCCAGACATCCGGTATAAATTTGTTCTACTCTCATAACGAATAATTGTTTTTACGTTTTTAAAAATTGCTTGTACAAAAGTATTGCCTGTATTTCCCCCGGTTGGTAACAACCATTACACTTGTGATCTTTTTTGGAATTTTTCCTGCAAGCTTTGAGCCATCACATCCACAAAACAAACAGGCCGATAATCATCAGTTGGAATGCAAATACGGACAATCCAAACAGCAGTCCGCTCTTACCTGACTGCCACAGGTCCCTGAACCGGATCTGTATCCCTATATTGGTCATAGCGATAGTCAATATCAGCTTGCCTGCGAAGTCAATGTTTTTCAGCCATCCTGCCGGGATATCCGTAAAGGAGACAACAACGCTGATAAGTATAAATCCTGTTATATACCAGGGTAGCTTTAAATAGGACCACCAGCTTTTGCTGCCATGACTATTGCTTAATAAGTTGAGCAGGATCACCCCGAATGACAGCATTGAGACCCGTGCGAGCTTGATCATTACGGCCAGCTCGCCGACTTCGTTGCTCATCATATAGCCCGCTCCGGCTACATTGCCTACTGCGTGCAGCGAACCTCCTATAAACATAGCTTGGACGGCCGGCGTGGCGTCCACGTATTTGAATGCCAATGGCAATGCCAGCATACCCAGCGTTCCGTAAAGATTAACCACCGCAATGGCAATGCCGGCGTCACTTTTGTCCTTCGCTACCGATGGGGCTACTGCTGCTATAGCCGAAGAGCCGCAGATAGCTGTCCCGAAACCGATCAGCCAGTTGACCGGGCGCTTGCTCAGGCGGTAGCTTGCCAGAATAACAGCAAGCACTATTACCGTTACCATGAGTAAGCTTTTCCAGCCCAGACCCATGAGGTGCTCATATTGCACCCCAAAAGCAAGGAAGATAACGGAGTATTCCAGCAATCTGGTTCCTGTAGCCCCGGATGCCGACCGGAAGGAAGCGGGTAACCGAAACACATTTCCGATAAGTACGCCTGCTATCAGGCCTGATAGCAGCGCGTTCAATGCGGGCAGCGCCATGGCAAGACCGAAAGCTGCCAGCCCGGGCAATAAAGCAAAGGCCCGGGCACCCGCGGAATGTGTTTTAGCAATCATTTACAGGAATAATTCTTTGATAAAAATATAAATGCCCATTACCAGTACAAACCAGCCAAAAGCGGTCTTGAGCTTATTGCCTTCTATTTTCCTGGATAATAAAATACCGATAAATATACCTGCAATGGAAAGCAATGTGAATACGGAAAGCAATACCCAGTCTATATGCTCGCTTCCTTGCAGGTCTCCTGTAAAGCCCAAAAGCGATTTGGCTGCGATGATAAACAGGGAGGTTCCCACTGCTAATTTCATCGGCATTTTCGCCAGCAATACCAATGCCGGGATGATCAGGAAACCACCTCCTGCGCCGACTAATCCTGTTACTACTCCTACCAGGGAACCCTCCAGAAGGATCATTGGATAATTGTATCTCATTTCGCCGTCCCCGGATGCTTCTTTGTTTTTCCTGCCGGGTTTGATCATAGAGATAGAGGCGGCTATCATTACGATGGCGAAAAGCACCATTAAGGCTATGGGCTTGGTAAACTCAAAGCTGCCTATGCTGAAAAGTGTATCAGGGATCAGCGGCATCAGGTAAGCTCTTGTGAGATACACCGCCGCAATGGAAGGAATACCGAATATCAGTACGGTTTTGAAATCTACTTTTTTCTGCATTGCATTTTGAATGCCGCCCACCAAAGAGGTAGCGCCAACAATAAACAATGAATATGCCGTTGCAATGACAGGGTCCACACCCATTACATACACTAAGATAGGAACGGTGAGGATAGAGCCGCCGCTACCTATCAGGCCCAGTGATGTGCCTACGAGTATCGCTAATATATAACCAATGATAATTGTTATTTCCATAACCAGTTTTTTATGTTAACTTTTTGAAATGCTATTGAGAGAGCAAAAGTAGCACCGGTATTTACGGGAAATGGTAACAATAGTTACAGGGGAATCTTTTGTGTTTTTATAAGCGTAATAAGCGGGGCTTACGTGGAATGTATAATGCGCTTCTCTGATCTGTGACGAGACATCAGGTGGCAGACCTGCTGCAATGGCTCAGCCTCCGGGCCGGGGATCAGTCAGCAAGGCAGCAGGAAAGGCTGAAAATCTCAAGTCGGGGAAATAAAAGAGAGCGCTCTGTAACCAGGATGCTCTCTTTTCAATGTTGTTTCCGGATTGTAGAAAGATATTGTGCTTTGAAGGAATCCTTCTTTATTTATAAGGGATCATAAGCTTTTGCGTAGAACGTAATTGTTATTTGCAGTTATTCTTCTTCGGTTTGCCATTCGTCTCCAAAGATCAGCAATTTGTTTGCCCGGATGTATTCATATTGTTTAGGCGTAAGGTAAATGATCCCTATGCCCTGTCCGTCTGTGTAAAGCTCATAAAACTGCCCTTTTAAATTATTCTCAGCCGAAATTGATTTTGTAAATTTAAAAAAATCCGAATCTATCCAATCTCCTTTAATTTTGAACTGTTTTGAATAGTTCTTATTGTTGAATTTGAAGGTTAACGTTGCAATTTCCCCCTTTTCAATGTTAAAATCATCGGATATATCTTCGGGCCGGAAGTCCCCATGAGTAATGATGCCATACTCCCGGATAAGCTCTTCATAAGGATTATCAATGTTTGTTAGTTCAGTGTCGAAATAATAAATGACTTCCGGAAATGCAGCAAGTACATCGTTCCGGTTTTGATTGTCTTGCTCTTTGACTTTTTCCTTAGCCTGTGATATTTGTTCTTCTGATAAATGAGCAAACAGTCCTAAATTCTCAAATTCCTGTATAGCCTTATCCGTTGTTGATGTTGTAAGGCGATTTTTAAAATTTTCATAGCTCACTGCAATATAGCTGTTTGCGTATCTGAACATATCAGCTTGGCTTTTCAATAAAGCAATAATTCCAAAATACCGGTTTGGAATATTGTCTCCGTATGCCGGCCAGCCACTGCCAAAGCGATGTAAGCGCAATGGAGACTGATTGTCGGCTAGTATTTTATTGAAAATTTTATAAAATTCTTGGTCGTCAATTTTTCCCAAATATGTACCTTTTTCGATAAAGTTGTCTAAAGCTATGAAGCTTTTCTGTTTGTAGATCTTTCCGTTCGCTTTTATAGTTACAATGACATTTCTTGAAACATAATCTTCATCGCTCCAATTACTGTCTGTCACAATTTCATAATTGAAATCGGAAAATTCAAGTTCCGGTAATATGCTGGCAACTGCTTTGTGAATTTGCTCTAAATAGATTTCAGGGTTGTCGGAATATTGAGCAAGGTCAAAATACTTTGCATTTTTAAGATACTTATATAAGTCCGAATGATCTTTAAACCTGCCTGTCTCAATCTCTGATCTTATGCTTTGGTATGATGTGTCAGCAATAAGGCCGTTCTTTAAAAGCTGTTCAGCGTATTGCAGTACTTTTTCCGGGTTTATCCATTCCTCATAATTCTGCTGGCTGGCTAAGTCTTCCAATAGCTGAATTTTATGAAAATATCTTTTGTTATTAATTTGAACTATTTGGTTGCGATACTGATTTTCTGAAATGAGTTCATTGGAAAATAATTTTTCTAAATATTCAACCAGCTTATTATTGTATTCTGTCTGCTCTTGTGGTGTTATTTTAGAATTGTCCCAGAAAACATTGTTCCAGGGAGAAGGAAAATGGTTGAATTCTTTTTTATATTCATTTAGAAATAAAATATATGAATAAGAATTGTGGCCGGCATCATATTCTAACTTTTCAAATAGATCCTTTGTCCCAGCTTTTTTTATATAGTTCAGTTCGACAAGTTTGTTAAGCTTGTCAGCGTTAGATTGTCCCATTGCTTCAAGGCAAAACAGAATAGTGATTAAAAATAGTAAAGCTCTCATATAATTGCACAGAAAGGTTCGGCAGCTTGGCGAAGGACGGAAAACCGAAGCCGACAGGCAGGGTTTGGCGCGAACGTAGCCAATGCTGTGAGCCGTTGGCTAAATTAGTGAAAAAAAGCCAATGCTCTAAGCATTGGCAGTATAGCATTCCTGGCGTTGAGCTTAGCATCAACTCTCTTCTTTTGCCAGACGTAATTGTCAGGCGCGGGCGACTTATTTTCCCGGCATATAAATTTTTACTTTTGACTTACCGTCAAGAATGAGATCGTCAATGTGTCCCATCTCGGTTCGGTCTGAGTTGATGAAATGCATATGGATATAGCTGTCGTGATGTGTAAAGATGCTCTGATGTTCGGTTGAGAAAAATCCGACGATTGTCCCGCTAACATTTGTTCGTTCATATTTTCCCTGTCCTTTATGTGCATCGTTAGGCTCTTTGACTACAGCGCCGTCAGGCAGGTTTTGAATATGAAAATTTACCTGTGCAAAAGTGCCTTCCAGTTTAAACGCAAAAGGGCGCTGGTGGTTTTTGCGTATTTCGTCAATGTAGGCCTCCAGTTGCTTGGCCGTTTTGATTCGTTCCGGTAATTTATATGCTTTCCAGTTTTCAGTGTTGCTGTACACAAGAAACGGAGCTTTTACATCGTATGTTTCCGCTACCTGGATGCTTCCGTCCCGCTTTACTGCGGAGACATAGGATCTTCCATCCAGGATCAGGATTTCCCCTTTTAAATATTCCACGGGTCCTAAACCGTATAAGTGCTTTTTGTTCTGGATCGTGTCTAAATGTATTGTACCGGAAAGTTCTCCCTTACGCATGACATTCTTCATGGCTCCGCTCACTTTTACCTCACCGGTGCTGGTCTGAGCGGTTGAGCCGGTATTGAAAAGCAATGTGCTGAATAAGCCTATTGCAATAGATTTGTAATTGATCATTCTGAATAGATTTAGATGAATTAAGATCCGTGGGCCCTGCAGCCGGCGGATAAATTCAGAAATCAGGATTGGCTGCCAGGTTTGTTTGGAGAGCAACATCTTTTCGCTGCTTCTTGGGGCTCATCACAACACATTTTATGTTCCTGGGAGCCGGTTTTATTACCTGGCTTACAATTCTTTGTTTGCTGTGCATGACCGTCTTTCCCATCTTTGGAGTTATCTTTTTTATTCCCTTTAGAGCGCCCTTTTTTGTGCATCTGGCAGGTGGGCTTTTCCTGTTCGTTAACCGTAGTATGTTTTTCCTGCGCGTTGACGCTAAAGGTCAGGCATAACAATAGTGTTACGGCTGAAAGGATATTCTTCATTGTAAATAATTTTATAATTTACTGACTATCTATATATAGGCAACAAAGCCATTATAAGCTACAAATTATTATAAGAGATTCCTCACATCCGTTCGGAATGACCGACACCCTCAGTTCCCTTATGGGGACACTGCTCAGCGAAACGTATCCGTAATAAAAGGTTGTTGCCTGTAAGCAGATAGTCACTTAATTTTAAATTTTATCAAAATGTAAATGGTTGCCTTGTCAAAGGGTGTAATTTAAGAATGCGTTGTTGTTTCTTTCATTTTTATCCATACGATGATGCCCGAGATAAGCGTGATAATGCCTGCAATATGTACTGCCCATTCCAGACCGAGGAAGCTCCCGGCTATTCCGGCCATTAATGCTCCGACAGCGTAGCCCATATCCCGCCAGAACCTGTAAACGCCTAACGATGATGCCCGCCAGGCTGGATGAGCCGTGTCGCTTACTGCTGCTAATAACGCCGGGTAAACCATTGCTGTTCCGATCCCTAACAACACCGAGCCTGTCAACCCCGATGTTAAGGGCTCAAACCATTCAAAACCGATCACTATATGACCTGAAACCTGCACGAACATTCCCCAGACGATCAGGGGCTTTCTTCCGACCTTATCCGCTAAAGGTCCCGTAACGATTTGCCCTACGCCCCAAACCACGGGATAAACGGCTTTGATCCAGCCAACGCCTTCTAACCTGACCCCCATGGACATAAAGAGCAAGGGGAATACGCCCCAGGACATCCCGTCA
This sequence comes from Bacteroidetes bacterium 47-18, assembly GCA_001897155.1. Lineage (GTDB taxonomy): Bacteria > Bacteroidota > Bacteroidia > Chitinophagales > Chitinophagaceae > MKSF01. The sequence continues at coordinate 23,162 of MKSF01000023.1, read as the reverse complement.
TTCAGGTTGTTAATCAATCCTGCCTGTGAAATCGAAAACAGGTTTTTGTTTTTGAAGGAGGTTTCTTTGAATACCCACCACAGGTCCGGCTTATGAGCGATCTCGGCGGACGGTGTTTGTACGGCTTCCATCTGTGCAAATTTCCGGGTATCCCGAACCACAAAAACAGAAAGCAATAAACCTGCAACGGTATAAGCTATGCCGATATAAAAAGGTTGTGGCCGTAAGCCGTAATGTGAAGCCAGGTAGCCTGTCAGTAAAGCCGTCAATCCTACTGCCCCGTAACCTGCAGCTTCGTTCAGTCCCATTGCGAGGCCCCTGTTTTTCCTGCCTGCCAGGTCAATCTTCATATTGACGGTCATTGACCAGGCCAATCCCTGACTGACACCGAGCAAGACGTTTGCAAACAGTATCCAGTTCCAGGAAGGGGCGAAAGCCAGCAAAAAAGGAACCGGCAAACCCGCCAGCCATCCCCAGATCAATACTTTTTTCCGGGTGTACCGGTCTGCCAATACGCCTGAGATCAGGTTGGTAAAGGCTTTGACTACGCCAAACGCAATGATGAACGAAAAAACGACTATGTCCGACCGGATTTTAAATTCTTCCGTTCCCACCAATGGCACAACGGTTCTTTCCAGGCCCACCATGCCGCCTACCATCATATTGACGAGGACGAGCAGGGTAAACTGCTGCCAGTTCTCCTTTAGCCCGGGTTGAATATCTGCTTTCAAATGCTTATCTTGTCAGGTGTAACAATTCTATATTATTCCGGTTCAGCTTTATCTTGCCTTCGTTCTCCAGTGCTTTCAGCAAACGCGATATAACGACCCTTGAGCTGTTCAGCTCATTGGCTATTTCCTGGTGTGTTTTATTGATAATAGTGCTGCTGTTGACCTTGCTGGTTTCCGAAAGATAATTCAGCAGCCTTTCGTCCATATGCATGAAGGCGATATTGTCGATCGCATTCAGCAATTCATTGAAGCGGTTGTTATAGCTTTCAAACACATAAGCCCGCCAGCTTTTGTATTTGCCCATCCATTCTTCCATTTTACCGACAGGGATCATGGCCACGAGGCCATTGTTTTCGGCTACTGCCCGTATTTCGCTTTTCTTGTCACCCATACAGCAGGTCAGTGTCATAGAGCAGGTATCTCCTTTTTCAATAAAGTACAGCAGCAGCTCCCCGGTATCAAAATCTTCCCGCATGATCTTGATGGCGCCGCTGATGAGCAGGGGCATGGTTTTGATGTATTTGCCTATATCAATCAGTACGTCACCTTCCTTAAAAGGTACCAGTTTGGCAACGGTGGAAATTTCATCCAGCAGCGCCGGCTCAAATATGCCACCGTAGGCTTCATGTATCAGGTCTTCCATAATGCTATATTTGTGATTAGTGAGGTAATCTGTCTTTCAGGAGCCCATAGAACCAGGTGCCTAAAACCGCTCCTAAGATAACAATAAGTATTGGAAAATAGCCGGCCCCGGCCAATACGAACATCGGACCCGGACAGGCTCCTGCCAATGCCCAGCCCAGCCCGAACAGGATGCCGCCGATCAGGTACCTTGCAATGCTTTTTTCCTTATCGGCGATCTTTATCTCTTTTCCATTGATATCTTTCAGCCGTTTTCTCTTTATGTACTGAACAACCAGTATCCCGGTTAGCAGGGCTGTGCCTATAACCCCGTACATATGCACGGACTGGAAGTTGAACATTTCATATATCCTGAACCACGATGCCGCTTCTGACTTATACATGACGATACCGAAAAATATACCTATTGCCAGATAAATGATGTTTTTCTTCATTATTATTTCCTGTTTATGATTTGTTTTTTAAAAATTATAGTTTACTATTAAATTCACCTGATTAAAATCGCTCTTCTGGTAGGCCAGGTCCGTACCATGATCATTCTTATTAACTTTCCAGACGCATAGGAGGTCAATATTTAATCCTTCCATAAATCTGTCAAACCCGTAATGCATTCTGATGTTGACCTGGTAAAAGTCATCCAGGTTGTATTTGTTATACCGGGCATTACCCGCCATTATGCCGTTTGAAGTCAATCCGTCAACATCAACCCCGAAATGTCCGGTATGGTAATTAATGCCTACTGCATACAGGTCTGCATTACCCAGACCATCCAGCCTGCTCCTGGGCATAGAGGTGTAAAACTGGTCCCGTCCCAGCTCTCTGGGTGTCAGAAAGCGGCCTGATGCAAAAGCGTGTGTATAGGCTGTTTTGAGCTTCCAGCCATTTGTTTCATATTGGACCATAGCGCTCAGTGCTTGTCCGTTCTCGCCGGGCTGTACATACCGGTTGTTGTATTCCAGCTTTTCCTGGTAGCTGTGTGGTGTCTGGTAAGCGTAAATTACCCCGGATCGCCAATGCTTATTGTGATATTCCAGTTGCGCCCACGCCGTATTGATGAGCTTGTCGGTGTAAACATTCCAGACATCAGCTTTCCAGTGCCTGTAAGCCTGCCCTGCGTGAACAATTCCAATGCCTGAAGAGGGTGTATGATGCAGGTACGATGCTTTATTGCCATCGGGCTGTAAGCCATTGTCGGTCAACCCGAACAGTTCATTGGAAGCAAACCATTCCGTCATTGCACGGGGAGAGACCTTGTGTAGCCAGCCTCCTTCTATTGTGGTGCTGTCCCGCTTGTGCTGGGCCCATCCTCCCTGAAATGCAAAAGGCTTCATCCTGCCGTCGCTTTTATTGATAAGGGGCGTGTAGGGCACCGGTATTTTGCCATAGGTAATGTAGGACTGCTTCCAGTGATACTTTATGAACAATTCTTCCAGCCTGTCCAGGTCGTTATAATTCTCCTGGTGATTGACGTCAAACAACTCCCGTTCCCATTTATTGCTTTTCCCGGTAAGCGCATCTTTTTTATTCAGGTCATTGGAAAACATACGGTAGCTGAAAATGCCGGAAACGCCTAACCGGAAACCTTTATAGGTCTTGGACTCATAGCTCAGCAGCCCGCCGATGGCATCTGCATAATAGTCCTGCCCCTTATGATTGTCCGTGGCCATAAAGTAGTTCCTGATATGACCGCTGACCTCGCCTTCTCTTATATACTCGAATAGTGTTTTGTGCTGCGCTGCTGCAGATAAGGCTACCGAAAGCAATAGCCATACACTTATCAAACGTTTCATAATCGCGTTAGAAGATCAAAGGGAAAATTAAATGTACCATGATAAGTCCCCCGGTAAAAAAGCCTATGGTGGCTATAAGGGAAGGTAACTGTAAATTGCTCAGGCCTGAGATAGCGTGGCCGGAAGTACATCCGCCTGCATAGCGGGCGCCGAAGCCTACCAGCAGCCCCCCGGCTAATAACAAGCCAATGGTGGCAGGATCGGAAAAGGCTTCACTGCCAAATAATTCTGTGGGTACATAGCTTTTGCCGGCACTTTCAAAGCCTAAGCTTTGTAGCTGGCTTACGGTGTGAGGGTTCAGGTCCGGTACCTGATCTGCCGATAAATAATTTGCCGCTATAAATCCGCCGATGATGGCTCCCGCCATTACCAGAAGATTCCACCGCTGGGCTTTCCAGTCAAAGCAGAAAAAATCGCAGGTCTTGTCTGCTCCGCAGATAGTACATAAGGTCCTGAGGTTGGAAGACATTCCGAAGTTTTTGCCTACATACAGCAGGATAAACATAGTGAGCGCGATCAGCGGGCCCGATACATACCACGGCCAGGGGTCTAAGATCCATTCCATTCGTTGATTGTTGTTGTTTTAAAAATTAAAATTGAGTGCAAACTTCTGCAATCCGTTTCGCTTTAATTGTTACAAGAGTTACATTGCAGCATTAAACATCCTCGCCTTTCATCATTTTGTTCCAATACAAATAAGGAAGAATATATTTTTTTAAGATCCATAACCGCCAATGCTCTTTAGAGCTGTCTGCAATCAGCATCATTTTCATTTTAGGGTCCGGTGTGAATTCGTTTTTGTAATTAAATTCTGCCAGTACCATTTTACCATACCCGGTAACCAGGGGACAGGACGAATATCCTTCATAGCTTTTATTGTCAGCGGCCAGTCCTTTTATCAGCTTCAGTAAATTGTCTACAACCACGGGAGCCTGCTTGCGGATGGCGGCGCCTGTTTTGGCAGTAGGTAAGGCGGCCACATCCCCGATACCAAAAATATTGCCGTATCTTTTGTGCTGTAAGCTGTTGATGTCCACATCTAACCATCCCGCCTCATTTACCAGGATGGACTCTTTCACGAACTTCGGAGCGGTTTGAGGAGGCGCCAGGTGTAAAAGATCGAAGCGGATGGCTTCGGTGCCTTCTACTCCCTGTATATTGTTCCTGAAATATGCGATCCTGTTAGCCGCATCGATCTTAACAGGCGTATGTGCAGGTTTGAAATCTATATGGTACCTGTTTAAAACCTGCGTCAGCGTCGCTGCAATTGGTTTCACCCCGAAAATAACCGCTCCGGGCGTGGCAAAGATTATTTTTGATCTGCTATCCAATCCCTGTTTGCGCAGATAATCGGCAGCGAGGTACATGATCTTCTGCGGAGCGCCGCCGCACTTGATAGGGGTGGCCGGCTGGGTAAACAAAGCGGTGCCTCCCTTAAATTCCTGCAGGCATTTCCAGGTATATTCAGGGTCTATATAATTGCTGCATACCACACCTTGGTCGACAGCTTCCTGCAAACCTTCTATCAGCGAGAGGTCATTCACCAGCCCGGGAGCAACGACAAGATAATCATAGGATATTGTCCCGGAATGCTGTGTGGAGACCGTATTGTCATCAGGCTGTAAGCCCGTTACCGGGTCTTTTATCCATTTGACCCCAGCGGGAATAAGGCTTTCTGTGGAACGAATGGTTTTTTGAAGATCATACGTTCCCGCGCCTACCAAGGTCCAGGCGGGTTGATAGTAATGCTTTTCAGAAGGGTCAATGATGGCAATATCCAGATTGCTGTTTTTTCTCATAAGCTGTGCCGCTACCATGATGCCTGCTGTACCGGCGCCGATAATTACTATTTGATGATGAGTTTGCATATCTTTAGGCTATTAGTGATTAGATGTAAAGATATTTTTCGGAGACTGCCCGGACTGTAACAAATGTTACGCAGCGAGGACAGGTATAAAAAAATGTAAACTGACTATCTATATATAGGAAACAAAGCCATTATATGCCCAGGATGCTACTAAGCCGTATAAGAGATGCCTCACCTCCGTTCGAAATGACCACGCCCTAAACCTTTTCACTCCGTTGTTGGTGTTCTTCCCCAACAACCCTATAAGGCTTTATCAGGGAGCTCCACTCCACCGTCTTTACGAAATAAAATAAGCTGACTGTGTCTATATGATCAACAAAACCAAAAGTGCGCATACGCAAGACAGGCTACAAGTATAAGAGATGCCTCACATCCGTTCGAAATGACCACACCCTAAACCTTTATAATAAAAGCGATCTCTGACCCGCAGAGAGAACCTTACCCGGCGGAAGGTATCCTTAATAAAAGGTTGTTGTCTATAAGCAGATAGTCACTCAATGTAATCATTTTCCATAACCATTTCCATCTTTTCCATTGCGGGGCTGCTGATCCCTTGCACCTTTTACACGGTATCCGCCTGTGCGGGCAGCATTGGTATTTTTTGTAATTTAGCTCATAGGTGTGAAGCCAGTCAGCAAAAAGCGCTTTTTGAACACGATAGATAAACATATTTTCTCGAAATACCCGATAGATGACTATGGTGAGATATGGGACAGGCTTAGTCTTGTGAACTTCACCAGGAAAACCGTATTGCCCAGAGATATCCTTTGTTTCCTGCAGAAAGGTACGATACGGAAATACATTGCCGGTAACGAAGATGATGCAATGCCCACCATCTCAGTTGACTTTTATTTTGAAGGAGATATTTTCACGGCAAAAGCCGATAATGAAGCAGACAGGCAATTTGTCTATGAACCTGTCAGCAACGGCGTTTTGTGGTATGTTGAGATGAGCGAAGTACGCAGGCTCTTTTTGGAATCCAGGCTTTGCAGCACCACCCAGAAAGTATTCCTGGAAGAGCAGCTCCGGGAGAAAACGCTTCGCGAGGTCCGGCTCTTAAAAGCATCCCCGAAGGAAATGTATCTGTTCCTTTTAGAAAACAAACCTCTTTTTATACAGCGCGTCCCGCTTAAATATTTAGCTTCCTATATCGGGATAACGCCACAGGCGCTGAGCCGGATCCGGAGGCAAATTAATTAACCGGAGTTCATTGTTTTGTTAAGGACGATTGCCGTTCTTCGTAGAAAAATAATGCTATGACGAAACAGGAATTAATCGCGGCTTTTATTGCGAATCATCAGCAGGCTGTTCAATATATTGATGGTCTGGATGACGCGGAATTCAGCTATCGCTATCCTGACAAATGGACCGCGGGGCAGCAATTAGAGCATCTTTTGCTTACCATAGCTCCTTTCCCAGGGGTGCTGGCTTCAAAAGAGTTCATCCTGGAAAAGTTCGGGACGATCAATCGTGCAACCTGGGATTATAAGACCGTCCTGGAGAACTATTCAAAGACCAGCTTAAAGGCGCCTGAACAATTTGTGCCCCGGAATGATGTCCATAGCCATCAAAAAGCTGAAATTATTTCCGGTATTCAGAAAAATATTGACAGTATAAAAGATTTGTTGGACAAGTACCCGGAAGAAGAGCTTGATACGCTGACATTGCCCCATCCTTTGCTTGGGAAGCTGACGATAAGGGAAATGTTCTACCTGATGTCTTACCATCCGCTACATCATCAGCAACAAATCGAACAAATGCTCGGGAATTATTTTAAGTAAGCAGGATGCTATGGCTAAGCTGCGAGCCGGTATAACATCTGTTCGGAATGACAGGGATCACCACATCCTGATGGCAATACGGAATGTTCAGCCACAACCGCTTAATGGCCGGCTGCTATTTGGCAATCGTTCGCAATGCTCTTTTAATAATATATTCCGTTTCTTTCGTGTCGCTTTCAGCCGCCCAGCGTTTGCAAAGTTCGCTTACAAATCCCGGCCGGGTTTTACTCGCGTCATTCAGCCAGTTACCGACGCTGTCCTGCACATATCTGGCTTTATCGGACCTCAAAGGCTCTAAGATGGACAATGCCAGGCCGGGTTCCTGCTTCAGCGCTTCGATATGCCCGCACCAGACGCCCCGCGGCCTTGTGGATTCTGTTGTAAACCTACGGATATTTTCATCAGGGCTTGTTGTCCAGCCGGAAAGTATCCCGATGCCTGTTGCCAGGTCTTTAGCGATTTTAGGTCTTACGGCCATCCAGCAGATCTCCCTTACGCCAAAATGTTTGTCTGCCGAAAAAGGCCGGATTTGCTGAAGTGTTGCTGCGATGTCCAGGGTCTCGTTTTTTCCGATGGCATAAGTTGCCCAGCAACGAACCAGGTCGGCGTTATGTTGGGAAATGATCGCCGGCAATTCTTTATCATCATTCAGTGTAGCCTGCTCAAAGAGGCCTGTCCCGATAGCTTCATTTATCGTATTTACGGTCTGCTTTTTCAGTTGATCTATTTTTGCCAGGATGGGTTTGAGGTAAGCGGTTCGTTCATGTTGCTTGAGCAGATGCTCCAGTAAAAGCCTTTGGTCAACGGCCAGCCACTCCACAAGGTTCGCAGTTTCAATCTGGCCTGAATTCAGTTGCTGTAAGATCTCTGCCGGGATATCCTTTGTTGTACGGGCTCCTTTTCTTTTGTTCGCTGTCATCGGTCTTAATTATACGATATTTATACCATCTGCCAACCCTTCAGAAGGGGTACGGATTTTACCATTTTGAATACCCGTAACTGCTTTTCGGCTGCGGGCATTGCAATCAGCAGTATTGTTTATTTTACGATCATCGTCATTGTTAAGTTGTCAAAATAATCGTTGTTGTGTTTGAAAAAGCTTTTCATAATGCCGTTTTCTTCAAACCCCATTTTCCGATACAGGTGCAGCGCTGCTTTATTTGCTGTATATACTTGCAGCCATATCAGCTCTAAGACCGGATTTTGCCTGGCCCATTCAATAGCTGTGTCTAATAGGGCCGTTCCAAGCCCGGAATTTCTCCACTCTTTTAGCATTCCCATCCCGATTACGGCAGTATGTTCCATCACTTTCCTGCGATTGCCCGTCAGGTCTATATTGCCGATGACCTGGTTGTCGTATTCAGCCACCAACAGTAAAGAATTATTATGTATTAAAAACGACTTGATCCATTCTCGTTCCTGCTCAACCGTTATGACGATTTCCCGCTCCAGCTTGGGAATATATTCGCTTTGCGGGATATATTTTTTAACACAGTCAAGCAGGCGCTGAGCGTCAGCAACTTCAGCTTGCCTTATCAAAACAGTCTTTCCGTTTTTTAATGTAACCTCTTTCGGATTCATCTTTGCCATCTTTTTTGAAAAAGTTTTTAATAGCTTATTGGTGCGTCTGGAATGCCCGCTAATGCAAAGCGGTCAGGACGGCTGTTAAGTTATAAAGGTGAGCTTTTTATTCCTAAATATATAAAATATATATGCTGTTGGGCTTTCCGGGCGCGTAAGTCAATACAGACAGGCAGACCGGGCTATCTGCTATGTCTTTTGTCCCGCTGCACGCTACAGGAAAATGCCGCTTCTGCTCCCCGGGCAAAATGAGTGCAACAAAAAAAATCGCGAACTTTGTCCCTGTTCCGCAATCCCGATCGTCATGAGAGCGAACAATAAAATTTTAAAAAGATGAAAGAATTCGCATTAATCTTCAGATTAAAAGACCTTGCCGACTTTAAGCCGACGCCTGAACAAATGCAGGAAAGAATGAACTGGCTGGCAGGCATTGCCTCTCAAAACAAATTAGTGGATAAAGGCAATACGCTTTTACCGTTTGCAGGCAGTGCAAAAACGGTAAGGCCTGATAATATGGTAACAGACGGAGCGTACACCGAGATCAAGGAATTTATCAGCGGTTATATTGTTGTAAGAACGGAAACCATTGACGAAGCGGTGGAAATTGCAAAAGCAAATCCTGTTTTTAAAATTGGGGGGAGCATTGAAGTACGTGAAATTTTAAAGCGTGATTAATACCTAACAGCAAACCACTGAAAAAATGATTGTAGTTAAAGTAACATATGCTGTCAATGACGGGTATGCAGATATGAATAAAGAAATGATACGAAAGTTTCTGACAGATTTTAAAAGGTTAGACAACACACAATTTTTGTATTCTGTTTTTCAATCCGAAGACAATAAAACCTTTACTCATATTTCACAATACGCAAATAGTGATATACAGCAGATATTGTTGAACACATCCAGTTTTCTTCATTTCCAGGAACAGCGGGATAAAAATCTTGCTTCCGAACCCAAGATTGAGGTTTTAAATTTTATCGGGAGTTCAAAAGAAATATTATAAGATATTGAATATTGTCCAAAACAACATCACATAACGAACTGTTACCGCATTTATTCCGGCAGGAATATGCTAAGATGACGGCTGTTTTATGCCGTCATTTTGGTTTGAAGCATATTGAAACCGCCGAAGATATTGCGAGCGATACTTTTCTGAAGGCGTCCGAGCATTGGGCAATTAACGGCGTGCCTGAAAACCCGGTAGCGTGGCTTTATACGGTTGCGAAGAACAAAGCCAGGGATTATTTTAAAAACCTATCGGTCTTTGAAACGAAAATCAAAACCGGGCTGATAACGGATATTTCAGGCGAAAATGATTTTGAGTTGGATACCCGCATCATTCCAGACAGCCAGTTGGCAATGATCTTTGCCGTTTGTAACCCTGCCAATTCAGACGAGGCACAGGTCTGCCTGGCGTTACAGGTACTTTGCGGCTTTAGTGTTGAAGAAATAGCCAATGCCTTTCTGGCAAGATCGGAAACCATTAAAAAAAGACTGCACAGAGCGAGAACCAATCTCAGGAACGATAATTTTCAGATTACAACCTTAGGCGAAGCAGAGATAACATCAAGATTAGATACCGTTTTAAGGACCTTATATTTATTATTTAACGAAGGTTATTTTTCCGGGACGAACAACCGGCTAATCCGGAAAGACCTATGTTCAGAAGCTGTACGGCTCACATTTTTATTGACCGAAAACCCGTTGACCAACCAGGGGAGAACCAATGCTCTGCTCGCCTTAATGTGCTTTCAGAGCTCACGCTTGGAAGCAAGAACGAATGATAAAGGTGAAGCCGTTTTATTTGATGAGCAGGACAGAAGCTTATGGGACCACACGCTGATCGAAAAGGGGAATTTCTACCTGGTAAATGCCTGTAACGGGAATGAAGTTTCAAAATATCACCTCGAAGCGGCCATTGCTTACTGGCACACCACACCGACAGACCAGGACAAATGGTTGCACATCTTACAGCTTTACAACCAGCTTATTTTGATTGAGTATTCACCAGTAACGGCATTGAACAGGCTCTTTGCTTTTGCAAAGGTTTATGGAAATGCAAAAGCCATTGAAGAAGCGGAAAAGCTGGATTTGATTGACAGCAGCTACTACCACGGGTTGTTAGGTTATTTGTATTCCGGTACGGACATTGCAAAAGCTATCAGGCATTACGGGCAGGCCGTTAAGCTAACCAGGTCCGGATCAGAAAAGAAAACCTTGAAGAAAGAAATCGAACGCCTGAAAAGCAGGTAATCTGGTTTTCCTGCTATCATTGGCTGCTGAAAGCGCCGGATCATATCCCCGTTTCCCTGTTCAAAAGGATATGGCAATAAGGGGCACTGTAGCTCCCTGGAAAGCTCTGAAAGGATATCCAAATCCGCTTTGACGCAAAGCACTTATAAAAATGTGCAGAAATAAAAGCAGCCAGATTTGTCTTCATCGTCCGGTACCGGCCTGCCGTCTTCTCTCCCTGGTATTTACCCCCCTCTTTGCGGCAGACGCTGTCTTATTTTAATATACTTATTTAAAAATATTACAAAAAAATAATTTAAAACTTTTTAACTTATCAAAAAGTTAATTTAATTTTGTGCCGTAACATAGGGGTATGTGTACAAAGCTATTATATTTTACGGTCGTTTTGCTGGTGCCTTGCCATATCAAGGGGCAGGAGAGAGACGTGTCCCGGAATATCCCGCCGGGGCCGGTAGCTGCATATCACCTGTTCGGCAAGGCGCAACATAACCTGCATCACCTTATCCAGTGCTACAATGCACCCGCGCAGCAGGACTACACCTATCTCACCCTGAGTATAGCCCTATATGATACGCAGGAGCAGGAATCGCTCTACAGGGATACCTTCAATATAACAAAAGCCATATCCGGCGTGCTGAAGCTGCCGGCCGATAAGCAAAATATACGGGAAACATACAGGAACTTTATCAGTCATTACGGCATGCTTCCGGTAGGTACCTACATGCAGGAAACGCATTGGCTGGACAGCCGTTACGAAATAAAAGCCGGCGACAGGCAGTTGCTTATAACGGACAGCTTCATGAAAGAAGATCATCCCGTATTCCTGCAATTCAAAAAATATTATGCGGAGCAGACCAAAGGTAAACGGTTTATACAGCCCGACCAGGTGATCCGTAAGTTCTTCCGGAAAAGGAAAGAGACCTGGCGTGTGCAAAGCGCGGGAGGGCACAGGGATATCTGGATCTACTTTGAAGACCGGCTGGCCGGTATTATCCGCCTGTCAGGAGATGACAGGAAGCCGGAGATCGCCCTTCCGTCAGTATCCGGCCCTTCTTCGGGAAAGAACTTTGAAGGTATGCTGTCCGCCTCCAGGCGCACCAACAGCGGCGCTTCTGAAAATAAGGACATCAGGGGGAACCTGAACGTTCAATATAACTATAGTAACCAGCAGGAGATATATTCGGATTTCAGGAATGAGTATTACGATGTTGCGGGGGCGGTGAATATGCCGGTAATGGGTATTCCCGTGACGGTAGATGGCTACTATACCCGGCAGGACAAATACCGTACCTTAAAATCCAGCTATATCAATGTCAGCTTTGATAAGGAAACCTACCTGCGCCAGATGGAGGAGGCCAACAGGAACTTCCGTTCCGCTTATACCGCTACGACTGTCGATAATATGATGTACGGCGATTACTACAAAACTCTGGTGCGGCAGTTACAAAAGGAGAAGGCTGATTATATAGCCACTTTAAAGCGTACCGTGACCGATACGCTGGAAAAGGCATACCTGGATAAGATACAGCACCGCTTGCCGGATACATCAACGCAGGAATATACAGAGCAGTATAATGCATTCAGGAATAAATACAGGGACGCCGCGCAGCGCCTGGAAGATATAGATCATAAAATCGAAAAGGCGGGCCTGCTGGCGGAACAGCTGAAAAAGAAAAAATATATAGACAGCGTGGAGGTATTCTCCCGTTTCCGTAAGGAAGATATAGGCAATATGGAAAGCCGGGACTATATGTCCGTGCTGGAGCATACCTTCCCGGATAATAAGATGCTGTCCAGGCTGAAGCGACTGAACGGCTTTAACATAGGAGGATTCAGCAACCAGGTGTCACAATATACCAATCCCGGGCAGATGACCCGCGGAGGCAGCCTGAGCTATGACCTGGACTATGTGGACGTGGCAGTATCGCTCGGCAGGATGGACCTCGTGGATTTTGCCGGGGAGAAAGAAAGGCTGAATGCGGGATCGGTGCAGGTACTGTCCAGGAAATTAAAGCACCAGCAACTGGGGCTTATCTATTACTATGCAGGAAGTGCCGGGAGTGCCGGTAAGAAAGACGCGGGTACGGGCGAAGGCCCCGGGAAGCAGCCCGCAGATAATATCTACACTATGGTGTACAGGCTGAACCTGCCTGTGCTGGAGCTCAGCTCGGAATATGCGTACAGCGACCATAAGCCTTCCGGTGCTGCCCCGGCAACGGGTATCTTCGGCAGGACAGCCTTTAATATGCAGGCTGCGGCCAGGATATGGCAGGAGAAAATACGTTTGTCCGGTATCTATGAATACACCGGTAAGGATTTCAGGAACCGCAGCCTCTATTACAATATCAGGGGTCTGGGCAGGTACCAGCTGAAGCTCTCTACCTTTTGGTTCAGGAATGCCGTCAAAGCCGATGTGGAATATAATGTGCTGCAGAATGTGCGGGAGCTTGGTACCGGCACCAACCGGAAATACGGGTTTGAGCTGCAGACCATCTCAAGGCGCTACCCCCGGGTAAAAATATCGTATAAGCCTTTCACGGCATTCAATACGGTGCAGGATACGGTGTCCAACTTCTCATACACCCTGCTGGGCAATGTCTTCCTGGCGCAGGCGGACTACCAGTACAAGCGGAAGCAGACCGTAATGAGCGCCGGCCTGCAATATAACCGCAGCTATAGTGAGCTGGATACTGTGCAATACAGCAGCAGCATCTGGTCATTTCATTATAATGTGGCGCATAACAGGGTATTCGCGAGCATGAACGCCGGGAGGTCATTTATTGCCTCCAATATCATCAATCCCATGCAACTGCTGATGAACAACAGCACTTTTGCTATGCTGCAGGCCACCTACCAGTTGTTCCCTCATGTCGCTGTCGGCGGTGGCTGGAACGGCGGCTGGAACAGGGGCGCGATGACCAGGTACGGCGGGAGGGTCAGCATCAGCGCCACACACAGGAAAACGGGATGCACCCTGTACCTCAATGGTGCCTATACGCGCTACAATATAACGGGTCAGTGGGAGGATATATACCATATAACGTCCGGTATCATTATACCCTTTCAGTTCACATTAAAATAAATGAAACTATGCGAAATGTATTTGCTGCTCTTCTGATACTTTGTATGCTGTGCGCCGGGGGCGCCACGGCACAGGAGGCATTCCTGGTACATCTGGAAAGCGCGGTGATGCCGGGCCAGCCCAGAACGGACCTGCTGAACTACTCCGTCATATACCAGGGCAGCACGCCTGTCCGGGCCCGCCTGAAGGGATCGCTCCGGTTTTATAACTCCTCCGACTATATCAGGTATGAGAAAGAGGTACGCTTCAGCAGTGGGGTGAACCTTGTCCGGGAGCTGGCGCCTGCTATTACACTGCAGTTCTCCGGAGCTGCGCTGCGGGAGCTGTACAATATCCATGGCAAGCTGCCGCTGGGAAAAATGGAATATTGCGTAACTATCGAAACCTATAAAAGTAACGGGGAGCAGGCCGGATGGCAGCCTGTAAAGGAGGAGTGCGTCTACATCAGCAATGAGGATATTTTTATGATAGAGCTGCAGCAGCCGGAAGATGGCGCGGAGCTGAAGGAATTCCATCCGCAGCTGGGATGGATCGTCAACTCGCCGCTGGCCCCGGAGCTGACCTACAGGCTGATGGTAGCGCCCAAAAATAAGAACCAGTCTAAGCAGGATGCCATCAGGCGTAACAGGCTGCAATATGATGAGAAAAATATTTCGGGTATGTTCCAGGTATATCCTATGTACGCCAAACCCCTGGAATACAACCAGCCCTACGTCTGGAATGTGGAGGCCTACTATAAAGGATATCTTATGGGAACGGCGATGCCCTGGGAGTTCATTATCCTGCCGGATACCGCCAGGGATTCAGTCGCATATGCCAGCGCCTACCTGGACATTATGAAAGATGTGGGTACCTACAACGTGATAGCGCCCGGGGTGCTGAAGCTCAGCTATGAGCTGAAGCAATCGGCAGAGGACTCGCTCACCTTCGCGCTCCTGGATAAGGATCAGAAGCCTTTGAAGATAAAGGTGCCGGTGGACGGCAAGGTCAGGTACGGGGACAACAGGCTCCTTATAGACTTTTACAACTACCAGCCGCTGAAGCATAAGAAAAAATATACCCTGCTGATATCAGGCAGGCACTTTAAAGATAGAAGAATAGAATTTACCTACTATAACCCCGATCTGTAAACTGCAATGAAAAGAAATTACTGGAACTACCTGCATATACTCAGCCTGCTGCTTATAGCTTACCTGGGCTACCGGCAATATGCCGGAACGGACAAGACGGTCAGGGTGGTGGACATCATCCGGCTCTTCAACGGTTACCGGCTGAAGATGGATATGGAAGCTGCCGACAGCGTGATGCTGACACGAAAGGTGCGGGAGCTGGATTCTGTAAGAGCGCTGATAGACCTGCAGAAGACCTCCCTGCCCGAAAATGAATACCGCCATTACCTGCGCGAGCTGGATATGGAATATGAACGCGTGCATATGGCTTCCAATGACAGGATCAATGAAGCGGTATGGCAGCAGCTGAACAGGCTTATCAAGCAATACGGCAAAGAGCATGGCATCAGAGTGCTGGTAGGCGCCAATGGTATGGGGAGTGTGATGTACTATGATGAAGGCTATGATATCACAGATAAAGTTATAGAATATGTCAATAAGGATTATAATAAGAAATAGCCTCTCGGCGCTCCTGCTGCTGGCTTCCTGCAAAAGCGGCGATACGGCCGCGACGCACCTTTCTGCGCAGAACGGTATCCGTTATGAAGCGGCCCGTATCAGCAACGAGGAGTATGACAGGAAAGGCGTATTGTGGCTCAGGATAAAGCTGCTGGGAGAAGGCGGCCAGTCCCCTATAAGGTATAATACTGCTTACGGGGAATATACCGGGCTGTTGGACTACTACCTGAACCATGCGCAGGAAGATATACACCTGGAAGCCTGCGGCAGGAAGATCGCCCCGGTAGGTTACTGGTTTGAGAACAACTATAACCTGGTCGGCTTTGATGTGATCAATGTAGGGTTTGATACGGAGGGTATGGATCCCTCCTGTGCGGGTGATGGTATGGTGGTGTTCAACGACAGGAACTTTAAGAACGGTATTATAAAATTATCCTATTAATCAAGCTTAAACGCTCAAAAAAATTACGTATGATATTAGGTTCACGCAGCGTCAAATGCATTGCCAGGGTGCTATTGGTAACTTTAGTGATAGAGCTGGGAGCGCCATGTGTCAGCTTTGCCCTGACTTCGGGTCCCACACAGCCGGAAGTGATGAGCTTCGAGCCGGTGGGCACCACCGATATGGTAGACCTCTTTACAGGCGACTTTGTGTATAACATCCCCCTGCTGGATGTGGAGGGTTACCCGGTCAATATTTCGTACCATGGCGGCATAGATATGGAACAGGAATCCAGCTGGGTTGGTCTTGGCTGGAACATCAACCCCGGCTCGGTAGGAAGGGCGGTACGGGGTGTGCCGGATGATATGAACGGCGAGGATATTACCAAGCAGCTCAGCATCAAGGATGAAGAGAACATCCGTGGCGGCCTGGGGCTGGGAGCGGAAGTGCTGGGTGTGGATGATCCGCTGTTCGACCTGAGCGTGGATATCTCTACCAGCGTGAATCACAGCAACTACAGGGGCTTCAGCGTGGACTTTAATGTAGGGGCCAATATCAATGTGATGAATATGGCTTCCGCCGGCGTCAATATGGGGGTCAGCTCTGCCACCGGCGCTGATATAGATTATAATGTGGGACTGAGGATGAACTCCAGCCAGTTCGTGAATTCCGATGTGGCCGGCTCCATAGGGGCATCCTGGGGTGGCGGCTACAATTCCAGGACGGCGGCTAAAGACAGGTATGTGGCTGTTTCCGGGCGTATGACCTATGGCGGAAGGACCGCCTATGCCAACAACAGGAGCAGGACCATACCCGTGGCGATGAACAACTTTGTGCCGGTGATCACCAACAGCTCCACCATGACCATGTATAAGGGCCGTATCAAGATCGGCGGTGAGCTCTTCGGGGTCTACGGGCATGCCGGTATCAACGGTATGTACAGCAAGCTGAAATACGATAAGAACGGTACCGCCAAAGGTTATGGTTACCTGTACGCCCATAACGCGGATGATAAATCCATCCACGATTTTACCAGGGATAAGGACGGCAACTTCAATGAAACGATGAAGTTCCTGCCCATGGCGACCATGACCTATGACGTGTACTCTGTGTCCGGCCAGGGCACAGGCGGCTCTTTCCGCCCGTTCAGGAACGACCTGGGTACCGTGTACGATCCCTTGCTTAACAGCTCCAGCGAATCTTACGAAGTATCCGCGGAAGGCGGCGGCGGCAACCTGTTCGAGATCGGTACGGATGTAACGGTTACCGAGACCGATATGCAGTCGGGTCCCTGGAAGCACTACCTGAGGAAATTTACCAAAAGAGAAGCGGGCAGTAACTATGAGCCTTACTACTTCAAGACCGCAGGTGAGCTGACAGCCACCAACAGCATCCTGGATGAGACGGTACCGGATGCCAGGAGCTCGGCGGCCCTGCCTGTTAAAACACAGGCCCAGCCTAAGAAGCGGGTGGCACGGGGCAACCTGATGACCTTCTTTACCAATACCGAAGCGGCGGTGAGCGGGGTGGCCAGCCTGAAGGATATCCCCAATTACACCTCTGTGAACGGCTTCGGGGACGGTATGAGCACCACGCCGTCCTATATCAGCAGGCTGTCCGGCAGCAGGAGAGGGCACCAGATAGGCGAGGTAGTTCAGACCCAGACCGACGGCAGACGGTATGTGTACGGCATCCCGGCTATGAACAATGTGCAGCATGAATACGTATTTGCGGTAAGCGCATCTGCCGGTAATGACGGGCTCACCACTTTCCAATCGGGTGATAATACGGTCAGCAACGGCAAGGGCAGGGATAACTACTTCAGCAAGACTACCACGCCTTCCTATGCGCACTCGTACCTGCTCACCTCCGTGCTGTCCACGGATTATGTGGATATCAAAGGCGACGGACCTACGGATGACGACCTGGGCACCTATACCCGCTTTAACTACAGCCTGAAAAATGATGCCTATAAATGGAAAGCCCCGTACGGCGAGAACCTGGCGCACTATTCGCCCGGCTTCAAAAGCGATAAGAAGGACGATAAGGCTACTTACCTCGAAGGTACGCGGGAGCAGTGGATGCTGCACTCCATAGAAAGCAGGAACATGATAGCGGAATTCTATACCTCGGAAAGAGCTGATGCCAAAGGTGTGGACTCCACGGAAGATCATTCGTACAAGCTGGACTCCATTGTGCTGTTCAACAAGCAGGACCGCCTGCAGAACGGCGGTTCCGCCATACCGGTGAAGACCATCATTTTCAAATACAATTACGAGCTGTGCCAGGGTGTGCCCAACAGCACCCAGGGCGGTAAGCTGACATTAAAGAATATATTTGTAAGATATGGCGTATCGGATAAAGGGATGCTCAGTCCTTATGCCTTTGAATATGATGCGGCCACCAACTATCCTTACAATATCGCCAACAAGAACAGGTGGGGCGGATACAAGCCCAATAGCTCGCAGCGTCCCAACCATCTCTATCCTTTCGTGGACCAGTGGGATGATAACCAGGACAAATATGCCGCTGCCTGGAATCTCAGCACCATTAAGCTGCCGTCCGGCGGTCAGATCAACGTAAAATATGAAGCGGATGATTATGCCTTTATACAGGATAAGAAAGTAATGGACGCCTTTTTTCTGGAAGGTGTGGGTAGCAGTGTCAACTTCACTGCCGGCACCGACCTGTACGCAGATAAGCACAACCCCAACCTGTACTTTTACTTCCGCCGGAACAAGGATAAGGAACATCCCGGCCTGTCGGTTCGTAACAATTACCTGGGCGGTAATGAAGGCCTGCTGCTGTTCAACCTGGATATCGCTATCGCCCGCAGCGATTTTGAGACCGTCAAAGGCTATGCGGATATAGACGAGGTGGGTTATTGTAACAATGATCCCACTTCCGACTACGGCTATATCAAAGTGAAATCGGTTACCACTGAAAAAGGCGGTAAGCGGGTCACGCTGCACCCGGCTACCTATAAGGCGATCAACTTTGCACGCTATTACCTGAACGAGACCCTCTACAGTGGTGGCGGCAGTACGCTCAGCGACCTGAAATACGCTTTCGGCGAGCTGCTGAATACATTTAAGAACCCGGTGGTCAGGCTGGTGGAAGAGAAGAAAGCACGGCGGGTCAACCTGGCGACTTCATTCCTGCGGCTCAATAACGTGGCGCGCAGCAAGAAAGGCGGCGGTCACCGTGTGAAAGAGCTGACCTTTGATGATAACTGGCAGCAACTGACATCCGCTGGCAATAATAACGCCACCTACGGTAAACGGTACCTGTATGTAACGGAAGAGGACGGCCGTACCATCAGCAGCGGTGTGGCCAGCTATGAGCCTTTAAACGGCGGTGATGACAACCCGCTTAAGATGCCTGTCGATTACCGCACACAGCGCGGCTCCAACTTCCCGCCCAATGATCCGGTGGGGCTCTACCAGGAGCTGCCGCTGGGCGAATCCCTGTACCCTTCGCCGGTAGTAGGCTACAGCCGTGTGGTAACGGAAAGCATCAACAGGGAGAAGGCCCTGTCCGCGCAGGCTATTGATATCAATGAATACTATACTGCCAGGGACTTCCCCATCCGGGTGGAGGCCACGGGCATAGACGACCTGGGTCACGAAAAGACCTACGGGTGGACGGGACAGAAAGTGGTGTACAAGGGAGCGCAGGGCTACAAGCTCATCTTCAATGATATGCATGGCAAGCCCCGGAAAACGGAGAAGCGTGTGCTGAAGCCGGGTACCGGAGAGAGTGAACTTATCAGCTACCAGCTGTACCATTATTTCGACCTGGGAGGCGCTATCCCGGTGCTGGAATTCGATGCGCCTTCCGGCCGGTTTGTGAAGCGGGAGAAGGTACTGGGACAGGAAATAGACCTGACACTGGATGCCCGGGAGAAGACGGAAGAAACACAGTCGGAAACCAAGGTCTTCAATACCAATGTCTTCCTGGTGGGACCGTGGCCGGTACCTACCTACTGGGGCTACCCGCTGGGCGGCAACACCTCCAACTACTACTATAACAATTTCAGCAGCCTGGTGGCTACCAAGGTGATACAGCAATATGGCATTGTGGCGTCTGTAGAATCCTATAATGAAGGTGCGCTGACCGTGGTGCGCAATGAAGCGTTCGATCCCTTCACCGGGCAGGCGCTCATCACATCCGTCAATAATGAGTTCAATGACCAGGAATACAGCGTGAGCGTGCCTGCCTATATGGCCTACCTGGGTATGCAGCCGGCGTTCCAGAATATCGGCTACACCGAAAAATTCAGCCAGGCGGAAGTGGTGAACGAGCAGGCCCTGCTGCGCGTGGACAGTACGGTGTCCAACTATAAGGTAGGAGACGAGCTGCTGGTAGACTATACCTACGGCGGCCAGTCCCGCCAGACCATTGCCTGGGTGATGGGTTTCCGGGGCAGCAGCGCGGCTACCCAATATGACAGCCTGATGCGGAGCTTTGCAGACTGTGGTGATCTGAATACCGCAGTTCCGGGCGATACGGTTACGGTGAATATCACCCTGAGCGGCAGCAACGGGCTGTATGCCGTTATCCAGCCGCGCTTCCGCAACCAGTCCGGATGGCCGGTATCCGGTACGATCACGAATGTAGCGATCCGCAATATCCGTTCAGGCTATAAGAACCAGCTTCAGGATGTCGTGATGGGCTACAGCAGTATGGATGTGCCCTTTGACGGCAGCGGTAACCTGAGAACAGAGCTGAGCAAGGCGCTGAATGCCCAGGTAACGGAGTACACCAATGCCAATGCAGCGGTGCTGAACCGCTTTGACTCGCTGAAATATCCCTCGGACTATGATACGCTCAATCCTTTTGTGAACGGCAGCAGGCCTGTCTATGCACCGCATAAGGAATACGCCTATATGCGCAACAGGGAATACACTGCTTCCGGTTTGCGGAACGCGGGAATATTCCCGGTCAAATTCCCCTGGGCCTACACCGGCTTTAATAACAATGCCATAGTGGACACAACGGTCTTATGTTTCAGGTTCTCTCCTCCTACCGTATATATTTACAATATTTCAGGGATTATCACGCCGGCCAATATCAGCCAGGAAAGCTATATCTACTTCGATGTATCTGCCGATCCCCGGTGGGTAGTGGCACGGGAAGTGACCAAACGCAGCCCGTGGGGCTTCGAGGCGGAGGAGAAGAATGCCCTGAATATATATGCCACTGCTGTATATGGCTATAACAATACCCTGCCGGTGGGCATCGTGAACAATGCCAGGCAGAACGAAGTGCTCTTTGACGGCTTTGAGGACTATGATATGCTCTTCATGAACAACAACCCTGTCTATCATCATCACTCGGTATTCCCGGGCTATATGGGACAGGTGAGCCAGTCCAACAGCAGCTACCGTAAATACCAGCTCAGCAATACGGAGCTGGATATCGTGAAAGGTACGGCACATACCGGCCGGTACGCCCTCCGCGTGAAGGGCAGCGGCGCCTATAGCATCCCGCTCCTGGCACCCGGCGATGTACAGGAATATGAAGGCCGTTATAATAAGGTGAGCTTGTTCAAGGACAAAAAATACCTTATTTCCTACTGGTACAGGCCGGTAAGCCCCGGAGCCAACGCGGCGGCCTATACGCCTTCCTCCGGCTTTTCGAACAAATCCACCATTATAGATACCTGGCAGCAGGCGGAGGCGGTAGTGACCACTTCCGGTAGCAGCTATACGCTGTACCTTCCCGTGAACTGCTACGTGGACGATATACGGATCATTCCTTATGAGGGCAGCGGTAAATCCTTTGTGTACAATATGTGGAACAGCAGGCTGATGGCCACGCTGGACGAGAATAACTTCGCCACGTTTTACGAATACGATAATGAAGGCAACCTGCTGCGTACCAAGAAAGAAACGGAAAAAGGTATTATGACCATTAATGAATCCAGGAGCGCTAACCCTAAAAAATACTGATGATGCGGACGCTTTTAAAAATAAGGATGCTCTGGCCGGCCCTGCTGCTGGCGGCCATGTTCCTGCTGCCCACGGAGATGAAAGGGCAGACCGACATAGAACGTTTCCACACGGCGATGCGGTCGCTGAAAGGACTGCAGCGCTACGGTTACAAAGTGCACCTCAGCGGCGTGATGCCCGACGGCAGCTATGATGCGGTGGAGCTGACCATGTATATGGACAAGCACCGGAAGCAGGTGGCTTACACCGATAAGGCCAATATCGTCATCATCAACACCAGGCATATCATGCACATCGACCACAACGCGAAAGTGTTCAAGATCTTTGACAGGAAAGCCTACGAGAACAAATACAATGGCCAGTTCAATACCATTAAGGGCTTGTTCCGGGACGATGACTTCAACAGGGTGATCGACTCGCTGTTCCTGAAGACGAAGCACGTGCAGTTGTCCAGGGATAAGAGCGGCCATACCCAGTTTGGTATGACCACTATCAGGGATGACATGAAGATGCAACTGGAATTCCGTTACGATGAGCAGCGGAAGCTGCCGGTGTCGATGGATATGACCCTGGGCAGTGCCGGCCGGTCGGACCGGTTTGTCTATACCTATAAGGTGAGCGACTATGTGTACGATTTTGATGACAGCGTGTTTGATACCCGTGCGTATTTCACTTATACCAACAATACATATACTGTACTGAAGTACAGGCATTATAAACTTATTTCCGGATTGTAGTAAACTCTTATAAGTATGAAGTCATTGAATTTCAGCAGCCGTTTTCTTATAGCCCTGGGGTGGTGCACCTTGTTGCTGGTCCAGGCGTCCCTGGCCCAGAACTTCCGGTTCGGTAAGAACCTGCTATCCGAGCGGGTGGCCGCGCCGGTCATGAAGTATATCAATACCAATCCGGGTACTGATATCGATACCACGATCCTGCTGCATCATGATAAGTGGAACGACATGATCGTTCCGGGCAGCACTTGGGCGCAATATTATAAGTTCAAAAGCCTGCATACCATCGTGGAGCTGGGTATAGACCATGCCTACCTGCCGGTGCACCAGCAGGCCTATGCTATCAAGATAGCCTATACCGTCAACGGCTACAGCAATCCCCAGGCGCCCAATACCATCAGCCAGGTGATCTATGATACGCTGACCATCGCCTACCGGCCGGATTCGCTGGCGCAATACCAGGATAAGCAGCTGAAAAAATACTACGGCTTCCATAAGGTGGAAGTGGTGGTCAATACCCTCTTTGATGTGAGCGATCCCCTGCAGCCTCCTGTTCCGGTGGACTTTAACCGTTCCGGGTCCTACGACAACCTGAACTTCTACTTCCAGGTGGCGATGGACGTACAGGTATATCATAAAAAAGGTCGCGACAATTCCAGCAATGCCGTCAACAT
>MKSF01000022.1 GCA_001897155.1 Bacteroidetes bacterium 47-18 | reverse complement strand
AATATATTCAGAAACCAACCTTATAGATGCTGTTCCATTTCACAATGGAATAAACATCATATTGGGCAAATACTCTGGGGATAAAGAAGCACGAGGGATTAATGGTATTGGCAAATCTACGTTGGTCAGGCTTGTTGATTTTACCTTACTAAGCGGTAAAGCAGAAAAAAGATTTGCTCAAAAAAAGTATGACTTTTTACGTGAGGATGAACACACGATTACTTTAGAAATTGAAGTACAGGAACAAAAATATTTTCTCAAGAGGGGCTTTGCCGATACAAAAAAAATATTTTTCGGGAAGCGACCGGATGCTCTCGATGAATATGAAAAATCTGAAATGCCGAAATTGCTGGAAGGGATATTTTTTCCGACAGAGAACAACGAAGTATTCTTTGAGGGAAAAAGATATGGAACGTTGATGGAATTTTTTGTTAAGGATGACTTGCAAAGTCAGCAGAGAGTTGACCCTTTAAATTTTGTTTCTTATAACGCCAATGCAAGAGAAAAGGCGTTGTATAATTTTTATTTGCTTAATCTCCCGACTAAAACACTTTTAAAATATAACGAAGTTTCTTCTGAATATGAAAGATACAATAATACAGTAAAATCATTATCAGAAAAGGTTAAGGCAGATACAGGGAAAGATATTCAGGAGTTTAGAACCGAGCGGCTAAAAATCGAAAAAGATATTGTAGCACTTGAGAATAGCCTGAAAGAGTACAACTTTCTTGCTAATCACAAAGAGATAGAGCAAAAGCTAAATCAGGTTATATCTGAAATTAACGAGCAATCTGTCATCTATCATAATACAAACCGTAAATTAGAAAAACTCAAATCCTCTTACAATGATGTAACATCTATCGACCTGGACAAAATTCGTAAGCTCTACAATGAAACCGTATCTACATTTGGCAACTTTGTAAAAAAGAGTTTAGATGAAGTTATAGACTTTAAAAAACAACTTCTGGCGAATAGAAATAAATATTTATTGGAAGAAGAAAAGAAATTACAATCATCAATAGACCAAAGTTTAACACAGCTTGAAAAATTAGAAAAGAACAGGAGCCAATTATTTTCATTGCTAAAAGAGAGAGGTGCATTGGACAGGATTGAGAGTACCTACGAAAGATTAGTGAATGAAAAAACACTTTTAGAACGGAACACCTCAATTGTAAGGGAAATTGACGAAATAGAGGAAATATTAGGAAATTCCAATATTGTCATTGCAGAATTAAAGAGAGATATTGTTAGTGAACTAAATAAGCAACAAACCTATCTTGATGAGTTGAGATTATTATTTCAGCAAATTCTTGAAAATGCTATCTATTTGGATGAAGAATTTGATAATTCTTATTTTAATATCACATTAAACTCTACTTCGCCAAGAAATCAGTTGCCATTTAAAATAAGTCTGGAAATTCCAAAAGCAGATGCTTTGGGACAGGAACGTTTGAAAATTGTAGCGTATGATTTAATGGTATTCTTAAAAAGCAGGATTGATAAACGCAATATCCCTGATTTTCTTGTACACGATGGTGTATTTCACGCCATATCATACAAAACAATATCCAATGTCCTGAACTATATGTACCACAAATCGAACGAGCTGCATAACTTTCAATATATACTTACTTTCAATGAAGATGAAATTGATTTAAACGGCGATGAAAATAAGTTTGGAAAGTTTGATTTTGATTGGTCAAAACAAGTGATTGCTGAATATTCAGATACCGAACAGGAAACAATTTTTAAACGATTTTTTTAGATGGCGAACTATCAACTACCTCCTTTAAAAGATGAAAGGTTATTTGAGGAACTTACTTGTGATTTATTCAATTTTGTAGAGAATACTTCGTCATATGAGAATACAGACTTTCAGACGTTTGGTGTAAAAGGACAAAATCAGAAAGGAATTGATGTCTTTTCTACTAAAACCAAAACGGTTATTCAATGCAAATTGAAGAGCATTGGAAGAAAGGATGAAACTATCAGGAAAAATCTAATTCAGGATATAAACACCGATTTAGAAAAATCGAGGGACTTAGCTATTGATTTCGACAAATTTGTTTTTGTTTCTACCTTCCGTGACGATGTGCAAATACAGGAATACCTCAATCAAATCAGAAAAGAAAAGGAACTTCCATTTCATTTATATTATTGGGGATGGGACACCGTTACAAAGCATATTGAACAATCAGAGGCTTTGCTACATAAGTATTTTCCAAAGTTTGTAAAAAAATCCAAGCCTGTAAAAGCAAAAATTGAATTACCTGACGGAGCATTGGGGAAAGAGCTTTCTAAGAAGAACTATATTGATTATTTAAAAAAAAGATATGGCGATTGGAAACAAATTGAACTAAGTAAAAAGGGAGAAAAATTCAACTGGGCTGCTTTTACTATTTCATTATCTAAAAGATATAAAGCATCAGGAATTAATTATATTGATGTTCGGCATTTTGATGATTTAGCATCCTATCTAAAAAGCCGGATTGATTGCACAATTATGGGAAAAGTGAACAAGTCTAAAGGAATAAAAAACTATTCTGCGTTTGAAGAGTTCTCGGAAAACGGAATTTAAAAAGACAAAGGGAAGTCTATAAGAACTCCCCAATGTCAAAATTCCCCAAATCATTTTTCCGCAAGGTGGAAGAACCGGGTTCTGTTTCAGTTGAAAGGCTACTATCCAAAAGCTCGGCTATCTTTCGGGAAGCATCCGCCACAGAATTTTCCAATAGGCTGAATAGTTCGGTTCCCTGTAATTTCTGAACTATGGCTACCGCTGTTTCCTTTTGGGCTGTTTCCAATTTTTCTTTTTGGAGCAATACCCCCACGGAGCTTAGTTCTTCGAAGGTAACCCCTTGGGCAAAACCGTCATCGCCATTGGGTATTCCGTACCTGTTCCAGTCTTCTTCCTCATCTTCCAAATCAGGTATATTGCTGAAAACTTCGTCCAGTTCTTCCTGCGGAATTTGAATGCTGACGTTTTCGTTTTCGTCATATTCAATGTCTAAATTATCAAGGTTTATCTCCACTTCCTCTATTTGGCTTTCATTGGCAGTGTTTGGCACTGAATGGCTTAATTTCGGTTTAGGCTGCCCCATAATATCGGGAAGGTGCGGATTGATTTTTCCCTTTGTCGGCTTTTGCTCCGACCTTTTCTTAATGACAATCTTGTCCTGCAAAAGCAAGGCAATGACTATCAGCAGGCATATTACAATTACAATCTCCATAGCTCCAATTATTAAATGGGTTTATACTTATCGTTATAGCTCTTGGTAATCTGTTCGCCAAATTCCTGAAAGTGATAATCCAACAGGTTATCCAAATAAGCGTAAATACTAATCTTGTCTTCACCAATTACTTGTATAATACGTGTCAGCTTTTCGTGAAACTCTGGTCGGATATAGACCGTTTTCCCATCACGGGCATTGGTTTCCGACTTTTTGAAAAAGATACTTTCGTAATCGGCTTCGGTTGCCTTTTTGGTCCTGCTCTTCTCTTTAACCGCAGGCTTTTCCCTTGTCGGTTCTTCCCGCACACTTACTTTCTGCTCCGGTTCATCGGCGGTTTCTGGCGGAAGCTGTAAGCCCTCTTTTTTTACACCATCTACCATCAGGTTCATCATCAGCTCCTCGTTAATATCGGGCGTTACTTTTTTCTTATTGTCTTTCTCCATAGGACTATAATTGAATGATTTTTAAAAATTCGCTCATAAACTCGTCCAACTGGCAGGCTTTCATCAGCCGCTCATCGGGCGGCATCAGGGTTGAGCGAAATATGGTTTTGCTGTTTACTTCGCTTTCCTTGCGGAAGCGTGTGCTGTTTTTGATTTGGCTTTGCATCAGGCTTAACCCTAACTGTTCGATAAGCTGATTATATATACCGTATAGCGGGGTACTTTCCCTTCCATCCACTTGGTTCCAAAACAGGTTAATGGTTTTTATATCGGTTTCTCCTTTCTTCATAATCACGTCCTGCAAAAGCTGTGTGAAAATGAGCGTACTTTCCATTACCACACGGTCTGCCGTAATGGGCGTAAAAATGTGGTGCATTCCTGCCAGTGCTTTCAGGATGCCGGGTGTGTTCACCGTTCCGGGCAGGTCAAAGAATACCACATCAAGTGGCACTGAAGAGCTGCTTACAAATTCGTGGGCTTCTTCCAGTACGCTGTTTGCCTTGTGCTGTATTATTGGATAGGCTTTTTTGTTGATAGTGGTAAATTGTTTGTACGCCAGCTTTTTCAAAGCCTCGTTTTCCATTATCATTTTCAAATCACGGTCTTTCATTTTCATCAGGCTGTGCTGTGGAAAATCCGCATCGAATACGGCAACATTGTAGCCTAACCGGTAGTGCATTGTACTTGCAACAAGCGTAGTAAAGGTGCTTTTACCTACACCGCCTTTTTGGGATGAAAAGGCGATAAATACTGGTTTTTGTTTTTCGTTCATATTACAACTGTTTTTACTTATTTATATACTCAATTACTTATGTCCGTATCTCCGCAGGCTTCTACCTATATCATCCTGTACATAGGCATATAGGTATGTAATTACTTAGGCAGGTATGCGCTCCATTAGCGATGTACCTGAATACTTCTTTAGGATTGTATGCAGATATGCAGGTTTGCATCTGCATATCTGCCGATATGCGTACCTGCATTTTTACTTGCTCAACTATCTGTTCAGGTATGTCGGCAGGTATTTTTCTATCTCCGTACAATTGCACTTAGCTACTTTTTTAATCAGGTACTTATGTTGTTACCTGCATACTTATCTGCGCCCTTATCTCTGTTTCTATGTACAAAGAAATGCAGATAGATAGGTGCTTATTTCATTGTGGCAGTGTTTGGCGTTCAAAGGCAGTATTTGTCCGGGTATCGCATTGCAATACTCTTAATAAGAGGTAGTTACTTTGTAGAATGATTTTTATTAACGGATTTATGCAAGCATATTTTGACAAATCGGAAAAAATGGGGAACGGCATCGAGCCGTTTTTCCCTGTTACATTCAATCCGTCCCGCAGGGCGGATTTTTGTGTTCAACAGAACACGGCAAGTTGTGTTCTCAGCATCTCAAAAGTATTTTCCGATGCAGAACAACTTGCCCTTGCAGGGGGCTGGAAAACACCTTCCGAAGTCAGGGTTTTGTATAGGTTAAAAATGGATTTATTATGAACGAGAACAACAAAAGACAAGTGAGAAAACCCATTGGTCGTCCACTTAAAACAGACCCAGCGATATTCAGGTATTCGCTTTCTCTTAACGAAGAGGAAAACGCCAAGTTTCTTGCCCTGTTTGACCAGTCGAATATGGATGTAAAGGCACACTTTATCAAATCCCGCATCTTTGACAAGACGATAAAGACCATTCAGATTGACAAAGGAACGGTTGATTTTTATATGCGGCTGACCTCTTTTCACAGCCAGTTCCGCAACGTTGGCGTGAATTACAACCAGATTATTAAGCTGCTTTACAAGAATTTTTCACAGAAAAAAGCATCGGCTTACCTCTTTAAGCTGGAAAAACAGACGGCTGAAATGGCGATGTTATGTAGAAAAATCATTGAACTGACCGAAGAATTTGAAGCAAAATACCTCAAAAACCATTCTAAAAAGTGATAGCAAAAATCGGTAGGAGCGGAAATTTATATGGTGCATTGGCATACAATAACCTGAAAATTGAAAAAGAAAACGGACAAATTCTGTTTGCCAATAAGATGATTGAAACCGCAAGCGGTCAATATACGGTTGCGCAATTAGCCCAATCTTTCGCTCCTTATCTGATAGCCAACCGCAATACCGAGAAACATACGCTGCATATTTCGCTCAATCCCGACCCGAAAGACATCGTAAATGATGATAAATTTCGGGAAATGGCACAGCAGTATATGCGGGAAATGGGTTACGGCGAGCAGCCTTTTATTGTATTCAAGCATACTGATATTGACCGCAGCCACATTCACATCGTATCGGTATGTGTGGACGAGCAGGGCAAAAAGATTTCGGACAAATTTGAGAAAATGCGGTCGATGAATGTATGCCGGGAACTGGAAAAACAATATCATTTAATACCGGCTACGGACAAAGAACGTAACCAGACTGATAAGGTTTTCCGTCCGGTAGATTATCGGGCGGGCGATGTAAAAAGCCAAATAGCTTCGGTCGTTCGCCACCTGCCGAACTACTACCAATACCAAACTTTGGGCGAATACAATGCCCTGCTTTCCCTGTTCAATATTACCACCGAGAAAATAGAGGGCGAATTACAAGGAAAAATGCAGCAGGGCTTATTATATATTCCGTTGAATGAAAAAGGCGAAAGAGCCGGGCATCCGTTCAAGGCTTCCTTGTTTGGCAAGAGCGCAGGGCTTCCGGCTTTGGAATTGCATTTTGCGAAATGCAAAACGGCATTGAAAGACAATCCTACCAAGCAGACCCTAAAATCTGCCGTTACCATAGCCCTGAAAACCACAAGCGATGAACAGGCATTTAAAAAGCAGTTAGGAGAACAGGGCATTAACATAGTAGTGCGCCGGAATGATACAGGACGTATTTACGGTATCACTTTTATTGACCACAATTCCAAAACGGTTTGGAACGGTTCACGTTTAGCAACAGAGCTTTCTGCCAATACCTTTAATGATTACTGGAATAACAACATTAAGCCGGAGATAAAAGAGCCTGATAAGCTAATACCGAAAATAGCAAGGACAAATGATGCAGATCTTCCTGCGGAAGAACCCCACCATTTGTTTGATTTTGTTACTACCGATAAAAATGAAGACGGGTTGGTTGAAGCGTTGGGCGGTTTGCTCATTCCCGAAGCACAGGGCGAGGATTACGAGGAACAGGATTTTGCCAATAGAATGAAAAAGAAAAGGAAGCGCAAACGAGGTCAGTAACAGGTTTTTCTTTGCCTATTATGTAGAAACTTTCAGCCCCAACGCATAGCTCCAATGCAAAATCTTAGGTGCAGTAGGTGTTTTGAATTGATAAATACCGTAGATGTATAATGCGGAAAGTACAAACGCTCCCCAGCTTAGCCCGATACACCATATACTATCTCGTTCTGTCACGCTGAACATACCAGCTACTATTGATTTTATAATGAATGCAGGAACAATGCAGCATAATAAAACACAGATAGCCCACGGTAATATCCATAGCCTCTGGTTCTTTCTCCGTAATCCTATAATAGTTCCTTTCAAAAAATAAACGATGCAGAAGATGAGGTAGGCAAATAATAGGGAGAATGCCCAAATCTTAAAGTTATCAGTTTCTTTGCCCCACAATTTTTGCGACAGCAAAAACCCGGCGTAAAAGAACACGCCGAAAATAGCCGCTATTTTTAAGCCGAAAAGAAAAAACTTTATTATCCCAGACATTAATCCGGTGGCAGCTTGGCTTTCACCTCTTTTCCGAATTTCATATTCTTCTTCAGTTTCTCCGGGATAAGCATCAGGATTATTCCAATTCATAGCATTCCTCTTTTAAATCTTGCTTGTTCCAACAGACGAGAATAGCAAAATGGTTTTCACGAGTATAAATTTAAAAAAAATCATTGGATTACCTGAACGGTATTGAAGGCTTTATAGCCTCTTAATGCCAAACACTGCCATTCACTGCCACATTCTTATAGCCACACAACACAGCTTCTAAATTCACGCCCGAACATTTAAAATTTTACAAAAATGCAGGGAGAAGACGATTTAAGAGGACTTGCCAAGATAATGGCTTTTATGCGGGCAGTAAGCATCATCATAGTGCTGATGCACCTTTATTGGTTCTGCTACGGTTTCTTTATAGAGCGTGGCTGGACATTGGAGTTAATCAATAAAATATTAGGCAACTTTCAGCGAACGGCAGGGCTGTTTTCGCATACCTTATATACCAAAGTCTTCGCTTTGGTTTTGTTGGCTTTGAGCTGTTTGGGAACAAAGGGCGTTAAAGATGAGAAGATAACCTGGTCTAAAATCTATGTGGCTTTAGCAATCGGTATTATCCTGTTCTTTCTGAATTTCCCTTTACTAAAGCTACCGTTATTAATCGCTACATTTCTGTATATCTTAACCACAGGTTTAGGGTATATCGCCTTAATGGTCGCTGGCGTTTGGATGAGCCGTTTGCTTCGCAACAACCTGATGGACGATGTTTTCAACAACGAGAACGAGAGCTTTCAGCAGGAAACCAAGTTGATGGAAAACGAATACTCTGTCAATCTTCCCACGAAGTTTTATTACAAAGGAAAATGGAACAACGGCTGGATTAACATCGTCAATCCATTCAGGGCATCAATTGTGTTAGGCACTCCGGGTTCGGGTAAATCGTATGCGATTGTAAATAACTACATCAAGCAGCAGATAGAGAAAGGTTTCAGTATGTACATATACGATTTCAAGTTTGACGACCTTTCTACCATTGCCTACAATCATTTACTGAAGCACAGGGACAAGTACAAAGTACAGCCAAAATTTTACGTGATAAATTTTGACGACCCACGCAAGAGCCATCGTTGCAATCCACTCAATCCCGATTTTATGACCGACATATCCGATGCTTACGAAGCGGCTTATACCATAATGCTAAACCTCAACCGAAGCTGGATACAGAAGCAGGGCGATTTCTTCGTAGAAAGCCCAATTATCTTATTGGCTGCCATTATTTGGTATCTGAAAATCTACGAGAATGGTAAGTATTGTACGTTCCCACACGCCATTGAATTGCTGAATAAAAAGTATTCGGACGTGTTCACGATTTTAACCTCTTACCCCGATTTGGAAAATTATTTGTCGCCCTTTATGGATGCGTGGCAAGGCGGCGCACAAGACCAGTTACAGGGACAAATTGCATCGGCAAAAATTCCTTTATCAAGAATGATTTCGCCGAGCCTTTATTGGGTGATGACAGGCGATGATTTCACGCTCGACATCAACAATCCGAAAGAGCCGAAAATTTTATGTGTAGGCAATAACCCCGACCGTCAAAATATCTACTCCGCAGCATTGGGCTTATACAATTCAAGAATTGTAAAGCTCATCAACAAAAAAGGACAGCTTAAAAGTTCGGTTATCATAGACGAATTGCCCACCATTTATTTTCGGGGACTGGACAATCTTATCGCAACGGCGAGAAGTAATAAGGTAGCGGTTTGCTTGGGCTTTCAGGATTTTTCGCAATTGACGAGGGATTACGGCGATAAAGAAAGCAAGGTAATACAGAATACCGTAGGCAATATTTTTAGTGGTCAGGTGGTTGGAGAAACGGCAAAGAGCCTATCAGAACGCTTTGGTAAAGTGTTGCAGAAACGCCAAAGTATGACGATTAACCGCAACGATAAATCTACCTCTATCTCCACACAGTTAGACAGCCTTATTCCCGCTTCCAAAATCTCAACTTTAACGCAAGGGATGTTTGTCGGTTCTGTATCAGATAACTTTGATGAACGTATCGAGCAAAAGATTTTTCACGCCGAAATTGTGGTAGATAATGAAAAGGTAGCAGCAGAAAGCAAAGCCTATCAAAAGATACCGCAAATCTTATCTTTTGTAAATGAGCAGGGCGAGGATAAAATGAAGCAGGAAATTGAAAGCAATTACAAACAGATAAAATCTGATATACTGAATATTGTAGTCAGCGAAATGGAGCGTATCAAGAACGACCCGAACTTACAGCATTTGGTGCAGGAACAATAGCCGAATAGTGAAAGTTCTTTAAATGTTTTGGCAACAATCGCAAGAAATGCAAACTACTTCCCTCGTTTTGTAAAGTGTATGCAATGTAAACATTCAATCTTTGCCTTAGTAAATTATTAGAAGTGCGGGGACAGCACTATAATCACTGTCGAAAATAATATGAAAGGTAAAATTGTAATGTTAAGTGCGGCTTCTGTTCTTACACTTGGAGCGGCATTGCACGTAGGACACCAACCACCTGCTGACGGTATTTGCCCTTTGGGAAAAATCATTCACGGCAAACAATCGAGAGTTGCCGAAAGCAACAAAAAGGCGATTGAGTTTAATGCCGCAACTGAAAAACTTGTTGTTAAAAAATGATGAACGCAGTTACAGCAAAGAGTAACAATATAAGGTTGCTCTTTGCTTTTTTTAATTTAATCAGCTTACATATAAAATTATGTTTCACTTACATTTAGCAGGTCTTTTGACCTTTGAATTATTGACGTTGATTGCAGCCGTTTTTTTGAGGATTTACATAGACAGGCATTCGCTTGGAAAATGGTATCGCCATTTCAGTAAAGTCGTTCTTGTGATGCTTCACCTCATCCTTGTTGCAACCATTGTTCACGGCATTATTCATCATTTTCATTCAGGGCATCATACACCGCCACACCACAACGGAATGGAGCAGCACTCAAACCATTAGCCTGTATTTTGATTACCTTTGTAAGCGATGTTTGATATTTCAACGGAACATAAAAAGAAAATCAATGCAGTTATCAACTTCATTCAGCAAAACCCGCAAGAGGAGCTTTCGTTAGCACAACTTGCGGGCATCGCTAATTATTCGCCTTTTCATTTCCAAAAAATATTTAAGCAGGTAACTGGCGAAAGCCCGAAACAGTTTATCATAAAGGTAAGAATGATAAATGTTGCCCATTATTTGCTCACACATACGCACAAATCCATTACCGAAATTGCACTGGATAACGGTTTTGCTTCATCTTCTACATTTGCAAGGAGCTTTAGGAATTTCTTTGGTATTTCGGCAGAGGAATTGCGGAACATTCCGTCAAAAGACCACACGACTATTACAAAGTACCTGAAGCATATAAAAATCAATGGGAACTTTTTCGTAAATGATAATAACGGCAGGGAAAAGGATTTGAGCATTGAAATAAAAAAAGCCCAATCGCTTAAAGTCATTTTTGTAAATGCACCTTTAACAGACATCGGAGAAATTCATAAGAGTTTCAAAAGAGTTATTCAGTTTGCAGAGGCAAGGGATTTACTGACTGTGAACACGCAATTTGTCGGCATTGTCAATCCACACGCAGGCATATATCAGGCAGGAATAACGTTACAGGCACATCAGGAGATACCCAAAGGCATTGATATACTAAACATTGACGGCGGAAAGTTTGCCGTATGTGGCATTACAGGCGATACAAAACAAATATTCCATACTTTTCACAGCTTATACGAATGGCTGCATCAAAGCCCTTACAGGATTAAACAACCTTTTGCATTTGAGATTTTACCGCAAAGCCCGCTGACAAATCCTTACGAAAATATGGAGAGAGCAATCCATATTCCTGTTGAGCCTGTGTAAAAGGCTTTTTAAATTTAAGCATCTGCCATTGTAATATTTTATTGGGGGCTAAATTCATTTTTTTGCACCGAATTATTACCAAATGAACTTATTTGTATATCTTTGCCATAATGTTGCGTAAATATATTGCCATATTGTTTTTAATTGCTGCCCAATTAGTTATTTTGGGGCACGGCATTGTATCGCACCACCACCACGCAGATATTGCCAATGACGGGCATCAGAATGGCAACAATCATCATAACAATAGTAAAGAAACACCTTTAGAGCTTGCCTTTTCGGGTTTTATACACGCTGGCGAACACGTATCTTTTACTAATTCAAGCGAAACCAGAATTGTTATTTCAAAGGATGATGTAAAATCAATCAAGGCTTTACCGATTGATTTCATTCCGCCTGTTGAATATATAGTTGTCTATCAGAAACACACGTTTCCACCTGATGGACACTTTATTTATTTACCACCGCTCCTCGGAGCATACACCCTTCGGGGACCTCCCTCTTTCATCGTTGCTTAACTTTCATTCTCTGAAAGTTAAAATTTGAGTTACGCCCAATCCTACGGGCGAATTATTTCTTTTTTAATATCAAATTTATTTTAACGATGAAAAAATCATTCATTATAGCGGCATTTGCTGCACTTGCGTTTACAGCTTGCAATAACAGCGAAAAATCTTCTTCGGATAATTCAAATTCAGAACAGGAACTAACAGCTCCGGCAGTCAATCAGGACAGCATTGACAAGGCTCACGGTCATTCCCACGACCCTGCGGGTAATCATACACCTGCTGACAGCACAGATAAATCTGCTGCGCAGCCTAAAGTTAATCAGGACAGCATAGACAAAGCTCACGGACACAAGCATTAATCCTTTTGGGGATTACGCTTAATCCGTGTGCATAATTGATTTCACAAACTGTACATCGTGAGATGTGTGTATTCACCTATGCACATCCTCGATGCTATGCTTTCAATTAACAAAAAATCCGGAAATGAAGTATATCAAAATTTTTCTATCAATAGCCCTACTGATATTGGTTTCAGGGGCGGCGTATGCTCACGGAGTAGATGAGGATACCCAGACATTTTTAAGCGGCAATTCGGGAGTAGCTTTCGTTCCTTTTCTGTATATCGGGGCAAAGCATATGCTCACCGGGTATGACCACCTGCTCTTTCTTGTAGGCGTTATCTTTTTTCTGTATCGCCCAAAAGAAGTACTGCTTTATGTGAGTTTTTTTACCATTGGTCACAGTATTACCCTATTGCTGGGTGTATTGGCAGATATGGCAATCAATGCCTATCTGATTGATGCCATTATTGCATTGTCTATCGTGTATAAAGGCTTCGATAATTTAGGAGGCTTTCAAAGGTTTTTAGGACGTCAGCCCAATACCAAAGCGGCAGTCTTAATCTTTGGACTTTTTCACGGGTTTGGTTTAGCCAGTAAGTTACAGGAATTGAGCTTTGACCGAACCGGCTTATTGACCAACCTGCTTGGCTTCAATATCGGTGTAGAGATAGGTCAGTTCATAGCCTTAGCCCTTGTATTGTTTATCATCACTAATTGGAGAAGGTCACCGAGTTTTCTAAAATTCTCAACAGTTACAAATATGTTGCTGATGGCAGCAGGCTTTTTATTATTCGGCTATCAGTTAGTCGGTTATTTTAACTCTTAACAAATATCAAAATGGCAGAAATAGCACATCAAATCTTAGATAAGAAATCCATTGTAAAGCAGGTCATTATTGCTTTGGTTATTGGAGCGGTACTCTTGGTAAGTGCCGTACTCCCGGCTGAATACGGGATAGACCCTTTGGGTATTGGCAAGGCAACAGGCTTTAGCAAGCTGTATGTTGGTGATGCAGGTACGGAAGCGTTGGCTTCGGGACCGCACAAGATACTAAAACTGGAAAATGTTGGCTCTCCGGCAGATGTTGCCAAACCAGCGGCGGCAGATAACCCGCCACCAGCCACTCAACTGGCAGAACGTACAGACGAGGTAAGCGTGGTTATTCCGGCAGGCGAAGGATTGGAATACAAAGTAAATATGTTGAAATACGGTCAGATGAAATATGAATGGATTACCGATAAAGGTGAGCTATACTTTGACTTTCACGGCGAAGTAAAGAACAACAGCAACTACTTTGAAAGCTATACTATTGCCTATTCCAATAATATGGTCGGCTCTTTAGTCGCTCCGTTTGAAGGTCCGCAGGGCTGGTATTTCAAAAACAATTCCAATGAGAACATTACTGTTAAAATCAAAATGAAAGGACAGTATCTTCTTAAACAATAAATATTCTAATAACATTATGATATGTTAAATAACATCATTCATTTTTCAATCAAGAATAAGTTGGTAATAGGATTATTTACCCTGGCATTAATTTGCTGGGGTTCCTATTCGCTTACCAAACTTCCTATTGATGCCACACCTGACATCACGGATAATCAGGTGATGGTCATTACTGTATCGCCTACACTGGCGGCGCAGGAAGTGGAACAGCTCGTAACCTTTCCCGTGGAGCAGACAATGGTCAGCATTCCGGGTATAAAGGATATGCGTTCCTTTTCCCGTTTTGGGCTTTCTATTGTTACCATTGTATTTGAAGAAAAGGTAGACATCTATTGGGGCAGGCAACAGGTACAGGAAAGGCTGACTATTGCAGCTAAAAATATCCCCGAAGGGGTGGGTACGCCTGAAATGGCTCCTGTAACCACCGGTTTGGGCGAAATCTACCAATACGTTATCCATCCCAAAAAAGGCTATGAAGATAAGTACGATGCCACAGAGTTAAGAACCATTCAGGACTGGATTATTAAACGGCAGCTATTAGGTACGCCCGGCGTGGCGGAAGTAAGTGGCTTCGGAGGGTTTGTAAAGCAATACGAAATCGCCATTGAACCTGACAGGCTTGCCAGCCAGAACATTAATATCTCCGATATTTTCACAGCACTGGAAAAAAACAACCAAAATACGGGAGGTGCATATATTGATAAAGGTCCGAATGCTTTCTTTATCCGAAGCGAAGGCTTGGTAAAGAACATTGAGGAAATCAAAAAAATTGTTATAAAAACCGAGGGAGGCGTACCCGTTTTGTTAAGAGATGTAGCCGAAGTTCGTTTTGGCAACGGTCCAAGATACGGAGCAGCCACACGTAACGGTGAGGGCGAAACCGTTACAGGTATCGTTATGATGTTGAAAGGAGCTAACTCATCGGAGGTTATTACCAATGTAAAAGAAAAGATTGCGGAAATTCAGAAAGGTTTACCCGAAGGTGTAGAAATAGAGCCTTTCCTCGACCGTAAAAAATTGGTGGACGGAGCTATTTCAACCGTTTCAACCAACCTTATTGAAGGGGCATTAATTGTAATTTTTGTATTGATACTTTTCTTAGGAAACCTGCGAGGCGGATTGGTAGTGGCTTCTGTAATTCCACTGGCAATGTTGTTTGCAATAGCAATGATGCGGGTTTTTGGAGTTTCAGGAAACCTGATGAGCTTGGGGGCAATTGACTTCGGGATAATCGTTGACGGAACGGTCATTATAGTTGAGGCGGTGTTGCATAGGATTACAGGTAGCAAGGAACGGTACGGTGGCGTGGCTAAACTGACACAAGACCAAATGGACGAAGAAGTTTATCAGTCGTCCCGTAAGATACGTTCCGCAGCAGCATTTGGCGAGATTATTATCTTAATCGTGTACCTGCCTTTATTAGCATTGGTAGGCGTTGAGGGTAAAATGTTTGGACCAATGGCACAAACAGTTTCTTTTGCCATTTTAGGCGCATTCCTGTTATCGTTCACTTACGTTCCGATGATGTCTGCATTGGTGTTGAGTAAAAAGACAACGCACAAAGAAAACTTTTCGGACAGGATGATGAAAGCCATACAGAAAGTTTATACACCTATCATTAATGGTGCGATGAAGCGAAAACTTTTGGTAGTATCGGTTGCAGTGGTATTGTTCATCATCACACTTATCACATTCAACAGAATGGGCGGTGAATTTATCCCGCAGTTGGACGAGGGCGATTTTGCAGTGGAAACAAGGGTTCCCGTGGGAAGCTCCATCACCCAAATGATAGACGTTTCCCAAAAAGCACAAACCATTTTATTGAAGAACTATCCCGAAGTAGAACAGGTAGTAAACAAAATAGGTTCGGGTGAAATTCCGACAGACCCAATGCCTATTGAAGCGGGAGATATGGTTGTTAAGCTAAAGCCTAAAAAAGAATGGACAAGTGCAGGCGACAGAGAAGAACTGATTGAAAAAATGCAACAATCTCTATCTGTAATCCCCAATGCAACATTCAGTTTCCAGCAACCCATACAGATGCGTTTTAACGAATTGCTTACCGGTGCTAAGCAGGATGTGGTTTTAAAAATATACGGTGAAGATTTAGATGTGCTTTCTGACCTTGCTTCAGATGTAGGTCGGAAAATAAGAAATGTTGAGGGTGTAGAAGATTTGTATGTGGAAGAAATTACGGGTTTACCACAAATCAGCATACAGTTTGACCGAGATAAGATAGCCCAATACGGAATGAACGTTGAGGACGTGAACAGTGCCATCGAAACAGGCTTTGCCGGTAAAGCAGCAGGTTTGGTGTACGAGGGAGAAAGACGTTTTGATTTGGTAGTACGATTGGATAAT
Organism: Bacteroidetes bacterium 47-18; assembly: GCA_001897155.1. Classification (GTDB taxonomy): domain Bacteria; phylum Bacteroidota; class Bacteroidia; order Chitinophagales; family Chitinophagaceae; genus MKSF01. The sequence continues at coordinate 65,284 of MKSF01000022.1, read as the reverse complement.
GCTTCAAGAGCAGACATTACAGATGTTCAAAATCTATTTGTAAGTACGCCCACAGGTCAGCAAATCCCTTTAAGCGAGGTGGCGAATATTGCTTACAAACCCGGTCCGGTACAAATACAGCGAGATAATGCGAAAAGACGGATTACACTTGGTTTCAACGTAAGAAACCGAGATGTAAAAAGCATCGTAAACGATATTCAGGATATTGTGAATGCTAAGGTTAAGATGCCATCAGGCTATTATATCACCTATGGCGGGCAATTTAAAAATCTCGAAGAAGCCAACGCAAGGCTGGCAGTAGCTTTGCCTGTCGCACTATTGCTCATCCTATTGCTTTTATACTTTACATTCCGTTCGGTAAAGCAGGGCTTATTAATATTCACAGCTATTCCATTGTCTGCAATAGGCGGTGTATTTGCTCTACTTATCAGGGATATGCCTTTCAGTATTTCTGCAGGTGTAGGTTTTATTGCGTTGTTTGGGGTTGCGGTTCTGAACGGGATTGTATTGATAGCGGAATTTAACCGATTGGCAAAAGACGGTGTAGAAGATATTTACGAAAGGGTGCGTATTGGCACTCGGGTAAGGTTAAGACCTGTATTGATGACAGCCGCCGTAGCCTCTTTAGGCTTTTTACCAATGGCTTTGTCCAGCTCATCAGGTGCAGAAGTACAACGCCCGTTGGCTACGGTAGTTATTGGAGGGCTGATAACGGCAACCGCTTTAACCCTTGTAGTGCTGCCGGTACTGTATATCTACTTCACTAAATCATCTTTCAAAATGCGTAAAAACAAAGCCTTACCTACCGCCATATTGCTATTGGGATTTTTCTGTTTCCCATCTGTAATGCAGGCGCAAGTACCATCCAATTCGGGAACGAGAGTGCTGACCTTGCAGCAATCTATTGACGAGGCGTTAAAAAACAACAACAGCATCAAGATAGCGGAGTATAACATCAATGTCCAGCAGGCTTTAAAAAAAGGAAGCGTTACTATTCCTAAGACAGAAATTTCCTATACGCAGGGCGTAGTGAGTAATCCTACCATTAATGATAATTTAATCAGTGTTACACAGCGTTTTGATTTTCCAACGGTTTACGGCAACCAGTCAAAGCTGGCGCAGGAAAGAATACAAAGCAGCGAAAAATACAAAGCTGTGACCGAAAACGACCTTGTAGAAGACGTGAAGCTGGCTTACCTGCAATACCAGTACATTTTGGAAAAAAGGAAGCTGTTGTTAGAGCAGGACACCATTTTTAGTAAGCTAAGCAAAGCAAGCGACGTGAGATACCGGACAGGAGAAAGTACAAGCCTTGAAAATGCTACTTCATCTGTACAGTACCGGCAAATTCAAAATGAGCTGGAAAAGAACGAAGCCGATATAAAAATTGCCAAGCAGCTTTTACAGACATTGCTCAACACAACCGATGATATCAGTATAGCAGATACCGCATTAGTTCCAAGAGATATATTATTGCCTATGGATAACGCATCTACTGCCAATAATCCCATCATTCAATATCTGCAACAGGAAATCAATGTAAGCCAAAGAGAAATCTCTTTGGAGAGAAGCAAGATGCTACCGGATATTATTTTAGGTTATAACGGTCAAACCTACAAAGGCTTGCAAACAATAAACGGTATAGACAGAACCTATACCGGAAAAGACCGGTTTAATTTTTTCCAGATTGGTGTTGCTATTCCTCTTTTCCCCGGAGGTTATAAATCCAAAATCAATGCGGCTAAAATCAACGAGCAGATTGCACAAAAACAGGTGGAACTGACAACGATGAACCTGAACGGACAATTAAAAGAGCTGGCGCAGGAGTATGTGAAATATCAGAAGTCAATAAACTATTATCAGACACAGGCATTGCCGCAGGCAGACCTGATTATCAACAACTCGGATAAAGGTTTTAGAAGCGGTGATATTTCCTATACACAATATTTGCAAAACCTTACGCTATCCAATAACATCCATTCGGAGTATATAGACAACCTGTATAATTTCAACAGGGTCGTTATTTCCATAGAAGCAATTTCAGGTAAAAATTAATCATTCAAAAAAATTAAAATAATGAATAGGTCATTTAAAAAATATATACCGCTCCTACTGCTATCAGCAATAGTGGTAGTATCCTGTAAGGATAAAAAAGAGCAAGCTGCCGGGGAGCAGACTACCGCAGAAAGCAAGGCGGACACAGCTTCTTCGGTCAGACAAATTACGTTTACTCCTGACCAGTATAAGCTATCAGAGATACAAACAGGTGCTATCGAATTAAGAAACCTAAGTAATATCATCAAGCTGACGGGAGCTATCGAAGCTGACCCTAACAGTATAGCCACAGTGTCAGCACCATTGGGAGGTTATATAAAAACAGCAGGGCTGCTACCGGGGCAAGCTGTAAAAAAAGGACAGCAATTAGCCACCATTGAAAACCCGGAATTTATTACCATTCAGCAGGAATATCTGGAAAGTATCGGCAGGTTGGAATATTTATCGCAGGAATACAAAAGGCAGCAGGAATTGAGAAACGAGGATGTGAATGCAGCAAAGACTTTTCAACAGGTAAGTTCAGATTATAATGTAATGAAAGCCCGTATTGCCGGATTAGAACAGCAAATGGCACTCATTGGCATCAGCAGCGCAAGTTTAAAAAGCAGCAATAAAATTTCCAGAACTGCGGGCATTTATGCACCCATTTCAGGTTATATCAAAAGCAGCAATACCAACATTGGTAAATATGCTGCCCCTACCGATGTGCTGTTTGAGATAACAGGTACAGATGCCCTGCATCTTGCCTTAAATGCCTTTGAAAAAGACTTGGGAAAAATTCAGGTTGGGCAAACGGTTAAGTTTTCATTATCTAATGAGAATGATTACCGCCACACAGCAAAAGTGTACTTGGTAGGTCAGGCAGCCGATGACAAAAAAATGATACCTGTGCTTTGCCGCTTTACCAAAGATGCAAAACTTTTACCGGGAATGTATGTAAAGGCGTGGGTAGAAACAGGAACGGAACAAAAGAGTGCAGTACCGAATGATGCCATTGTTCAGTTGGACGGTTTGGATTACATCATTATTCAAACAGCGGATAGTAAAGACGGCTATACCTTCCAGTTGGTACAAGTTGCCAAAGGTATGGAACAGGAAGGCTATACGGCTATCGAATTGCCTCAAAGTGTTAATCAGCAATCATTAAAGGTAGTTACTAAAAATGCTTATACCATTCTTTCGGCAATTAAAAACGCTGAAGAGGAAGAATAAGACAATGCTATCTACTGTATGAAATCAAGAACAAATAGAAGTCGGAAAACAAGAAAGAGGAAAAAATTTGTACCTCCTCCGAAAAGAAAAGGAGGTACAAATAACAGACCCCTATCTAAAAAGATGAAGTATGGTTTGATTGCCCTTGGGGTAGTATTGTTTATAGCATTGCTCATATTATCGGTAGTTATTTCAAACTTGGGTATATCCAAAGGGCATACCCATTAATATCATAACAATATGAACTATTTACAAACCTTTTTTTCCCGGCAATTTTTTTGGGAAATCATACGCATTATTACAGTGGGTATTGCCAGCCTGTTGTTTTATTTAGAAATTATACCACTTCCCGTCTTGCTGGCAGCTACGGCTTTTGGTTTATACGCATTGCTAAAAACTGCCATTCTCGAATTAATCAGGGAACGGAAAATAGGTACGGAGTTATTTATTTCCATTGCCGTAATCGTATCGGTCGTTGGTAAAGAATATTTAGCGGGTTCTGTGGTGCTGATGATTATCCTGATTGCCGAATACATTGCCAGTGCAAGCGGTGAAAGAGCAAGAGCATCTATAAAGGAACTCATCGGTTCTGTGCCACAGACAGCCATATTGAAAAAGGACGGTAACGAGCAGCCCGTATCTATTGCATCACTGACGGTGGGTGATATTGTGGTGGTAAAGGCTGGCGAAAAAATACCCGTTGACGGTAAGATAGTGGCGGGTTCGGGGTCTGTAAACCAAGCCCCCATAACAGGAGAAAGCGTACCCGTAGAAAAAAATTCCGGTACAGAAGTATTTGCAGGTACAATACTGGAGTTAGGGGCTTTGGACGTAGAAATGACCAAAGCGGGAAAAGATACGGTGTTTTCACGCATTATCGCTTTGGTAGAAGAAGCAGAAAGCAGTAAAGCCCCTATTGAAAAATTAACGGATAAGGTAGCGGCGTGGCTGATACCCGTTGTTTTCGTTTTTGTATTGGGTGTTTACCTACTAACTAAAGATGTAAAGCTCGTGATAGCCCTGCTTATTTTCACTTCGCCTGCCGAATTAGGCTTAGCTACGCCTTTAGTAACCATTTCTGCCATAGCAAGAGCCGCAAGAGAAGGAATACTTGTAAAAGGCGGTAAGTTTTTGGAAGAATTGGCGAAGATAAAAACCATTGTTTTTGACAAAACAGGCACATTGACCATAGGTAAGCCTACCGTAAACAGAGTTGAAATACTCGATGACAGCTTTACTGAAAAAGAATTGGTGCAATTAGCGGCATCAGCGGAAAACCGTTCCAGCCACCCCCTTGCCAATGCTATACTGATGTATGCGGACAATATGGGTGCTTCGTTATCAGAGCCTACGGATTTTGAGGTATTCAAAGGGAAAGGTATCAGTGCTACCATCAACAATAAAAAAGTGCTGATAGGTAACAAAACGCTGATGGACGACCATACTATTTCCGTAACCGTCAATAGCGAAAACCTCACCGATACGGCTATCTATATGGCGGTGGATGGCAATGCGGCATCTGTGTTTTATGTGTCAGATGCGATACGTCCGGGAGCAAAGGAAATGATTGAGGAATTGAAAAGAAGCGGTGTAGAAAACATCATTATGCTCACAGGCGACAATCCACAGACGGCAGCACACGTATCAGGACAATTAGGTATTACATCATTCAGGGCAGATATGCTGCCTGAAGACAAAATCAAGGCGATACAGGAACTACAATCCAAAGGCGAAAAAGTAGCAATGGTTGGTGACGGCATTAACGATGCACCTGCTTTGGTACAGGCGAATGTAGGTATTTCTATGGGCATAGTGGGTACACAAGCTGCAATGGAAGCGGCTGATATTGTATTGGTGGAAGATAAGCTGGAAAAAATAGCCCGTTCCAAAGCCATCAGTAAAAAAGCATTCAGGACAATTAAGGAAAATATCATCGGCGGTGTGGGTGTGGTACACGTTGTAGGTATCACATTGGTGTTAACGGGAGTTTTAGGACCGGTGCAGGCAGCCATCATCCACCTGTTACCTGATACGCTGGTGTTTCTTAATTCAATCAAATTACTTAGGGTAAAAATTTAATTCTTAATTATTCACTTTTTAAAAATCAAAAAAAATGAGAAAAATCAAATCAATCGGAATGGCTTTAGTGGTTGCTATTGCAACTTTAGCAATTAGCCCTGCAATGGCTCAAAGCGGACACGGTGCAGCTCCACACGGGGGTAAAATGGTAGATATTGACAACTACCATATCGAAATGGTAAAAGCCAACAATGCGCTTACTTTTTATGTGCTGGATGCCAATGCTAAAACGTTAACCAAAACGGCTACCGGCTCGGTAGAATTTGCTTTTGAAAATGGCAGTAAATCAACAGCTAATCTTATCGCAGGTAAAAATGGAGCATTGACAGTGGCATTGCCTAAAAATGGCATCCATACGAATTGCACCGTTACGATTACCTATGAGGGCAAAAAGTTGGTTGGAAAATTTAAAAATGAGGTTTCTGCTGCTGACAAAGCACACGGACATCAACACTAATTTTTCATCTAAAATTGGCGGTGAAATAATAAGGCTTTGTGGAATAAGACTTCCGCAAGGCTTTATTTCCATAACAAATCAACATAAACTATTAATAGGCTTCATACCCGACTAAAAAACGACCAAAGAAAAATAACTAAATGTCCTTATTCGTACTGCAAAATATTATCCACTACGCTTTGCACCTTCTCTTTCCGGGATTGGTTGCCTTCGTGTTTTTCAGAAAGGAATGGAAGATGGTCTGGATAATTTTGTTAGCAACAATGCTTGTTGATATAGACCACCTGTTTGCAGAACCGATATTCGACCCGAACAGATGCAGCGTTGGCTTTCACTACCTGCATTCGTATTATGCAATAGCAGTGTATTTCTTGCTCTTGCTGTTCGGCAACAAAATAGTCAGGATTGTTGCGCTGGGCTTATTGTTACATATGGCAACCGATTTTCAGGATTGTCTTTGGTAGATACCCGTTGAGTTTACAGGAAAATCCAAAACATTTTTAACCATATCGTAGCTAAAATTGAAAGATAAAAGAAACATAAAATTTGCAGGACTTTTTCTGTTGCTGTTATACCTGTTCGGCAACAGCCCTGCACTTATGTTTCACCACCACGATGAAATTATTGCATTTGAAAAAGCAACCAAATGTGAAAAAACTGTTTACTATTCAGATGGCAGCAATAGTTTCTGCGAACATAAAGCCCACCTTAGCAAAGTATTAAAGAAGTGTTTTCTTTGTGACAATCATTGTGTATCTGTTCATCTTTTTACCGCTATACAGTTTGTTTGCATTAATGTTGAACATCGTTCGGAATATACATTATATAAGGCAAATTTTTACGAAGCCACACTTCCTGAAACCCAAAACAGAGGTCCGCCAATAATTTGATTTTTTATAGAGGTAAGCAGCCGGAGCGTCTGTTTATCCAGCTCAAATTATAAGAATTAAAAAATCAGATTTATGAATTTAAAAAGCGTATTGCTATTGGTTGCCTTTGTTTCAGCAACCTTAAACATATTTGCACAAAACAGAATTTCCGGTACAGTAAAAGACCAGGAAAATAATAAAAATTTAGCCGGGGTATCAGTCTATATTGCTGATTTAAAAGCCGGAACCACAACGGATGTAAACGGTAATTATGAAATCAAAAACCTGAAACGGGGAACATATCTTTTAGAGATAAGTTTTACAGGTTATGAACCAATAATCGAGAAAATAACGATAGCACAAGATACGGTTATGGACTTTGTATTAAGTCCTGCCATTACGGAGCTGAACGAGTTAATCATCACAGGTGTAACCCGCTCGACAGAACTAAGATTAAGCCCTGTTATTGTCAAAGCGGTTGACGGCAACACCTTAAAACAAAACAGTGCTACCAACCTGATTGACGGTTTGAGAAACATACCGGGCGTAAACCAGATAACAACGGGTACGGGAATTTCAAAACCTACCATAAGAGGATTGGGATACAACAGGGTGATTACATTGAATAACGGTATTCGTCAAGAAGGGCAGCAATGGGGAGATGAACACGGTATTGAAATAGATGAGAATGCGGTGGACAGAGTGGAAGTAGTGAAAGGTCCCGGCAGCCTGATGTACGGCTCGGACGGTATTGCCGGAGTGCTTAACTTTCTTGCTCCTAAAGCCTTGCCAATAGGTGAGATAAAAACGCAGGTTTCTACGAATTACCAAAGCAATAATAACCTGATAGGCTACTCCCTTTCCAATGCAGGCAATAAGGATGGTTTACAATGGTTGGGCAGGTTTAGTAATAAATTTGCGGGCAACTATCAAAATGCCTACGATGGGAAAGTCTTCAATTCGGGTTTTAAGGAACTTAACGGCAGCTTGTTCTTGGGAATAAACAAAAGGTGGGGACACTCGCACCTCACCGTCAGCTCTTATAACAACACGCTTAATCTTGTAGAGGGCGAAAGGGACGAGTTAGGAAGATTTATCTATGAAAATGCCAATGGCGATGAAGTAGTTGCAAGCGGAAATGATTATAAAGGGTATAAGGTCGGTTTTCCACATCAGACCATCAACCATTTGGGCGTTTCTTCCAACAATTATTTCATATTGAATAAAGGTACAATTAATGCCGATTTCGGTTTTCAGAACAATAAACGAAGAGAGTATGAAAACCCCGCCGCTCCCAATGAACCGGCATTGTTCTTTGATTTGAACACACTTAATTATAATGTGCGGTATAATTTTGAAAAATCAAGAGGCTGGGAAACTTCGGTTGGTATCGGTGGTATGTGGCAATCCAACACCAACAGAGGGGAAGAATTTTTGATACCTGCCTATAATCTGTTTGATGCCGGAGCATTTCTTTTTACACAGAAAACTTTTGGCAAACTCACTTTAGCCGGAGGACTTAGATTTGACAACAGGTCTATGAACTCAAAAGAACTCTATCTTAATGAAGACGAAGAGCCTGTGCAAAGTACAGACCCCGATGCGGAATTAAAGTTCAGTGCCTTTAATAAAAACTACAATGGCGTTTCCGGTAGCTTAGGATTGTCTTATCAAGTCGATAAAAATTCTACGTTAAAATTCAATGTATCGAGAGGTTTCAGAGCGCCGAACAGTACGGAACTGTCAGCGAACGGAAGACACGAGGGAACGTTTCGTTATCTGTTCGGAACACCTGATTTAAAATCAGAAATCAGTCACCAGATAGATGTTGCCTATTTTCTGAACTCCAAACACATTACGTTGGAGCTTACGCCATTTGTAAACTTCATTCAAAATTATATCTATCTCGAAAAACTTGTTGCGGAAGACGGAACGGAAATTATTCCCGACCCTGTTGATGGTGCGCCAGCCTTTCAATATACAGCGGGCAACGCTACCTTAGTTGGTGGCGAAATTTATTTGGACATACACCCGCAACCGATAGAATGGCTGCATTTGGAAAACTCATTTTCGTATGTACAGGCTACCCAAAGCAGCCAACCCGAAAGCTCGAAATACTTGCCGTTTATCCCAGCCCCGAGATACAGGGGCGAAATCAAAGCCGAATTAAGGAATGTAAATAGAACGTTTTCCAACGCTTACATCAAATTTGGGATTAACCACTTCTTTCAGCAGGATAAGTTTTTCAGTGCTTACGGAACAGAAACAGCAACACCCGCATACACTTTATTGAGTGCAGGTATCGGAACAAATATTAAGGCGTTCAACCGGAGCGACTTTATGTCTTTGTTCATTAGTGGAGAAAATCTTGCTGATGTGGCTTATCAAAGTCATTTAAGCAGACTGAAATATGCTCCTGAAAATCCGGCAACGGGAAGAATGGGCGTTTTCAATATGGGACGTAATATCAGTGTGAAACTGATAATGAATTTTTAAGAAACCATAACGAAGCGGATAGAAAAAAGCACCGTCTGACGGCGGTGCTTATCCGCTTAATAAGAATAATTTAAAAATGTAAAATGGAATTACAATTATTAAAAAAAGCGTTTACAGAACCATTTAAAACATTACGGAACTCGACTTTCGCAAGGCTTTATTTTGCCCAAATCGCAAGTTTGTTCGGGGATGCCTTTACGTGGTTAGGATTGGCATTGCTTACCTATGAAATCAGCCCCGATAATGCGGCAGCTATATTGGCATCGGCTCTCACTTTGCGGGTAACGGCGTATATCATTTTTTCGCCCTTTGCAGGCGTAGTGTCTGAAAAATTAAAGCGAAAAAACATATTGCTGATAACGCAACTGGCAAGAATGGCAATTGTGTGTATGCTGCCGTTTGTAAATGCCGAGTGGCAGGTGTATGGGTTGATATTTGCATTGAACGTATTCGCTGCATTCTTCACGCCAACATACAGGGCTATTATCCCACAGATAGTAGACAAAGAAATATACAGGGAAGCCAACGGCTTATCAATGGCAACTTTTCAGTTGTTAAGCGTATTTGGTCCTGCATTGGCGGGGATATTTGCGGTATGGTTAGGAGCCAAGCAGATTTTCTTTGTCAATGGAGCAACATTATTCATTGCCATACTACTGATATTGACTATACCGGTGGCAGCACTGCAAAAAGGAGTGAATACCGATAGTACACCGCCCGGCAATACGTGGAGCGAAGTAATAAAAGGTATTCGCTTATTGTTTGGAAACAAGATTTTAAGGTTCTCTTTAAGTATTGAATTTATATCTGCTATTGCCGGAGCTATGGTATTGGTAAATACCGTTGGTTTGGTAAAAACATCTTTAGCTTTAGATGATAAGCATTACGGCTGGATAATGGCAATTTTCGGAGTAGGCGCAGCTATCACGGCTTTTCTGTTAGGCAGCCTTGATAAAACCAAAACACGGAGCATATCGCTGATAAGCGGGGCTGTCCTGATAGGTTTAGCTATCAGCTTTGCCAATTTTGTTCCGTACAACGGCTTGCTGTTCTTATGGGTTTTGGCAGGTATAGGTCAAACGCTTGCCGATATGCCGTCAGAAACATTAATAGGCGAAAACATTGCATCAGAAAATCAAGGTAAGGTGTACGGTTCTCACTTTGCGTTTTCTCATTTGTGGTGGGCAATAGCATACCCGATAGCAGGTTTTTTAGGCACACGGTTTCCCGAAAAAGAGTTCTTGTATGGAGGTATGCTTACGTTGGCTTTGGCGGTAATTGCTGTTTTAACCTTTAAATCATCGAAAGGAAATCGTAAAAAGGCACTTTGACCGATTAGCTAACCCTATGTAATGACATCAACTAATTCAATGTAGGTGTCCAATAGAAATTTCAAAATAAACAGGATGGATAAATTTTATAACGAAACGTTGAATAATCTGGAAGCCGCAATCAAAGAATTAGAAACTGAAACGGATTGCTCCATACAACAGATTGAAGTGATAATAAAACTTATCATCAAATGCCTGTCTAATGTGAAAGAATATGTATTGAACAGAGGATTTAAAAATGTAGAGGAAGAAATTCGTTTTTTCAAGCATCAAAAGCCCGCTATTGTTTCAAAGCTCATCTATTATAACGCTATCTATAAAATCGAAACAAAGAAACCTTATGGCGGTAAGGCAGTGAAGAAATACTATAATGATGAATTGGAAAAACTCAAAAGATATTTTGACAATAACCTCGAATTTTATAAATATTACAGAACCAATAATACTTTTATAGATGATAAGCTATTTGTACGGGGAAAGTATGACATTAAACTAAGTCTGGACACCTATTATTTTGAAGCGGACCATAATTTTTCCACTTCCCACGATTATAAGGCTGCAAAAATCATCGCCAATGACCTGATACAAGTATATCTTGAAGACCAGCTTCACAGCCCGATACATAAAAGCAAATCAATAGAATTACCTAACTTAAATTGGCGAGGCAGTAAAACTGCATTGACAGAATTGATATATGCCCTTCACGCTCAGGGTGTATTTGACAATACGGATATTAAAGTAATCGCCAAAACATTTGAAAGCATCTTTAATGTTGATTTAGGCGACTTTTACCATACATTTATGGAGCTGAAAGCCCGAAAAATAAACCGGACGAAGTTTCTTGACAGCCTGCGTGATGCGCTGATAAAACGGATGGATGAGCTGGAAGAAGATGAATATTAGAAATTGATAAAAAAGGAACGGGGACTTGCAGATCCCCGTTTTCTTTTCATAGTACGCCTCGTGGCAAATGGATACCTTTAGTTCTGATAATGCTTTCTGACACCTTTGGAGCTTGCTGCTTTTTTTCAGTTTGTTCCGCAGGTTCTTCTACTTGTTTAACAGGTTCTATGGAAAGCTGTATTTTCCTTTCTACGGCAGCCAGTTCAGTTTTAAGTTCGCTTAAACGGGTTTCTTTAGACCACGTACCGTTAACCACTTCCTGAAGCACAGGCAAATCTTTTTGGAACTCGGCAATATTCTCCTGTTCCTTTTTAATATAGACAGGCAGCTTTTCCAAAGCCCTTAAAAAATTCAGTGATGCCGTTTCGGGGTCTTTTGCCATAACACCGTTATTGAACGTGTATTTGATATTGCCCTCGCCCTGTACAAAAAATCGGTTCACACGAATATCCACGCCCTCTTTTTGGGAAACTTCGGTTTTTACCAATAGCTGAAAACCATACAGGCTACCGATTTCTTCATAATCGCCTCCTGTACGTGCTTTGTCCGCAAGCTGGTTAAGTTTTGCACCCGTCTGTTTTACATCGGCATTCGGCGATAAACCGTCCAGCACAAGAGCATTTACAACCGTACCGTCCTGCCGTTTTTGTAACCGTTGCTCTAAGTTTCCCCAATCAAGGCTCATACGGTCAAAGCGTGATTGGGCTTTGTCAAGTTCGGCTGTATAGTCTTCCAATTTATATTTGGCACTGTATTTAGAACGACTGTAAGCCTGCTTTTCGCTTTCCAGTCCGGCAATCTGCTTTTCTATTTTGGCTTTATCCAGCAAGTCGGTATTTCCTGAGAGAATTGCTACATATTCCGAGAAGTTCATACCCGATTTTTCGTCCATACTACCCTCGTCAAGGGTACGCTTACCGAGATTATTATTCTTTAGCTGGTCGATAAAAAGCTGTTTGTTGAATAGCAGGTTGAACTTATAGCTGTCCAGTGATTTTTCTACGGCATAGATAATTACTTGTACTTTGTTGTCCGCAAAATGCTTTGCAATTTCATTGCCTTTTCGGATAGCCCGCCCGTCCCTTTGGGCAAGGTCGCTCGGTCGCCACGGTGTATCCAAATGGTGTACGGCAACGGCTCTTTTCTGTGCGTTTACGCCAGTGCCGAGCATACTTGTTGAACCGAACAGCACACGGATTTTGCCCTCGTTCATTCCTTTGATAAGTTCCTTACGCTGCTTATCATTCTTAGCTTCCTGTATAAACCGGACTTCGTGTGGAGGTATGTTGTGGTCTTCCACGAGCTTGCGTTTAATTTCAGAATATACATTCCATTCACCCGGTTTATAAGTACCTAAATCCGAGAAAATGAACTGCGTTCCTTTTTGCGCATTGTATTGGTGGTAATACTTCGCAATGTTAGCGGCACAATGAGAAGCCTTGTTGTCGGGGTGGTCTTCATAAATATCGCTTACCATTCGCATATCCAACGACATTTTACGGGCGTAGTCCGTAGCAATCAGCATTTTTGCTTTTTCTTCCCGTTGAGAAAGCGGCTCTCTTCCTAATAAAGTGGCATTGCCCGTTTTGGCAAACTGCATCAGGCTTTGGATAAATGCTTCCTGGTCGGGAGTTGGCGGTATGTTGTATAACACCTCATTCTTTTCGGGGCGGTCAATTCCAATATCTTTCGCTGTACGGTAATCCGTGATTTCGGAATAGAATTGAGCCAGTTCCGGTACTTTGATAAAATAGCGGAAACGTTCTTTCGCCACGATATTATTAGCCACCGAAAATTCATAATCGGTGGTCTTACGGGCGTAAATAGCCGCCCACGCATCAAAAGAATGAATGCCTTGCTTTGCCAATGCTCTTGGGCGTAGGTATTTAAACAGCAGATACAACTCTGTCAGTGAATTGCTGATGGTTGTACCCGAAAGAAAAGTAGCACCCATATCCGCATCAATACGGTCTTGGATAGTGCGAATGGCAAAGAGCAGGTTCAAAGCCTTTAGGCTTCCGTCCATATTTCCCAATCCGGCAACCCTTGAATGGCGTGTATTAAAAATGAGGTTTTTAAACTGGTGGCTTTCATCCACAAACAAATGGTCTATGCCCATCATTTTGAAGTCCACCACATCATCTTTACGGTTCTCAATATCGTGTTGCAGGGTTTTCAGCTTTACTTCGAGATTTTCTTTTTGCTTTATCGCTCCGGCAAGCATCCCTCTGGTAACTTCATTTCCTTGCGATTGCAGCACATCGAGGTTACGCTCCACACTGTCCAGTTCTATTTCGAGAATTTCCTTTTGCATTTCGGGCGATTGCGGTATCATAGAAAATTGGTCGTGTGTGAGTATCACGCAATCCCAATCGTTGTTTTTAATATCACCAAAAATCCGCAAGCGTTTTTTAGGCGTAAAATCGTCAATGCCCGGATAGAGTATTTTAGCGTGCGGATAGGCGGTTCTATATGCTTCGGCAATTTCGGGTACGTTCGCTTTCAGCCCGATAATCATTGGTTTGTGAGCCAGCCCCAACCGCTTCATTTCCTGTGCTGCCGTACACATTACCAGCGTTTTTCCTGCACCTACTTCGTGGTCGCAGATAGCACCGTTGTTGAGCTTAATCATCCAAACGGTGTCCTTTTGGCTATCATACAGGTCTTGGATTTTTAACCCCTTGCGGTCTAATCCCGGAAACTCCTGATGTGTTCCGTTATAATTCGGTCGGACGAAACAGTTAAAGGTATCATTGTATTGGTCGGTCAGCCTGTTTTTAAACTCATTGTTTTGGGCGTGGAGCCACTCTGTAAAGGCAGTTCGGATTTCGTCAATCTTGGTGTTTGCCATTTGAATGGCTTCCATATCCCTAACCTTTACTTCCTTATCATCTATTGTGATTTTCTTGGTAATATCAGGCGTAGTATTGACAAGGGCGTGCCTCAGCAGGTTAATCCCGTCAAACGTTCTGCTCTCTGCCTTAACAGCATATTTGTCCCATATATGCACATTCTTCTGTCCACAGGTTACAGAAAAGTCATCGGAGCTTTCGGAATAATGTACACGCACATCCGTATCGAAAAGATGCGAAGCAAAACGGGCATAAACGCCAGTCGGTATCCAGCGTTCGCCGAGGTTAAAGTCCAGCTCTTCAAATTCAATTCGTCTTGGGCGGGCTTCTTCCAAAGCAGTAAGGCTTTCTTTGGCTTGGGCATCATCGGGATTGTTTTCGAGGTAGTTTCTTACATCCGCCGCTTTTTCTACCACGTTACCTGCAATCCAGCGTTCGGCGATTTCATATTCCTGTTGCAAAGGGTTATAGAAAATCCTGCCGTGTAAGGCTTCTTTCAGCACATCGGCAGTCATATTGCTCACTTCGGACATATAGTCCAAATCCACACTTCCGTATTTGTTCAGCGATGCCGCCAACGCTTCATCGGGATTGTCGGTAGCTAATGTTGTGATGGAAAAGCTGACCGGACGGCTGAATATATCCGCTTTGTGTACCACGCCGCCCACCACACGCTCCAGATAAGGCATTTCCTTTCCGGCACTGTCCGTTTTAATGAGCTTGATATTATCGGCGCTATTCAGATTGCCATACCTTTTGATAAAGGCATCGTACAATCGGTTAAGGTTTTCCCTTTCTTCTTTGTGTTCAGTTTGGTGCTGTGCTTCTTTGGTATAAAGCTGTTGGTAAACATCACGTACCTGTATATACGCTTCGGCTCTTGCTTTTTGCGTAGGAGGTAATTGCAACGGGTGGAAGACAGCCGTACCGTCTGCGGTATCTACACTTTGCAGATAACCCACCCAGCCATTATCTACCACAAGGCAATCGTTTCGGTGGAACGATTGCAGTTCGTTACTAAACGGCGCAGGTTCGGGAATGGCGGCAAGAACGGCTACGGGAATGGCTGGCTTATCAGCTTGGCCATTCCCGTTTTGTTGCGAAAACAAATCGCCGATTACTTCCTGTTCTTTGCCATTAAATGTTTTATTGCCATTTGAAACAGGAAGCGTGTAAGGTTGCTGCATTGCAGAACTGAACAGGTCGGGCTGGCGACTGATAGGCATTCGTTTTCTCTGGCTGGTCTGTCTTTTGGCTGATGTTGCTTTTTTTGGCGGAGCAAGGACAGCCACAGTTTCACCTGTATTTTCAAATAGGTCGAAAATGCTTAGCTGTTTTAATTCCTGCGGACTTTCCTGTCTTATCACAGGTGTCGTAAAAAGCTGTTGCTGGGGCTGAATGATTTCACGCTCAACAATGGGAGGCGGAATTACCGGCGTTGGAATTTGTATAAAAGGTTCATCGTGTTGTTCGCCTTTGTATAAAGACAAATTCAGGTGGTTACCAAAATCTTCGGAAAGCATCTCTTTGAGGGCATTTGCAATGCCCTCAACGCCGTCTTTGTGTGTATAGATTAATGCAGGTTGCCCGTAAGGGTCAGTATCTACTTTCCAATGCGTATGTATAATTCTTGTACCGTCCTCAAATAAAGCATTGCTGGGTGTACCATATCCTGTTTTGTTGCTTTGGCAAAACAATTCTTCCGCTTCGGTCAAATTTGGTTTTGCTGTATTCTTTTGCAGGATTATCAGGTCAGAGCCAACCTCTGTACCTGCATAATCTGTAAACAGATTGTTGGGTAAGCGGATAGCTGAAACCAAATTGTTGTTTTCCATTAATGCCCTGCGTATCGGCTCATTATTCGGGCTGTTCAAAATCCCCTGTGAGGTAATGAAAGCCTGCAAACCACCTTCTCGGAGCATATCATTTCCTTTCAAAAAGAAATAGTTATGAATGCTTCGGGCAGCTTGCTCCTTTGCGGGGTTTCTACTTCGGGAGTATGAAAGGTCAAATACAGAGGTATCACCGAACGGGATATTGCTGGCAACAACATCGTAACTGCTTTGTTCCTTTTCGGGGATTTCCTCAAAACCGCTTATGCGGATATTATTTGCGGGATAAAGCTGCTTTAGGATTTTGCCCGTTAGCAAATCTTTTTCGTAAGCAGTAACATTGGCTTTTTGATTTTCCGAAAAGGATTGTATAAATGAGCCGATACCTGCGGAGGGTTCGAGGAATTTATCAATCTTCAAACCGCTATCACGCAATACGGAAGAAACGGCATCTATAACCTCCGGCGGTGTGTAGAATGCTGTGAGTACGGAGCTTCGCATACTGTCCACAAATCGTTTGTATTGCTTTTCGTCTGTGGCATTTTCTTTTAAAACCTGATGCAGCTCCTGCGTAATAGAGAAAAGGTCGTGTTCGGTCTTTCTCCAATTGTTGATGTCCATCTCATATTCAACGGGGTTCAGAACGAATTTAAGACCGCCAAATCCGCTGTATTGCATCATTAGCAGTCTTTCGCCTACGGTGGCTTGTCGGTTCTCCTTTTCCAGTTTAAAAGCAATTCGCAGGGCATCAATATTCTGTTGGAGATGTTGCTTTTTACTGAAGCCCATTTTCGGTTATCCATATTGCGATGGTTCCCGTTATTTCGGTGTAGAGTACATCAAACTCATAACCGTAGGCGAAATCATCGGTCAGTTTATATTTGGCAAAAACAGGCTCGCAAACACGGAACATTTTCAGGGCAAATGGTCGAAGTTCCTCGTCTGCCATTAGGGTATCGAACTCATTGCAGACCACCTGAAAAATGGTATCGAACCTTGAAAAATGTAAGCCCTCAAAGAGAATGTAATTGGCTATTTCGTTGCACTGCTCAATAGCGTTTCCCGAACTGAAAGCACCCTCGTAAGCATTGGCAGCCCACGAAGAACGCTGGTCGATAAATTTGTGGTCGCTGGCTTTTTCAGGAAAGCCTGAATTAAGATGTTCTTGTAGTCGTAATCTGTAATACGACAAGTCTTTTTGCTGTGTACTCATACTATAATTTTGTTTAGAATTTTGCTTGAAGCCTAAAATTATAGCGGTAGATAAGTGCCTTTGAAGAAGTGGCAGGGTTTGGCTTTGTGTGGCAGGATTTGTCGCAATGAGCAATAAAAAACCTCTGAAAATTCAGAGGTTCATTTTATGGATTGTTTAGAATTTGGAGCATCCTGCCGACCTCAATATCCATTCTCGAAAAGGCAAACCATTTTTTGCCCAGGTCTTTGAGAGATGCCCCGATGTGGTATAGTTCTGCATTATCAATAATCAAAAAGCGGTCGTGAGCATCGGAGAAAACCTCAATTTCAATCGGAGCATACTGGCTGTTGTACCGTTGTACATCCAGCCGTAGCTGATTGCTGATAGTTTTGGTATAGATTGTAGCGGTTACATTTTCCTTGCGCTTGCCCAGCAAAGTCAGCACTGTATCGTCCACGTAGTTATCCAGCAGGATAATGGAGCTTTTGGCACTTCGTACAATATCCGACACAAAGGCGTAAGCATCGAAAACCTGACCGTTGTAGAAGATGCCATTTTCGCTGTGGAGCTTGTCGCTTTCCAATGCCTTAAAGATTTCCTCAAATTTTTGGTCGGCTTGTAGTTGTTTCAGTTCTATATTATTCAAACGATGAAACAGCGAAGCATTGCTGATAAGCATTTTCCGCATTTCTACAAAGGCATTCATAATCTCAATGCTGACCTTTACCGCTATATCACTTCGCAACAATGCGGACATCATTGCCACTCCTTGCTCACAAAATGCAAAGGGTAGCGTACGCCTCCCGCCCCGTCCAACGTTTGAAGTGCCAAATTGGTACTTCAAAGATTTTACTTCCTGTTCGCTAAGCTGAAAGCAAAAAGTTTCGGGAAAGCGGTTTTGGTTTCTCTTTACAACCCTGTTTAGGGCTTTTGTTTCTACCTGATAGAGCATTGCTAAATCAGCATCAAGAATAACTTGCTTATCCCTAATGGTATGGATAAGCGGTGCTATTTCCTTTTGGGATATGGTAATATCGGTCATTATCTTTTTGGCTTTTTATTATCAAACTCAAAAGAGGTTTTGCAATCGGCATCCAATACGATATAAGCATCGAATTTCTTTCCTGCCTTGCTTTTCATTCCTTTGATAAGATTGGTTTTCCCTTTATTCACAAGGTTTTCAATATCGGAAATACTGATTTGCACTTCGCACACATTGCGAAACTGTATCCAGCCGCAAACTTCATCGGAGCATTTAACAATCTTATCACGGATAATAAGCTGTTGGCTTTTACATTTCGGACAAACCAATTTAGGGAGGCTGTTTTGAGCAATGGAGGTTTGCAGCAATTCATCGGTAATGGACTTTGCAAAGGTTTCCGTTTCCTTTTGAAAACTTCCGGCATTCGCTTCGTTGTTCTCAATTTTCTGCAAAGCGAGTTCCCATTCTGCGGTCATAGCCACGTCCGCAATTTTTCGGTCTTTAACCAATTCGTAAACCTGCAATCCTTTTTCGGTTGGTATTAAAGATTTTTTTTCTCGTTGGATATAGTTACGGGTAAACAGTGTTTCGATAATGGCGGCTCTTGTAGCCGGAGTACCGATACCGATGTTTTGCAGGGCTTTCCGTTCTTCTTCGTTTTCGATTTCCTTACCTGCGGTTTCCATAGCCGACAAAAGCCCAGCTTCGGTATAAAGCACAGGAGGTTTGGTTTTCTTTTCGAGAATGGCAGCTTCTTTTATTTTAAGTTCATCGCCTTTTTTCAATTCGGGCAAATCCTGTATAGGTTCTGCATCATCTTCCGAAAAATTACCCTTAATCATACGCCAGCCTGCTTCCAAAATTTTACAGCCTTTTACGGTGAAATCATAGTGCATTGCCTGTAAGGAAACATCGGTTATTTCTTTGATGCAGGCTTGCGAAATGGCTTCGAGCAGGCGAAAGGCAATCATATCATACACCGCATTTTCGTCTGCACTCAAAACGGACGGGACTTTATCTGTAATCAACAATCCGTGGTGGTCGGTAACACGCAAATCATTTACAATACGCTTATTGAAACGCCCCCATTTAATTTTGGATAAAGCAGCTTTGCAGGTTTCCCTGTTCTGCAATGCCCTCACGAGGTTGGGAATTTCAGCCCACATATCTTCGGGGATGTATTTGCTCCCGGTACGTGGATAGGTAAT
Source organism: Bacteroidetes bacterium 47-18 (assembly GCA_001897155.1). Lineage (GTDB taxonomy): Bacteria > Bacteroidota > Bacteroidia > Chitinophagales > Chitinophagaceae > MKSF01. Next base: position 45,813 of record MKSF01000022.1, on the reverse strand, counting down.
GAATTTCTTTTCGTACAGGCTTTGAGCAATATTCAAAGTTTTTTCAGCAGAGAGGTTCAGCTTTTTGTTGGCTTCCTTTTGCAAGCCTGTGAGGTCAAAAAGCAAAGGCGGCTGCTCCGTTATATTCTTATTTTCTACGGAAGTAACTGTTACAGTATTACCATTCCTTTCAATAGATTTTAATGTATCATCTGCCAGCTTTTTATCCTGCCATTTGGTAGCAGAAATACTTTTAAAATCAATTTGCTCTTTGGAGTGGGATAATTGTATCTGCCAATATTTCTGTACGGCGAAATTCTTGTTATCTATATACCGTTTGCAAATCAAAGCCAGTGTAGGCGTTTGCACTCTTCCGAGCGAATAAATACCGTTGCCTGCGGCAATGCTCAATGCCTGTGTAGCATTGATGCCTACGAGCCAATCGGCACGGCTTCTGCCTTGTGCCGCCTGATATAATCCGTCAAATTCCTTTCCGTCTTTTAGGTTGTCAAAGCCCTGTTTAATGGCTTTTTCGGTCAGCGAGCTTATCCAAAGCCGTTTAAAGGGCTTACAGCATTTCAGATACTCATAAATGTACCGAAAGATGAGTTCGCCCTCACGACCTGCATCGGTTGCCACGATGAGGCTTTCACTTTGGTTAAACAGTTTTTCAATCACTTTTAGCTGTTTCAATGCACCAGCATCGGCTTGATAGCCTTTGTCTTTTTTGACTTTGCGAACGGTCAGCATAAAAGGGTTTGGAAGTATCGGCAAGGATGCTTTGTCAAACCCCGAAATGCCGTAATCTTCGGGCATTCCCAATCCTATCAGATGTCCGAATGCCCACGTAACAAAATAGCCGTTACCCGTAAGGTAGCCGTCCTTTTTATCGGATGCTCCCACAAGTCCGGCTATTTCCCTTGCTACGCTTGGTTTTTCTGCAATAATTGTTTTCATTATTCACTATCTTTTTACGCCTTTGGATTTTGCAGGTGCTTTGGGTTTGTTCTGTTGTTCCTGCTGTTTTTCATTTTTGGGTGTTTGCTGCCCCGATTTCAAAGGCTCTTTGATATTCTTGGTTGCTTCGTTGGTTTTTCCCTCGGAATTAACCGCAGTCTGCGTTTTGTGGGCTTCGGTTGGTTTCGCTTGGGCTTTGAGCTTGTCGGGATTTTGGAACGAGAAATCTGTTTTGCCAGTTTCTTTGTTGAGCGTGATGTAGCCCTGATATTTTTGTCCTTTTTTATCTATCAGACCATCTATATAAACAGTTTGTCCAGCTTTGAACTTATTGTATTGTTCATCATCAAGTTCCTTACCTCTAAAAGTTCTCGGAGCTTCCTGCGGTTGGCTTTGCTGATTGTTCTGCCGGTTTTCTTGTGTTTGCTGATTATTGTTACTTCTATCAAACAGAAACTCAACATATCTTTTATCCGCATTAAACTGTACATTGGCACTAAACTCATCGCCCTTTTTAGAAATCATTCCTTCCAAATAAAGCGATTTGCCTTCCATCAAGGTTTGTTTTTGCTCATCGTTCAATTTTACACCCTTAATCTCATCGGGAATTTTGACAAATTCGGTCTTCAGGGCAATCAGCTCATTGGTTAGCCTGTCCACGCTGATAATTGACGGCATCAATTCGCCTGTCTTGGAATTGGTCAAGTCAACCACACGACCCATATTCCCCGTTTCGAGCAGGTTTTTCTTATCCTCATCGGTAAACTTGTGTCCGAAAAACTCAAAGTTCAGGTTAGGCTCTTTCCTGATACCGTGTATCGCTGCCACTACGGTTCCGTCCGGTGCAGTCTGTAAAGACAAACGGGCATCTGTGCGAACAATAGCCCCGCCGAGGTTTACGCTTACAGGTACAAGGTCATTGGTCTTGTAACCTCTTAGCAACGGGTCTAAAAGGTTCATTTTTTCAAGGCGTTCTTTGCCTATTCCGAGATTGTTCATTGTTTCCCAATCAATCTGTTCCGGCTTGTAGCGGTATTCGCTGGTATCCGGTGTTGTCTGTGTTGTTGCCATATCATTTTTATTTTCTTGTTTTTGTTCATTTTCGGGTTCGGCTTTTACCTCGTTCTTTTTCATTTCCTTTTCGCCTTCGGGTGTAGGATTATCTACCTGCTTTTGCATTTCCTTAGCCTTATCTACGGCTTCATCAGCCGATACTTTGAAGAATGAAAAATTGGTCGGATTTTTTAACTGCCTCCAAAAGTTAGAGAAGAAGTTGGAGAACAAATCGCCGTGCTTATCCACACGCATAAACTGGCTTTGGTTTTCCTTTGTGGGGTCAGTAGTCTTCAATTTGCCGTTTTCGTCTATGCCGGTAACCGCCTGTATTTTATTCTTTTGCTTATCCAATACCAGTAATATATCCGATAACTGTTCGGGAGTTTGCTGTTTGTTTTCTGTTTCTTCGCTCATAATCTGAATATTTTAAAGTTCAAATGCCGAATGTATATGAAGCGTTTGCTCACTTGCCTGATATGGCAGTCAAAGGCAGTGTTTGTCATCCATTGGCGTTCAGTTTGGGTAAAGGCGGATTAAAACTTTCCCTGATGAACTGATGCACGTCAGACAGTTTGTAATACAGTTTGCCACTTATGGTGTAATAGGGCAACTTGCCGATGGAGCGATACCGTTGCAGGGAACGGTTGCTGATTTTCAGCATTTGCAGTAAATCCTGATTGTCGAGCAATTCCTCTCCGTCAATGCTGTTGCGTTTCTTTTGTAAGCTGTCTATATTGTCGCCCAGCATATCGAGGCGTTCCATTAGGCGTTCCATCCACGCCAAAAATTCCATTCTGTCAATGTTCATAACCGCACGTTTTAAGATTTACCTGATTTCAGCTTTCTACCTTTCTTGATATAGCTTTTGCCTTTTGCCATAAGCTCCTGTACAAATTCATCATTGCTTTGTATAGCATTGGCATTGAGCATATCCTTGATTGCTCCAATCGTATAGAAGTATTGCCCGTAAAGTTTTGAATAAGCTATTTCGCCTTTGGTACGCATACGCCACAAAGTCTTTTCGCTGATGTGCAGGTATTGGCATACCTCGTGGTTGTTCAGCCACAAGTCATCGTAGCTTGTATCATTTAACCTTTTGAGATAATCGGCAATCGCATTGATACGGCTGTTGAGCTGTTGCCACGCTTCTTCTTCGATAGTGATTATTTTCATTGCATTGCTATTAATGTTCACAATGCAAAATTGCTAAGGGTGGCAAAGTTTGTCTGCCAATGTCTGCCAATTGGTTTGACGGTTTTTTGAAAATTTTTGCAATCGGGAAAAACCCTTGTTTAATAAGGGTTTCGAGGGCTTTTGAATTATTAACTACGTTATTTTGCCTTCATTTGCCAATTGGCAGATATGGGTAAAAAAAAGCAGTACACATAAATGTACTGCTTTGAACCAATGCCTTTTAATAGTCAAAGGTCTTTATCCATATATTCTTCCAATGAAACTTTAAGCTGGTCTAAAAATGCCGTTCGGGAACCTGCACGGGTTTTCATTCTGTGGAAAGCGTGATGTATATCATTTACAGGAGTTCGGAACAGGATTTGAAAAATCAAAGCCAGTTTTCTGATACCGATACTTCCGTGTGAGATAGAACTGGAAGCATACAGGGCATATATCAGTTCGATAAGTGCGTTTTGCGAATTAGTCCACGAAATATCCTTATTCACATCGTCATTTAGTAAAACGAAGTCAGGATTTTCTTCGGGATTGATTTTGTTTAGCAAATAAGTATAGAGTAGTTCATTGGCAATAATATGGGCTATTTTGTTATCGTAATAAGTGGAAAAGCTAAGGTCTATTTCAAAAACTCCGCTATTTAAACCATCGTGGTAATTAATTTTTCCGAGCATAAAATAGCTGTGGTCACGGTCTGTTCTTCCTGCACGGTAGTACCTGTAAAAATAGGTATTGCAAATACTCTCCTTATATTCTGATTTGAGAGATTTTAATTCATTCTCGTAATAACTCTGATGTATTTTCCCTGTGCTGACCGGACAGGTCGTTTCAAATCGAAATACTTTATTGTAGTAGATGAGCTTTCCTAAGATTTGGGGTTTGATGTTCTTAAAAAAGTTAATTTCCTGCTGTTCGTTCTTAAACCCACTTTGCACAATCTTGGCTTTTACTTTAAGAAGCATTTCATTCAGGAATAAGGTCATTTGATACGCCTTTTCCGCCGTTGGCATCAAATCGGAAGCGAGTTTATCTTCTTGATACCTTATTTGCGATAATATTTTACTCAACAGGATTTCCATAGCTTAGTCTTTTAAAAGTTATCACTATCTGTTTCGGAATTACATCTATTGATGATGAACCAAAATTTGGAAAATATACTGGAATAAATATCACAGGTTCCCCACAGTGGGGGAATTTTTTTTCATAATTTTTGTATGAGAGGAAAGAAAAAAAGGGTAAAGCACCTATGTACTTTACCCTTTATTTTTTTATATTTGCAGTATTGATTTACAAGGTAATCAGATGAAAGCGAGTGCAGTAAGCACCATTACTAAATCGTTACCGATTGGATTTCCCACTCTTGTAAACTACTCTTTATTAGCCACTTTGGGCTATATTAATCTTTTTAAAATAAAATTCCAGGTATTCACCTATTCCTTCATCTTCCCTGCCTTCGATCCAGGCGGTTTTGTAGCTTAAATCATTTGCCTGTTCTGCTTTGTATTGTATGCCGTTACGTGCTGTCAGTGCAGATGAGGCAATTACCTTATAATTGCCGCCGCCGCAATACCAGCTACATCCGCCGTCAATGATGTCCCATACGCTTTCGACAGTTTCTCCGTATTGCAGCAGCAGGCTATCCAGCTCTTTTTGTTCCTTGGCGTTCAGCATTTCTTTTTTTAGCAGCTCGTTCTGCCGGTTGATATCCTTTTCGGTTTGGGGGCTCACGTCTATTTTTATGATCTCTGACGGGAAATAGTCTTTTGGAGCCTGCTGTCCGAAGAGTGTATTGGCAGACAGTATCATAAATAGACTGAGCAGTTGTTTCATAATTTATTTTATAAAGGTTTTGGGGGTCACAGGCACGGCTGAGGTGACAGGTGATCTTTCATTGTAAGCCACAAAGTTACTGCGCTTTATTGAATTGTGGTATGATAAGTGCTGCCGGCAGTAGAATGATCCAGGAAAGCTTTATAGAGCTGTGCGTAGCAACAACAGCGGAGAAAATATCTATAAAAGATAAGCACAGGTATTTTTGAATGCAATACCTGTGCTTTAGTCCCAAATGCCGGGTAGGTCTCAATGGTCCCGATAGCCTTTTTTTCTTACACTGACTATCCCGGTGGAGGGTATGATGCTTCAGCTAACTATAATGTCGCCGCAGTGTACGGACCGCTTGCTGTTCACTGTACCAGGAAAGTCCGGCTATCTTAGCAGCGTTACACTCCCTTTATGTACCTTGCTGCTGCCGTCTAACGCATTCAGAATAATGTGGTAGAAATATGTCCCGGCCGGAGCGTCCCTGCCATTGCAGGTGCCATCCCATTGTGCGGAGGCTGTATGGCCTTCAAATACCAGCTCACCCCAGCGATTGAATATCTGGAAAGCGCCTATACCCTGGTAACCGATATTTTCTATTTTAAACACATCATTCAGGCCGTCACCGTTAGGGGTAAACGCACCGGGAATGAAGTAATCCTCTATGATCGCTATCCGGGCGTGGGCGGAATCATAGCAGCCGAACTCATTTCTTCCTACCACCGTATAGGTCACCGGTGCCCTCGGATAGGCAACAGGATCGGGAATGGTATTACTGCTCAGCCATTTCCCGGGCAGCCACTGGTAGCTCACTGCTCCGGAGGCTTCCAGGGGTATGCTCTCTCCCGCTTTGATAATGATCGCTTCAGGCGATACGGTGACAACGGGAATGGGATATTTGCTGATCATCACGGTATCCTTGCCTGTGCATCCGCTTATATTGTCCGTTACTGTAAGGTAGAATGTCGTGGTTTGGCTGATCAGGCCTTTGGTTTCGGCCTGGCCGGGTTCCTGCAGCGGCAGGGCGGGTGCCCAGCTATACCGGTAAGAGCCGGCGTATTTTGTTGCCGCCCGGAGCGTGAAAGCCCCGTCGCAGGTACCTTGCGACTGCAAAGACGGCTCTATGATGACCGGCTTGTGGATAATGATACGTTTACTGATACTGCTGTGCTGGGATGTGTACATAATATGGCAACTATGAGGGAATACGGTTACCTCGCTTACGGCCCGGGCGGGGTTGAAATACCACAGGCCGTTTTGCTGCATGACACCGCAACCGGAAAATGTTCCGCCCTGCACATCGCCTTTTATTTGTACAGCGGTATCATTATGGCAAAACTGTTCCGGCACCGGACTACCATCCGGCAGCGTGATTTGCTGGGTGTAAGCCGGCGCGGCCATGATCATAGACAGTAACAGGAAAAGGCTGCAATACTTCATAAACTCTGTTTGTTTGTAATCAGTAATGGCTTTGATCTGCCCAAAGCCATTACTGATGCTTATCCGGCGGACACTATTGTTTTACTATCTTTTCTACTTTGATTACCCTGTCTTCCCGGTCCAGGACATGCAGGAAGTATATACCTGCCGCCAGGCCGCTGCAATCAATGGCGCTGTGGTAAGCTGTAATATCCTGTAATCTTTTACCCTCAATCCCTGTTATGTAATATTGCACAGCCTCAGGGCTTTCAATATATACCTTATCGGTTACGGGATTGGGATAGACCGTTACCAAACCGCTTAAGGCATGTTCAAAGACCGGGCTTACATTATCTACGGTATAGGCATCGGATGTATCTGTACAGCCTGCTGCCGTAGTTACGATCACTTTGTAATCCGCGTTTTCCGTAACGTTATAGGTGGCCTGTGTGGCCCCGGGAATCAGTACGCCGTTTTTCAGCCACCGGTAGGTAGCGTAGGTCGATGTGACACCGAGGGTAAAGTTGTTTACCGTAATGAAAGGCTTGTCTATATAATTTACCGTGAGGTCCAGCACAACAGTGCTGTCACAGCCTCCTGCCGACCAGTAATGAAATATATATTCGCCGCTCTGGGTAAAGGTCTGGTTATCGAATACATATTGGTTACAGGCGCTTGTGCTCAGCAGTGTACGGGCGGTATCGGAGCAGGAATACTTCAGCAGGTAGGCTGTCTGCGTCCCGGTTAAGGCCACCCAGTTGGTATCCTGTTGCAGGGGGCTCGCATTAATGCTTGCCTGCCTGATGCTGCCGCAGGTATACAGGTTGTTGGAGCTGTCCAGGTGTACGGCCTGCATATTGACCACCTCGCCCTGAAAGAAGGGGATGGTGCCATAGCGCATGAACCAAAGCTGGGCGCCGCCTGTGTCTACTTTAGATACAAATCCGTGCCTGTAATTCTGGTACCCGATGCCGACACGGTTGAACTCCCCGTAAACCTGGCCGGATACATACGGTACGCCTAGCTCATCGGTAGCAATAGCGGACGTAGTGGTGTTGACATCATTCGTTTGTCCGAAATCCAATTTGGTGGCCCATTTTAAATTTCCTGCAGTATCGTACCGGGCGACATAGGTATTGGAAGGTGCGGCCACTGTATTGGACGCTGTCACGGTAAGTACGATGTTGGTATTGTTGGGGTCTGTAAAGGTGGTTGTATCCTGAAAATCTCCCGTTACAAAAAGTTGACCGGCTTCGTCTGCGGCAATAGCTCTTGCAGAGGTATTTTTGCTGCTCCTTATTAACCTGGACCAGATAATGGCATTTGTGCTGTCATATTTAGCTACAAATGAACCGGTAGAGCTGGCAGCCGGGTTTGGCGTGGCCAATATTTGGGAAGTGTTGTTCTCAAGGCTGATATCCACCGTTTTGGCAAAAATGGCGGTTACATATTTGTTCCTTGCATTATCATATTGTACGCTCAGGTGCTGGATGCTGCCGCTTGCATTCTTTTTAAAATAGCCTGTATTGGAGAAATTGCCTGTTACCTTGTCTATCTCAAACCAGAAAGGACGGGTATCTGAGGTGTCGGAAAATGTTTTGATCAGGCTCTGACCGCCCGGGTCAAATGTGAGCGTGTCGCCAGCCTGGCTGCTCCCGAGATTTCCGTAGCCATACAGGATGCCGTTTGATGTAATGTTGAAGCCTATGAGCCTGATATCGATCCCCCTTTTATAGGATAAGCCCGGAAACCAGATGGATTCATTTCTTGTAATATGCCTGGACCATACATATGTACCCTGCTCGTCGAGCTTGATGATGACCGCTGATTTGGCCGTGGTCAGGGTGGCGTCCTCTGTGGCGTGTATGTTGGAGGCTGCACCGGGGTTGGCATCTATGGCGCCGGGAAATGAAGCCGCAAGGTAAACATTCAGGCTGTCGTCCACTACTATGCCGGAAGGCATGGGTGCATTATAAACATGGTTGAACACATAGGAGGTCTTATCAAACTTCCTGGCCCACTGTACTGCACCGCCCGGGGTGGTTTTGGTTACGAACAGCTCCCATTGCCCGTTGGAGGCATTGGCATATTGCTCATTCAGCATCTGTTGATTGAGGCCGCCGCCAATGGTCAGGGTGCCTTCAAAAAGACCCAGTGTATAGATATTGCCTTCCCTGTCAGTTGTTATTTTGTTCATGGTCACATTGGACCGGCTTTGTGCGGTGCTGTGGCTTACCGACCAGTCGAACTGTTGCTGCGCATACAGTGCGCTCCCTAAGGAAAGGCTTAGGAATAATATACTTAAAAAGCGTTTTTTCATACCTAATGTTATTTTCAGGATAAATAATTTCAGACAAAATTAATTTGAAGCGGCAAGAGCTACTACCGTGTTTTTACTGAAAAAATAAAGCGCGAACAGTACCGCCCTGGGCGTGCAGGGAGTGTTGATTATATATAAATTTTTGATTGTAATGCCGTAAGATATGCCTTATGCTATGAATTGTTTATTTGCATCATATGTGCTCCGGAAAAATGACAATTACCTGACTTTTTTTGAGAGCGGGCGCCAGAAAATCCCCTTTAATTTAGGTAATTTGCCGGAGGGACAGAATTATGATGACATATCCGGCAAAGCGCAGTTATTTCCGTTACCTTTTTTTATTGTTATGGTGGATGACGGTAACAGCAGGAAACGCTATTGCGCAGCCTGCAGTTCATCCGGCTTCCGTTACCCCGGACACGGTGGCTATGATCAAAAGCATTTCCGCTGCTTCGAAGCTGAAGGCGGAATTCCCGGATAGCGCTGTAAGGTTGCTGCAGGATATATACCGGCAGTCCCGCAGCATAAGCTATGACAGGGGAAGCGTATTGGCCTTGTCCGCCTTGTCTGTCGTCCAGATGCAGTTGGGGCAGTATGCTTCCGCGCAGTCATCGTTGCGGGGGGCGCTGCAATTTACTAATGAGAAGCGGCTGCCGCAGCTCCTGCCCTTAATTTATAATAACCTGGGCAATGCCTACAGCTATATGGCGCAGTATGATTCTGCCGCCTATAACTATTTCCTGGCTTTAAGATACAAAGAGCAGTTTCATAGGGATGATATGCAGCAAAGCCCTCCCATAACATATATCTACAATAACCTGTCCTTTTCCCATTTCGAAGCAGGTAACCTGGAGCAGGCCTACCATTACCTGCAAAAGATCAAGGCGGAAGCCGGGGATGTGAGCGATACGAACCTGCTGGCCAATAATTACAATAATTTAGGGGGCTATTATTTTGTGAAGGAACGGTGGGATTCCTGTGCCTTTGCATATGGAAAAGCTATATCCTGGGCGCAGTCCAACCGGAATAAGAGCATCTTATTCATGGGTTATACAGGCCTGGGTAATCTTTATGACAAACTGCTGCAGCCGGACTCTTCCTTATATTATTACCTGCAGGCATATAACCTGTACCAGGATGTCCCGGTAGAAAAGAACGGCTATAATACCTTGCTGTGTAATATCGGGAATCTGTATAAGCAGAAAAAAGACTATGCGAACGCGATGAGGTTTTACCGGCAGGTAGAAAAGGATCCCGCCAAAACTCCTAAGGAAAGAGCGTTCCTGCTGATGAGCCTGTCCGGGTTCTATGCAGACCAGGGAGCGTTTGAAAAGGCATATAAGCTTAAAGAGCAGTATTACGCTTTAAATGACAGCCTGAAAAGCATAAGCATAGCGGTACAGATCAGTGACCTGGAGTCCAGGTATGAGCTGAGCCGTAAAAGCCAGGCGCTTGCGGAGTCTGACGCGCAGCTCGCTGCACAGCAGTTGCAGACGCAGACTCGTAATCTATGGATATGGATACTGTCCATAACATTCCTTTCATTGATCATTATCGCCCGGGTATGGCACGGCTTACAACGTAAAAGACAAAGGGCGGAAAATGTGATACTGGGGCTGAGGTCAAAGATCGCGGGAGCGGAAAAGGAAAGGAACCGCATCGCGCATGATCTCCATGACAGCGTCAACAGCCAGCTTGCGGCGGCCAAATCCTTTTTGCTGGCTGCAGAGAACATACACCCCCAGTTAGTGGGCTTAAAGGAATTCAAGATCGCCAAGGACATTCTTACCGATACCTCATCCGAGGTCAGGAATGTCGCCCATAACCTGGCTCCCGATATTCTTTTAAAGGATGGGCTGATCACGGCTATTTCGGTGTTTTGCAGTAAACTTTTTGCCTCATCAGGCATAGAGCATCATGTGCACGCAGCAGGTGATTTTGAAAACCTGGCTCCCGAGGCTGCTCTTAATATATACAGAATTGTTCAGGAGCTGTGCAATAATGCCCTTAAGCATTCAGGAGCAGGTACTGTAACGGTCCTGCTGACCCATAACGGAGAAAAGCTTGATATCGTTGTAGAGGATAACGGCAGGGGCCTTCCTGAATCTGCGAGGGGGTCCGGTACGGGGATAGGTTTGTCCGGGATCATGGACAGGGTGAAAATGTTCCAGGGTGACATTGACATAACAACGGAGCCGGACACCTATACCGCTTTTTATATCAGCTTCGGCTCAAAAGCGCTCTATAAGTTATAAATTTGATACAGCATTTGTCCTTATGAAGATTAAAGTGATACTTATAGACGACCATCCGCTGGTCAGGGAAGGGGTCAGCAGTATGCTCGGCCAGGATGAGCAACTGGAAATTGTAGCCAGGTATGCTACCACAACTGAGCTGTTGAGCGGGCTGAAAAAGCAGCAGGCCGATGTTATCCTGCTGGACCTGCAATTGGCAGAGGGGAACAGCGATTTTGTAATCCCGGTCATTAAGGCAGGTTATCCGCACATAAAGATCCTGGTATTAAGCTCCAATGATAATATATACAATATAAAAATGCTGCTCAATAACGGCGCTGACGGTTACCTGCTCAAGAATACGGGTCAGGGGGATCTGCAGCAGTTTATAAAAAGAGTGTGGAGCGGGGAGGGGCAGCCTGTGGTCTCACCGGAGATACATAGTCTGTTAAAAAGCCTTTCTGATAAAAGGAATGTACAGTTCAGCGGTGTGCAGCAGCTGACACCCAGGGAAGTGGAGGTGCTGCAATTAATATCGCAGGAGCTGACCAGCCACGAAATAGGTGAAAAACTGCATTTAAGCCAGCGCACCGTAGAGAGCTATCGCTTACTGCTGATGCAGAAGCTCCATGTAAAGAATATGGTGGGGATGGTCAAGAAAGCTATCATGCTGGGATTGGTCAAAAATTAGGACCAGGGGCTTTATATAAAATTGTCCCCCTGGAAAGAGGGACAAAAAAACTACTATTTATTCCTGTAACAGTGAATGGACCGATCTGCTGCGTGCAGTATCCGGTCGGCTGCCGGTATTACGGTTGTTGTCAGGATCATTATAATTAACTCAGGATCCGAAGGAGCAGTGAATGCTTGAAAGGAGTGCCAGGTTTCCCGTATGTTTTAAAATCCTTTTCATAGCGCGCGTATTTGTGAAGCGTTAATATTTGCTGATCCGGTGCAATGATATTATTGCTCTTCATCGTCGCCTTCATCTTCATTGCCGGCTTCGTCATTGATCCTGTTTTCGGCCAGCTCTGTCAGCAGCAGGTCGGTCTCCTTTTCTTCTTCCAGCGTTGACTGTAAAATATGGGCTGCTTCCGACAGGTTCAATGTTTCGGCCAGGGCCACCAATCCGCCATAGGAAGCGATCTCATAATGTTCCACTTTCTGTGCGGCGATGATGAGTATGGCATCAAGTGTCGCAGAGGCATTGGGAAGTAAGGCTGTGATCTCATCCGCTTCCTTCAGAATGCTTTCCATTGCGGGACATTTCCTGACTTCCGGGATCTCGCCGGTGATCTCAAATATTTTTTCCAGCCTGACAACGTGTTCACGGGTCTCCGTTTCGTGCTTTTTAAAGGCTTGGACCAACTTGCTATGAGTAGCAGCGGACTGTAATTTCTTTAAGCCTTCTGTTATCTCCTGTTCGGACCAGTACATTTCTTTCAGCGCATTCAGGAAATACTGGTGCAGGGGCTCCTTCCTGTCTGATGCAGGTTGTTGGGAGGTGCTTTTCTGGGGTGTGGAAGTTGGATCATTCGTTAGCATACATATTGTTTTTAAGGTTATTAATAAACCTTATACCAAAGTTGCGCCAGGATGTACGCTGTATGATTATCATACAGATATACATCGCGATCTATCCGTGTCTGGGTATTATCTTCCTCATAACGAGAAATTGGGGATTATCGTAGCATCGCTAACAAAGGGCATAGTTAAGAATGTTTATCGGATATGGATTCCCGGTTCCCTAGGACGGCAAGTGCGAACAACAAGAAAATGATCTGGATGGCGCCGTCTATAAGATAGATATCGGATATGATGCCCCTGGTGGCGTATTGAATGTCTATAGCCAGCAGGGTGATCGCGCTTGTAGCCTGCAAAACCCATATCCTTTTGATCCTGTTCAACAGGATGAGGCATGTCCCTATCCCTGTCAGCAGTCCTCCTATGGTGTAAACCATCCACAGGTCGGTTTTAGGACCGGTCACAGCCATAAAGGAACGGATATGGACGATCGGCCAGGCCCCGAAGAGTATATAGTAGCTACCATGAATAATGATCCCGAACTTTATTGCTTTCCTGTTCTCTTTCCACTTTTTTAAAGAAGCAGGTTTGCGGTTCCGCTTTCTTTCCCCGGACACCGGGATGCTGCGGATGAAGGTGTCATAATACGGATTGTCGTTACCGGAGTAGGTACCATAGGCATTTATAAAGAATCCGGCCTCTCCGTTTTTGCCGGAGATAATGTACAATACAGACATATCTGCCGGGTCGGATTCGCCTGCAAACCTGTACACCTTTTCTATCAACAGCTCGTGCGGCAGATATTTCCGGCTGCCGTTTTCAAACCAGGCTATGTCACCTGCTATTTTAAGCTCATTACGGTAGCCTGATGCCATAATTTTATTAAGCACGGCTGAAAGCGTCTTCATATCTCTGGATGTAGACATAATCGGGGATTTTATACTTATTCATTAATTACCTTGCGGTTACAGGTATGACCGGATGTGGTCAACCTATAAAAATGCTCCCGGTTGGCCACGGAACTTTGTCGGTTAACCTTTGAAAACCGGCTATATTGAAAGTATCAAACTTCAGACCGCTTTGGCCGGATGATTCATAATCAACCGGTTGTTTGCTGTAAGCTCTGGTGCCTGTATATTATATTCCCCGAAATGGGGTTATATGACTGGAACTTCAGATAAGATGAAAAAGAAAAAGGATCCCCCGAAGGCGATCCAATCATACATAAGCAGGGAAAAAGAGACGGACAGCTATTGTAATGGCACGCTGGCCGTATCATCACATTTTTAGTTTTTTCCTTAACGGACACAAGCTTCGCTGAACTGCAGCAGCAATCCGCAAGGGCTTTTGGAAAACAGCGCTATTTAATTTCAATCAGCCTTTTGGCTACTTGATTGCCATTCTCTTTTTTAGGGATATGTACCTGGAGCAATCCGTTCTCATACCTGGCGCTTATGTCATCAGCTATGACATTGTCTTCCGGCAGGGTAAAGCTGCGCTGGAAAGACTGGTAAGAGAATTCCTTTCTGGTATAATTTTCCTCTTTGGTCTCATTTTCAGCTTTCCTGGACGAAGAAATGACCAGCCTGTTGCCGTGCAGCTCGATATTGAAATCTGATTTCTCCATTCCCGGAGCAGCCAGTTCTACCTCGTAGCTGTTATCGGTTTCCCTGATATTTACCGATGGCAGCGTTGTACTGGTCGAGGAAAAATTGTCCCGTTTCCAGTCCATAAGCCCGGACCCAAAGAAGTCCTCGAAAATTTTAGGAATTCCACTGAAGAAGTGCTCATTTCTTTTACTTGGTAACATAATAAACCTCCGTTTTTTCAAGTGTGAAAAAATAAATCCAATATTGAAAACGGCATTCACAGCAGCAATGCCGTCCTGGGATCAAGATTATTATGAGGGCCCTTTACCGATTGCAGGACCCTTTTGTGAAAGCGGTGTCCGGAATATTCCTGTAGCCATAATTACTAGTTTTTGAATTAAAAATCCTTTATAAAAATGCCTGTACAGGTGTGGATGCCTGAAGCTCCGGTAAAAAAAGATCAAAGTGTATGCCAGTCCCGAAACTGCTGTTTCAGAAAGAAATTTTGACTTTCAAAATGCAAAATTGACCTGCCAGATATTGAAATTTTGACAGCAGCAGCGGCTTGCCTTCTAAGCTGTTTCAGACTTCCGGACTGGTTGGCACCGAAAAGCTTTCATTCAAAAGAGAAGGAAAACTTAGCGTTTCAGGCAAAAAATAAAGCAGGTAAAGGAGGGGGGCAACATCCCGATAAAAGCTCAAAAAAAGGATGTCGGTATAATACCTGTCGGGAAAATCTTGCAGCTACCGGAGGAGTAAGAAACTGCCGGGACCGGTAAAGCAGAGCAGATCGGAAGTGTACCTTTACATTACCGGAAAGGTCGAATACTTTTCATAAAGAAATAGCCCGGCATTTGATCCGGGCTTATTTTTTATTAAAAAACCAACTATTATTTACCAGTCCGGATTTGAACATTGGCATGCTGCACTAAATATCCTTACCGAATGTACATATACCGGAAAGGATGGAAAAGTTCCGCCAAGAACAGTGGTATTAGGTATAAAAACACCGGCACCTGCGGGGATCAAAAACGTACTGCTGGAAAAATCTAAGGTACAAGAGCATGTTGTTGTGTCTTAGGAACCCACCAACCGCCATACCTGTATCTTTCTGTTTTAGAATGGCAAACAGGCTCTTTACAAGCTGATTTTCAGGAATACCTCCAACGCACAGGCACACCAAATCCTGATGCTATACTTAAAAATATCAATAACTGGATCGTTTCCCTTCAAAATGTATAATAACAACCCTAAAAAGTCCAATCTCATATTCTCAACATTCTATTAATGCAATAAAAAAGGCAAAGAACCGAATGTTCTTTGCCTTGATCTATGAAGAAGCTAATTGCCTACTTTATCACACTGACACGCTCCGTGGAAACGACTTTCCCGTTTTGGTATAATGTGATGTTATAGATACCAGGTACCCAACCCTCCACGTTAACTTCCATGCTTTCTGATATTTCTTTTATATTTTGCTGATATACCAGCTTTCCTAAAGCATTCACAATCTCAATCCTCCTGATTGCTCCCTTCTGTGCTTCCGGCAGCAGTACAGTGATGGTAAGATGCGTGTTTGCCGGATTGGGTGACACCATCAGTTTTTTAGGTTCCGGTAAACCGTTGCCGAACTGGTTGGCTCCTTCACCACCTTCAAATATTTCTTCGATATAGCGTTCATTCCTGATACCCTGACCGAAAGAACGTACCCAGTTCCTTGCCAGGTCACCGATGAAATCCTCACGCTCACTGAAATTTTCTATATAATAAACAGATGTTTCCAGCGAATCAAAAGGAATGGCAAGCGGCGAACCGTATGTACCTGTAAGGTGGCGTTGCATAGCCAAATAGTCCGCATACGCCTGCTTATCATCCGGCGACAGATCCTGTAAGCTGTCAATATAGGTATTCACCAGTACCGAATCATTATGGATATGGTAGTGACCGATCAGCAAATGCCTGGATATATCTTCCTTATCATACTTTAAGAACGTAACCAGGTCGTTGGAGTAGCTCAACGGATCGGTTGACCGGTATAAGGTATCTATGATAAAGCTGTACAGCTCAACGGCACGGGCAGACAAACGCTGCCCTGAAATGGCAAGGCCGTTTAACTCTATAATAGCACCATTTACGGATATAACGCCCGCAGGCATTCTCCCGACCATAGTCACACTGCCATCATCATAGTAACAGCTAACATCATCGGATGTATTGTCTATCTCCACATCAAAGTTACCCGCATACGGTCCGGTAATGATGGACGGAATTTTAGGGGATGTGCCGGAAGTGGATTTAACGTAGTACTTGGCAGGGATCAGCGAACTGGACGTATTGATATTGAAATATACGTCGTTGCTGTTGCTGTTAAAATTGTTTCTCGGTCTCCAGTCTGTCGATCCAAATCCCTGGCCCTGGTGCGCAAAATCACCGTTTGGCGACTGCGGATTGACGGAGAACGCATAGACGTTGGCATTTAAAGCGTTACAAAGTGTTTGCAGATACCTGTTGTAGCGTTGGGTCTGGATGCCAGCAAAGGCCCGGTCAACCCTGTTGTCCGTCATACGGATCAGGTTCTGGAATTTGGTACCGTTGGAGACAACCCCATATTTAGCCACCAGAGAAGGCGTGTACACCATCCCGTTATTATGCACATAGGCCAGTACGGGACCGTCCAGGTAGATACCTGTCACTTTACCTGTTATCTGTGTGGTAGGGCTGTTGCCAAAGAAAGAGGCAGCCATACCGGAGATCGTATTGTTCTTCACATCCGTATAGTTACCGCCCTGTGTGATAGCTTCCTTTACATCCGTAAATGTGTTCAGGTCGATAACTGTGTTAAAGCTGGCCGTGATGATATCCGCATCATTTTTAACCCCGGATGTCAACCGTTTAAACAGGTTCCTTTTGGCATTGATACCACCCCTGAATACAAATATACCGTTGAATAGCTTATCCGCATATATGGTATTTGCGTCAAAGGTTCTCTTATCTTCCAGAGTACATTTATCAATCAGGATACCGTTTTCGTTAAATACGGTAATGAAATCCCGTGAGCTGGCAGACGACAGCTTATAAGCATTGTCTACCCATATTCTAGCGTTTACAACTTTGGAACTGTTGTTGAACTTCGGATAATCATTGAACGCCAAAGCACGGTAACAGTTCTCAAAATTAGCCCCGTCAATGTCGATAATGCCACCGCCGCTGTTCCAGTATTCAGCACTATAATCAGCAATTCCTATACGTGCGTGCCTGATCGTAGAATTATCCCGGATAATGACTTTAGACTGGTTGCTTACCAAAGCCTGGGAGTTGTTATTGTTGCCGTACATTTCTATGCCGCCCCACATAGATTCGTCACAATCGTTGGTCAGCAGCGCACCATTTTCAAGTATTAATGTTGCGCCTTGCTCCAGGTGTATTTTGGCATTTCGGGGCATATATACCGTACAGCCGCTGATGGTAAAGGTGGCGCCCGATGTTACCCGGATACCGCCCATTACAGAGCGGTCTTCACTCCAATTCTGTACACCTGATATTTCTTCATAGTACGGCGCAGTATGGTTAAAGCTGTTCATATTGGGTTCCAGCTCGGTTTCCCAAATACCCCGTCCATAGGTAGCGGCTTTGAGCTTGCCGGTGCAGTATTGGATCTCCAGGTCAGTGACCACGGTGTGCGGCATACCATCCATAAAACATTCCCATTGCTGATCGGCTTTGTTCCAGCGGAATACACCGCCATCGGTGCCTGCAAAGATAACGTCATCGCTGCCCTGTTGGTACACCAGCCTGTTGATAGGCAGCGGCGGTAAGCCTTTGGATATATCCTGCCATATGGGGGGAGCGATACGTGCATCCGCACAATACAGCACCCTTTTGGTACGTTGGGCCGGTGTTTGGTTCCACAATGCGCTATCTCCCTGCAGGCCCAGCGCCATCCATACCCGTTGCGGGTTTTTCTGGTCCATTTCTATATGGCGGGGTATATATCCCTGTACCAAACTTGTTGGCGGGGAAATATTACGCCAGGTAGCGCCGCCATTTTCGGTAAAATACAACAAAGCCGATTCGTGCGAAGACTGGTTTTCGGCATTGCCCCAGTTGTAATTGGCCAAATATCCCGTTTCCTGGTCAGCTTCCGCCTTATAAAATTCCAGCGGCTTTTTATATTTTCCCAGGCTATCGTTATTTTTATAGGGGGCAGCCGGTCCGTTGGGGTCGCCGCTATTGGTCACATCCACAGGCTCATTGCCCCAATAACGATCCCAGTCCGTAGCTGAAATATTGCTGTTTTGCAGGTTTGACTTAGGATTTTGCCAGATATACCTTACAGCGTGCAGGAGGTTATTGTCCCGGTCAAATTTGGTAGGTCGTTCCCAGGAACCCGTTACAGGGTCATTGACAGGTGCATCGGGGTTGCCCGTTTTGTAAAAGGTGTCAATATCCAGGCGGCCGTAAGTAGAAATGGCGTCTTGATTGTTGCCGGCGAAATAGTCGTAGCCATTCCTGGAGATGGCCGTCATCAGGCCGTCTCCTCCTGCTGTCATCCAGTACCATTGTGAAGCACCATTACTTTTCTTCATTTTGATGCCTCCCCCCGTGTCCTGAGCGCCGAATACAGTAAAGGCTGTATTGGTCTGGCTTACGGACAGATCGTAGCATAAGGTCATATTCAGCCCGGCCCCGGTAAGGCTTTCAAAATAATTATTGCCGGCGGCTTTTTTAGAGATACCGCCATCGGTAGCGATATATATCTCGTCGCCCGCCCCGTTAAACATAGTATCGGTATTATACAATACCATATGCCTGAGATCGGCGTGAAGATAGTTGTTATTGATTAACCAGCTCGGTGGATTACCGTCCATAATCCGAATGGTCTGTCCCCGATCCATAGAAAATTTAACCGGCGATCCACCTTGTATATTTCCAAAATAAATAAGGTTATGCACTTTAGGGTGCATCTTGAATACATAGAGGTCCTGCCTGGAAGAACCTAAAGGCTTTAATTCACTTATAAACTCCAAGCTTGGGCTGGTGAATATATTATTGATCCTATAAAAATGTTTATAGTTTTCTCCTACGCTAAATGTGAAATAAAGGTCGTTGTTGTCGTAGGCAAATTCCATATTCCGCACGCCCTGGTCGTTAAACCGGTGCATCCAATTTGCGTCAACGGGAGGACAGTGCGGGTTATTAATGGCTGTTACCACGGCATTCAGCCCCGGAGTGTTTTCATCGTAGGTAATGAGATACATCGTGCTATCTACTATATTGGTCAGGAAAGCCATTTTACCTGGGTTCAGGTGCGATACAGCGCCGGTAATGATCTGGTAGTTGGCCGGTATGGAAGCATTCATTGGTATCGGCGTCCATAAATCCTTATTCCCTATATTGTTTGCAAAGCTGGAACGCCTGTAAATATTCCGGTTGTAGGTCACATACAGGTTACCGGTGTCCGTAAATTCGATATACTTCGGCACCACATCAAACCGCTCATTGCCTATAAAATGCCCATCAGCCTTCATTCTTTCCCTGAAAGCCAGGTCGGGCAGGAACTGCCCATTAGGAGCATTTCTAAAGAAGATACCACGGCTATACCCGTAAAAATTGCCTAACCCGGCAGTGGTTTTTCGATAGTCTGTCGAAAAATACTGAACATCCAGGTTTTTAGGGCTTACCGCAATCCTTGCCACCCCAATAGGCCCCCAGGTGTACCCTGTTGAATTATCTGTAATATTCGACCAGTTGCGGCCTTCATTTTGGGTTTCCCAAATGCCCGAAGCAAATGACCCCAGCAAAATGTGATTTTTATTGGTGGGATTTACCCAAAGGTAAGCGGCGTGGCCGGAATTATCTTGTTCCCAACGCGCTCCATAGTTATTAAAATGAGGCCCGTCATACTTCCAGTTGGCCGGATAACTGGCCACGCATCTCTGGAACTGGGTGTTGCTTAGATTGGGGATTTTGGGGTCTCCGTTGGTATTATCAGGCTCCTGGTAGGGTTCGCGCGGCTCAAAGAAACCTTTTAATAATTGGTTGTAAGTGGTAAACATACGTTCCTCTGTTGGTGCGGTATAATAAATTCTACCTTTCCAGAAGTTTTCCCAGCGGCCATACATTTTTTCGGCACGGGCGCTGTCTGGCGTATAATGCCTGTAATGATCGGCTCTGACCCTTGAAAAGACGTTTTCTTTCCGGGTTTTTAACGTGTCGGTAGGACCTATGGGCGGTCCCTGGCTCCACAGAGCCTGTGCGGAGCTTATAAGAGCCGCTGCAAGGCACAATGTAAATTTTCGCATTGTTTTAAAGGTTTTATAGGGTGAAAAATATAAAGCGTAGCTTACAGCATTGAGACTTCAATACTGCAGAATAAATTTATGATCGTTCTGTTATCTTACTGTTTGGTCAGCTTCCAGACCTTTACGGTTTTATTGTCCTGGGTTAATACCACAGTATAAAGACCGGCCTGCAAGCCGGATATATCTTGAATGTGCTGCTTTTTATGAAAGGTAAATGCTCCTGCCTTACGGCCGTCCGAATGATACAGGTGAACAGTATATTTATCTTCTCCCGGCGTTTCGATATATAGCTTATCCTCTGCCGGGTTGGGAAACATTGTAAAAGTCCCTGTAGAGGGGAAATGATCAGACATCGTATCGGTTTTGCCATTGGCCTTAAAAAACACCACAGCGTGATTATATCCATTTTCACCATAATTATAGGGCGGCAGCCATTGTGTCGGCTTTCTAACATCGGTTATCTGGTATTCCAATGCTATTAATACAGTTGTGTCTTCCAAAGCTGATATGGAATGGATGCGATTAGAACCGTTTCCTCCCAGGTATCGCTTGTGGATCATATTTAAACTACTATCAAGGTGCAATACCATAGCGCCGGAACCGAAATACTCTTCATTCATAGTAAGACCAGAAAAAAATTGCCCGCTGTTTACTCCCACCCAAATACTACCGTCTTTACTTAAAGCGAGATCGCCTACTTCCGCCCGCTCAAAAGGGATACTGTTGCTTTTCAGGATATTGCCGTCTGTGTCTATCCTAAATACCCATAGGTCAGAACCAATAGCCGCGTTGTTTTCCTTTCTTTCGGGGATGCCGTTCCAGGGATGGGCAGCCAGCATACCATCGGAAGATGAGGTACGAGTGGCTACATAATAACCACCGCTGCCGTCAGGCACCATCCGTACATTGCCCCGCCAGCCTTCCGAACCGCTGCCGCCATAGCACCGGCTCCAAAGGATATTGAGGTTTTTGTCCAGCTTTACACCCAGTATGTCGTAAGAGCCTTCCTGCCAGCCGGTCACTGAAGTACGGCAGGACTGCAATTGGCAGTTCAGCCCCCCGTCCGCAATGTTCAGGAAGATCATTACATTCCCCTGCGCATCCACGTGCAGGTCACCAAAGGCATCTTCATAGGGCCCGCCAAAGACAAGGCTCCTGACCACATTGCCCACGCTGTCCGTCTTAAAGAGCCAGGTATCATAGGAATAATAATCACCGCATTTGATGCTATCGCCCATACCGATTTCCCCGTCACCAAAACCTGTGTAGTTTGCTACGCCGATATACCCGCCGTCTATGGACTCCCGGATACGGAAAGGCTTTTCATTGTGGTAGCCGCCTATTTTTTTATAGCTTTTCAACTGGTTGTTGCTGTTTCTCAACTCAAATGCAATCTGTGGAAATGGCTCTCTTGAATATCCAATGTGCATCACATCGCCATTGGGCTTTTCAAAATAGGTGCCTATTCCAAATTTCATACTGTCACTTTGAGGCATACATTCCCGTACAATTCCATTTGTAAAGTCTGGAACAATTGGGATTTTAAAATACTTGGTATTATTGGCTGATCCCAAACTGGTACAGTTGGGGAAGAATTCAGGATCATAGGGAAAATTAGTGCTTTTAAAATTAAGATTGGTTGTGCCGTTTTTTAATACCTGCTTGTTTTCAAATTCATACAAATCGGCAAAAATAGAAGAACCTCCTTTTTTCAGTATATACTCCGAGCTGATAATCGTAAACGGGGGAGCATAATAAGGGTCCTGCGCCCGGAGCTGGTGCAGGGATAAACACGCAAATAGGAAGAGTAGGATATTTTTCATAATTCTATTGTTTGTTAGGTTTGGTAATTTATAAAGTAAGATCAGGCTTTGACAAATTTCCAGACTTTAAAAGTCTTGTTCTCTTTGGTCAGCGCAGCGGTATATATCCCCGGTTGCAAATAAGATATATCTTCAATATGTTGCTTTTTATGAAAGATAAATGCTCCTGCCTTACGACCGTCCATAGTGTAAATATATACATGATAATCTCCAGGTGCAGGTACTTCAATATTCAGCATTTCCAAAGTGGGATTAGGATATACTTTATAGTTACCCATTCCTGGTATCTTATCAGACATCGTATCAGTTTGCCCATTAGCTTTCAAAAAAACAACGGCATTTCGATTAATACTGTCGTAAGCAGGAAGCCATTGTTTGGGTTTATATTCTGATGCCAATTGGTGTTCCAAGGCAATTAATACTGTCGTATCCTCCAAAGCTGTTATAGAATGGATTATGCTCCTGCTTCCTCCACCAAAATAACGCTTATGCAGCAAGTTAAAATTTGTATCCAGGTGTAAAACCATTGCATCATTACCTCCATAACTTTCATTCAACGTAAGGCCCCCATACCCTTGTCTGCTGTTTACCCCCACCCAAACAGTACCGTCTTTGCTTAAGGCGAGGTCGCCCACTTCTGCACGTTCAAAGGGGATGCTGTTGCTTTTAAGAACATTGCCGTCACGATCAATCCTAAATACCCATAGGTCAGAACCTATAGCGAAATCTGTAATACGCCTTTCAGGAATCCCGTTCCAGGGATGAACGGCCAGCATACCGTCCGAGGAAGAAGTACGGGTAGCCACGTAATAGCCGCCGCTACCGTCGGGCACCATCCTTACATTGCCCCGCCAGCCCTCCGAACCACTGCCGCCATAGCACCGGCTCCACAGGATATTCAGATCTTTGTCCAGCTTTACACCCAGTATGTCGTAAGATCCTTCCTGCCAGCCGGTTTCCGATGTACGGCAGGATTGCAACTGGCAGTTCAGCCCGCCGTCTGCTATGTTCAGGAAGACCATTACATTGCCCTGTGCATCTACGTGGATATCGCCAAACGCATCCTCGTAGGGTCCGCCAAAGACCAGGGTGCGGGTCACATTGCCTACACTGTCCGTTTTGAACAGCCAGGTGTCATAAGAATAAAAATCACCGCATTTGATGCTATCTCCCATACCGATTTCCCCGTCACCATAGCCGGTAAAATTGGCTATGCCAATATACCCGCCGTCTATAGACTCCCGGATACGGAAAGGCTTTTCATTATGAAAACCACCTATTGCCTTATAGCTTTTTAGCTGGTTATTGCTGTTGCGTAGCTCAAAGACTATCTGCTCAAAGCCTTCTTTAGAATAGCCAATGTACATCACATCACCGTTTGGCTTTTCAAAGTAGGTTCCTATACCAAACTGCATACTGTCACTGTGCGGCATACATCCTGCAACAATACCATTTGAAAAATCAGGGGCAATTGGAATTTTGAAGTATTTTGTATTATTGGCTGACCCGTAGTTCACGCAATTTACCAAGAAATTAGGATCATATGGATAGTTCCCTAACTTGAAGTTTAAGTTTGTTGTCCCATTTGTTAAAATCTGTTTGTTCTCAAATTCATATTGATCTGCAAAAATAGCGCCCAGGGTCCGATGTACTATATACTCCGAGCTGACAATCGTAAACGGGGGAGCATAATAAGGGTCCTGCGCACGGAGCAGGGGCAAGGACAGGCAGGCTATTAATATAAGTATAGTGTTTTTCATATCTATTAAGGTTTTGATCGGTAGTTAAAATTAAGAATTTTCTGTATGCGTACCGTTAAAGCCTGATATTCAGCTTTACGATAAAGTTCCTGCCCGGTGCGCTGATGCCCGAAGCAAATACCCGGTAGTTCTGGTCGAGGATATTTTCCACCCCTACGATCAGGTCCAACTGCTCCCTGAATGTTTTGGAAACGTACAGGTTCCAGGTGTACCAGCCCGGCATACCGTCTTTGGTAGCGTAGGTAAGGTTATCTTCACCAAATGGGTTGTAATCCTTTAGTTTTTTGGCTCCGTTGAAGTGTACATTGCTCCTGAATGTAAAGGTCTTCCAGTCATAGCTGGCAGCGATCATCCCGTAAAACGGCGGTATATGATCCAATGGTACTAATTTGTCTTCCTTATATCTTCCATAGGTGTAAGTCAAAGACCCTGATAAGGTCAGGCTGTTGATTATCCTATATTGTACATCTGCATTCAGTCCGTAAATAAACGCTTTCGCTTTATTCTGGTTGGCAACAACCGGCGTCATTTCTCCGGCATAAGTTACGCTGTCTTGCCCGTTAAGAGTGAATTTATCCAGGACGATAGCATTGCGGAACAACGTGTAAAACCCGTTCAGCTCCAACCTGAATTTTTTATTGGCTATAAATCTATATCCCAGGTCAAAGTTGATAGCCTGTTCCGGTCTCAGGTCAGGATTAGGTACCACAAGCTGCACGCCCCCGGCGGATTCAAATACCTTCGCCAGATCGTCGATATTCGGAACACGGAAGGCCGTAGAGACCGAACCGGTCACAAAATGGGCTTTGTGCAGTTTGTAAGTAGCTCCAAGGTTTCCGCTATACGTCAGGTTGTTTTGCCTGGCTTCGTTAAAAGGCAGGTTGAGGATAGAAGTATTGATGAATTGCGAATACAGCGTAGAATAGTTGGCCCTAAGCCCGGCGTGGACATTGAGTTTATCCTGTTTATTGGTATGGAAATACTGCCCGTAAACGCCAAAATAGTACATCCTGTTGTCACCGTCCGGGTAACGGCTGTCCAGGTTGTAATCCCGCTCTCCGGTTTCGATATTCTGGTAATAGGCTGTGGAGTTCAGGAAATTCAGCTGCCCGTCGGTTCCGACCTGGAATTTATGGTTGTAATTGATATGCTTTACCAGGTCAACATTGTAACCATATATATTCAGCGCCTCTATCCTGGACTGACGTTTGACATTCTGGAAGGGCCGTTGAAAACGCGATTCTTCGATATGCTGATAGTTGAGGTTCGCCGTGAATTTATTGAAGAAGCCGCTTAAATCTTTTTCAAATTTGTAAATACCCAATAACCTTTTCTGCGGACCGTAATACCACTCGGCCCAGCGGAGCTGCCCGTTTCTCCTGTCCGTCAGACGGTCATAACGGGGTATATCGTTCGTGGTGCTGTACTGGAAGTTCAGGGAATGGGTGGTTGTTACATTCTGTTTCCAGGCCAGCTTCTGCAACAGATCGAATTGATTGTAAGCACTGTATATCTGTTTATTGTGATTGCTGTTATCCCGGATAACATCTTCATTGTTGACACGTTCGATATACTGGGTGCGTTTCCAGTTTTCCGTTTCTGCATTTTTATACTGGCTGCCCTGTATCAGATCGCCTAACTTATTGAAGGATACGATGGTCAGTCCGGCCAGCTTCTGATTTCCATAGTTGAACTTCGCATAGCTGTTGATGCTGTTGAAAGCAGCATTGTACTGCGTACCCAGGGATGCTTTAAAGGGGCTGCCCGTTTTGACAGCCTGTAACGGATTTTCTGTCTGTATATCTATGATACCGCCCAGGGCGTCCGTACCGTATAGCGTGGAATTGGCCCCGTGGATGATCTGTATATTGTCAATCACATTCTTGTCAACGGTGATGATGTTCTGCAGGTGGCCTGTCCGGTAGATGGCGTTGTTCATTCTGACGCCATCCACCACGAGCAGGATACGGCTGGCTTCAAAGCCCCGGATCACAGGGCTGCCGCCACCTAACTGGCTCTGCTGCACGAATACATTTCCGGCATCCCTCAACAGGTACGCATTGTTCGCACTGGAACTCGTCCGAATGGTTTTATTATCTACCGTGGTGATTTTGTAGGGAGACTGGTCCGGGCGGAGCGGAACCTTAAAAGCGGTAACGCTGGCGCTTTCCAAGACAATAACCGTGTCTTTGGTTGGTACGGTCCGGGCTGTAACAGTAAGGCAGGACAGGGCCAGTATGCCCGTAGGGAATAAAGAGCTTTTCATAAATAAATAGAAAAAATTTATAATTGGGGTGGCAAAAATACTGCTTTTTTGTTATCAATATCTTAATGGCACTATCTTAACGAACTGCTAACGAAAGGGTGACTTTCTATCGGCAGGCTGTCATATTTATACTATTTAGTATTAAAAATAATCTGTATCTGTCAGCGCAAAACAACACCTAACTTTGGGTATATTCAAGTTTCTAAAGGGATATTTTATACCTTTTCAGGGTATATTTTATACCATACGAGGGTATATTTTATACCTTCTATGGTGTATTTTACCGGATAAATTATCCTAACTTTACTTTTTTACATTACTATTCCAAATTTCTAAATATATCCTATGGAAGCTATGGTTCATCAAGGGCGTAATATCAAAAAGCTGCGGGAAATGCTTGGTATCAAACAGGAAACCCTGGCATCCGAATTGGGCTGGAACCAGAAAAGAATATCTGTATTGGAACAAAAAGAACAAATAGACTTGCCGGTCCTGGAACAAATATCGGCTATACTCAACATACCTGTCGAAGTCATCACCAATTTTGATGAGGATAAAGCCATTCATAATATCAATAATAATTTCCACGATCACGCTGTTCAGAACCAGTTTAACCCTATGGAAAAAATCATAGAGCTGTATGAGGAAAAGACAGCCCTTTACGAAAGGATGCTGCAAGAGAAAGAAGGGCTGATCCAACGTCTTGAAGCACTACTGAACCGCTAAGCAACAGCGCCAAAGGACGCACTGTCGCTGTTAGCCTGTTTAAAAAAATAGTGAGTCCCCCCAATGTTTGCAGGAGTGGTTTCGTCTGTATAAGTATTGTTCAACCCGGCAATATTATACTGACTATGAAAAAACACTTACTCCATTTTATCGTTTTGCTTTTCACATATGTGCCTGTATCCGCACAAAAAGCTCCGCTGCTTGATACCACCAACCAGTGGCTGATGGCGTTGGATTATCAGGATGGTATGGCCGGACGGCATCATAACCATAGCCGGTGGGCTGTCCTTGATACACCTGCTGTTTATAATGAACTGGAATATACGGTTATCAACGCATACTATCATGCTTATGGCTTTGATTTTAGCTGGCAAGGTCCATATTGTTTCCGGGAAGATACCCTCACCGGGACGATCTTTATTAAAAAATGCGATACAATTTCTGACGAAATCATCTATATGAAAGATGACCTGGATATCGGTGATACACTTAATTATTATGGATTCCTGTCTCATATTTTTGGGGTTCCAGATACCATTTACCTGGTCACCACAGCGGTCGGGTACGATACCTTTATCAACAGGATCACCAACCTCCCGGATAGTGTCAGGTATTACATATTTGATTTAGGCTTTTCAAATTCGTACATTGACACGAACTATTATAATCTAAAAAAACCCAGGTTTAGTTTCCTGAAAGGCTTTGATACCGGGCCTGTAATCGGGGACTATCACTTTTTTGAAAATGACATCTGGCGTACTGTCTGCTTCTGGAACCAGTATTCCGGCAGCGTTACCAATTTAAGTGAAGGTATCTGGGGAGGTACAACCGGCGGGCCAAATACCTGGTGGAACATATATGGCAACACTCCGTGCGCAGATATACAGCTCGGTGTGCGGGAGGAAATCCTACCAGACATTCAACTTTATCCCAATCCCGCCGACAAGGTATTGCATATCACCGGCGTCCTTGACCCCGACGCGGAGATCACCGTCCTGAACAGCACCGGACAGGTATTGATACACACCCCTTTCCAACCCCAACTGGATGTTGCTGATTTACCTAACGGACTGTTTATACTATTAGTCATACGCAACGGCGCCCCGGTAGGATCGGCCAGGTTCTGGAAATCGGAGCTATAGGGGGCTGTTTTTAATTTCCCCGTAACTGTGGTCGTAAGAACACCCATTGTTCGCAAGGTTATTCAGATAGTCAAATCGTCGTTCGTATAATTTTTTCGCAGTAGGTTTTCATAACTATTATTTTGGTTAGAGCATAAACCAAAGGCAATTTGCAGATGAACATTCAATTATACGGAAAGGCAGTATTCAGAGTTCCCCAATTCCCAATCCAGAGGCTTATCCAATATTTGAGCTATTATGTATTGGTTCGCTCTATGGATATTGATGGTGCTGTGAGATATACCTAAGCGTTCGCTGATCTCATTATACGAACGTCCCGCGATTTTTATGAAGGGTATAACCTTCCCGTTGCTTTTCGGGCATCCCTAATAAGATTTTTAAGTCGCAAGTATAAAACGCCGAATTAATCAAAAGCCTGCTTCGCCTTAGCCTATGGCCGAACATCTTAAGAAAAAACCAAAGGAATACGTATCATATTACGTCTGATATATATTCTTCACTTATTTAATCTATGTTTATGAAACAACTTTTTACCAGTCTAATCTTGTTATTAATGGTCGGTCTCACGGCAAATGCCCAGACTGTCGCAGATGTTTCTGTCGAGATCACAAGTCCGCCAGCAAACACGAGATTTCAACTTGGGGATGATATCACCATCAGCTATACGCTGAAAAACAACGGTCCTGATCCTATTGATCTCCTAACGGACACGCTTACTTCTATCGGTATCTATACCTCTTTGGATAGTACTTTTTTTAACCAACAGCATGTGATCGTTCCCCAGGACAGTTTCCTATTGGGAGTAGATGAAGAAATGACTTTTCATACGCGAACAAGAAGAATAAGGGATATGTTCGATGTATATAGGGTCCCGTATGAACCTGGAGATCCGTCAATGACTTTCAGGGATAATGTTACGGGGGGAATCTATGTTATTTTCGTTAAGTCAATGGGTTTCGGGTCGGGCAATGTTTCCAGTAATTGGGTCGAAGCAGACGATTACGATGACCCGGCAGATTCCAACAATTCCAGTTATGTTGTCATCGAGATTGACCCTGTTAATATCAGTGAAATAAATGGCTGTACATATTCATTAAAGCTGTATCCCAATCCTGCCTGTGCAGGAACATTAAATTTTGATTTTGAATTTAAGGGAAAGGAAAAGGCCACAGTAAGGATCACTGACATAACGGGTAAAACGGTCCTGGTCAATGAAATTGTCGGCTATGGAATGGAAACTCTACCTATGGATGTTTCTGCCTTAAATGCCGGATTGTACGTTTTGGAAGTCAGTACGAAGGATCGGCGCTCCATCAGCAAATTTACCGTGGGAAATCCGTAAAATACAGGATTAGCTTCATCTGAAGCCCCTTAATGATAGCTGCTTGTTCTTTTTATTAAAGAGTTTATGTATGTTTACGCTTATAAAAAATCTAAAGTCATGAACAAAGCAGAACTTATCGCTCATGTCGCCGGTGATACCGGGTTGACAAAGGCACAGGCCGAACAGGCTATCAACAGTGTAACCGGCGCTATTACTAACACATTGGCTTCCGGTGATGCAGTTACACTTATTGGTTTTGGTACGTTTTCCGTTAGCGAGCGGTCTGCCAGAACTGGTCGTAATCCGCAGACAGGCGAAGCACTGAAAATCGCCGCTAAGAAATTACCGAAATTCTCTGCCGGAAAGGCTCTGAAAGAAGCCGTGGCAGTGCCAAAGAAAGGTAAGAAAAAATAATATTGTCGTTCCGTTTGATAAAATAACAAGGCCCCCATATTTTATGGGGGCCTTGCTGATATTTACGAAAGAAATATCAATAAATATATGGCTATTGTATTTATGGTGTTTTGCGTTTCAGGCTTTCAAGTTTTTCCCTGGCTTTGTAAGCCTCTTTCTCCTTTTGGCGGGCGTTTCTTTCGGCCGCTTCCAATGCCCGGTTCTGCGCCTCCATCTGTACTACCATCCTGTGAAAACCGTCCGGGTCTCTGGTGTACACCGTGTCGGACCGGATGGTTGCATCGGGATCGGTGAGCCTGTGATAGCGGTATTTGAGATCGCTCTCACGTAGCTGTGCATTTTCGCTGCGGGCTGCTATCCATGCTCCGGTAGTCAGTGCCATGACGATCATCGCTGCCAGAAAAACGGCTCCGAAAATCCTTGTCCGTCCTTCAAAACGGTGCTTCAACCTGACCTCTATCTGCGCGGGCAGGCTGCTGACGGCCGTGTCCAGTGCGGTAGCGGACCCGGATAATCTGTCCTGCGTCCTGGATAAGTCTGCACGCAGTCTTTCCAGGTGCCGGGCCGTTTCGATCCGCTCTGTCTCACTCAATTCGTATTTTGAAAGCAGGTTTGCGACTGCTTCTGTCTGGTCGTTGAATGCCTGTGCCAGTTCTTTTGTTTCCATTTTTTTCTGATTTTATAATTTGCGTTTACGTTTCTTTTTCTTCCTCTTCAGGGCCTGTCCGAAGGGGTCATCATGGGCGCTGTCCGGCCTGCTGTCGAGCAGTGTCTCCAGTATGTCCCTGCCTGTGTGCGGATGGCTTGTCCCAGACTCTCCGCCCGGCTGCGATGTGTCCGGCAGACGGCGCAGCGGCCCCTCATGTGTCGGTGCTGTCCTGGGTATTTGGAGCGCTGAACTGCGGCTAAGGGCCTTGTCTATACCCACAAATGCCATGCTTCGGTCTATGGCCGATCCTTTGAATTTCACCCCGTCTTTCTCAAAAGAAATGACCTGGATTTCATCTGAATTGCTCTTGTATTTGTAATGGATCGTGATACCGTGCTGCTGCAATTCGTGTTCGAGTTCCTGCCAGTTCTTACAGGTTTTCAATGCCTGTCTGATCGCATCATGGATGATGTATTTCAGCTTGTCGGCTCCCTTTAGCCTTTGGCGGTTGACGGCTTCTTTGCCGCCGGCTATGTGATAGCCGTACTTCAATGTGAGGTCTTTGCAAGCCTTTACATTGCGCCTGTAATCGTTGCGGTCGGTGATGGTACGGCCGTGATTGTCCACCCGATTGTACACGATATGCAGGTGCGGGTGCGCCCTGTCCGTGTGCCTCACGACCAGGTACTGCGTGTCACGGATGCCCATCATCTCCATATACTCCCGTGCTACTGTGGCCATGCTCGTGTCGGTGAGCCTGGCACTGTCTTCGACGCTCCAGCTCAGGATGGTATGTCCTACGGCCTTGCCCAGACCGGGGTTCATCTTGCGCTGCATATCAAAGTCCTGCGTGATACTGCGGGCACTCTGTATGCGGACGCCTTCGGCCTCCAGTATATAGGCTTCGGGCCTGTTGACCAGGTATCGGACGCAACCGCCAAAGTTCTTGCCCGTGATGGGTTTACCTATCATCCCCGAACAGGTTTTTAATCAGCCTGTCAAGTTCTCCGAGTATCCGGCGAATGTCCTTTAACAATGACAGCAGTCCTACCTGGTGCGCCAGCTTGGTCAGTTGATTGAGATTGTTGGCTATCCCGGTCATTGCCCGAAGGTGGCTTGCCTGTTCGGGGGTGATCCTGGGTACTATCCTTGCATCCTTGGCGGCCTGGCGGAACCATTCGCTGGCGGTTATGCCTGCCTTCCGGGCTTTGCTCTGGATGTTCAGGCGTTCGGATACGGTCAGCCTTACGACGAGGATTTCGCTCCGTCTGATGACCTTCAGGGGTCTTCCTCCCTTGTTAGATTTGGCCGTTCTTTCAGGCCCTTTCACATTGTCCATATCACACATTTTTTAAAAATCGTTCTCTTATCTTTTGCGACCAACGGGAGCAAAAGTCCCCCCGTCGGTCACGGGGGCAAGTTGGTTTTTGTATCGCAAAAACATTAACTTGCTCCGTCAGGACGGCTACGGCGTACTGCTGTCTTCACAGTCTGGGCCTTCGCTTCTTCCCGGGTTGGTTTTCTGCCTGTCCGGGTGGCCTGATCGCTGGCTTTTGAGTGAGGTAATCGTTGAGGTCTTCATGGTCTCTGTACAGTATAGAGGCGTCCCGGGCCTGCGGTAGTTTTTCTTTGAGCGATTGAGCAGTTTTGATGCCTGCGGCATCCCTATCCAGGAAAAGAAAAATAGCTTTGTAGGATTTAAGCAAGTCTATACTTTTGTTCCCGAAACTAAGGGAGTTCAATATCAGGTAATCCATTGGCTCCTGGTTGCCGCCCTGAAGTGTGAGCAGGGACAAAAAATCGGTGAAGCCTTCGAGTACATTTATGCCTGGCTGTGGGGTATCACCTGTGATATGGGTAACGCCTTTGGGTGCGGATGCTCCTTTGAAAAATCGGGAGCGAAGTTCATATCCTCCTACATCATTTCTGAAGCCTATAACGGTGTGCAGTCTTCCGTACAGTGTAAAGTCTATTTCTACGCAGTATTTCTGCGCTATTTGTTCGGGAATGCTACGGCCTGCCAAATAGGACCAAAGGGCCTTATCTGCCAAAGGACGGGCCGCTACGACCATTATACGGCTGGGATCGTTCTTTTTCTTTTCACCCGCAATGGAGCTGCCCGGGGTGGGTGGCTTTTGCGGTTCTTTTCGGAGTGGCTCATGAAAAGAAAGTGACGGGCTGTAAATTTCCAATATCTGTAACAGCTCGGCTACCGTACACCTGTGGTAACGGATGCCAAAGTCAATCAGGTTGCCTCCTTCGCCCGTGCCATGATCGTACCATACGTTCAATTTTCTATTGACCTTAAAAGAGGGTGTCTTTTCATTCCGCAAAGGGGACTTATACCAATAGTCAGGGTTGCGGCTTCGCCTGGGATCGGGGAAATGTCCCAGGGATGCCAGATAGTCCACCATGTCAATGTGCCTCGCCCGGGCGCAGGTTAGTCTTTCCATATAGCAGCGATGCTTTTATCTCTTGTCATACTTCATTGTCCAAATCCAATCACAGGCTAAGGTCTTCCAGTTGGCTACAGGTGTGCCATTGGGGTTCTGCCATCGCAGGCCCTGAAAATGGTTGAAGAAAATGGCTGCATCTTCGGCTGTGCAGCCTTTCTGAATGAAATATATCTCAACGTAAATAAATCGGGGCGGTACCTGGCTACCCAAACCCTGCCGGGTATTGTCAGCGGCCTGCCTTAACTGGTCGTTCTGTCTTTTCATTTCAGGCGCTTTTGATCTTCAAACATTTTATTAATATCATCCACACTGTAATAAATAACACCACCGATGCGGGTATAAGATAATATGCCATTGATACGAAGGGTCAACAGTTTACCGGCTGATATATCCAGCAGCTTTCGCGCCTCGTGGGATTTCAACCATTGCTTTGTTACGGGTTTGGATTGCTCTTTTATAAGCCCTTTGAATAGCTCAATAAGCTCTTTTTTGAATTGTTCCAGATCTTCTACGGTCACGATCTGGTCTTTGGTCATTCTCGACCTGTTCTCCGACGGATTTCTCATCTTCCCTACACTTTAAAAATTCACACATCACACATTATCCGGGAAACAACAGGAGCGGCGCAGGCAGTATAGTACTCCTGCATAAAGGGAGAGGAATAAAGTACCTTATCCAACCATCACACTAACCTCTGCACGCTCCGGCACTTCCGATACAAAATTACCCGTTTGGCTATGGATTTCAAATGATTGTTTAAATTCTAAATAACCCGTTTGTAGCCGTTTAGCGGTGTTTGTTGCGCTTTCCGACGAAATTAAAATGTGCCGGATTATTTTTTTGCTACTACGGTGGTAGGTACTATATTTATTTAAGGGCCTCATGTGGATGTGGGGACATGCAGCCGGGCAATACGACCGCAACGGGAGATAAAAAAAGGAAACGGTTTGATGCGTTTCCTTTTTCAACAACGGTATGATGCCTTTCCTTAGGCTGCTGCTTTGGCTTCCATCATGGAGCCAGGCATTTTCAGTTGAAGGGCTTTCTTCAATTCCTTCATATCCTCGCTGATTTTCTTCGCTACTATCTTAGCGTAAATCTGTGTAGTGCGGATGGACTTATGACCGAGCAATGCGCTGACTGTTTCCAAAGGTACACCGTTGGCAAGGGTTACCGTAGTGGCAAAGGTATGGCGGGCGGTATGGGTTGTTAAATTTTTATTTATACCACATATTTCGGCTATTTCCTTTAGGTAAGCGTTGAATTTCTGATTGCTCTTAATGGGGAGCAGTGTGCCGTTGGCTACGCAAAGGGGATGATTTTTGTATCGGTCGATGATTTCTTTTGCAATAGGCAGCAAAGGCACATTTTCACGGCACCATGTTTTTTCCCTATTCTTCATGATCCAATCCTCACCGTCAAAGTATTTGGTCACATGGTCAGGGCTAAGCAGCGAAGTATCTTTGTAGGCATAACCCGTGAAGCACATGAAAAGATAAGCATCGCGTATCTCCGCCAAACGTGGCACAGAGATATGCTTATTGTAAAGTATCATGATTTCTTCTTCGTCCAAAATGTCACGGTCAGGGTTGAAGTAAGGACACTGATAGGCCGCAATCGGTTTTTTGTCAAACTAGACTCTATCCACCGCTGTACGAAGTACTTTTTTAGCGTTTTTTACGTACTTCATAGCTGAATTATTAACCAGTCCCTGCTCTAACATCAGGAAGTCTGCAAAATCTTCGGCAAATGCGTACACGATTTTATCCAGAGCAATGTCTTGTAGCTTGTACTCAAAAGCAAGAAATTCAGTTAACTTCTTTTTTGTTGTTTTCCATTTTGACAACGTGGATTTTGCAAGTTTTCCTTTCTTCACTTTCCTATCCATCTTTTCGATCATAAAGTCGATGGTTTCGGAAAGCATTTTACTTTCTTTTGGTTTGACACCTTTATAGGCTTCTTTGACCATTGCGGCGCTTACGTACTCATGTTGCGTCGAAAGGACATCATAATGCCTAATCAACGTATCCCTAAGCCTGTAAATAGCCGTATTGATCTGTCTTGCTTCGGTGGAATTGCCGACCGCTATACCTGCGTCCTGGTTCCATTTGTCGGGGGCAATCTTCATACCGAGGGAAAGCTCGGCTCTTTTGGAGTCTATGGTAAGCCTTACCTTAATGGGAACTTTACCGTCTTTGGAACCTTTTGATTTTTCCAGCATTAAGAGCATGGAAAGTTTTTCATTAACCTTCATAACACACAATTTTCAGGTGAACAATGCCTAAAACCCTACAACACAAACCCTCGGGTTAACCTAAACCTTAACCAAGGGTACCAAAAATACCCAATAAAAAAGGTACCCGAAAGAGGCACCTTTTAGCTTGTATTCCTTTGTATTGTTTGTTATGCTTTTTTTCTGAAAACGTTGATTGTAGCCGGTTTTGAACGAAAAAAGCCACCCTGAAAGAGTGGCTTTGTGATCCCGCTGGGACTCGAACCCAGGGCCCATACATTAAAAGTGTATTGCTCTACCAACTGAGCTACGGAATCGATCCGGGTATTTTTTAGAGATGTTTTCCTTCATCTGGTGATTCCGATTGGATTCGAACCAATGACCCACAGCTTAGAAGGCTGTTGCTCTATCCAACTGAGCTACGGAACCGGCACTTTTTTTGTGTGTGCAAAAATAGAGGATTAATATATTACTGCAAAATTTTCTCCTTACTTTTTTCTCTGAAGATCAGGCGGCTCAGCAGCTCCTGTTGGGAGCACGGTTATGATTTCCGTTTAATGTTCAACCCTATGTTAAGGATGCCATACAAGGGGTCTGTACGCATAATATGCTCGAACCTGATCTTATAGGTGCCGGGCCTGTTGAACATCGTGCTGTCATTGGCCGCAATCTCCACTTTCTGCTCCCAGGTGTCGCCAAAATTCCGGCCCAGCCAGTACCCTTTGGCATCCGATAAAGGAAGTTCCACCCGGTCATAGATCTTATAGACGGAATCGCCCGGCGGGAGAATATGCAGCTTGACCCACAGGTTGGAAAAGTTATACGAATCGTCGTTTCTCAGCAGGATATACACATCATAGAGCGCCTGGGTATCCGTAATCTGCATTTCAAACTCCGGCTTGAAACCGCTGTCCCAGCCGCCGTTAGGGAGCGCTACCTGCTTCTGATATTCGTCGGAGGTTGTACAACCGGCCCATACCAGGCAGGAAAGAAAAACTATAAATAATGTCTGTTTCATTATTAAAGTACGTTTAAGGATTGTTCTTTGGCTTTTTCCAGCTCATCTTTCATATTCACCACTATTTTCTGGATGCCGGCATCATTGGCCTTGGAGCCCAGGGTATTGATTTCCCTGCCGATCTCCTGCAGTACAAAGCCAAGCTTTTTACCGATACCCTCGGTATTATCCTGCTGCAAAAGATCGTAAAAGTACCGGCAGTGCGAGCTCAGTCTTTGCTTCTCTTCGGAAATGTCATTCTTCTCTATATAGTACACCATCTCCTGCTCCAGCCGGTTCTCGTCCACCTTATCTTTTCCCACCCATTCTTCCAGGTTCTGGAGGATACGGTTTCTTATCTTTTCCGTTCTTCCCTGCTCGAAAGGAAGCACTTTTTCCAGGCCTTCCTCTATATTCCGGATGCGCTGTACCAGGTCTTCACCCAGTCCTTTGCCTTCTGCCTGCCGGTGCTCTGACAGCCGGGATGCCGCCGTTTCCAGCAGTTGCGTGATGACCTCCCATTCTTTTTCATCCACGCCTTCCGCATCGGAGCTGACCACTTCGGGCATTCTCATGATGGTGCTCAGCAACTGTACCGGGTCCCGCTCGGTGGGGATATTCAGGTCCCTGCCTATCTGGTGTATGATGTTGTAATAATATTTGGCCAGGTCGGCATTTACCGTCACGGGCCTGGAGGAGCCGCCTTCCTGCTTTACGATGATAGACACGTCCAGGGAGCCTCTTATCAGCTTTTGCTGGAGGAGGTTCCTGATATCCGGCTCATACCGCTTTAATAAGGGGTTGAGCCTGTTGACGATCTCAAACTGCTTACCGTTCAGCGATTTAAGCTCCACCGTTATCTGCTTGTCATTCATTATACCTTCTGCCTTGCCATAGCCGGTCATCGAATATATCATATTCATCTTATTTTTTGAAGACCAAAGTTAATCGGTTTATTTAATAAATGCTATCAATAATAATGTTTGATCCGTATTTTAAGCCCGTTGCACATATTTTGTTAATTTTACACCATTATTTATTACCTTGTGGTATTAAAACTTTTTTTGAATTTTTTGGTTAAAACAGAAAAACTACATTTTATGAACTCAAAATTATTAGTAGTCGGTGGTCTTCTTTCCGGGCTGGTTGCATTCAATTCCTGTAATGATACCCAGACGCCCGATAATACCGTTGCCACTACTCCGGATTCCAAAGAAATAAGTCTTTCCCCGTTTGACAATCCCAGTCCTGCGTTTGATAATGCTTCCCTGAGCATTGCCGACATCAAGGCAGAGCTTCAGGGTACGGATTCCGCAAAGATCACCATAGACTATAAGGTGGGTAATTACGAGCTCAAATCGCAAACCCCGGATGCTGCCACCAAAGGATGCAATAATTCCAAAGACGGCCAGCATATCCACTTTATACTTAATAACGGGCCTTATACCGCCTTATATGAGCCTACCCATACCTTTACCATACCACTGGATCAGCCGCAGTATGTAATGTCTTTTTTATCCCGTTCTTACCACGAATCGCTGAAGCATAAGCCGGCGGCACAGCTGCTTCACTTTAAAGTAGGTAAATCCGGTAAGATAGAGAACCTGGAGATCCCCCAGACACCGATGATATTCTACAGCAGGCCCAAAGGCGATTATGTAGGCAAAGAGAATACGGATAACCTGCTGCTGGATTTCTACTTATGGAATACCAACCTGACCAACCAGAACCTGAAAGTAAAGGTACAGATCAACCAGCAGGAATTCAATCTGGATAGCTGGCAGCCTATGTTTATCAAATATGCGCCCATGGGAGAGCTGAAAGTGACCCTGTCGCTTGTTGATACTGCAGGTAACGTATTAAGCGGGGACAATACATCCGTGTCGCGTTCGTCCAGGCTGGCCTTACAGGAACCTATTAAATAACCAAAATCCGACAAATGAAGAAATTATTGGTAATACTGCTGCTCCTGCTTCAGGTCCCGGTATGGGCCCAGGATAAGATATGGGTGACCACTATCAACCAGAAACCTTTTATCGCGCATACCATTACTAATAATCAGACCATATTTTCTTTAAGCAGGATGTATCACATAGCGCTGGCGGATATCGCCAATGTTAATAATACACTCTATAAAAAAGGCTTTAGCAACGGGGATGTAGTATATATCCCCGTTACCAAGGTCAATTACCTGGAAGCGCCGGTAGCCGGCAGCAGCCAGCCGCTATATTATAAGGTGACCAATAATGAGACCCTGATCATCCTGTCGCGCAGGATGAATGTGCGGCAGAGCATGCTGCAGACCTGGAATGACCTGCCTACGCCCAATATCAGGAACGGGCAGGAGCTGATCCTCGGATGGGTGAAATACACGCCCCAATCCAATACTTCGGATGTGTTAAGGAATAAAACCATAAAGGATGAAGCGCTGCCGCAGGACATGGCACCTGCAGAACCCGTGCCCGAATTCCAGTCATTATACCATTCCGGAACGGCTGAGGAGCAGCAGGAGAACGGCCTGGTCGTATTCTATGCCGCCAACAGCGCGCTGAAGCCGGGCGTATATTATGCCTTTCACAATACGCTGGCCAAAGGTACCATTGTCAAGGTCAGCAATCCCCTGAATAATAAAAGTGTCTATGCCAGGATCATAGGCGCCATACCCAACCTGGAGCAATACCAGAAGGCTGTGCTGGTGCTCAGCGACAATGCTGTCAGCGAGCTTCAGGCACAGAGCTCCCAGTTTTTCTGTAATATTTTTTTTAAATAACCTTTCCTCTAAAGAGCATTTAGAACGCTGCATACAATGAGTAAACATCTATTCTTATTATTTTCCCTTGCTGCATTAACCTGTACTCATCCGGACCTGAGCGCGCAGAAAAAGAAAACCGACAGCAGCGGTCGCCATACTTCCCAGAAAAAAGAACGCTATAATATCAGTATCGTGCTTCCGGTAGATGAAGCGCAGTTGAAAACTGAAAAGGGACGTCCCCTGATGAGCTTTTACGAAGGTATCAGGCTGGGGCTCGAACAACTGGATAATGAGCCGGTAATGCTGGATGTGCAGGTGCATATGTTTGACCAGACCAATATGCAGACATTTGATAATTTTGCCTATTCCCGCGAGCTGAAGCAGGCCGACCTGATCA
This sequence comes from Bacteroidetes bacterium 47-18, assembly GCA_001897155.1. GTDB lineage: Bacteria > Bacteroidota > Bacteroidia > Chitinophagales > Chitinophagaceae > MKSF01. The sequence goes on along the minus strand of MKSF01000022.1, from coordinate 6,488 downwards.
TAGCGCCCGCCAGCGGGAAGGTGGTGGAAGATATCGCCCGGTTCGCCAGAGAGCACCAGATCAACTTTGTTTCCGCTATTTCTCCCTTCAGCGGCAATGTGGAGGAAAATGAATATTTCCACATCGTGCAGCCTACCTTAAATACCAATATCGCTGCCTTTACCAGGTACAGCAAATCCGTATTTCCCAAAAATAAGAAGATCATCATATTTGATAAAGCGAAGGAAAATACCCAGGATATCAAGAAAGGATTATCCGGGGATAAGAACGTGGTCAGCTATGACCTGAGCTTTGCGCCTTTTGACGTCAGCAGCATTACCCGGCAACTGAGCCCGGATGAGCCTACCGTTATCTTTGTGAATGAGCTGAATCCCCAGAAAACCACGGAAATACTGAAAGTGCTGACAAGGATCCCCACCAATTACCAGGTAGAGGTGTTCGGTATGCCGACATTATACCTGAACCCTATGATCAAAGGTCATGCAAATCCCAATATAACCTATTATTATACCGCCCCGTACCACTTTGATAATAATACAGCCTTTGTCAAAAAAATAAACACCCGTTACCAGGAGGTCTATAATAAGCCGGCCAATGATATGGTCTACCGCGGATATGAGCTGATCGTATGGTATGGCAGTATCCTGAAAAAATACGGCACGGGATTCCAGTATTCAAAATATGATAATATCGACAGTCCCTATACGCCTTACGAGATACAGGCGGTAAAAGGCGACAACGGGCATATTAACTATTTTGAGAACCAGTTCTTGTATATTTATAAATATAACAACGGCATTTTTACACTTATAGAACCCAAATAGTATGTTCACGGGAATTATTGAGACTTTAGGCACTGTCACAGCGATCAGAAAAGAGCAGGATAATATTCATCTTACCGTAGCATCCGGGATTACCAAAGAGCTTAAAATAGACCAGTCCGTATCTCATAACGGCATTTGCCTCACAGTAGTAGCTATTGACGGGGACGAGTACACGGTGACCGCTATTGCGGAAACGGTGCGGAAGACCAATATTGCCGGCTACCGCACGGGTGATGTGATCAACCTGGAGCGCGCTATGATCATGGGCAGCAGGCTGGACGGGCATATCGTGCAGGGGCACGTGGACAGTACAGCAGTATGTGTGGGCCTGGAAGCGAAGGACGGCAGCACGGAATACACATTTGAATACCCTTCAGCCTACCGGGCGCTGGTCATCGAAAAAGGCTCCATATGTATCAATGGCGTAAGCCTGACGGCATTCAACTGCGTAGGCAATCACGTGACCGTGGCGATCATCCCCTATACCTTTGAGCATACAAACCTGCAATACCTGCAGCCCGGGTCGGTCGTGAACATGGAATACGATATCATCGGCAAATACATATTACGACAGCACCAACTGGATACAGGATCATAGCAGCGGCTACGTATTACATACCCGCCTGTTCCGGCTTTAATACCTGGTAGATATAAGCCGTTACGAACCTGACAATTCATTCGCCTTTTGGCTATATTCCTGCAGAATGATCCTGGCGGCAATTATAAAATTCAGGCAGGCAGCTTCCGTTAATGAAGAGGCCTGCCTGAGAGTATTGCCAGGAAGGCTACCTTGTTTCCAGTTGCGCGATAACCTCTCCCTTGTTATTATGAAGGGAAAGCATATGCTGCGCTATAGAATAGCTGGCGGCACTCCTTAAGGCATCGCTGAAGTCATTTTCAATATCTAAATTAGGACAGGCCATCTGTGTAGAGACGATGTCGGAAATCGCGATCCCGTTATTGCCGGAATAAACTATATTACCCCCGAATCCATTACAGCCTAAATTGCCGGAAACGCTCTTCTTGTCATTGTTGAACATCATATATGCCTGCTTGGGAAAGGTCGTATCGTACTGTATTGGTTTACCGTTCAGGGATAGCAGGTGCCATTCCTTTCCATAAAGCGCATCTGCATCATGGGTGGTGGGCTGTGTTGTTGCTCCGGTATTATCCATGTGTTGCTCTCCCGGAGTTTCATTATTGCAGGCAGTCAGTATGCCGGCAATGGCAATAAGAAATAAGTGCTTTTTCATAATTGTAAGATTTTTATGAATTAAAATTATCCCGCGGCGCCGGTACCGGCGATATAAAAGCCGTATGAAGTTACGACGACCTTTACCCGCATTTCACCAGGTAAAACATAAACGCAAGTTAATTGTTTACTAATGTACTTTTAAATGTCTTTGTCATTCTCCGCTAATACAGTAATCTTGTATTGGAAAAAAACACATGGCAAGCATAGAGACCTTGTTATGGAACAACCACCGGTGAAAGCCGGTGGTTGCTTTTTTGAGCCTTGGCGCACCCGGAAAATGTCCGGGGGCCATTATACCTGCAAGGACCTGCCTTCTTTTTTTTATTCACTTCTTTCTCGCGAAATGCAGTACCATCCCGTGCGTTCTGATCCTTTCATATTGATAGCATAAAAATGATGCTGTAGATAGACGCTTACTCATATTGAGGAATAAAATCTACAAATAGCGTGGCTGCGATCGGGTAACCTGCTGATTAGCAGACCTGTCCTGTTTTGGCTTGTTTTTAGCAATACCTTCTTTAAATATTTCCGTAACACTTAATCAATTCTCAAACTATGGATACTAAACATCAGAACACCCCGCAGGAAGGCCCTGTAGCCAAAAATATAGAAGCAGTGACCTCAAGAGTTCCGTCCGACGTTTTTCTCTGGACCGCTATAGGCGCCATATCCTTGTCTTTATCTATGAAGCTCATGAAAAAATCACACCTTGCGCTGTTCTTTGGTCAATGGGTGAGCCCGTTTCTGCTAATGGGTATTTATAATAAGATCGTCAAAACCAACGGGCACGACCGCAAACACAGAAATCCCAGGATGTTTCGTAAATGAATAGTTGTGCAGGGGTAAGGAGTGCAGGAGTATCGCAGTCATTCTTTAAGATCATCATTGAAGCTAAAATAAAAGTATGTTTAGAGACGGAGCCAGAAAAAGCATATGGCAAGAGGAAATCAAACGGTTTGCTGCTGACGCTATTACGGAAGAAATATTTGACGTAGCTGTTATAGGCGGCGGCATTACCGGGGTCACTACCGCCTGTGAGCTGCAGCGTAGCGGGAAAAAATGTATTATCCTGGAAGCCAATAATATTGGCTTTGGTACATCCGGCGGCACTACGGCGCACCTGAATGATTTTTTTGATACGACCTATAAGGAAGCTATTGATAAGTTCGGGCTGGAAAATGCCAGGCTCCTGGCCAGGGCAGGTAAGGAAGCCCTGCAGATCATAGAGCGGAACGTGCTGGAGCACAACCTGGACTGTGACTATGAAAAAAAGACGGCACAGCTTTTTGCTTTGAATGAAAAGCAGGAGCAGACACTCGCGGATATGGTTGAAGGAGCTGCGAAGGTAGGGCATGAGATGCAATACATACAAGACATATCCTATCCGATTCCATTCCGGAAAGCGGTGGAGATCAGGGACCAGGCACAATTTCATCCCATTAAATATATCAGGGGCCTATGCGGGATTTTTAAAAATGCAGGAGGGAGGATCGTGGAAGGTTGCCTGTGTGAGCGCCACGAGGAAAAGGAGGATATTGTTTACCTGCAGACGACTATGGGAACTGTCAAAGCCCGGCATGCTGTCTATGCGACGCATATCCCGCCGGGTATTAATATACTGCACTTTACCACAGCTCCCTACCGCAGTTATGCTATCGCATTTTCATTAAAGGGCAACAATTATCCGAAAGAGCTGGGCTATGACCTGGAAGATCCTTATCATTATTATCGCAGCCATGTGATCGATGGAAGGGAGCTTCTTATCGCAGGCGGAGAAGATCATAAGACAGGACATGCAGAAGATACAGGCGCCTGCTTTTCCAACCTGGAGAACTATTGCAGGCAATACTTTGATATAGACAGGGTAGAGTATAGCTGGTCAAGCCAGTATTATGAGCCGGCTGACGGGTTACCGTCTATAGGCATATTACCGGGGAGTGATGGCCGGGTGTATGCAGCCACAGGCTTCCGGGGGAACGGTATGGTATTTGGCAGCCTGAGTGCCAGGATACTATCCGATCTGATCATCAGTGGTACGAGCTTGTATGAAGCCCTGTTCAGGCCGGGCCGCTTCAAGCCGGTGGCCGGCTTTACCGCCTTTGTAAAAGAAAATGCGACGGTTATCCATGATTTTATAAAAGATAAGATCACCATGGAAAAGGTCATGTCACTGGCGGAAATCACCGAGGGGGAAGGTAAGGTGGTCAAATACGAAGGCGATTCCTATGCAGTCTATAAAGAGCACGGAGGGAAAGTTCATCTCCTGAAAAGTACCTGTCCCCATGCCAGGTGCGAAGTCAGGTGGAACAGCGCGGAACTATCCTGGGACTGTCCCTGCCATGGTTCCAGGTTCAATATCAACGGCCGTTTATTGAATGCGCCGGCAGTCAAAGGACTGGAACGCATGGATGACCCTGCTTAATTGAAGGTGACTATCTGCTTACAGGCAACAACCTTTTATTACGGTTACGCTTTGCTGAGCAATCTCCTTTCTGCGACTCAGATCTGCTTTAGCTATAAAGGAACGAGGGTGCCGGTCATTCCGAACGGACATTGTTTCCTATATATAGATAGTCAGCTAATTGAATGTACCCTGGGCTTACGATGACCTTATTGCTCTTCCTTTTACTTTATATCGTTCCCAGGTTCCTCCGGAGTTTCCCGGGAAGCGCTTTCCGGGCTTGTTTGGGAGGTCGGATTAAGCGCTTGCACAGGCTGTTTTTTTCGTTGCCTTGCAGTGAGCAGGTACTTTTTACCGGGTTCACTGAGCAGGAATCCATAGGGCTGCAGCTCCGGTACAGTATCAAAGATAACCTTTAAAATGGCCATAAGTGGCAATGCAAGTATAATGCCGGCAAAGCCGAACAGCAGGCTGAAGAAAAATAAGGAAAGGATAGATACCAGGGGATTTAAGCTGATCTTTCCGCCCACAATATTGGGTGTAATAAAATTCCCTTCCAGTATCTGCACTACCTGGAACCAGCCGATGACGGCCACGGCATACCAATAGCTGTCCTTGGTAGCCAGGGCGAACAGCGCGGGTAATACGGAACCGATCGCGATGCCGATATAGGGCAGCAGCATCAGCAAAGAAGCCAGGATGCCGAAAAACCAGGCATGCTCCACGCCAATGATCAGCAATCCTCCCGCATTCAGAACAGCTACGATGCCCATAACAGATATCATGCCGCCCAGGTAATTCTTGAGAGCAGTATAGATCCTGGAAAGCGTGGTCTCCACTTTTTCCCTTGAAGAGCTATAGCAGGCTCTTACAAAGAATTCCCTGAAAAAATCCCTGTAATAGAGAAAGAAAAAGATCATCAGGGGAACCAGGATACCCAAGGAAACAATGCTGCCTATGGAGCCAAAAAAGCCGGAGATAGCCGTTCCAAGCTGCGGAGTGGCCTTATTCAACTGTTCGTTTACCTTGGCTGCGATATCCGTCCTGGACAGCCCGAATGTTTCACTAGCCCACACCTCGCCTCTGCTGATCACCTGCTGGATCTTATCTACTATATCGGATGCGTCCCTGCCTATATTAATGGTCTGGCTTACAAACAGATAACCGAAGCCTGCCAGCACCAGTAGCGCTACCGCCAATGCCGTTAAAGATGCCAGAGCTCTGCTGAAACGCCATTTTTCCAGGATATTGCATAGCGGGAACAGGGTAGCGGCCAGGATAATGGCAAATAGTATCGGTACTAAAATACTTTGCAATGTATAAAGTATCGCGGCTACCAGGCAGATGGACAGCAGGCTGTAGGTGACGGACTTCCCTAAAGATCCGGATCTACCGGAAGGTGTTTCCGTTGCTTCCGGTAGGGATGTATCGCTTTTTGCTGTAAGCAATGCGGCTAAAATGTTTCTCAGGGACATAATATCAGGTTTTCTTAGCTAAAAATAAGGTAAAGAATTTAAAATCCCGGCAAATTGTTGGGTTGCGCCTTGGTAAAAGCTCAAACAAAAAGAATAATGCAGTTTGTTCATAATGTGGTAAAATAAACTATGGCTGTTCGGAGCTTTTTGCTTTAAAGCAATTAATTATCTTAATTCATTGACTACCAGATATCTAATGCTTTATCTCCACTTGATTTCCCCTTTTTTTCCACAAAAACATTAGTAGAAAGTTTGTTTTTTGGAGAAAAAGTTTTTACCTTTGCGCTCCCTTTGTGTGGAGTTAGTTTTTAAGGAGTAGGAGGGAAGTAGCAGTTACGGAGTATGAATGAGAGAGAGTGTCTAGGGGAGTATAGCGTGTAGTTTAGGATTGGTGAAGAGGTGTGGGTTTTGAGTTTGTTTTTAGGTTTTGAAATTTTTTTAGAAAAACCTTTAAAAATATTTGGAGAATAGGGATAAAGATTATTACCTTTGCACTCCCGAAACGGATGGGTTTGTTGCCTTAAGTTTTGCGA